>JBGOZP010000014.1:0-88978 GCA_041480265.1 Terriglobia bacterium | reverse complement strand
TCGCTCCACATCTGCGAGCTGCTATCTAAGCTTACAGGCGTCCCCGCGATAGCTTTGCATGCCGCGGTTGTGGGAGAAACTCGCAATTGCTGCAGATAATTCACGCCGAGCAACGAGTAGCCACACAGACTCTGAAGTCTGTGCCACCCCCCCCCACCAGTGCGATCCGAGGCAGCAAGCCGGCATTCCGAATCAGCTCCGTCTCGCGCTCATGAGTTGCGCGGGCTAGCGATGCCGCAGGAAGAACACGACCGTGATGGCGATACTGACGAGTGTGATAGCGTTGCGGACGTAGCGTGGGTTTACGCGTTTGGCGGAGTGTGCGCCGATATAGCTGCCGATGACCGCGGCGCCCAGCATCACCAGCGTCTGAGGCCACCAGACCTTGCGGGCAATCACAAATAAGACGACCGCGACGCCGTTCAAGGAGCCGCCCAATAGGGTCTTGTTCGCGTTCATCACATGGATGTCCTTGAGGCCGAATAGCGACCACGCCGCGAGCATCAGGATACCGATTGCGCCTCCGAAATAACCTCCGTAAATAGCGACCAGGGCCTGGATGCAAAGGAGCGTTACCGGCCCGATGTGGATCATGCGCGCGAGGATCGGCGACAAACGCGGGCCGAACGTGAACAAGAGCGTCGCGCACAGCATCAGCCAGGGGATCATCCCGTCGAAGGTCCTTTGCGGCGTGTAGAGGAGCAGCAGCGCTCCCGCGATGCCCCCCGCCAGGCTGACGATCAGCATCGGTCGAAACGGGAAATCCCCGGATTTCTTGAAGTCGTCGCGATAGGCCCAGGCGCTGATGAAGCTCCCCGGAAAAAGCGCCACAGTGCTTGACGCGTTGGCGATGATGGAAGGCACGCCGCTGAAAATGAGCGCGGGAAAGGTAAGGAACGCGCCTCCTCCGGCGACCGAGTTGATGGCACCCGCGGCAAACGCACTCAAAGCCAGTAGTAGGTAGGAGCCCATGGCGGTTTCGAGAAATAGAACTTAACATTCTTCCCCCACGGAATCCGCTATAAACCACGAACCGATTTCACGGCGCGCATAAAGAAAGATCGTGCGCGCGTCATTGACTCCCTCGGCGCGGGAAGATAGCATTAGCGTTTCCATTTCCATTCCTGTTGAGACTAGACGCATGCCAATGGCGGCTGAGATCAAATCCGGGACGGTGCTTGACCGAATCATCGAGGCGCGCCGCGCCGCGATCGCTCACCGGCGGAAAAGCGTCCCCGAGACGGTGCTGCGGTTCGGCGTGAAGCAAGCCCAGCCCGTGCGGGACTTTGCCGCGGCGCTGGGGCGAGATTCGCTCAACGTGATCGCCGAACTGAAGAAGGCGTCCCCTTCCCGGGGGTTGATCCGCGCCGATTTCGACCCGGTCGCGCTGGCGAGCGGCTTCGAGGCTGCCGGCGCGGCGGCGCTTTCCGTGCTGACCGAAGAAGAATTCTTTCAGGGCGACTTGAAATATATGCGCAACGCGCGCGCGGCTGTTGGTCTGCCGGTGCTGCGCAAGGATTTCATCGTCGATCCGTGGCAGGTCTGGGAGACCCGAGCGACGAATGCGGATTCTTTCCTGTTGATTGTCGCGGCGCTCGATGACGCGAGTCTCGCCGGGCTGCTCGCGCTCGGCCGCGAACTGGGAATGGAACCATTGGTAGAGGTGCACACGCGCGCGGAGCTGGCGCGGGCGCTGGCGGCGAGCGCGCGAATCATCGGCGTCAACAATCGTGATCTTCGCACCCTCGAAGTGCGGGTCGAAACATCGTTCGAATTGATCGAGGCCATTCCCGAGGAGTGCATTGCCGTGTGTGAATCCGGCCTGCGCTCGCATGAAGATTTGACGCGCTTGCGGGCCGCTGGATTTGACGCGTTCTTGATCGGCGAGCATCTGATGGCCCAGACTGACCCGGCCGCGGCGTTGCGCGCTTTGCTCGCATCCTAATTGTTTCAAGTCGGAAGTTTGCTGGCAAAGTCCGCTACTCGGGCGAAGATTTGTGGGTCGGACCTTCAGGTCCGACAAAAAGGGCAGGTTAGGAGAAGGGCTTTTAAGCCCTGAAGCTTCAGGGGCTAAAGCCCTGAACGTTGCCACCGGTCAATGTCGGAGCTAAAGTCGAAGATCCCGACCTTGTCGGGGCTCCGACCCACAAACCGGCTGAGTCATTCGTTGGAGGATTTCGAACTCCGGATTTTGGTTTCCATGCCTACTAGGCGACTCATTTTTCGGACGACTCCACGCGGAGCGGGCGCCACGAACCCCGGGTTACGGCCCGCGACTCGTGTTAAAATTTGCGGGATCACCGCCTGGGACGATGCGCGTTTGTCCGTTGACCTGGGAGCTTCCGCGCTCGGATTTAATTTTTATCCGCCCAGTCCGCGCGCCATCAGTCCGGCGGACGCGTGGAGCATTATTCGGCGGCTTCCGCCGTTTGTCGAAGCGGTGGGCGTGTTCGTCAACTGGCCGCCGCTGCTGGTTGCGTCGCTGGCGCGGGCTTTGCGCTTACATACGGTGCAGCTCCACGGCGCGGAATCGCCCGAGGAAGTGGCGTCGCTGGCACGGACGCATCGTGTGATCAAGGCGGTACGGGTGGGACGTGGATTCCGCGCGGCAGAACTGGTTCGCTACCGTCGCGCCGATGCAATTCTGCTCGATGGATTTGCGCGCGGACTGCATGGCGGCACGGGCCGCACGCTCGATTGGGATCTCGCGCGCACCTCGCGGCGCTATGGCCGCATTATTCTGGCGGGCGGTTTGACGCCGGAGAATATCGCCGAGGCCATCCGAGCCGCCGAACCGTATGCCGTGGACGTGGCCAGCGGCGTCGAAGCGCGTCCCGGGCGGAAAGATCCCGCGCGGTTACGCGCGCTGTTTGTCGGCATCTAGGCTGCGCGCGGGTAGACTTTTGTAACGCCCCGACAGAGTCGGGGCACTTTTGGATCAAGCGGATGCCCGCTTCCCGACTCAGTCGGGACAGGTTCCGGCGGGCGCTACATGACTTGAGTTGGATTGGAAGGGGACCAGGTGACTACCGCTCCACAAATCTGGCCGGACGCGAAAGGACGTTTCGGTCCCTACGGGGGGCGTTACGTCCCGGAGACGCTCGTCGCGCCGCTTGAGGAACTCGAGCGCGCCTACGAGGAGGCGCGCAAGGACCCGAGTTTCCAGCGCGAACTGGACTCCTTGCTGAAGAATTTTGCGGGGCGTCCCACGCCGCTGCAATTTGCTTCACGGCTGACCGAGCATCTGGGCGGCCCGCGCATCTACATCAAGCGCGAAGACCTGCTGCACACCGGCGCGCACAAGATCAACAACTGCCTGGGCCAGGGCTTGCTGGCTGTGCGGATGGGAAAGCGCCGCGTCATCGCGGAAACCGGAGCGGGACAGCACGGAGTCGCCACGGCCACGGTGGCGGCGCGCCTGGGCCTCGAATGCGTGGTCTACATGGGCACGGAGGACATGGAGCGCCAGCGGCTCAACGTCTTCCGCATGCGCCTGCTGGGCGCTGAAGTTGTCGGCGTAAATTCCGGCACGCGCACTCTTAAGGATGCGATCAACGAGGCCATGCGCGACTGGGTCACGAACGTTCGCACGACGTACTATCTGCTCGGATCGGTCCTGGGGGCGCACCCCTATCCCGTCATGGTGCGGGATTTTCAGCGCGTCATTGGTCTGGAAGCGCGCGCGCAAATCCTCGAGGTGGAGGGGCGTTTGCCCGACTTGCTCGTCGCCTGCGTAGGCGGCGGTTCGAACGCCATTGGTTTGTTCCATGCATTCCTGAATCATCCCGGCGTGAAATTGCTCGGCGTCGAAGCCGGAGGACGCGGGAAAGCCCTTGGAGAACATGCGGCCCGCATGGCTACAGCGGCAGGGTACTCCGGCGCGCGCCCCGGCGTGTTGCAAGGGACGTATTCGTACGTCCTGCAGACGCCCGACGGCCAGATTGCGGCGACGCATTCGGTTTCGGCGGGGCTCGATTATCCTGCGATCGGTCCCGAGCACGCGTGGCTGGCCGACAGGCATCGCGCCGAGTACACGGCCGTGAGCGATGACGCCGCGGTCGCCGCCGCGCGCATGCTGGCGCGAATGGAGGGCATCATCCCGGCCCTCGAATCGGCCCACGCTCTGGCCGAATTGATCGTGCGCGCGCCGAAGATGCCGCGCGATTCCGTCGTCATCCTGAATCTTTCGGGCCGCGGCGATAAGGATATGGAAATCCTGGCCCGGTATTTGTAGGGCGCTGTGACTCATGTTGTTACAACTATGACGAATCCATCCCGCATCACGCGCCGATTTGCTGATTTGCGCCGCAGCGGCGAAATGGGCCTGGTCGCGTATCTCACCGCGGGTGACCCGTCGCTCGCCGCGACCGAGCAGTTTGTGCTCGCGCTGGCGAAGGCGGGCGCGGACGTGATCGAGCTGGGCGTGCCCTTTAGCGATCCTGTGGCCGATGGTCCGGTGATCCAACGCGCCAGCGAACGAGCATTGCGTGCCGGGACGACTCTAGCGGGCGTGCTTTCGCTCGTGAAGTCTCTCCGCGCAAAAACTGAAGTTCCGCTCGTCCTGTTCAGCTATTTCAATCCCGTCCTGCAAATGGGCCTTGAGAAATTCGGCGACGCGGCAAAAGCCGCCGGCGCCGACGGCGTGCTGATCACAGATCTCACTCCCGAGGAAGGCGGCGAATACCGCGCCGCGATGTCTTCGCGAGGCCTCGATACGATTTTCCTGGCTGCGCCGACGACAACCGTCGAGCGCCTGGCGCTTATCGCGCAATCGTCGAGCGGATTCCTGTACCTGATCTCGCGCACGGGCGTGACAGGCGCGAAAGATCAACTGGCGGACGAATTGCCCGCGCTGGCGCGGCGCGTTCGCCGCGTCACCGAGCTTCCCATCGCCATTGGCTTCGGCATTTCGTTGCCGGGGCACGTGTCGGCGCTCGGCGGATTGGCCGACGCCGCGGTGGTCGGCTCGGCGCTGGTCGAAGAGATCGAGCGAGCCGGGAGCGTCGAAGCCGCCGCCGAAGCCCTCGCGGCGCGCGTCAAATTGCTGAAGGGCGCCGCAGTGGCCGGGATGAGCCGGCGGGAGCCGCGCGCATGAGCATCGAAGATTGGCGGCGCAGAATCGATGAAATCGACCGGCGGCTCGTGGAATTGCTGAACGAGCGCTCGCACTGCGTCGTCGAGATCGGCCGCATCAAGCAATCCACCGGCGAGGCGCTCTACCAGCCCGACCGCGAGAATCAAGTTCTGGATGCGGCGGTGCGCGCCAATCCCGGCCCGCTCCCTGACGCGGCGATTCGGCGCCTGTTTGAGCGCATCCTCGATGAAGCGCGCTCGGTCGAACGCACAGTGATGCATGACGGCGACAGGAAAAAGGAAAGTTAAAGCGTGCGCGTGCTGATCTATTGTTCTGGGCCTGAAGTTTGCTTACAAAGTTTGCCGCCACGGAAAAGATTTGTGGGTCGGACCTTCAGGTCCGACAAAAAGGTAGGTTAGGAGAAGGGCTTTTAAGCCCTGAAGCTTCAGAGGCTAAAGCCCTCAGCGTTACCACCGTTCAATGTCGGAGTTAAATCTCCGACCCACAAATCGAACGCGCCGGTCGTTGAAGGGCCGCGACAGGACTCTTAAGAGAGAAGAGGACTTCCGATGGTAGTTGTGATGCAGGAAGGCGCGAAGGAAGAACAGATCCAGCACGTAATCGACCGTCTGGTGTCGATGGGATTTGACATCCATCGCTCGACGGGCGCGTCACAGACGGTCCTGGGGGCTGTGGGCGTCCCTGCGGACTTCGATCCGCGGGACATTGAAGTGATTGACGGCGTGCGCGAGGTCGTGCGCATTACGCAGCCGTACAAGCTGGCCAGCCGCGCATTTCGTTCGCAGGGAACTGTGATTGAGCTGCCACGCGGCGTGCGCATTGGCGGAACGGAAGTTGTCGTGGCCGCGGGCCCCTGCTCGGTGGAAACACCCGAACAGATCGGCTTGATCGCCAATTGCGTTGCGAAGGCCGGCGCCAAGATTCTTCGCGGCGGCGCTTTCAAGCCCCGCAGCTCGCCTTACAGCTTCCAGGGGCACGGCGAAAAAGGGCTCAAGATGATGCGCGAGGCCGCCGACAAGAACGGCTTGCTCGTCTGCAGCGAGGTGATGGACGCGTCGCAAATTCCGCTGATGCTGTCCTACGTAGACATTCTCCAGGTCGGCGCGCGCAACATGCAGAACTATTTCTTGCTTCGCGCGCTGGGAACCGTGGAAAGGCCCGTGCTCCTCAAACGCGGCATGTCCGCGACAATCGAAGAGCTGTTGTTGAGCGCCGAATACATCATGGCCGGTGGAAACCACAATGTGATCCTGTGCGAGCGCGGCATACGCACATTCGAAACCGCGACGCGCAACACGCTCGATATTGCCGCGATTCCCGTCATCAAGAAGCTTTCGCACCTTCCCATCGTGGTCGACCCGTCGCACGGAACGGGAATTCGCGACAAAGTTCCCCCCATGGCTCGCGCGTCGGTTGCGGCCGGCGCTGATGGCTTGCTCCTCGAAGTGCATAACGATCCGGAGCACGCGCTTTCCGACGGAGCGCAGTCCCTCTTCTTTGAGCAGTTTGAAAAACTCATGGCCGAGCTGCGCATCATCGCTCCAGCGGTCGGCCGGACGATCGCATAAGCCATGGCTGCCTCCTTCCGGCGTGTCGCGATCCTGGGCGTTGGATTGATAGGCGGCTCGTTTGCGCTCGCGCTGCGAAAGTACGCGCCTGAAGCGGCCGTGGCCGGCTGGGACAAAGGGTCTGTGCTGCGCCACGCGCTTGAACGGGGCGCGATCCACGAAGGTTTCGAGGAGCTTTCCCTCGCGCTTGCCGGGGCGGATTTGATTTACATGGCGCTTCCGGTGGGACACACCATCGAATTGCTGCCGGAGGTGGCGCGGCTGGCCTCACCCCGGGCGCTGGTCACGGATGCTTCGAGCACAAAACGATCCGTTTGCGCAGCTGCGGCCGAATGTTTTCCCACAGGTGGAGCATATTTTCTCGGCGGACATCCCATGGCGGGGAAGGAAATCTCCGGGATCGCCGCGGCCGATGCGGAGTTGTTTCGCGGCTCGAAATACGCGCTGATCGGGAAGCCCGGAGGAGAAAGCACGAACGATCCGCGCGTCACGGAATTTGTAGCGCTGGTCGAAAAGCTAGGCGCGGAACCCGTTTGGCTGGACGCCGAAGCGCACGACCGCGCCGCGGCGATTGTCTCGCACCTTCCGCAACTTCTTGCCGTCGCGCTCGCCGGCGTTGTGCGCGATCAGACGGACGAAACCGGATTGCCCGTGACGCTCGCGGGACGCGGCCTGCGCGATGCGCTCCGCCTGGCGGGAAGTCCCTATTCGGTCTGGCGTGATATTATTCTCACCAACAGCGACAATTTGGATCGCGCGCTGGGTCAGTTGATCCAGTCGCTCGAGCAGCTGCGCGGGGACCTCCGGACGCGCGCGCTGGAAGAGGAATTTGCGGCCGCCGGCGAACTGTATAAGATTCTGCGCGACTTGCAGTAAACTTGCGGAGCTGTTTTTGAAGGATTTCATGCGACGGGGAGCCCCACTCGATGGATAAACGCGTAGCCAACGCCGAAGCGGCGATTGCGAAACTGTTCGATGGCGCCACCATTCTGGTAGGCGGGTTTGGAACCTGCGGGATTCCCGAAAATCTCATTTCCGCGGTGCTCCGCAAGGGCACGAAAAATCTTACTTGCGTGTCGAACAATGCGGGCACGCTCGATTCCGGCCTCGGGTTGCTCCTCAAAACGCATCAGATCAAGAAAATGATCGCCAGCTATGTCGGCGAGAACAAGCTGTTCGAACAGCAGTTCTTGAGCGGCGAAATCGAAGTCGAACTCAACCCCCAGGGCACGCTCGCCGAGCGAATGCGCGCGGCCGGCGCGGGGATTGCGGCGTTCTACACACCCACTGGCGTGGGCACGATGATCGCGGAAGGAAAAGAAACCCGGGAATTCAACGGGCGCAAATATGTTCTTGAGCGCTCGCTGCGGGGCGATTTCGCCTTCGTCAAGGCGTGGAAAGGCGACCGCTGGGGAAACCTCGTCTATCGCAAGACCGCGCGGAATTTCAATCCCATGATGGCGACGGCGGCGGATTATGTAATCGCGGAAGTGGAAGAGCTTGTCGAGCTG
Source organism: Terriglobia bacterium (assembly GCA_041480265.1). Classification (GTDB taxonomy): domain Bacteria; phylum Acidobacteriota; class Terriglobia; order Acidiferrales; family UBA7541; genus Palsa-360. The sequence continues at coordinate 80,804 of JBGOZP010000014.1, read as the reverse complement.
GGAACTCTGGCTCCCGATTGCGTGCACACTCCCGGAATCTTCGTCGATGCCATTTTTCAGGGAACGAACTACGAGAAGAAGATCGAAAAGAGAACCGTGCGAAAGCGCGCTTGACGCGCATCCGGGTGCGGGCTCTACTTGTTTACCCTGAGTTCCGAAGGGGAGCCCGCCGGAATAAAGTGCGGGCTTTACCGGGAGCGGGTTTTACTTGAAACCCGCCAGAACTTGAGCCCGCCGGAATACTGGAAGGGGAGAAGATGGCACAATCGGAAGACAGTAAGCGGGAATTGATCGCCCGGCGCGTGGCGCAGGAACTGCGCGACGGCTACTACGTGAATCTTGGCATTGGCACGCCGACCCTGGTGGGCAATTATATTCCGGCGGGAATGGAGGTCGTGCTGCAATCGGAAAACGGGATGCTCGGCGTCGGGCCGTTCCCGTTCGAAGGCGAAGAAGATGCGGACCTGATTAACGCAGGGAAGGAAACTGTCACCGAAATCCCCGGAACGAGTTATTTTTCGAGCGCGGATTCATTCGGGATGATCCGGGGCGGCCATGTGAACATGACGGTCCTGGGCGCGCTGCAGGTGGATGAGAAAGGCAACCTCGCGAATTGGGCGATTCCCGGCAAGATGCTGAAGGGCATGGGCGGCGCGATGGACCTGGTGGCCAGCTCGCCGCGCGTCATTGTCGCGATGGAGCACGCCACGAAAGAGGGGCAGCCGAAGATCCTCCACAAGTGCACTCTGCCGCTCACAGGTCTCGAGGTGGTGGATCTGATCGTTACCGAACTGGCCGTGATCGAAGTCACGCCCGAGGGACTGTTGCTGCGCGAGGTGGCGCCCGGCGTTAGCCCGGAGGCGGTGCAGAAAGTCACTGAGCCGAAATTGCGCGTTGCGGAGAACCTGAAGATTATTTCCTTGTAAGGCCCCAGAAGGATGGTTCTAGATGAAGGGGCTAACGCATGGCGCACGAGGAGTTGCCGGACATAGCCATGTGACGCATGTCCGGATAGAATGATGGTGTCATCCGAAAATGAGGCGAACACACCTTTGGAGCCAAACTCAATCATCATCCTGAGCCTGCATTCCCCCAAGGAGAAACTGTGGGGCATGCTCGCCTCCATGAATTCGGCCGGGGTGACCGTGCGCGGCATTGATTTGAATTCCTTTGACGATTTTATCCGACAGGTGATGGATCCGGAAGGAGACCGCATCGGCCTGCCGACGCTGTTTTTTCCCATGCAGCGGGTCGAGCGAATCGCGCTCGACGAGCCGCACGGCTCAATCGCTTCGATGGCCGACCGATTTGAGCAGAGAGTGGGCCGATCCTTGCGCGATTATCTCGCTCTATTCGTCTGAACTGAAGTAGAATCCAAAAAATGGCGTCCCGCATCTTCACCGTTCCGAATCAGCTCACGTTCCTGAGGCTCGGATTCCTGCCGTTTTTCATCATTTCGATCCTTTACCGTAGATATGGGATGGCACTTGCCATTCTCATCCTGGCCGCGCTGACCGATGCGCTGGATGGCCTTCTGGCGCGCTCGCTCAATCAGAAGACCGCTCTGGGCGCTTATCTCGATCCCATCGCGGATAAGCTACTGCTCTCTTCTTCGTTTGTGGTGCTGGCCCTCAACGGGAAAATCAGGTGGTGGCTGGCAACTTTAGTGTTGAGCCGCGACGTCCTGCTGCTTACCTCGGCCGTGGTGATTCTTGTAGTGGCGGGTTACCGGCCATTCCCGCCAAGCATCTACGGCAAACTCACCACGGCAGTGCAAATCCTGCTGGTGTTCACCGTAGTGCTGCTGGCTGTGACGGATTGGCCCTGGCTGCGACTCGTCAGAATGATTCTCGGATATCTCGTCGCCGGTTTCACGGTGTTCTCCGGCTTTCACTACAGCGTCGTCGTCGCTCGCCGCCTAAGCGAACATTAGGGCATTGCCAAGTATTTCCATTTTCTTGCGCGCTTATGGGCGCGGCCGCGATGACTGTGTCCGTTAGAGTGGTAGAGTATTTTGAAGATAGTTGAAGACCATCAAACCGAAGCTGATAGCTATGGCGATGCCCGCTGCCCATCCGAGAAAATCGGCGAGCCGCCGCTCGCGAACATCCACAGGCGGGCGATCCACCATGACTCGGCCGAGCAGATAGCCTGTGGCCAGTCCGCCGAAGTGCGCGTAGTTGTCGGTTCCTCGCATGATCAGGCCAAGCACGCCGATATAAACGAGCCAGCGAATCAATGCGCTTCGCAGCGATTGCGCCGCCAGACTTTTCCGGCCCGTTGTCGCTGCGAGCAAGACACCGATCAGCCCCAGCAACGATCCTGACGCTCCGACGCTCGGATTACCTGCGAACGAGCTGACCAAATATCCCGCCGCGCCGCACACCGTATAAAGGAACAAATAGCGCCCGGAGCCGTACAATTCCTCGACCATCGGGCCAATGTCCATCAGGACCCACATATTAAATACGATGTGCAAAATGCCACCATGCAAGAAAATTGCCGTAATGAGGCGCCAGGGTTCTGCAATATCACCGGGCCAGGGGAGCGAGGCGCCCAAGCGGTCAAGAACCCGGCCAGAAATCCCGCCAAGGCTCATCAAGGCGCCGAGAGGATTTCCTCCGGGCGCGGCGAAACCCTGCATCCGCGCGGTAATAATCAACGACAGGCCAAACAGGATGCAGCAGATCGTGAGCATGGCGTATGTTACCGGAGAGGTTTGCGGCATCCAGCGTCCGAGTGACTTGCTCGCCGCGGCGAAAGAAAACGTCATGCTCGCGCCGCATTGATGGCACTTGGTTGCCGTCGCGCCCACCAGCGTGCCGCAGGAGGGACAAAGCCGCGGACGCAACTGTTTCGGATCGGACCGGAACATCCCCGCGAGCTGGCTGCGCCAGCGGTCGAATTTGTAGCGCCATCGAATAGGAAGCGGCACGTCGTCTCCTTGCTGGAACTTTTTTTGCATGCCTATAATAGCTGGAATTAAGCGCGGACGCGAAACTCGCATCCTCGAAATGTCTGAAGGGGATTCCACGTGGAAGCGCTTCAACAAATCGGAACGTGTTGGAATCACAAGGTAGAGCGAGTGTGCGGCGTTGCCGGCGAAGCGCGGTGCGCAAGGTGAGTGAGCGCGTGTCCGGCGGCCCCGTAGCGCACTCCCGATCCGCATGGCTTCCGGCTCTATTGCTGGCAACGCTTTGTGTTGCGGGATGTGCAGGCCGCCGTCCCGTCGCAAGCTCTGCCCCTTCAGCGCCGCAGCCGGAGCCGGCTCCCCAGCCAACTCCCACGCGGCCGGCATCTGCGCCGAGCGCCGCGCAGCCGCCCACGAGAAGCGCCCCTTTCGTGCCGGGTATTTACGTCGAGCAGGGAATAGCGTCATGGTACGGTGTGCCGTTTCACGGGCGGCGCGCCGCCAACGGCGAAATCTTCGACATGAACAGCCTGGTGGCCGCTCATCGCACGCTGCCGTTCGGCAGCATTCTTCGCGTAACCAACATGAACAACGGCCGCCAGGTTGAAGTTCGCGTCATCGACCGCGGCCCCTTCGTCGGGGACCGCGTGCTGGATCTGGCGCGGGCGGCGGCGGCCGGACTCGACATGATCGGCACGGGCACCGCACCCGTGCGCATCGAACTGCTTTCCGGCCCGAGTCCCGCGGTTGGAAACTTCACCGTACAGGTGGGCGCGTTTTCCGATCCCGCCAACGCCCAGCGCCTGCGCGACCGCTTGCTCGCGCGCTACCAGCCCATCTTCATCCAGGATTTTGATGCGCCCAACGGCCATTTTTATCGCGTGCGCGTCGGCCGCGTTCCCAGCCCCGATGCCGCGCAGCAGCTTGCCGCACAATTGCGGAGCAGCGATGGATTTGAAACATTCGTCATGCGGCTTGACCAGGCCAACGATCTGGGCGACAAATAGAATGGATATAAGGACTTTCGAGTCTTAATTTTCAACTTCCGGCTCCGCGCCCCGAGGAATTATCATGGACGATTGCCTGTTCTGCAAAATCGGCCGAAAAGAAATTCCGGCGAAACTCGTTTATGAGGACGAAGAAATATTCGCGTTTGAAGACATCCAGCCGCAAGCGCCAACTCACATCCTGATCTGCCCGCGGAAGCACCTCGTTTCGCTCACCGACGCCGCGGCGGAAGACACAGCGATGCTCGGCCGCCTGCAATCCATTGCCGCGAAGCTTGCCGACGAACGCAAGCTGACGGACGGCTACCGCACCGTCATCAATAATGGGCGCGGCGCCGGGCAGTCCGTGTTTCATCTCCATCTGCATTTGCTCGGCGGGCGCGCGTTCCGCTGGCCACCGGGATAGAAGGAAATTGAGGAGATGAGAGCGATCTTTATTTGTGTGTCATATAAGAAACGGAACGGGGCGGCGCCTTAGTCGCGATACAGGAAACTCAGCCGCACTCTGCCCACTTCGATCAAATCGCCATCGTTGAGCTTGGTCAGCCTGCCGATGGCGATGCCATTGATCTTCGGCGCTTGGTCCCCGCGACCCAGGTAGTAGCCATCATCGTGCCTGTTGATCTGTGCGGCAATGTTCGGCGCGAACCAGCCGCGAAGCCGGACGGTTGCCATCTTCGAGCGGCCGATCACGGTCAGTTTCCCTATGAGCCGGTATTCTTTTTGGTCCGTGCGTCCGTGGAGCACGGTAAGCGTCGGAACGAGCATCCGGTCCGGGGAGAGTTGAGATCGTTCACCGGCTGACATTGCCTGCTCGAACATCTCGCGCCGCTCGCGGGTATCGAGCACCATCGTTTCATTCACGCGCGGGACCGGCGCTTTGCGCTCCGCATCCACGGGCAAAGCCGCATCGTGCGCCTGATCCACGTAAATATGATGCTTGCCAATCAGGATGGCGTCGCCGTCCTTGAGCATGGCGCGCTCGACGCGTATATCGTTCAGAAACGATCCATTGAGGCTGTTCAGGTCTTCGACAACCAACGACCCGGCTTCGACATACACGCGGGCATGGTAATTCGACACGGCCAGATTATCGATGGGGATATCGTTGTCCGGCGCGCGGCCGATCGTTACCGGCCGGGTCCCGAGAGGAACCTCCTTCAGTACCGCGCCCTGGAATTTCAGGACGAGTCTCGACATCGCTACTCTCCTCCGGCCGAAGCCGAACGAACATCATCCGGAATTACGTTTCCAGATTTTCAAACGATCCAGCACGCCCTTCGATTTCGGAAGGATGCGTAGAACGATCACACTGACGTTGTCGACGCCGCCGTTTTCATTGGCCAGCTCGACGAGCCGGTCCGCCGCGTTCTGAGCCGAGGTGCTTGTCAGGAGCGTGCTCGCGACCTCGGGATCGGTTACCATACGCGTCAGTCCGTCCGAGCACAGCAACAGGGAATCGCCGGCAAGCAACATCTGTTCGTCGGCGTCCACCTCGACTGCCTCATTGGTCCCCACAGCTCGCGTGAGAACGCTTTGCAACTCGCTGGCTTCGGCTTCTTGCGGCGTCAGTATGCCGATCCTCACTTTTTCCGCTACCAGGGAGTGGTCGGCTGTAATCTGGTCGAACGACCCAGCACGCAATACGTACGCACGGCTGTCACCCACATGAGCCAGGGAGAGCTGCTGTCCTTCGATCCACGCGGCGACAATCGTCGCCCCCATGCCTCTATGGCCGGGATTGGCGCTCGCCATTTCGAAGACTTTGCGGTTGGCGAGGTGAATGGCGCTCGCCAGGCGATTCGTACGGCCCGAGACGTCCGGTTGCGGCTGCCCGAAGGTCGGCGTCGCGTGGCTGTTTTCGGCCTGTTGGCAGTGGGCCATGATTGTTTGTACCGCGAGCGCGCTGGCCACCTCGCCATGCGCTTCGCCGCCCATACCATCCGACAGAACAAACAGGTTCAGAGTCGTGTCTATTTGGTAGCAGTCTTCGTTGTTCTTTCGAACGCGCCCGAGGTCGGTGCGCGCCCCGGCTTCTATACGCAAAAGGGCCTCATCCGGTTCGCCAAATGGTTTCTGTGCTTCGGATGTTCCAGGAGGTCATGCAGACACCCCTGTCCCATCTCGAGTCGGACTACCCCACTAAAAAACAGGCTAACAAACCGGCGCTGCGCGCGCAATACCCTATCGGACAAGTAGTTATCTCCTTTCACGACAACATGTCCATTGCTTCGCCAGGGCTGTCGCCTGATTCCGACTCTCCGCCTCCGATCGGCCCTATAAGAAGGCCGTCCCTGTGGAGCGCGCGCTGGATATACTGGATATGTCCGTCAAACAGCACGAACTGGACTCCGAGCTATTCCGGCTTTTCCACGAAGCGAAAATATTCAACCGTACGGGCAATCGCTGATATATCTTCGGAGAAGAGGTTTTCAGGGGCGGGTCAAAAATCCGGCGAGGTGTCTATTTCCTGGCCGGACAGCCTCCAGCGTAGAATCCGGCCTATGCCATTCACGAGAATCCGCAGCAGGCAGCATCTCACGCGCGCCGTCGTGATTGTTCTGGCGGCCCTATTTCCGGTCTTTGCTGGAGCCCAGGAGGCTCCCAAAGCACAGCCTGCGGCGCCGCGCACAATCGTGCTTCCACAGAAAACGGTTGCGGGCGCACCGGCCACGCTAGCGGTGCTCGGCGCTGCCGGACAAATGTTGCCCCATGTCGTTGTGGAACTCTCGAGCGGCCAGAAAGTGACGACAGATGCTACGGGCCGGGCGCTATTCATCGCTCCCAGCGAACCAGGCGTACTGACGGCGCGGATCCCGGGCCATGACCTCACTGCCTCCGCACCGGTCGTGAAGTCCCCGGGTTCCGGGCCGCGGACTTCAGCCGAAAATCCTTCCTCAGCCGTGCGCCTGCTTGCTTACCCGCATTTTCTATCGCTGCACGACCGATTCACAATGGAGGGCGCTGGTTTTCGCAGCGAAGCGGATGCCAATCGCGTTTTCCTGGCCGATCGAGCGTGCCTTGTCCTGGCCTCGTCCCCCGTATCGCTTGTGGTTCTTCCTGGGCTGCGCATTCCGGTCGGAGCAACAAACCTGCGTGTAAACGTCGCGGGGCACAATGCGGGACCCGATCCGGTTGTAATGGTCCTGTTGGAATTCAGCGGTCCGGAGGAGGCTCCCAACGCGGGAGCGCAGGGCAGACTTTCCGTCCGCGTGCGCGGAACCAGGGAACGCCTGGCTGTCGAGGTCCGCAATGGGTCGCCGGAAATTATCCAGTTTCTCCGCGGAAACGTGGAGCGCGTGACCACGTCCGGCGGCGAGCGCAATGCCGCCGAAATCGAAACGAAGTTTCTCGCCGCGGGTGATTACGCGGTGACGGCGCGGCTCATCCCCACCGATTCCGGCCTGCCGGATCTGGAAGCGGCGCGCCAGAAACTTGTTGCCGCTCGCGCGCTTGTGATCGGAAGCTGGGCCGCGCGCGCCGATCATCTGATCCGGCGAATCGACAGGGCGCCCCAGGATCTCGCGCCAATCCGTGCGGAACTCGAACGCATGCTGGACGACAAGCCCTCCGGACAATTTGCGTTACTGCTGCAGTCGGCTTGGCAGGAGTTCAATAGAAATTGATGGCGGCATAGCAGGGCCCCGCATGTCAGTGTGAATCAGTGCTATGGTGGCTGGCATGCCCCCAAGAAGCAAGTCATGCCTCTGACCCGCTGGTGATATTGGTGGCCGTGATAGAATCCGGCCAGCACTAACTGCGGAGTTTGGCTTCATTTCTCTTTCAAGGCGCGCTTATGATAGGAACCGAAATACTAATCGCCGTTGCTTTTTTTTCCATCGGATTCTTAATTGCTTGGGTATGGACCCGCGCTTCCGCTGGGGCTGCACGGCTTGAATTGGAAAGGCGCGCCGCGAATCTGGAGGGAACGGCGGGGGAATTAAAGAAACAGACCGACACACTCCAACAAGATTTGCGGGGCGCCCAGAAAAGGATTGAAGATGAACAGAAGTTGCGGGCCACGGCGGAGAAAGATGCCGAGGCGCAACGCACGAATCTCGATGAACAAAGGCGCATTCTCGACGACGCGCAAGGGAAGCTGAAGGAAGCTTTCCAGTCCCTCGCGGGCGAAGCGCTGCAGGCCAGCAGCAGGCAATTTATTGACCTGGCGAAGGCAAGATTCGATTCCCTCCAGAAGGAAGCCGAAGGCGATCTTGAGCAGCGCAAGGTCGCGATTCAGGCCATGGTAGACCCGCTCGAAACAGCTCTGAAAGATCTCCGCACCGAGGTGACGCGCGTCGAATCGGCAAGACAGGAGGCGTACGGCAGCCTGCGCAGCGAGGTACAGCAGCTTGCTTTGACCAGCAAGGAACTTCGGCAGGAAACAGGGAGCCTCGTTAATTCACTCAAACAGCCGCAAGTAAAAGGAAAATGGGGAGAGTTAACTTTGAGGCGCGCTGTCGAGTTAGCCGGCATGTCTCCGCACTGTGATTTCGCCGAGCAACAGTCCGTCGAAACAGAAGAAGGACGCCTTCGCCCCGACCTCATCGTTCATTTGCCCGGCGGGACACAGATCGTCATCGATGCCAAGGTCCCTCTGCATGCTTTTCTAGCGGCGGTCGGCGCGCATTCCGACGCGGAGTATCGTCAAGCCATGACGCAGCATGCAAGGCTGGTCAGGGATCATATCAGCCGGCTTTCCGCCAAAGAATACTGGAAGCAGTTCGAGCCCACGCCCGAATTTGTTGTTCTCTTTGTCCCCGGTGAATCGTTTTTCAGCGCCGCGCTCGAACAGGACCTCACCCTGATCGAGGATGCGATCGCCGAGCACGTTGTCCTGGCAAGTCCGACGACACTGATCGCGCTTCTGAGAGCGATTGCGTATGGTTGGAGGGAGCAACTTGTCGCTGAGAACGCCGAGCGCATCAAGGATCTTGGAAAACAGCTTTACGACCGCGTCGTAACGTTCGCCGAGCATCTCTCGGAAATCGCGAAAGGCCTGGAGCGCGCCAATAATGCCTATAACAAGGCCGTAGCATCCTTCGACAACCGTCTTATGCCCTCCGTGCGCAAGTTTAAGGAGATGGGTGTTGGCAGCAGTGCGAATGTTCCGGAAATCGAGCCCGTTGAGACATCCCCCCGCCCCTTGCTTTCCGCGCCGGATTCAGACTCGCCTTAACCCTGAATTCCGAAATTGATGTGGGAACCTGGGGATGAGATCCGGGAACGCCAATCTCCAGATTGGCGGTTGGCATCACGCCATTCAGGAGAATGGCGTTCCCGGGATCGCTGCCCAGCCGAGCGAAACCTGAATTTCCAACTGGAACCCTTTGGGCGTGAGAACTGCGTGCGGCAATCTATTGGAGCAAGTGTGTCAACAGGCGTCTCAGGCGTTCGCGGTCTTGCGCTTTCATGTGTACGAATTCCACCCCTGTTCCGTTGGGTGAGACGTTGCGCACCACCGCGGTGGACTCAATGCGTCGCAACCCGGCACGGATCTGCACGTGCAACGACTCGCCCACAGCGAGCCGCCGATCGGATTCCAGGAACGCCCCGCCCAGACTGATGGTTCGCACGCGCGCTTCGCCGCCACGCGTTCCCACGATGTCTGCCGAAAGCGGCGCCGGGAGATGCGCGCGAAGATATCGCCGGGGGCGTGCGTGCGCCGTGCCGGACTTGGAAGGCGCCTTCTCAGCCGTGCGCTTGGGGGCTGAAGATGGACGGTTTTCGAGCAGCCCGAGGGCTTCTTCGGCCACCGCGCGCAATGCGGCGGGCTCAGTGTGCGTCAGTCCGCTGCGTTCCCTCGCGATCCGCAGCAAATGCGGAGCTGCTTCGGCCACACGCATTCTGCCGAGCGCTTCGGCCGCTTTGATGCGGACATACATGTCACGCAGCCCCGGATAATCCCCCGCGGCCACTTTCAGCAACAATGGTATGGCGGATTTCTCGTTCGCGGACCCGAGATGATCGATCATGCAGGGAACGACCATAGCGTGCGCTTCCGCAACCGTGGCCAGAAACGCCTGTGCGGATGCCGCAATTGCCGGCGGATCTGTCCGCCGCGCCAGTTCGCTGACGGCAAGATCCTGCAAACTCCATTCCCAGCTTGGCAAAGCGCGAGGCAAAGCGCCTGCCAGACGCTTCGGATCGGCGGACGCGAGCAGGTGAATTGCGGTTGCCACGCGTTGGCGGCGCGGTTCATACAACCGTAACTCCAGGGTTCCGAGCACCGGCTCGCCTGTTCCCTGAACCAATCGCACCATCGCGGCGAGGGAATCCATTCCATCCGGCGCAGTCAGCAAAAGGCCGAGACGGTCAATCAGGCGGTCCGGACATTTCCGCAGCAGGCGCGGGATCACAGGATCGAGTGGCCGGTTCGCCAGGGCTTCGTCCACCAAATAAAGCCATTGCTCCTCGTTGAGGATTCGCCCAACTAACGTGGAGATATGCGCGTGTTCTTCATCCCTCGGTGAGGATTCCAGTGTTTCGAGCATTCGCTCAAATTCGGCGTATCCGCGCTTTTTCAGCGAAACGCGCGCCAGTTTTTCGACAACAGCCGACAGCAGTCCGGCAATCCCCGGCGAAGTTTCCTGCAGCAGCGCCTGCACGACTCCCCGGCCGAAATCGGATATCGCGGGATGCGGCCACAGACGCTCGATCTGCGGCGCCAGTTCCGCCAGTCCGGCGGCCACGGCGCGCCGTGCCTTGCCTTCTTCCGATTCCAGGCAACGCGCATAGGCCAGCAGCACACCGCGCCCTGCGCGTCCTGCCGCTTCCTTCTTGCGTTCCGCCGCAAGGGCCAGCGGCTCGAGAAACCTCGCCACCACGGCTGCCGGCACGCACCAGGCCTCGGGGCTGCGCAACATCTTTGCTTTTTCGCGGGCCGGCAGTGCATTCCAGAATCTTTCGCCGAGAGCGGCCACGCGCGTTTCGTCGTGCTGAACGCTCCCGGACCGCACGGTGCCGGTGTTCAGGGCCAGGTTGCGCACCTGATCGAGCCGGATCAGCAAATGGGTAAGTTCCCGAGGCGTCGCGCGGCCCGCCTCGAATTCCTGTTTCGCAAAGGCCAGCATCAACGCATCGGTCAGGCGTCCAAGATAGGGCTCGAGGGTCTCGCCTTCGCGCGGCTTTACGTTCGAAACGCCGTATACGATAAGTGACACCGCGCAGCGATCGCTGGCCGAAAGGACCGAATGAGCCCGGCGCGCCGCGTCCTCGGCTAAAATTTGCGTATCCGCATCACGCGGCGGGGCGAGCTTTCCGAGAATCCGCACCGTTGCCGCCACCTGTTCGAAACTTGCCGCGGGTTGCGCACTCTTGGCGCGCGAGTGAGAGGAACGTTGCGGGGCATCATCATAGGCGAGCACCGCCGATACAAGACTCGCCAGCAACAACGAATCGTGTCTCTCGGTTGGAACATTCAGGCGGATTCCAATCACTCGTTGTTCCCGGAGCCACTTGTCCCAGGTTTTTCGCGAAGACGTGTCGCCGGGCGTCGCACTGCGCGGGACCAGACTCATCTCGTGCGCCAGCAGATCGAGTTCGCCAACGTTGATCTGTGACGAGAACAGAAGCGAGCAAATCCCGCTGCGCAACAGTTCTTCCGCCAGAGACCGCAACTCGCCGCCCGGATCATTCAGTAATTCGCCAGCCTTCGCATCATACCGTGGCAAAATAATGCCGTTACGCTCCACCGCGAACACCAGCGGAGACTGCGACGCAAGCGCCACACGAAGCTGTTGCTCCGCGGACGTCAGGATTTCCATAAGACGGGGATGATTTCGTTGGTAGAGCCGGGCTGCGCCGGCCAGCACGCGGAACTGACGCAGGAAACCGATCGCCGCCGCGTCGCTGCTCGAAACAGCCGTACGCCCCTTCGCTACGCCTAGGCGTGAGCCTTCTTCGCGCAGAGAAACCACGGGAGTCGCCGTCACCAGCGGCGCTTCTTCGTTCGATGTGGGACTCGAGTTGGCGGGCACCTTCATTCCTGCAAGGCTCCTTTTTGCTCAACGGGACAAGGTATCGAGTGCGCGTGAATCACTACACTTGTTGTGACAAGTAGTGACGGCGGAGAATCTAGAAATGTGCTCGCCAGTCACAATTTATTCTACCCAAAGGACAAACCTACCAAGTACGAGAGCATGCCGCCTACCGTCAGGATGCGCTTCTAGGTTATTGAAATAAAGGGGATTGGTAAGCCGGGGAGGCCTATCCATAAACCTTTGGGTAGGTTGTGTGTAGGAAAGTTACAAACACGGGATCTTCATTCTTTACGGCGAAGTCCGTTCCCGAAATCCCTTACCGTTCATCGGCATATCCGATATCGTCAATCACCCGGACTCCCGCGGGCACATTGTGGAGAAGAGTAAGCACTTTGCTGTGTTCGCGCGTGGTCAATTGCCCGGAAAGAGTAAGCGTGTTTCCAGTTACCAGCATTTTCACTTTGCCTGCCAGCGAAAGGTCCTCCAGCTCCGATCCTAAAGTTGATTTGAGTGAATTGGCCGCCAGCGTCGCCGGAAGAGCCGCGGGCTTTTGCGGCGGAATCGGTTTTGCCGCGGCGACGGCCGCCGCAACCGGCTCCGGCGCCTTGGCGGGAACTTTCGGAGCCGCCGGCTGCGTGGGTGCGGGGTTTTCCCCTGCGGCCGTAGGCGCAGCCTGCTGGGCAAGCGGAGGTGCCTGAGACGAGTCATCGGATTTCAGGTCGGGCGCCCCGGAGTTCGCCGCAGGAATCACAGGTGAGGGCTTTGCTCGAGTTGGCGGCATTTCCGCCGGCTCATGCATGCGCTGCCATATGTCCAACAGGGGAGGCCAGACGCGATAGCCGGCGAATCCGATGATACCGAGGAGAATGAGAGACAACAGAAAGGTCCCTCTTACTTTCGGAGTCCCATGGTTCTCTGGGATGCCCGCCGGAACGGGGTGTACAGGCGCCCCTGCCGTATTTGCATGCGAGTCTGAAGTGGCTGGTGTTCGAACCGGCGGCGGGGTGGCGCGCTCCCCTGCTCCATCCGTCAGATGGCTTGCGGGGGACATCCTGACCGTGGCGTCCGGACTGGCGAGATCGTGGTAATTTTTCAAGGCGTCCAGCAATTCGTGGCAATTTTGAAATCGCGCCGACGGCTCCTTCGCCAGAGCGCGTGTAATGACCGTAGAGAGTCCCGGATGAATCGAGGAGTCGAGCGAGCGCGGCGGAATCGGTTCTTCGTTGATGATTTTGTAAATGACGGTGGTAATGTTCTCTCCGGGGAATGGTTTCTCGCCGGTCATCAATTCGTAGAGGATCACGCCCAGGGAAAAAATATCCGAGCGCCCGTCCACGGGCTTCCCTTTCACCTGCTCGGGAGACATGTAGGACGGCGTTCCCATGACATGTGAAGTCTGCGCCGTGCCGAGCTGGAGGATTTTTGCCGTGCCGAAATCGGTGATCTTGACCGTGTCGTCCTCGGTCAGCATCAGGTTGGCCGGCTTGATGTCGCGGTGGACGACGTTGCGGTGGTGCGCGAAATCAAGCGCCGAACACACTTGTTCCATCAGCTTCATGGTACGCGGCAGCGGAAACAATTGGCCGGCGTCGAACAACGCCTGCAGGCTCCGCCCCTCCACCAACTCCATCGTAATGTGGAAGATGCCATCTTCCTCGCCTGCGTCGTAGACCACAACGATATTGGGATGCGTCAGCAGCCCTGCCGCGCGCGCTTCGGTCTGGAAGCGGCCAATCAGTTCCTCGCGCGACATTCCCGTTCCCGCTTCCGACAAACGCATCGTCTTGACCGCGACGTCTCTGCCGATGACCGGATCGTGCGCGCGATAGACCACACCCATGGCTCCCCGCCCCAATTCTTCACGGAGTTCGTAACGTCCTGCCTTGGCCATGGTGGACACAGTTGTTATGACACGCGAGCGCTTCGGGACCGGCTTGCCCGATCCTCAAGAACGGCATCGGTGGCACTGGCGCAGGCCATTCCGATGCTACGGGTGCGGTCCCGCCGATGCGGGATTGGAGTCCGCCAAAATTATGACATACCGGCGCTGGGCTCTCATGGCCGCAGGGGAATCGCCGGAACTATGCCTGTTACTTCAAGATTTACCATAACCCCCGGCAGTGGGAGCGTCAACGAGATCGAAGGACAGTGTTCCGCAGCAGCAACGGCACACCCAAGACCTGCGCGATCAGGCGAGCCATAGAGTCCCCGATCATTCCTTACTTTTTGACGTATTTTTTCAAGTCCATCGAGCCGACTTCCGCCCCGTATACGTTGCCCTGGCGATCCACCGCGACGCCTTCCGCCGCGCTCGAAGTGCTTTTCGGGTCAGGGTCTGGAATGAAGGCCGTTACCTTGCCGTCTTTAGCGCTCCCGATGCGGATGCCCCGCTTACAGCCTGGGTTATATCCGTAACCCGCTTCCTGACCAGGCTGGTGTGGATCGTCTGTCGATTCCGAGTCGGCCACGTACATGGTGTCGTCTTTGTCGATGAAGATTCCGCTCGGACGGCCGAACTGCTTCCACGCGGCGATGAACTTGCCGTCCTGGTCGAAGATCTGAACTCGATTGTTCGTACGATCGGCGACGAACAGCCGCCCTTTGGAATCGAAGGCCAGAGCGTGAGGCCCTTCGAGCTCGCCAGGGGCCGACCCGAGCTTTCCCCACGTCTTGATGAACTTTCCGTCCTTCGAGAACTTCACGATACGCGCGTTAACGGGTGTATTGACGGGAGCGTGATGTCCGTCCGCGACAAAAATGTCGCCATTCGGCGCGATCGCGACACCCGAGGGCCGATTGAAGGCGTCCGGACCATCCCCGGGGACTCCGGGCTTGCCGAGCGTCATCAAGACTTTTCCATCCGGACTGAACTTGATGACCTGATGGCCTTTTCCATGGTTGCCTGTCTCGTCATCCGTCTTTCCTGTTTGAATTCCGTCGGTCATCCATACGTTTCCGTCCTTGTCCACAAAGAGAGCGTGAGGAAAGGCGAACACTCCCGCGCCAAAATTCTTCAGAAGCTTGCCTGAAAGATCGAACTCGAGAATGGGCGCAAGGTTGGAGTTGAAGCAACTGTTTCCACCACACCGCTCATAGGTCCAGATGTTGCCGTCGGGACCGATCCAAACGCCCGAGGTCGACCCCCACTTTCTTCCGTCTGGTAACTGCCCCCAGTTCTCCCCGGCTTTATAAGGATTGGGAAGATCATTGCGAGGTGGAGAACTGGCCTGCGCGCGCGCCCTTACCCCAGAGAGCGCAATCAACGCGATGGCGGCTACGGCCAGAGTGAATCTCACTCGACTTGCATGTGGCATCATGGTCCCTCCTTAGGAATTCGCATATAACCTGGGTTTTCAGTTGAGTTCCCAGACCGGCTGGCAATCTACAACTAACCACTTCAGAATTCAATGCTCCGGCCGGTTTTCAATGCGTCGTTCTACCAGCGCCGCAACCGGAGCCGTTTCTGCTACGCCTTCGAATCGAGCCGGCCGGTTATAGGCGGACTACCGAAACAGATCCATCGCAACGCAAATTGTGTATTCCGCCACGCGCGTCCTTGAGTAGTGGAGACCGAACCAACTGATCCGTTTTCCGCTAGTCCTTCTCGGAAAATTAGTTTCTCTGAGCTATCGGAAGCGCCCTACGTCAAGGGAGCATATAGAAACGTCAAGCAACGAACTTTTTACAGAGAATTGGGTAGGCTCGGAACACTGGGCTTCATAAACTTCACTCGCGATGAGCCTACAAAGGATTGGATCGTGGAATTGGATTTTGAGGCAATCGGTAAATATTAGCGTGAACAACTGGCGGGCCATTCTGGCGAAACCGCTACCAACCATCAAAAGCATAATGACACCACTGTGCGTCCTTGCATCTAGTGGCGGTTCGTTTCGAGCGTGTGGTATAAGTTCGAACAAAGCCGAGTCGGAGGTGCAAGGTAATGACCAAGCCAAGGAAAGTAACAGTTGATCGCCGAAATTTCCTGAAGGGCGCGGCAGCAGGGGCGGCAGCGCTGGCTGCGAGTCCAGCGACCGTTGTTGCGCAGCCGGCCGAGTTGCGGCGGAGCCTTCCGCCACCCATGTCGCCGGAGGCCGAAACCGGCACGCCCTCGAACGTCGAGGTCCTGGCCGCGGATCGGACCGGGTCGGATTTTATGGTGGATGTAATCAAGTCGCTCGGATTCGAATACGTTTGCGCAAATCCAGGGTCAAGTTTCCGCGCAATTCACGAATCCATCATCAACTACGGCGGGAACAAGGCCCCCGAGTTCATCACTTGCTGCCACGAAGAGTCGGCCGTCGCCATGGCCCACGGATATGCCAAAGTCGAAGGCAAGCCGCTGGCGGTGCTCGCCCACGGGACAGTCGGCGTGCAGCACGCCGCCATGGCGATCTACAACGCGTACTGCGACCGCGTGCCGGTTTACATTATTCTCGGAAATATCATTGATGCCACGAAGCGCCGCCCGGGCGTTGAGTGGTTCCACAGTGTGCAGGATGCCGCGGCGATGGTGCGCGACTTCACCAAGTGGGACGATCTCCCGATCTCACTCGAGCACTTCGCCGAGTCCGCCGTGCGAGCGTACAAGATCGCCATGACGCCGCCGACCCTGCCCGTCGTACTCGTGGCGGATGGCGAGTTGCAGGAGAACCCAATTTCCGCGGACGTGAAGATGCACATTCCGAAGCTCGTGCATGCGGCGCCGCCGCAGGGCGATGCGGGGGCGGTCGCCGAAGCGGCGCGGCTGCTGGTTGCGGCGGAGAATCCGGTGATTCTGGCCGACCGTTTGGCGCGCACGCCCGCCGGTCTTGCCCATCTGATTGAACTTGCCGAGGCGCTGCAAGCGCCGGTCGTGGATCTGGCTGGGCGCATGAATTTCCCCACGCGCCATCCGCTCAATCAGACCGAGCGGAATCGCGTACTCGTGGCCGACGCGGACGTGATCCTGGGTCTGGAACTCGCCGATTTCTGGGGCGCGGTCCACAACTACCGCGACCAATTGTTTCGTACCTCGCAATCGATCACGGAACCGAATGCGAAATTGATCAGCATTAACGCCGACGATCTTTACATCAAGGGCAACTATCAGGATTTCCAGCGCTATCCGGAAGTGGATGTGGCTATCGCGGCCGATGGAGAAGCGACCCTGCCTTCACTGACCGAAGCGGTCAAGCGGCTCCTCAACGACGATCGCAGACGGGCGCTCCAGGATCGCGGCGCCAGGCTGAAAGCGGCGCACCAGCAGTCTTTGGAGAGGGCGCGCGACGACGCCGCATTCGCCTGGGACGCCAGCCCGATTAGCACGGCGCGCTTGTCGGCTGAACTGTGGGCACAGATTCAGGGCGAGGATTGGTCGCTCGTCTCGCCCTCCGCGTTCGTGAGCCGCTGGCCGCAGCGGTTGTGGTCCTTCGACAAGCATTATCAGCACATCGGCTCGGAGGGCGGCTACGGGGTCGGCTATGGCGCTCCGGCCTCGGTGGGCGCCGCGCTTGCGAACCGCAAATACGGCCGCTTGTCTGTCAATATTCAGAACGACGGCGATCTGATGTATGCCCCGGGCGTCTTATGGACGGCCGCGCATCACCGCGTCCCCCTGCTGAACATCATGCACAACAACCGCGCCTATCATCAGGAGGTCATGCAGGTGCAACGTATGGCCGCTCGTCACAGCCGCGGCGTCGCGAACTGCGGCATCGGAACCACCATCACTGGTCCCGACATCTCTTACGCGAAACTCGCGCAAAGCTTGGGCATGTACGGGGAAGGGCCGATTTCCGACCCGAAGGACCTGGGGCCGGCGATCCGGCGCGCGCTGGACGTCGTCAAACGCGGAGAACCCGCGATGCTGGACGTTCTCACGCAGCCACGTTAAGGAGATGCGTATGAAGAGATTCTGTGCCGCGAATGATCCAATGCGCCGCGTTCTCGCTCTCGTTTTGGCTGGTGTAGCGCTGATTCTCGCGAGCCCGGCGGCGCGGGCTCAACAATCCGGAGCCGGCACCACCCCCGCCGGAAACGCCCAGTCCGGCAAGAAGATTTATATGAGCGATGGCTGCTACGAATGCCACGGCCGGGAAGGGCAGGGCTCGACGCAAACCGGCGGAACGCGTGTTGGCCCTCCTCAGCTTTCGCTTGAGGCGTTCCTACAGTACGTCCGCCAGCCCACGAACCAAATGCCGCCTTACACAACCAAGGCGGTGTCTGACCAAGACCTGACGGATATGTACGCCTTTCTGAAATCAATCCCGATGCCTCCAAAGGGGAAAGACATTCCTCTGCTGAATAAGTAATCGGTTTTTCCGTCGCTCCGCGCGGTCGAGTCCTGTAATATATGTTTGCTTCGCGCCGGCTTTGCGCGGAACCCGAGGCAATATTTGCAGGTGTTTTGGCGTTTGGCCCCGCCGCATCCAATGAATTTCTTCGACATGTGTATTTATCCCGGTCGAATGCAAGTCACCCAGGGGCGTCGAAAAGCTTTTTTGCCTGCGACATCCGAATTGAGGAAAGACCATGAGTGAAGCTGCCGCAACCCGCACTAAAGTTAAAAACTATATTGATGGCCGCTGGGTCGAATCGAAGTCCGCGGAGTGGCGTGATGTTGTCAATCCCGCTACGGGCGAAACCATCGCGCAAACCCCATTATCGACCGCTGCCGAAGTTGCAGCCGCGGTCGAAGCGGCGGCCATCGCCTATCGCGCATGGCGATGCACGCCTCCGGAAGACCGCATTCAACCGCTCTTCAAGCTGAAGCAGCTGCTCGAAGAGCATGTGGACGAGCTGGGCCGCATCATTACGCGGGAAAACGGCAAGACGTTTGCCGAGGGCAAGGGGGAGCTGCGCAGGGCTATCGAAAATGTGGAAGTGGCTTGCGGCATCCCGATGATGATGCAGGGCTACAACCTCGAAGATGTTGCTCGCGGCGTTGACGAGATGATGATCCGCCAACCGCTGGGGGTGGTGGCTGCGATCACGCCATTCAATTTTCCCGGAATGATTCCGTTCTGGTTTCTGCCCTACGCCATTGCGACCGGCAACACTTTCATATTGAAACCGTCCGAGCGTGTGCCGCTCACCATGATGCGCGTGTTCGAACTGCTCGAACAGACCGGATTGCCCAAAGGGGTCGTCAATCTGGTGAATGGCGGGAAAGGCGTGGTAGATACGCTCCTGGATCACCCCAAGATCCGCGCCATCAGCTTTGTAGGTTCGACTCCCATCGCGAAATACGTGTATGCGCGCGCGGGCGCCAACGGGAAACGCGCGCAGTGCCAGGGTGGCGCGAAGAATCACGTCATTATCCTGCCCGATGCCGATATGAAAATGGCGACCCAGATCATCAGCGACAGCGCTTTTGGATGCGCCGGGCAGCGTTGCCTGGCCGTTTCGGTCGCGGTCACGATTGGCGAGGCGCAAAAAACTTTTCGGGACTCCATCACCGAAGCCGCCGCGGCGTTGCGGGTGGGCAACGGCCTGGAAGAAGGCGTGCAGATGGGGCCGGTCATCACGCCTCAGAGCAAGTTGCGAATCGAGTCTCTGATCGGAGTTGGTGAAAAGCAAGGAGCAAAGGTCCTTCTCGATGGCCGGAATGCCAAGATCCCGAAACACGAGTCGGGAAATTTCGTGAATCCAACGATTCTCGACGAAGTGCCGGCGTCAAGCGAGCTGACCGATACGGAAATCTTCGGTCCGGTGCTGAGTTTGGTCCGCGCCAATGACATGAACGAAGCGCTGGCGTTCCTGGAGCGCAGTCCCTACGGCAACCAGGCTTCGCTTTTCACCTCGAGCGGGGCGGCGGCGCGCCGATTCCGCTACGAAGCGCCGGCGGGCAACATCGGCATCAATATCGGCGTGGCCGCGCCCATGGCCTATTTCCCATTCACTGGATGGAAAGACAGCTTCTTCGGCGACATGCACGGACAGGGACGCGACGCCATCGAGTTTTACACGGATAAGAAGGTCGTCATCGAACGCTGGGGAGAGGAACACTCCCGGAAGTTCTGAACGAAGTGCCGCGGCAGCGCGGGATTGCCGTTGTCATGCGCCAAAATACCGGCACGGGGCTTTTTTCGCTGGACAATGCCATGGATTTAAGGAGGCGCTTATCATCACGAAACTGCTCAAAACGAGAAATGACTGGATACTGACGCTGATTCGCGTTGTCGCTGGTGGCGTGATGCTTCCTCACGGAATGCAGAAAATGTTCGGTTGGTTCGGGGGAGCCGGCTTCACTGGCACCATACATAATTTTGGCCTGAGAGGATTCGCCGCGCCTCTGGTGGTTCTCGTGATCCTGGCGGAATTCTTCGGTTCGCTGGGGCTGATTTTCGGATGCCTCAGCCGGATCGCCGCCTTCGGCATCGCCGTGGATATGATCGTCGCCGCGATCACAACGACCAGCCATTTTGGGCCCTTTATCAACTGGAGCGGCAAGCAGAAGGGCGAGGGAATGGAATTTCAGTTTTTGATGATCGGAATGGCGCTCGCCATCCTGTTTGCGGGCGGCGGAGCGCTTTCGGCGGATCGCGCGCTGTCAGGAAATAAAGACTCGTGAATTAATTCCGCGGCGGTGAGCCGGCGCGGGTGAGTTGCACGAGCGATTCGGAAGAGGAGGGCGGCGCGGCGGCCGGCTCCAGTGTTTGCGGGTCGCGCCAATTGTCCACGACGGCGATCTGCTGCACGCAAGACACCGTGCAGCGCGGCGCGCAATCCTTCTTCGTGAAGTATTCGCGGCGAAGATCTTCCGCCGTATATTTTTCCAGTGGAATGCCCGGATATCCCCGCTGCTGCGAACACCAGTGCACCAGTCCATCCTCGCAGATGTAGAGATAGCGCGAGCCTGCGCGGCAGCGCCAATCGTTCGGCAATCCCTTCGCGATGTTGTGCTGGAAGCGATTGAGGCGCGAAAACGACC
Organism: Terriglobia bacterium; assembly: GCA_041480265.1. Classification (GTDB taxonomy): domain Bacteria; phylum Acidobacteriota; class Terriglobia; order Acidiferrales; family UBA7541; genus Palsa-360. Next base: position 59,993 of record JBGOZP010000014.1, on the reverse strand, counting down.
GCTTGCCCATCGCCATGATCTCTTCGAAGATTTCGGTCTCGCGCGTTCCGAGCGGCTTCAGTTGTCCCTGGCTGTCGTGCAGGATGCCCACCGTGCTGGTGAAGCCCAGCTCCTGCGCGCGGCGAGCGACCGCGAGCGCGTCCTCCGGATTTTTCACCCCGCTGCCCAGCACCGAATTGATGTTCACCTGAAATACGGCATGCTCGGCCAGAAGCTTTAATTTCTGATCGAGCACCTTGAGGCTCTTCTTGGAGACTTCGTCGGGCATCGCGTTGTCAATGCTGATCTGCAAATATTCGAGCCCCGCGCGGTTCAGCCGCTCGATGCGCTCGGCGGTCAGCAGATAACCGTTCGTGATGATGCCCGTGAGGATTCCGTGGCCGCGCATGCGCGCGATGATCTGGTCCAGCTCCGGATGCAGCAGCGGCTCGCCGCCGCTGATCGTGATGACGGACGTACCCATCTCCGCCAGACGATCGATCCGGCGAAACATTTCCGCGAGGGGGACCGGCTCCGAGAAGTCGTCGAATTCGTTGCAATACGTGCAGGCCAGATTGCATCGCCGGATCGGAATGATGTGTACCAGCAGCGGATGCCGCGTTGATGCCAGCCCCTTCACGACGCCAAGCAGTTCGCGCACACGCGTCCGCACAAATCGCAATCTCCGCCGCGTTCGGACACTGAGTGGCATTGCTAAACTATACAGGGATTCGCCGCTGTTTTGAACCCACTCGGATTCTGGATACGCGCCAATGTGCCTTGTGAAGGCGAGCCCCGGATATGTGACGTCGCATATCCCCTTTCTGGCCTCCGCCCTCACTTAGCGCACGATCTCATTCGGAATACGTCGCAGTCTTGGTACACTACCCACAACTCCGCGGGAGGTGACGCGTGCCCGAAGCCCTCAACCAAGAAAGCAAACGAGAACCGTTCCTGCGCCTAGCCTTGCAAGCGGTGGCTGCGCTCCTCCTGAGCTTGCTTGCCGCTCATGCCGCGTTGGCGCAGAAAGTCACCGTCGAATTCGACCAGGCCGCCGATTTTAGCAAGTACAAGACCTTCGCCATCCGTGAAGGCCGGTTGAACAGCAAGAATCCCGCTCTGAACAGCGATTTGGTCAAAAAACGTATCGAAGCCGACATCGAACGGTATCTGACGGCCAAGGGTCTGACGGAGGTGTCTGGGAAATCCGATCTCAACGTGCGCTACCAATTCGGGACGGCCCGCAAAACGGAAATTGAGAGGTACCCTGCCGGATGGTACGGCATGGGCACGCGCGTCGTGAGAGTGCCGTATAGCGAGGGCACCCTGGTCATCGATCTGCGAGACCCCAGCACGCGTTCCCTGGTCTGGCGCGCCATCGCCAGCGAAGAGAAAAGCGACGCCACCAAGATCGAAGGCAAATTGGATGATATGGTGAAAAAGTCGTTGGAAAAATATCCGCCCAAGAAGTAGTGCGCTTGACGCTCGCTCGTTGAAACTTACTCCCGCCATCCGAAGCTGTCATCGCCGGAAGCGCCGGCCGGGCCTATCCCCCGCGCGTGTGCATTTCGAGATGCGGGTCCTGACGAAGCCGCTCGATGTCAACGAAGACGCCGCGATGGCCCGAAGCTGCCCGCAACTCGGCGCCGCGGTCATTGCGTCCCCGCCAAACTGACGCGATGCGCGCGGCGAGATCCTTGGGCGAGGTTCCCGCGCGCAAAATCTGCCGGAAGTCAATGCCCGACTGCGCGTAGAGGCAGAGATACCAGAGGCCGTCGGCCGTCAGGCGGCTCCGGTCGCAGCGCCGGCAGAAGGGCGTGGTGGTGGAAGCGACGATGCCGAAGACTGTCCCGTCGGGAAGGCTGAAACGCTCGGCGGGCGCGGAGGAATTTTCGGCCAGCGGCGTGATCGCGCCGTAACGCTTGCCGAGCCGCTCGATCATCTCGGCCCGTGTGAAAACTTTGTCGAGCGACCATTGCGTCGCGCCGCCCACGTCCATGTATTCGATGAAGCGCACCTCGGCGCCGGCCTGGCGGCCAAATTCGATCAGATCGCAAAGCTCGTCGTCATTGACGCCGCGCAGCACGACCGTATCAATCTTGGTCTTCGTAAAACCGGCGGGACCCGCGGCGGCAATCCCCGCCAGCACTTGCGCATGGGTGTCGCGGCCGGTGAGCGCGAGGAAACGTTCCGGGCGCAGCGTGTCCAGGCTCAGCGTAACGCGGTGCAGCCCCGCCGCTCGCAATTCTTCGGCGTGCTCGGAAAAAAGGATGCCATTGGTCGTGAGCGCGAGATCGCGAATGCGCGGATTGGCGGCGAGCAGGCGCACGAGCCTGGCCATGTCGCGGCGCAGCAGTGGCTCGCCTCCCGTCAGGCGCACGTTCTCGACGCCCAGCGACGTGAACACATCCACCAGCCGCGCGATTTCTTCAAATGTGAGCAATTCTTCCCGCGGCAGCCAGACGTACTCCTCCTGCGGCATGCAGTAGCCGCAGCGCAGGTTACACCGGTCAGTTAAGGAAACACGCAGGCTGCGCAGCGGCCGGCCAAGCTGGTCGGCGAGATCACCGCCCGCAGGCGCGCCCGCCGGGGTCTGGGCATCGGGAAGCATCGCTACATCTTAGGTTGAGTGCGGCAGGCCGTCAACACTATCGGGCAGATGGATGGACAGGGGCACGAAGCAGGAGGCAAGAGGCGGGATGCGGGAAAATTCCTACCCCTCGTCCTTGTACTGCTCCTTGAGTTTGGCGACGACCGTGGGGTCGGCGAGCGTTGTGGTGTCGCCCAGGATGCGGCCTTCGGCGATATCGCGCAGCAGGCGGCGCATGATCTTGGCGCTGCGCGTCTTGGGCAGCTCGGCGGAGAAGAAAATGTCGTCGGGCCTGGCGATGGAGCCGATTTTTGTGGCCACGTGATTCTTCAATTCCTCTTTCAGCGCATCAGTGGCTTGTATGCCTTCCTTCAGCGTGACAAACGCGGAAATCCCCTGGCCCTTGATTTCGTGCGTCTTGCCGATGACCGCGGCTTCGGCCACCGACGAGTGGTCCACCAGCGCGCTTTCCACTTCGTAGGTCGAAATGCGGTGCCCGGAGACGTTCATGACGTCGTCCACGCGGCCGAGCAGCCAAAAATAACCGTCTTCATCTATCTTGCAGCCGTCGCCGGTGAAATATTTTCCGGGATAGCGCGTCCAGTAATTCTGCACATAGCGTTCGGGATCGCCGTAGATGGTGCGCAGCATCGAAGGCCACGGCTTGCTCAGCACCAAATAGCCGCCACCGCCTGGGCCGACGGGCTTGCCTTCGGCGTCCACCACTTCGGCGACGATGCCGGGGAGCGGGCGCGTGGCCGAACCGGGTTTCGTGGCCGTAATGCCGGGCAGCGGAGAGATCAGGATGCTGCCGGTTTCGGTCTGCCACCACGTGTCGACGATCGGGCAGCGCGCGTGGCCGATCGTTTCGTGATACCACATCCAGGCCTCGGGATTGATCGGCTCGCCGACGGTTCCAATCAGACGCAGCGAGGAAAGTTTGTACTTCGCCGGCCATTCCTTGCCCCAGCGCATGAACGTCCGAATGGCGGTCGGCGCGGTGTAAAGAATATTCGCCCCGTACTTGTCTATGATCGACCAGAAGCGTCCGCGGTCGGGAAAATCTGGCGTGCCTTCGTACATCACGGTCGTCGTGCCGTTGGCGAGCGGGCCGTACACGATGTAGGAATGGCCCGTGACCCAGCCGATATCGGCGGTGCACCAGTAGACATCGTCTTCCTTGATGTCGAAGACGTGGCGATGCGTCGCGCTCACGCCGACCAGATAACCGGCGGTCGTGTGCACGACGCCTTTCGGTTTTCCCGTCGTTCCGCTGGTGTAGAGGATGAACAGCATGTCTTCGGCGTCCATGGGCTCGGCGGCGCATTCATCCGATGCGTTGGCGACGAGATCGTGCCACCAGAGATCGCGGCCGGGCTTCATGGAAATCTGCGCCGCTTTGCCGACGCGCTCGAAGACGACCACCTTTTCGATGGTCGGCGTTCCGGTCAGCGCGTCATCCACGCTGGCCTTGAGCGGCACCACAGTTCCACGGCGCCACGCGCCGTCGGCCGTGATGACCACTTTTGCCTTGGCGTCGTTGATGCGTTCGCGCAGCGACTCCGCCGAAAATCCGCCGAACACGACCGAATGAGCCGCGCCAATCTTGGCGCAGGCCAGCATGGCAATCGCCAGCTCGGGAACCATGCCCATGTAAATCGCCACGCGGTCGCCTTTCACCACGCCCAGCGACTTCAGCGCGTTGGCGAAGCGATTCACTTCGCGCTCGAGCATGCCGAACGTCAGCACGCGGGAATCGCCCGGCTCGCCTTCCCAGACGATGGCGGCCTTGTTCCGCCTTGCGGAATGCGCGTGCCGGTCGACGCAGTTGTGCGTGACGTTCAGCTTCGCGCCCACGAACCATTTGGCCCACGGCGCTTTCCACTCCAGCACTGTGTGCCACGGCGCGAACCAGTCCAAGTGCTTCGCCTCTTCCGCCCAGAAGCCTTCCGGGTCCTTGGCGGCGCGATCGTAAATCGCGGGATCGTTCCAGCCGGCGTGACGCCGGAATTCCTCGGAGGGAGGGAATGTGCGGCGCTCGTCGAGCAGCGCGGAAAGACTTTTTTCACTGGGCAATGACATTTCGGCAGACTCCGCAATGAGAATCATGCCCGAGGCGGCGTTCGAACAAAAAGATACGCCCTGAGCCGCTGCCTAGAATGTGCGAGCAGCAAGGCGGTTGTCAATGAAGCGTTTGCCTGCCCGCGTGCGAAGACGTCATCATGACGCGCGCATAGGACTTGGAAAACTTCGGGAGCCTGAAAAATAAAAACCAACCTCCGAGGATTCCGATTCCATTACAATCAGGCGCATAGGTCTCGCGGCCCGGAGGAGCGTTCCACGTGGAACAATTTGACCTGATCGTGATTGGCTCAGGCCCCGCGGGCGAAAAGGGAGCGGCCCAGGCCGCCTATTTCGGAAAGCGCGTCGCATTGATCGAGCGCCGGGCGGAGATGGGCGGCGCGGGCATCAACACAGCCACGCTGCCGAGCAAGATGCTGCGCGAATCGGCGCTTTATTTTTCCGGGCTGCGGCAGCGCGGATTCTACGGCATTGATTACTCCCTGCACGAAGGGCTGACGGTCGCAGGCTTTATGCACCGCAAGGACGCGGTGGTTTCGGCCGAGCGCGCGAAAATCGTCTCCAATCTCGCGGCGTATCAGGTCGAACTGGTCGCCGGCACGGCTCGGTTTGAAGACGCGCACACCGTTAACGCCATTGACCAGTACGGTGCGCCACGATTCCTGCGCGGAGAAGTCATTCTAATCGCGACCGGCTCAAAGCCGCATCGTCCGCCGGAAATTCCGTTCGACGACAAGTTCATCTTTGATTCCGATTCCATCCTGGCGATGGGCCGCATCCCCAAGAGCATGATCGTCGTGGGCGGCGGCGTAATCGGCTGTGAATACGCCTCCATCTTTACCGCCATGGGCGTCGAGGTCGCGCTGGTGGACGGACGCGACCGCCTGTTGCCGTTCCTGGACGCGGAAATTTCCGATCGGTTGCGGGAGCGCCTCGCGAATCTGGGCCTCCAATTCTTTTTCCAGCAGCGGTCGAAGCTCACCGAGCGCACCGCGACCGGAATTCGCATGACCTTTGCTTCGGGCAAGAGCGTAGAGAGGGAGACGGCGTTGTTCGCCGCCGGGCGGCGCGGCGCGGTGGAAGGCCTGGGTCTGGAAAAGGCCGGCCTCGGAATCAATCAGCGCGGCAACATTGATGTGAGCGATCGCTACCAGACCGGCGTGCGCCACATTTATGCCGCCGGCGACGTCATCGGGTTTCCCTCTCTGGCTTCGATCTCGACGGAGCAAGGACGGGTGGCGATGTGTCACGCGTTCGGCTTTCCCTGCAAGCAGCGCCTCGTCTCACAGCTTCCGATGGGCATTTATACGATTCCCGAGATTTCCGCCGTGGGCGAAACCGAGGAATCCTGCCGCGAAAAGAAAATCGAATATGCGGTTGGGCGCGCGAAATACGCGAACAACGCGCGCGGCCAGATTATCGGGGACTTCGCCGGAATGCTGAAGCTGATTTTCCGGCGCGACAATAAACAATTACTCGGCGTGCAAATCCTGGGCGAGAGTGCGACCGAACTGATTCACCTCGGCATGGCCGTGCTCGAAGCAGGCGGCGCGATCGATACATTCATCGAGCTTGTCTTCAACTTTCCCACGCTCTCCGAGATGTACAAATACGCCGCGTACGACGGCCTCGGCAATCTCGCGGGGCGCAAACTCCGCGAGGGGTAGGGAATGTGGCTGGAAGCTCCGATACGGACGTTGTAGCGCCCGCCGGAACCTGTCCCGACTGAGTCGGGAGGCGGAGATGGGCGGAGTTGAATTCGCCGGATTCTTCAGACCGGCGGGAAACTCCCACGGAGGTCTTGTAAAAAATGCGGACTCGCCAGCTGTCAGGGGCGCCCATCCTTCCTGTCTTTGCTGATAGGATAATGGTGTGAACACATACGACGTCGTCATCGTGGGTGGCGGCATCATTGGCGGCTCTATGGCCTTTGAGATGTCGCGGAGGAATCTGCGCGTCGCCGTGCTCGACCGTCGGGATCTCATGCAAGAGGCGTCCTGGGCGGCGGCGGGCATGCTTTCGCTGGCGCCGAATTGTCCTGCTGCGATTCCCCTCGTGCCACTGGCCCGCGCGAGCCTGGCTCTCTACCCGCAGTTCATCGCTGCCGTCGAGGAAGCTTCGGGGATGCGCGCCGGCTACCGTACAGACGGTGCGCTGCAAATTTTGTTCCACGGCGACCCGGAGCGTGAGCTCAGCACATTGGTCGCGCTCCATCATGGGCTGGGTCTCGCGTGCGAGCCGCTGCCGCTCGAAGAGGCGCGGGAGATGGAGCCTGCGATTGGACGCGAGGCGCGCGCCGCCGCATTTCTTCCTGACGAGGCGTCTGTGCACACCCGCGCGCTGAACGCCGCTGTGCTCGCTGCCGCAAAAGCGGCCGGCGCAACGCTGTGCCCGGGAGTCGAGGCAGTCTCTCTTGTCAAGAACGGGAACCGCTGCGCGGGAGTGAAGACCCGAGGCGGCGAAACATTTTCCGCGGGGCAGGTGGTTTTGGCCGCGGGCTGTTGGACCTCCCGGCTTCCCGAGGCCGCATCGTTCGCGCCGACGCACCCTGTGCGCGGCCAGATGGCCGCTCTCCGGCACACGGGCAAGCCGATTCGCCGCGTCCTGCACTCGGAGCGCGGGTACATTGTGCCGCGTGACTACGCGAGTCCGCAGAACCTGGTTGTGGGAAGCACTCTGGAAAACGCGGGCTATGAAAAGATTGTCACCTCCGGCGGGCTTCAACAAATTCTCAGCGCCGTGAATGAACTCGTTCCCAGCTTCGCCGGCGCGGAAATCGTGGAGACCTGGTGCGGCCTGCGCCCCGGCACTCCGGATCAATTGCCCATCCTCGGGCCGGCGGACATGAACGGATGCGTGATGGCGACGGGCCATTACCGCAACGGCATTTTGCTCGCGCCGATTACGGCGAAGCTCATCACGGAGTGGATCACCGATGGCAAAGTGTCATTCGATTGGGAAAATTTCAGTCCCATGCGATTCACGCGTGGGAATGCCGGCCGCGTTGCACCAGCATAATCCTGAATTCCGAAGTTGATTTGGGAACTTGGGGTTGAAATCCGGGTACGCCAATCTCCCGATTGGCGGTTTGCACCACGCCATTCAGGAGAATGGCGTTCCCGGGATCTCCTCTTAGCAGAGCTAAAACGGAGACTTGTTCCGCGTGGGTTCGCGGCTGGCCGGACCAGGCATCGTCGAGGCGCGTCCCGGGTCTGTAAAATTCACGCGGCTCGCATCCAAATAAATTGCGCGGTCAGTGACTACATCAACGGTCGTGCCTCGCGGCAACTCCAGTTCAGGGCCGCGCGTGAGCAGCACCGCCGCGAGTCCCACTGCGGCGCCGGCACCCGCGCCGATTCCTGCGCCTTTGGCGCTGCGCGTGGCGATCCCACCAATCCCCGCGCCAATTCCGGTCGACTTTACGACCGTGCCAACGTCGGTTCCTTTGTCGGTATCGCCCCTGATTTTTCCCTCGCTGTCAGTGGATTCATTGCCGCCCGTGCCGGCGTTTGTCGGTACGGCATTGAAATCCACGGTGTAGCCGTTGGGAAGGATCATGGAGTTCAAGCGCATGCGGATTTCGCCCCGCCCTTTTACTTTGCCCGGGCGCCTCGCTTCCTGGATTTCTCCCTGCACGTACGTGCCGGCGGGAATCAGGATGCGATCCTTGATGACGATGGGGAAAAGCGTTTCGAGATAGACCGGATCGCCGGGCCGGGCGTTGCGCGTGGTCACCGCGTTGTGCAGGACCAAGGGCAGGCGCGTGCCCGTGGGGACGACCAGTCGATCGAAACTCTGTGTCTGGGAGGCCGTCGCCTGGGTTTGAGGCGGCGCTGCAATCTGTGGCGCTTCCTGCGCGCACAAACTGCCTCCGGCCGCCAGCAGGCCCGCAAGGACGAGGACTCCGAAAATATTCCGCATGCTCTTACCTCGCTGCCCGGCTATGATGCGCCCTCGACTTACCGGGATGCCGCAAGTATACGTCGTTTGCCACGAATTCTTGATTCCCAGGAAGAAGAATGGCATGCTCTGCACCCGGCCAAATCTGGACATGATCGTTCTCGATGAATGAAGGAGCGTGCGATGAAAAAGATTCTGTTAATGGTCAGCCTGTTGGCCCTGCTGTCCGTTCCAGCATCGGGAGCGCAATTGCCCGGACCAAATGACGCCGGCGTCTCTATGGGCCACCTGCATTTGTTCGTGCAGGACGTGGAAGCCGCGAAGAAGTTCTGGATCGCTGTAGGCGCTACTCCTAGCAAGTTCGGTCCCAATGAGGTGATGAAATTCCCGGGGGTCCTGATCCTGGTGAGGAAAGGCGAGCCAGCCGGCAGCACAGTGGGATCGGTCATAGGCCATTTTGGATTCAACGTGCCCAACGTCCCCGAAGCGATGGCGAAATGGAAGGCCGCGGGTTTGAAGGTAGAGCTCGGCCAGAATCCAGGGCAGTGTTTTCTATTTTCCCCGGACGATCTCACCAGGGTCGAGATTTTGGAGAACAAGTCACTCACCGTGCCGATCGCGTTTCACCACATCCATTTCTATGGCCCGGATTCAGGGGGAGCCAGTTCCATCGCAGCAATCCAGGCCTGGTACGCCAAGACGTTCGGCGCCAAGCCCGGGAAACGAGGCCAAAATGAGGCTGCAGACTTGCCGGGTGTCAACCTGACGTTTACAAAATCCGATACTCCCACCGTGCCGACCAAAGGACGCATGCTGGATCACATCGGCTTCGAAATCAAGGATCTCGAGGCATTTTGCAAGAAATTGGAAGCGAGCGGGATAAAGCTCGACGTTCCCTTCACCAAGAGGCCCGAGCTGGGCATCTCGCTGGCCTACATCACCGATCCGTGGGGAACGTATATCGAGCTCACTGAAGGCCTCAGCAAGCTGTAAGAAATTAGCTCGCAGCTTCACGCCGGCTGGTTTGCACAATTGTACATGCGCGCGTGTGCGTTGCAAATTCCGATCTTCCTCCACGATCGGGCGCCGGAATTCGGGCGCGGGCTCTGCCGGGTGCGGGCTCTACTTGGAGCCCGCCAGAATTTGTCGCCCGCCCTATTTTTGTCAAAGGCGTTTCCTTTTGATTTCTTGACCTTCCCGCATGGGTTCCCTTTGACGCGAAGAACAATGCACCTTAGATTTGATTTTTACGAGGAGGCGAGATGGCAAAGCTGGCGCTGGTTTACGGAATGCGGTTGTTTCCCGCCGATGAACTGGATGAAGTAAATGAGGCGACGGTCAAACTGAAAGACGGCCGCATGGCGCGCGTGACCATGCACCTGATCGAAGGAAGCAAGGAACAGATCGAGCAAACACTGCAACAATCGGTCGAAGCTTTTTTTGAGATGTATCCCGAAATCTAATCTTCATCCCAAGGCGGAACCTTCGACGCCGAAAACCTCCCCTACGAATTGACATGAGGACTCGGCATTGCCTCGCAGCGCGGGCGGGCCAGCTTTCTGTGTTGTAGGGGCACGGCATTGCCGTGCCCCTACAATTGCCCCCATACAAATCATACGGCGCGACATTGCTTAATCAGGAGAGAAAGGCGTCAGAAATTAACGTTAGCGATTCCCGAAGTTTTCAGGATCGAAGTCCGGGGAGTTCGGGGCGGCCGCATTCGAGGAGATGAGCACGACGCTTTGCCCCGTAAGCTCGAAACGCTTCCGGCACTTGCGGCACGCAACCAATTCATCCACACGAACCATGTAGGAGCGCGCGAGATCGAAACGCTTCTTGTCCTCTTCGCCGGCGCCGCGTGGCAATTCGTTCTTCTTCGTGCGCACAATCCAGCGAATCGGGTAGCTGTCTTCCTTGTGGCAAGCCGGACAAGTGAGGGTAATATTCTTAGTTTCCGGTTTCTCGGTATAGAACTGGCGCTCGTCCATGATGTCGCTGCTCCCTCCATGCCCGTGTCCGGCGGACGGGTGCGGGCTTTACTTTTACGCGGAACGCACCGTCCGATCCGGATCGCTTACCGCGGGCGATTCGATTGTAACAAATTCAAGGCCCGCGTCACGCCAGCGCGGCAGCCAATGTTCGAGCGCGGCGGCCACATAATATCGGTCGCCGCCCAGCGCCCGATGATCGCCGTCATGAAGCAAGACGACGTCGCCATGCGAGCTGCCGGGGCGCGCGGCACGCGCGAGTCTCGCAATCAAACGTTCCGGCGGCTGCGGTTTCCAGTCCCAGCAAATTCTGGACCACATCACGATGCCCCGCATCCCGGCATGGCGAACCTCTCCATCCAGCATGGGACTGCGGTAACCGTAAGGCGGCCGCATCCAGCGCGGCGGGTCCGAGCGCGTGGCGGCGGCAATCGCGTCCTGGCAACGCGACAATTCTTCTCGAATGCCCGCGCGCGATCGAAAAATCAGGCTCGGGTGCGTGTCCGTATGGTTTCCGAGCAAATGGCCGCGCGCGGAAATTTCCCTGACCAGATCAGGGCACGCCCGCGCGAATTTCCCGATCAGGAAAAATGTCGCGCGCGCGGAGTAGCGTTCGAACAAATCGAGAAGCTTCGGGGTGACAGCCGGGTTTGGGCCATCATCGAATGTAAGCGCGAGCGTCTTGGCAGAGGCCGTATGCCTCACGGTGGGGCCGAACAATTCCGCCGAAGGGCCGACGGCTCCCCACGCAGCAATACCCGCGGCGGTCGCTACGCCAGCCGGCACAATAATCGGCCAAGGATTCAACTCGTCTCCAATGCCTTGATTTTCGCACGCCCTCGCTTAGCTTTCCAGCCGCCGTTCGGGCAGGCAGCCGGCCACTTTTCGATAAGACCGTTTCTCGGGAGTTAGCAAGGGGGGCGTAGGATTAGGTCCCTTAGAGAAGTGAAGGTGATTCTGGGGCACTTGTGTCCGGCAGCACGTCGAACTATGGCTCCGTCGGAATGGGTTGGAGCGCCGGGTTTTAAGGTAGTTCCGCAGTTCTAACTCACGGGCAGTGTCCGAGGCGGCATCCGCGCTTCTTGATGTCGTGAATGTCCGCGAGCTGCGGAGGAATGAAGCCGTCGCGATTCGGCATCTTGATAGCCAGCAGTGTTTTTGCGTCGATGATGTCGGTTTCCTTGATGATCTCGTTCTTATAAAGCAGGAACGCGGTCAGCGAGTACACCTGGTCGGGTTTGAGCGAACCTTCCTGGCCTCTTGGCATGGCTTTGTTAATGAAATCAAAGATCGTCGTCGCGAACGCCCAGTAACTTCCGACCGTCAGCACGGGTTGGGGAGTCTTGAGCGTACCCTTGCCGCCAACCAGGCGCGGAGCCATCTGCGATCCTTCGCCCGCGGGACCGTGGCAAACGGCACATTTATCCGCAAAGATCTCTGCGCCATCCTTCGCCGTCCCGCTACCAGGCGGCAGTTCCTTTCCCGCCGGACCCACCGCCGTATCCCATGCCCGGATTTCATCCGGGGTCGGGGCGCGGCCAACATTCTTGTAATTGGGCGCCTGTGCCCACGCGGCGGTACCGGCCGTCAACGCTGCAAGGAACACAACAAGCTTATAGAAACAACGCATTGAGCACGCTCCCGTCCCGGTTAATTTTCCATGGCTGGATGGCGTTGAAGTGGCCGACAAGATTCGTTGATGTATTGTAATAATCCATATCAATGTGCCAGATTTTTGAGATTTCATCGCGAGTGGGTTGCACCTCATTGCGTTCGTCGGTGCTCCGCGACTGAACCACGGCTTCCTCGCCATTCCATTCCCAGGGAAACACGAAGCGCGTATGGGCCTTGCGAGCCACCGGGTCCTGAAGCTGCGCATCTGTCCACGTTTTGCCGCCATCGGTGGAAACTTCGACTCGGCGAATCGCTCCGCCGCCCGACCATGCCAGCCCGCTAATTTCGTAGAATCCCGGGCCGGCAAGTTGCTGTCCACCCGATGGCCGCGTGATGACGGATTTCGGCCCCAGTTCGAACTGGAACCAGCGTGCGTTGCCGTCAAGCCTTAAGCTGGGATACTTCGTGCTTTCCCGCATATCCATATACGGCTGGTCGACCAGCTTGATTCGCCGCAGCCATTTCACGTTGTTGATGCCTTCCCAGCCGGCGACAATCAGGCGCAACGGGTAGCCTTGCTCGGGCCGCACCGCCTCGCCGTTCTGTCCATACGCGACCAGGCAATCGTCCATGGCTTTCTCGATGGGAATGCTTTTCAAATGTTTTGGTGGATCAGCGCCTTCCGCGATCATCCACGTCGCGGATTTCTGCACGCCGGCTTGTTGCAACAACAAAGACAGCGGCACGCCTGTCCACAAGCTGCAGCTGGTAAGGCCGTGAGTTTCCTGCAGAGTCGCCGTCGGGGCCCTGCGCGCCGCCCCTGTAGGGCCGGTCGGGCCGCTGTTTGCGTTGCATTCCACGAAATGGAATCGCGAAACGGAGGGAAGGCGCTTCAATTCATCGAGGCTGAAGACCAGCGGGCGATCTACCATGCCATGAATGAGCAGCCGATGCTGCGCTGGATCGATGTCCGTTGGCTCGTGTCCGTGAGAGATAGTGAAGTGCAGCGGAGCCGGCGTGATCATGCCCAACTGGTGTTGCAGCGGGGTTCGAAAACCGTAGTCACGCGTGCCACTGGCGCCCTCCGGGGGCCATAGGTGTTTTCCTTTTCTTGTCCAGCTTTCGAAATGGGAGCGCTCACCATAGGCGTGCAATTGGTCAACCGATTCGGGCGCTGGTGGCGTAGCTCCCGCAGGGGTAATTGCGCCCGCCGCCAATCCTGCCAGTGCAGCGCCGTTTTTCAGAAACTGCCTGCGTCCAGATTGTTTCGAATTCATCGGACCCTCCTTGCGGTTACCAGGGAAAATAGCATGTCCTCTGCGGTTCATGCTAAACATTGATCGGTACAGAAATTTCGGCTTCGTAGATCGAGTGCCACGCCACTCTGAGAACCGGAATTTCCGTTTTGGCCAGCCAGTTTGGCAGCATGCTACACCCATGAAGACACGGCTGCATCACAATTCTCGTTGCATAGAAGTCGTACCTCATGAAACCCCTCAGCACACCTGCCCGACGCCGATTCAACGCAACCGCTCAATCGCCTGTGAAGGTCGGGTAGCGCTTTCTTTTAGGCGTTGACCGTTCAGTTGTAATCGACTCCTGATAAATCCTCTCCTAAGAAAATGGCCGCTAAGTTATTCATTCTTCACGGAGCGCAGAGCCACTTTCTTCCGTCCCCGTCTGGGCGGAGCCCAGTCAATTGCTTATCGGAATGTGGGCCGGAGCCATTCCCTTACCCTCAGTAGCGCAAACTCCAGCCGCAATCAAGTGACAGCATGCACGCCATAGGACGCTCGTACCATTGAAGCTCGCACGACGTAGGAATAGCATAAAAGAAAGTGCAGAGCTGAGGTGACGGAATCATGAAGCAGACTACGACTGAAAAGGCTGTCATAGAGGCAGTTGCGGAGAAGGAACGCCGCAGGGCTCGGCGCGTCAAAATCTCAAGGCCAATGCGGGCCCGTCCTTCCGACCCGAAATACAAGGAGGAAGTACAAAGTTCGGTGAACGCCTCTCGCGATGGCCTCTACTTCACGACCCGGGCCAAGCACTACTATGTGGGAATGCGCCTCAGCGTGACTCTCGGGTACGCACCCAACGACCCCTGTAATTCCGCGTCTTTCGGGGAGGTTGTGCGGATAGTCCGGCTTAAGGACGGTAGCTTCGGAATTGCAGTCCAGATACAGTTGCACTGACGGTACCTCTCGATAAGTCCTCTCCTAAGAAAGTGGCCGCTAAGTTATTCATTCTTCACGGAACGCAGAGCCACTTTCTTCCGTCCCCGTCTGGGCACAGCCCAGTCAATTGCTTCTCGGAATGTGGCCTAATGTCCTAGGGTAACCCTTCCCGGCAGGAGCACGTCTAAGAGTGCAAGACGCGAGTCGCTGGCGGAACTGCCGCTTCCTTTGGCCGCAAATTTTGGAACTACGGGAGCGGGAAAACGGTATTTTCCTAGGGCGCGAAGGGTCGTGAGAGGTGTTGGCTAGAAGATTCGCCGTATGGCTCGCGTTGATCCCTGTTCTTGGGATCTCGCTTGCCGCGCAGCAGACTCCGGACACGAATGCTCCCGCCGAACAGCATCTGACGGGCGTAGTGCGCACGGCGGATGGCATATCCGTTCCCGGCTCTACGCTGCGTGTTGTCCAGACTTCCACCGGAAAAGCATGGGTCAGTTGGACCGATGAAAACGGGAAGTTCGACCTGCCCGGATTGGCAAGCGGCCACTACCGGGTCGAGGTTTCACAACTCGGATTCGTCACGGCAACAAAGGAAATTGATCTAGCTCAGAATTCCCAAGCGCCACTCGAACTGAAGCTCGATGTGGGAACTTTGGCAGTGATTAACGCTCCCCCCGCAACACATACACCGGCAACCGTAGCATCCGCCAACGAGGCTGCAAAATCCCAGCCTTCTGGCGAGGCCCCCGCAAATTCTGCTAAGCCTCCTGACGATACGGCCGTCGCCAGTAACGGAGGCCCTGCATCTCCGGGCGGCAGGCCTGGTGGCCGCTATGGGCAACAAGGGGGGCCCGGCGGGCCGCGCCAGGGCCCAGGAGTCGGACGGCGCACGTTTCAACAAGTTGGACTCAATGGCAACGGCCCGGATGAGAACAACCCTGAGAACACTGGTGAAGACCAGCAGAATCTCAGCGCCACCGCAGGGCAACTCGGACAGGCAGCCTCTGCCGACGCGGTTCAAATGATTGGCACAGTCGTAATGGGCCAGACTCAGATGGGTGCTGGCCCCGGATTCGGGGACGGCGGCCCAGGCGGCCCGGACACACAGAGCGGATTTGGAAATGCAGGCGCCATTCCCGGACAGGCTGCCCAGGGCGCAGGTCCTGGACAGGGATTTCCCGGAGGAGGCGGGGGATTTGGCGGACCCGACGGAGGCGGATTCGGGGGGCGCGGCGGAGGTCGCGGACCGGCGCAACGCATGGGCGCGCAGCGCGGGCCTCAGGGGATCGAAGGGCTCATGGGCGTGCAGCGATTGATGCGCCAGCGCATCAATCGCGTTCACTATAGCTTCTACGATACCTTTGGCGATTCAGCGTTAAATGCCAGACCTTATTCGCTGACGCAGGCGAACCCGCCAAAGATTTCCGGGTGGACGGAATCCGCCGGGCTCAACATCGGCGGCCCGCTAAAAATTCCGCACGTTTACGATGGCAGCGACAAAACATTTTTCTACATCAACTTTGGCGGCGCGTGGTCCCGCAACCCGGTGGATTCATTCGCCACGGTTCCCACGCCAGCGGAGAGAATGGGCGATTTCAGCGCGGATAACGTCCAACTCTATAACCCGGCTTCAAATTTGACCGGTCCCAGAACCTTGATGCCCAGCGCCGGCTGCCAACAGGACCTGGCGAATGCACCCGGCACATGCATCCCCCAGAATCTGATCAGCCAGCAATCGCTTAGCTTGCTGAACTATATTCCTCTGCCTAACTTGCCCGGACAGACGCTGAACTATCACCTGCAGACCAATCTCCCCGGTTTGAGCAATAGTCTGAACGTGAACGTCACGCATCGGATTTCCTCGAAGCTCAGCCTGCAGGTGAACTACAACCTCAGCAACGGAACTTCCCACTCTCTCGGCAGTTTTCCGGGCATCGAGGGAAACTCGTTCACGCGCGGACAGAGCGTGATGATCGGCCTGACGCAGAACTGGACCAAGACCTTCCAGCACACCTCCCAGCTTTACTTTTCGCGGAGCCGCTCGCTGGGCCTGAACCAGTTTTCCAATCTGACGGACATCAGTTCGGCGCTCGGCATCACAGGAGTTTCGACCTCCCCGTTTGATTACGGTCTGCCTTCCATCAACTTCACCAACTTCACCGGATTGAGCGATCCGAATCCGTCCCTGAACCGCAGCCAGACGTATCGTTACGCGGACGGCTTTCGGTGGATGAAGGCGAAACACGCGATCAGCATCGGCGGGGAGATTCGCAAGATGGACGTCAACCGGGCGACCGATCCCGCGCCGAACGGGCAGTTTTCGTTCACCGGATTGATGACCAGCCAATTGACCTCGGCTGGAACTCCGGTCGCCGCAACGGCAAGTTGCGGGGTAGCCAATCCCGCCGTACCCTGCATCGGAAATGATTTTGCCGATTTCCTTCTCGGCTATCCGGCGAATACAAAGGTCCAATTCGGCAACACCAGTACCTATTTCCGCAACTGGGGCTACGTGGGCTACGCGAGCGATGACTGGCATATGTTCCCGCGCTTCACGGTCACATACGGCATCCGCTACGAGGCCTTCACTCCGCCGACGGAAATCAACGGCCATATCGCGAATCTGAATGTAAGCCAGGACTTCACGCAGGTGCAGTGCGTCACGCCGGCTCCCGCGGGAAATTGCGTGGCGGGTTCCACAGCATCGCTGTTCAACGGCCATTACAACAACTGGGCGCCGCGCCTGGCAATCGCCTGGCAGCCGCCGGGAAAATGGTTTACTGGACAGCATCAGATGACGATTCGCGCAGGGTACGGCATGTTTTACGTCGAGTCTTACTTGAATACGCTCGCCGGCGAAATGGCCAACCAGCCTCCGTTTGCCGTCGCGAATACCTTGACCACGCTTTCCGGCGCAAACCCGGCGCTTCTGACGATTCAGAACGGTTTCCCATCGGGCGCCGTTTCCGCGAGCACGTTGACCAACACCGTCGCGGTGAATCCCAATTACCAAGTGCCCTACGCTATGATCTGGAACGCCTCGGTGGAATACAACCTGGTGCGGAATACTTTCGTGGAAGTGATGTACACGGGAACTCGCGGCGTCCATCTCGATGAGCTTCTCGGATTCGGTCTTGCCGGCGGATCGCAAGCGAACACGACACACAATGCTGCTGGCTTCACCTACGACACCGCCGGCGCGTTCTCGAACTTCAACGCCTTGCAAATGCGCCTGCAAAAACGAATGAGCCACGGCCTGATGTTCATGGCGAGATACACTTACGCGAAGTCGCTCGACGACGCCAGCACGATCGGCGGCGGCGGACAAACCGTGATTCAGAACAACGCCGATCCGCGCGGCGACTACGGATTATCGTCCTTCGACGTGCGCCAACAGTTCCTCGGCAACTTTGCCTATCAACTTCCATTCGGCGAGCGCCAGCGCTTTGCCACGAAAGGCTGGCAGAAATCCGTCTTTGGAGCCTGGCGGGTCAATTCGAGTTTCACCGCGCGCTCCGGCGCGCCCTATACGGTAAGAGTCTTCTCGAAAAATCCCTCGTGCCAGAACGTTCCCGGCGTCAATTCGGAGCGTGCCGATCAGATGGGAAGCTCCGCAATGTCCAGCCGGAGCGTCCAGGAATGGTTCAATACGGCGGCATTTAGCGTGCCTACGACATGCTTCGGCGATGCTCCGCGGAATTCGGTGATTGGCCCAGGCGCGTTCACGATCAATTCAGGCGTCTCCAAGACGATTCAATTCGGCCGTGATGGCTTGCGGCGGCTCGATTTCAGTTGGAACACGACAAATCTCTTGAACCATGTGAACTATTCGGGACTGTCCACGGTGCTGGGTTCCACCACTTTCGGCCAAGTGACAGGGGCTGGGGCCATGCGAAGCATGACGTTTACGACGCGGGTAAATTTCTGATGCGCGCTCAAAATACAGTCGCGCGCCGGCTTCTTGCACTCCTTGCAGTGGCTGTGCTGCTGACCGCGCCGTTGGGCGCGCAAAACGCTCAGCCGCAATCCCCGCAGCAACAACCTCCTCCGCTTGACCCGCGGCAAGCGCCGGCGCCGCCTCCCACAACCCTGCCACGGGGAAAAGGGACGATTCACACGACTGTTGATTTGGTCGAAATTGATGTGCAGGTCACCGACCGCAATGGCAAACCGATCAAAGGATTGCAACAGGAACAATTCAGCGTCACCGAAGACGGCAAGGCGCAAAAGGTCTCGACGTTCGAATACAACGACATCGAAAAAATCGAAACCGCCGGCGCGGCCGGCGAGTCACCGATAACCGTTCCGATCGGGAGCGTCGCCTCTTCGGAACCAATCAAGGCGGCCGCGCACGACCACCGGATGATCGTCTTGTTCTTCGACCTGACATCGCTCGAACCCGAAGATTTGCTGCGCTCGACGCGCGCCGCGGAGAAGTACCTTCGTGAGCAGATGACGCTGGCCGATCTGGTGGGAGTTGTCTCCTTCGGCAACACTCTGAAGGTGATCGCTAATTTCACAAACGACCGGGAGCTGTTGCAACAGTCCGTGGAAGCTTTGATCCCCGGCCATGAAGCAGCCCTGGCCCAGTTGGCCGAGGCCGCCGCCGCGGCCAACGGCGAAGCCGCCGTCACCGAAGACACCGGCGCGGCGTTCACCGCCGACGACACCGAATTCAACGTCTTCAATACCGACCGCAAGCTCGCCGCCATGGAGGCCGTCTGCGAAATTCTCGACGGCATTCCCGGCAAAAAATCCGTGATTCAATTTACCAGCGGCATTACGCAGACCGGCGAGGAGAACCGCTCGCAGCTCATCGCCGCCACCAACTCCGCCAATCGCTCCAACGTCTCCATCTACACGGTGGACTCGCGCGGCTTGCTCACCGATGCGCCGGGAGGGGATGCCAGCGTGGGCGCATCGGGCGGCAGGGCCATGTTTTCCGGCGCGACCGTCATCTCGCAAAGCCAATCGCGGCAGGATTCGCGCGACACGCTGGCGACGCTGGCGGGCGACACGGGAGGGCGTTCGTTCTTCGACACCGGCGACTTCGGCAAAGTCTTCCAGAGCGTGCAGAACGACAATTCCGGTTACTATCTTGTGGGCTACTACAGCACGGACGCGGCGCGGGACGGCCGCTGGCGGCGCATCCACGTGAAGATCGAGCAACTTCCTCCCGGAGCGCACGTTCGCACACGGGAGGGCTATTACGCGCCGAAGAATTTCAGCGTGTTTACGACGGAAGACCGCGAGCGCCAACTGGAGGACGCGTTCCGCTCGGATACTCCTGAAGTCGAGCTGCCCGTGGCGGTCGAGACCGCGCAGTTCCGGCTGAACAAGAATCAGGTGTACGTGCCCATCGTGGCAAAGCTCGCTCCCAGCGCGTTGCAGTGGGCGCAAAAGCGAGGCAGCCACGAAACCGCGTTTGATTTCGCGGCGGAGGTGCGCGACGCGAAGACGAACCACGTGGTGGGGGCGCTGCGCGATACGATCACCGTGAAAATTGACGCGGAACATTTTCAGGACCTGCAGCAGCGCGCGCTGCTCTACCAGGGCGGCATGATCCTTTCGCCCGGTGAGTACAAGCTGAAATTTCTCGCCCGGGAGAATGAGTCCGGGCGAATCGGCACGTTCGAGGACAAGCTCACACTGCCGCCGCCGCAGCCCGACCGCTTGCAGTTGAGTTCGGTGCTGCTCTCAAGCCAGGTGGAAGCGGCGCAAAAAACGGTGCAAGTAAAAACGCAGGCTTTTGCCAAAGACGCGAAGATGAAGTCTTCCCCGCTCGAGGTTGGCGGCGAACGCATCATTCCCAGCGTGACGCGCATGTTCACCGGCCAGCAGACGCTGTATGTTTTCTTCCAGGCCTACTTGCCGCAAAAAGCCCAAGCGGCATCGTTACGCGCCGGCCTGGTATTTTTCCGCAACGGGCAGCGCCTCTCGGACACACCGATGGTCGAACCCGCGGAATACGATGAAGCGACTCGCGCGGCGTCGTTCCGCATCAGCCTGCCGCTCAGCGGATTGAACGCCGGACGCTACACCGTCCAGGCCATCGTGGTTGACGCAGGAACTTCCTACGCGGCCTTCGCGCGAAATTATTTTGCCCTGCGGCCCGTCCCAAAGCCCGCCGCCGCGTTGAGCGCTCCCTAGCGCGCGCGTCGAAGTAGCACAGGCCCTGACCCTGTCGGGGCCTGTGCTACTAGGCCGCCTAGGAACTGCGTTGTAACAGCGTGCACTGAGACCAGCCGGGAACTGCTTCGAAATGGGTCCGCCTGAAACAGAGGTTCCGCTCCGAAACGCGCGGACGAGCGGACTATTTCCACCGGCCGATCTAGGGGTGGAGTCCGTTTTCCCGTAGTCATTAATCTAGGGAAATTACTTCTCACAAGGAGTCTTTCTGAAACAACTGTACTGCTCTAGTACACTCTGCTGTAAGAGGCTACTTTAACTACCATCCCCGTCCTCCGTAATCAGCTTCACCGTAACGATTTAGCAAGCCATGGTTTTGTTTTGACCCGCAGGGGGAAACGGCGCTCCTCGTGCACTCTATTCTTCCGCAAGAATGGAATAATGCCGGAGTGCGCTGGCGGCAGGGTTTTGCAGAGGGAACTCCCAGGCGCGCCACTCCGGCAACACAACTTTGCACTTCCCTCTAACTCGACGGCTCACGGCGAACCATACATTCGCCGTGAGTTCGCAGGATTTTCCAATTTGTGCGCGGCCAACGCCGCGTGCTGTGCGCAAACCAACTTTGGGGTGACGAATGGATTCCGTTCTAAACTCGCTTCCGTATTCCAACGCCTCATTTTTCTGGACGGAGCCGATCCTGGCCGCATTGGGCGGGATTGCGATGTCAGTATTGTTCCTGATGGGGCGTCGCGCCCTCCGGCGGCTTCGCATTCGCCGTTACGATGCACTGGCCTACAAGATTCACAACCAGTGGCGCGAGATTGTAAGAGGCTCTGTGCCCGCGGAAACCTGGCGGAAGGATCCGCTGCAGCGCGAAATCGTCCAGGCGATTGTCATCCAGGAAATTGGCGCGGTGACCGACAAGGGCCGGGCCGGGCTGCAAGAGTTTTTGCGCGCGACCGGTTTGATCCGCCTCGGCATCAAAAAAGTCGAGGAAGGATGCGGATGGGGGCGGCGGCGAGCCATGTTGGCGCTCGGCGCGATGCGCGTGCCGGAAGCGATTATTCCGCTCTCCGAAGCGCTCGATCACTGGCAATTCGATACGCGGATGGCCGCCGTGCAAGGCCTGGGCCACACGGGGCTTGCCGAGGCGGCTGAGCCTATCATCGAAATGTTCATGGCCGGCAGACTCAAGGTCCCGCTTGGTCCCATCACCAACGCGCTGATGCGCTGTTACATCGGTCGTCCGGCAGCCATACTGCCTTATCTGCGCCGCTCGCGGGGGGAGTCTCGGGATCTGCTGGCGCACGTGGCCAGCGAGTTGGCTACCGCTGAGATGGCCGATGAAATGATCGTCCTGGCGGCGGATCCGCGGCCCGATGTGCGGGCATCCGCGGCGAAGGCGCTGGTTGTCGCGCCACTGCCGCTCGCGATCCCGGCTCTTGGCGATCTGGCGCGAGACGAAGTTTGGTTCGTGCGGCTTCGAGCGATCATCGCGCTCCACGAAATCCGCCATCCGCGCACGATTCCCATTCTGCTCGACGCCGTGCGCGATCCCAACCACCTGGTTCGAATGCGGGCAGCCTCCGCACTGGCCCGGTTCGAACAGGATAGAGTGGAGATTCTTCAGAATATCGTCGCTTCACGCGACCGCGATGCCCTGCACGCCATGATTTCCGCGCTCGAACTCGGCGGCGGATTTGAGCAAGTGATGAAGGAACTCTCCGACCCTCTGCTCCACGAGGAGACCACCGCGCACCTGGCAAATGCCCTGCGCGAAGGTGCGGCCAGCCTCTGGAGCACCCGTCCGGCCGATCCGGTGGTGGAATCCGTCTCCCCGTAATTCGTATCTAGGGAAATTACTGCTCACAATGGGTCTTTCTGAAACAACTGTACTGCTCTAGTACACGCTGCTGTAAGAGCCTACTTTAACTTCCGTTCCCGCCCCCCGTAATCAGCTTCACCGTAACGATTTAGCAGGCCATGATTTTGTTTTGACCCGTGGGGGAGCGGCGCACATCGTGCTTCCTATAACTCCGCCGTGACCAGAATTCTCCATCAGCTGATGTGCGCAGCCTTTCGAAACAGAGTCTCAAAACATGCGCACACGAGCGCATTCTTCGCAGGACTCGTGCTGCTGCATGCCGTGCCGCTGCGGGCGCAGCAGAGCGAAGAGTGGCTGACGAGGTTGCGCAAACAAGTCGACGCGCATCACTTGACGGCGGCGCTCGAAATCGCGGACCAAAGGCTCGCCGCCGCACCGCAGGACACTGACGCGCGCGGCTGGCGAGCGCGCACCCTGGCGTGGTTGGGACATTCGCAGGAAGCAGAACTGGAATTTCGCGCCGTACTGGCCGTCACGCCGAATGACCCCGACGTTCTGAGTGGATTGGCCGGAGTGCTAGTGAGGGAACAACGGCAGGAGGAAGGCCTCTTGCTCTTGAACCAAGCCATCGCCATTGATCCTGGCCGCGCCGACATTCTCGACCAGCGTGGCTCCTTACTGCTTGCCTTGGGGCGCACGGTCCAGGCCCGCTCGGATTTTCGCGCGGCGCTGGCAAGGGTTCCGGGCGACGCGCAAGCGCGCGCCGTGCTCGATTCGCTGGTGCCGGCGCCGCGCCACGAATTGCGCATTGGCTCGGATACCGACAAGTTCAATTACACGGATACGGCGAACGCGGAAACGCTGGAGCTGAACTCGCACTGGAATCCCCGCTGGACCACTTCTTTTTCCGGGGTCTTCTATCAACGCTTCGGCGCCAACGCCGGGAAATTTGCGGGCAGCATCTCGCGGCGCTTCCGGCGGAATAATTCCTTCACGTTCGGCGGAGCCGCCGCGCGCGATCAGGGAGTGATCCCGCGCGGCGAGACGTTTCTGGAGTACGGGCACGGATTCCGGCTGAGCGAAACACACTTCTTCCGCGGCCTCGAGACGGATTTTCAGTCGCACTGGTTCTGGTATCGGGATGCGCGTGTCCTTGCACTGACCAGCACGGCCGTGTTGTACATGCCGCGTGACTGGAACTTCCTCATCGCAGTCACGCCGGCACGCAGCGCTTTCTCGGGCACAGGCGCCGACTGGCGTCCCTCGGGCATGGCCAAGATGAGCATTCCGGTCCATCCGCGATTCACAGCAAATGTCTTCTTCGCCGTGGGCACCGAGGATTACGCGCAAGCCGACCAGATTGGCCGCTTTTCCGCGCAAACCTTCGGCGCCGGCGCGAAATACCGGCTGGCCCGCCGTCAGGACATTTCCTTTTACGTCGCGCATCAAGCCCGTTCGCAGGGACATACGGACATAAGTTTCGGGGTGAGTTATGGTTTCTATTTCTAACTGGTTGCCGCATGACAATAGCGGGCATTTACTCATGGAGGTCATTCTCGCCTCTTTTGCCGGGATTGCCGCGCTGCTGGCGTTCGTCTTGATCCGGCGCGCCACATGCCGTATTCACTTCCGCCGGCACGATGCGCTGGCGTTCAAAATCCGTAAACAATGGCGCGAGATCCTGAGCGGCGCGGTCGCCGCCGATTCGTGGCGTCAGGACCCGATGCGGCGTGAAATCGTGCAGACCCTTGTCCTCGAGGAACTGGACAATGCAAGGCCGCAAGACCGGCCACGGTTTCAGGAATTCATGCGCGCGAGCGGGCTGCTCGACGCCTGCATCGATCAGGCGCGGAACGGCCGCGCCTGGAAACGCCGGCAGGCGCTGGTCACACTCGGCGCAACGCTGATGTGTGAAGCGATCCCCGCGCTCGCCGAAGCGCTTGACGACCGGCAACTGGAGACACGTCTCGCGGCCATTCGCGGGCTGGGGCGCACGGGCCTCGCGCAGGCGGCCGAGCCGATCCTGGAGCGCCTCATGACCTCCGGACTCAAGATTCCGGCTCATCCCATTTCCAATGCGCTATTGCGCTGCTGCAGGGAACATCCGGAGGCGTTGCTGCCCCATCTGCGTCACGCGCAGTGCGAGGTGCGCGAAATTCTTGCGCGTGTTGCGGGAGAGATTGCGTCGCCGGGAATGGCCGATGAAATGGTCTTGCTGGCCGGTGATCCGCTGCCCGAGGTGCGAGCCTCCGCTGCTCGCGCACTGGCCGTGGCGCCCCTGCCACTGGCTCTGCCGGCGCTCGCCGATCTCGCGCGGGATGCGGTCTGGTTCGTGCGCCTGCGCGCGGTTGCTTCGCTCGACACGGTCCGGCACCCCAGGGCCATTCCGATCCTGCTGGAGGCGCTGCGCGATCCCAACCGCCTCGTCCGCCTGCGTGCCGCCACCGCACTCTCGGAGTTCATACAGGACAGAACGCGCATCCTCGAAAACGTGCTTGATTCCCACGATCGTTACGCTTTGCACGCCATGATTTCCGCGCTCGAGCTTGCCGGCGACTTCGGGAAGGTCATCGAAGATCTTGTGGATCCCGCGCGACACGACGCAGCCGCCAAGCGATTGCTGGACGCGCTCCGGGAAGGCGCGGCGGGCCTATGGACCGCCGGGCCGGTTGATCCAGCGCTGGAAAAGGTCTGACGCGATGCTTCGTTTCATAGACATTTCGAATCACGCCCTCTTCTACTACTATCTCGCGGCAAATCTCATTTATCTTGCGCTCCTGGTGACCGCGGTGGTTTCCAGCACGACCCACCAGAGGCGGCTGGTCAGCATCCGCATCGAGCGCATCAAGGCCTCCCCGCTGACACCTCCGATTTCCGTGGTCATGCCGGCGCATAACGAGCAGGAATGCATCGTGGCTTCTGTGCTTGCGACTCTGCGGCTGGATTATTTGAATCTCGAAGTGGTGGTCGTGAACGACGGCTCGACCGACCGCACGCTCGATGAGCTCACGCGCCATTTTGGACTGCGGCGCGCCAACATGCTCTACCATACCGACGTTCCAAGCGCGCCGGTGCGTGGAATCTATCTCAGCGAAACCTGCCCGCGCTTGATTGTCGTTGATAAAGAACCGGGCGGGAGCAAGGCGGATGCAAACAACGCGGGCGTAAACGCGGCGACCAGCCCGTACGTCTGCGTTTTGGATGCCGACGCCATTCTCGAACGCGACGCTCTGCTGCGCATCATGGTCGTAATCCTTTCCGATCCCGAACGCATTGTCGCCGCGGGCGGCATCGTCCGCGCCGTGAATGGTTCTGTGGTGAGCGACGGCGAGTTGCGGGAGGTGCGTCTGCCGCGCGGCCCGCTGGAAATCATTCAAGTGGTCGAATACCTGCGCGCCTTTCTGATGGGCCGGGAAGCCTGGGCCCGCTGGAACATGCTTCCGAACATTTCCGGCGCATTTGGAGTTTTCCGGCGCGACCTGCTGAAGCGCGTAGGCGGGTACCGGCCGGCAGCGATCGGCGAGGACTTTGATCTGGTGACGCGCCTGCACCGGCACCTGCTCGATCAAAAATCGGACTATCGCATCGAGTTCGTGCCCGACCCGGTTTGCTGGACCGAAGTGCCTTCGGACTTGCGCTCTCTTGGCCGGCAGCGCGCGCGCTGGCAGAAGGGGCTGCTCGACGCGCTGCGCCGGAACGGTGACATGCTCTTCCGCTGGCGGTATGGCCGTATCGGCGCTATTTCGCTGCCGTACCAGTGGCTGTTCGAACTGTTCGCGCCATTGTTCGAAGTGGTTGGGCTTACGACCATCGCTCTCGCCGCGATTTACGGCGTCCTGAACCATGTGTTTCTTGTGAGGTTCCTGATCTACGGATACGCCTTCGCCACGCTGATTTCCATCGGCTCCGTGCTGCTCGAGGAAATCACTTTCCGGCGCTATAACAGAGCGCGCGACGTGGCCGTCCTCATCCTGTATTGTTTTCTCGAGCACTTTCCCTACCGGCAGCTTCACCTGATCTGGCGCCTGCAAGGAATCTGGCAGTATTTCCGCGGCGATTTCGACTGGAAACCACTCAAGCGCGCGGGATTCACTTCCTCCCATTTGCCTGGGTAGCACAGTCCCGCCAGGGCGGGACTGTGCGGTTTTGGTTTGCGCCGCGTTCAGCAAAAACCACACAGACTGAAGTCGTAGATCCCGACCCTGTCGGGACTGTGCTACCAAAACCTTCTTCACATCGAAACGCAATACGACTCATCAAACTAACAACTTAGAACAGAGATCCGTTACTCGTTTGCGAGAAACGCGGACTAGGAAGAGTTGCGTTCGGAGCGGAGGTCGATGCCGAGTTGCTGGCACTTCTTGTAAAGGTGGCTGCGTTCGAGGCCCAGGGCGCGCGCGGCGTTGGTCATGTGGTGATGATGGCGGCGCAGCTCGGTGAGCAACACTTCCCGTTCGAACGATTCGATGCGCTGGGCCAGCGTGCCGTTCCCCCCGGCCGGAGCCGGTTCGCCATTTCGAATGGCCGGCAAGGCCAGGTTCACTTCGCCGGCGGTGATGGTTTCGCTGTTCGAAAGCAGCAGAACGCGCTCCACGACGTTGCGCAACTCGCGCACGTTGCCCGGCCACGCATAGCTCTTCAAAATGTCCAGCGCTTCCGCCGAAAAGCTCTTCTGTTTCCATCCGTTCTGTGCGGCGATCTGTGCGGCAAAATACTCTGCCAGGGTGGGAATCTCTTCGGCGCGTTCCCGCAGCGGAGGCAACACAATGGGGAACACGTAGACTCGGTGAAACAAATCCGGCCGGAACGCGCCCTGCCGGACCAGCTCTTCGAGATTGCGGTGCGTGGCGACCACCACGCGCGCGTCCACCGGAATCGGTTTCTCCCCGCCTACGCGCTCAATTTCGCCCTCTTCCAGCACACGCAGCAGCTTCGCCTGCATGGCGAGCGGCATGTCGCCGATTTCGTCCAGGAAGAGCGTGCCGCCGCCGGCTTGTTCGAACTTGCCGATGTGGCGGCCCGTCGCGCCGGTGAATGAGCCTTTTTCATGGCCGAACAGCTCGGATTCGATCAGCTCGCCGGGCACGGCGGCGCAATTGAGCGTCACGAACGGCCCGCCGCGGCGGGCGCTTTTCTGGTGAATGGCGCGGGCGATCAGCTCCTTCCCCGTGCCGGTTTCGCCCTGGATCGCGACGCGCGATTCGCTTGCCGCAACGCGCTCCACCTGAGCCAGCAAACGCTCCATCACCGGTCCGGACCAGATGATCTCGTGCTTGCCGAGGCGGCGGCGCAGGTCGCGGTTTTCTTCTTCCAAGTGACGCAGACGCAGAACATTCGTGGTAGTGACGAGAAGTTTTTCGGTCGAAAGCGGCTTCTCCAGGAAATCGACGGCGCCCAAGCGCGTGGCCCGCACCGCCATTTCCACGCTGGCCTGCCCGGAAATCATCACGACGGGAGTGGTCGAACCCGCGGCCTTCAAATCCTCGAGCAGCGAGATGCCGTCCTTCCCGGGCATGACAACATCCGAGAAAATTACGTCGAATCGCTCCTCGCGAATCAGCTCCAGCGCGCGAACGGCGGTGTCGCACACAGTCGCTTCGTAACCGGCCAGGCGAAAGGCGCGAGAAAGCGACGCCAGTGTGTTCGGATCGTCGTCGATCAACAGGAGATGTGGTTTGGGAGAAGTCATGGGTGGCTCCCGCCGCTACGCGGTACTGCTGACGGCTGGATCGGCCGGCGAATGATTCGCACCCGGCCGCGAGATGGGCTGATCGAGCGGCAACTCGATCCGGAAAGTCGCGCCCGCGCCCGGCGCGGATTCCACAGTAATTTTCCCGCCGTGATCGCTCACGACCGACTGCACGATGGCGAGACCGAGACCGGTGCCGTGCTGTTTGCTCGTGTAGTACGGCGTAAAGAGGCGCGCACACTCCTCCGGCGTCAGGCCCGCCCCGGTGTCGGTGACGGTGAGGAGCGCCGTACCGCTATGCTGCGACGTGCGCACGGTCAGAGTCCCTCCGGCGGGCATGGCATCGAGGGAATTGAGAATGAGATTTTCGAGCGCCCTGCGCAGGAGAATAGGGTCCGCCTGGAGGCGCGCGAGGTCTTCGTCGAGGTACAGCTCCGGCGTGATCGGCGGGCGGCCCACGGCGCTGAATTGCGGCTCGAATAATTTTACGACGCTGCGCACGGATGCATTCAAGTCCACCGGCGCGAATTCCGGCGCGGGCATTTTCGCAAAATCGCTGAAGCGGCTGACGATGGCTTTCAAGTTTTCAAGCTCGGCGCGCAAAGTCGCCGTGGACTCGGCAAATACCTCGTCGAATTGCCCGTCCGTGTGCTCACGCGCGCGTTGCAGATTCTCCACGGTCAATTGCAGCGGGAACAACGGGTTCTTCAATTCGTGGGCGAGCCTGCGCGCCAGTTCGCGCCACGCCGCGACGCGCTCAGTTTGCACCAGGCGCTCGCGCTGCTCGGCGAGTTGCCGGGTCATGTCATTGAATGCGCCGGCGAACTGGCCGATTTCATCGCGGGAATGCACTTCGACGCGCGCCTCCCAGTGTCCCGCGGCGACCTCGCGCGCGCCCGCGGCCAGTTGCTCGATCGGGCGCGTAACGCGGACCGAAATCCACCACCCGAGCGCCAGTCCGAGCAAAATCACTCCGCCGGCCACCAGCAACGACAGAGAGCGAATAAAATTCAGCATCTGGACCAGGTCCTGGCGTGAACTGCCCACCAGCAACACCCCCAGCAAATCGCCTTCCCGGCCCAGCAGCGGAATCGCGTCAACATTTTCGGAATTTGCCGCGCGGCCCGCGCCCGATTCGATCGTCTTTTGCAGCTCGCGGCGGGTTCGCTGCACTTCGGTGATCAGGGGCGCGAATAAATCGGCCTGCTCGGCCGGGCCATTCGGGCCGGTAAGCGCGGACGCCACGAAACCCTGCTCGAGATTTCGATACAGCAGCGCGCGCATGCTCTCCGGCAGCACCAGTGTCGCGAGAAAATCCTGATTGAGCCGCTGGCCGCCGATCAGATAGAGGCGTTTTTCGCCGACGCGAATCGCGCGCACGGCGAGCATGCCCAGATCGACGCTGTCGGGCATGTCCACGCGGCGCAGGAACGCGCCCTGCGAATTCCAATCCTTTTCTGTGGCGATCCATTCATTTTTATAGCCGAAACGCGCGGGCCACTCGGCGGAAGAAATCAGCGTGCCGTCATCGGCGACGATATCGAGAAAATCGAGCTGCTGCGTTCCGGCAATGCCGCGCGCATCGTTGTAATACTGCGACGCATCGGCCTGCGGGCGGCTGAGGTCCATGGCCATGCGGAGCGTTGCCTCGGCGTCGGCAATGCCCTCCACCCGGCGCGTGATTTCTTCTCCGCGCTGGGCGTATTCCCGGCGGAATTGCGCCACCAGCGCGCCGGTGCGTTGGCGGTCAAATAGTTCGAACGCGCGCCGCGTGTACGCCGACACACCCCAGGCCACTACCGTCACCGCGGCGACGGTCGTCAGCGTAAACAGCGCCATCAGCTTGGTGCGAAAACTCATCGTGTCGTTTCCCCGGTCGCGGCCGCCGGCGCGAGCCAGAGGTCCTCCAGCCGCCAGCCACCCCAGCGCGGCGCCATCCAGTCGCGCACTTGCGCGCCCAAACCGTAACTTTCCGAAACGTGGACGAGCGGAATGACGCGGAACGCTTCAATAGGTGCGCGCTCGGCGGCGTAGGCTTGCTCCGGCGTCTCCAAACCAGCAGGCGATTCGCCTAGCGCGCTCAAGACCTCCGCGAGAGCAATTTCAGGATCCGGGGCGGCCATGCGATACCGCACGAGCCGCATGTCCGCGGTAGATTTGTTTGCACCGGAGGCCTGTCCTGAAATTTGCACCACAATCCCAGCTTCCCTTAGATTGACGGAAACGCGCTCCGCCACTGCGCGCGCCTCCGCATCGCCAGAATCATAGACCAGCACAAGCGGCACCGGACGAGAAACTTGGCGGCCGGTTGTGGTCAGAAGCGCTTTGGCGCGCGGCAAATCCGCCGCGAATTGAAACAGGAATGCATATCCCGAAAGCCAGTTCGGAAGCAGACCGCCAGCCGGCACACTCTGTCGCTGGAGAATCACATTCGCGATGGAGGAGCGATCGACAGCTAGAGAAATCGCTTGCCGCACGTGCACATCCTGGACGGCAGGCCTTGCTGTGTCAAATTGAAGCGCAAATAGCTCCACAGGGTCACTGGAAACCGTGCGCACGCCGCGCTGCGCTGCGCGGCGCACTTGAGACGCGGGCAGTTCAACCACATCGGCCTGGCCGAAAGCAATTGCATTGGCTTGCTGGTCGAAGCTCACGCCCATCGTGAGCTCAATCTTGTCAACAAACGGCCGCCCCGCCCAGCAGGATTCGCTGGCAACAAAGGCAGCCTTCGCGGAGCCATCGGTTGCCGGCCATTCGGCAACTCGAAATGGTCCGGTACCTGCCAGCGAGCTGTCGTCCGCAGTGTGAAAAATGAAGTAGCGGCCCACGGCGAGTTGCGCGGGGAAGTAGGGCAAAGAGTGGTCCGCCTGAATCACGACAGAATCGGAATTTGCACTTACGTCGAACGTGTTGCCAAGCAATTGTTGTAGCGCAAGCGCCGCCGCTTCCGGTGTGAGCGGCGCGCCGTCACTGAATTTCACCCCCTTGCGCAAACGAAATTCCCAGCGCTTCGACTGCGCGTCGTGCTGCCAGGAAACCGCGAGCGCAGGCTGCGGCATACCGTGGTCGTCAAATCTGACGAGGCGGTCGAAAATGAGCGACTCTACCTGCTCGGCCGCAGCGGCGCGCGCTGAATTCGATGGCCATTGGCGTGGGTCCAGTGTCTCAACCCGATCATGCAGCTGTACGCGCAGTGTTCCGCCGTAGCGCGGCCGCACCGATGCCATCGCGCCCGCGGCCGCGAGTGCCGCTATGACCGCAGCAATCGCGCGGAATTGACTACTGCGCGCACGAAATGGATATGCGATAGGCCTCATAGTTTCCTGTCTGAAGATTCCGCACAATCGCCGTCGGAGCGCGATCGGTCACGTGAAGAGCCATAACTGGCCCTGGGAAACTCAGTTCATCGCTGAGAGGAACAAAAGTCGCCCACTGCTCCTCGAATGCTTGCACCGAGTCTGGTTGCGTGTAATCACCTGTCCCGGTAGCGAATCGGACTTGAGTGCCGCAGTGGCCGGACATCTCGGTAAACTCGCTCCGGCCCCGGGGAAAAGTTCGCGAAACAAAGAGGTTAGGAATGAATGGAAAATCACGTCCACTTGGCGGGCCCTCGACGTGACATTCGCCAACGGTGTGTGTTTCCAGTGCAATCGTACAGATGTGCCAGATTAGGGTCACAACTACGCAAGGCGAGAATTCCAGCAGTCGACACGCGTTTTCGCCCTGGATGGATCCAAATGGCATGCGTGTGGCAGCTTGGGCCGAAGGAACTTCAACTTTGAAACTGGAATCAGCGCCCTTCTTGCGAATCATTAGGCCGTCCAGCTGGAGCAACAAAAGAGTTTCGCCATCTTTCGAAGTGGTCACCTCGACGGCATCGAGAATTTGTTCCGGTCCTTCCCAGAATTTTTCGCCGCGTAACAATATGGGCATCGAATATGCAGCCGGCCGATCTTCCGGCGCGCGCGGAACCGCCATCAGAACGACTCGTGACGCATCGCCTGAAGAGATTTCCGCAATCCACAGAAATCCCTTGACGTTTTCTGAAAGCATGACACTCACATGAACAGCCCCGCCACGGTCCAAGTTGAAACCTGATTCTTGCAGTACCCCGTTAAGCGCCTGTGAAACACGGTCCACTTCCCTCGGCGTCAAGGTTGAAATGTTTTGGATGTCGACGGCGACACCTACCCGCGGTGGCAAACTTGCCGCAATTTTGCGCGCCAGATCCTGCGCCGAATCTTCCAGAGTGCCGGAACGCGCGGCCATGGGCGTTCCCAGCAGGATGAAAAACAGCAAGAGGGTGCGGTACGAGAGGTTGGGTCGAAGACTGCCCGTCATCGGCGTGCTGCGTCCGGCCATGCGTGGCACAAAGACAAACTCCGCGCGCTTGTTAACACTGCGCGAAATCATAGCACAGCCCTCCGGCGGGAACGCCTGCCCCCGCTGCGCCTTTGCGCAATCCGTATCGGGCAAATAAATCAAGCCCGCCGGACGCACGAACGCGTCCCGACAGAGTCGGGACGCGGCTCGCGCATTGGCCACCGGCTGGGTGGCGCTCGCTTGGAAAGGTCCTTCGCAGGGGCGGCGGTCCCTGTCCCGGATTCCGGCGGGCGGCCCGCAAGGGTTTTTGCCGGTGGAACTCAATCTCATTTGATTTTCGCCGTCTGCGCCGCCTTGCGCGCGGGCGCGGGAGCATCCTGCCCTGTATTCTCGCGGGCTCCAAGTAGCGCCCCCTCCCCGCCATCCGTATTGTTCGACGCCGGCAGGCCTGCAAACGCGGAGCGCAGAACGTCGGAGGCGAAGAAGTTGCGGCCGTCGGTCGGCACCATGATGATTTGCAGTTTGTCCGAAAGCCGTTCGGCGATAATTTTCTGAATCAGCATGGGATTTTGCTTGAGCACGGCCGCCTCTTGTTGCAGGCGCTCGGAATCGGCCGCCGCGGTCAAGCGAATCGTGTCGGCGTTCGCCGCCGCGGTCAGCCGGGTCGTGTCGGCGTCGGCCGCCGCAAGTAAACGCCGCCGCTCCGCTTCCGCCTTGCTATCGGTGATTTTTGACTGCGCGGCCGCTCCGGCATTTTGCACCGTGGCTTCTTTGCGCGCTTCGGCCTCCAGGCGCGACTGCTGGATCTGCTTCTGCTTGAGCGGAAGCGTGTATTGCATCGCGTCGGATTCCGCTTTGGCTGCGATGACACGCGAGGCGGCGTCGGCCTCCGAGCGTTTCAGTTGCTGCGCCTTCGCGGCTTCCGCCTGGAGTCCGGCGATCTTTACCTGCTTCTCATAGATCGCGGTTTCAAATTCCATACGCTCGCTTTCCTGCTCCTTCAGCAGCAGACCTTCGAGACCCTTGGCGTATTCCGCGGGCAGGTGAACGTCGCGTAGGAGCACTTCTTTCACGACAATGCCGTCGGAGCCGAGCCGGTCGGTGATGGTCTTCGTGGATTTCACGCGAAACTCGTCGCGTTTCGATGCGAACACTTCGCGCACGACGTAGTTGGGAGCAAGGTCACGGAAGGCGGTCGAAACGACGGGCGCGACGATTTCGGAATCCACCGGCTGCGCCAGATTCGCGTGGATGTAGGCGAGCCGCTGGGGATCGAGGCGGTACCGCACCGATATGGCGAGGCCGATCGTCAGACCTTCGCGCGTCTGGACGGCAAGGATCTCGCTCTTAGCCGCCGCGTCGGGCGCCGCTGCCGTCTTGAACAAATGATCGCGCAGGTCATACACGGCCACGCGTTGC
Source organism: Terriglobia bacterium (assembly GCA_041480265.1). Lineage (GTDB taxonomy): Bacteria > Acidobacteriota > Terriglobia > Acidiferrales > UBA7541 > Palsa-360. Next base: position 26,278 of record JBGOZP010000014.1, on the reverse strand, counting down.
ACCAACGGCACGACCAGGTGCACTCCGGGGTACAGTGTTCCCTGCCGCACACCGGAAATCTGGCTGATTCGAATTCCGCCCGATCCTTCCGGCACGAAGGCGATGCTCAATGCCAGCAGCAGCGGCGCCCACGCCCATCCGAATAACTTCATGGCGAGCGCCCAGCGCGGGGATCGGGCTCCGCCGGGAGCGGACTTCACTTGAAGCCCGCCAGAATATGGAACCCGCCAGAATATAGGGCGGCGTGGCCCCGCCTGCCCGGCCGCCCCAGGCTCCCCCGAGCCCATCAGTTTTTGGAACTGCATTGCCAGGTACACATCGTACGCAACCACTCCCGCTGCCGTGCCGAACATCGCAACGCCCGCGGCCATCAACAACCACTTCAGTGCGAACATGACCTTTTCCTCCCTTCCCTCGACTCTGATCGTGCTTGTCGAGGGGATTGCCCACGGCAAACTGAGTTGAGAGTTAACAGTTGAGAGTCGAGAGCCAAGATTCATCCCGGCTCGCTATTCCTCACTATTCGAAATTCGAACTCTCGACTGTGAACTGTCAACTCTCAACTATTCCAGAGCAAATCCATCACGCGCTCCTAAGAAATACGGGCTAGGCTGCGTGCCGGCCGAACACCCCGCCCTGTTGCTATACCGCTCGCCGGATCGGAACGGCATCGAGTCTCGCGGCCGGCAACATCCGGAACAAGCCACGCAGGCTCATCCGCGTGATCCATAGCGCCATCAGGAACGAAAGCAGCGTGGCTGCAATCAACATCGCCCCATCCATCCAGGTTTCCATTGCCGTTCCTCACTTTCTTCGCCGAATGAAGTGGCACGAGAACGGCCACTCTGCCTTGCAGTGAAAAGGAAGGACTTGCAGGGATCTGGAAATGGCTGAGGCGTGGCGCTGGAAACACGCTGTGGACCCTGAAACGCACTCAATTGAACCGGCGGGCTCCAATCCCGCAACGGCGGGACCGCACACGATTCCGGCGGGCTCCAAGTGGAGCCCGCACCCGTTGCCATGAGGCAGCCGGTCAACAACTTGCAGGATGGGTTGAGCTATAATGCAGTTGAGGGCTTGGGCCACGATGCGCGGTGAAGGAATCCAAATTGGGCGGATCTACGGGATACCGATTTTCCTGCATTCCAGCTGGTTTTTCATTTTCGCGCTGATCACGTACTCCTTCGTTTCCGAATTTGACGCCCTTCACCTCGACCTTCCCACGTCCCAGTTGTGGGGTCTGGGACTCGTGACCAGCGTCCTGTTTTTTGGATCGCTCGTGTATCACGAGATGGCGCATAGCATGATCGCCAAGCACTACAAGATCCCGGTCGTGTCCATCACGTTGTTTGTGTTCGGCGGGGTGGCTCGCATCAGCCGCGATCCGTCACGCGCCATCGAAGAGTTCAACATCGCAGTCGCCGGCCCGATTTCCAGTTTTCTGCTCGCCGGAGGTTTCTGGATTGTGTCCCGATCGGCGGGTTCGAACGTCATACTCCATGCTCTTGCCGGATCGCTTGGCTGGATCAATTTCAGCCTGGCTTTGTTCAATCTTGTGCCCGGGTTCCCGCTCGATGGCGGACGCATTTTCAGGGCTATCGTCTGGGGCCTGACGAAAGATTATTCTCGCTCGACGCGCATTGCGGCGCGCAGCGGCCAGGTCGTCGCCTACGGCATGATCGGACTGGGCGCCGTGATGGCCGTGAACGGGTTTGCGGGCCGGGGAGACATGATCGGCGGGATGTGGCTCGCGTTCATCGGCTGGTTCCTGCTGACGGCCGCGAGAGAGAGCCGGGCGCAGGTGGACGCGCGCGGGGCGCTCGAGGGTCTGCGTGTGGCCGACATCATGAGCGCGGAGCTGCCCACAGTCGGCCGGGAAATTTCTCTCGAAGACTACGCGCGCGAGATTTTGCGCACAGGACGCCGGGCGCACCTGGTCATCGCGCACGGCCAACTGGTTGGACTCATGACCGCGGAGGCGCTCCACTCGGTCCCGCAACAGGATTGGGACGTTACTTCGGTTCAGGCCGTGATGCTTCCCAAGGAAAAACTTCACTGGGCCGCGCCCGAGGAGCCTGCGCTTTCCCTGCTCGACCGCATGCGCACTGTCGGCATGCAACAAATGCCCGTGATCGCCGCCGGAAGCGTTGTCGGCATCGTCACGCGCGACTCGATCCTGCACGTTCTGCAAGCCCGCAACGAGTTTGGCTCCCTCGCCGGGAGGTAGCTTCTCTTCTTTCGTTTACTTCCGCAGGAAATTCACTTTGGGCATTCGACGGGCGAAATCGGCGGGATTGTGCGCGGAAGAATATTCGAGTTGCTGGAACAGACCGTTGACAGCGGCGCAATTTGACGTAGCAAGCTGAAATTCTATCTGACGGGCCGCAAACGCGGCCCGCGCCCGCGAGTAAATCCATCACGTGCTCATGAGAAGCGCGAGCCTAGAACGATTTTACAAGCTCCGCTGACAGCACGCGCGCTTTCTCCGCCAGGTTCTGCGCGCGAATCCAGTCGTCGGCGCGAATCGCTTCGTGGGCCTGGCCGAGGAAGCCGTTGATTTTCTCGACGAGGTCTTTCTGAGCGGCATTGAGCGGCCTGCCGTTTGCAAGCTGCACGTTATTTTCCGCCGTTGTGATGTTCGCAGCCGTATTCTTCTTCGCCGCTTCGAGGTCCTTGGCGGAAAGCTGAGGCGAAATCTGGGGTGGCGCGGGCTTGGGCGGCGCCGATTCGGCCGTTTCAGGCTGCGCCGGGCGTGGCCGCGGCGCGGGACGCTTGGCTGGCGCAGGTGGCGGCGCCGGAGGCGGAGCTTCCGGCTGTGGTTCTTCCGTCTTGGTTTCCACCGGTGGAGGCGGTGCCGGCTCCGGGGCCGGCGGAGATTCCTCCGGGGGCGGAGTGATTACGGAAGGAGGAGCTGCGCGCACAATGTGCTTGCTGCCGCACCCGGCCGCGGCAAAGGCAGCTAAAAATAGCAGCACGAGGAGTTTGTGTCGTCGCATTCAGGTATTCCGCGCTACTGCCGCGCCCGCATCGCGCACACGCGGCGGGGCCGGCTCCATTGGGCGCGCCAGCGGCAACTCGATTCGAAACGTCGTGCCGCGTCCCACTTCCGACTTAAAGTCTATCGAACCATTCAGCAATTGCACAGTTCGAAAGGCGCTGGCGAGTCCTATTCCGCTCCCCCCGGGCCTGGTCGTAAAAAAGAGCTGAAAGACTCGTTGCGTATGCTCGGGCGCGATGCCACGCCCGGTGTCCTCAATTTCGATATCGGCCATCTCGCCACGGCGTTCCAGCGACACTGTCAGCTGGCCGCCTCCAGGCATGGCCTCGACGGCGTTGAGAATCAGGTTCATCAGCGCCTGCTTGAGCAACTCGCGGTCCACCAGCACGGGTGGCACATCGGAAGCGCAGTGAGCTTCCACTTTCACATTGGCCCGGTCCATCTGGGGACGCCCCACGGCGAGCACTTCCTCGACCAGGTCCTTGAGGCTCGTTTCTTCCTGGTGCATATCCGGAGGGCGCGTGAAATCGAGAAAACGTTTCACCACGGTATCGAGCCGGTCAATCTCTTTGTCCAGGACGCGGACGGCCTGTTGCGGCACGCCATCGCTTTCGGGCAAACTCATCTTCAAATTTTCCAGCCACAGACGCATCGTGTTCAGAGGATTCTTCACTTCGTGCGCCACGCCAGCCGTAATTCGCCCGAGCTGGGCCAGCCGCTCTGACACCTGCAACTGCGTGCTGATGCGCTCGCGCGATTCCAGGTCCTTAAACGTCACCAGCGCGCCCATGCGCATGTCGCCCTCGCCAATGACTTGCACGCTGACGCCCACACGCCGCGCCGGCGAATCCGGACCGGCCAGAATGACCTCGGCCGACGCGACCGGCTCGAACTCCCCGTCGTGCAGCTTTACGGCCTGCCTGACCGGATGCTCGGGCGGAAAAATATCTTCGGCGCGGCGGCCCAAAAGGTGGTCTGAGGGCGTTGACAGGAAACGTTCAGCCGCCGGGCTCACCATTACGGCGCGGCCGTCGAGCGAGAACAACAGCAAACCGTCGTCGAGCCCGCCAAGAACCTGATCGAGGTTCTCGCGCAACGTGCTGAAGATCTCCCGCACGCCGCGGAGTTGCATGCCAATCTGGCTGATTTTCGTACTGACCTGGCCGAATTCGTCGCCGCGCTCCAGCGGCTTCTGGTCAAATTCCCCCTTGCGGATGTGATCCAACTGCGCCGTGATGCTTTTCAACGGCGCCAGAGACGCGCTGCTGACCAGCGCAGCCAGTAAGACGGAAATCCCGATCGAGGCCAGAGCCAGCAATGCCGCGGGCCGCAAGGCGGGCGTGATGTCCGTTTGCAGAAGAGCGGTGTCCACGGCGACACGCACCACTCCGAAAGGAACCTTGTCGCCCGGCGGTCCCAGTTCGAACGGGGAGGAAACTTCATAAACCCGATGCGGTCCATAGATCGCGATGATCTGTTTGGGGAAGCTGCTGGATACGAGTTGCGCAAGATTCGTCCTTGGCGGCGATTGCTGGCCGGATGCCGAAGCGGCGCTCGAAATCAGCGCCGTGCCATGGATATCGGAGATGCTGACTTCATAAAAAAGAGGGGAGTACGCCACCTCCGAAGCGATCATGGACGTAAGGGCGTTATTCTCACTGAGAGATTTCTGGACGTAGGCGCGCAAATCTTCGGGGCTATTCGAAACTGGGGCTTCGCCCGCCTTGGCTGCTTCGGCCAGTGCGTCTTGCGCCTGGGAAAGGACTTGCTGTGAAAACTGCATCGCTCGGCTATCCGCCTGGCGGATGACTTGCCGCGTGAGGGTCGCGACGTACAGTGTGGAGTTTACGCCCACCACCGCCAGCACGAGCAGCGCCATGATCAGCGTGATTTTGGTTTTCAGCCGAAGTTGCATGGACGCCCCGCGCCTCACTGCGAGGGAGCTTTCGCGGCCTCGTATTCTTTCAATTTATTGTGCAGAGTTTTCAAGCTGATCCCCAGCAGTTCGGCGGCGCGCGTTTTGTTGCTTGTCGCGGCCAGCGTTTGCAGGATGAGCTCGCGCTCGACGGCATCCACGGTCGTGCCCAGCGGGAAGCGCAGCGAAGCAAGATTGGAAGCCGCCGTTACGGGGGCGTGCCCAAACTCGGCGGGGAGATGCGCACGGCCGATCAAATCCCGGTCGGAGACAATGGCCGCACGCTCGAGCATATTGCGCAGCTCGCGCACATTGCCCGGCCACGAGTACGCCGCGAACATTTCGAGCACTTCGGGGTTCACGCCGCGGATGTGACGCCCGTGCTTGGCATTGAGATCGCGCAGAATGTGCTCGACCAGCAGCGGGATGTCTTCCTTGCGTTCGCGCAGCGGCGGCAAGTGAATGTGGAATACATTCAGGCGGAAATAGAGATCCTGCCGCAGCTCGCCCTTGGCCACCGCCTGCTCGGGTTCCTTGTTCGTCGCGGCGAGCACGCGCACGTCCACCGGCGTTTCCACCTTGCTGCCCAGCCGGCGCACTTTATGGTCCTCCAGAACGCGGAGCAATTTCGCCTGCGTCGGAGCCGGCATCTCGCCGATTTCGTCGAGAAGCAGCGTCCCGCCGTCGGCCAGTTCGAAGCAGCCGATCCGCCGTTCGGCCGCGCCGGTGAACGCCCCGCGTTCGTGCCCGAAAATTTCGCTTTCCATCAGGGATTCGGGAATCGCGGAACAATTGATGGCAATAAAGGGCCGCTCGGCGCGGGGCGAGAGCCGGTGAATGGTGCGCGCCAGAATTTCCTTGCCCGAACCAGTCTCGCCCGTAATTAATACGGATGCGGAAGACGGCGCGACCTGCTCCAGAATCCGCATAACATCCTGCATGATTTTCGATCCGCCGATCAGATCGCCCAGTCTTCCGGTTTCGCGCAACTGCCGCGTCAGCGCCGCCACCTGCCGGCGATCCCGAACCCGGCCCAGCGCGCGGTCCAGCAAAGAGCGCAATACGGCGGCCTTGAGCGGCTTCTCGATGTACCAAAACGCTCCGGCTTCAATCGCCGCAACGACGCGTTCTTCGCTGCCCTTGCCGGTAATAATGATGGAGGGGACCGTCTGCAACTCCTCGCCGAGCTTGGCGAGCAAGTCCAGCCCGTTCATTCCGGGCAACTCGACGTCAACGATCAACGCGGAGGGAGCAAATTCGGAAAAACGCGCCAAAGCCTCTTCCGCGCTGCCCACGCCGAGAACCTCGTGGCCCCACCTTCGCAGAAGCGCTTCGTATCCAATGCGCGCGTTCTCTTCATCCTCGACAATCAGGATGCGATCAGAAGGAGGATTCATCGTTTCAACACGCGTCGCGTCAGCCATTGCGTCTGTGAGCAACCCCGCGAACCCAGGGGCCGCGCCTCACATCGAATCTACCAGCAGCGCGCGTCCCTGCCAAGCTGAGAACTGTGGACCGCTATCGCCCGCCCCGCTTAGTGCGCCAGGTATAACGGGCGATCCAGAACCAGATCAAGCTTGGTGCCTTTCGGCAAGTCCAGCTCCTGGCCAAAACCGGAGGACGCCACAAATCCCGCGATCCCTCCGGCAGCCGCTCCCATGGCAGCCCCTTTGCCGCCGTGCGCGGCCCCACCGGCTGCGGCCCCGATGGCCGCCCCAGCCGCGGCGGCTTCGAAATCGCGTGTTCCCTTGCTGGTGCGCGCTTCAATTTCGCCCTCCTGGCTTTCGCCAGGTTTTACGCCGAAATTACCTGGAACACTTGTGACTTCCGCCACAATGGGCAGGCGTCCGTGATGGGTGGCAATGTCGTCGAAGGTCAGCCACATCCTGGCGCGTCCGGTCAACCCCGCGGGCTCCATGCGGCTGATGTGTCCACGCATCTTGGCGCCGGGCGGGAGAATCGTCCCATTCGAAGTCTCTAGTGGCTCGAGGGTTTGCGCCTCAAATTTCTGATTCACCTTGTGCTTGCCGGTGTTCAGTTCGTCGTTGAGGCGCACAAGAAAATGCGTTCCATTCGGAACGGTATCCACCGCCATCGATGGCGCTGGCGTACTGTCTTGCGGCGCCGCCCCTGCCGTTGCCGTCCCGCATACACCCATGAGTAACACAGCTGTTAATGCGACCCACAATAGAAAACTCTTGCGCATCTAGCTCCTCCGAACGTTTCTTGATTTCTTTTGCGGGCCCGGGTCAGGGCTGTGGGGTCCCGGCCAGCTTCACATATTTCGTTCAGATGTCAGTCGGGTCCCTGGGGTGGCCTGCCCGATTTGTGCTTGTCGCCTTCCCGCGTTGGCACCGCAGGCCAGTCCCAATTTGAAACGGGAACCTGTTCCATTCCTGCTTCCCCCTGACAGGAAAGGAGTTGCCCGCGCGAAAAATAAATGGCCTTGCATTGATTCCCATTATGGCAATAGAATAACTCGCAAATAAGAGGCCGTGTCACGATATGTGCCTCATTAAAGGGGAGTTGTAGTTTACTCCTGATTTGGCACCGTCTTTGCTCTGTTTTGCGAAGAGGCCCCAGCCATGGAAACCAATGCCAATACCAGTACCAATGTCGATTCCTCCGCAGTTAAGTCCGGAGCGTTAAATCTACTGATTGTGGACGATGAAGTCGCCACGCAAAATCTTTGCAACGATGTGGCGGTCGAAGCCGGGTTTCATGTTTACACCTCGGCGACCACCGAGCAGGCGCTCGAGATCCTGGAGCAGTATCCGGTGGACATCGTCGTCACGGATTTGAAGGTGCCGCAGATCGGCGGATTGGAACTCACCAAGAGAATTCGTGAGGGCAACCCGCAGGTCGCGGTCATCGTGCTCACGCAATACGGCACGATCGAAACGGCGATCGAAGCGACGCGGCTGGGGGCGGCCGATTACGTCACGAAACCGTTCCACGTCGAGGAGTTGCGCGCGAAACTGGACCGGCTAGTGCACTCCATCGAGCTGGACCAGGAAAACCGCCTGTTGCGCGAGCAGCTTCGCAGCCGGCCCGGTTTCGGCGGATTGATCGGTGTGTCTCCGAAAATGCAGCGCGTTTACAAGCTGATCGAGAAAGTCGCGCAATATACCTATCCCGTTTTGATTCTGGGAGAAAGCGGCACGGGTAAGGAACTGGTCGCGCGCTCGATTCATTTTTCGGGGCCGCGCAGCAACAAACCGTTTTCCCCGGTGGATTGTTCCGCCCTGGTTCCGACGCTCATCGAATCCGAGCTGTTCGGCTACGTAAAAGGCGCGTTCACCGGCGCGCAGCATTCCAAGCAAGGGTTGTTCGAAGCCGCCGGCGACGGCACCATTTTCCTCGATGAAATCGGCGACCTGCCCGTGGACCTGCAGGCGAAGCTGCTGCGCGCGCTCCAGGAGCATGAGGTCAAGCCGGTCGGCTCCAACGAGCGCGTGGGCTTCCGCGCGCGCGTGATTGCCGCCACCAACCGGGACCTCGAAGCCGCCATCCGCACCGGCGAGTTCCGGCAGGACCTCTATTTCCGTTTGAACGTCGTGCAGATCAAGCTGCCGCCGCTGCGCGATCGCCGGGTCGACATCCCGGTGCTGGTCAATGCGTTTCTGGAGAAATTTTCCGACCCGGCGCGTCCGATCCGCACGATTTCCGAAGACGCCATGCGCCGCATCATGGCGTACGACTGGCCGGGCAATATCCGCGAGCTCGAAAATGCGATCGAACGGGCCGTGGCGCTGGGCTCCGGGCCGATCCTCCACGTGGGGGATTTGCCGTCCAACCTGCAGTACGCCTCGATAGAGAAGCTGCCGGAAAACGACGACGTGGTGCCGCTCGTGGCGCTCGAGCGCCGCGCAATTTTTCGCGCGCTCCGCGAAACCTCCGGCGACAAGCTGGCGGCCGCGCGCCTGCTCGGCATCGGCAAAACCACGCTGTACCGCAAGCTCAAGGAATACGAAACAGAACGCCCGAAAGCTTGATCGGTTCGCCCGCGCACAGCGCGGCGGCTACGGCTTTTTCATGTAGCCATCGAAGTAAGCAATGGAATCTTTCACGACCTGGACTTGGACCGGATCGGGCGCGTAGACGCCTTGTGCGTTTCTCCGGACGAAGATAAATCCATGTTCGTCATGATCGTAGGATTTCCACGTTACCTCTTTCCCGGCCTCGCGCAGCAATTCGTAATTGGCCCTGAAAATCGCTTGATTGTGATCGCGGTCGCGGCCCTGCACCCGGATCGGCGTCTTGATCGAGCGGAGCCGCTCGATGGCCACGCTCATATCCATCTGCTTGCGGGCCTCTTCCGTCGATTTCTTCTGCATTTTCTCGGTATTGACCGGCATGGTCTCCGGGGGCGGCGGCTCGCCCGGATTGCGAGGCGGGGCCTTTCGGGCGAGAAACTCGGCCGAGGCGGGCTCACTGGCGATGCCGGCGCGCAGGCCGTCGTATTCGCTGGCGATTTTCATCAGCATCTCGCCGCCGTGGCTTAGCCCGACGTAGCCCACCCTGCTGGGATCGATGTAAGGCAGTGTCTTCACGTATTTGATGATGGATATGGCATCGTCATATTCAAGCGGGCCCCGGTTGAAGATCTGGCGCCCTTCCCGTTTTTTTCGCCGAGGCGCGCGCCGTAGCTGTTGTCCACTTCCGCGCGATACCTGATCCAGGCTACGGGGTACCGGCCTTCAGGAATTGTTCCAGTGTCCAACTTCCGTTCTGCGTCCACTCGCGGATCTATTGCACGCCGAGGCCGCCGTTCATGTGGGCGAACACAATGATGGGAAACGGACCGTTGCCCGGCGGTTTTCTTAGGCCGATCGGGGCATACAACCCGTCAACCGTCTCCACATAGATCAATTGAACGGGCAGGCTGGAACCTTTGACCGGTTCGCTGATGGCCGTAACCGGGCTCTTGACCGGCTCCGTGAGGAAGATGTGCTCGGGGTCAATACTGGCATTTCCCGAAGACTGCTGAGCGACGGCAACCGTACCAGCCGAGATCGCCAGGAAAGCGGAAAGAGGAAGAACCATGCGCATGGGGCCCCCTCAAATCGTGCCCAGGATCTTATCGGGCTACGTCAACGGCTGCCAGTTTACACCTGCCGGTCCCTGAAAGGGCCAGGGATTCTCACGCGCGCCGACAGAGAAATCGTTCACCAGTAAGCGTGTGTGGAACCAAAACTTCGTAGGGTTCGTGTGCGCATGGGTATTTCCGTGCGGATATCCCTGCGCAGCCGCATTTCCAATTTGGGAATTGTGTGTGAGCAGAGTATCGGGACGGGAAAGAGAACAAATGTTCAGACCGACAAGCACTCTGGAACTTGTTGTTTCTGCGCGCCTTACGCGATTTCTGGCATTGGCTACTCCGGTGCAAGACAAAGTGGGGGTGATGCCGTGCTCTATCGGAGATATTTCCTGCACCACCGCATGATCCGTGAAGCCGTCACCGCCGTTGTTACGATCGGCGCCGCGCTGCTGCTGAGCTATCTGATCTTGCAGGCGCGATTCTAGGAGAGAGGATGCCCGCATCTGGATGGATACGGAAATGGAGAACCGCCAACGCGCCGGAGGAGTGCGCGGGCGCTTTGGCGCATGTTGCGGCGCGGGGTGACTCGCTCGAGCAAGTGCTTGATTTGGCCGTGCAGGCATTGCTCGCAACCGCCTCCGCGGACCGAGCCGGCCTTTGGCTAACCGGCGAGAGGCGCGGCGAACCAGGCTGGGGCCGTGTGGCCGAATCCACGCCGGGGCCTATCCCCGAGCAGTGGAAACGCCTCGATATTGCAACGCCTTTCTTGCGCGCGGCACTCGAGAGTACGGAGCCGCTGCGGGTCGCATGCGGCCCGGAGGAGACGATGCCGCGCCTCGGTGCGTTGGTGGGGATGCGCAGCGCGATCTGGATTCCGCTGCGCGTGAGCAACCGCACGTTTGGACTGGCCATGGCCGGCTACACGCTTGCGCACACCGCCTGGCATGTGGATTTGGAGCCACTCCGCGCGCGTGCGGACGAAATCGCGCTGGCCGTCGCGCCCTACCGCGACACCCGCCGGCGGGAACTGGAGGCCGAGGAACTCCGCGCCCTGGTTCGTCTCTCCCGGGCCAATCTTTGCGGGGTTTCGGTGGATTCCATCCTCCCGCAGATTGCGCGCGCCGCGCGGCAATACGTCCAGGCGGAATTCGTTGCGTTGGGCAGGCCTGGTGAATCGCCCATGCTCGCGGAAGCCTGGGATGGCCCGGAAAAATGGCGGAGGTTGATCCAGCAGGAACCTTTTGTGCGCTTGTGGCACAAGGTTCTCGAGGAAGGGCGCGATGTAGAACTTGGCGGCGAGGCCCTTCCAACCCCGCCGGGTTCCGCGTCGGAACAGGCCGTACCGGCACTGGATCGTGTGATTGCCGTTCCTATCGAAGTTCGAAATCGGACCTGCGGTGTTCTCATGGCCGGGCTGCTACCCTCGGAAGATTCGGCCGATGATATGGCCCGTCTGGAATCCTACGCTCTGCTGGCTGCCTCCGCGCTCGACCAGGAGGCCATGCGCGGGGAGCGGACCGCATGGGCCCGCTCCTTGCAGCAGATGGTCGAGGAAAGCAGCGAAAATCTTGTGTTCCTGGATGAACAGGGACGGGTGCGTGAAGCCAACCCGGCCGCGCGCACCTTCCTGCGCCTCGGTGCGGGACACACCGGCGAGGTACGACTCGAGGATCTCTTCGTTCCGGCAGCGCGCGAGGCCGTGGCCGAGTGGCGCGCGCAAGTCATCCGGCAGGATGCCGGGCGTGAATCCGGAGCCGGGCCCCCCGTCGTCCTGCTGGAAGCCGCCCTTACCGCAGGCGCGGTTGTGCGCCTGCACCTGCGCTCGGTGATCGAAGCAAGCGGCCATGACGTCCGGCAATGGCTGGTTCATTTCGAGGATTACGGGTCCCGGAAGGCCCAGCTCGAAGCGGAAGGGCGCCTGGAAAAGGAAATGCTTGGCCTCGTGGATTCGATCGATTCGGGTGTGCTCGTGTTCGATGCGGCGGGGAATATCCGGGTGGTCAGCGACCGCTTTGCCCAGATGATGGGGATGGAAGCGCGCCACCTGTTCGAACTGGGCACGATTGACGCTCTGATTGACAGCCTTGCGGGGCGCTTTAGCCATCCGGCCGAAGCGGCGGCGCGCTGGCGCGAGCACGTGCGCCAGCGGGACGAAGTGAGCTGGGACGAACTCGAACTGGCGCGGCCAACGCGGAAGGTCGTGGAACGCTTCACGCGGCCCTTGTTCAAAGCCGACGGCACGCGCTTGGGCTGGCTGGAAGTCTACCGCGACATCACGGGCCAGCGGTTGATCCAGTCCAAGCTTCTGCAGACGGAAAAGATGGCCGCGCTGGGCCAGCTTGTTTCGGGCATCGCCCATGAGCTGAATAATCCGCTGACGAGCATCCAGGGTTACGCGCAATTGCTGGTCAGCCGCCGCTCCGCGCCGGACCGCATAGCCGATGCGCGGCGAATTTCGCAGGAAGCCGCGCGCGCCGGCCGAATCGTAAAAAACCTTCTTCTATTTTCCAGGGAAGCCAAGCCCGAGCGCCGCGCCGTCAATCTGAACGAGGTCATCGAGCGCACGGTCGCTTTGCGCGCCTACGAACTGAAAATCGAAAACATCGCCGTGGACCTGTTTTTCGATCCCGCCCTGCCTCCGACTTTGGCCGATGCCGCCCAGTTGCAGCAGGCGGTGCTCAACCTGCTTATCAACGCCGAGCAGGCCATCCAACAGGGACGCGGGCAGGGGGGCGGGCATGGCCGGATCCGCATCCGCACGCGCCGGCTTTCCGGCGACCGCATCGGAATGGAAATTTCCGACGACGGTCCGGGCATTCCGCCGGAGGTCGTCTCGCGTATTTTCGATCCCTTCTTTACAACAAAACCGGTGGGCGTGGGCACAGGCCTGGGGCTTTCGATTGTCTACGGAATTGTGCAGGAGCACGGGGGCGAGATCGGAGTCGAAAGCCAGCCGGGCCGCGGGGCCACCCTGACCGTCGAGCTGCCCGCGCTTTCCGCCGCCGCACTCGATTTCACCGCGGAGGAGCCAGCCGCCACCCTCCCTGCGGTAGCGATGGTCCCCGCGCCGGGTACCGCACGGGCTGCGTCCCGTTCTGAGCGCATTCTTGTGGTGGAAGATGAACCCACCGTATCGCAATTGATTGCCGACGTGTTGTCCGAGGAGGGCCACCATGTGGACACGCTGCTGGACAGCCGGGAAGCCTTCGACCGTCTGAAAGAAAATCAATATGATCTGGTCATTTGCGATTTGAAAATGCCGCACCTGGACGGGGCGGGCATTTATCGTGAGCTGGTGCGGAAAGGAAGCCCCTTGCAGCACAGGCTCCTGTTCGTAACCGGGGACACGATGAGCCCGCGGACACTGGAGTTTTTGCGTGCGAGCGGCTTGCCGTACCTGGCGAAGCCGTTTTTGGTGGAAGAGTTGAAAGAGGCGGTGTGCCAGGCTCTCACGGCCGCGCTGGCTGCCGAAGAGGCGGTTTCCGGAGCAGATCGGCCGCGAGTCATTGCGAGGGGAAAATGAGCGTACTGGGTCGAACGATTTTCATTGTCAGCGCCGATGCGGCGGTGACGCAGGAATGCATCCGGGAGCTAGCCGCATCCGGCGGACGTTATCAGATGCGGACGGCCAGTTCGGTCGAGCAGGCGCGCAGGGAATTCCATCGCGCCACGCCCTCGGTCGTGTTTCTGGACGAATCCGCCGTGGAGGAGCCGCTCGAATCCGCCGTCGCGCCGCTCAGCGAGGCGGCGCCCGTCGTGGTGGCGGCCGCGCCGGAAAAACAAGCTGCGCTGACGTTCCTGATCACTTCCGGCGCCGTGGATTTTGTGACGCGCACCGGCCGCTTCTTGCCCATCGCCGCCGGTCTGATTGACCGCCGCGCGCGGATGGCGGAGCGGGCAGCGGGAATGATCCGGTTTCCCAATGGCGAATTTCCCGGCGATTTCGGCGAAATCCTGCGCCACGAGGTCAACAATCCGCTGACCGGCATTCTCGGCAATACCGAACTGCTGCTGGCCCGGCGCGACCGGCTTCCTCCGGCCGCCGTCGAGCGCCTGCAGACCATTGCCGAGCTTGCGGTACGGCTCCGTGAAACGGTCCGCCGCCTCTCGAATGCCTGGGAAGAACATCACGAGCAGGCGCGACCGGCGTGAAAGAAGAGAGGAGGCAAGAAGCAGGAGGCAAGGAGACAGCCCGGCAAGGATATTCACAATCTCTTTCCTGCATGGATTCGAGCAAAAAACGTAATCAAGGTTACGAACCCGTCGAAGAGTAATGGCGGACGCCCAGGTTCCATGCTGCGATGGCAATGGCGAGGCACACGACGGCCACCACGGGGATGAGGGGGGCGTAACGCAGGAATTCAGCGCGGTGAAGCAGGCGCACGCTGGGATAAAACGTCGCGAAGCCGAAAGGGATGATCCAGCTCAGGAAAAATTGGATGGGCGCGCTATAAATGGAAAGCGGGTAGCGCCCAAAGGCGATCAGGTTCCACGCCGGCGGATGCACTCCGATGCGATCCTCGAACCAGAAGGACACCGTGCTCAGAAGCAGAAAAATGGAAATGTAAATCGTTCCGCCGCAAATGGAAAAGAAAATCAGCAAGAGCGCGTCCAGGAGATTCCAGGCGACGTGCATCTTCAGCGAAGCGTAGATAACGACCGCCAGGCCGGTGACCACCTCCTGAAACGACTCGATGCGGAAATTCTCAAACAACACCTGGAAGAGGGAAGCGACCGGCCGGATCAGCACGCGGTCGAATTTTCCTTCCATGATGTATTCGTTTCCGAACTCGTAAAGGTTCACGCCCAGGACGTTGAACAATCCATAGGGCATCAGGGAAAAGCCGTAGAGGAAGAGCACTTCTTCAAAACGCCATCCGGCAAGATGAGGGATCTGCTGAAAGAGCACGAACACGAACCCCAGGGCGAAAATCGTCGCCGTCATGCTGGTCAGAACGCCGATCAAAAAATCTCCGCGATGGCTCACGCGCATCTTCAGGTATTGAAAAAAATACTCCCCGAAGAGGCCGAAGTAGCCTCGAACACCGAGATTTCGCGAAGCGGCCAGCTTATCCTCCATGAATCGTGATCTTCCGCGTTGCGCGGTTCCACCACATGTGCCCGAGCCAAAGCAACAGCGCGACCCACAGCGCTTCCCGCCCCAGAGCCAAGCCCGACTGCGCGAGCGTCAGCTTTCCCAGGTAAATCTGGAGCGGCGTGTAGGCGATGTGCTCGAACGGCAGCCAGCGCGAGACCGCCTGCAGCGGCGCGGGAAAAAAGCGGAGCGGAACCAGGAGGCCCGAGAGAAGTTCGATGAGCCAGAACTTCGCCCGAATCAGGGCCAGGATCGATTTGAGAGGAATCGCGCAGGTCCCGATCATGAAGTTGATCGCCGCCATCAGCAGGAAGCTGCCCGCCACGGCCAGGCCAAACAGCGCGAAATGCGCCGGCGAAGCCGGCCCGCCGACCGGAAAAATCAGCGCGATCACGACCGCGGTGGGCGCGGTCAGCATCAGAAGGCGAAATGCCGACTCGCCCACGGCGCGCGCGATCCACATCCACTGCACCGAAACCGGCTTGATCAGCTCCATGGCGATCTTGCCTTCGATTACCTCGTAGGCGATTTCCTGATCGATGGTGTTCCAGTAGAACGAGCGGATGATCCAACCCACCGAGACATACGTGAGCATCTGCGGCAGGTTGTAGCCTGCCAGCGTGGCGCCAGCCGCCGAGCCCGAGGCGGGGCCATACACCGCGCTCCAGATGAAGTAGTACACGGTCACGTTGATCAGGTACGTGACGATCCCGGTGTAGTAACGCAGCCGGAACGCGAGAATGTTGACGAAGCCGATGCGCGAGAACTCGCGGTAGGGGACCAGGAAGTGCGCGCGGGAGGCCATTTCAGGCCGTCACCTGGTCGAGGGTCTCGCCCGCGTAGATGCGCTTGATGATCTCCTCGATCGGCTCGTCTTCGATCAGCAGATCACGCACTTCGACCGAAGAGAGAATCTGGCGGATCAGGTCAGGGGTGGGGAAGCGGGCGCGATCGTAGCGGATGCGGAAGGTCATTTCATCCACCGGTTCGATCTTCAATCCGTCGCGCTCGAGCGACAGGAGACTGGCGGCCTGTTCCTTGTCGCGCAGGACAAATTTGACCTGCTTGGTGCGCAGCAGCTTCTGCTTGAGCAGGGCGAGCGGGCCGTCGTAGAGCAGGCTGCCGCGGTCGATGATCATGATGCGGCGGCAGAGCTCTTCGATGTCATCCAGGTCATGCGTCGTGAGCAAGACCGTCGTGCGGTATTGCTCGTTGATGGCGCGCAAAAATTGGCGGATGTGGTCTTTCGCGACGACGTCGAGACCGATGGTCGGTTCGTCCAGGAACAGGATGGGCGGATTGTGCAGCAATGCCGCGGCCAGGTCGCACCGCATCCGCTCGCCAAGGGAAAGCTTTCGCACCGGCGTGTGTAAATAGTCCTTGATGCCCAGGATCTGGTTGAAGGTGTCCATGCGCTGGTCGAAATCCCGCTGCGAGACGTCGTAGATTCGCCGCAGCAGCTTGAACGATTCGATGACGGCGATGTCCCACCAGAGCTGCGTGCGCTGTCCAAAAACGACGCCGATCGTCTTTACGTAGGTGGTCCGCTGCCGCCAGGGCACGAAGCCGTTCGAATGGAGTTCGCCCGAACTCGGCACCAGAATGCCGGTCAGCATCTTGATGGTGGTGGATTTTCCCGCGCCGTTCGGTCCGATATAGCCGACCATTTCGCCGGGTTCGATATCGAATGTAATGCCGTCGACCGCCTTCACGGTCAAGTACTCCCGATGGAACAGATTGACGACGCCGCCCCAAACGCCTTCCCGGCGGCGGAACGTGCG
This sequence comes from Terriglobia bacterium, assembly GCA_041480265.1. Taxonomy (GTDB): domain Bacteria; phylum Acidobacteriota; class Terriglobia; order Acidiferrales; family UBA7541; genus Palsa-360. The sequence continues at coordinate 9,448 of JBGOZP010000014.1, read as the reverse complement.
AAAGTGTTTCGAGAGATTACGGACGGAAATTAGTGGCGTATCGGGCATGTGGAGCAAATTCTAACATGGGAGCAGGGAGGCAAGGAGGCAGGAAGGAGGCAAGAGGCAAGGAAGCATGGAGGCACGCGGATTCGAGTGGCCCTCTCCTTGCTTCCTTGCCTCCCGCCTCCTTCCTAGGTTCTGAACAGCACATCTTCCCGCTGGAACAGTTTCACGGCTATGGCGATGGCCGCGGCGGCGTAAATGCACGACGATGCGAAGATCAGCGCGATGTATTTCCAGTGATAGGTGCCTGTCATGATTTCCTTGCTGACCAGGCTCGTGTTCAGCACCGGCACCAGCGCCAGCAGGGTGTTGAGCTCCACGCCGGGCAACACAGCCGCCACGGCAGGCAGAACCACGACAATCATCAGGGGAGAAATGTAGCTCTGCGCTTCCTTAAAGCTTTTGGCAAACAGCGCAATCGCCAGCAGCGCCGCGGAGAACAGAACCGCCAGAGGCAGGACCATGATGAACACGGAAACCACCGCCTTTCCGGTCATGGTGACCTGCAAGGCCGTGCCGGCGGCGCCATTGGCGGCGCTCAGCAGTATTTTCTTTCCCACGCCAAATGAAACGGCCATGGAGATGATCGAGAGCACGGCCGTCGCGATCGAAGCCGTGAGGACCATCAGGAATTTTCCCAGCACCAGATGCATGCGCGAAACCGGGCTGCAGAGAATCGTCTCGATCGTGCCGCGCTCCTTTTCGCCCGCGGTCAGGTCCATAGCGGGGTACATCGCCCCCGTCAAGCACAACAGAATCACGAAATAGGGCACAAGCCCGCCCAGAATTGCGCCGCCGACTTTCTCGGCGGGCGCCACGTTCTGCTGCTTGATATTGAATGGCCGGATCAGATTTTCAGGCAACTGCCGCGCGAGCAGGCGTTCGCGGATGGTGCGGTCGCGCAGATCGCGGAAGAAGGTTTGCAGCCGGTCCGCGCCAAAGCCCGATTTCATCTCGCCTTCGTACATATAGATCTTCACCGTCATCGGCTCGCCGTTAGCAATCTTTGCGTCAAAGCCTTCCGGGATTTCCACGGCGGCGCGGATCTGCTTGCTGGAAATTTCCTCGGCGTAATCGGGCCGCTGTGGAACGATCCGCACTTCTCTCAGGTTCTCGAGTTCCGCGCGCACCTTCGGCGAGTCCTCCCCGCCCAGGATCATCACTTTCGGCACTTCTTGCCGGGCCTGAGCGACCTGCTTTACCAGGAGCCCCCCGACACCAATCGTCAGCAGGGGCATCAGCAGGAGGGGCACGACGATCATGGAGATCAGAGTTCGTCTGTCGCGCATCGAGTCAATTAATTCCTTACGATAGACGGTGCCGATGTTTCGGATGCTCATTGTTCCACAACCTCGACGAAGATATCTTCCAGGCTCTGCTTGCCATACCGCTGGCGCAAATCACCGAGAGTGCCTTCGGCCAGCAATCTGCCGTCGTGGATGATCCCGATGCGGTCGCAGAGCTTTTCGACTTCGCTCATGACATGCGTGGAGAAGATCACCGTCTTGCCGTGATCGCGGCATTCGCGGATGAAGTCGATGATCGTGCGGGCGGCCATCACGTCGAGGCCCACAGTGGGCTCATCGAAGATCATCACCGAGGGGTCGTGCACCAGCGTGCGCGCAATGGAGACTTTTTGCTTCATTCCCGTCGAAAGATTGTCGCAGCGCCGGTCGCGGAAATCGTTCATTTCAAGCCGTTCGAAGATCGCATCGATGCGCTGCCGCAGAGTGGGTTCGTCGAGTCCATGCAGCCGCCCGAAATATTCCACCATTTCTTGCGCCGAAAGGCGTCCGTACAGCGCGGTGGCCGTGGAAAGAAATCCCACGCAAGATCTCACCTGTTGCGGTTCCTTGGTGACATCATGGCCCGCGACGATGGCAGTGCCCTCGGAAGGGGTGAGAATCGTTGCGAGGATACGCATCGTCGTGGTTTTTCCCGCGCCATTGGCGCCCAAGAGGCCGAAAATTTCACCCGGCCGGCATCGGAAGCTCACCCGGTCGACAGCGCAAACTTCCCCGCGCTTCTTATCGCGGAACCTCTTCACCAGGTTTTGGACTTCAATCATGCAGACTCATTTCGTGACCGCGCGCAGATTGTAGCTGAACCGGGCTTGGAATGGCATGTAGCTGGCGTTGGAGCGGAAGGCGGAGCCGCGAATCTAGCCCTTGTGGCAATTGGGGCACTGTTTCGCGTCAAAATGTTCGGGCGTCACGCGGAACATGTTGTTACACTGTATGCAAACCCGGTGTAAAGTCGGTTGTCCCGGCGCCGGAGCTTCCAGTTTTGGGGCATGCGCCTGTGGTTGGGTCGGTTCCGCACTCATGAGGAAATTCTAGCACAGCGGCGAGCAACTCGAAACCTCAGGGTACGCAAGTGTGTTAGCGGGCGGCATCCCGGCTGGAGCGCAATGCATCTCAACAGCGGCAGTCGAAGATGTCCGACTCCGCCGGTCGCTCGTTTGCCGCGCCAAACTTTGTTAGAATTCAGTGTTTTGACCCGCCGGCAGAGACCGGCAGAGTGAGGACGGAATGGGGACGGGTCTCGGACGAAGATTGTGGCTCCTTGTGGGCGCCGCCCTTGTGCTGACGGCCCTGCTGGTTTTTATCAGTGGCCGGGGAGCGACGGCGCGTGTGGCGGTCACCGATGTCGTGCGGGAAAACTTGAGCTCCGTGGTCTCCAGCAACGGGAAAGTGGAGCCGATAACGCCGGTTTCGTTTCGCGCCGGGTTCCCCACATTTGTCGAGAAAATTTATGCGGTAGAGGGCCAGCAGGTGAAACGCGGCCAGTTGCTGTTCGCCCTGGATGACACGAGCGCCCGCGCTGAACTCGCGCAGGCTCGCGCGGATCTGGCAGTGGAAGAACAAGCGCTCCGCGCGGCGAAATCAGGCGGCCGGGCGGACCAGCTCGCGAAAGCCGCCGCGGATTTGCAAAAAGCGCAGGCCCAGCGCGATCAGTTGCGCCGCGACAGCGAATCGCTGACCAGGCTGGTGGCTCAGAAAGCCGCCACGCCGCAGGAACTGGAACAGAATCGTTTGGCGCTGGCTCAGGCCGAGGCCGACGTCCAGTCGCTCGAAAAAGAGAAGCAGATTTACGCGAGCCAGGCGCAGTTGGACATCGAGCGCCTCACTCTTATGGCCGAACACGCGCAAATTCAAGTGCGCGACCTCGAGGAAAAAGTGGGCTCCGCTCACGGCGTCGCGCCGGTCGACGGCACGCTCTACTCACTGCCCATACATCTGGGCGATTTTGTAAAAGCGGGAGATCTGCTGGCGGAGATGGCCGATCTGCATCACGTCCGTGTCCGCGCGTTTATTGACGAGCCTGAACTCGGGCAGATCGATGTCAAACAAACGGTGGACATTTTGTGGGACGCGCATCCCGAGCGGATGTGGAGCGGCCGTACCGAGGTGATCCCGAAACAAGTCGTCGCGCACGGCACGCGCAACGTCGGCGAATTGCTTTGCTCGGTGTCCAATGACCAGCTCGATCTGATTCCGAACACGACCGTGGACGTGCGCATTCACATCGGGGAGCGGCCCAGCGTACTCGTGGTTCCCCGCGGCGCCTTGAATATCGAGGGCAGCAAGCGATTCGTCTTTGTGGTGGGGGACGACCGTTTGCACCGGCGCGATATCAAGGTTGGCATCGCCAATCCCACGATGATCGAAGTGCTTTCGGGTTTGCAACAGGGCGATGTGGTCGCGCTGCCGGGCGAGGTATCGCTCAAGGAAAACCTGCGAATCCGGCCGGTGCGTCCGGAATGAGGCTCCGTTTGCGGTGTGCGATTCTGCTCTTGGCGGCTTGCGCGCTGCAGACGGCTGCTGCGCGCGGCGCACAGCACCCGCTTGCCGATGCGCAGCGCGAATATAACGCCGGGCGGTATCACCGCGCGGTGGACACGCTGACGGACGAGGTGGCCAAATCCGCGGACAGCGCGCCTCTGCACTTTCTCCTCGGCCAGTCCTACTACCAACTCCGTGAATTCACGCGCGCGGTGACGAGCTTCGAACGCTGCGTTCAATTGGCCCCCAACCAGTCCGAGTATCACGACTGGCTCGGCAAAGCCTACGGCCGCAGGGCTGAGGAGACTATGTTTCTGAGCGCCATGGGATTGGCGCGAAAGACGCACAAGGAATTTGAGATTGCGGTTCGTCTCAATCCCTCCAATTTCGAGGCGCAGCGCGACTTGATCCGTTTTGAGATCAACGCGCCAGGCATCGTCGGCGGGGGTGACGACCGAGCCCTAAAGCATATCGAAGACCTCGAGAAACTCGACGCCCTGCATGGAAATCTCGCCCGGGGCGAGTTCTTCGCCACGACGAAACGATTCGGGGGCGCGGATGCGGTTTTCGCAAAAGTCCTGGAATCGAAGACCGATCGGATCGGCGTTTATTTTGAAGTGGCGGACTATTACCGGGACCGGCAGAACGCCGCCAAAATGAGTGAAGCGGTTGACGCTGCCGGGCAAATCGACGGCGATGACCGGCGTTTGAAGTATTACCGAGGCACTCTGTTCGTCATGAAAAGGGAAAATCCTGCCGAAGCGGAATCGTTGCTGAAGTCCTATCTCGCCACGGTTCCCGACAACTCGGATCTTCCCTCGCATTCCTCCGCGCTCGAATGGCTCGGAAAACTTTATGAGGCCCAGGGGAGATTTTCGGAAGCGGCCGAGGCGTATCGCAGATCCCTGGAGCTTGAACCGCACAATAAACCTGTGGAAGAAGCATGGAAGCGAGTGCAGAAGAAATAAGGCGCCGCGCATCACTCCAGTGGCTGAGTTTTCCCAGCCATTTTGCCTGGAGAGGCGCGCAATTTGCGCCGGCAACCGATTGGGCTGCGTATTGCATATGCAAACGCCCGGCCGGCTTTTTTTCATCAGGGGTTTGTCATAGTCGGCGGCGGAAATCATGATGCTTCGGAATGAAACCTGGATGGTCGCGCTGGAGGCCCTTTGGGCCAACAAGATCCGCGCGTTTTTAACCACGCTCGGGGTGATTATCGGCAGCGCATGCATCGTCCTTGTCGTCACCGTGGCCTTGAGCGGGCGGCGCTACGTGATCGCGCAAATTGAAGGGGTCGGCTCGAACCTGGTCTATGCCCGTCTGGATACCGATCCCAATCGTTCCACCATGCTGCAAGATGAATTGTCGTTGGAAGACATGAATGCCACGAAGACGGGGATCCCGGGCGTCGTCACCGTGGCGGGGACGCGCGGCATGCAGAGTTCGGTGCTGGCCGGGTCGATCGAGCGCACCGTAAACCTCGTGGGTGTCACCGAAGGGTTCCAGCAAATCCGCAACTTGCTGATCTTGCGCGGCAGGTTTGTGGATACCGATGACATCTATTCGCGCAGCCGGGTCTGTTTGATCACCACGCAACTCGCGAATCTCGTGTTCCCGTTTGCCGACCCGGTCGGACGCAACCTGAGAGTTGGCGAATTCAGCTATACGGTCATTGGAGTATTCCGGGAGCGCGTGGAAACATTCGGTCTATCGGAGATTCAGGATTATTCCGTCCTGATTCCGTTTCCGTTGATGAAATATTACACGGGAGATACCTCGCTCGAGGTGCTGTACGCGCAAGCAGCAACCCCGGAAGGAGTCCTGCCGGTGACCCGCCAGTTGGAAGCGCTGCTGCGCAGCCGGCATCCGACGCGCGCGCGGTATCAGGTGATGAACCTCAGTTCGATCCTGGACGCGGCGCGGAGAATCGCGCTGGCTCTGACCATCGTTCTGGTGCTGATTGGGTTCATCGCGCTGCTGGTCAGCGGGATCGGGATCATGAATATCATGCTGGTGACGGTGCAGGAGCGCACCCGCGAGATCGGAATTCGCAAGGCGATCGGCGCGCGGCGGAGCGAAATTCTACATCAGTTCTTATTGGAAGCTTTCTTGATCAGCGGATTCGGCTCGGTGCTGGGGATTCTCATTGCGGTGGCGATTCCTGTCATCGTCCAGCCGATGCTCCCGGGAAATCTGCGCGTGCCGGTCCCCTGGCAGTCGGTGGTGCTGGCGTTTCTGGTGTCCTGTTCGGTCGGCGTCTTCTTCGGCTATCTGCCGGCGGAACGAGCCGCAAAACTCCAGCCCACCGAATCGCTGCGCTACGAATAGCCGGCCGGGTAGCTTATTGACCTGGAAAGGGAACGAAGGCTGGGAACGGCACAGATGAGCGGAACGGCAAGACATCACACCCGGCGGGAAAGCGAGAATGTGGCCATGGAAGAAACAGCGAACACTGTAGGCATCCGGCGGCGAAGTGCGGGACGCGCGGTGTGGATCATCCTGCTCCTGTTGGGCGGCGTTTCGGCTGCTCCAGCGCAGGAAACAGAGATTTCGCGCAAGCTGACGCTCAAGGAAGCGGTCACCCTGGCTGTGGGGAACAGCCGCGATCTGGCCCTGGCACGTCTGCAATACGGCCTGGTGCAGCGCGAGGCGGGTGTGACCCGGTCGGCGTTCCGTCCGAATTTCTATACGGGCACAGGCGCCGCGTACACCAGCGGATTCCCTTTGATGGCGGGCGGGGGAGTGCCCGCCATCTTCAGCCTGTCCTACGATCAGCAGATCTTCAATCCGCCTCTTAAGGGCGAGCAGCGCGCGGCCGAGCAGAGGACCGAGGAGCAGCGGCTCGTGATGGAGGGCGTGCGCGACGGCGTAATGGTGAGGGCGGCGCTCGAATACCTGGAATTGGCGAAGGTGCGGCACGCGCAGGAGTTGATGCGCAGCGCGCGGCTGAGCGCGGGACGCATTCTGGACGCGATTCGGGAGCGTGCCGGGGCAGGACGCGAACTGCCCATCGAGGTGACGCGCGCCCAGCTCACGGCGGCCCGAGTCGAGCAGCGGCTGGCGCAAATGGAAGATCGCGAAGATTCTCTATCCGGAGAATTGCGCGACATGATGGGGCTCCCGCCGGACCAGCCCATCGAAGTCTCCGCCGAAGATATCCCGGGCGCCGCCTCGGATGAAGCGAAAGACCTGGTCTCGCAAGCGATGGCAAGCAATATCGAGTTGAAGCAGGCCGAGGCCGAACGGCGCGCGCGCGAAGAAAAACTGAAAGGCGAACGAGGAGGACACTGGCCTACGATCGCCCTGATCGGCCAGTACAACGTCTTGAGCAACACCAATCATTACACCGATTTTTTCAATAAATTCCAGCGGAACAACGTCATATTCGGCTTGGAAGTTCGCATCCCGATTTTTGCCTCGCGCACTTCCTCGGCAGTGGCCTTCGCGCGAGCCGACCTGAATGCCGCCGAGCTGATGCTTGCGAAGAAGCGCAGCGAGCTTTCGCTCGATGTCCGCCGGAAGGCCAGGCAGGTCCGCGGCGCTGATCTCGCGGGAGAGGTGGCGCGGCTGGAGCTGCAGCTCTCGCAGGAGAATCTGCGCGTTCTGCAGGCGCAATTCGACCAGGGACGCGGCAGCCTGAAAGATCTGGAGGCTGCGCACCTGGACGAGAACGATAAGTGGCTGTCGTATCTCGATGCCAACTATGCCCGGCAGCAGGCGCAACTCGAACTGCTGCGCACGACCGGGCAGGTGGCGAAAGTGCTCCAGTAGCCGAGTTTTCCTGCCGGGGAAAGCCGCGTTTCGGGTAAGATATTGGTTCCAGCCATAGTAATGTCGCGGTTTCGGGACCCGATAAGAGGGGGAACGTAGGAATGCCTGAAGTGATGAAGACTCTGTTTTTGAATCCGCCGAGCTATGAGGGTTTTGACGGCGGAGCGGGCGCGCGCTACCAGGCGCGGCGCGAGATCAAGTCGTTTTGGTATCCGACATGGCTGGCGCAGCCGGCGGCCATGGTCCCGGGCAGCCGCCTGATTGATGCTCCGCCGGACGGCCTGACGGTCGAGCAAGTGGCTCCTCTGGCGAAGGACTATGAGCTGGCGGTGTTGCACACGAGCACGCCGTCGTTCGCCAACGACGCCAAGTTTGCCGCGCACCTGAAGGAAGTGAATCCCAAGATCATGGTCGGCATGGTCGGCGCGCACGTAGGCGTGCTGCCGATGCAATCGATGAATGACGCTCCGGCGTTGGATTGGGTTGCGGTCGGAGAATTCGACTATATCTGCGCGGAGATTGCGGCGCGCAAGCCGCTCAAAGACGTTGGCGGGATCGCGTACCGGGACAACGGGCGAGTTTCGTTCACGCCGCCTCGGCCCACGATTGAGAATATGGACGATCTGCCGTTTGTCGTGGACGTGTACAAGCGCGACCTGACGATCGAAAACTACTTCATCGGCTATCTCCAGCACCCGTACATTTCGCTCTACACCGGCCGGGGATGCCGCTCGAAGTGCACGTTCTGCCTGTGGCCCCAGACGCTGGGCGGGCATCGCTACCGGGTGCGCAGCGCGGACAACGTGGCCGCCGAAATGGCCCTGGCAAAGAAGCATTTCCCTCAGGTGCGCGAATTCTTTTTCGACGACGACACCTTCACCGATGATCTTCCCCGCGCCGAGGAAATCGCGCGGCGCCTGGGAAAGCTGGGGATGAACTGGTCGTGCAATGCCAAGGCCAACGTGCCGCGCAAGACGCTCGAAATCATGAAAGACAACGGCCTGCGCCTGCTCCTGGTCGGGTATGAGTCCGGCGACGATCAAATTCTGATCAACATCAAGAAAGGCGTCCGCCTGGACATTGCGCGGGAGTTTTCGCGCAACGCGAAAGACCTGGGCATCGTCATCCACGGGACGTTCATTCTCGGACTCCCGGGCGAGACGCCGCAAACGATCCAAAAAACGATCAAGTTTGCTTGCGACATCGAGCCGGAAACGATCCAGGTTTCTCTGGCCGCGCCCTATCCAGGCACCGAGCTGTACCGTCAGGCGCAAGAGCAAGGCTGGCTGCAAATCCAAACCGGCGAACTGGTGGACACACACGGCATCCAGACGGCGGCGATGAACTACCCGGGCCTGCCCTCGACCGTCATCTTCAACTCGGTGGAAGAGTTTTACCGGAAGTTTTATTTCCGCCCGCGGAAAATGTTCTCGCTGTTTGGCGGCATGCTGCGGGACCCCGAAGTGATGAAGCGGCGGCTGCGCGAAGGCGTCGAGTTCTTCAAGTTCTTGCACGAGCGCAAGGCGACCGCGCGTGAAATGGCGCAGGCCGCTCCGGCAGCTTCCGCCTCGGGCGCCGGAGACTAACGGGGAAGCCTCGACTTTCCCGTATGGTCAATTGATCTCGTGGCTGTCCCTCTGGAGTCTCTGTCGCGGCAAGCTTGGTAGGACGCGGCTTCAGCCGCGCCGTAAAGAACTGCAAAATCAAGCGGCTTTACAGCTTGCGGAAAAAGTCTAAATTTCACAACGCGATTCGACCAAGAGCATCTAAGCAGGCATGCGCGGACACGACGAACATCAAGAAGGCATGTTCAGTTACATTTCACCAGAGAGGCGAGTGCCATGGGA
>JBGOZP010000013.1:0-89147 GCA_041480265.1 Terriglobia bacterium | reverse complement strand
CGTTCGCAGGCGTAGATTCAAACGGAACACTGCTCTGTTTAGGTTCTGATTGAGTACGGCCAGACGGATCGGTTCTCCCGGGGGAAGTATTGTCGGATCAACTGGCTAGATGGTGTTGCATCGACCGGTTGAGCTCGCAGGGATTGTCGGAATGTGGCCCACCAACAAATTGTGGCTTTAGTGAAGGTCTTCGTCTGACTGCCATCGAGACAACTCAACGGCGGCCGCTCGCGGCCAGATACTTCTGCAACGCTTCCTTGTAAGAATCATTTTCCGGATTGCGTGTCAGCGCCTTTTGTTCGACTTCAATGGCTTTGTCCGTCTGGCCCGCTGCGAAATAGGCTGCGGCCAGGGTATCGAGATAGTCCGGATTATTTCCGGCGGCGACAGCCTTGGCCGCAAGAGCGATGGCTTCCTGGGGATTTCGAACAGTCGAGTTCCTGGAAGTAGCGAGCAGGTGAGCGAGGTTATTCATGGCGTCCGCGTTGTTCTGCGCCACAGCGATTCGATACCACTTCACCGCTTCGACAGGATCCTCGGGCACACCGTCGCCATTTTCGTAAAGCACTCCTAAACCCAGCTGTCCGGCTGCCAGGCCTTGCTCCGCGGATTTGCGCATCCATTTGACTGCTTCTTTTACATTTCTCGGGACACCCAGTCCTTGGATGTACATGACGGCGAGATTGTGCTCGCTTTCGGCATCGCCCTGCTCAGCCGCGAGACGCAGCCATTTCACGGCCTCCGCGTTATCCGCCGTCACACCTCGGCCCTTGAAATACATTTCGGCGAGATAACGCTCCGCGACGGGATTGTCTTGATCGGCGGCCTTGCGGAGCCATTTCGCGGCTTCCGCATCGTCTTTGCGAGCGCCATCGCCGGTCAAATAAACCAAGCCCAACCGCACCTGCGACTGCACATCTCCGGCGTTAGCCATTTGTTTCAGATCGGCGATGGCTCTCTGCTTTGCCGATGCTTCCGCGGAAGACTGGGCCAGCGCCAAACCGCCCGGATGGAGAAGCAATGCAGCTGCCAGCGCGATCATGCGTAAACTAGTCATGTTTCGGCCGTTCGCTACGCGAGCTTACCACATGGGTATGATATAAATTTAGGTTGGTCATGCTTGTTGACCTGAGCCAATCACGCCGTCCAGGAGAAAGTCATCATGAATAAATTTTTCGCTATCGCGCTACTTGGATCTTTGCTGGCGATTCCCGCCGCGGCACAGACGGACCAGCAGCCTCCCGCCAATCCGCTGTCCACGTGGCTTCGCAACGGCTACACGAACAATCACAATGTCATTCTGAGATCCGCGGTGAAGATGCCGGAAGAAAATTACGGCATGCGCCCCGGCCCGCAGGAGGAAGTGCGCACGTTTGGTCAACAGGTCGGCCACATTGCCAACTACAATTATCTTTGGTGCTCACAGGCCAAGGGCGAAAAGAATCCGAACGCGGGAAATAATCTTGAGAAGCTGGCGACGAAAACCGAGCTGGTGAAGGCTTTGACCGATGCTTTTACCTATTGTGATGCTGTGTACGCTTCTCTGACCGACGCCTCGGGGATGGAGGTCATCGAGATCACCCAGGAAAGCGGCCGGCAAACGCGAATTCCGCGCATGGCCTTGTTGGTCCTGAATTACGGCCATAACAACGAAATCTACGGGAACATCGTCACCTATTTGCGGATCAAGAGTATCGTGCCGGCATCTTCGGAGCCGCGCCCGCAACAGCCGCAACCGCAGGCGCAACCGCAACCCCAACGCTGAAACGGCGCAACGGGGACACGATGCGGCCAGCGCACCAATGAAGATGGGGAGCCACGATCGGCTCCCCATCTTCATCTTTCGTTTTCTGAATCGCTACCCAATCAGTACGTGGCCGCCATCGTCGCGATTTTGGTCTTATCGGGATACAACACCCCCAACGCCATTGTTTTCGCATCCGCCGCCCGGGTTGTGTACCAGATAGAATTCTCACGCGAGACTTCTATCTTCGGCATATCGGTTCTCTGCATGTCGGGGTAATAAGTGAACTTCTTGGTCCGCGGGTCAAACTTGATCAGTCCTCCGCCTTGCCCGGAGTCAGCGATCCAAAGATTATAGTCATGGTCCTCCTGAATATCGTAGGGGAAACTGAACTTCACCGGCTCGGTATACTCGACGACCTCGCCCGTATTCGGGTTGAGCATGCCGATTTTCCCCACGCTATCCAGCGCGTACCAGACCATGCCGTTGTGGTCCACCGAAAGACGCCGCATCGTGCACGGCTTTGAGAGCGGCAGGTACTCTGTAAATTTCTCCGTGTTCGTGTCGAACTTCGCCATTTTGCAGCCGAACCATTCCGCGACCCACAGGTTGTCGTGTTTGTCCATCACGCCGCCATAGGGAGACGAATAGGGAGTGGGAAGCGTGAACCTGGAAACTTTTCCCGTCTCCCGGTCCCACTTGGCAACTTCGTTCGTATACATCAGGGTCGTCCAGATATTCTGTTTTGAATCGGACATGGGCGTATTGCCATGGGGAGGCCGCTCCGGCTGCCCTTCGTAATAGGGATAAAACTGCATCGCCCCCGTCTTACTGTCTACGCGGCCAAAAGCGGTGTGACCCGAATACCAGATATCGCCGGTCGCGTCCTGGATGATTCCGTGCCCTCGCGCGTTCGGGTTCGTGATCGCATAATCGGTCCACGTGGCCGTGCGCGGATCCATTTTGCCAATCTGCATTCCAGTCATATCCACGTACCAAACGTCGCCGTTCTGGCTGAGGTGCGCATCGTGGAACCGGCGCTCTTTTCCATTCGGAAGCGCCGGGATATGGTACTCGACGTACATGGCCTTACCGAGCGCGGCTTCATCCACGGGCACATCGCCGACGGCGAGCCCGCGCGGCGTGCTTTCCGGCCCGAAGTTCTTCACTAGATAATTCACCAGCGCCTGGCGCTCTTGAGGGCTGATGCCTTGCGGAACACTCGTAGGACTGATGCGCCCGGGCGGGTTCGAATTCGGCTCTGTGGATTGCATCAAGTCAATGGCGGCGTTCCATTGGTCCGCATCCCATTGCTTATTCGGCAGAAAATCCGGACCATGGCAACGCATGCAGGTCCGCTCGATGACCATCCGGCCTTCGCCCGGTGGATAGAGTTCGTCGTAGGCCAGCAGCGGCTCATTCATGGGCAGGCCGCTACGCATCTGCTGATTGGGTCTGTAAGCGCCTTCCCGCAGCGTGAAATCGGCCGTGGCGTTCGAACCGGCTGCGATTGCGACCTTCTCGACGTCTCCGCGGGAGAACCCGTTTTTCGTCACACTCACTTCGTAATTCCCGGGAAATAAATTCACCGCTTGGTATTTTCCGCCCTCGGTATACACCATGTAAACGACGTTCTTATCCACATTCCTGGCATAGATTTGAGCAGCCTTGAATTCCTTCGGCGCTTTCACGGTTCCGGATAGAGACCCCATTCCGGAGACGGCGCTGATTCCAGCCATGGCGGTCTTATTCGCCTTCGTCTGGCCATGCACGTCTGGTTGCAAGCCGAGCAGAACCAACACAGCAAGGACTGTCCCCGATATGCTCATAAGCCACAATCGTCGCTTCATCGGTTGCCTCCCCGATTGGATAATTCGAATGAGATTTCCGTCCGGATTCAGGATGGCTGGCAATATACCCCTCAAGTTCGTTAGAAGCAATGGTTCGGCCACGCAACGAATTTGAAGCTCAAACAGTCTTTGTCTGCCCGCCGTCGAGGTCGATCAGGGCGCCTTGCAGCAGGCGAGATTGCGGCGAGAGGATAAACGCGGCGAGGTTTGCAACGTCCTCAGGTTCTCCCAGCCGGACGACATTCGATTTTCGAACGTGTTGTTCGATGGCGGCATTGATGTCGCCGCCGTGCTGTGCTGCTTGGGACTGGAGTAAAGTTCGCAGCCGGTCGGTGCGCACCGATCCGGGATTGATGGCATTCACTTGAACGCCGTCGCGGATGCCGATATCCGCCAGCGCCTTGGTGAATGACATGCACGCGCCATTGACCGATCCGCCGATCGTAAATTCCGCGCCCGGAGTGCGCCCTCCGATGCCGATGATGTTGAGGACAGAGCCGTGCCGCTTCTTGAGGTGAGGCCATGCCGCGCGCGTCAGGCGCACCGCGCCGAAAAACTTCAGCGTAAACCCGTCCATCCAGTCGGTCTCCGTCAATTCGAAAAAATCTCCTCTTTTTGTTGCGCCGGCATTATTGACGATGATGTCGATCGCGCCGTAAGCCTTCAGCGCGGCCTCCACGAGGGCAGCGGGGGATTCGGCGGCGCGTAGATCCGCGGCAAACGAGGTTGCCGTCCCGCCCTCAGCTTCGATTTCGGCGATGACCTCGGCCAGCGCGGCCCGATCGCGGGCGGCGAGGACGAGTTTTCCTCCATCGTGCGCCAGCCGAAGCGCGATGGCCCGGCCAATCCCGCGGCTGGCGCCGGTCACGATGATGACCTTATTCTCGAGTGGTCCGCCGTTTCGCGCGCGCAAAGATTCCTCCTGCTGGTCCTTCGTCATTTGCACTTCCTCCTGTGTTCTTGCCGGGATTCCTTCCCAGTTGCATGGCAGATGGGGAACACGCAGTCTAATGCATAAATGCGGCCATCGGTTCATCAGATTGGCGCCGGGCTGCCATGAGACAAAATGGCTCTGTATGAGCCATAATATGTTTATAGATTGGCCTGGTAGAGAGCGCCAATGATTCCAGTGCACTTGCAAGCGGAAAGCCACGTTTCTCTCTACATCCAGTTGCGCGGCTAGCTTCGCGTGGCGCTGCTCTAGCCAGGATTTGTCACGAGCACGGGATGAATCCGCTCGGAGAGATTTGGGTAGTACAATCCCGACCCTGTCGGGGCCTGTGCTACCAGTATTGGTGAGAAATCGGATCAGGAGCGAGATGAGACTGGAACCTAAACCGGAAAACGGATGCTTCGGGTGTGGCGGGGCAAACACGCGGGGCATGCAGCTTGTGTTCGAACAGGATGACGCACGCCAGCGCATCGTCGGACGCTTTCAGCTTGGCGAGGAATACCAGGGCGGCTCGGGGTTTCTTCATGGGGGGATCATCGCCGTACTGCTGGATGAAGTCATGAGCAAGGCGAGCCGGTTTCACGGGGAGCATGCCGTTACGGCGGACTTGCGGGTCGAGTACCTCCGGCCGATCCGCGTGAACCAGGAGATTGTCGTCGAGGGATTTGTGGCGCGCCGTGAGGGCCGTCAGTTGTATCATGAAGGGGAGATTCGAAACGGGGCGGGGAATGTGCTGGCGCGTGGCCAGGGGCGCTTCGTCATTATTGACCGGGAGAAATACCGGACGCGGTAGGGCCGTACGGGAGATTCCAGCGCCCGCCGACGAAATGGGGATGGAAACGAGGAGAAACGTATGACAGCAGCACAAGAAAACAACGGGGACTACGCGAATGACCAGTGGCGCGTGAAAGTGGGTCTGGCCGAGATGCTCAAGGGCGGGGTCATTATGGATGTCACCAACGCGGAGCAAGCGGGCATTGCCGAACAGTCGGGAGCGTGCGCGGTCATGGCGCTCGAGCGTGTGCCGTCGGACATCCGCAAGGAAGGCGGAGTGGCGCGCATGGCGTCGCCGAAAATCATTCGCGAAATCATGAATACGGTGAGCATCCCGGTCATGGCCAAGGTGCGCATCGGCCATTTCGCGGAAGCCGCCGTGCTCGAAGCGCTCGAGGTGGATTTTATTGACGAGAGCGAAGTGCTTACGCCCGCCGACGAGGAAAATCACGTCTGGAAGCACGATTTCAAGGTGCCGTTCGTCTGCGGCGCGCGCAACCTGGGCGAGGCGCTGCGGCGCATTGCCGAAGGCGCCGCGATGATCCGCACCAAGGGCGAAGCGGGATCGGGCAATGTTGTGGAAGCCGTGCGACACATGCGCACCATCACCGGCGAGATGCGCCGCCTCACCACGCTCCGCGGCGATGAATTGATGCGCGTTGCAAAAGAGATGGGCGCTCCGCTGGACCTGGTCCGTGAGATCGCGCGAACGGGAAAGCTCCCCGTCCCGAATTTTTCCGCCGGAGGAATCGCGACGCCTGCCGACGCCGCGCTCGTGCGTCATCTGGGCGCCGAATCGGTTTTCGTCGGGTCGGGGATCTTCAAGTCGAGCGATCCGGAAAAACGGGCCAAGGCCATCGTGAAGGCCACCACGCATTACCAGGACGCGAAGGCCGTTCTCGAAGCCTCCGAGGAACTCGGCGAAGCCATGAAGGGCCTCGATATCCGCCAAATTGACGAAAAAGACCTGCTCCAGACGCGCGGGTGGTAGTCGGCAGCTCGCGGTCAATTTCTCTGCGGGTCTCTGTGCTATTAGTCCGTGGATTCTTCGCGGCGCGCGACGAATTTTGGTTGCTTCAGGAGGGCCGGGCTTCAGCCCGGCCAAAACGAAGCTCTCTTTAAGCCGGCTTTAGCCGCTGAAGCTAACTTTGGTTGCGGCTGCGCCGCGCTATGATTATGTGTGGTGTGTTGCTCTATTCGGAATTTAACACAGAGAACGCGGAGAAAGGCCACAGAGAGCACTGAGGGATTGATGGAGAAGGAGTGGAAGCAGGGAAGGAACGCATGAAAGTCGGCATACTCGCCGTTCAAGGAGACTTTGAAGCGCATGGCGCGGCGCTGGCGCGAATCGGCGTTGAGCATGTGTTCGTGCGCACGCCGCGGGATATGGATGGCGTGGACGCCATAATCCTGCCCGGCGGCGAAAGCACCACGCAGTGGAAGTTTCTCGTCGAGGAAGGCCTCGACAAAAGCTTGCTCGAACATGCCGCGCGGGGTGGCGCGATCTTCGGCACGTGCGCCGGCGCTATCTTGCTGGCGCGGGAGGTGCGGAATCCCGCGCAGCCGTCACTCGGACTGGCCGACATCACCGTCCTCCGCAACGCCTATGGCCGCCAGCTCGCGAGCCAAGTGCGCCACGAGATGACGAGCCTCTCGCCGGCGCCGGTCGAGATGGTTTTCATTCGCGCTCCGATCATCGAGCGCGCAGGGCCGGGCGTGGAAGTCCTCGCCACGTCCGCAGGCAAACCCGTGCTGCTGCGACAAAGCCGCATCCTGATAGCGACCTTCCATCCTGAACTCACCACCGACTCGACGGTGCACGAGTATTTTCTGCGGATGGTGCGCCGACCTGCTGAGGTAGAAGACAGACCCGCGAAGCTTCCCGCCATCCCCTCTGCCGTTCCAGTTGAGCGGCGCTGAAATCCGTGTCATTCTGTGTTCCTCGGTGGCCGGGCTGAAAAGGGCGGTATGGCGACTCGTACAAAAGTTCTGTTCCTGTGCATTGGAAATGCCTGCCGGAGTCAGATGGCCGAAGCAGTTGCGAGACACCTGGCAGCGGATGTGATTGAAGCGTCGAGTGCGGGCCTGGCGGCGTTTGGTGAGATTCCGCCGTTAACCCTGCGCGTGCTTGCCGAGCACGGGATTTCCGCCGACGGACAATCTTCCAAGCCGCTGCGGCCAGAGGATATGTCCGCGGTAGATCTGGTGATCAACATGACAGGCCGGTCCGGCGCGGCGGTCTTCCGTGAACCAGCGCCTCGGCTCGAGGATTGGGATGTTGGCGACCCGTACGGATTCGACCCGGACGTCTACCGCGCGATCCGCGACGAAATCGAAGCGCGGGTCGAAGACCTGGCGCGGCGTTTGCGGGATCGCATGAACGTCCAGCAAACGGTGTAACGCATCCGGACAAGGAGACTCATGCCGCGCGAAAAAACCAGCGTGTCGCGCGAAGACTACCTGAAGGCCATCTGGGAGATGGTCCAGGAAGAGCAGGAGCCCATCAGCGCGCGCCTGGCCGAAGAATTGGGCGTCACCCCGCCGGCGGTAACCGCGGCTCTGAAGCGCATGACACGCGACGGCCTGCTCCGCGTCGGGCGTAGCGGCCGCATCGCGCTCACGCGAAAGGGCAGCGGCATGGCGGGCCGCCTCGCCATGCGCCACCAGCTTGCCGAAAAACTTCTCACGGAAGTCATTGGCCTGGACTGGACGCGCGCCCACGATGAAGCCGAGCGGCTCGAGCACGGGATTTCATTGGAAGTGGAAAAGCTGCTTCTGGCGCGATTCGGCGCCGATGGTTGCTGCCCGCACGGCGTACCCTTGCGAGGCGGCTTGGCCAAACTTCGGCGCAAACAAGGCGCCACGGCGCTTTCCGACGCGCTCGCGGGACAAACCGTGGAAGTCCTCTGTGTTTACGAGAAGGACCCGGAATTCCTGAAGTTCCTCGCGGGACTCGCGCTTCACCCCGGAGCGCGCGCCCGCATCCGCCGCCGCGAATACGACGAGACAATGACGCTCAGCGTCGGCAACCGCACCGTCCACCTCGGCAAGCCCGCCACCAGCCGCATCTGGGTCCGCGCGCTGGCCCAATAGGCGCACCGGGCGATTCGTTTGGCTTCCGCGCTAAAAGACTCGCTGGGCCGCATTCCGAGAAGACGACAGCTTCACGATGAGATAAGCAATGACTTTTCCAGAACAACAGCGGATGGCCAAACGTGTGAACCAATACTTGCCCAGAGAGGATACGCAAGCAGCTTAACGGCACCGGCTGGCAATAGCGCAAAGAAACAACCCTTGTGCCGGAAATAGGCATCACCTGATCGTAGATGGTCGCAGAGACCGCAGATACGCAATTATGGCCACGGCGTCCTCATGGTGCATGTTATAGGCGTGCATGGGCGGTTGAGTCGGAACTCCATTGGACCCCATGCCCCGTTCGAGGATGTTCTGCCCCTGCTGATCGCTGTAGACAAAACCTGCCAAAGCTGGGGCATGCATGGCCCAGACACGTTTTGAGCGGACCGGAACAATCCAGACGGGAGCCCCCTGGAGCCATTTTGACCGGACGAGCTCTCCATTGGAATCTCGAGGCGTGTGACAATCGGGGCATTTGGCAACCTGTTCCACGAGGTAGCGGCCTCGCTCAATCTCGTTTTCCTTTGCTGTTGCGGACAATGGCGTGCCCGGGGTTTGTGCCGAAACTGGTTTCGTGGAGTCTTGATTTGCGGCCATCGCGACTCCAGCCGCAATGCTGAGCGACAACAACAGAGGTAAATGCAGATCATGAAATAATTTCATATTCGTTCTCTCCCTCGCGATGGGTGTAGTTGATTTCACTTCTGCGCCCTTGGTTTCATCTGCCATACACAATGTCCCGGATATGTTTTTACGGCTATGATGGCCATCACAAAGAGCGGTGACGCAATAACAGGCGCACCCCCAACGAAACAAAGCCTAACTCGACGGCGCGTACCCCCCATCCCGGACAGATAGTCGGCGCATCCCCTTTTATGGAACGGGATTATCGGTAAGTGTGATTCGTGAGCGGTCCGGTCCTGCTTTGCGTCGGCGCCTTTTCTAAGGGGCGGCAGCCGGTGGAAGCGCGGCGAGCCAGGAATCGAGGATTTCCAACTGGTCCTTTGGCGGATCGAGGAATACAACACCCATGCCAATTCGCTCCTGGACGTAGACAATTTTTCCTCTCGTCACGAAAGTGCCTTGATCGCAGGAAATGCTCACATTGAGCAACGTTCCCACCGGAAGGGTGTTCATGATGTCCACGTAACATCCAGTGCGGCTAATTTCCGTGACCCTCCCTGAAGACTTCATTGCGTTGGCAGAGTCTGTGAGCTCCGTCGTTGCTACAAAGACGTGACGCGGTACCTTGCGTCGCTCACTGTGCAACGTGGCCGAATCACTTGGCGAATCGGGAGAATTTCCCAATGTCTTATCCTCTTTAAAGAGGTTTGCACGATCGCACGGCTACCAGCCAGGATTAGGAATCTGCCTGTTACGAAAGAATAAACCCTCACTGTTTTTCAAACCTGCCTCTTGTCCGCGCGTTCCAGATAGGGCCTGATAAACGGAATTCTCGGTAACTGGGAATCTGGCCTTTCCCACATTTCGAGAAGACGGCTTATCAAGAGTTGTCCACCAATCGTTTGAAGGCGCCTTGACTTGGTGCGGTGCTCGGGGGCAGGATTGCGGCACCGGCGAATCTTTTGCGCCGTGCATCCACAGAGGTCGAAGGCGAATAGCCGAACGGGGAAAAGTAATCTTCGGCGGCATGGACAAATTCCAGGATCGACGAACAAGTTGTCACGCGCGTAACCGTGTTGATGGGAGGCGAAAGATGAAATTGCCAGTGAAGAGTTCTCTTTGGCGAATCCTTCTCCGGTCTGTGCTGGGCTTAGCTGTCGTGGCGCTGCTCGCTCCGTACGGTTACGCCGACCAGATTCCCGCGGGCTGGGAAGCCAGCAATATGACGCCGATTGGATACAGCGACTTGGGCGGCCATGAGGCCTTCAAGATGGCCATCAAGCACGTAGGCGATCGCTGGTATCTGTATCTCGGCCACTTTGTCGCTCACGGTTGGAGCATCGTTGACGTGACCGATCCAAAGAACCCCCAGGTCGTGAAATTCATCCCCGGCCCGGAAAACACCTCGGCCGGCCAAGTGGATCTTCACGACAACATCCTGATCACGCCGCTGCAAGATAGAGCGGGTTACGGGGGCGACCCGAATAAGCAAGTCAATGAAGGCCTGCTCATTTGGGACATTCACGACCCGGTGAACCCGAAGCAAATGTCGTGGTGGAAGACGGGCGCTACCGGCACACATCGTGACGGCTACCCGGGCGGCAAATACGTGAATATGTCCGCGGGTATGCCCGGATATAAGGGGCAAATCCTGGTGTTCCTGGATATCAGCGAGCCCAATCAACCAAAAGAAGCAGGGCGTTGGTGGATGCCTGGTCAGAAGGAAGGCGAGCCGCCATTGCTCGCTCCGATCTACGGGCTCCACGGCCCCGCCGTGATCGAAGGAGACCGAGCATACATGGGGTACAGCCCGGCCATCGTGATTCTCGATATCAGCGATATATCGAAACCCAAGTTGATCGGCCAGCTGACCGTCAGCCCGCCTTTCGGCACGAACATTCCGGTACACGACGTGATGCCGATCCCAGGAAGGGACTTGCTGTTCGCGCATGCGGAGGGCACCGGAGGAGGCGACACCCCGGACGGCGCGCTGGCCTGCAAGGGGGCGCTGTTCCTGACCGGGTTGGTCGATATCAAGGATCCGACAAAGCCGAAACTCATTTCGACCTTTCCGACACCGGCGCCTCCAAAGGACGCGCCGTACACCGACTTCTGCGACAAAGGCGGCCGGTTCGGGCCTCACAATACAAATATTTTGCAGCACAATCCTGACGTGGAGAAGCAGGCCGACCTGATTTACCTCACCTACTTCAACGCCGGTCTACGCGTCTTTGACATCAAGGACCCGCGTTTGCCGAAGGAAACGGGATGGTTCATCCCTCCGACTCCAACGACGCGCCGCATGCCGGCTCCCTACGATAAGCTGGTCAGCCAGACGGAAGACGTTCTGGTAGACACCCGCGGCAACATCTACATCACCAACAAGCAGTGGGGGCTGTTCATCCTTCGCTACACAGGGGTGGATGAGCCTGCGCCGACGGCCCAGTAGGAATCGTGCGTTTGTTCGAATCTCGCTCACGAACTCGCCGTCCGGCACTGCCCCGCGAGTACGACGAGACAATGACGCTCAGCGTCGGCAACCGCACCGTCCACCTCGGCAAGCCCGTCACCAGCCGCATCCGGGTCCGCGCGCTGGCCCAATAAACGCACCGGGCGATTCGCTCGGTTTTCGCGCTAAAGGATTCGGTGGGCCTCCTTCCGAGAAGAGGACTTCCCGGGACTTAGCCACGTTTATCACGACATTTCGCATTCTAAACCGATAATTGGTAGTGTCTCCGTTGGCCACAGTGAAGCATTGCGGCGTAACACATCGAGAAGTGATCTAGGTCACATCTTTCGTCGGGAGAACACGCTATACAAAAGCCATTGAAGAACGGGGGGTGGGATGTTCTGGAGCTGAAGCAATCGAAGATTTAGGAGGTGAACCGACATGGCAAAACCACAAGTGGCTCGAATCACCTGTAGCGAATGTAACAGTTGGTACGCTTCGGAACGTGAATTGTGGGACCACGTGCAAGAGGTGCATCGCAGGTCTGTTTCAGAACAAAGCACTTTCCAGCGTGGTGGTACATCAAAGGAAGAATGGGCCAATCTTTCTGTACATTTGAGGAATCATGTCCAAGTCCGCTTCAATTCGGAAGAGCTTGACGCCATTGACCGATTCATACTGCTTGCCAGTCAGGCCTCGGTTTTCGATGATGTGTGCCGATAGCCGCGACTCACAAAGTTTATTGATCGAACACCACCGTAACCGGTAAGCGTCCTCGAATGGGATGACCTGGCATCAGATCACACATCTGTAGCGAGAAGACCAGTTTCGAAAGCAGGCGCACTCTCTGACATCTGTCGAGGGTCCCAGCGGCCGGCCCAATGCGGCCAGTTTCCAAGAAACGGGATTCTCGGAAGGTGGACATGATTCACTCTGAAAGCCTGAATATCTGCGTGCGCCGTACCATTGACTTGGGAGAGAATCAGGACTAAGTTTAGCTCGACGAAGAAAGAAACGCTCCACCCACATCCCGGGGGCCAAATATACACCCCATTCGGCCCCTTTTTTGATTTTGAGAGTTCGATGTGCGCGGAGCCGATTCCGCCTCAGCTATGCCAACTGAATCCACAGAGCGACGCCGCCAACCACGAACTAATTTGTCGGAGGTCGTTTTCATTCGTCCCTTCGATTCGAGATTGCCTCCAGATTCCTGCACAACATTTAATGTTTCACAAGACGGGCTGTATCTTGCCACTTCGGCAGATCATTACGCCCCCGGCGTGAACATCTATGTGACGAGCGATTTCAAACCTGGCAGCCCAATGAACTTCGCAACTGCAGGTATTGTCGTCCGTGTCGAGAAGCTAGAAGATGACAAATGGGGCGTGGCAATCCACATCTATTCGCCGTCATCGTCAACGGTCCATTAAACCGATTACGCCGCTGCAACCCCTCGCCTCAAAAAAGAAGCTTCACTCAACCCTGAGAGACCTACCGCAAACGCAACCAGTTCCTGAGAAACGGAATTATCGGAATCTGGCGCGCTGCCGTACGGGAAGCACCCTTGAAATTCTCGTGCGACAGGAGTAAGTTTCATTCCTCACTCAGTCTTGCGTAATGGGAACACGCTGCAGTTCCTGGAGGCATCATGTCCGCCGAAATTCAAATTCGAGTGAATGGAAAGTCGTACGAGACCCAGGTAGAGCCTCGGCTCCTGCTGGTCGATTATCTCCGTGAAGTCCTGGGCTTCACGGGCACGCATGTCGGATGCGAGACATCCATTTGCGGCGCGTGTACGGTGCTGCTCGATGGGAAGGCCGTGAAAGCATGCACCGTGCTGGCCGTGCAAGCCTCCGGCTCGGAAGTCACGACGATCGAAGGCCTTTCCGCTACGGCGCCCGCGACCGCGAATGGCAATGGCCTGCATCCGTTGCAGGAGGGGTTCTGGGAAAAGCACGGCCTGCAATGCGGCTTTTGCACGCCGGGGATGATCCTTGCGTCGGTTGAGCTGCTGCGCACAAATCCCAGCCCATCGCAAACGGAAATCCGCGAGGGGCTGTCCGGCAACCTGTGCCGGTGCACGGGATACCAGCACATCGTGCAAGCCGTCGAATATGCAGCCAAGAAAATGAAGTCGCGCAAGCGCTAAAGATTTACGGGTGCGGGCTGTACTTGCAGCCCGCGCGAAAAACGGAGGAACCATGCCCGCAGCCACCCGATATCTCGGAAAGCCATTGAAGAGGAAGGAAGACCCGAGGCTCATCCAGGGCCTGGCGCACTACGTGGATGACCTCGTGTTGCCGGGGATGCACCATGTTGCGATACTCCGCAGCCCCTACGCGCATGCCCAGATTCGTTCCGTGGATGTGTCGAAGGCGCAGGCCGCTCCGGGAGTGGTGCTGGTGCTGACCGGAGCCGATGTTCGCGGTTCCATTGGCTCTATACCCTGCGCCGCGCAGATTCCGGACATGAAGGCCGCGCCGCGTCCCGTGCTCGCCCACGAACGAGTGCGGTTTGTGGGAGAAGGCGTGGCCGTGGTGGTTGCGACCGACCGGTACGCCGCGCGCGATGCGCTCGACTTGATAGAAGTGGAGTACGAACCGCTGACTCCGGTGGTCGATCCCGAAAAGGCCATCGAGAAAGGTTCGACGGTTCTTCACGAAGGCCACAAGGACAACGTCGCTTATCACTGGGAACTGGAAGGCGGCGACCTGAAAGCCGCGTTCAAGAAGGCGGACAAGGTCATCAAGCAGCGCATGGTAAACCAGAGGCTGATTCCCACCGCGATGGAAACCCGCGGCGTCGTTGCGGATTACAAGCCCGGCGAACGGCAGCTCACCGTGTGGTCGTCAACGCAGATCCCGCATCTGCTCCGCACGCAAGTTGCGGCCATGCTCGATGTGCCCGAACATTCCGTGCGGGTGATCACGCCGGAAGTCGGCGGAGGATTTGGAAGCAAGCTCAACATCTATGCCGAAGAGGCGCTGGCCGGCTATCTGGCGATCCGTCTGGGCAAGCCGGTCAAGTGGATTGAGACGCGCCGCGAAAATTTCCAGGGCACGATTCACGGCCGCGACCAGATTGATACCGTCGAAGTGGCTTTCAAAAACGACGGCACGATTCTCGGCCTGCGCATTCACGTCATCGCCGATTTGGGCGCTTATTATCAGTTGCTGACGCCGCTGATCCCCACGCTGACCGGATTAATGGCCTCTGGCTGCTACAAAATCCCCGCGATCCGGACGGAGATCACCGGCGTTCTCACGAATAAGATGTCCACGGATGCCTACCGCGGAGCGGGGCGTCCCGAAGCTACGTACCTGGTGGAACGAACGGTGGATCTGGTCGCGGCGGAATTGAAAAAAGATCCGGCCGAGGTGCGCCGGAAGAATTTCCCGAAGCTTTCGGATTTTCCGTACGCCACTCCGACCGGAGTGATCTACGACAGCGCGAACTACCCCGGGAGCCTCGATCTGGCGCTGAAGCTTTCCGGCTACAAAAAACTGCGCCAGGAGCAAGCGAAAGCCCGCAAGCAAGGGCGTTGCGTGGGAATCGGCCTCTCGACGTACGTGGAGATTTGCGCGATGGGTCCGTCGAGTGCCATGCCCGCCGGAGGCTGGGAATCGGCTACGGTGCGCATCGAGCCGAGCGGCATGGTCAACATCCTGACGGGGGCGTCGCCGCACGGGCAGGGGCAGGAAACCAGCTTCGCGCAGTTGGGCGCGGAAATACTCGGCCTGGAGCCCGGCGACGTCAACGTGATTCATGGCGACACGGCCATCGTGCCCTACGGAATCGGCACCTTCGGAAGCCGGGCCACGGCCGTGGGCGGCACTGCCGCATATAAGGCGCTGATGAAACTCCGCGACAAGCTTGCCGTGCTTGCCGGGTTCCTGATGGGTGAGAACCCGGGAAAACTTGTCTTCTCGGACATGAATATCTTCTCGAAGACGAATCCGAAAAAATCAATTCCATTCGGCGAAGTAGTCGCCGCGGCCTACACCGCCAAGAGGTTGCCGCCGAACATGGAGCCAGGGCTCGATGCGACGACGTTTTTCGAGCCGTCCAATTTCACGTTTCCCTTCGGCGCCCACGTCTGCGTCGTCGAAATTGATCAGGAGACCGGCGACGTCAAGCTCCTGAAATATGTCGCCGTAGATGATTGCGGCAATGTCTTGAACCCCTTGCTGGTGGAGGGCCAGACGCACGGAGGGATCGTGCAGGCCTTCGGCCAGGCGATGCTCGAGGAAGCCGTTTACGACGAGCAGGGGCAGCTCATTACGGGTGAGTTGACGGATTACGCGATTCCGCGCGCCGCCGATCTGCCGTGGATGGAAACCGACCGCACGGTCACGCCTTCGCCGGTCAATCCGCTGGGTGTGAAGGGAGCCGGGGAAGCGGGCACGATCGGCGCTACGCCTGCGCTGGCCAACGCCGTGGCCGATGCGCTGTCTCCGTTTGGCGTTCGCCACGTGGACATGCCGTTCAAGCGCGAGAAAATCTGGAAGCTTATGCAAGGGGTGCGGGCTCCGCTTGGAGCCCGCCAGGATCGGGTGCGGGCTCCGCTTGGAGCCCGCCAGAATAATGGCGGCAGGAGGAGCAAATGATTCCCGCACAGTTCGAATACGTTGCGCCAAAGACATTGGAAGACGCCTTACGCCTGGTGGAGCGCCATGGCGACGAGGCGAAAATCCTTGCCGGCGGGCACAGTCTGCTCCCGTTGATGAAGCTGCGGCTGGCGCAGCCCCGCTATGTGATCGATATCGGAAGGCTTCGCGGCATGAATTACATTCGCGAGGAGAACGGCCGCATCGCGATCGGGGCATTGACCACGCATGCGGAGATCGAGAGTTCAGATCTGCTGCGCGCCAAATGCCCGCTGCTGGCCGAAACCGCCGCGACCATCGGAGACATTCAGGTTCGCAACCGCGGCACGCTCGGCGGGAGCCTCGCGCATGCGGACCCCGCCGCGGATTACCCCGCCGCGGTTCTCGCGCTGGACGTGGAAATCATTGCCGCGTCTACCGCCGGGACACGCACGGTCGCAGTCGGTGATTTTTTTCTGGATATGCTCACCACGGCGCTGCGCCCCGGAGAAATCCTGAGCCAGGTGCGCGTGGCGCCCCTCGCTGCGCATACCGGGACGGCCTACGAGAAGTTGCACCAACCCGCTTCGGGTTTCGCCATCGTGGGTGTCGCCGCGCGGATCACGCTCGGAAAGGACGGAACGATCGAGGATGCTGCCATCGGTGTAACGGGACTGGGTCCGAAGGCGTTCCGCGCCGCCGCTGTCGAAAAAGAGCTGCGCGGCAAGAAAGCGTCGGACAAACTCTTTGCCGAGGCGTCGCGTCACGCCGCGCGAGGCGTTGACCCGCTTTCCGATCTTCATGCTTCGGCCGATTATCGCAGGGAGATGGCCGCCGTTTATACGCGCCGGGCGCTCGGGCGAGCGTTCGCGCGCGCGCAAGGCAAGGCATGAAACTTACCGGGCAATATATTCTTCCGGCCCTGCCTGCGCAGGTCTGGGACCTGTTGACGGACCCGAATCGCCTGGCCAAGTTGCTCCCCGGCTGCGAACGGCTCGATCCGGATGGCCCGGACCGCTTCAAAGCCGCCGTGAAATTCGGTATTGCCTCCATTTCCGGAAAATACGCCGGCACAGTCGAGTTCGCCGAGAAAAATCCGCCAAACTCCATGCGCATGAAGCTTTCCGGGAAGGGACTCGCCGGCTTCGTCGACGGCGAAGGGCAAGTCGAGCTAACCGAAAAGGACGGTCAAACCGAATTGCGCTACACGGGCAAAGCGCAGGTCGGCGGGATGATCGCGGCAGTAGGGCAGCGCATGATCGAAGGCGCCGCGAAGAAAATTGTGGACCAGTTCTTTGCGGCCGCCGCCGAGGAATTGAAGAAGGGATGATGCTATCCGCGCGGAGATCTGTTCCGCATTCATTGGTGTCGTTTCACTTTGTTTAAGGATCTAAGCTGGGGTTGACCGAAATGGATTTGCGTTACCCAATCGGGGAATACGAGCCGAAGGATGCGCTCACTCCCGCTGAGCGCGAGAACGCAATCGCTCAGATCGCGGCTCTGCCCAAGCGCCTGCGCGACGCCGTCGCCGGACTATCGCAGGAGCAATTCGATACGCCGTATCGCCCTGGCGGCTGGACCGTCCGGGTGGTCGTTCACCATATTCCGGACAGTCACATGAACGCCTACGTGCGGTTCAAGCTAGCGCTGACCGAGAACGAGCCCACGATCAAGCCGTACGACGAGAATCTTTGGGCAGGGCTGGCGGATTCGCGCGATACTCCCGTCGAGGTTTCGCTCGGCCTGACCGAAACGCTTCACTATCGGTGGAACGTCGTGCTGCGCTCGATGCAGCCGAAAGATTTTGCCCGCCGCTTACGGCATCCAGAGCGCGGCACGATGACACTCGACGACATGGCCGGCTTGTATGCCTGGCATGGCCGCCACCACGTTGCGCACATCGCAGCGCTTCGCGAACGAGAAGGCTGGAAGTAGTACCCTTGATGTTCACCGCTCTCCGCTATTACTGGATTACGGCCAAGGGTTACCGGCTGCGCCCGTGGGCCAGCCCTTACCTTCGCTGGCGCATGGAAACGTTTTTTGGCGGGGACATGCACACGCTCGGCCCCGGTCGATTCTTCCGCCTGTTGTGGCGCGAGCGCGCGCGATTTGCGCATTTCCTGGCATGGGCGGCGGAACGGCGCCGCGCACAGGGCGAACAGAGCCTCTGATTCGCGCATCGCGGGCGGGTGTATAATGATTTTTGGAAAATGAAGTTCGAGAGAAGTTTCCCTGCGTTGAGTCGCCATGCAGGAATT
Organism: Terriglobia bacterium; assembly: GCA_041480265.1. Taxonomy (GTDB): domain Bacteria; phylum Acidobacteriota; class Terriglobia; order Acidiferrales; family UBA7541; genus Palsa-360. The sequence continues at coordinate 70,775 of JBGOZP010000013.1, read as the reverse complement.
GAAAATATTCGAGAAGACGCAAGCCCTCCATGAAGCCCGCTGGTGGGAGCCCATGTCCGAAGGCCGCGTTCACTGCTACCTGTGCCCGAGGCACTGCCACATCGGGGAAGGCCAATCCGGCTTCTGTTTCATACGCGTCAATCAGGGCGGCAAGCTCTACAGTTTAGGCTACGCCTCGCCAGCGGCGCTGCAAATCGATCCCATCGAGAAAAAGCCGCTCAACCATTTCCTGCCCGGCACGCGCGTGTTCTCGCTCGGCACAGCGGGCTGCAACATGGGCTGCTTTTTCTGCCAGAACTGGGACATCTCGAAATCGAAATCCGCCCAGGTCCATTCGACGCACATTCCGCCGGAAGATATCGTCGCTCTGGCGATCCGTTACGCCTGCCCGTCGATCGCGTTCACCTACAATGAGCCGACCATCTGGGGAGAATACGTCATCGACATCTGCCACGCCGCCCGCGAAGCGGGAATCAGCACCGTGATGGTCACCAACGGTTACATCACGCGTGAAGCGTTCCACGATATTTATGACCACGTGGATGCCGCGAACGTGGACCTCAAAGGTTTTACCGAGCAATTCTACGGCCGAGTTACCCTCTCGCATTTGCAGCCGGTGCTCGACACGCTGACGTGGCTCAAGCAGGAGACGAATGTCTGGTTCGAGATCACCAATCTCCTGATTCCCACGCTGAACGATGACCCGCGCGAAATTCGTCAACTCTGCGATTGGATTCTGGAGCATCTCGGCCCGGACGTCCCGCTTCATTTCACCGCATTTCATCCCGATTTCAAGCTGCGCGATATACCAGGAACTCCGCCGGAGACGTTGCATGCCGCGCGGCGGATCGCTCTCGATGCGGGTTTGCACTACGTGTATGAGGGCAACATTCGCAGCGACGCGGCGCACACCTATTGCCCCGGCTGCGGCCAAATTCTCGTCCGCCGTACCTGGCACGACGTGCTGCAAAATTCGCTGCGCGATGGGGCATGCCCCTCCTGCCGTCTGGCGATCCCGGGCCGCTGGTCAAGTCTTCATGGTGCTGTATCTTCCGCGCGCTCCCAGCTGAACGGCAACATCACCGCGAAGTACGACACGCTCAATTTATAAACGGTTCGGGTTGACGCTCAACGAGTGCTGCCCGTGCGATCTGAGGTTGACGCGGCAGCGGCCCGGGGCGTATGTTCCCCACCGAGATCGAGTTGGGATATGGGTTCCAGAGTGGCCTATAGCGGATCCACGCGCTGCGGGAATTTGCACAACAATCCCAGAGCGATCCGGATGGCGCCGTCCGGAGAAATCGGCCACGCTGGAAACACCAACGCGGAGAGGAACATCATGAAGAGTCGCGAGTCACGACAACGCGCGTCCGGAGTGTTGCGCGGATTCATCACGTTACGCAAGAAAATCGGTGCGCCGCCGGCGGGGCTTGCCACGGTTCTGTTGCTATCGCTCGCGTTTGGCGCGGATCCAGCAGCAGCGGCGGACTGCGCGAAGCTGCTCGACCTGAAGCTGAAGGACACCGTCATCACGGAAGCGACCATCGTTCCTGCTCAAGGGGATCTGCCGGAATATTGCCGGGTGCAGGGCGGGCTCGAGACAGTGATCCTGTTCGAAATCGCGCTTCCCACCACGGTTTGGAACAACAAGCTGTTTTATGTTGGAGGAGCCGGGTATAACGGATCGGTTCCGGAACTCAGCGAGGCGCTCGCCAGAGGGTATGCCGCGGCCGGCTCGGACACGGGCCATCGAGGATTTCATTGGGATGCATCGGCGATGCTGAACAATCCGCAGGCCCAGACCAATTACGCCTACCGGGCCACGCACCTGGTAGCGGGTTTGTCGAAGCAGGTCGTCAAGGCGTACTACGGCGCACCGGCGCGGCGCTCGTATTTTTGCGGCTGTTCGAACGGCGGAAAGATGGCGCTCATGGAGGTGCAGCGGTATCCGGACGATTTTGACGGGGTCGTCGCCGGAGGCAGCGTGGTCGACCGAACCAAGGCGATGATGATGTTTGCCTGGACCCAGAAGGCTCTGCTCGGTTCTGAGATTCCCCCGTACAAGGTCGCCGCGATGGAAAAGGCAACCCTGGCCGCGTGCGACGCCAAGGACGGCCTGGCGGACGGCCTGATCGATCGCCCCGATCTGTGCAGGTTCGATCCGAAGGTTTTGACCTGCCAGGGCGCGGACCGACCCGATTGTCTGATACAAAAGCAGGTGACAGCGTGGCAGAAGATTCTGAACGGGCCGGTGAATTCTGCCGGGCAAAAATTGTATGCCGGATACTCACCGGGACATGAAGGGGACTACCCGTCTTACATCACCGGGATCGGGACGATGCACGGGTATCCCTCCAGCAATTTCATGTATGAGGACAGTTTTATGCGCTGGATCGTCTTCGGCCCGAAGTTCGATTCGGTCAGGGACTTTGACTACGATAAAAGCCCAGAGGCGCTCGTGCCGTTTGAGAAGGACCAGGACTCGGCCAGCACCGATCTCTCGGGGTTCAAGGCCCATGGCGGCAAGCTGATCTTATACAACGGTTGGGCGGATCATTCGACTCCGCCGCTGCGGACTGTCCAGTACTACAGCGACGTCCGGCAGAAACACGGCGAGGCCACAGACGAATTCGTGCGTCTGTTCATGGCGCCCGGCCTGTATCACTGTACGGGAGGACCTGGCCCGAACACCTTCGGTGGCCCAGGTCAGAAGGGATACAAGAAGAACGATTCCGAGAGAGATATTGTCGGCGCGCTCGATCGTTGGGTCGAGCTGGGCATTGCCCCTGTGAAGATCATCGCCACGAAGTTCAAGAACGATGATCCCAGTCAAGGTGTTGCCCGCACGCGCCCCGTCTGCCCGTACCCTCAGGTTGCGACGTACAAGGGTTCCGGCAGTGTCGACGCCGCCGCGAACTTTGCATGTGGCAGCGCCAAATAGGTCAAGCGGAGCGCTGGCGAGGCGCTCGCGCGCACAGAGCATCCACCCGGATCAAGCGGAAGCAAATGCAGGTGGTTGCGTTTCAGTAGGAATGATAGTAGCCGGGACCGACTCGCAGCATGTGGTGCCACGCGAGAGGAAACGCCCACCAGACGAGCGAGCCCAGCAGAGATTGTCCCGCAGCCAGAGGCAGAATGTTTCGCTCTCGTGCGTACATCCACGCCATGGCGATGCCCCCGGCAAACGTCAAAGGTACCAGGACAGGATTCGGCCAGTGCAGAGCGCTGAAAATCGCTCCCGCAACGGCGCTCGCCAGCCAGCGACGCCGGATGAGAGATAGGAGCCGGTTTGTCAGCAGCGAGTTCAGCGCAATCTGTTGCGCAAGACAAAAAGAGAAATATGTCCATATTCTGCCGAATGAGCGGTAATTCGGCGGCGGGTGCCATTGCTGACCGAGAGCGAACCCTGTCACGATGAGGGCGATCGCAAACACCCCGTAAACGACTACCGCCCGTCTCGTCGCAGGCCACAGATTATCGGCGCGCATTCCGAGAGACTTTGGCGTGTCTCGATGAATCAGAAAACTCGCGGCCAGCCAGCAAGGAAAACCTAGCCAGGACATGGGTGCGGAGTATTGTCCGTGCCAGATAAACCACCCAATGAAAACGGGCATTCCTGTGCAATCGGCGAGAGAAAGTACCGTTCGTGCGCGTGCATTCATGATGGGTCGCGTCAACTGCGAAACGATCCTTCGAATTAATGGCCCGCGGGCATCGGCATGTCCATCGGCATCGTCATGGCGTGAGGTGTGGAAGGCATCCCGGTGATGTATGCGTAGATCCACATCTGCCATTTCCGTTCGAGTTGCATGCTCACCTTGTTGAATCCGCGTATCGATAGCGCCTCAGGCATCGCGTTTCACTTTTCTCCGGCTATCGCTGTGCTCCTGTGCGCCACATCCATTCTCCGAAGAGCACACTTGGCGAGCCAGCCTCAACGCATCCTCGATATTGGTAAGCGCCGCCGCGAAATATTTCTCCAGGTCCACGTCGGGGAAGCCGCGATTATTTAAATGCAAGGCAAGACGCGCGGCGGAAATCGTGTCGCGCCGGAGCAGGGAACGGATCGATTCGAAGACGACCTGATGTTCCGGCTCAAGGAAGACGTAGCGGTCAAGAGCATGCACGAGTTCGGCGCGCTGCTGGATTGTGCCCTCCCGGTTGCACAGCGTGCCGAGAAGCCGGACTTCGGCCAGCAATTGCGCCGCGCCGTCCGTGGGTGGTTTAGCTTGCAGGGAAATTTCTCCAGTGCGCGAATCGGCTGTTTTCAATTCTTCCGGTTCCGCATTGTCATATTATTCCACGCGGAGTGAAACGTCTGGAGATTTTTCAGCGAGCAATGGCGCGTAGAGGCGCGTTGCCCCGCAGGCGAATGACGGCGGCGTTGGCATCAGGATTGGTTGGATCGATTGCGATCCCGGCCTCGAATTCGTGGAGCGCATCGCCCGGCCGGCCTGCCTCCATCAGAATCTGGCCGAGGCCAAAGTGAGCATGGCTATCGAAAGTGTTCAGGGCAAGCGAGCGGCGAAAAGATTCTTCGGCCCGCTTACGATCCTGCATGATCCGATAGATATCGCCGAGCCGGTCGTAGGAACCGGTAGTCGAGTCTGCGCTGACGGAGCGCTCAAACTCGATTCGAGCATCTTCCAATCGTTCCGAGTCGAACAGAAATTCTCCGTAGCTGTTGTGGGCGCGCGCCGACAGCGGGGAAATGGCTGTGGCTATGCGGAATTGCCACTCCGCTTCGGCTACGCGGTCCAACTGCAGCAGAGTTTGCGCCAGATTCAGATGGGCCATCATGAAAGATGGGAGGGCGCGTAGCGCGCGCCGGGAATAGTCGAGAGATTCGACATATCGGCGCTGTCGCTGTCGCAAGAGCGCGAGATTATCGAGGGCGTACGGGTTGGTGGGTCCCAGGGCAAGCGCCTTGAGCCACTCCTGCTCCGCACTCCGCATGTCGCCCTTGTTTAAATAGACGGAGCCGAGGCTGGCGCGAATCAAGCTTGCGCCGCCTTGTTCTTCGAGGGTCCGGCGGAATAGAGTTTCTTCGGTCTGCCAATCCCGATTGCGCGCCACGGTTTTCACCGCATAGGGAAGCGCTACGGCGAGCAGCAGCAGCGGCACCGCGCGAGACAGCGGGCGGACAAACCCCGGTGCGTTCGCGCTCCAAAGTTTTACCGCGGCCCATCCGGCAAGCCAGCAAAACCCAATCGAGGGTAAGTACAGATAGCGCTCGGCAAAAACGGCGGCGGGCATCCATCGCGGATTCAGCACCGGCCCAAGAGTCAAGAACATCCATAGGAAGGCGAAGGAAAGAATATGCGCGCGCTGCCACAAGAGGACGAAAACAACTCCGCAGACAGCGAGCCCCGCGAGCCCGAGAAGAACATTACGGTCCATGAGATGGCTGCTCTTATGAAAAACGTAAAAGGAGGAGAAATGCGCGGGCCAGAGAAGTTTCCAGAGATATTGCCCCGTAAGCGAAATAGCGGAAAGGCCAACGTCATGCCATGCGAGCGCGGGGCGCGAAACGACGCCGGCAACGCCGCCGAGTAAAATGCCGCGCACGGCGAGATACAGGGCCGCCATCGACCAGAGCGGGGCATAGCGCGACACCTTTTGACGGACGGTCGAGATGGCCCGGTCTTCTCGATAGAAGTGTTCGAACAGCGTCACAAGAACAGGCAGGGTCATGGCCTGCTCTTTCGAAAGCAACGCCAGGGCATAGCTTCCGCATATCGCCGCGCGCAAGCCGAAACCTTTGTCCGGATCGGGAAGGCGCAGATAGAGAAGAAATGTCAGCAGATAAAAAACGGCGAGTTCAAGGTCTGTAACGCCCGCGATCCACGCGACCGATTCCGTGTGCATCGGATGCAGCGCGAACAGTCCCGCGGCGATGAGCGCGACTCGCTCGCCGCTCAGCCGGCGCAGGACATAGAAGACCAACAGCACGGCCGCAACATTCAGGACTACATTGGCGAGGTGAAACGTGAATGGAATCGCGCCCGCGATCTGATAGCACAACAGATACCCAAACGTCATCAGAGGCCGGTAATAATTCGACAGGCCTTGCGCGCCACGGAACGACCAGACGGTCGACCCGAATATTTCCCGAAGATAATGGAACGAGTGAACATAGGGATTGTCGACGATCTGGGGATTATCGTCGTAGACAAAACCGCCGAATAACGTGTTCGCGTAAGGCAGGAATGCGAGAAGTGAAAGCACGAGGAACGTAATAGTTTCACGATCACTTTCGGGTGATGCTTTGGCCTGCAGTCTCGCCCGTAAATCCATCGTTTCATGCTACTGGACAGGGCCGGAGGATGCTATCCCTGTCGCGCGGCGCCGTGACACAACAGTCAGCCATTCGAGGTGTAGACGCTGCGGCGCGATTCTGGAGTGGAGTTGTGCCGTTCCAACTTATCCGCGGCCCAGACCAAGTCCATCACGTGCTCATGAGAAATGCGGACTACTGTTTTCCTAACGATGTGCGTTGCGAGGCTTCTTTTTGCCTTCCACGTGGTCATTGATCCATTTCAAAATGAGGTCCGCGACCTGCAGATTGTTTTTATCCTGCATCAGCATATGGCTGTTGCCGAATTGCCCGAACTTCGGCAGGTGCATCATCGTCGCGTCGCCTCCCGCGGCGTTCACCTGCTGGATGAATTGCTCGCAGGAACTGAAGGTGGTTGTCCATCGCTCGGCGTAGGCGGGAACATCCGCGAGGTGATCGCCAAAGACGACGAGAATCGGGATGCCGGCCAGGGACGAAATCTGTTGGGCGGTGAGCGTGGTGGGGCAAACCGCTTCGATCGTGATCATGCCGCGAATTTCAGAGGGGTTGATGAGCGCCGCCTGTTCGGGGAAGAAGCCTGATTCGGAGTGGCCCATCAGGATGGCTCCGTTCAGTTTGATGGCCAGGCTCGAGAGATTCGTCCACGAAGGATTGACCGCGGGAAGTTCGGCGTTGAGGTCCGGAATCACTTGCTTGCCAAACTCCTCGAACGCTTCTACGGGAAACTGCTCGTTTGGAAAGGGCGTACCCATAGCCGGGCCGAAGCGAAAAAACGGCCAGGCGAGTTCGTGGCTTGCGGTACGAACCGACGGCATGTCCGCGACTGGCCGCGTTCCCAACCTGATTTCGTTGTAGATCGTTGCGTCGAACCCGGAACGCGCGCGGGAAACCTGGTCGGGAAGGTAGACAGCGCGGCCCTTGCGCAGGAAATACTCGTTCCAGCCCATTCGTCCGTCCGGCGTGGTCTCATAGCTCTTCACGCTGAGACAGCAACCGTGCAGCATGACAACGGGCACATGCTCATTGCGGCTCTCTGGTATCTGATACTGAACATACATCTGGTCGACCGTGATGCTGCCGGTGTTAATTCCGAAGCCAAGAAACCCAGTGGACGTCCCGGTGAGCGCGTCGGTAAAGACAGTACGTCCGCCGACAAAAAAACTGCCTTGGGCCTTCAGGACGAGCGGATCGGCCATCGCGACGCCCGCGGCGGAAAAGGCAACGAGGGCAATAACTGTTGCAGCGACATAGTGTCGCGCTTTCTTTGCGAACCGGCGATTGCTCATCGCGAGACACTCCTTTCGACTGATCGACTCAATCGTGCTTCGTTCGACGCGGAATAGGAACTCAACACAGCGGGCACAGAGGACGCAGAGAAAACTTGAGAATGTTCTGTTTCTTCCCAGTGCTCTCTGTGCCCTCCGTGAACTCCGTGTTAAATGTTTTTCTGCCTTGTCATGTAGTAGCTTCGAGATCCGCGCGCGTAATCGCGCCTAGAGAAGCTGAACTTACCAGCGCAGCGTACTTGGCGAAGACGCCGGTCTTGTAACGCGGCTCCGGGGCCTTCCATTTCGCAAGGCGCGCCTGGATTTCCGCGTCGCTCAGCTCGATCTGCAATTTCCTCGCGGCGAGATCGAAAACGATCGCGTCTCCTTCGGCGATGATGGCGATAGGTCCGCCGCGCGCGGCTTCAGGCGCCACGTGCCCAGCCATCAGCCCGCGCGTTGCGCCGCTGAAGCGCCCGTCGGTCAGCAGGGCGACATCTTCTCCGAGGCCCTGTCCCACAAGCGCGGCTGTCAGGCCCAACATTTCGCGCATCCCGGGGCCTCCGCGCGGACCTTCATACCGCACGACAACGACGTCGCCCTTCTTGATCTCGCCCTTGACTGCTGCGTCCATCGCGTCTTCCTCGCGATCAAACACGCGCGCCGGTCCGCGATGATAGGGCTTCTCGTGGCCTGATGTCTTGAGCACGCACCCTTCGGGGGAAAGATTTCCCTTGAGGATCATGAGCCCGCCCGTGTTCTTGATTGGGTTGGAGAGCTGCCGAACGACCTCCTGTCCCGGCTGCTCCTTCACGGAGGACGCCTCTTCCTCCAGGGTCTTCAATCCGGTCGTGATCTGGTTCCGATGAAGCAATCCGGCGTCGAGAAGTCGCTTCGCCAGTAAAGCGGTTCCGCCTGCGTTGTACAGGTCCACGGCCGTGAATCGGCCCCAGGGCTTCATATCGGCCAGCAGCGGCGTCTTCTGGCTGATAACGTCGAACTCATCAATGGTCAGGTCGATCTCTGCCTCTTTGGCCATGGCGAGTAGATGGAGGACGGCATTGGTCGAGCCGCCGGTGGCGGCCACGGAGGCGATTGCATTTTCGAACGCCTTGCGCGTCAGAATTTGTCGCGGTGTGACGCCCTTGCGGAGCAGCTCCATAACCAGCGTGCCCGACCGGTAGGCCGCTTCGTCCTTGCGCGGGTCTGTGGCAGGGACATTGCCCAATCCTATTGGCGTCAGGCCGATGAATTCAAGAGCCATCGCCATGGTATTCGCCGTGAACTGTCCTCCGCAGGCGCCCGCCCCGGGGCACGCCACACTCTCGATTTCCTTCAGGTCGGCGTCGGTGATTTTTCCGGCCGAGTGAGCGCCCACCGCTTCGAACACATCCTGAATCGTTACATCCCGTCCCCGGAATCGGCCTGGCTGAATCGATCCGCCATACAGCACCAGGCTCGGCACATTCAACCGAATCAGGCCCATCGCTGTGCCGGGAATGGTCTTGTCACATCCGGCCAGGGCGACGATTGCATCGAACATGTAGCCGCGGCCGACCAACTCAATCGAATCCGCGATCACCTCGCGGCTCACCAGCGACGCTTTCATTCCTTCCGTGCCCATGGATTCGCCGTCGCTGATGGCGATGGTGTTAAATTCCAGCGGCGTGCCGCCGGCAGCGCGCACCCCGTCCTTCACTTTTTCCGCCAGGCGGCGAAGGTGGGAATTGCAGGGCATCGCTTCGATCCAGGTGTTGGCAATGCCGACCATGGGCTTAGCCAGGTCGTCGTCCGACAAGCCGACAGCCCGGAAGTAAGAACGCGCGGGGGCCCTGGAGGGGCCGTCGACGATGATATGGCTATGCTCTCTGAGACGCGAATCCATGATTCCTCCGAAAACTGCTTATAAGCGCGGATGTGAGCAGGGAAGTGCCGTTTCCTCGATGAAAGTCGTTAGAGCTGTGTCCTAAGGGATTCAACACAGAGGCCACAGAGGGCGCGGAGAAAACCTGAGAACGTTTTCTTCCTTCTCTGTGCTCTCTGCGATCTCTGTGTTGAAAGCCTTTGCTGTTGCCGCCGAATAGGTAAGCCTTCGAGAGTCGCGCCGGCCTACGCCCCTTCGGCAATCACGCGATTTTTCTTCATCCAGGGCATCATGGCGCGCAACTGAGCGCCAACGACTTCGATGGGATGCTTCTGGCCCGCTTCCCTGAGTGCCTTGAATCGCGGCATGCCGTTCGCGGCTTCCTTCATCCATTCCCTGGCGAATGCGCCGGACTGGATGTCCTTCAGGATGCCCTTCATGCGTTCTTTCGTGGCCGCGTCAATGATGATCGGGCCGCGCGTGAGGTCGCCGTACTCAGCGGTGTTCGAAATCGAGTAGCGCATTTCCGAAATGCCGCCTTCATAAACCAGGTCCACAATCAGCTTCATCTCGTGGCAGCATTCGAAATAGGCCATCTCCGGCGCGTAGCCGGCTTCGACCAGGGTCTCGTATCCCGCCTGGATCAATGCCGTCAGCCCGCCGCACAGAACCGACTGCTCGCCGAACAGATCGGTCTCGGTTTCTTCGCGGAAATTCGTTTCGATGACTCCGGCGCGGGCGCCGCCAATCGCGCTGGCGTAGGCCAGGCCGACTTTCTTCGTGTCGCCGCTCGGGTCCTGATGGATAGCGAGCAGGCACGGAACGCCCGCGCCCTGGAGAAATTGATGGCGCACGAGATGTCCGGGCCCCTTGGGCGCGATCATGACTACGTTCACGTCTTTCGGGGGCTTAATAAACCCAAAGTGAATCGAGAAACCGTGAGCCAGCGCAAGATACTTTCCCGCACGCATGGCCGGCGCGATTTCGCTCTCGTAGACGCCGGGCGCCAACTCATCGGGAACGAGGATCATGATCACGTCGGCTTCTTCCGCGGCTTGCCGTACCGGCAGCACTCGCAGCCCGGCCTTTTGCGCCTTCGCGACCGAAGCGCTGGTGCTCTTTAGACCGACAACGACGTCGCAGCCGGAATCCGCCAGATTCATGGCGTGGGCGTGGCCCTGCGACCCGAAGCCGATCACTGCAATCTTCTTATTCTGGATGTATTTCAATTCCGCATCTTTGTCGTAATAGACCTGCACGTTGCCTCCTGAGACTGCTCAGTCTTTCCAGTATTTGTAATCTTAAATCAAGACGCATCTCCGGCCATTCCCGCCGGACGCCGGCATAGCAAAGAACCCGACACATTATGCCCGGTTACGCGGTTTGCTTCCAGTCCTCGGGATCAATTTCGAGAGGTATTTCATGGCCCGCGAAATGATAACCCTAAACCTTTGCTTGCGGATAGCAGCCGAGGATTTTTACCGAGTCCGTAAATTGCTCGAGTTCCGCAAGCGCCGCGAGCGTGTTCGGATCTTTGAGCGACGCCTGCAGGTCCAGATAGAAGCAATAACTCCACGGCGTGCCCGGGATGGGGCGGCTCTCGATTTTGAGCAAGTTCAGGTTACGGCGTCCAAAGGCATCCAGTACCCGGCACAATGAGCCCGGTTTGTGCGCGAGGTGCAGCACGAGAGAGAGTTTGTCGGCGTTTTCCGGCACTTCGGCCGAAGGCGCGAGCAGGAGAAATCGGGTGTAATTTTCGGGATGATCTTCCAGATGTTCTTGCAGAATCGCGCCGCCGTAGACCACCGCCGCGCGCCGGCTGGCAATCGCCGCCTTGGTAGGATCACCGGCCCGGATCACTTCCTGCACGCTTCCCGCCGTATCGTCCGCCGTCACGCGTTTTATCGAAGGATGGTTTGCGAAAAATCGCTCGCACTGGGCCAGCGCGACCGGATGCGACGAAACTTGAGTGATGCGTTCGAACGCCGCGCCTGGTACACCGATGAGGTTGTGGACGATCGGAATCACGACCTCGGCCTGGATGTGCAGGCCGCTAGCAATCAGCAGGTCGTAGGAGCGGTGGACGGACCCGGCCAGGCTGTTTTCAATTGGCGCGAGAATATAATCCGCAAGACCGTCCCGGATGCTGGAGTAGAGAGCCTCGAAGGTCGGCCGAGGGACGAGCTGGATGTCCTCTCCCAACAGCTTGACGGCGGCCTCTTCGCTGAAGGCTCCGCGCTCGCCCTGGAATGCGATTCTCGGAGATGGACGGCGATCCGTCACCAGCATCGCCCCAGCACATTCTCATTTGCAGAAACGCTTCGGCGCATAGCTTCACAAGCTATCAGGGCGCGAACCCGCCCGTCAAACACGAGATTGTTCGTATCCTTATTCTGGCGGGCTACAAGCGTAGCCCGCACCCGATTGTGGCGAGCTGCAAGCGTAGCCCGCACCCGTTATTTTTGAAACGTATCTGTATCGAAATCGTGGGAGAATGTCTGGCGAAGCAACTAGAGAGGATATGCGCATGAACCGACGAGTTTGGACGTGCACCATGATTCTACTGTTTACCTTTGCCGCGGGATGCAAGAAACAGGTGAATGATCAGGACGCGATACGCGCGAGCATTGACAAGCGCCTGAGCGGACTGGCCGGCCTGAATCTATCGGCCATGGACCGCGAGGTGAAGCAAATCTCCGTCAATGGAGACCATGCCAGCGCGCAGGTGGAGTTCCGCGTCAAACAGGGTGAGGCCACCATGAACGTGGAGTACGCCCTCGAACGTAAAGGCGGAGTGTGGAACATTGTTGGCAGCCAGCCATCGGGCGGGCAAAATCCGCATTCTGGAATGGATGCGCCGCCAGCCGCCGCGCCGGGTTCCGGAAGCAATTCGCTGCCGCCGGCCACCCCCCCGATGAACTGATGGCGGGCCGTTCGCGGAGAGTGAATCTACGCTTCGTGGTTTGCGCATCAAGAATTAGCCTGGATATTTCACCAGTCGGCTGTAGGGGCACGGCATGCCGTGCCCCTACGGTCGATTCGCGGTGCGGCAGCTTCACCAACGGTTGCGCGCCGAATTTTACTGATGCCCCGATTTCTTGAAGATATTCGGGTTAGCGGCCCTTGATTTGTTGAAACCAAGACGTGGCCCGCGCCCCTCTAAGAGAATGTAGGTTGCAGGCTTAGGTGGAAGCTGGGTTAGCAGCGATGCATATTTCAGCGCCTTTTATTCGACGATCGGTTGCGACCACGTTGTTGAGCCTGGCCATTCTTCTGGCAGGCGCGGTTGCCTTTTACTTCCTTCCAGTGGCGGCTCTTCCCAGGGTGGATTTCCCCACGATCTTTGTGCGTGCGGGCTTGCCGGGAGCAAGTCCGGAAACCATGGCGTCGTCCGTGGCAACACCGCTGGAGCGCCAATTCGGGCGGATCGCCGGCGTCACGGAAATGACTTCCACCAGCCAGCTTGGCTCCTCCTATGTCACCCTTCAGTTCGACCTGGATCGAGACATCAATGCGGCTTCCCGAGACGTGCAGGCGGCGATCAATGCGGCGGCGGGGCAACTGCCGGCCGGCATGCCGAGCTTACCGAATTACCGCAGGATCAATCCCTCCGATCCTGACATCATGGATCTGGCGCTGTTCTCGGACACAATTCCCAGAAGTCATCTCTACGACTTGTGCGATTCCATACTCGGTCAGAAATTATCCCAAGTGGAAGGCGTAGGCCAGGTCGGCATCAGCGGAGGCGCAAAGCCGGCCGTTCGCGTGGATGTGAATCCCAATGCGCTGGCGCACTACGGGATCGGTTTGGAGGAAGTGCGAGCCGCGCTGCGGACCGCAAATGCGAATACTCCCAAAGGGAATTTGGAGGACCGAGACAATCGGTGGGTCCTGTTTGCGACCGACCAATTGCTCAAGCCCGAACAGTATGTACCTCTGATCGTTGCCTACAGGAACGGGGCGCCCGTCCGGTTAAGCGACATCGCGAAAGTCACCGAGGGAATCGAGGACCTTCGCAACTCGGGCTACGCCAACGGCAAGCCCGCCGTCAACATATCGATTGCCCGGCAGCCCGGCGCCAACATCATGAAGACCGTGGACAATATCAAAGCAATCCTTCCGGAATTGCGGGCCGTGATCCCTCCAGCGGCCTCCCTTGAAGTCACTTCCGATCGCACCATCACGATCCGCGCTTCGGTCCACGACATTGAGTTCACTCTGGTGCTGACGGTCGCGCTGGTGGTGATGGTCATTTTTCTCTTCTTGCGCAACGCCTGGGCGACGGTGATTCCGAGCATTGCGGTGCCGTTGTCCATCGTCGGCACATTCGGCGTGATGTACCTGCTGCATTACAGCATCGACAATCTTTCTCTGATGGCGCTGGCGATCTGCACGGGTTTCGTCGTGGACGACGCCATCGTCGTCATCGAGAACATCACGAGGTATCTCGAGGCGGGCGATTCACCGCTGGAAGCGGCCATGAAGGGATCGCGAGAAATTGGCTTCACCGTATTGTCGATGAGTGTTTCTCTGATGGCGGTCTTTATTCCCATTCTGCTGATGGGAGGCATCGTAGGCAGGCTGTTCCGGGAATTTGCGGTCACCTTGAGCATTGCCATCGCCGTATCCCTGTGTGTGTCTCTCACGACGACGCCGATGATGTGCGCAAGATTCCTGAAATCGGAGAAGGACAGAAAACACGGGAAGCTATACCGGGCAAGCGAACGCGTGTTTCAATCGAGCCTGGACGCTTACGCAGCCGGGTTGCGCTGGGTCCTGCGACACCAGCCTCTGATGCTCGCCGTGACGCTCGCGACGATTTGCTTGAGCGTCTATTTATATATCGTCGTTCCCAAGGGTTTCTTCCCGCAGCAGGATACGGGACGCATGAGCGGGTCCGTCCTGGGCGCCCAGGATGTTTCGTTCCAGGCCATGCAGGAGAAATTGCGGCAATACAACGAAATCGTGCTGAGTGACCCCGCGGTCGCCAGCATGTCCAGTTATACAGGCGGAGGCGCGGAAAATACGGGCCGAATGCAGATTGACTTGACGCCGCTCAGCGAGCGAAAAATTACCGTGGACCAAGTGATTGCGCGGCTGCGGCGAAAACTCGCTGTAATCCCCGGGGCCACCTTGTTCCTTCGAGCGAACCAGGACATCAACGTGGGCGGCCGGTTCAGCAGTTCGCAATATCAATACACACTGGAAAGCGAAAATTTGAAGGACCTGGATGAATGGGCACCGCGAGTCCTCGCCAAGCTCCGGCAGTTGCCCGGGTTGCGCGATGTGGCCACAGACCAGCAGACACGCGGCCTGCAAGCATCGCTTGTCATCGACCGGGATACGGCATCGAGATTAGGCATTGCGCCACAGGTGATCGATAACACGCTTTACGACGCGTTCGGCCAGCGGCAGGTGTCAACGATCTATACGCAGTTGAACCAGTATCATGTCGTGATGGAAGTGGATGCGGCCTTCCGCAACAGCACGGATGCGATCCAGAACCTCTACGTGCGTTCGTCGAAGGGAATACAGGTGCCGCTCCGTGCCTTCACCCATTTTGAGATGAAGACCACGTCTCTTGCCGTGAACCACCAGGGGCAATTTCCGGCGGTAACCATATCGTTTAACCTGGGGGAGGGTGTAGCCCTGGGGGACGCGGTGAAGGATATCGAAGCAGCAGTCTTGCAGCTTGGTTTACCTTCGGACATTCGTCCGACCTTTCAGGGAACCGCCCAGGCGTTCCAGTCTTCCCTGGCGAGCCAGCCCTGGCTGATTCTTGCGGCGCTTATCACGGTGTACATCGTGTTGGGAGTCCTGTACGAGAGTTATATTCACCCCGTCACGATTCTCTCGACACTGCCGTCGGCGGGCGTGGGAGCTCTCCTGGCTTTGCTGGCGTTCCACCTCGACCTCAGCGTGATCGCGTTGATAGGAATCATTCTTCTGATCGGCATCGTCAAGAAGAACGCAATTATGATGATCGATTTTGCGGTCGAAGCGGAGCGCTCCGGGAAAACACCGGAGGAATCGATCTATCAGGCGTGTCTGTTGCGTTTCCGGCCGATCATGATGACAACGATGTCGGCCTTGCTGGGAGGCTTGCCGCTGGCTTTGTCCGCGGGAACTGGGTCGGAATTGCGCCGGCCTCTCGGCATTAGCATCGTCGGCGGATTGATGGTGAGCCAGGTCCTCACTCTGTACACGACTCCCGTCATCTACCTCTACATGGATAGACTCCATCTGATGTTTGCGAAGCGCAAAACAGTGAGTCCTGTCACTGCTGAACTGCCTTCGCATTCTTCGTCTGCCAAGGGCACGCCAGCCGCCTGATCTGCATTTCAGTAGCACAGGCCCCGACAGGGTCGGGATCTCCGACTTCAGCCTGTGTG
This sequence comes from Terriglobia bacterium, assembly GCA_041480265.1. GTDB lineage: Bacteria > Acidobacteriota > Terriglobia > Acidiferrales > UBA7541 > Palsa-360. The sequence continues at coordinate 54,956 of JBGOZP010000013.1, read as the reverse complement.
GTTTTGGTTTTGCGCTGCGTTCAGAAAGCCAAAACCGCACAGAGTGAAGTCCGTGCTACTCAATTCGATTACTCCGCCGTAGAGGAGCGCAGTGTTCCCCTCCGCAAGGCTCGTTCCTTCATGAGAGCAAAAAACACCGGGACGAGGATCAGCACATGAATCGTTGAAGTGATCATTCCTCCGACGATCGGTGCGGCGATAGGTTTCATGACATCGGACCCGATGCCGGATCCCCAGAGAATGGGCGCCAGGCTTGCGAGCACGGCGAAGACGGTCATCATTTTTGGCCGGAGCCTTAGAACTGCGCCTTCGATGACTGCCGCTTCGATGTCATCGTGCTGGAGCGGGACCCCGGATGCCAGGCGGCGATCCAGCGCTTCGTGCAGGTACACGACCATGACCACACCCGTCTCCACGGCGATGCCAAACAGAGCGATATATCCCACCCAAACCGCCACGCTGAAGTTGTATCCGAGCCACGATTGCAGAATCAATCCGCCCGTTAATGCGTAAAAGGTTGGAAAAATCAATACCGCCGCTTCCGCAGCGGAATGGAAGACCATATAAAGGAGCACGAAGATCACGATGAACACGATCGGCAGGATAAATTCGAGCCGTTGTCTGGCGCGCATTTCGAATTCATATTGCCCGGCCCACTTGTATGTATAGCCAGGCGGCACAATGAGTTTCTCGCGAAGCAGGTCACTGGCGTGCTGCACGAATCCGCCATAGTCTCGCGTGTTCAAATCCAGGTAGACGTAGCCGGTCAGCGCTCCGTCTTCGTCCCGTATGAAGGCGGGTCCCCGGGAAAAAGAGACTGTAGCTACTTCGTTGATCGGGATCTGCGCGCCGGTTGGCGTGGCGACCAAGACCTTGCCCAATTCTTCGACGCTGTCCCGAAAATCGCGGTTGTAGCGCACATTGATGGGATAGCGTTCGCGGCCTTCGATGTTTTCGGCAATATTTTGACCGCCGATTCCCGACGTGACCGCCCGCTGCACATCGGCAACGGTGAGACCGTAGCGCGCAGCCTCTTGCCGGTTGACGTCCACGTTTATGTAGAATCCCTGACTAACCCGCTCGGAGAAAACCGAGCGCACGCCGGGTTCCGCGGAGAGAACCTTTTCAATCTGCGCGCCCAGTTGTTGAATGCCATCCAGGTTTGGCCCCTGGATTTTCATCCCCACAGGAGTTTTTATGCCCGTCAATTCCATGTCCAGACGGTTTTCGACTGGCATGGTCCACGTATTGGTCAGGCCCGGGAACTGCAGTTTTTCGTTCATCTGCACAATGAGCTTTTCGTAGGACATGCCAGGGCGCCATTGCTCGCGGGGCTTGAGCATAATCGTCGTGTCGTACATGGTCAGGTCGGCGTTGTCGGTGGCGCTATCCGAACGGCCCACAGTGCCGAAAACGGTCTCGACCTCGGGAAAAGATCGAATGATGCGGTCCTGCTCCTGCAGCAGCGTGGTTGCCTGCGTGATGGAAATCCCCGGAAGGGAAGTAGGCATGTAGAGTGCGGACCCCTCATACAACGGAGGCATAAACTGGCTCCCGATTTTCAATGCCAATGGGAATGTCACAGCCAGAAAAATAAGATTCAGCAGGAGCGTTGTTTTCCGGTAACGCAAGCAAAACCGTAAGACAAATTGGTAAGCCGTTTGGGTTATGCGCGCAAAGGGGTTCGCCGATTCCGGCCGCAAACGCCCACGTATGAAAACAGGCATCAGAACAGGCACGAGCGTGATCGCCAGAATGGATGAAAACCCGACAGCGAGGGTCTTCGTCCATGCCAGCGGGCGGAACATCCGTCCTTCCTGGGCTTCGAGCAGGAACACCGGAAGGAATGAGACAACAATAATCACCAAGGAGAAAAAAATAGCGGGGCCAACTTGTTTGGCTGCGGCGAGAAGGATTTGGCGGCGTTTTGTCTCTGGTATTGATTCAGTTTCGCGCCCTTCCGCAGCCAGCGAAGCCTGATACTCAGATAGGTGCCTATAGCCGTTTTCGACCATGACGATTCCCGCATCAATGAGCACGCCGACCGCGAGCGCCAGCCCCCCGAGCGACATGATGTTCGAACTGACGTGTAGGTAGTACATCGGAATGAACGATCCCAGGACCGCGATGGGGAGGGTCAGAATGGGGATGAGCGCGGAGCGGAAGTGGAAGAGAAAGAAGATTGTAACGATGCTGACGATAATCGCTTCTTCGATCAGTGTGTGTTGAAGGGTCTTGATAGAAGATTGAATCAGGCCGGACCGGTCATATCCGGCGAGAATTTCCACCCCGGGCGGAAGTGAAGGAGCGATTTGCGCCAGCTTCTGTTTCACCCCATTGATGACTTCCAGCGCATTCATGCCGTCCCGCATGACGACAATGCCTGCGACCGCTTCTCCTTCTCCTTGCCATTCCGCGGCGCCCCGGCGGATGTCGGGACCAAACGCAACCGTTCCCAAGTCCCGGACCAACACCGGAGTGCCGTTCTTCGTGGCCACGGGAATGGTTCTGAGATCGTCCAAGGAACGGAAATATCCCAGGCCTCGTACCATGTACTCTGCGCCGCCCAATTCGAGGATGCGCCCGCCGGTTTCGTTCGTGCTCATGCGCACCTGGTCGATGACCGTGGACAGCGAAATCCCGTAGGCGCGCAAACGATTCGGATCGAGCGCGACCTGGTACTGGCGAACAAACCCGCCAATCGTTGTCACTTCCGCGATTCCCGGAACTGTCTCCAACTGATAGCGCAAGTACCAGTCTTGCAGGCTGCGAAGATCCGCCAGGCTGTGCTTGTGCGTGCGGTCCACCAGAACGTACTCGTACACCCAGCCGGCCCCGGTGGCATCGGGTCCAATGGAGGGTTGCGCGCCCGAGGGCAACCTCCCGTTCATCTGTTGCAGGTATTCCAGAACGCGCGAGCGCGCCCAATAGAGGTCGGTGCCGTCTTCGAAAACAACGTAGACATACGAGTCCCCGAACATCGTTTGCGCACGCACGGCTTTTACGCGCGGGGCCGCCAGCAAGGTCGTTACCAGCGGGTACGTCACTTGATCTTCAATGAGGTTGGGTGGTTGCCCCTCCCAGGCCGTGTGGATGATGACTTGCACATCGGAAATATCGGGAAGCGCATCCAGAGGGATGCGCCGGAGCGCGCTGATTCCGCCGAGCACAATCAAGAATGTGGCGGCGAGGACGAGAAAACGATTCCGTGCGCAAAAATCAATCAGACGGGCTACCACGTCACATCCCCCCAGGCACACTTACGGATAATTGCTTGCTGGCGATGACCTGATTGTTGCGGCGGGCCACGATGGTCACTTGCCAGGAACCGCCGCCCGGAAGCTTGCCCGGACCTTCGTAGACGCCGCCCCCTTTCTCGGCCAGTTTGAATTCCTCGCGCATGGCCGCCATCCCCATTTCCGGCATTCCGGGCATGAAGAACGTCACACTCACATTTGTGCCGGTAATCGCCGCGCCCTTCGCGTCCCTTAGCTTTACCTGAAAAGTGTTTGCTCCCGCATGAGGTGGATCGGGAGTGGAAGTGAACTCGATCGTGGCTTCGGGCGCATTGGCAGCAGCGGCCGCGCCGGCTCCGGGAGGAGGAGGGACAAAACTGCCTAAAGCCGCCTGAAGCTGGCTCTCGGAATCGACCAGGAAATTGCCGGATGTAACGATTCTCTCTCCCGCCTTCAATCCCTTCAGCACGACATAATCTTCTTTCACGCGGGGGCCGAGCTGGATTTCCCGCGGTTCGAGAGAGCCGTTTCCGCGATCCACGAACGCAATTTGGCGTGTGCCGGATTGCAGGACGCCGCTGGCCGGAATTACGAGTTGAGGTCCCAAAGGGGCCTGCAAGATGACGTTTACGAACATTCCGGGCGTAAGGGTAAGATTCGCATTGGCGAAAGCCAGGCGGACTCGCGCAGTTCTCGTCGTCGCGTCCACGTCCGGGTAGATGAATTCAACGCGTCCCCGAAATGTTTTTCCAGGGTAGGTATCCACCGTGAGTGTCGCGGGGTTGTTGACTCTGACGCGCCCTAAATCGTTCTGAAACACTTGCGCGAGAACCCACACCGTCGAGAGATCCGCGACGGTGTAGAGGCGCGTCTCCGGTTGCACATAAGCATTGGGAAGCGCATTCCTTTCCGTAATGTAACCCGCGACCGGAGAATCGACTTCCATCTCCGCTCCGACTTGTCCTGTTGATTCCAAGCGCGCTATTTCGCGCTGGGGGACATTCCATTGGTTGAGACGTTCGGTCGAGGTGTTGACCAGTGCGGCCGCGCCCGTGGCTACACCAGGGACGCTGCTCTTGGAGAGATTGACGGCGCTTTGTCTCGCCACCAGATAATCATGCTCCGCGGCGACAAGTTCGGGGCTGTAGATGGTGAACAGCGGCTGTCCCTGGCGAACGTATTGGTATGTCGCATTGGCAAACACCTTTTGGATGTAGCCAGAAAATCGCGTCTGGACGTAAGACAGGCGCGTTTCATCCACCGCTACGTTGCCTGTCACTCGGAGTTCGTCCTGCACGGATTTGCGCGCGACCTGGCCAAACTGCACGCCAATGGATTGCAGCCGCTCAGCCGATAGCTGAACCGGCGCGAGAAGGGTTTCGACCGGAGGGGCCGGGGGATTGCCCGGATTAGCCTGAGATGCCGTGTCTGAAACAGGAGTCGCCGCCTGTATCGTCATTGCAGAATCGTGGCTCTTCCACCAGATACCGGCCAGGACGCTGGCGAGTAGGAAGTTCCCCGTGAGGGCGATAAATAATGCTTTGCTATGTCTATTCATTGCTGTGCTCCTTTACTCGACCGGTCCCCGCAGGGCCAATCCGGTGGATTGTTCGATCTGAGCCAATGCCGTCTCGTGTTCCGCCAGGGTTTGCCAATACTCCTCGTTCAGCTTCAGCACATCGAGGAACGACGCCAAAAGCGCCTGGAAATCCTGGCGGTTGGTCTGATAGGCGGCCAATCCAGCCTGCAATTCCGCCTGTGCCTGTGGAATCATTCCTTCGCGATAGATCTTCAGCAATTCCGCGGACTTCTCGACCGTGAGGAATTGCCGGCGAAGTTCGAAGGCGATGCGCTGGGCCTGTGTTTCCAAATCGCTGCGCGCGCGGTCTTGATCCGCGGTGGCCTGCGCCAATGCAGGCTGTTGCCGGCGTCCCCGATAGATCGGGACGCGGGCTCCGAAAGTGAGCACGTAGTAGGCGCGAAACTGGGTTGGGTCGGTGCGTTGCCACATGTATTGCACATTGAAGTCGGGATAGAAATCCTTCTTGGCGAGGTCCACCTGCAGCCCCTGCTTCTCAACCATCTTCTTCATGCCAACAATGTCCGGATCGTTCGCCTTGGCTGCGGAAAGAAATTCGTCATAGGTATACGAGGCCGAGGTTTCGGATAGATCGTAGGTCTCGATATCAGGGGACGACTGCTCGCGATTGAGAAGCTGTTTGATTTCCGCCTGAACTTTTCCAATCTCCAGCTCGTTGGATGTAATCTCACGGAGCAATTTGGTCTTCTCGATTTGCGCCTGTAAGACTTCCTGCTGGTTTCCCATCCCGCTGCGGTAGCGCGCTTCGGCGGCTTGCTCGACCTGCTGCAACAACTGTCCGTTCCCTTCGAGGATCGTCCGGCTCTTTGCGAGATAGCCCAATTGAAAGTAAGCGGCCTTGATTTCCGCGAAGATCGCCCTCCGCAAAGATTCGTAACCCTGTTGCAATACGTCGGCGTCTTTCCTGGCAATGTCTCCGCGCAGACGGAGTTTCCCGGGGTAGGGAATATCTTGCGAGATCCCAAACCCGACGTACGCGAAATCGCTATTGGTATAGCCGGCGAACGGCCGAGGACTCCCTACACTGACGTGCTGCAAAGTGAGCTGCGGGTCGGGCAGCGTCGACACTTGCGTTGGAATGTGCTGCGACGACTGCCAGCCCTTCCGGGCGCTCTGAATCTGAGGATTATGTTTTTCAGCCTCAGAGAGAAGATCGGCCAATTTCGCGGGTGTATTAGACAAGGACAATTGTTGCGCTCGCGCAATCGCTGCGGCGAACACGATCAGAAAAAGCGTTCCGATACACCGATTCAAGAAATGCATGACAGTTCCTCCTCTTGACCTGGAAAGTTGTTTTTCGCATGGGCGCTGTTGCATGTGCATGAAGACACACGTCCGCCCGAAACAGCTAAAGAGAAGGGGTTAAACTAGAAAGATGCAGAGCAGGGACTGAAGCTCAGGAGGGGAGTAATCGTGCTCTTGCGTAGCAGAAAGCTTTTGTTTGCTGATGAAGAGGGTGTACGCCCCAACTGCGGCGCTGAGGCGGGCGATCGGGACAAGCGGTTTCCCCGGCGTGTACCGTGATTCGGGACGCGGGGTCTGGCTGACCGCGCAGCAAGATACGCCGGGTTGGGCTGAAACAGATGGATGGGAGGCGTCCATTGGGACGTCCATCCGCATATCCATCTCATCACACTGCGTTTGTATTTCGGCGGTATTAATGTTTGCGATTCGCGAGGCAGGCAACATGCAGACGAACACTGGCCCCAGGGCCACAGCAGCCAAGCTCACGACGAGCGCGAAAATAATTGTGCGCCTCATCTATTGTTTTTTAACTGTATCATAAATACCTGGATACTCGCTATACGCCATTTGTTTGGGTGTGATTTCATGAGGCTCCTTTCATCCATTGTGATCGCCGCGCTGCTCTCGATCATGAGTTGCAGCCTGCTGGCCTTTCAGAGGCAGGTTTTCGAGGACGACGAATCGCCGGCCCTCCCTGCAAACGCCAACGAGAAGGCGGAATGGACCTTCGCCCGGCTTCATTACACAATGGCGAATGAATTTGGCGTCGGCTTCCGCGGTTTCCAGCGCTGGGCGGCGGACTACCCGAAGGCGGATCGGCAATTCGTGATGGGAGTACGCCGCCTCACGCGTTTGCACGCCCGGCCCATCGAACAGGTAGTGGATGCCGACAGCAGCGAAATGTTCAATTGGCCCTGGATTTACGTGGAAGACGGCGGCTGGTGGACCATCGATGAGTCACAGGCCGCACGGATGCGCGAATACCTGCTAAAGGGCGGCTTCCTGATGATCGACGATTCCCACGGGGATTACGAGTGGGACAATTTCATGCGCGGCATGAACATGATCTTGCCAGATCGTCCCGTCGAAGACTTGAAAGATGCGGAAGAGATTTTTCACGTCGTCTACGATCTGGACGAACGCTTCCAAATCCCCGGCACACGATTTATATGGGGACGCCGGACGTATACCAGCGATAGCAGAATTCCCAAATGGGGGGCGATTCGCGACGATCGCGGCCGAATTATCGTGGCCATTTGCCACAACTCGGACGTCGGAGACGCCTGGGAATGGGCCGACAGTCCGAGGTACCCCGAGCGTGACGCCTCGCTCGCCTACCGCATAGGTATCAACTACATCGTTTATGCCATGACGCACTGACGGCCGCGCGTGCTGCAAGCTTCTTGTAACTGACCAGGGCAAAGCTCACCTGGGGGGATGCGAACGAACCTTGTGTTGCGCGGGGCACCGCTTCATAATATAAGTTAGCCGCAATGGTCAGTGTAAACATACGAAGAATCGGATTGGGAGTAGGTGTAGCGCTTGCTCTCGTCGCAGCTTCCTACGCGATGCGCGGCAAGACGCCTGCGCTGCGCGGCGCGCCAGCCTCTGCCGCGGCGCAACGCGCGGCGCCCTCCGGTGGCAGCACCTCGCCTGTTGTCCGTTTTGTAAAAGACCCGGAGATGGCCCCTCCGCTACAAGCCCGCACTCTCTCGGGCGCGGCTGCGTCTAAGGCCGAGTGGAATGGCAAGGTCGTCCTGATAAATTTCTGGGCCACCTGGTGTCCTCCGTGCCGCGAGGAAATTCCCGAGATGATTTCACTCCAAAAGCAGTTTAAGGATCGTCTGCAGATTATCGGTGTTTCCGAAGACGATGATCCGCCCGAGGCGGTTTTGAAATTCGCGCAGCAAAAGGGAATCAACTACCCGGTTATCATGTCCACGCCCGAGTTGATAGCGTCCTACGGCGGCGTCCCGGCCTTGCCCACTACTTTTTTGATTGATACGCAGGGGCGTGTCGTGCAAAAGCACGCGGGGTTGTATCCGATGGATTCCTATGTCCGCGAAATTCGCGCGCTCTTGGATTTGCCTATTGACGCCCGCATAGAGACATTCGTGGACACCGGCCAGGTGTTCTTGAAGAACGCGGCGAACGCCACGGAATTGCCCGGCGTGGATCTTACGGGGCTGAACGCGGAACAGAAAAAGAAGGCCCTGCATCGGCTCAATGCGGAGAGCTGCACGTGCGGATGCGCGCTGACGCTTTCTCAGTGCCGCGTGAATGATACCGAATGCCCTGTCAGCGGCAAACTCGCCGCGCAAGTGGTGAAGGAAGCTGGCCGCGCCAGCAAGCCGGCGCGCACGTCTATTTCAAGGACCGTCCGTTCGAGCGAGAAGTAAACGAACTTGCGGCCGTTTTAGTAGCACAGTCCCGCCCGGCGGGACTGTGCTACTAAAACGGCAGAAAACTGATACGTGGTTCTTGTGAGAAATGCGGATTAGCGAGCCGCCTGGAAGGGAGGAGTGACATGTTTCGAATTCTTGTGCGCAGTTTCGCCATCCTGGCGGCCGTGCTGCCGCTTGGGCGCGGAGCCACTTGCAACGCCGCCGGCTCGGCAGTGGCGCTCCCGAATCCGTCCGTGGACGCCCCCCTTGCCGCGACAAATGGGCAGCAGACCGCCGTCTTTGCCGGTGGCTGCTTTTGGGGGATTCAAGCGGTCTTCGAACACGTCAAAGGCGTGATCCGGGCGACTTCAGGATATTCCGGCGGATCGGTGGAGACGGCGCAATACGAAAAGGTCAGCATGGGCCGGAGCGGGCACGCGGAATCCGTCCAAGTGATCTACGATCCATCTCAAATCTCCTACGGCCAGCTTCTAAAGGTTTTCTTCTCTGTGGCACATGACCCGACAGAGCTCAACCGGCAAGGACCTGATGTCGGCACCCAGTACCGTTCGGCGATTTTTTACGTTTCCGGCGACCAGAAACGCATCGCGCAGGCCTATATAGATCAATTAAATCATGCCCGGGTGTTTCCGCAGGCCATCGTCACGCAGGTCGTTGCGCTTGAGGCTTTCTATCCCGCGGAGGATTACCACCAGGATTACGCCGTCCATCATCCGGACAACATGTACATCGTGATCAACGATCTGCCCAAGGTCGAGCATCTTCACAAACAATTTCCGGAGCTGTATGTGGAGAAGAAATAGCGCCGTAGAGACAGAGCGCTTCCATCGCATTGACACTGACCGTCTGGCGATTGATTTTACGTTCCAGGACCCGAAGGGATTAACACAGCTCTTCACCTACAAGAGAATCTACACGGCGCATCCGGATTGGGAGATTACCGAATACTTCTGCACGATGGAGGCCATGCAGGATTTTTACAACAAAGTCATGCAGCCCGCCGGGAAGGGCAAATAGCAGAAGCGGGTGCCCGCGCCTTGACGCGGGGTTGACCTCGCTCTTGACTTCAACCAGTGGCACACGAAACTCAGGAATTATTCATATCGGAAATGCAACATTCGAAAACAACAATGAACATTATGAGCATATATGTGAAAAAGCTTGCGCACTGCCGTCGCTAATAGTGTCGTAAGACCCGTATAATCTGCAATGCTATGTTTGGTCCCTAAAGTGCTTAAATTCGTTTGCGTATTCGTGATCTTAGCCGTTTTTGGTTGCAAGTAAACGGGAATGGGCAGAGGAGGGCAGAATGAATCAATCTACGATCTTGAGACTGGGTATAGCGATGGGCTTGCTGGTTGCTTTGGTGTGCTTTGTGGCCCAAAATGCCGCCGCGGACCCCCTTCCGAGCGGCTGGACATGCACCGGCACTTGCGGCGCAAGCGGCGCGGATGGTGTAGTGACCCTTTCGCCAACAGGGAACAGCTCGTATCAGTGGGTGTCGACGACGGGCGGGTCATATGGCGTAGGTGCTCTGCCAACCGGAGTACTGGGCGGCGAGACGGATGGATCGACTCTGGCCACGACGATATTCTCGGCGACCGGGGGAACCGCCTTGAACTTCTACTTCAATTACGTAACTTCGGACGGGGCCGGATATGCCGACTATGGGTGGGCGGAACTGTTTGACTCGTCGAATAGCCCGGTGGCGCTGTTGTTCACAGCGCGAACGGTGCCAAGCGGGAGTATCGTTCCTGGGTCTGGTATGCCTGCGCCTCTGGCAACGCTAGCTCCGGCCTCCGTGCCCATCATCGGCGGAGGGCCGGCTTGGTCACCGCTCGGCGGATCTTCGGGGGATTGCTATGCTGCCGGCTGCGGCTACACGGGCTGGGTGAACTCCAACTACATCATCCCCACTGCTGGGAACTACTACCTCGAAATCGGGGCGGTAAACTGGTCCGATACAGCTTATGACTCAGGGCTGGCGATGGATGGCGTTACTGTGGGTGGCGTACCAATCACTCCACCGGCCGGAGTGCCGGAGCCAGCGAGTCTTACGCTGTTGGCACTAGGTTTGTCCAGCGTAGGACTGTTGCGCCGAAAGAAGAATCTGGCAACAGCGTAGTTTTACGGGCCACTCCCTTAAGGACTCGGTCCCTTACGAACCGGCCTCGCGCTCGTTATTGGAGCACGAGGCCGGTTTTTTTACGGCTTTGTATGAATCGGCTGGCGGGTGGCCGCGCCTTTACGATGGGTTAACCTCGCTCTTGACTTCAACCAGTGGCACACGAAACTCAGGAATTTCTCAAAGGCTGCGCCACGCGCCTTGCTCTTCCTAGAATTGGCGGTGGCCGTCGCCGCCGCTTTGTCCTATTTGCCTGCGAAGTGGCCACTACCCGGATGGAGTGGTGCCATGCTGGTCATTTTGCATCATGTATTTTGGGGCTGGCTTTTCGGCGGAGGCCTGTATTTCTGGCACTCCCCGTTTGTATCTCTCTTTCCTGTTCTAGGCTTGTGCGCTTCTCTGGCCTGGGGTCTCTATGTGCAACAGTCCGCTGAAAGGCGGGGAGGACAGCCTTTGTCGTGAGGATGAAGTTGGGTGGCCTGTCCTTCGCTGTTTGAAGGGCAGTTTTTTTGACTTCAAATATTGGCTACCACTTTGAGGCGACGAGAAGGAGTGGCAAAAATCATGATTGCGGTACCCGAAAAATACACACTGGAAGTTAGCTCGCCAACACCGATCACCTCCGAGCGCCAACACGCGGATTACCTATCCATCCTGGACAAGCTGGCGAGCAAGGATAATCCGACGAGTGAAGAAGAGAAGTATGCCGAAGTCTTGATGACCTTGATCGGAGCATACGAAGAAGAGCATCATTCCATACCTGATGCTTCCCCGGTGGAAGTCCTTCGCGCGTTGATGGATGCTAACGATCTCCGGCAAAAAGACCTGGTCCCGATCTTCGGTTCTGAAAGCATCGTATCCGAAGTCTTGCACAAGAAGCGTGACCTCAACAAAGCCCACATAGAGAAATTGAGCAAACGATTCCACGTTTCTCCAGCAGTGTTTTTCTAAAGTTGCAGCACTTCCATTCGGACGCGGCTTTCACTTTAGGGGCCGCCCCTTCTGTTTTTCAGTGTGTAGCCTCACTCCTTGGTTTGTCACAGTAGCGGGAGGAGGCCACACATGTGGCCTCCTCGCTTGAGGCAGTCGGTTAGTTCGCGAGCGGGTCAGGGCGCATCTGGAACTTTACAGCCTTGCTTGTCGTGCCTTTGCCGCCTTCCATGTGCCAGGGCGCGCGGGTTGCGTAGGTTGACCAGAGGCCTCTGCCTTTCCAGCCGGCTTTAGGATCGTCAATGCGGCCATCCAAGCTCTTCGCGAAGAAGCCCAACGGATAGGGAACGCGCATGACAACGAACTTTCCAGTCGCTGGATTCAGGACCTCCAACGAATCGGTCCCGTTTCCGGTGGCGATGGGGACATTCTTGCCCATGCCGAATGTGTCGAACTGATCCACCCAGTTGTAATAGTTCGTATCGGCGCTGCCTATTCTTTCGTCAACTCCCTTGAAAGAGGGTCCTGGTGTGCGGTAGAGCGTCCAGCCTTCGGGGCAGTGCTGCCCGGTGGCGGTTGGCCCGTTCAGCGGACCCTTGCACTTGCGCCGGTCGAAGCTGGCGAAATGCCCGCTGGCGAGGACGGTCCATACAACGCCGTTGCGGTCAATGTCCATCCCGCGCGGTGAGAATCCTTGCACGGCCGCTTTGGGATTATTCCAGGGCAGCTCGTAGATTTCCGCGAGAGCGGTTTTCGAGGGGTCCGGTCCCGGGTTCAGCCGCACGATCGCGCCGGGGAAGCCCAACACCGTTCCCCAAACCGACCCATCCACGGGACTCGGGTTGATGCCGTAGAAGCCAACCTTGATTCGCGTGTCCTTGGTGGGGTCGCTCGGCTGGCCGGGTTCTGTGTACGCGTCCCGCTTGCCGTTTCCATTGGTGTCTAGGATGAGCGGAGTCCAGCCCTGCGATTTCTGCTCGTCATGAGTCTCGTCATACATTTTCGTGTTCAGCCAGCCGACCTTATCGCCTCCGGGATCGCTGAACCAAAGGGTGTTATTGGCATCCTCGGCAAACATGAGGTGTTGCGAACTGGCGCACATGTCAATGAGCGTCCATTGCTTCGTTTTTGGATCGTAAAAATTGGCTTGTCTTGAGCTTTCCTTGATCGGGAAAGCGATCGCCGACGGGTGGCTCGATCCCTGTTTGCAGAAGGCCGGGTTGGCCCGCTCGCGAACCGCCGATGCGGTCCAAATTCGACCCTGAGAATCCATCATCAAGCTGTGCGCAGTGGCCTTAGCCGTAGAGATTGGTTCGGTTCCCCAGTAGGGCGAGGGTTCCAGCACCTCTTCCGGTTCGCCCTGGGGAGTGCCGGGTTTCACGGGAATCGGTATCTGGGTCATCGTGTTTTTCACGGGATCCAGGATCGTCAAAAGATCCGTGCTTTGTTCATGAACCCCGTAGACGAGGCCGTTGGGGTTGGAATTTGGATTCCTTCTGTCAACCGAGATTTCATCATGGAAATAGTCCTTCGGTCCGGCCCAGTCCCACTCCGTGACGACGACGTTTCTCTCCAATCCTTGGGGACGCGGCGGAACCGGGGGCAATTCGCCGGCTTTAATGCGATCGGTCCAATCCGCATACATCGCAAGGACGCGCTTCCGGCCCATCAGAGTCGCCCGGCTGCTCATCAGGCTACCGACTTGACCCGCCTGGATGCGCTTATCCCACGCGGCTACCGATGAGTCGAGCGCGCCGAGACTCGCGGGTATCTCGCGCGTCGACTTCTCGCCCAATTGGTGGCATGCCTCGCAGCCATCGGTCTTGGTATATTCGAGCCACTCGCCCTGGTCCCTCATACGTTCTGAGATGCCGTTCCCGTTTGGTCCAGTGCCGGGGAAGTCGCTCGTGGGCGGGATATGCAACAATGAGTACCAATAGGCGGCCGGATAGTATTCCGCCGCTTCCTTCGGGCTAGGAGCAATGACGGCCTTCAAATCCAGCGGCTTGCCTGGGGTGGCCTGAACCTTCGGCGAATCCACCAACCCATAGCCGCGCACCCAAACCGTGTAGTTCGCTTTCGGAAGGTCGGGGACCAGGTAGCGCCCCTGGTCATCGGTCACAACGATCTTGCGGTATCCAGTGCCGAGGTCCTTTGTTTCCGCAATCACCCAGACACCCGCTTCTGGACCTTTCGAACTCGTGACCACGCCGGCGATGTCGGTGGCATTCATGGGGATCGCCGCGGCGGCAGGTTTCCGGGCAGTGTGCCCTGGGCGTGAAACTCCCAGCAGGGCAACAATGGCGATGGCCACGATCGCCACATAGAAGACTTTCTTCGTCATAAAGATCTCCTTCAGCAGCCGCATGGCTGTCTCAACATCCACAGCAAGGTGGGTACGCAAACAACAGAAACGTCCGTCGCAAGGAATCCTAAGCCCGAAGAATGGCGTTGTCAATCGAGGGTTTGCGGGGAAAGCGCAATGCGAATGCAGGGCAGAGGATCGCCTTCCTGGTGTTTGTCGCAATTTGACTTAGAACGATTGCGAAATCCGGTGGCGGGACGGCCAATTTGGTCAAGCCTCGTCATTTCGGTGGGGAATTTGTCACCGAGGCGATCGCTTGCTTGGCGCGCGTGGCGTCACGCCCGTTCGCGTCTTCCTGAATGAAGAACCGATATTCATTTTTTTTTAGCGCTCGTCCGGTAGAGCGAAGGGGGACTCCGCGGACTCTCTACGTCCTTGAGCATAAAACGGGGCGAAGCAGAGGAGAGTTACCGATTTGGATACATGTTCAGCTAAGGTACTTGCATTGTGACGGAGATCACAATATTCTATGACGCAGGTCACAGCAATGAAATTTTAATAACATAACAATGCTCCACTATGGAAAGCAACCAATATCCAGCCGATTGCGTTGCCAAGGGATGTGTCCGCCAAAGGCTGTTGCAATTATCAACTGTGCTGCCAGCCGTGCAGGGAACCGCTCTGGAGTTCCACAGCAGCGACAACCTGCAGCACAACATCTTTGCGGTGGGTGCGGGCCAGTTCAATCTGGGCACTTACGGGGTGGATGTCGTGCGCAGACGCGCGTTCAACAAGCTCGACGAAGATGAGGCCGGTGGCTGCAATAATTAATAATGATTTGACAAGGGAGATTGTCAATCTTAGCTTTGAATCTGCCAAATCCTGAGAAGTGTTTGTTGCAAGAGGGGGGCGCGCGCATGTGGTACAAGGGGCAAGGTTCTTACCACGGAGTACCGCGGAATTGCCCGGAGTTTTTCAATCATACATCTCCCTCCAGTAGCCTTCATAAATCCGAACTCAAACTCCAAAGTTCAATCAGCCAGTGGAGAGCTGGTTGTTTTGGATGGGCCGGAAAAGGCATTGCCGGATTTGAATTCCGAAATATGGGCCATGGGGACCTGTTCCTGGGGACGCTTGCAAACAATACAAACGCAAACGAAAAAAAGGGGGGAGCTATGTCCAGAGTCGAGTCACTATTGAAAGCAGTGATTTTGGTGTGCATGTGCGCCATCGTGCTCACAGGCCTCGCGCCGTACGCCTTCGGCCAGGCCATTGATGGCAATATCGTCGGTACTGTGTTTGACGCGAGAAGCGCCGTCGTTCCAGACGCCAGCGTCACGGCGGTAAATGTTGCCACTGGCTTCAAGACCCAAGCCACAACGGATGCGAACGGCGCATACAGATTCAATAACGTCCCTGTAGGCGCCTGGACTATCACGGTGAAGAAGACTGGTTTCACCGACGCGGTCCTCCAGAACCTCGCCGTGGAGCTGAACAAGACAGCCACCGCGAACGTGACGATCAAGTTGGGGACGGTCACCGAGGAGCAAGTGGTCGAAGCGACCATCTCGCTTGACACGACAAGCGCCCAGATCCAGAACACATTCCACAGCGAGCAGATTGTCGACCTGCCCATCATTGAGCAGTCGTCCAGCTTCTTTGGCGCTTACAATCTGGCCATGCTGGGAGCCGGGGTCGCCAGCAACGGTGGAGTCGGTCAGGGAATAGGTCCCTCGATCGGCGGGCAGCGGCCGATGAACAACAACTTCATGATCGAGGGTGTGGACAATAACAACAAAGGCGTCACGGGCCCGTTGGTTTATGTTCCGACTGAGGCGACTGCTGAGTTTTCCCTGTTACAGAACCAATTCACCGCCGAGTTCGGCCACTCGTCGGGCGGCCAATTTAACATGGTCGTCAAAGGGGGCACCAATCAGATTCATGGCTCGGTTTACGAATACTTCCAGAACCGCAACCTGAACGCTGAGGATGAAACCTTTGCCCGGCAGGGATATACCTCCAATCCTCGCTTTGACCAGAACAAGTTTGGAGCGAGCATCGGCGGTCCGATCAAGAAGGATAAGCTGTTCTTTTTCGGAAACTTTGAAGCCGCGCCTCTCGGCCAGGCATTCAGCGGGGTTGCGGCGCTATCACCCACCGCGGCGGGCTATGCTGCCCTGGACTCTCTGGCGGCCACCCTTCCTAACTTCTCTGCGGCGAACTACAACTTCATGAAGCAGTACATGCCGGCCTCAACCCTACCACTGGGTGCCTGCACCACGTCTGGCAACTGCGAATCTGTGGGGGGCACGGACATTCCGCTTGGAGTCCTGCCGGTCGCTGGGGCCTCCTTCACCAATATGTGGACCACGGTGGTCAGCACGGATTACAACATGTCCGATAAGGATCAGATTCGCGGCAGATTTATTTACAACAAGGAAACTGGGATCGACAACTTAGGCCAACTGCCGGCCTTCTGGACCCCTCTGCCGCAGCGATTCTACCTGCTGACGCTCGCGGAATACCACACCTTCAACCCCAACGTAAGCAATGAATTTCGCCTTGGCTTCAATCGGTTCAGCCAATACTATGTCGTAGGGAACATCAAGTTTCCTGGTCTGGATGTACTCCCCAATATTGATCTGGACACGCTGGGCGTCTCGCTCGGCCCCGACGGCAGCGCGCCGCAGTATGCAGTTCAAAATACCTACCAACTGGTTGACAATATCAGTTGGAAGAAAGGCAACCACCTCTTCAAGTTCGGTTTTGACGGCCGCCGCGCGATTTCCCCGCAGCACTTTATCCAGCGAGAGCGCGGGGAGTACGAGTATTCCAATTTGACGCTTTACTTGACCGATCAAGTTCCGGACGCGCTCGCCGAAAGAAACCTGGGCGGCGGTGCAGTTACCTACTATGGGAACCAATGGGGTACGTATCTTTACGGACAAGACTCCTATCGTTTGCGCCCCAACCTGACCCTCGATCTGGGTTTGCGCTGGGAGCGCACGTCGGTTCCTTTGAGTATGGGGACTTTTCAAGTTCTGAATCACGTCGCCGACGCGCCGGGCGTGCTCGTGTTCAATGCGCCCAAGACAGCGAACAAGAACTTCGCTCCTAAGGTGGGCATCGCCTATTCTCCCGGAACCAGCGGGAATACAGTCATCCGGGCGGGATTCGGCATGGCCTACGACGTCATTTTCGATAACGTCGGCAGCACGGCTTATCCGCCGCAAATCAGCGCCACCATCGACGCGGGCGAGTTCCCCACGATCTTCACAGCTCCGTTTCTGGCCAATGGCGCCATCTTTCCGGGCAGCATCGCGGCGGGCGGCACGCTAACGGCGGCACAGGCCCGGGCGGCCACTTCGAGTTATATCCCGGACCAGGTGCTCCCTTACTCGATCAACTGGAACGCCGGGGTGACACATGTCTTCCACCGCGACTACACAGTCGAGCTACGTTACGTGGGTACCCGCGGCGTGCATCTGCTCGTGCAGAATCAGATGGACCGGGTATCGCGGGTGACGCCGACCCGTTACCTGCCGACTTACCTGCAGGCTCCTTCGCAGGCCGCTCTGGATGCGCTTCCGCTCTCCCTGGCCGATTTGACGTCGACCTCGAGCAATCCGGTTCTCGGACCGCTGGGCTTCACCAGCAAAGTTACCTGGTGGCCCCCGATGGGGAGCTCAAGCTACCATGGGATGGCGCTGCAAGTAACCCGGCGCTTGGCTCGCGGTTTCCAGATGACGGGCTCTTATACGTGGAGCCACGCCATTGACGACAGCACAGCGACCCACTTCAGCACCGTTCTGACACCGCGGCGCGGGCAGGATTTTGGCAACATGCGCGCCGATCGCTCCTCGTCGGCTTTGGATCGGCGGCAGCGGCTCACCGTAGGCTGGGTTTATGACGCACAGTGGTTGAACCACTCCAGTAATTGGCTGGCAAAGAATGGTATCGGGAACTGGACGTTCGCCGGAACCTACACAGCCGAATCACCTGAGTACGTTACCGTGCAGAGCGGACTCGACTCCAACCTGAACGGCGACACGGCCGGCGACCGGACGATCTTCAATACCAGTGGCGTACCAGGCACAGGGAGTGACGTCACCGCGCTTACGAACACCGCTGGAGATACCGTAGCTTATCTAGCTGTGAACCCGAACGCGCAGTACATCAAGGCCGGGCCAGGAGCCTTGGCGACTGACGGCCGGAATACGCTGAAGACTGTCGGCATAAATGACTTCGACCTGTCTCTGGGGAAAAAGTTCACCATCCGCGAGGGCAAGACACTGGAGTTCCGTGCGGACTTCACCAACGCCTTCAACCACCCGCAGTTCACTGCTGGACAGATCGGCTCTATCAACCTCACGTCGTATAACACGGGAGTTCGCGACTACCTGATCCCGGGCAATGCGCGCTTTGCCCAGTGGGACCAGGTCTTCCCCAGCCACTCGCGATCGGGTCAGCTGGCATTGCGGTTCGTTTTCTAGGAACTCGGGGGTCGTAGTTCGCCAGATTGAGGCGCGGCGTATCGGCCAGTTCACACTGAGGGTGGTTTTCTAAACACCCACTCACGCATGGAAAAAGGGAGGATGGTCCGCCATCCTCCCTTTTTTGTTGTGGGAGCGCCCCGTGGCCCCCGCGCGATGCATTCCTTGCCGCTGTCTGGCGCACAAAGACTTCAGTTAGGGTCATATATTCCCGCAGCGCGCAGAGCGCACGTAGCAGCCTCTGGGGCACGTTTGGCATGGTTGGTTCTAGGCCCTTACCCCCTTGGGTATTCACAGTCGAGCACGGGATCGGCGTGCCTGGAGCCCCTAGCCTGGATATTTTACGAGTTGGCCGAAGATTGTTCACGAACGCAGTAAAATCGATATCGATGCGTTTAAGTGATTTTGCAAGTAGAGGCACGGCAATGCCGTGCCCCTACGGTCGATTCGCGGTGCGGCAGTTTCACCAGCGGTTACGCGCCGAATTTTATGGATGCCCCGATTTCTTGCTAGGTATCCGAGGTAGAAGGCTCCCCAGCCGATAGCGATCACAAATTTGGCATCGGCGAGATGCGGGGGCAATCGGGAAAAGTGGGGGGCAAGGCCGTCAGCGCAGCATTATGGGAAATGGTGCCGGGGGGGAGAGTTGAACTCCCTACGCCGGCCTTTTCAGGGCCGCGCTCTACCGGTGAGCTACCCCGGCACCGGGGCAGTAAAGGATTCTACGGGTGCGTTGCGGGAGTGTCAATGTTCTAGAGGCAGGAGGCAAGAGACTGGAGGCAGGAAGCAGGAAGCAAGAGGCACGAGGCAGGAGATTGGAGATGGAGGCAGGAGGCCGGAGATTGGAAATTCGAAATTGGAGATTTGGGATCGGAGACTGGAGGTAAGAAGCAGGAGGCACGAGGCGGGAGATTGGAGATGGAGGCAGGAACTGGAGGCTAGAGGTTGGAAGCAGCCCTCTAGCCTCGAGCATCACGGCTCTTGCATTTATTTCATTGACGCGTCGAATTCACGCATCCAGTCTTTGCCCTTCAGGACTTCGCGGGGCTTGGTGCCATCGGCGGGGCCGACAATGCCGTCCTTTTCCATGATGTCAATCAGGCGAGCGGCGCGGCCGTAGCCGACGCGCAAACGCCGCTGGAGAGTGGAGGTGGAGGCGCGACCCGCCTCGCAGACTACGCGCACGGCCTCCTGGTAGAGGGTGTCGTCTACATCGTCGCCGCCGGGCTCGCCATCGGGACTTGCAGCATTTTCGTCCCTGGGAGCTTCGAGCAGACGCTCGTTGTATACGGCCGTGGCTTGTGAGCGCCAGTGGTCGCACACGGCGGTGATTTCATCCTCGGTAACGAACGGGCCATGCATGCGGTTCAGGCGGGCCGATCCGGCGGGCAGGTACAACATGTCGCCGCGGCCGAGAAGCGATTCCGAACCATTGGCGTCGAGAATGGTGCGCGAATCCACCTTGCTGGCCACGCGGAATGAAATGCGGGCAGGGAAGTTGGCCTTGATCAACCCGGTAATGACGTCAACCGAGGGCCGCTGCGTCGCCAGGATCAGATGGATGCCGACGGCGCGGGCCATTTGTGCCAGGCGCGTGATTGATTCTTCGACGTTGCTGGTGTCCACCATCATTAAATCAGCCAGCTCGTCGATCACGATGACGATGTAGGGAAGAGGCTTGTGCTCGGAGTTTTCGGCGTCATCGAACAGGGAAAGCGATTGGCCCTTCTGGAAGGTGCGGTTGTACTGGTCGATGTTCCGGACGCCGCGTTCGGCCAGAAGCTTCAACCGGGACTCCATTTCCCGGATCGCATTGCGCAGAACATTCGAGGCGATTTTGGGATCGGTGACCACAGGCGCGAGCAGGTGCGGGATATCTTCGTAGAGGCCGAGTTCCAGGCGCTTGGGGTCCACCAGCACGAGTTTCAGTTCGTCGGGCGTGGCTTTGTAAAGCATGGAGAGAATCAGGGAGTTGAGAAAAACGCTCTTGCCTGTGCCCGTGGAGCCCGCGATCAGCAAGTGAGGCATCTGGGCGAGGTCGGAGACGCGGTTGCGTCCGATCAGGTCCTTGCCGAGAGCGAGAGTGAGCTTCGATGGGGAGTTGATGAACTCGGCCGATTCGATCTGCTCGCGGAGAGCAATCGTCTGGCGATGCGCGTTCGGGACTTCAATGCCCACCGTGGACTTGCCGGGGATGCGCTCGATGAGGATGGACTCGGCCTTCAAGGCCAGGCAGAGGTCTTCGGCAAGGCCTGTAATCCGGCTGTACTTGATGCCAGCCTCGGGCTTGAATTCAAACGTGGTGACCACCGGACCGGGATTAATCTGGGTGATGCGCCCGCCGATGTCGAACTCCTGGCACTTCTGCTCGATGGCATGCGCGCATTCCTTGAGTTCGTCCTCCTCGATTCTTGCGCTGCGCTCCGCCATACGAAGCAGGTCGGGCGAGGGCAGACGAAAGTTGGTGGCTCCCTTGGCAATGCGCGGCTGCGCGGATGATTTTGCGGCCGGTTTTTTCTCATCCGAGCCGCGAAACACGATGGCGTGGGCGCGTTCGGGTTCCTCGGCAGGGGATTCGCGATCGTCCTGCTCGGCGAGGGCCTTGGCGTCGGCATGGGACGCGGCGTGCGACGGGATGGGCGCGCGGCCCTCGATCTTGATTTGCTCGAGGCGCTTGCGCAGACGTTCCTGTTCGCGCTGCTCGCGCCAGGCCGAATATTTTTCTTTCAGCGGAGCCACGACGTTCAACTTGCTCAGCGGCCCGCGCAGCGTCTCATGAGTTTCGATGAACGAAAACTTCGTACACAGAAAAAGCGCCACAAAAAAAGTTGCGAGCGCGACCAGATTCGCTCCCACCGTATTGAAGGCGACGCGCAGTCCCGCGGAGACCAGATGGCCGAGCAGCCCGCCGGGCGGAATCGCGCCGCGGACCTCCGGCATATGCCAGAGCGTGAGCAAGGCCGGAACCATCAGCACCAGCACCACATAGCCGGCCAACTTGATGACCGGGGAGTCCAGCGTTTCGCTGCGGAACCAGCGAAATCCGACGGCGAAAATACCCACGGGCAGAAGGAAGGCCGCGTAGCCGAAGCCCTGGAAGAGCAGGTCCGCCCCATAGGCCCCAACCGGGCCGATCCAATTGCGGGCACCGGGCACGTCAGGGGATCCCGCCGAGACGTTGAAGGATGGATCGTGAGGGCTGTAGGAAATCAGCGCCAGAGCGAGCAGAATGGCAATCGTTACGCCAAGAAACCCAATCAATTCATTTAAACGGTTATTTTCAGTTGGAGTCAGAACGCGCACACAAGTCTCCTCGCTAACGGGGAAGGTGCTCGTCGCAGAGCGGGGGCGCGGGCGCTATCGCGCGGATCCCACCTGGAAGTACGCGAGCAACAGAATGACTATACCAAAGACGATGCGATAGGCAATAAAGATATTTAAGGTGCGTGTTTGCAAATAGCGCAAAAAGAAGGCGATGACGGCGTACCCCACGATGGCGGAAACGGCGATGCTGATGAGGAGCGTGGACATCGACAGGTCGAGTTGGCCAGCGCGCTGCATGTGGATGAGCTTGGGCAACTCTTTGGCGGCGGCGCCGGCGATTACAGGGGTCGCCAGCAAGAACGAAAATCGCGCGGACGCCTCTCGGGTGAAGTTACGGGCCAGACCCGCGGCGATGGTGATGCCGGAGCGCGACACGCCGGGAAAGAGAGCAATCGCTTGTCCTACCCCCACGAAAAGCGAGTCGAAGAGCGTAATCTGGCTCATGGTGCGCTTGAGGTTCGCGGCGCGATCGGCAAACCACATGAGCACACCGACCACGATCATGGCCCAACCGATCGGAATGGGCTTGCGCAGCGCGTCTTCAATCACATGCTCGAATTTATAGCCGATTAACGCAGCCGGAATCGTCCCGATCACCAGCAGCCAAAATAGACGCCGATTCTGCGCAACGGTCTCCCCGCTGGCACTGGCGGGATAGTAGACGCCCAGGCCATTCAGAGTGAGCTCAATCCAAGTGCGCAGGAAATACAGCAGGATGGCCGCCAGCGTTCCGGCGTGAAGCGCGACGTCGAAGGCCATGCCGGGTTCGGGCCAGTGGAAAAGCCAGGGAAACAGCACCAAGTGCGCCGTGCTGCTGACGGGAAGAAATTCAGTGAGTCCCTGTACGACGGCCATAATAATTGCGTGAAATAGCGTCATGCGTTTTGTATTCTCCTTGCGCGCCTCGAAGCCGCGGCAGTAAAGACGGCCTAAATCGCTCGGGAACCGGTCTTGTCGAGAAGCTGCTTGTACATCTGGAAGGCATGAAGTCCCCGGCCATAATAATCCTCTATCGTGGCAAACGTACGATAGCCATGCTTTTTCCAGAAGGCAACCGCAGCTTTGTTGTTGGTTGCGGTTTCAAGAACTATGCGCGTGGAGCCTTGCGAGGCCGCTTCCTGTTCGGCTGCCTGGATCAGCAGGGAACCGATGGCTTGGCGGCGGTAGGCTTCGAGCACGTCCAGCGTGATGATGTGTCCCTGCCCGGCGGACAACTCGGTCAGGATGAATCCCGCGACTTTTCTGGAGACCTCTGCGAGCAGGCAGTGCGAGCCCTCTGAGCGAAGATAGAGTGCCAGCTCGACGCGTCCGTACGCGATCCCGCGGGGAAAGCAGGCCTGGTCGATCCGATAGAGGGTCTCAAAATCCGAGGGGTGGTAAATGCGCAGCTTGGTTGTGACAGACCCCACGCCGAAGGCTCACAGTTCGAGAATCACAGGGAGGATCAGCGGACGCTTCGAGGTTTGTTTCTTGAGGTAGCGCCGCAGGTCGACGCGAATCTTTTCCTTGATGACGCTCCAGTCGGTTTTCTCTTCGGGGTTTGACTGCTCGACGGTGCGAAGAACGACGTCGCGCGCCCCGGCTAGCAACTCCTGGCCATTATCCGACGGCATGAATCCGCGCGTCACGATTTCAGGCTGCGATTCGATCTTGCCGGTATGTTTATCGATGGCGATAATCGGCACGACCACGCCGTCTTCGGACAGATGCTGCCGGTCACGTATGACGAATTCCTCGATCTCTTCGAGCGAGCCGGAATCGACGCACACGCGTCCCGCCGTCACCGGCTCGCGCCGGTAGGCGCCATCGTCGGTGAATTCAATGGGCTGGCCGTCTTCGATAAGAAAAATTTCTCCGGAGACTGTGCCGACCGTATGCGCAAGCGCGGCATGGCGGAACAGCTGACGGAATTCGCCGTGGACGGGAATGAAATAGCGCGGCCGCACGAGATTCAGCAGAAGTTTCTGTTCTTCCTGGCTGGCGTGGCCGGAGACGTGGATCGTTCCGCCGTCATTGTCGTAGTAAACCAGGGCGCGCTTGCGGAGCATGTGATCCAACATGCGGAAGATGGCTTTTTCGTTTCCGGGAATGATGCGCGCGGAGAGGATCACCGTATCGCGCTCATCGAGCGTGAGCAGGCGGTGCGTATCCACGGCGATGCGCGAAAGAGACGACATCGGTTCGGCCTGGCTGCCGCTGACCAGCACAACCAGTTTATTCTGAGGAAAAGACGCGATGTCCTGCGTGCGCACCACCAGGCCATCGGGAATCTTCAGGCGGTTCATGCCGTGCGCCAGCTCGACGTTATCCACCATGCTGCGGCCAATGAAACCAACCTTGCGTCCTGAGGCTGCCGCGATATCCACAATTTGCTGGATGCGCGGGATCGAGGAAGCGAAGCACGACACAATGACCTTGCGCGTCGCCGCGCGTGTGAGTTCTTCGATGCGGGCCCGGACCGTCCGCTCGGAAGGCGTATACCCGGGGCGCTCGACGTTCGTGCTGTCGCTGAACAGCGCGAGCACGCCTTCCTCGCCGTAGCGCGCGAAGGAGTGAAGGTCAAACGGCTGGCCGTCGGTCGGCGTAAGGTCCATCTTGAAGTCGCCGGTGTGTATGACAATTCCCACGGGCGTGCGAATCGCCAAAGCGACGCAGTCAATCGTGCTGTGCGTCACGCTGATGAACTCGACTTCGAACGGTCCCACTTCCAGCTTCCGTCCGGGGACCACTTCGCGCAAATCGGCCTTGTCGAGCAGACCGTGTTCTTCCAGGCGCTTGTGCACCAGCGCCAGCGTAAATCGCGTGCCGTAGATGGGCGCGTTCAACTCGCGCAAGATGTAAGGCAGGGCCCCGATGTGGTCCTCATGGCCATGGGTCAGCAGGATGGCCCGCAGGTGCTGGCGGTTCTGCTTCAGATAGGTGATGTCCGGGATCACGATATCGACGCCCAGAAGCTCGGCCTCGGGGAACATCATGCCCGCGTCGATCAGAATCATGTCGTCGCCCGTGCGCAGCACGAGCATGTTCATGCCGAACTCGCCCAGTCCGCCCAGGGGGATTGCTAAAAGAGAAGGTTTGCTCAATGCCGCTCGTATCCTTGTTCGAGGCCTATTATCCTATCACAGTGAGTTGTGAGAATCTGAAATGCCGGACGTTCGGTACGTCATCAAAAAGAGTATGCCGGAGGCGCGGAAATCACTCCCGGCCATCACCAAACAGGCGCGCAATCGAAACGAGCACAACGGCGCCCAGGGTTGCGGCAGCGAGACTGTATAGGAATCCCCCGCGCAATATGCCGAGCTGCGTGAAAATCCATCCCCCGAGAACGGCGCCCACCAGTCCGAGGATGACGTTTGCAATGCAGCCGAAGCCCCGGCCGCGCGAGACCTTTCCAGCAAGCCAGCCGGCGATGAGACCAACGAGCAGCCATCCGATCAGAGTACGTGGCACGGTGAAATAGAAGAAGTGCATGGGGCGGTCACCTTTCTGGCGGGCTTCAAGTAAAGCCCGCACCCGTTCTGGCGGGCTCCAAATAGAGCCCGCACCCGGTTCTGGCGGGCTCCACGCTTCACATGAACCGTTCAGCGTAAAAGTAAAGCCCGCGCCCGGCTAAGCGGGTTCTTGCTGCGTCATACAGTGTATCGTGCCCAGGCCGAGAACAAGATCGAGACACGCGATTCCAATGATTTTGCGGGCAGGGAATAGAGCGGCAAGCTTGGTAAGGGCCACGGCGTCGTTCGGATCGTTGAACGTCGGAACCAGGACAATTTCATTCGCAATGTAGAAATTTGCGTAACTGGCGGGAAGACGTTGTCCGTCGAAATAAACGGGCGCGGGCATGGGCAGCGTTTCGATGCGAAGCGGGCGGCCGTCCTGGTCCTTCATTTCGCGAAGCAGCGCAAGATTTTCCTGCAAGGGTTCGTAATTCGCCTCGGATGGATCTTTTTCAACAACGGTAACGACCGTTGCCGGATTCACAAAGCGCGCGAGGTCGTCCACGTGGCCGTGAGTGTCGTCTCCCGCGATGCCGTTTTTCAGCCATAAGACGCGCATCACGCCGAGGGAGTCGCGGAAGATTGTTTCCAGCTCCTTGCGCGAAACTCCTGGATTGCGCGCCTGGAGCGGGCTGAGCATGCATTCCTCGGTGGTGAGCAGGGTGCCGCAGCCGTTTACGTCAATGCTGCCTCCCTCGAGCACAACCCGCCGCCGCCGAAATTCAGGACGCCACTGCTTCCACTTGAGTTTCGAGGCGAGCGCGTCATTCGCGGCATCATCTTTCTTCCAGTCGTCGTACTTGGCCCAGGCGTTGAAATGCCAATTTGTCGCCGCCGTTTCGCCTTTTTCGTTGCGGACAAAAATCGGGCCGAAATCGCGGATCCATCCGCGATTGGTAGGGATGTGAAAGAAATCCACGGCGGAGAGATTTGCGCCGGCCTTTTTCAGGATGCGTCGAACGGCCCGCTCCGCTCCCGCGTTGGCGACGAGAATCCGCACGCGCTCCACCTGGGACAGACGGCGCACAATGTCCGCGTAGACCCACGGAATCGGCGGGAATTTTCCGGGCCAGTCCGTCTTCTCATGAGGCCACGCAAGCCATGTGGCCGCATGCGGCGCCCACTCCGCGGGCATCCGGTAGCCGAGTTGCAAGGGGGTGGATGAATTTACGCGCGCGGGCTTCACTCGAGCCATCGCTCCAGAATGGGTGAATAGGCATCAATGCGGCGATCTCGCAGGAAGGGCCAGTTGCGGCGCACTTCTTCCACGCGGGCCGGATCGCACTCGACCAGCAGGATTTCTTCCCGATCCGCGGAAGCCTCGGCGAGGACCCGGCCAAACGGATCGCAAACGAACGAATGGCCCCAGAATTCGAGGCCGTTTTGCGGCGTGCCTTCGAAACCGACGCGATTCACCGCCGCAACAAAAACGCCATTCGCGATGGCATGCGCGCGCTGGATGGTGCGCCACGCATCGAGCTGTGCGGCGCCGAATTCCTGTTTCTCGGAAGGATGCCAGCCAATGGCCGTCGGATAAAAAAGAATGTTCGCGCCGCCCAGGCTCGCCAGACGCGCCGCCTCCGGATACCACTGGTCCCAACACACGAGCACGCCAATGCGGGCAAAGCGCGTATCGAAATTGGGGAAGCCCAGATCTCCCGGCGTGAAATAGAATTTTTCGTAGTAGAGCGGATCGTCCGGAATGTGCATCTTGCGGTACTTGCCGAGCAGCGACCCGTCAGCATTAATAATCGCCGCCGTATTGTGATAGACGCCGGCGGCCCTGCGTTCGAAGAGCGATCCAATGATGGCGACGTTCAAACTGCCGGCGAGTTTGGAAAGCGCCGCGGTCGAAGGACCCGGAACAGGTTCCGCAAGCTCGAACAGGTCCGCGTTTTCTTCCCGGCAGAAATATTGCGACCGGAATAATTCCTGGAGGCAAATAATCTGCGCGCCCCGCTTCGCCGCTTCCCGAATGCGCGCCTCGGCCTTGGCAAAGTTCTCCCTCGGGTCAGATGAACAGCTCATCTGGATCAGGCCGACGGTGAATTTTTCCGCCATGCTCGAATCATAGCATCATCTTTTTGATTTTGACGTGCAGACATTTCCCGGAGCGGCGTTTTGTCTCTGGATGGCGGGATGATTCAGGTCCGGGAGGATCGAACGATTCAGTCGTCTTCGCCAATCATGATCGCGGCGGCGAGGACGGTGGTCCACAGGCCGCGTTTATCGCCCACGGCCGATTGGGTAATGTTCATCGTGCGGACGATTTTGTTGGAGATGCGATAGACTTCTTTTTTCTCGTCCCAGGAAAGGTCGGGGTCGAACTCCACATTCAGCGTGGTGGCCAGCATTTCCGCGGCAAGCTCTTCGGTGTATTCCCCGGCGACTTCTTCGGTTTCGCCGAACGAGTGATGCTCGGAGAGGTATCCGTACATGGATTTGTCGGCCGGAAGCGCCAGACCAATGCCCGCGGCGATCAGGCGGTGCGCCTCCCGCGTCGAGTTTTCGCTGATGACGGTGAATGCCACCTGTCCCGGCTTGATGTGCTTCAGTCCTTCGCTGCGCGAGATGAGCTTGCAGTTGGGCGGGAAAATGGAGGAGACGCGCACGATATTGCACGCCGCGATGCCCGCGCTGCGTAAAGCGAGCTCAAAGCTCGAAAGCCGCTCCCGATGTTTTCCGACACCTTTTGTCAGGAAAATCTTTTTTGCGACGAACGCCATGAGTGGTGCCGGAGTAGCGGTGCCTCCTAGTTCGTATCAGAAACTCGCGTTAAGAAATATAACGCGTGCAAAAAAGTAACAAGAACAATGTAGCGTGTCAATCAATTTCCCATATGGCAGGAATTTCATGCGCCCGTTTCGCCAGCACAAGGAATCCTCCACAAGGCGCCGGCAACGTTTCATAGAGCTACTCAATCTGGAAAAGATTGACGAATTGCTGAAGAGTGGGAGAAAGAGAAGTCAGCACGCTCAAATCCTTTTGTGCGAAGTCCGGTCCGGCGGCGGACACGGATTCGGCCTTGTGCGATATTTGGATGACGCCCACGACATTCGCGCCATTCAGGATCGGAGCGCTCATGATCTTCTGAATCGACTCTCCCTGGCTGCGGCCGAGCGGCACTCCTTCGAACACGGCCGTACGGCGTGCCACGCCGAAATTGTTGAGAATTTCAGGTTTGCGTTCTCGCGCCGTGCGCGCTGCAAGGGCATTTGTGCTGGTCAGGGGGATCGTGCCCACAACAGCCAATTGTTCGGGAATCACGAACTGCAAGCTCTTGCTTTTCGCGCTGAGAGCCAGAATCGCCACCTCGTCGGGGGCCACGCCGAACATTTCCCCCAAAGCCTTCGCCATCTTTGCACGGTCCGCCGAGGACGGCGCCTTGCCTGCCGCCGCCATCGTATCCAGCAAAGACCTGAGATCAGTGACCTGCTGTTCGCTCATGAAGATTCTCCAACAACGATTTGCCGGCTGCCATTATATCCAAAAGGAACGCCGCAAATATTTGTAATATTCCTGCTGGTGACGTCTTGATATGTTCGCGGGAATTACCTATACTCAGGTTTCTGATCGAGCTGAGCCGGAGCCGGGATGCCCGCGACTGAAGTCGACTTAACAGATCACCGCCCATTTGCCCTTCACAAATCACCTTTCCTAAAGGGGATTGCGCCTATGGCGTCTTTTGATGGACGATCGCGCGTCGAGCAATTGCCGGAATTTTGGCGGACTTCCGTCCGGGGAATGAAATCAGGAGCCGCAAGATGACAGAGTCAGCGGAAAGGCAGCACCGGGCGGTCGCCAGCAATCGCGTCATGGCCCTCTGGAGCAGTGTAATCGGCAAGAAAGTTGTCATGGCGGTGACGGGCGCCGTCCTGATTCTTTTCGTTGTGTCTCACGTGGTGGGCAACCTCAAGATCTTTTCCGGCCCGGAGGAAATCAACGCCTACTCGCGATTTTTGCGGGAAGTGGGCTGGCCCGAACTCGGCTACGGACAACTTTTGTGGATCGTGCGGATCGTGCTGCTGAGCTGCGCTTTCCTTCACATTACCGCCGCCGTGCAGCTCACACTCATGAACCGGCAGGCGCGCCCGGTCGGATACGACGCCAAAAAAGATGTCGAGACCACCTGGGGCGCCCTGACCATGCGCTGGGGCGGCTTGCTGTTGGCTGTGTTCATTGTCTTTCATCTCCTGCACTTCACCGGAGGAGTTGTCGGATTCCAGGCGGGCCAATTTGAAGACCTGAGGGTGTACCAGAACGTAGTGGCCGGATTCTCCGTCTGGCCGATAGCATTGTTCTACATTGTTGCCATGGGAGCGCTGTGCCTGCACCTGGATCATGGCATCTGGAGCATGTTGCAGACGCTCGGCTGGGCCACGGCACAGAACTCGAAAAGTCTCAGGAAGTTTTCCCGGATCTTTGCAATCCTAATTTTCGCCGGTTTTATCTCAGTGCCCATTTCGGTGCTCGCGGGCTGGGTGCGCTGAGAGGAGAGGGAGCGGGCTTCACTTGGAGCCCGCCAG
Source organism: Terriglobia bacterium (assembly GCA_041480265.1). Taxonomy (GTDB): domain Bacteria; phylum Acidobacteriota; class Terriglobia; order Acidiferrales; family UBA7541; genus Palsa-360. Next base: position 25,273 of record JBGOZP010000013.1, on the reverse strand, counting down.
AATAGAGATGCTCGAATCCAAAATTCCATCCGGTCCTATTGAACGGAAGTGGGAAAAAGCCCGCTTCGATATGAAGCTGGTGAATCCCGCCAACCGCCGCAAGCACAGAATCATCATCGTAGGGTCGGGATTGGCTGGGGCGTCCGCCGCCGCTTCGCTTGGCCAACAAGGCTACAACGTCGATTGTTTTTCGTTTCACGACAGCCCGCGCCGCGCGCATTCGATCGCCGCGCAGGGCGGGATCAACGCGGCCAAGAATTATCGCAACGACGGCGACAGCATCTTCCGTCTTTTCTACGACACGGTGAAGGGCGGCGATTTTCGCGCGCGCGAGGCCAACGTGTATCGCCTGGCGCAGATCAGCGTGAACATCATCGACCAGTGCGTGGCGCAGGGCGTCCCGTTTGCGCGCGAGTACGGCGGGCTGCTCGACACGCGCTCGTTCGGCGGCGTGCAGGTCTCGCGCACGTTTTACGCGCGCGGCCAGACCGGGCAGCAATTATTGCTCGGCGCCTACCAGGCGCTCGAGGAGCAAGTGGCCGCGGGCAGCGTGAAGATGCACAGCCGCAGCGAGATGCTGGACCTGGTTCTCGTTAATGGCAGGGCGCGCGGAATCATCACGCGCGACCTTGTATCCGGCGCAATCGAAAGCCATGCCGCCGACGTCGTGGTCCTGGCGACCGGAGGATACGGGAACGTCTTCTATCTTTCGACGAACGCCAAAGGGTCCAACGCCACCGCGATTTGGCGAGCGCATCGCCGCGGCGCCTTGTTTGGCAATCCTTGCTTCACGCAGATTCATCCCACCTGCATCCCGGTGAGCAACGAGAATCAGTCGAAATTGACGCTGATGTCCGAATCGCTGCGGAATGACGGGCGGGTGTGGGTTCCCAAAAAGAAGGGTGACAACCGCGCGCCAGCAGGCATTCCCGAGGACGAACGCGACTATTACCTGGAGAGGCGCTATCCCAGCTTCGGCAACCTTGTGCCGCGCGACGTGGCTTCCCGAAATGCCAAGGAAGTGTGCGATGAGGGCCGCGGCGTCGGGCCCGGCGGCCAGGGTGTCTATCTCGACTTCGCGGATGCCATTGGCCGGCTGGGCGAGGCGCAAGTCCGCGAAAAATACGGCAATCTCTTCGACATGTATGAGGAGATCACCGGAGAGAATGCTTATAAAGTCCCGATGCGCATTTTTCCCGCTGTCCATTACACGATGGGCGGTTTGTGGGTTGACTACCAGTTGATGTCAACTCTGCCGGGACTTTTCGTCGCGGGCGAGGCCAATTTCTCCGACCACGGCGCCAATCGTCTTGGTGCGAGCGCCCTGATGCAAGGCCTGGCCGACGGTTATTTTATTCTTCCGTACACGCTGCCGAACTACATCGCCTCGAACACGCTCGAAAAGGTGGATACATCCCACCCCGCGTTCGCCGAGGTTAAGGACGAGGTTGCGAAACGCGTGGCGCGGATGGTGAATGTCCGCGGCAAGCGCACCGTCGATTCCATTCACAAGGAACTCGGCAGAATGATGTGGGAAAATTGCGGTATGGCCCGGACGGAAGCGGGTTTGCGCAGCAATCTTGCCGGAATCCCCGCTTTGCGCGAGGAGTTCTGGCACAACGTCAATATCATCGGCTCGGGTGAGGAATTAAACCAGTCGCTCGAGAAGGCGGGTCGCGTCGCGGACTTCCTCGAATTGGGCGAGCTGATATGCCTGGACGCGCTGCAACGCGCCGAATCGTGCGGTGGCCACTTCCGCGTAGAGAGTCAGACGCCGGATGGCGAGGCCTTGCGCGACGACGAGCGCTTTTCCTACGCGTCGGCATGGGAGTGGAAGGGAGATGGCGGGCAGTGGGAACTCCAAAAAGAACCCCTCGCCTTCGAGCACGTTCATCTTGCCCAGAGGAGCTACAAGTAGCCATGAACCTCACACTTAAGATCTGGCGGCAGCAGAACGCCAAGGCGCCCGGCGGATTCGCCACCTATCAGGTGCAAGACGTGACGCCGGACATGTCTTTTCTCGAGATGCTAGACCTGCTCAACGAAAATCTCCAGGCCAAGGGCGAACCCCCCGTGGCCTTCGAGCACGATTGCCGCGAAGGAATCTGCGGTTCCTGCGGGTTTTTGATCAACGGAGTAGCACACGGAGGCCGGCGCGGCACTACGGTTTGCCAGCTTTCCATGCGGTTCTTCAAGGACGGAGATTGCTTGACGCTCGAACCGTGGCGCGCGCGCGCATTTCCCGTGCTGCGTGATTTGGCCGTCGATCGTTCCCCCTTCGATCGAATCATTCAGGCCGGCGGGTTTATCACCGCTCCCACCGGCGGCGCCCCGGATGCCAATGCGATCCTGGTTCCCAAGGATGCGGCCGAAACAGCGTTTGACGCGGCCGCCTGCATCGGATGCGGCGCGTGCGTCGCCGCGTGCCCCAATGCAGCCGCGATGCTGTTTACGGCGGCGAAGGTCACGCATCTCAATGCACTCCCGCAGGGACAGCCGCAACGCGACCGCCGCACGCTCGGCATGGTGGCGGCCATGACCGAGGAACTCTTCGGGAGTTGCACGAATCATGGAGAGTGTGAGGCGGTGTGCCCCAAGAAGATCCCCATCGAGTTCATCGGAAAGATGAACCGCGACCTGATTTGCGCGACTCTGCATCATCGCGGCGAGTAGCCCTGACGAAATCTATGTGGGTTGCAGCGAGTATCCGCACCAAAATCACGGTATTTGCGCGAACTTGCCGGATGCCGTACGACTCTCATGGACGCTGACGACATTTCGTTGCACGCTCGCCATATCCACTTTTCAAGCATCGTTTTTGATACCCACGCCGATACACCGCAGCGATTTCTCTTCGATCATTTGGATCTAGGCCGCCGCGACCGCGAAGGCAGCGTCGATATTCCCCGGATGCGCGAGGGAGGCGTCGGCGCAATCTTTTTTGCCCTCTGGGTTCCGATTGAGATTGCCGGGCCGCGAGCCACTCGACGCGCGCTGAACCTGCTGGAGGGAGTGCTCGAACAAGTTCGGCTGCACCCGGCTGACTTGACGCTCGCCACCTGCTCGGATGAAGTCCGGACGGCCCGCGCGCAAGGGAAAATTGCCGTCCTGATGGGCGTCGAAGGCGGCCATGCCATCGACAACAATCTCGATGTCCTGCGCGACTTCTTCGCGCGCGGCGTGCGTTACATGACGCTCACGCACAATGCGGCAACCGACTGGGCCGATTCTTCCAACCAGTCTCCGCGACACAAAGGCCTGACCGAATTCGGCAGGGAAGTTGTGCGTGAAATGAATCGCCTCGGCATGCTGGTCGATATTTCTCACGTGTCCGACCAGACGTTTTATGACGTGCTGGAAGTCTCTGTCGCCCCCGTGATCGCCTCGCATTCCTGCTGCCGCGCGATCTGCAATGCCCCGCGGAACTTGACCGACGACATGATCAAAGCCCTGGCGGCGCATCATGGCGTGATGCACATCACTTTCCACACCGCCTTCTTGAGCCAGCAGTATGCGGACGCAACCCGGTCCCCCGGCTCCGAGTGGATTCCACGCCTCGATGCGATCAGCGAGGAGTGCGGGGAGAACGAGGCGCGCAAGGTCGCCGAGGGGCAGCGTTTGAGCGACGAATGGATCCGGGCGGGTCAATTGCCGCCGGTGAGCTGGGAGAAAATCGTTGAGCACATCGAGCATGCCGCCCGCCTCGCCGGCGCCGGTCATGTCGGCCTGGGGTCTGATTTCGATGGCGCCTTCATGCCCGAGGGTATGGAAGACGCGACAAACTTTCCGAAGATAACCGAATCATTGCTCCGGCGCGGTAATGCGGAGTCCGATGTCCGGAATATCCTGGGGGGAAATGTGCTTCGCGTGATGGCCGAAGCGGAACGTGTCGCCCGCGGCTTGCAGCCGGGGAAGGGCTAGTCAGGCGGGAAAAATCGCGGCATAATGCTTTCTGCAACTACGAGCCGGAGAGACTCTCATGCGCCACTACAGCAAAATACTGATCTTTGCAAGTTTATTTGTTACTATTGCAGCACATGCACAAACACAAAGTCCGAGCAAAGCGCCCGCGAAGAAAGCCGCGCCTTCCTCGAAGGCGCCCGCGGCAGCGAAGGCTGCTTCTTTTGATCCGGCGCTGCTGCAGCCCGCATCGTTGCGTGCGAAGGCTCCCGAGGTCTACGAGGTGAAAGTCGTTACGACAGCGGGAGACTTTGGCATCAAGGTCACGCGCGCTTGGGCGCCCAATGGCGCCGACCGCTTCTATAATCTTGTCCGCCATCATTTCTACGATGGGGCCGCCTTCTTCCGCGTCCTGCCGGGATTTATGGCGCAGTTCGGACTGAGCGCCTACCCGGAAGTGTCGAAGGCGTGGGAGCAGGCCAATATCAAGGACGATCGTGTTGTGCAAAGCAATCATCGCGGGTTTATCTCGTTCGCGATGGCGGGACCGAATACGCGGACCACGCAGGTGTTCATTAATTACGGGAATAATGAACGCCTCGACCAGAGCGGTTTTTCGGCCTTCGGCATGGTCACAGACGGTATGGAGGTCGTGGATAAACTGTACAGCGGATACGGGGAAGGCGCTCCGGACGGTCACGGCCCGAGCCAGGATCTGATCGGAAGGCGCGGGCGCGCGTATCTCGCGGAAATGTTCCCGAAACTGGACAGCATCAAGACTGCGACCCTGGTGCCCGCTGCGCCGAAGCCGCCAGCGGCCAAGTAAGGCGGGCGCGGACTGAAGTTGTTTCCACGGGTGAGCGCGTTGCGTTCGTGAGTGTGATTCAGGCTTGGCGCATCGCAGAATGCAGAACGGACTCGTAGAATGGTTTCCCCGAGCCTAGAAAAGACGGGAACCCTCGTCAGAGAAAACTCGGGCGTCCTGGGGCCAGTGCGCGCCAGCGGATTCCTCTGGAGCGCGTGGCTGGAGAAGGACCAGGCTGTTGCTGCCTGCTTTGCAATCACCGCTTGCGTTATCCACTTCCTGTTCAACGGGCGTTACGGATATTTCCGCGATGAACTCTACTACGCGGCTTGCGGGCAGCACTTGGCCTGGGGATATGTGGACCAGGCCCCGCTGATTGCCGTGGTGGCGCGGTTGTCACGAGCGCTGTTCGGCGATTCTCTGCGCGCCTTGCGGTTTTTCCCGGCCTTATCGTCGGGGGCGAAGATACTTCTTACAGGTTGGATCGTCCGTGAACTCGGTGGACGCCGCTACGCGCAACTGCTGGCGGGCACGGCCATGCTCCTTTGCCCCATCTATCTGACCATGGACAATTTCCTTTCCATGAATGCGTTTGAACCCGTGCTGTGGATGCTTTGCGTGGCTATCGCTCTGCGAATCATCCGGACGGGGAATCAACGGCTCTGGCTGTTGTTCGGGGTGGTAGCGGGCGTCGGGATTTTGAACAAGCACTCGATGCTTTTCTTTGGATTCGCTTTCTTTCTCGCACTGCTGGTGACCCGCCAACGGCGCCTCCTGCAAAACGTGTGGATCTGGGCTGGGGTGCTCATCGCGTTCGCAATGTTTCTGCCGAATCTTCTCTGGGAGATGGAAAATCACTGGCCCACATTCGAAATTCTCCGAAATGTGGACCGGTTCAAGAACGCGCATGTGTCCTGGCTTGAGTTTATCGGTCAACAAGCGCTGTTGGTGCATCCCCTGGCGACGCCCATATGCCTGGCAGGGCTCTGGCATTTTCTTGGGAGCGGCGCGGGGAAGCAGTACCGCTTTCTCGGATGGACCTACTTATTCCTTCTCGTTCAATTTCTAATTTTGCGAGGACGGATTTATTATCTGGCGCCGGCATACCCAATGCTTTTTGCCGCGGGCGCGGTGGCGATCGAAGCGTGGATGGGGGCGTGGATCGTGCCTCGAGGGAGACATTGGATCAAGGCGGCCATTCTGGCGCCTCTCGTCGTAGGCGGTATTGTCGCGGCGCCGCTGGCTTTGCCTATCCTGCCGGTGGACGCCGCGGCCGCATACGCTAATTTCTGGGATGTGAAACGCGTTCAGGTGGAGATCGAACCGAGCGGGAAGTTGCCTCAGCTATTTGCGGACATGATGGGGTGGCAGCAGCAGGTGAATGTTGTGGCCGGCGTTTTTCGGTCTCTCCCTATGGACGACCAGCGCACGGCCGCGATATTGGCCGGAAATTATGGCCAGGCCGGCGCCATTGAATATTTTGGACCGTCGTACGGCCTGCCGCGTCCCATCAGCGGACACAATAACTACTACCTCTGGGGGCCGCGACAATACACCGGAGAAGTCGTCATCACCGTGGGGATTCCCATCGAGAAGCTGCAGGCGCTGTTCGGGAATATCGAGCTTGCCGCCACCATCCGGAACGAATACGCGATACCCGAGGAAAATAATTTGCCCGTATACATCTGCCGGGGGCCCAAGATAACGCTTCAAAAAGACTGGCCGCGGCTGAAATTTTACGGATAAAGTAGCAGAGGTTGTGGAAGGGCTTTTTCCGCCCCGTCATTCTTCACGCGCCTCAGCGCTGAGGAATCCCTCTTTTTCCCGGTTCCTATCGAAAAGAGATTCCTCAGCCGTTGTGAATTCCGCGTTATGCGACCCCGAGGATGGTGACCAATTCGCGCACCGAAGCCACGGACTTGTTGAACGCGGCTTTTTCCTCCGTGGTCAGCTTGATCTCGATGATCTGCTCGACGCCGCCCGCCCCAAGTTTTACCGGCACTCCGGCGTAGAGTCCCTTCACGCCATATTCGCCGTCCAGGTATGCCGCACAGGGGAGAATCTTCTTCTTGTCCTTCAGGATCGCCTCCACCATTTCGACAACTGCGGCAGAGGGCGCGTAATAGGCCGACCCGGTCTTTAAATAATTTACGATTTCCAGGCCGCCCTTGCGTGTGCGGTCCACGATCGCAGCGATGCGATCGGCGGGCAGCAGGTCCGGCAGGGGAATGCCCGCGACGGTGGAGTAGCGCGGCAGCGGCACCATGTCGTCGCCGTGCCCTCCGAGAACGAAGGAGTTCACGTTTTCGACGGAAACGCCCAATTCTGTGGCCACGAAGCTGCTCATGCGCGCGGAATCAAGCACGCCGGCCATTCCCATCACGCGATTTTTCGGGAAGCCGCTCACCTTGTAGGCCACCTGCACCATGGCGTCGAGCGGATTCGTGACCATGATGAGGATCGTGTTCGGTGAATGCTTTGCGATTTGTTCGACCACGGCCTTGATGACTTCGTAGTTCGCTTTCAGCAAGTCGTCGCGGCTCATCCCCGGCTTGCGCGGGAATCCAGCGGTGATCACGACGATGTCGCTGTTGGCCGTTTCCCGGTAATCTCCCGAGGCCGTCGAAATGCCCGTAACGCGCGCATTAGACCGTGTGATCGGCGTGGACTCGAGCAGGTCGAGCCCTTTGCCCGCCGGCGGGCCGTCGAGAATATCGGTCAGCACCACGTCGGCCAGCTCCAAATCCACGATGCGCTGCGCCGTTGTCGAACCCACGAATCCACCGCCCACGACTGTTACCTTCTTCCGCATCAGCCCGTTCTCCTGTTCCACTTAAGTTAGATTTAGCTGCGCGTTTTGTTTGCCTGCGCAGCGCACTGCGAGTACAGCCCTACTTTGCCACTGTTTGCGGCTGCATATTTTCGATGATGGCGGTCGCAAACTCGGAAGTTTTCAGCTTTGTGGCGCCCTCCATCATCCGTTCGAGATCGTAGGTTACGCGTTTCTGGCCGATGGTGCGCTCGATGGCGGCTTCGATCAACCGCCCTACTTCGGGCCATCCCATGAAGTCAAACATCATCACGCCCGAAAGCATCACGGAACACGGATTGATGACATCTTTATCAGCGTACTTGGGTGCCGTGCCGTGCGTCGCCTCGAAAATACCAAATCCATCGCCGATATTCGCGCCCGGCGCCATGCCCAATCCTCCCACCTGAGCGGCGCAGGCGTCGGAGATGTAGTCCCCGTTCAGGTTGGGCGCGGCCAGCACTTCGTATTCATCGGCGCGCGTCACGACCTGTTGGAAGATCGAGTCCGCAATGCGGTCGTTGATCATGAGCTTCTGCTTCCATTTTCCCTGCCCATGCGTCGCATAGATATTGTCGAGCACCTGCTTCACTTCGTCGCAGATGGACTTGCGAAAAGCTTCCGTAGCCCGATCGAATCCCGGCTCGATCATCGCGGCGTTCTGCTCGACGGTGAGTTGTGGATTGCGGTCACGGTTGTCCACAATCCAGCTCTCGCGTTCCGTGATGATTTCGTTGCGGAATTCGTCTCTGGCCAGGTCGTAGCCCCAGTCGCGGAACGCGCCTTCGGTAAACTTCATGATGTTGCCTTTGTGCACGAGGGTTACGATGCGCCTCTTCTTTTCGAGAGCGTACTGGATTGCCCGGCGGACCAGGCGCTTGGTTCCTGTCGGCGAAATCGGCTTGATGGCCACGCCGGAATCGGCGCGAATTTGCTTTGGCCCTCCGCCCAGCATTTCCTTGTTGAGAAAATCGAGCAGCTTTTTCACTTCGGGCGTGCCGGACCTCCATTCGATTCCGATGTACACGTCCTCGGTATTTTCGCGGTAGATGACGACGTTCATGCGTTCGGGATGCTTCACAGGGGAGGGAACTCCTGCGAAGTAGCGGACGGGCCGCACACAGGCGTAGAGGTCGAGAATCTGCCGCAACGCGACGTTCAGCGAGCGGATTCCCCCGCCTACCGGTGTAGTCAGCGGTCCTTTGATCGAGATTCGAAAATCGCGGATCGCGTTCACGGTTTCGTCCGGGAGCCACTGCTTGAATTCATTGAACGCTTTTTCCCCAGCGAACACTTCAAACCACGCCACCTTTCGCTTGCCGCCGTAGGCCCGCTCGATCGCCGCGTCGAAAACGCGCCGGGACGCCTTCCAGATGTCGCGTCCGGTCCCATCGCCCTCGATAAAGGGAATGATGGGCCGGTCGGGTACTATGAATTTTCCTCCCACATATTCGATCGGCTTTCCGTCCTGCGGGATGGCCCTGCCGTTATACGATGGCTTCATGTCTATGCCCCTCTGTGGGTTGTAATGCTAATCGCGTAAGTTTAAAAGAATAACACAGTCCGCGGTAGGATCACAAAATCAGAACCAATCGAGAGATATCTTCTATTTGACGACCAGACTAGCCGCTTGATAATCTCTTCGTTCACCAGCCCCTGTTGGGTTGGCTCTATGTTGCCCTGGTGAATTTAATTTTTTAATCCTTAACCTAAGGAGATCCATGTCGACAGACCTGCGTAATTTTTTAGCGATCCCGTATGACGAATTGGAAGAGCTGAACCTGCAGGCCAAGGAACAGCGCAAGAACCGCGTTGCGGCCCACAAAATCCAGGAAGAACGGCTCAAGTACCTGACGGACGAAAAGCGCATCAAGGCCGTCACCGTGCTCTTCAGCGACCTCGAAGGCCGCCTGCACATGCTCGACTATGACAAGAAGTTCCTGATCAAGAGCTGGGACAACCTGACCTTCGACGGCTCCTCGATCCGCGGATTCACCGCCCAGCGCGAAAGCGATCTGCGTCTGGGGATGGACTGGAGCGCCTTCTACTGGGGTCCCGCCGATTATTTCGGCGCCGGCAAGGTGCTGGTCTTCGGCGAAGTCATCGACAAGGACGGCTCCCCGTACTCCGCCGACATGCGCGGCATCTTGAAGACCTTTGGCCAGGAGCAGTACAAGAAAGAGGGTTATACGCTCAACGCGGCCAACGAGATTGAAGGGTTTCTTTTCAATGGCGTGGACGCCGAGAAACGTTACTGCGAGACCGGCAAGTTCGAATACGTCAACACGGGCGGCTACTACCACTCGCTGCCCGGCGACCCGCTGCGGACGTTCATTGATTCCGCCGCTGAAGTGCAGCGCGCCATGGGATTCCAGAATGAGAAAGACCATCCCGAAGTCGCGCCCTCCCAGTTCGAAATCAACTACAGTTACGGTGAGGCAGTGGCCGCAGCAGACCAGATCCAGCTCTACAAGCTGATTTGCCGCGAAGTCGCAACGAAGATGGGCTTCACGGCATCGTTCCTGCCGAAGCCAGTCGTCGGCGTCAACGGCAGCGGAATGCACACCAATGTGTCGGTCACCAAGGAGGGGAAGAATCTCTGTTGGGACCCCAAAGGCGAGGAAAAGCTCAGCAAATTCGGCTGGTCATTTACCGATCGTGTCCTGACCCACGCCAACGACATCTGTCTGCTTCTCAACCCCAGCGTGAACGCCTATCGCCGCTTGGACCCGCACTTCGAGGCGCCGAACCAGATCAAGGCATCACCTGTCGATCGCGGCTCAATGGTTCGCATTCCGATTGGAAACGAAAAGAGCTCTCGCGTGGAGGTTCGCTCGGTTGCTCCGGATGCGAATCCCTACATGGTGATGTATTCGATCTTCAAGACCGGAATCGACGGCGAAATCGCGAAGATCAAGAACATCCGCCAGGCGGAGCGCTACCTTCCCGACAACATTTATACCGCGCTCGAAAACTTCCGCGCATCTGCGTGGGCGACGAAGATTCTCGGCGAGGACGTGAAGGGCCGCTATGCGGACCTGAAGCAGGCCTCGGCTGATCGCTGCCCGCGCGCTCTCGGCACGTTCGTCAAGGCGCCCGAAATTCAGTACCACCACGAGGTCTACAACCAGTTCCTCTGGAACAAATTCTAAAGTAGATGATATTCAGGAGGGCCGGATCAAGATTTACGATAGGGGTCCGGCCCATCCCCTGCCTCATTCCATGCATGCCTGGAAAATTCGGAGAAAGAGGGTCCGTCAGTCGTAATATTCCTGGCCAAGGTGTGTGATCAGGTCCTCGCCCATCATCCATCGCAGCGTGTTCTTCAGTTTCATGGACTGGATGAACAAGTCGTGCTCCGGGTACAGCTCCGGCGCGCACATGGGAGACTTGAAATAGAAGCTCAACCATTCCTGAATGCCGCGCATCCCGGCGCGCTTGGCGAGGTCGAGAAAAAGGACTAAATCCAGCACAATCGGCGCCGCCAGGATCGAGTCGCGGCAGAGAAAATCCACTTTGATCTGCATCGGATAGCCCAGCCAGCCAAAGATGTCGATATTGTCCCAGCCTTCCTTGTTGTCGCCGCGCGGCGGATAATAATTGATGCGGACCTTGTGGTGAATCTTGCCGTAAAGATCGGGGTAGAGCTTCGGCTGCAGAATGTACTCGAGCACGCCGAGCTTCGACTCTTCCTTGGTCTTGAACGATTCAGGATCGTCCAGGACCTCCCCGTCCCGGTTTCCGAGGATGTTGGTCGAAAACCAGCCGTTCATACCCAGCAGGCGGGCCTTGAAGCCCGGCGCGAGGATTGTTTTCAGCAAGGTCTGCCCGGTCTTGAAATCTTTGCCGCAGATCGGAACGCCGTGCTGCCGCGCCAGTTCGGTGATTGCCGGAATATCTACGGTCAAATTGGGAGCGCCATTGGCAAACGGGACGCCGCTGGTAATCGCCGCCCACGCGTACAGCATCGAAGGCGCGATCGCCGGATGATTCTCCTTCATCGCCTTGACGAATGTCTCGGGCGTGGCGTAGACGGCGTGCGGCTTGAGGAAGATTTCGGTTGAGCCGCACCAGATCACCACCGTGCGCGTGACGCGGTTCTTCTTCTGAAACTTCTGAATGTCGTCGCGGATCTGCAGCGCCAGGTCGTACTTTGTCCGCGCCTTTTTCACATGCGTGCCGGAAAGTTTCTTTACGTAGTTTTGGTCGAACGCGGCCTTCATCGGGTGAATCTTGCTCAGGAATTTCTTCACTTCGGCCAGATGCTCCGGCCCGAGCACGGCCGCGTTCTTGGCAGCCTCATACGCATTGTCGGGGAAGATGTCCCATCCGCCGAACACAATGTTTTCGAGCTTTTCAAGCGGCACAAATTCCTTGATTGCCGGAGCGCGTCCTTCGGTCCGCTTTCCCAGGCGAATCGTGCCGAGTTGCGTGAGCGACCCGACAGGCAGCGCTTTCTTGCGGCGCACCAGGTCGACCCCGGCCATGAACGTAGTCGCCACGGCCCCCATACCGACGGTGAGTACTCCAAGTTTTCCTTTTGGCGGAGCTATGGCGGAAAGCCTGCGCATTTGTTTCTCTCCTCTGTTCGTGAAAGTGTCTGGACCAATGAAACTGCGTAGGCGTCTCGTTTACGCGGTGCCAGATCTGCGAACCCCTGCGTGCAAACACAGTATCATGCGTGAATGCGCGCCGATTTGCAATCCGGAAACGCGAGGTCTCAGCCGGATTTGCGGGATTTATCCTTCGCACGGCCGCTGGATGCGGCGGCCGCGTGGTGTTTCCCGCTCGGCGACGCTCCCTGCTTTGGCCGCAGCGCCGTCAGGAGTTTCTCGGCCGAAAGCGTGTTGATGACGTCTTTCTTTTCAAGCCACCCGCGCCGCGCCATCAGCACTCCATAGCGCATCGCCGCGAGGCCGCGCGTCGTGTGCGCGTCGGTGGAGATCACAACTTTCACGTCGCGCTCGCGCGCCATCCGCAAATGCGTGTCTTTCAAGTCCAGGCGCTCCGGCGCGGCGTTGCATTCCATCACGACTCCGTGCTCGCGCGCGGCGTCCAGGATTCTCTCCATGTCGCAGGCGTACGCCTCTCGGCGCAGCACCAGACGCCCGGTGGGATGCCCGACAATTTGCGTGTATGGATTTTCGATCGCTGCGAGGATTCGTTCCGTCATTTCCGCGCGATCGAGATTCATGTACGAATGAATCGAAACGAGCACCACATCGAGCTGCGCCAGGACCTCCTCGTCCAGGTCCAGCCTCCCGTCCTTCAACACGTCCACTTCGCTGCTGGCGAGAATGCGGATACCCAGCCCCTTGGCATTGGCGGCGCGTATCTTTTTGATTTGCTCGAGCGTGCGCTTTTCATCCAGGCCGTTCGCGACGGTCACCGCCTTGCTGTGATCGGTGAGCGCAATATACTCATACCCAAGCTTCTTCGCCGCCAGCGCCATCTCTTCGATCGAATTCTTCCCGTCGCTTGCCGTCGTGTGCATCTGCAGATCGCCGCGAATGTCGGTCAACTCGATAAGGTGGGGCAGGTGGTGTGTGGCGGCCGCGTCGATTTCTCCCGTGTTTTCGCGTAACTCCGGCGGAATATACGCAAGTCCCAGCTTGGCGTAAATCTCCTGTTCGGTCTCGCGCGCTACCGGGCGCTCGCCCTTGAGCGTCGCCAGGGCATATTCATTCAGCGTGTATCCCATTTTGTTTGCGCGGCCGCGCAGCGCAACGTTGTGCTCCTTCGAACCGGTGAAATAGAGCAACGCCGCGCCGAAACTTTCCTTCTCGAGAATCCGCACGTCAACCTGCAATCCGGTCTTCAGAACAAAGCTGATCTTGTTCTCGCCTTGCGCCAGCGTCTGAGCGATTTCCGGAAACTGCAGAATATGCTCCGCAATCGCCTCGCTGGTCTTCGGCGTGTGCTTTCCCGGAATAAGTGTGACCAGCAAGTCGAGGTCGCCGACAGTCTCCTTGCCGCGCCGCAGCGATCCGGCCGGAGTAACCGATTCGATTGGATTGCCCATCGCGCGGATATAAGAGGCAATCTTTTCCGCTTCGTCCTCCGCCACGTCGATATGGAAACGCCCCGCGGACTTCTTGAAGACTTCGACGGCTTTCAGAATATTCTGCTCGCTCTTCTCGCCGAAGCCCGCCAGATCGCGCAGCTTTCCTTCCCGCGCCAGCTTTTCCACTTGTTCGACCGTTCCGGCCTTGAAAGATTTCCAGAGCAAGGCGACCTTCTTCGGCCCGAGCGATTGCAGGGTTAGAAGGTCAAGGAGGGTCTCGGGATATTTCTTAAGAAGTTTTTTACGAAGCGAATAATCGCCCGTCTTGAGGATTTCCCCGATGTGATCGGCCATGCCTTCGCCGATGCCGGGAAGAGCCATGAGCTTTTCACGGTCGGCGGCGAGTTCTTCGATGGATTCGGGCAGCGTGTCGAGCAGTTCCGCGGCGCGCTCGTAGCTGCGAAAGCGGCCGATCATCGCGCCGTCGATTTCGAGCAGTTGCGCCGTTTCGCGCAGGACGCGCGCGACTTCGCGGTTCTCCATAAGTGGGCCCTAAACGATTCTTGAGACGGTGTGGCAGCTCTGAGTCAATCTCTGGGGCTCCCGTTTCCAGACGGGCCTATGCTTGCATCCAGCGCGCCGCGCCAAACGGCTCTCTATTGCCCCAGAATATAAGCAAACATCAGCGGCGCCACGATCGAGGCGTCCGATTCGATCACGAAGCGCGGGGTGGAGGCGTCGAGTTTTCCCCAGGTGATTTTTTCGTTGGGCACCGCGCCGCTGTAGGAGCCGTAAGACGTGGTGCTGTCCGAGATCTGGCAGAAGTAGCCCCATAGCCGGCACTTCTCGCGCAGGTCTTGCGTAATCAGCGGAACCACGCAAATCGGGAAGTCGCCCGCGATGCCGCCGGCAATCTGGAAGAAGCCGATCGATTGCTTGGCCGAATTCTGCCGGTACCAGTCGATCAGCGCGGCCATCTGCTCGACTCCCGACTTCACCACATGAAAACTCGAGACGTCGCCGCGGATCACATTCGCGACAAAAATATTTCCAAGCGTCGAATCTTCCCAGCCGGGCGTGAAAATCGGCAGATTTTTCTCACACGCGGCGATCAGCCAGGAATCCTTCGGATCGATCTCATAAAACTCCTTGATGTGGCAGCCGCGGATCAGCTGGTACATGTATTCGTACGGGAAGTAGCGTTGCTTCTCCTTATCGGCCTTCTGCCAGAGCTTCAGCACCTGGCGCTCGATCCGGCGCATCGCTTCTTCTTCCGGAATGCACGTGTCAGTGACCCGGTTCATGCCGCGCTCTCGCAGCTCCACTTCGTCCGCGTCGCTCAAATTGCGATAGTGCGGCACCCGTTCATAATGGTTGTGCGCAACCAGGTTGAAAATATCTTCTTCAAGATTCGCGCCCGTCGTGCAAATCCCGTGAACTTTGTCCTGCCGGATCATTTCTGCGAGCGAGAGTCCCAGTTCCGCCGTGCTCATCGCGCCGGCTATCGTCATGAACATCTTTCCGCCCTGCGCCAGATGCGTACTGTACGCCTCGGAAGCATCCACAACGACTGCCGCGTTGAAGTGCCGGTAATGGTGCCGGATGAAATCTCTTACAGTCATGTCCGCCTTTCTCTCCGCGACATCTGTGCGGAGCTGAAGCTTTGCCGAAATCCTATGCTACGCGCGCCCGCGTTTCAAGCGCAGAACGAAAAATCTTTTGCCGACTGTTGTAAGCGAGGCTGGCAAATCATTCGAAGATGCCGCTGGTGTCGCGCCTTACCTCGATTGACACGGGAACTTTCTCCTCCATGCGCGCGAATGTTCGCTAACGAACCCGCGCAACATAGCGCATGTAGTAGAGCAATCCCGCGATGGATTTTGCGTCGCACAGCCGCCCGCTCCGAATCATCGCGTCCACTTGTTTTAACGTGAAGATTCGCGGAATAATCTTCTCGTCTTCTTCCGGCTGTGCGGCGCCTTCGGCAAGTCCCTCCGCCGCGAAGATCCACATCCACTCCTTCACGAAACCCGGCGTCGGGATGATGTGCAGCATCTGGCGCAGACGCCGAGCCGTGTATCCGGTTTCCTCGAGCAGTTCCCGGCGGGCGGCTGCGCCCGGAGTTTCCTTGGGTTCCTTGCGCCCGGCCACAAGCTCCCACAGAAAATCTCCCACCGTGTGCCGGTATTGCCGGATCAAGAGCACGCGGCCGTCCTGGAAAATTGGCAGCACGACCACCGATCCGGGATGCACGACGATGTCGCGATCCGCCCGGACGCCTCCCGGCTCGATCACCGTATCGCGCTGCAAGCGGAACACCTTGCCCGTATACAGAGTCTTGCTCTTCAGAAGTTTTGCCCGTCTATTCGCCAAGAACGCCTCCCCTGAGTGGCTTTCTTCCACGTAGCGCCCGCCTTCAGGCGGGCACATGCGTTCATGTTCCGTCGTGCCCTGAAGGGCGACACTCTTCAGGTCGTGCTCTCCAGCCCGTGCGGCTGAAATTCTATCGTCGCGCCCGGCAAATACCATGAAATAATTTCAACGGGCTCTCCGCACTCGGCGTCCTCTGCGCTCTTTGTGTTAAATGTCTCTCCGATTCGGCCGAACGCACGCGCCGGTTGAATGCAAATTCGGGGTCGCATATACTAGCCGAGCCCTACGCTATGCCCAGTCATGCTCATAAACACACTCATCATAGACGACGAAAAGCCGGCGCGCGATGAGCTTGCATACCTGCTGAAAAGTTTTCCCGAGGTGCATCTGGTCGGCCAGGGTAAAAACGGCGTGGAAGCTCTCGCGCTCATTAAAGAACATTCGCCGGACCTTGTCTTCCTCGATGTCCAGATGCCAGGCCTCAACGGTTTCGGCGTCATCAAGAAGCTGATGGACCGCAAGGCCAAACTCCCGCAAATCGTTTTCGCGACGGCGTTCGATAACTACGCGGTGCAAGCGTTTGAAGTGAATGCGGTGGATTATCTGTTGAAGCCGTTCGAGAAAACGCGTCTCGCCCGCGCCATCCTGCGGGCCAAGAAGGCGCTCGAGGCCGACGCCTCGCCGACCGAGCGTCTCGAAACGCTGGTCAGCCAGATGGGCGCCGCGAAAGCGCCGCCTGTGAAACTCCTCGTGAAAACGCAGCAGCGGCTTTTTTTGGTGGATGCCGACGAGGTGATCTTTGCCTCGATCGAGGACGGCACGATCACCGTGTTTGCGCGGGAGGTCGAAGGCACGTCAAACTACCGCACCATCGAAGAGTTGCAGGAGTCGCTTGACTCGGAAATCTTCTGGCGCGCGCATCGCTCCTATCTGGTCAACATCAACCACATCAAGGAAGTCGTGCCGTGGTTCAAGTCGAGCTACATGCTCAAAATGGCCGACAAGCGCAACACCGAAGTCCCCGTAAGCCGCGCGCAAACCAGGCGACTGCGCGAATTGCTGAAGATGTAGCCGCCTCGCATCGAAAACTAAAAGCATTCAACACAGAGGGCGCAAAGAACACAGAGAAAAGCATCGATTCGTGCCTGCAACGAATCGGAACGACTTCCAAACTCGGAAATCTTGTCTCCTTCCTACTCTGTGTCCTCTGTGTTGAAAGCCCTTTTCTTGTGCTAGCATCATTTCTACACGCTGCGCGATGGACTTCTCCCTCACCGACGATCAACGCCTGATTCGAGACACGGTTCGGCAGTTCATGGACACCGAGGTGCGCCCGACGATCCGCGCGCGCGATCGCGAAGAGCAATTTGCCTCGACCGAACTGCGCGCGCTGGGAGAGCTTGGTTGCTGCGGCATGTTGATTCCCGAATCGTGGGGCGGCGCCGGCGCGGACACGATTTCCTACGTGCTGGCGCTCGAGGAGGTCGCACGCGTGGACGCCGCGATGGCGGTCGCTCTGAGTGTCACGAATTCGCTAGCCGCGCTGCCGGTTCTTAAGTATGGATCAGAAGCGCAGCGCCGGAAATATCTGCCGCGCCTGGCCTGTGGAGAAATCCTCGGCGCATTCTGCCTCACCGAGCCGCAGGCCGGCTCCGATTCCGCGGCGATCGCCACGTCGGCCACACGCCGTGGCAACGTATATCGCCTGAATGGAACGAAATCGTGGGTCACCAATGGCGGTGAAGCCGGCGTCTACGTCGTGTTTGCGAAGGCAGATCCTTCCGCAGGCACAAGAGGCGTAACCTCATTTCTGGTCGAGCCGTCATTTCCCGGCTTCCGGGTAGCGCGATACGAGGATAAGATGGGACTGCGCACTTCGCGTTCGGCCGAAATCGCGTTTTCCGATTGCGAAGTCCCGGAAGAAAATCGCCTGGGCGAAGAAGGCCAGGGACTGAAGATCGCGCTGGAACTGCTCGATGGCGGCAGGGTCGGCATCGCCGCGCAGGCGGTCGGCATCGCGCAGGGCGCGCTCGAGGCGTCCGCCGCGTATGCGAAGCAGCGCCGCGCATTCGGGAAAGCAATCGGCGATTTCCAGGCCGTACAATGGATGCTTGCAGACATGCAGACCGAAATTGAAGCCGCGCGCGCCCTGGTGCACAATGCCGCATGGATGCGCGATACGGGCGCTCCGCGCCTTGGCCCCTATTCTTCGCGCGCAAAACTTTATGCGGGAGAAATGGTGAATCGCGTCGTCTACAAAGCCGTCCAGGTCCACGGCAGCCTCGGCTATTCGCGCGAGTCCGACGTCGAACGCATGTACCGCGATGCCCGCGTCATCACCATCTACGAAGGCACCAGCGAAATCCAGCGCCTGATCATTGCGCGCGATTTGCTGGCGCGCGCTGGCGCTGCGCCGGGAATGGGAGTCCGCTAGAGTGACCACCGCCAACAACAAAAGAGTTCTGAGCGGCATGCGCCCCACTGGGCGCCTCCACATCGGTCACTATTTCGGCGCGCTCCAAAACTGGATCAAGCTCCAAAACGATCCGCAATTCGAATGCTTCTTCTTCATCGCCGATTGGCACGCGCTCACCTCCGACTACGCCGACACATCGCAAGTCGCGCAAAACACAATCGAGATCGCCACCGATTGGCTCGCCTCGGGCCTCGATCCCGCGAAATGCACGATGTTCATTCAGTCTTCCATCCCCGAGCACGCCGAGCTATCCCTGCTGCTCTCGATGGTGACGCCGTTAGGCTGGCTCGAACGTGTCCCCACGTATAAAGAAGCGCTCGAAAATGTGAAAGACAAGGACCTTCACACATTTGGTTTCCTTGGCTATCCGGTCCTGCAATCCGCGGACATCGTGATCTACGACGCCGACCTTGTTCCCGTGGGCGAAGACCAAGTGGCACATATCGAGCTGACCCGTGAAATTGTCCGGAGGTTCGATTTCTTCTACGGATTCAGGATCAAGCCGGAATTATTCGCGCCCGCAAATGCGCAAGTTCTGGCGCGTGTAACGCACGCCTCCAAATTTCTGCCGTCGAATGGCAGCGCCTTCACGGAGGAGCAGAGAAGGGAACTATCGAATTCATTGAGGGCCAGCGCTCTCGAACAAGGGGTCGAAAACTTCCTGGATTCTGTTAAGGACTACGGCCACTTTTTCAGCCGCTCGGCGATTCTTCGCGAACCCGGATCCCTGTTGACGGGAACGCCGCGCATTCCCGGCACGGATGGCCGGAAGATGTCCAAGAGCTACGGGAACGCCATCACGCTGAGCGAATCCGATGAATCGATCCGCACCCGATCACGCGCGATGATGACTGACCCGGCGCGCAAACGCCGCACCGACCCCGGCAATCCGGATGTTTGCCCGGTGTACGACTGGCACAAGCTATATTCACCGCCTGAAACGCTAAAATGGTCAGCGGAAGGCTGCCGCACAGCCGGGATCGGCTGCATCGAGTGCAAGACGGCGATGGCCGGCAACCTGATCAAGTGGATCGAGCCGATCCGGGCGCGCCGCGAGGAATATGCCGCGCATCCCGGCAAGGTCCTGCGCATTATTGATGAGGGCTCAGTCAAGGCGCGCGAAGTCGCGCAGAAAACAATGTCTCGCGTCCGCGAAGCAGTCTTCGATTGGAAAGAGAAGCGCGAAGAAGTGGCACAGCGGAAATCCTCCGCGCAAAACACCAAGGGGGGAGACTGACATGGCGTCACCCTACAAAATTCATCTCGAAATGTACGACGGCCCGCTCGATCTCCTGCTCGATCTGATCAAGAAGCAGGAAATTGACATCCACAACATCCCGATCGCGAAGATCACGGGCCAGTATCTCGACTATCTCCACAAGCTCGAGCAGCTCGACATGGACATCTCGGCCGATTTCATTTACATGGCCGCGACGCTCATCTACATCAAATCGAAGATGCTGCTTCCGCCTGACCCGCTCGCCGGCCCGGAAGCGGCGGAAGACCCGCGCGCCGATCTGGTGCACCGCCTCGTCGAGCACGAAAAGTTCAAGAGCGCGGCGCAGTTGCTCCACCAACGCCAGCAGATCGAAGAGAACGTCTGGTCGAAGCCGGACCGCTCGCTCTACGAGGGAGAAGAATCCGAAGGCGATCTGATTGTTTCGCTGGTGGATCTGGTCAAAGTCTTCCAGCAGGTGCTGGAGCGCCGCAAGGAAGTCGTCAAAATCGATTTGCGCCACGATCAATTTACCGTGGCGCAGATGATGGAACTGCTGCGCCAGCAACTGGTCACATCGGACGAAGGCATCGAGCTGGTAAGGTTTTTTGAATCCTGCGCGTCGCGCCATGCGATGATCGTTGCTCTTCTTGCAGTTCTCGAACTGGTGCGCCTGCAGGCCATTCTCATGGTGCAGCAGGAGCAGTTCGGAGAGATTCGATTGCGGAAGCACAAAATGTTCGACGTGGTCTTCGCGGGCGGTGAAGCGATCAGCGAAACGCCGCAAGACCCACTTCGAGGAATTGACGAACAATACCAATGAGCATGAACCCTGCAGAACTTAAAGGCGCGCTCGAAGCTATTATCTACGCCGCCGACGAGCCCGCCACGCTGGACCAGATCGCCAACGCCGTCGGCGAAGAGAAGCACGTCGTCCGGGGAGCGCTCGACGAGATGATTGCCAGCTACGCGGTCGAAGATCGCGGCGTCGAAATCCGCGGCGTGGCCGGCGGCTACAAGTTCTATACCAAGCCGCAGCACCACGACGTCGTGCGACGATTCATCAAGAGTCTCCGCCCGCCGCTGCGTCTGACGATGCCGGCGCTCGAAACGCTTGCCGTGATTTCCTACCGCCAGCCCGTGACCGGCCCCGAGATTCAGGAAATTCGCGGCGTAAATGTTTCCGGAGTCATCAAGACGCTGCTCGAAAAGCGCTTGATCACCACGGCCGGCCGGAAGGCCGTCATGGGGCGGCCCATCCTGTACCGGACATCGAAGGAATTCCTCATGCGCTTCGGACTTTCGGATCTCGATGAGCTGCCGAGCCTCAAGGAATTCGAACAACTCGCGCGCGCCGCACTGGGCGCCGACGAGGGGATTGCGCCCATCGAGCCGGAGCCGGAATCGTTGGACGCGCGGGTGGGGGCTCCACTTGGAGCCCGCCAGAATGAGGATGTCGCGGCAATTCCAGTAAGCGAAGCAAGCCGATCCGAGGAACCGATCGCCCCCAGCGATTCACAGAGTTCCACTGACGTAGAAACAAAACAGAAATTGGAGCACACCAGTGCGGAAAGCGCTTCGTAGACAAACCCATGCTTGAACGTTTGCAAAAAATCATATCCCGCGCCGGGATTGCGTCCCGGCGCCACGCCGAACAGCTGATCCTGAGCGGTCAGGTGAGCGTCAACGGCGTGATCGTCACTGAACTAGGCGCCAAGGCCGACCCGGACCACGACAGGATCGAAGCCGCTGGCAAAGTTGCTCGTGCCTCCGAGCCGCGCGTCTACGTACTCCTCCACAAGCCTCCGCAAATTGTTTCCACACTGGCCGACCCCGAAGGTCGCCGCACTTTGCGGAATTTGCTTGTCGGCGTTTCCGAGCGCGTATTTCCGGTGGGCCGCCTGGATTACAACGCCAGTGGAGCTGTCTTCCTTACGAGCGACGGCGAGCTTGCCAGCCGCATGTTAAAAGCGTCGCCGAACCTCCAACAAACGTATTGGATCAAGGTGAAAGGGCGTCTCAGCGAAACCCAGATCAAGAGTCTGGCGAGTTCCGTGCGGGGGAATATTGTCCCTTTGCGCGCGCCGTACGCTGCCGGGAAGAATCCGCCAAATCCCTGGTACGAAGTGCAATTCTCGGGGGTCCGCCGCGATCTGCTACGGCGCACCCTGCTCAACATTGGTCACCGCGTGGAAAAAATGAAGCGCATGAAGCTTGCGACGCTCGATGTTGATACTGTTCCGGAAGGCCATTACCGCCGCCTGGAGCCGCAGGAAGTGGCGAAACTCTCTCGCGCGATCGACTTGGCGCTCGAAAACAAACGCCCGTTGTCGCCCACGCCGAAGGACCAACGTGCGCGGCGCCGCCGTCCCCAGTGAGCATCTGCTCGGAAAGCTTACGGTGATGCCGCAAGATGAAATGCTCAATCGGGCGGACGGCGATGTGGCGATTGCCGATCTACTCGCTTCGTCAAAAACGATCGCTATCGTAGGACTCTCGTCGAAGCCATTTCGTCCCAGTTTTGGGGTGGCGCAATATCTCCAGTCGGCCGGCTTCCGCATCATTCCGGTCAATCCCCATGAGTTAGCGATCCTCGCCGAGAAATGTTATGCCCGCCTGGAAGACATCCCGGAAAAAATTGACATCGTAGATATTTTCCGCCGCTCGGAGCTTGTCCCCGAAGTCGTCGAAGCAGCGATTCGTATCGGTGCGCGCGCGATATGGATGCAGGAAGGCGTCGTGAACGAACCTTCCGCCGAGATCGCGCGCCGTGCCGGACTTTTCGTGGTCATGGACCTTTGCATCGCGAAGGAGGTTTATAAACTCCACCAATAGCTCTCGAAGGCAGGACAGTCTATAAGCGGTTCACGGCAGCGAATACACCAGCAGGTTGCGCTTTCCAGGCTCCACCACGGCCAGCGATTTCCCATCCGGTGAAATATCAAATTGGCGGAACTCCAGATCGTGCAAAATGGATTGCGGCACAACCTCTGCCGTAGCGGGAGCAGTTCCCGCCGCCACATCTTCCAAGGGCGGCAGCGCCACCCACACCAGGCCACCCGAGCGAAGCGCTGGTCCGCGCTTCACCAGGACGCGAGATTCGTTTGCTGACCACGCTAGAGTTCCGAACGCAACCCGCACTCGCGCCCTGCGGTTGGGAACATCAATGTCGCGCACTTCGAGCTGCTCGTTGTTGATCCAGTACGCCGCCTTTTTGCCAGATGGAGAGATTGTCAGGCCTCCCGCGTAATCTTCGAGCGTCGCCATCACGCGTGAAGTCTCACGCCCCAGGTCGAGCGCCACCAGCCGCTGAGGTCCGGTCATGCCCTGGTCGCGTTCGATGGCTACACCATTGTCTTTCTGCACATCGCATGCCACCGCAGAAAACAAATGCCCCTGAAACAGCGCCCCTCCTCCCCCCGCCAGGATCTTCACGCGATTCAACGTAAAAAGTTTGCTGGATGGCGGGATTGACGGTGGTTTCGATGCTGGTGCTTGCGCAGGCGCCTGTGCCAGTTCCGTCAAATAGACCACAGTTGCGCTATCAGCCAGCCAGCAGGCAGTCGTTGCGCCGGGAATCACGCTATCGGCTTCTGCAATCGTGATTTCCCTCCCGGCGTCATCGAGCAGGAGTGTCATCACTCCTTCGCGCGTGTCGCCATCCTCATTGATCATTTCGCTGGTTCCCAGTTCAGCCGCGAGTTTGCTTCCGTCCGGCGACCACCGCAGGCCGCGCACGGTGTAGCTGAACGGTCCCGATCCGCGAACAAACTTTTCGCCAAGCAAAATGCGATGCCTCTTGCCGTCCGGCTCTGCAATCCAGATGTCGTCGCGTTGCAGTTGAATCTTCTTGACCGAAAAAACATGCCGCGCCGCATACGCGATCCGCCCGCCAGCCGAATAAGCGAACCGCGTGATGTTCTCATCAATCTTAAACGCCGGATTGTCCTGCGCTTTACAATTAGCGGAAAATAAAAAGATCATACCAATCAGGAAGGGAATTGCGGCAAGACCAGAGAGATAGAATCTCGTATCGCGCCCCAGAAGCGCCTCGAAGCGCGCTCGATTAGTTTTTCCTGCGATGTGTCCTCTGTGTTGAATGTTCTTGCCCCATATAATCCGCGGTCCCATCATGATTGCGGTTTCCGCTTAGCTTTGATGCGTCGAATCTCTTCCAGGCGCAGCCTCAATCGCGCTTCAAATCCCTGGTCGGTGGGGTGGTAGTAAGTCTTTCCCGCCAGAGATTCCGGCAGGCAAGTCATGCCGGTCACTTTGTCTTCCTGATCGTGCGCGTACTGATATCCCTTCCCGTAGCCGATGTTTTTCATCAGGCCGGTCGGAGCGTTGCGGAGATGCAGGGGCACCGGCTCGGTGCTGGTGCGTTCCAGGTCCGCGGCCACGGACCCGTATCCCGTATAGATCGCGTTTGATTTTGGCGCGAGCGACAGGTACACGGCGGCTTGCGCCAGCGCCAGATTTCCCTCCGGCGGTCCGACAAAATCCGCGGCCTGCATCGCCGCAATGGTGACGGCGAGCGCGCCCGGCTCGGCCAATCCGATGTCTTCGCTCGCCATGCGCACCAGCCTGCGCGCGATGTACAGCGGGTCTTCGCCGGACTCCAGCATGCGAACCATCCAATACAGCGAAGCATCCGGGTCCGAATTCCGCACGGACTTGTGCAGCGCGGAAATCAGGTTGTAGTGTTCTTCTCCCGACTTGTCATACAGCAGGAATTTGCGCTGGAGTAATTCGGCAAGGAGTTCTCGAGTAATCGCGCGCCTGCCTTGGGAGTCCGGCTGCACGGCCCGCACAGCGGCTTCGAGCGTGTTGTAAGCAGCGCGAGCATCGCCGCCGGAAAACACAGCGATGTGTTGGATGGCCTCATCGCTGATCTCGATATTTTCCTTCCCCAGGCCGCGCTCCTTGTCCGCGATCGCGCGGCGCAGCAGGCCTTCGATTTGCTCCGTCGAAAGCGCCAGGAGGACGTACACGCGTGTCCGGGAAAGCAGCGGTGCAATCACTTCAAACGAGGGATTCTCAGTGGTCGCGCCGATCAGGATGATGTTTCCGGCTTCCACGTGCGGCAGGAAAGCGTCCTGCTGGGCCTTGTTGAACCGGTGCACTTCGTCCACAAAGACGATCGTGCGCCGTCCGGCCCGCCGCGTGTGTTCCGCCGCGGCCATCACGTCTTTGATTTCTTTAATGCCGGTGAGCACGGCGCTGAACGCGATGAAGTCCGAATGCGTCATGCGCGCAATCAGGCGCGCCAGCGTCGTCTTCCCGCATCCCGGCGGACCCCACAAGATCATCGACCCGATGTCGTCCCGTTCGATTTGCGTTCGCAGGGGTTTCCCTGGCCCAAGAAGAGATTCTTGTCCCGTGAATTCATCGAGCGTGCGAGGCCGCATGCGCTCCGCCAGCGGCTGCGCCGCGGCGGCGGCCTGGCTGTCTTCCGGCTCGAGTTTGGCAAAGAGGCTCATTCTGGCTGCAATGTTTTGATTTGAAATTTCACGATGTACGATTACACGATTTGTGATTGTATGAATTCTCTTTGTGGGTCGCGGCTTTACAGCTTGCGGAAAAAGTCTTTATTTTGGTTCCGCGAGCCCATAGGCCTCAGATTTTAGTCCTTCGCACGGCCCGACTTGTGATTTTGACTCTCTGCTTTCGGTTCTCTCGATCTCCTCTGG
>JBGOZP010000012.1:0-91356 GCA_041480265.1 Terriglobia bacterium | reverse complement strand
TCTCCCCTAACACTGCTCGCACGCTCGGTGGCAACAAATACCCTTGCTCTGGGTTGTACTCGTAAAAATTCGGCATCGCGCAGACCTCCTGCGCGCAGTATACCTGCCCTGTCAAATCATGTAGCCACACAGACTCTGAAGTCTGTGTGATTTCTTCTGAACGCAGCGCAAAGCAAGACCGCACAGGCTGAAGTCGAAGATCCCGACCCTGTCGGGGCCTGTGCTACTCGACTGCTCTGGTTGCATGCGATGGAACGGGCCAACGGCTACAACAAAGTTCTTGTGGAAAATGCGAGCGCTCGTTGGAGCGCGCGAGAAAAAGACGGGGCAGATTGCGCGAAGCGAGGTCAGGGAGTTGCGGCAGCGCGTTCGTGTTTCTAGCCTTGGGGTCTCACTCGGGAGGTGCCATGCGGCCAATGGGGCTTGAATTCCGAATCGGCGATCCGCACGTTGCGCGCGATGTTCTTGTACTGGATGATGAAATAGTCGCCAGAGCCTGTCTCGTAGAATTGCTGTTGCGCGGGAAGCCAGGTGGATTCGTCGATCCATAACTGGATTTTCGAAAGCTGGTTTCGAATATCGTCCGATTTCGGCAACAGCTCCAGTATGACGACCTTCCGGTTGTCGAGGGTCTCTTCACCCTGCAGAGTCATTGTGTAACTCTTCTTCAGTTCTGAGCCGGACGTCCCGAAGCCGAGCAGCAGAAATTGATCTACGAGGGATTTTTTCTTGCCGATATTGTATTCCTCGACGCGGTGAATTTTCGGGTTGTAGATGTAAAAATTGTCGCCGTCGCGGAGGATGGTTCGCGGATCCGGATGCGTCAACTCGATGCGCATCTTGTCGTCGCGGCGCACGTAGATTCGCCCGGATTCAGTGGACTTATCGTTAACGACGACGGTCACTTTCGTGCGCTCGAGATCCGCCGTCAGGCTGTGGAACTCCCCTGCCTGCATATCGAGCTGTTTGAGCACGCTTTCGAGCGTCCAACTATTCTGTTGGGACGCCCCCCCGCCGGCACGCGCTGTAACTGCGGCGCCCGCCAAGACCGCCAATAACGCCACCATCGTTCGAACGACCCTGGACACCCTCATTCAGCCCACATCTCCCTGATCTGTCTGGAACAGACCTATTCCCCTGTAGTGCGGATTCAAAACCGTGCAGTGATCGTACCACACTGTCTAAGATGCCCCGCGCGTCTCCCGGGTTACGTGTTCCATGAAGACGTCCGCCGCGCACCCCCATCCATTCTGTTCCGCTAACACGCTCGGGGTCCCTTTCTGTATGATTACGTTCTGTGTTCCACCGCAAACAGTTTCGCCTGCGTCTGCCCTCCCGCACATTGAGGCTCGGTGAGCGCACCCTGATCATGGGCGTGCTGAACGTTACCCCTGACAGTTTTTCCGACGGCGGAGCTTTCCTGGATTTGCCGGCGGCCATCGCCCAGGCGCTGCAGTTGGAACGCGACGGCGCAGACATCCTCGATATCGGCGGGGAATCCACGCGCCCCGCAGCCGCGCCTGTTTCGGCGAGCGACGAACTCTCGCGCATCCTGCCCGTCCTCGAAGCACTGCGCGGCAAGTTGCGCATTCCGATCTCGGTGGATACGCAGAAGCCGGAAGTCGCCGAAGCTGCGCTGGCCGCCGGCGCCGAAATGGTCAACGATATTTCGGCATTGCGCGACGGCCCGCGTCTAGCCGATGTCGCGCGCCGCGCCCGCGCGCCGGTCATCCTGATGCACATGCGCGGCGATCCCCGCACAATGCAACGCGGTCCGTTTGCCCGCCATGCGGTGCGCGACGTGATGGCGGGACTCCGCGACGCCCTCGATAGGGCGAGGCGCGCAGGCCTCGCGAAATCACAAATCCTGCTCGACCCCGGCATTGGATTTGGCAAGACCCATGAACAGAATTTCGAAATCCTCGCGAGGCTTCCCGAGTTCGCGCGTCTCGGCTGCCCCATCGTGATAGGCACATCGCGAAAAGCTTTCCTCGGCAAAGCACTGGCCCGGCCGGGAGAGCCGCCGCGGCCTCCGAGCGAGCGACTGCTGGGCACCGCCGTCACAGTGACGGCGTCCATCCTCGGCGGCGCGCACATCGTGCGCGTCCACGACGTCGCCGAAATCGCCTGCGCCGTCCGCGTGGCCGATGCAATTGTCGATTCTGAGGGCCGGATGGGAAAGAGAAAGCCGCGTTGAAACGGTGGCTGCCGTCATGTTTTTGGTGGGCTATAATCCTGACTTTGCACGGGATTTGAGAACCGAGAGGACCATAAGGGGAGCAGCATGCGCTGGAACAAGATTTGCGTTGCCATCCTGCCATTGTCTTTTCTCACCGCGACTCTTTCCGCTGCGGCGCAGTTGCCTTCCGCGCAGCCCGATCCGCTCGCGCGCATCCGCGCCGCGGCTCAGTCAAACACGCAGGCGTGCTCCGCTACAGGCGAAAACCTCTGCGAACAAGTCGCTCCGAAGATTATCGAGAATGCGATGGGAGAATCGCCGCTCGCGGAAAATTTCCGCCGCCTGACGGATGAGATTGGGGGACGCGTGAGCGGCACGCCAGCGGCGGCGCGCGCCGTAGCCTGGGGCGTGGCCGCGTTTCGCGATGCGGGCGTTGATGTCCACACCGAGAAGTACACAATGCCAGCGACCTGGTCGGAAGGCGCCTCGCGCCTGGAGGTTCTTTCCCCGGCGCCATTTCCAGTGCATCTGGTTTCAGTCGCCTGGGCGCCCGCCACACCCGCGGGTGGCGTCGAGGCCCGCGTGATTTTCGCGGGGCAAGGCGCCGAAGCCGACTTCGCGCGGCTGGGATCGTCTGCAAAAGGCGCGATTCTCCTGGTTCACTCGGAGCTGTTGAGAACGTGGGACGATCTTTTCCAGGAGTACATGAAAGCGCCGGGCATTATCCAGCGGGCGAAGGGCGCCGGCGCGACGGCGATCCTGTGGATGTCCACGCGCGAACGAATGCTGCTCTACCGGCACGCTAATGCTTTCACGGGACAGATAGATGCTCTTCCGCAGGCAATTCTTGCACGCGAAGACGCGTTGCGGCTCGAACATTTCCTTGCGGCGGGCCAGAGCGTTCGCGCCCGCCTCGACCTTCCGAACCGGATAGGCGGCGCGGCAGAGCAGGAAAACGTCATCGCGGAAATCAAGGGCCGGGAGAAGCCGGACGAATGGGTGTTGTTGGGGGCGCACCTCGATTCCTGGGAGCTTGGCACCGGCGCGCTGGACAACGGCTGCAACGCCGCGCTGGTGATCGAAGCGGCACGCGACATCCAGCGGACCGGAATCCGGCCGCGCCGCTCGATTCGCTTCGCACTTTTTACGGGCGAGGAGCAGGGCATGCTCGGGTCGTGGGCGTACGCACGCGCGCACCGCGCGGAACTCGACCGCGCGCGCGCCGCGGTTGTCTTCGATGCGGGGATTGGCCGCGTGCCGGGATACATGCTGAGCGGCAGGCCCGAAATCGAAGCGGGCGTGCGGGAAGCTCTGAAACCGCTGGAGTCCTGGGGCGTCACCCAACACGTTCTCGATGCGCCGCTCGGAACTGATAATTTCGATTTCCTGGTGGAAGGCGTGCCCACGCTGATCGCCAATCAGGAAGAAGCCAACTACCTGCCAAATTATCACGCCGCTTCTGACACCTTCGACAAGGTTGACATCCTTCAATTGAAGATCAACACGGCGATTGCAGGCGTCACGGCGTTCGGGATTGCCGAGCGCGTAGCGCCGCTGGCGCCGCGGCAATCTCGCGCCGAGATTGAGGCCTTGTTAAAAGCTTCGGGTCTGGACCAGCAAATGAAGATCGCGGGCCTCTGGCCGCTCTGGGAGTCAGGCGAGCGCGGACGTTTACCCTGAGCCTGGAAATACAGGTGACTGGAGTTCGCCCTTCATCACGCGAGCGTCAGCCCATCCAGGTCAATTGAGGTTCCGATGCGAAATAGTGGATTATCCGCCATAACAAGTGATATTGCCCTGGGATCGAGGCTCTCATCTCTGCGCTAATATTGTCAGACGGTAGCCTGCCTATCTGACCCGGTATAGCCATTCCGCGTCCGCAGGAAATCCATCCGAGACAAACCCCCTGCTCATATTGTCCGGGTCGCGCAAGCGGAGCGTTTCGTTGAAATACGCGGCACAAGGCATCGGTGCATCCCAGCACTGGCCATCCTTCTTCGGAATGTAAACCGTGAGCCCAGAATGAGTTTTTCTGGCATCGGCATCCCATGGCGGAAGGGGGTCATAGCTCCGCGCGCTAACAGCGGGAAGGAACGATACATTCCACAAAGTTCGGGGATACAAACACCAGCCACTCGTCAATATGACCAGTGCGAGAACGAGTCGTCTCCATAGCAGACTCGTCTCATGCAAAGCCGATGCAAGCCCGTAACCGCTGAGCGTCGCCGCAGTCACCCAAATCACCGCTTCGCCAAATCGCAGAGCTGGGGCTTGGAAAAACCAGAAGACAAGACCTGCCGAGGAGGGAAGGAGAAGCAACAGCCCTCTTCCCGCAAAATGGTTTCTGCTTCTTAGGCTCTTCACACCTAGGAGAAGAGACCCAATCCCGGCGAACACCGCTGGTACGCCAAAACCTTCCCTGCTTCTCACCGTTCCATGGAGCCAGGGCTTGACCCAGAGATACCCCATCGTTTCCTGGAGACTTGCATGAGGGGCCCTGGCCCATGCCCGCACTCCGGCAGCAATCAAATTCACAGAAGTTTTCGGCACACGCCATTCAACAGGTATCCCGAAGGAGCTATTTGGATAGAACGGATATCCGCTCAGGATAAAACTTCTCAAGACCCAGGGGATCAAAACCCCAGCTGAAATAACCAAACACGCCAAAACCGCCAGTTTCCGCTTTTCATCTCGTGCGGTGAACCATTGGAGCTTAATCAACGCGATCGCCCATCCGAGTGACGCGAATACAAGCATGGAAAGTTTGAAGGAAATGGCCACGGCAAAAAGAAGCATTGCCGTGAGCAACCTTCGTCTTTCCAAACTCTCCTTCGCTTGGGGAGCGATGCCGCCATCCAGTGCGCTAAAAAGAAAGTAAGCAGCAAGAAGACAGATCAGCATTGCCGCCAGATCCGTGTTGGTTCCAACGATATCCGACCTGGCGGCATTGAACACAAGCGGGACGAACAGAATTGCCAAGAACCAATCGCCCGCGGAATTCGTCTCGCCCTTCAGAAGGTGCAAGCAAGCCTCAATGACAAAGGGCGCTACCATGGCAATGAGCAACCCTTCCATGATTCGGTATGACAAATTTATGAATATTCCGTGGTGAAGCGCGGCAACGAAAAGAAAAAAACAGGAGTTGAAGCCCAGCCGTCCGTGCAAATTTGCCAGACCAGGCACAATGGGATACGTAACCAGCCAACGCACCGCGGGGGCCCCATACAATCCCGTGTCGAAGTGTTCGCATGGGCCGGAAGATCGAAAAGCGGTTAAGCCCAAGATCGCGGCGTAGCCGGCACGCACCTCGAAACTACTCGATTGTATTTTTGAAAGAATGCGGACCGGCAAGAGACGGTCCGCAGCAAATCCAATTGCACCCGCCAGGAACAATATCGCAGAAATCAAAAAATCGATCGGACGGAAACATTGATAGATTTCGAGGATCCCAACGGTGACCCCAATGCCAAAACAAAACGAATCGATCGGATGGCTCTCCTGCGAAAAACTTCTCAATACCAGCGAACCGATCCCCATTAAAATAGCCGAGCAGGCAGCCCAGACCACGATAATGGCGGGAACCAGAAACAATAAATTCACTGCCGATACCTCACAACGGTATTTGTTGTCAGAGGTAAACTCCTCGCTGCATACCTTTCACAAATGGACATAAAGCGGCTGCATGGTTTTTGGAAAGCGCGGATGAATTGCGAGGTCTTCGCAGCCAAAGCGCTATTCTTTCCGAAGGGATATCCCCCTTCGCTTACCAGCCGCAGAAAAGTTATCCCACAATTTGCGTGACTCAAAATAAGTCACTTGTACATCGCGTTGACAGTGATCCCCGTCGATTTGTCCTGGAAGATGGTCCGTACGCGAGGACCCGCGAGGCCCGGGTCGCTGGCCGGCGTGAAGACGAAATAATCGTAATCCGCGGGCTCCAAAGAATTCGGGGACTCCCACCAATACGAGCGATCCTTGACATCGTACGGCAACATCCAATCGGCATGACGGCTGATCCGGTAAAAATTGATTTCCGGTTCGTACCACCACGTGCCACCCACTCGCACACCCGTTAAACCCCGCGAACGAGCATCATTCGAAATGATTAGAAAAAGCTGGCGCGAGATCGCATCGTAGGCATTGTACCTAAAATATTGAGTGTTCAACGACAACCCATAATCGAATACCACAGCCGCGGCAACGATCAATCCTACCCATTTCAAGCGATAGCGTGGAAAACGAAGAGAGAATTCGCGGGCCATGAGCAAGCCGCTGAGCGTAAATAGCGGAACAAAATACAGGCCGGTCCGGCTAACGGGATAATTTACGTTCAAAAGAACACGCAGCAGGACCGTCAAAGCCACACAAGCGATGGTTGCAACACCAAGCAGCCGGCAATGCGCCGTCTGACGGCTCCTTGATTCCGTAGGGGAACGGTAGACCAGAATCAGACCGAAAAGCACCAACAGGAAAAGTAACGGGGGAAAAACATGTGTACCCCAGTCCGAGACTCTGTATTGCCAACTGCCAGGCATGGGAGGAGTGGCACCCAGGCTGGTCGAGTAGATATCCCCGGTCCATCTATAAAGGAACGATGCATTAAACAAGTCGATAACAGCATCACCTGCAGGGGAGGGGTGTTGTAAGCCCATTTTGAATTGCGCTGGGCGTGCCTGAATCAGAAAAGGCCAGAGAATGAATAAACCGACAAAGACACCCGGAACAACAAAGTGCCGCCCAAAGGCCCGAAACGTGCGGTTGTCGAGCTTCTTGAACCACCCTAAGGCCATCCCGGAAAACGAAAGTCCCAGACTAGCCACTGGGAATAGGTTTGAGAGATTTGCTGCCACCGAGAGGGCCAGAAGCACGGATGAGATAGCACATCCCCAACGCCATTCTGCGTCTTCCGGGTTAAAAATACCGCGCTCTGCCATTCTGGCCATGGCGTAAATGGCAGCGACGAAAAAGGCCAACCCCAAGCTGTAGCCTCGGGCCGCAGCCAGGAAATCCATGACGAGCGGGTTCAGACAAAGCATGGCCACCGAAATTACGAACGAAATATTGTCTCCGAAAAGTCTCCGGCAGAGAAAGTAGACAATGGTCAGGTAGATTGCAGCGCCAATCAAGCTGGGAGCGCGCAGGGAGAGTTCACTCGCCCCGAACACCTTAACAAAGAATTTAGCAATGATTGTAAACAGGACATGGTTTGTAGAGTTAAACGCCAACAACTTGTAAATGCCCCCATCAAGGAACCATTCGTAAGTTAACGCTTCGTCATGAGCAATCGATTGCACCTTAGCCCGATAGATTGTGATGCCGAAAACAAGGAGCAAGATCGCAAAGGACGAGAGCCGAATCAGGAGTGCGTTCGTTTTCAATGGTGGCTGCTCCACTTGTGCTTCCCTAGACCTTCTCCATAAATTATTGTGGCCGTCGAACTCATGCAGCGACCCTACCCGCCCTCCGCAGGTATCGCAGCCATATACCCAGTGTTCGTTCTCAAAGGCCAGTTTCGGGTTTCCGAGGCCCACCCATTCGCGGCACCTTCACGCACTGGACATAAAGCGACCACGGCACCGGAGGATTCATGTAATCAAGAAACTGCAAGGGCCACGTAAGAAGAAACAAAGGCAAAGCGGCGGCGAAGCCCTTTCGGTTCCATAAACCCTGAACAAGGTTTATTAGCCTGACTAAGAGCGGTGAACCTAGCCCGACACTCTTCACGATCCGAAATCCCAATGGTTCGAGAAGTTCCCGGTAGCTTTCCAACGTATAACCATCGCGGACGTGCCACCCAACCGTTTCGTCTGTGCAGACTTGCCCTTTATTACCCGGATGTTCCGAGAATGGACAACATAAGTGCAAGACTCCTTCTTCATGAAGCAGGTCATGGAAATGCTGAACGACTAGCCGGTCCCTCGTAATGTGTTCCAGTGTTTCAGAACAAATGATCTGATCGAATTTGAGTCCGAGCCGCGGCAAATCGTAAAGATTGCAGACCTCGAACTTCAGGCGATCGGGGTCAGTTCCGAGGAAACAGAAGTACTTGCGCGCCTTCTGTACCTGACCGGCATCCATGGTCACGCCCAAAACCCGGTTTCCGCGCCGATAAGCCGCGTACGACAACGCTCCGTTGCCGCACCCCGCATCCAATGTGTCAATTGGTCCTTCACGGAAAAATCTGGTGAGAAAGCGATATCGGCAACGCGTGTGGAGGTCAAGCCCCGGGAAAAGGAACCACTTCCCCCAAAGCCGCATTCGATCGCGTATCGGCAACGAACTCATGAACAGCCCTGGCTTCGCAGCATTTTAGTTTTTTCCTCAGGTTCACTGCCAGGGCCGCGATCCAGGCAATTCCGCACATGCAAACTATCTTCTGCCAGTCGCGAACTGCCAGCGCGACATGGCACGCGCATGCTTGTGCATAGGGACTGGTTGCGGCATCTGAGCCAGCTTTGGCAGGCGGAATAGAACTCCAAGAAGCAACCACATGTAGGCGTTGTTCACGTAGTTTTGGTATGCCCCTACGGTAAAATAGAAAAGAAGAACCAGAGACAGCAAGGAGTACCATATGATCGCAAAACCGATTGGGAAATAAACGGTCTGTCGAAGCTCCTTAACAACCCGCCACCCGGACAGCAGCGCGGCCGAGACCCAGAACATCCACAGGGCGAGACCAAGAATGCCCATTTCCACAATCAATGACCCGAAACCGTTCTCCACGCCAACAGGGGGTTCAGATTCACCAAGGAATTGTGCCACATACTGTCTGCCAAGCGAATTAACACCTGTGCCGTACCCTGAAACCCAGTGCTCGTGCGCAAACGCCAATTCCAAGTTATGAATGGGGTAATCCCAAGCCCTTGTCTGCAACTCGGAACCCTCACCTTTATATGCCATAGTTTCAGATACGTACGCCCAGCGGCCTCCCAGGGCATTCGGGAAGACCTCGGCCAGCAGAATCACACCTACCGCCCCGATAAAAAAGGTCCTGCGAAGCGCTTTCACGAGACGATGCCCCTGGCCCCACTTCCAGGGCGCGCCCCAAAGAAATGCAGCGCTCATCATCAAGACGCTGGCAACCATAAAAACGAACGGCGTGCGGGTACCGCTGACCAGGACAGCTGCCGTGATTACACCGATTCCCAAAAATCCGTAGATGGCGGCCCGGCGGCGGCTCAACAACAAGTAGCCCTGCGCTCCCATGGCCATGATCCAGAGAAAAACCAAATAAAAGGAAAAGCGGCCCGCACTGACGAAGACGGAACTCGTCGCACCAGACAATTGGTGTGTAATCGGCGAAACGCGGTTCACATGAGTCAGGGCGTATAACTCCGGCGCGATGTCATCCGGTGTGAGAAAGCTTATGCCCAACACAGCCTGGGCAATCCCCAGCAGGGAAATCACGATTCCAGCCACCAGAGTGAGTGCCAGTAAGTTATTCAAATCCTGTGGACGCCGCAGCATTCCGTACCCTAGAAACATCAACGGCGCATAGTAAAAATAGAGCTTCAACCCCAATAGGCCGTAAAGGACACTTGGGGAGTTGACGTTGAAAACTTGAATGAAGGCAAAGAATAAGAAGACCAGCAGGGGGATTCGGAAGGGAACCTTGAAGGTCTCCACCTCGCGCCGCCGCTTTGCAAGATAAAACGAGAGATAAGCAATCCCAATCAGGAAGTCCTTCGCGAAATAAACCACCATGCTGTTACCGAGATATTTCCGCGCCAGGTCCTCGAACAAGAGCCAGACCAAAAAGAAGAGGACACCTGAACGCCAATCGTTCAGGATGTGTACGACCATAGCGCATGCCACCAGGCTGAGGCCAAACATCATCAGCATCTGGTCCGAGCCGGCGATAATCCAGTTCGCCATTTCCCAGATGAGTCCTAGAATGACAAGGCCCATCACCAGGCCTCGGATCTGGCGCTTGCTCCCGAAGGACCCTACGCCTGACTGCATACTATGTATGTCTCCCCCTGCAAAATCGAAGTAAGATTATGATTGCTTAACGTAGTCGCTACAATGGCAAAATGCGGGCCTTGCGCTCGTATCTTCCCCTCGTCAATCCGAATCTCCTGGCTTGCGGCAGCCAAGGATGTTTCATCTACACCCATATTTCCTCACCTCAATTCTCCACTCGGGTTGGTCTATTTCTGCCGCGTACCGCTGTTTCCATTGGAAGCCAGCATCGTGAACCATGCGCTGCAATTCAAGCAGGGTGCAGTGTTCGTCCAACCAATGCTCTGTTTCCTCAGTGGAAGCGAAGGGCATACCGAAATGTAATCCCTTTACAAGGAGGGTTGTCGAGGCAACTGGACGATTGGCGTCCATCCACTGCTTAGGATCATACACCCCTGCGATGCGAACTGAATCAGGCAACAGACCAGCGAAATCAGTGCCGCGCGAAGAAGAGGAAAGCTCTGCCGGGAATAAAAACGTCATATAAAAGAAGAACGAGGGGTTGTTGCCGATGACGATGCCGTGATTGTGGACCACCTCTGCCGACTGCCGGGCGACAGACTCCCAAGGCTCAATCCAATGCGGCGCGGCATACAAACGACGAGAAAAGATGCCGTACCAGCCGATGGCCGCTGTAATGACCAGCGTCGTCACAAGTGCCTGGCGGCTGAGTCGCCCCGGGGCCCTGCTCAGCGTGACGCCTATAGGCAGAATGAGCCACGGACTAATAAATAGAATCCGCTTCGGCATTACAATGCCCAAGACAGTCATGAGAGTAAATATTCCGAGAAAGTACAAGAAAAAGGCTTTGACCGGAAGGGAGGCCCGGAATAGCATCGTGAGCAAACAGGTAGCGATGGCAATTCCAGCGGGCACGCCGAGAAACCAGAACCACGGGGCCACGGATTCACTTACAAAGGTACAGTAAATATTGTAGATGCCTACTGCGGCCGTGGACAACCCAACCCCGTGCGACCGGATACCGGAGTGCGTTTCCCTGAGAAAAGCAGGCAATAATGGAAGAAAGGCCCCGAACAGAATCATGCCGGTCAGCAAGAGCGGGGGGACCCGATTCCGCAAATCCCAACGATTTCGTACAACGTAATCCAGCGCCAGGCAGGCCAGCAGAATCCATCCAAAATAATTTGAATAGACCAATGCCAAAGAAGTTATCAAGAACCAAATCCAATTCGTCGCGGCAGGCCGTGCCAAGAAATTGAAATAAGTGAGCGTGAGCAGGGAAACCAATAAGAAACAAAACGAATACCAGGTAGCTAATCGGCCAAAATGGAACCCAAAAGGCCAAACCGTTATCAGGACCAGGACCCAGATCTGACTCTGAAGTCCTCCCAAGTGTCTCGCGACCTTCGCGAGGATCCATGTTCCCAGCACATAGAAGAAAATTGACGGGAGGCGCAGCAGGTGAACGTTCCCGCCAGTTAAGCGCAACCATCCGTGAAGGATAATATCGTAAAGAGGAGGATGTTCGTGTTCGCCAACTCCTCGGAGAAACAATTCCACAGTTTGATAAACAGGCTTCGCTGCGCGGTCAATAATTGTATATTCGTCGTCGACCTCGGTAAACCACCGGTTCGTGAAAACCAACAATGCGCCCAGCGCCAGGGGCAATATCGCCAAGTAGCGCTCCAGCCGGCTCGTCGGGAGAAGCGCGAACGAAGGTTTGTCGGCGTCGGTCGGGTGGGTGGGAGCAACCAAGATTTCATCCGGCTCTGCTGTCGGGCGGGTCAAGGAGCGATCTCCTTTGCCCGAGGCATCCACGGCTGGAGCAAGCGGCGCCTGACTGCGGCGGTGCGCGCTTCCGTAAACTCCGCCACAAGGTACGCGTAGCCTAAGATCAGAAGGGCGATTCCCAGGGCGTAGAACAGATGCCGCAGGTCGGGCTGCCAGTTCCCCTGCGGATCAAGCAGGCCGCGCATGAGCAGCAACGCGGGGAAATGAGTCAAGTAGAGCGTATATGAAAACCCGGACAGTTTCTTGGCCGCGAAAGCATAGGCCGGAGAAACATCTCCGCGCGATCCTTGAATCAGTGCATACAGCCAGAGTGCAAAGCAGAACCCCACCAAATAGTCGGCCAGAAGATCCGATGAAAACCTGTGAGTGCGGCCCCAGGCGAGAACCCCAAAGAAAATCAACCCCGTGCCAGCGGACAGCAACACGCGCGTGCGCGGCGATACGGGCCCCACAATCAGGTGGA
Organism: Terriglobia bacterium; assembly: GCA_041480265.1. Classification (GTDB taxonomy): domain Bacteria; phylum Acidobacteriota; class Terriglobia; order Acidiferrales; family UBA7541; genus Palsa-360. Next base: position 79,000 of record JBGOZP010000012.1, on the reverse strand, counting down.
GGCGTCCAACCACGGCCCCGGCCAGCCAGATAAGAAAGTAGAGGTTGATCTGCGGGCCGACAAACCAAAGCAGGACCCCTGCAAGGCCCGCGTATAGAAGCCGATTTCGTATTCCCACCCAGGATGCCGCAACGAGGGTCATCGCCGGGAACAAAATGTAATACCAGAATTCGTAACTGAGGCTCCAGAGCGGGCCGTTCGAACCAAAGACCGGCGAGACGATACTTTGGAGAAAGAAAAGATTGCCAAAGAAAACCGGAATCGTCGAGCGTAGCGCGACACTCGGCCCGTTAAACTTGTACAAGGCGCCGTAATAGAGTGCGGCTGCCTGCGGCAGTTTCATCCCCAGTTGGTCCCAGATTGTTCCAAGGATTAATGCGGGCAGCAGAACCAGTTCCAAACGGGTCAGGCGGTTGACAAGGTAGCTGCGCCAGGACCACCGTCGCTCGGCAACCGAATCAATCACACTCGTGCCGATGAAATAGCCACTGAGAACAAAAAAAAGGATGACAGCCTGGTGGCCGAAGCCTGTGACTGCATAAAGCACGCGGAACGGTAGAGACTTGTTAGCAAGAAAAGGAAAGTCGACAAAGAACAAGCCCCGCAAGTGGCCCGCCATGACCGTAAGGGCCGAAACTCCGCGAATCAGATCCATATGAACAGAAGCACATTCAGCGAGTTGGAATTTCTTGGCCAATTTGAACCGTTACGGCTTCCTCCCTCGCGCGTTGATGCCGTTGAAGCCTGTTCCGACATAGACATCAACGAGACCTGCGTCCGCGAACCATTGGCGGACGATCTCGAGGGTCTGAGGATAGTCGTGCACCGGGGAAAACATGTCCAGCGCGCTAAGGATCTTCACCTGTTTGAGTTCCTTGTCCGAGTAATCAAGTTTTGGCTTGTGCGAGACCGGCCCGATCGGAATGAGGCCGCCGATGGGCTTGCCGATCAGCGGCACCTTATACAGCGCTTTTTTCATCTCGAAGGCCGGAGGAATCGTCCACGAAAGCAGCTTGTGAACGCGCTGCACCCCCATCCAAGTAAGCCAGGGGCGGACCCAATACTTGAGCGGAGGAAACAGGCCGGTGTGGCGCTGGTAGACATCAACGACAATCTCGCCGCCTGAGCGAAGATATGGCAGCAGGCTCATGAACGCCCCGCGCACATCGGGACAATGCTGCAGGACTCCCATGCAAAACACCTTGTCGCAAGATTCCCGGCGCAGAGGAATCTGATAGATGCTCGCTTGAAAGATATTCACGCGGGGGGAGTCGCCATTGTTCTTGAAATTTGCTTCCACGGCGTTGCTCAAATCAAAGGAAAACACTTCGGCGCCGGTTTCGAGCGCAATCTGCGTGAAGCGGCCCATACCGCAGCCGGCTTCGAGAATCCGCTGACCTTCCATATGCGCCGGCCATTGGGTGGTGGCGTAGAAGCGCTCGCGGCTCAGATCGTTTCCCATGTGCCGGTCAAGCTGTAATCGGTCGAAATAATTCCACTGGTAACCGAACGTCTGCGCGTATTCTTCGCTGGGAACAAACCTGGGAATCGATCGAACAATGGGGAACGTCCGGGCGCAGGAAGTGCAGACCAGCTGTCCTTCCGCAATCGTGCCGTTGTTCTGCTCGGACGAAGACGCTTCCACGCGCAACGGCGAGCCGCACCCCGTACAAGCAAACCACTCGGTAAATTTTGGAACCATCTCCTTGCGTTCACTTCCCGTGTTTATCCCGTTCGTGCAACCACCGGGGGTGCCGCGGCCGCACTGACGCTTGATCCTTCACCGCGCCCACCCAAGGCGTCCGCATAGCGGGCTGCAATCGCGTGCCAGGAAAAATATTGCTTCTGCGCCCGGCGGCTGCGCTCAGCCAGGGATATCCGCAGCGCGTCGTCGGCAAGAACCCTCTCGAGCGCTGTGGAAAGTGCTTCCCGGTCCCCTAACGGGGCTGCCAGAATCCCCGCCTCTGTGACCGGCCATCCGCTATCTGGTCCCGCGTAACATACCACAGGCAAACCGCATGCGATGCCAGCGATGGCGCTGCCCCTGCGACTAGAGATCTGGCCGCGTACAAACAACAGAACATCAGCGCGCGCCAAAGCTCGGCTGACATCTTCCGGAGAAAGTAACCCAAGCGTTTCCACTTCAACATTCGTGCTGGCGAATTCTGTCCGCAGCGTCGAATCGGCTTCCCGAGAGCCACGACCGAACACAATCAGGCGCAGGCGTCCCGTGGTCCGGCAGGCCCGCTTCATTGCGTGGCCGATGTCGCTGACCTCCGCGTTCATGCGCCTGCCACCAGTTACGCAATAAACTGCCACCGTTCGTGCTTCAGACGGATCGGTGTGGGGGCCACGTGGTGCTTCCGGGCAATTTGCTCCCACGGGGATGTAGACGGCTTTATCGTGCGCTGCGCGCAACCACGAGACTTTCTCCAATGGCACAGTGAAGATGGGACGCTCTGCCTGTCTGTAAAGGCTCTTGAGGACGCGCATATGACAATATTCGCGCGCGTGATCAATCACGCGTGTGCCGACAAACGGCCCAAAATCGTGGAAGACGACACCACAACGAGCACCGCTTTCCCGCAATGCGGCAAGAACACTCGGAGTGCGCAGGGGAAACCCTCTCCGCGACCACGCCAGCGTCGTGTATTGCAACAGGACCCAGCAGCCACGCCATTTACTGGCCTTCTCGCTCAGTTCGGCGAGCGCTGGGCTCCACCCCTGCTCGGCCCAGGGCACCCGGTAAGTTTCCAGTTCGTAACCGTAGGGTGGAAGCGCCCCCGCGAGCCACTCGCAATAGTCGGCGACGCCGTCGGTGGGCTCATCGCGCCGGCCTAAGAGCGCCACGATTCGCTCCGCGCTCATGCTCCTCCCGATGGTGGCATATTATTTCTCCACCATGTAGCTACCGATGACCAGGATATCCATCCCCGAGCTGAAGAATGTGCGTACGGCATCGGTCGGGGTGTTTACGATCGCTTCGCCGCGCAAATTGAACGACGTATTCATGAGGACGGGCACGCCAGTGCGTTTGCCAAACTCGTTGATCAGGTTCCAGTACAAGGGATTGATTTCCTTTTCAACCGTCTGCGGCCGCGCGCTGCCGTCCACATGCGTGACCGAGGGAATAATGCTTCGTTTCTCAGGCCTCACGGGATTCGTGAGGATCATGAACGGAGAATCGCAGGCATGCTCGAGGTACTCTCCGGCGACTTCCTTCAGCATCGAAGGCGCAAACGGGCGCCACCATTCTCGGAACTTGACGGCGTTGTTCACCTTTACGTTCATCTCCGGATCGCGCGGATCGGCGAGAATCGAGCGGTTGCCCAGCGCGCGCGGGCCGAATTCCATGCGTCCTTGAAACCAACCAATAATTTTCCCGGCAGCGAGCAAGTCGGCAGTAGCCGCGGCGACGTTGTCCAGCTTTGTCGCGCGGAGTTTGTAGGTTTGCAGCGCCTTTTCGATTTCCACATCGGAAAACTCCGGACCGAGATAGGCGTGGCGAAGCGGCTTCATCGGCAGTCTTCCGCCGTTGTCCATGTAGGGAGCCAGCACGGCGCCCAGGGCTACGCCGTCGTCTGAAGCGGCCGGCTGAATGAAGATCTTGTCCACCATGCCCGAGGCGTGAATTTTTCCGTTGGCCTTGGAATTGAGCGCCACGCCACCGGCGAGGCATACGTTGCGGCAATTCGTCTTCTGCGTCGCCAGCTTCACCAGAGCCAGCATGGCCATTTCGCATGCGTCCTGGACGGCAAACGCGACGTTTTTGAAACTTTCGTCGATTTCGCTTTCCGGCGCGCGTTCGGGGCCCAGCCGCTTGGCGATCGCCGAGACGCCGTTGCTCCGTTCGAGCAGCAACGGAGCATTGACGCGATACGACTCGTGGTTGAGCGAAATAAATTCGTCCAGGTTCACACCCGGGTTTCCGTAGGGCGCCAGACCCATGACCTTCCATTCGTCGCTATAGGGCACGAAACCGAGATACTGCGTGAACTGCGCGTAGAAAAGCCCCAGCGAATTCGGCCACGGAATTGTCAGCACAGGATCGAGGCGTCCGTCATGGCCGTACCAGATGGAGCTGGCTTCCCAGGCGCCGCGCCCATCCATCACGACCACCGCGGCATTGTCGAATCCTGAATAGGCATACGCGCTGATGGCGTGGGCCAGATGGTGATCCACGAAGCGCTTCTGGGCACGCGCCTGTCCGAAATAATCGGCGAAGCGGCGAAACCCGCCATCCTGGTGCGTCATACTGGCATAAAACCGTACGGAATTCAGCACATTCAAATAAGTGATCGGATACTGGCCGCGCAAAAAGCACTTTAGATCTGTTGTAAACAATTTGCTCGGAGCCGGCCAGCCCTGGCAGATGAAGTCGAGTTGGCCGGGACTCACCTTCGCGAACTCCAGGCAGGCGCGGATGGCGTGGTGCGGAAAGCCGGCGTCGTGCTTGATCCGGCTGATGCGCTCCTCGGCAACGGCAAAAAGTAGTTCGCCATCGCGCGCAATGCACGCAGAAGAATCGTGCATCTGCGAATAGTTGAAGCCGAGTGTGATCACTGAATGGGCGTCCTTGCCTTGATGCCGCTGCACCAGGTCATCGCGGTGCCCTCTCCGCTGACTTCACGCACAACCCCGCCCCCCGACTGCACTGAGCTACGCACGGTTGCAACATCCATCGAAACGCCCCGCCAGCTCTTGCCCGCGATTTCGGGCGAAAGTCCTAGAAGTGACGCGACGCCACGGCTTGCCCCGCGAAGGCCGAGCGACCACGGGAGATCGACCATTCTCCAAGCCACCCGGCCCTTCCAATTCATCGTGGGCGTACGGAGCGAATTGAATTGAAATAAAAAGATTCCATCGGGCTTCAACACCCGAAGAATCTCCCGGATGTATCGCAATATGAATTCTGGGGCGGGCATGTGTTGCAGAACGATATAGCTGAAGACAAAATCCACAATACCGGGGCCAAGGCTGGAAAGGTCGGTTCCGTTCCCTAAAACCCATTCGATATTGGAAGCTCCGGGAAGCAAGGCTTTCGCATGCCTCAACATCTCCGCGGAGATATCACACGCGTAGACGTGTGAGCATCTCTGCGCAAAACTCCGTGTCATTCGGCCGGCTCCGCAGCCCAGTTCGAGCATCACCTTGCCATGCGGATCCCACTGCAAGCGCTCCAGTGCCGAGGCCACGAGTTGCTGGTAATCCTCTTCTCCGGATTGAAAGAAAGCTTCTTCGTCCCAATCCTTGCGCCAGGAGGCAATGTAGTGAAATGCATCCTTGCGGGCTCTCTCGTCCCAGTCCTGCCGCATGGACTCCGTCAGGTTCATCTTCGATCCTCTTTCTCGCCCGCCGGGAAATATGGCGAGCGTCGCTCTCAAGACGAACTTGCGCTACTTGCGTCAATACGACAAGCGACTATCTGGCGCGGAAAGCCGGCATGGCGCTTGATGCGGTTGATGCGCTCCTCGGCTACTGCAAGAAGCAGCTCACCGTCGCGCGCAATGCACGCAGAAGAATCATGCATCTACGAATAGTTGAAACCAAGTGTGATCATCGTTTATTAAGCGACTCTACGATTTCAATCCGCTCCTGCGAACCCTGCTCGTGCCAGCCGTCCTAAAGCGGCGGTTTCCCGGTCGGGGTGCAGGCAAAGTGTTTCGCTGAATTGAGCATGTCTCAACGGGTCCCATCGTTCGAGACGGCGGTAGGCGAAGTGAAACAGCCGATAGTCTCGCGCCTGCAAGAACTCCACAACTTTCATCGATGAATTGCCCGCCTGTTCGAGAAGAATGCCATTGATCTCAAGAATGATTGAGGGACGAAACTGGCCGATCGAATCCTGGGCGCCATGCAAGACAGCAAGCTCTGACCCTTCGGCGTCCAACTTCATCGCATCCCAGCGGGTGAGGCGACCCTCGCGACACCAGTCGTCGAGCGAAATGGAACGAATGGTCAAATGCTCACCTTTGCCAAGATCACGGACAGCGCAAAGGGTTCCCCAGCCAGACTCCTGCTCGACGGATGATCTCTCGAAGGTCAACGCGCCGCTCGTATCCCAGACCGCGCTGTGGATCGCCTGCGCCCAGGCGAATTGCCCCAGATTTCGAGCCAGCCGCTGGTGCAACGCAGGGTCAGCCTCAAATGCGAACACTCGGCCATTCGCCCCCACATGATGTGCGGCCGAAACCGAGTGATACCCGATGTGGGCCCCGACATCTAGATATCCATCTCCGGACTGCAGCAGCGCGGCAAAGCAATCCCGCACGTGCGGCTCGTACACTCCAGCCCACATCTGCCTTTGGATGCGGTCGACAAGGTTTGCTTCAAATCTAACTCCTGACCACGGCGAAGAAATACCGCGCCCATCATCCATCCGGCACGCAATCTTTCCCAGAGCGTCTACCAAGCGTCCCTGTCCAGGAATTGCATGCCGGCCGAGGCGCACGCTGCCAAGTTTGCTAGCAACCATCCCTACTAGCGAAGCGTTCATATTCAAGCAAACCTCATCTGCGCGGTTCCACCTTCATAAATCCGGCCGGCGCTCATACATCTGGACCACCGGAACCGGATCTCCAGTCCAACGGCGCAGCCGGGAGAGCCGCTTTTCTCCATACCAGCGCCTCAATCGATAAAACACGCGTGGAGGCAAAAGCAGGGTGTGCATCAGAACAAGGGCGTGAAACAACCGGTGCCGCCAGGTCACTTCGCGGTATAAGACTCGATAAGCGGTGCGTTCCACCATGAATGTTTGTAAGGGACTCCCACCATCCAATCCTAGCCGCATGCGTTCAATTTCCACACGCCTTCCTCGGAATAGGGTGTTGATCACATCCTCTGAAATGTTCTGATCACGCAACTTCGGAGGCAGATCCCGCACTAGAACTTCGAGAACTTGCATCTTTCTACGTGTCTTTTCCCGGTCGAAGATGCTGTATTGGAAGAGGTTCCCCGGGTGGTAACGGTAATTGGTGAGAGGTCGAGGAATGACGGCCGCGCCGGAAATCGCGACAGCCAGTGTTGCCAGATATTCGTCCGCCTCGATGACCAACTCCTCCGGAACCGGCAGAATTTGTTCGAGCACGACTTTGCGAATCGCCAGCCGACTTGTTCCCAGGAATGCCATCAAGTCCCAGAACCACAAACCTTCTTCGAGATTGCGGAAAAAGAATCGATATGCGCGTACTGGAATATTGACGAATAGACGCTGCCCTTCCGCGTTCACCTCGTAAAGACCGTTTCCTACCGCGCCGATTTCAGGATTCGTTTCAAACTCTTCCAAGACCGTTCGCAATTTGTCTTTCTCCCACCAATCGTCGCCATCAAGGAATGCGATGATCTCGCCGTGGCACTCCGGTATGCCCGCGTTAAACGCGGAAGCCTGGCCGCCGTTCGGTTTGCGGATCAGACGAACGCGCGGCTCGAAGCGGCGGACGATGTCCGGCGTGCGGTCGGTCGAGCCGTCATCCACAACGATGATCTCCACATCCGCCATGGACATATCCTGTTCGAGCACACTGGTAATGGCCTGCTCGATGAACTGTTCGTGGTTGTACGTGTCGATCAGGACGCTGACGCGCGGCTTCGGCATAGTCTTACGGTTTCCCCCAACATTCCAGGCGGGCGGCACGGCCAGTCGCGCCATGATAATAGTTCGGACGCAGACCTCCCGGCACAAGCTGACCTGTTACGTGTTCCATAGTTGCAAAAATGTGATCATGGCCTACCCCGGTCACGGCCCGAATCTCTGGCTGTGCTCGCGTTCGGCAGCAACCATTTCGTTAAGAATAGAGTCGAGGCTGCGCGTCACGCTCCAGCCGGGGTAATGGCTCTTCAGTTTTGCCAGATTCGAGATATAGCAGATGTGGTCACCTTTACGCGCTTGTTCGGAATACGTCCAGTTAATCTTCCGCCCTGTCAGCACTTCGATCCGCGTGATCGCTTCCAGTATCGAGATGCTGTTGGCGCGGCCTCCGCCGAGGTTGTAGACCTCGCCGGGCCTCGGGTTGCGCGCAAACTCCTCAAATGCGCGTACCACATCAAAACTATGGATGTTGTCGCGGACCTGTTTGCCTTTGTAGCCGTACACGGTATAGGTCTGGCCTGAAAGAGCGACCTTCAGCAAGTAAGAAAGAAAACCATGCAGCTCGACGCCTGAGTGCGACGGCCCGGTCAAGCATCCGCCGCGGAAGATGCCCACACCCATGCCGAAGTACCGGCCATACTCCTGCGCATAAATGTCGGCTGCAACTTTGGAAGCTCCAAACAGGGAATGCAGCGTGCGGTCAATGCGGCAGTTTTCGTCGATCCCTTCGAAATCGGCGGGGTCGGCGTAGTCGTAGCGCGTCTCGGTCTCGCGCAGCGGCTTTTCGTTGGGCGCGTCGCCGTACACTTTATTCGTGCTCATGAAGATAAAGACGGCATCGCGGCAGTGCTGGCGCGCGGCCTCGAGAAGATTCACGGTGCCGAGCGCGTTGACTTCGAAATCGAGCAGAGCGATGTCGGCGGCCTTGTCATGCGAAGGCTGCGCGGCGCAGTGGATAATCAGGTTGAAGCGGTGCTCGCGAAACAGAGATGTCACGCCTTCGCGGTCGCGGATATCGAGCGCGGTTGGCGTGAAGCGTTGCGTGGCCCGCTTGAGCCGCTCCAGATTCCAGAGCGTGTCTCCCGGCGGGCCAAAGAAAACGCGGCGCATGTTGTTGTCCGCGCCGACGACGCGGTGGCCCTGCCGGTCGAAATACTCGACGGCTTCGGAGCCGATCAGGCCGCTGCTTCCGGTCACGAGGATGTTCCAGGATTTCACTGTGCCGCCCCCTCGCGGAACACCTCAAGGCGTGCGTGATCCAGGACTCGATAGTGAGAAAGATCAAAAAACCATTCGCAATGCACTTCGAGTTTTCCTCCCGTCAAGAAACAGGGACATGCAAAAAACATCCGACAGCGCGGATGATTCCGTGCATCTCGTAGTCTTTCGAAAGTAGTGGTTCAGCGAGATACGAGCCGTCCTGCCCGGTAATGCCGGTAATCAGCGCCCGTTTCATGCGTGTGAATCCCTTTTGTGACGGCGCTCACCGCTTCTATGCTTCATGCTTTTGCCGACGTGCGACGCGGAGAAGGCTGGAATGCACCACACTGCCGCGTAAAAAAATCGACTTTATGGGGCGAATGAACGTTTTTTTTGCCTAGTGTAGATTTCGGCGGCACGAATCCGCTCGCCGATGCCTTCATCGCCTAGTGTGTCCCTATAACTCTGCCGACCAAAATGGTGAATATAGCAGTTACAGACCCACGCCAAACGATATCCTTTCTCCACGACACGACCACATAGCTCAATTTCATTGCCGTAATCCGGAAGTTGTTGGTCGAATCCGCCGACCTGTTCCCACAGACTACGTCTTATGAAGAAGGCGGAACCCGAAACCCAAGCCAAGTCCATAACAACGTGTTCCTGGAACTGAGTCAACAAACGCTTTGCGAAAACGCATATCTGGTTGTTATTCCAGCAAGGGCTTAGAAATTCCGCTAACGCTAGACTCTGGGGATTTCCAGTATTACTCGTGGAAGGCCCAGCGACGCCGATCTTCTGATCGCACTCGAACACTTCTTTGATCCGCCGCCAGCACCATGGCGTGACCACCGTGTCAGAGTTCAGAAGGCAAAGATATTGTCGCGTGGCCAAGCGAGCCCCTGCCCGGCAAGCCTCGCTGTGTCCCAGGGATTTCTCATGACGAACAATGTTCCATCCATTCCGGCTGCTGAAGTGTCGAATCACTTCCAATGTCTCGACGAGGATGGACGCATCGTCCACAAGGATAATCTCCGATTCCGGAGCATATTTTTCCAAACTAGCTAGGCAGCGGCGCGTGACCGTCGGAGCATCATGAATCGGCACAACTATGGACATGGAGGCACTTGCCTGGCCGTCTTCTGGCGACTGCTCGAACTCTATATGGCGCGAGAAGTTGCGGGCTAGGGCCCTTCTCTTAAGGTCGAGTAGGCCGGTGAACACTGGCCGCGGCAACAGCCGTTTGAGAAAGCGCGGGGTGTGCCAACTTGTCACCCACGACCCTCGTTCGGCAAGGCGATTTGGGTCAAATGCAGGACTACTGTGACTGCCAGGTCTAGACATTGTGTTTATTTACCTTACTCGATATCGACTTCCCTCATAGAGGCTCACTTCTCAAAAGGAGATTGATCATCTTGAATTTTAACCGAGTTCGGGCCAGAGCCGCGGCTTCCCTGTTCGGGCTTCGACAATGCGTGGGCCAACTTCCTGAGCTTCAAGCTCTCCCCGCTTTGCTTCCCATCTTACAAGGAGGGCGCCACTTTGGCGACAACCGCAAATTGGGGGAATTTCATATCAGCGAATTTTCCAAGGGAAAATGCATTTGCTACTCTATGCGCGCCCCGCAAAAGTCTGCCAGCGCCGGGAGGGGACCCATAGATGTTAATGCCGCAAATGCTTTCTAACAAATACCCCTCGCTATGAAACATCTTCACAATACTCGACTTGGTGAAAAAGCGAAGATGCGTCTTGTCCAACACGCCGGCATCTACATATTCCCATTGAGCGTGATACAACAGGCGCCATAAGACCGGAAGGTACTGAATGTTGGGAATCGAAGCCACGATGGCGCCTCCCTGTGACAACAACACTTTGGCATACCGCAATGCTTGTTCAGGAGCGACCATGTGCTCGAGCACATCGTTGAATACTATGCAGTCAAAGGTTCCCGCCGGCACCTCAGTTTCGGGAGCGAACGGGCCGTTGATTACATGGTCGAGTTTGGCCGATGCCTTTGCAGCAGCGGACGTGACTGGTTCCACCCCCCAGACTTCAATTTGTCGGGTCTTTTTTAATGACTCCCCAAACGCGCCCGCCCCGCATCCTACGTCCAGCACGCGGCGACAATGAACTGGCACATAAGGAAGCATTTCCGGGCGCGCCCATTCAAAGTAGCAATCCGATTTCGTATCGTACCCCAGCGGGGCTATTGGTATTGTTTTCATAAAAAACCAAATCCTCTAGAAATAGGGCAAGCCTTAGTCTTTTTAAAGGACGGGCCCTTAGCCTTATGCACGGACACGAGCAAGGTTCTGCGAAATCATTCCACCCGCTTCTTGGAAGCAGCGGAAACCTGTGCAAAGTCCATGGATCAAAACGACGACCGAAGCAGTGAACAATCCTCTGCAAGCAAGCGTAAAGAATGTGCCCCCCAACCAATCCGGCAAAAGGGATGTGATCGCGTAACCCCCAACGAGCGAAGGGATCACTGGCCACAATTGCGCGACGAGGTCTCCGAAGCTGACGGAGAATTCCCGGCGCAAATAAGGCAGATAGATAATGGCCTGGGTTGCATATGCTATCAACACGGCAGCTGCAACCAGTCCAATCCTGCCAGTTCGCAATACCAGCAAAATCAGCACCAACTCAACCGCTCCGGCTAAAGCGGTCGCGTGCAACAGCATCTTGGTTCGCCCTCGGGCCATAATACAATTGCCGAGTGGTTCGGTGATCACCCGTATGATTCCGTAAAAGCAGAGAATCTTAAGAGACGTCGCCGCCGGCGTCCACTTTCCAGTGCCTTTACCTAGGAAAGTCACAAGAAAGAAGCGTGTGTTTGCCAGTAGCGCGGTGTTAGCGGCCACCGCGACAAACGCCACCAGATCCACTGTCTTGAGATACCATCGCCGCATCGCGGCCGTATCATCTTGAATCGCGGAAAATGCCGGTAGTAGCACACTGTTTACCGTGTCGCAAAGAAGTCCGCAAATGAAGCTCCCCCATGTAAACGCCAGCGCATAGTAGCCCAGTTTGGTGCTTCCCATCCTGGACCCGACCAGAAAGTTATCCATATTCAATACCAGAAAGATCAGGATACCGCTTCCGAGCAAAGGTCCGCCGAACCGCAAATATCCCCGCGCATCGGTCCAATCGAATTGAAAACGGATGGGCATTTTTCTTGCGGCTTGAATGGCGATGCAGCCGGCCAGGTTTGCGCCAACGTCGGCAAAGACGACCGCCCAGTACTTCCACCCGCACAAAATTAGCGTAACCGCGAGAATGCACCGGGCGACGGCGCTCGCAATCCCTGGAATGACCAATGCCCGGTAATTCTGTTCCCTCGTTAAAGTCACGAGCGACATGAATCCGATCGTGCTCACCAGAAAGTTCAAGGCCAAAATACGAATCACATTGCCGGTTGCCGGGTGCTCGAAAAAGTGGTGCGCGAACGGAGCGATCAGGAGAGCCGCAACAAACGCGCCGGAACTCAGGATGATTTTCAGAGTGAAGGCGGTCCGGAGGCTATGCTGATCGAGTGTGGTGCGGCGAATAGCGGCGCTGCCCACGCCTACATCACTAAAGTGTGCCAGGAAAACAATAATGATGCCTGCAAATCCAACGACACCATAATCCGAGGGGCTAAGGTTCCTGGCCACAACCGAGCTCGTCACGGCTATGCAAACCAGTGTGGCACCCTTGGTAAGGCTGGTGTAGATGACATTGCGAAATGTTTTGGCCTTGGAAATGGTCATGAACGTCTCAACCAGAATTGCCGATTTGGACCTCTGTCTCGCGCAGCGTGACTTGGATTAACCTGGTCGAACGCTAGTCCGCCACGCTGACCGAAAAACAGGCTAAAAACAAGCATCGCCATCAAGGGCTGGAGAACCGCCCAGGCAGCGCCTATTACGGTCTGCTTGTAGCGAACTTTGATGTCGCGCCAGACGAAGAAGTAGAGCAACTCCCAGTAAGCCCATAGCTCCGCGAGATCCAGCGCGAGCCAGCCGCGCCGCACTGCAATGCGCACGATGGGATACTCTCGCGCCTGCGCAATCGCCGTTACTTGGGTCTGAGTGACAGTCATGAATTTACTCAGTCCTCCCGCATCCGGAGGCCCCTCTGCCGCTCGATGTCTTCCTGCTCAATGTGCTGCATCATCTCCTTGCGGTGTAAGAAGTACGTTTCCAGGCTATGCGTCAGCCGCAAGGGCACGACGACAAGCTGATTGTGCGCCATCTCGCGCCACGAAATATCGCCGCGCGCGGGCACCAGGTGCGTGCCCCACTGAAAAATGAACCCGATATTCCATATCACGAACATCGCTATGGCTGTTCTGGAAAGCGCTACCGCCCGAGAGATTTTTCCCACCCACTGCGAGAAAACGCTGAGCAGCGCAGCAAGGCCCAGGATGAACACCGGCGTCAGCGATAGAAAGAAACGATTGCCGTAGCTGGAGATGCCGTCCCAATCCGGATAGCTGGAGATGAAATAATAGAAGGCCAGAAACGTCAAAATCGATCCGGCCCCCAAAAGCGCGTTCCGCTTGGCGAGGAAAAACAGGCCGGTCACCGCCAAGAGCAGAATCGGCGTCCAAGTGAACAATCCGTGGTCCGAAGAGAACAAAACGCGCAAAAGCACGGGCGCAGTCCAATTCCACGTCCGAATTCCCGGGTACCCCGTTTCGAATGGGCTCCCGTAAATAATCTGGCGAGTGATGAAGGTAGGCAGCAGCGATAGCAGAAACACCGCTCCAAACAAAGCAGAACACGATGCCAGTCTGCCGAGCGGCAGGACCGTCTGGTCGGCATCGCGCTGCCTTACCCGAATAAGATGAATTATTTCAAGTCCCGGGAAAATCAGCAGGAAAACATTCGGATAATAGACATTCCCCATCAAGCCCGCCAACAGACCTAAGACCGCCCATTGCGGGGGCGTCCGCTGCAGCTTGGTGCGATCCCAGTACCAAAGAAACAGGGAAACCGCAAATGCAGAAAATGCGTGCGACCAGGAGGGGTTGAAATACATGTAGACCGGGAGAGAGCTGGCCAACCAGATTCCGATCGCTGCCAGGAATGCCCACTGCTGTTCGAAATATTTCCGCGCCATTCGAAACGCCAGGAGCAGGGCGAGAAAGCCGTAGAAAGCGGTTGTGAGAGCCATTGCAATCACATAAGGGCGTGAGTAACCGTCGGCTGGAACGTTCGCGCCGAAACGATCGAGCACGACAACGGCCAGATGAACCGTCACCAGGACCGGAGCCCACAAGAGCGCGGGACCCACACTGAAGTGATTTTCGACGTGACCCGTCTTTGTGTACATCTCGGGGAGCAGGTGTCCCTGCGCATCGACCCTGGACAAGAGGAAAGACTGATTCCCTGCCAGGTAGTCCTTTTCGAAGTTCAGGTCGTGATCAATCAGCGCGGAGCGCAAATAGGCGTAGTAACCAACTCCATCCCCGCGGACCCAGGGATTTACCAACGGGAGGGTCAGAAGGAAAAAAAGAAACAGCAACTTCGCGTGCCACGAGGAGGCAGCGCTGGCCGAAAGCGCTGCCTTTGGGAGAGGAACACCCCCTACAAGGCGATCGCCTACGAACGCTCCATCGATCTGTGCGCCGTTCATTTTTTCGTGCATATATAAGGTTTGGCAGCGCACGAAGCACTTCAATGCATGCGAGTTTCTTCCGATCGCGGCGCTGGAGGAAAAACCGTACGATAGACCTGAATCAGTGCATGGGCAATGCGCCAAAGCGTATTCCAGGCCAACAACAGAAGAAATATTGTGTTCCTCAATCAAAAGGCCCGGATGGCCAACTTGTTGCTCCATCATTATAGGAAAGTCGGCGGCGGACCCGGCCCTAAATACTCACGCTCTGCCGCTTGCAGCCTCCCGGAACGCGCCTACAAGGTCCTTCTTTCTTCCGTGGTAAGCGACAACGCGGTCTAGGATTTCCGGCAACGTCGTCTTGGGACGGAATCCGGTCACCCGCTCCAGTTTGTCCAGACAGGGCACGCGCCGGAACATGTCTTCGAACCCGGGTTCATACGCCTGGTCATAGGGGACAAACTCGATGGGCGAAGAGCTGCCAGTCCGTTCCTTAACCCTGTGAGCCAGGTCTTCGATGGTAACCTCGTAGTCATTCCCAACATTAACCACTTCGCCGACGGCCTTGTCGGTGGCCACCAGCCGGAGGATGGCCTCGACGGAATCGCGCACGTCGCAAAAGCAGCGCGACTGTTGGCCCGTGCCATAGACCGTGATCGGCGCTGCTTCAAGCGCCTGGTGTACAAAAGTCGGCAGCACCATGCCGTAACGCCCCGTTTGCCGGGGTCCCACTGTATTGAACAACCGTGCGATCACGACTGGCAGGCCCTTCTCCTTCCAGTAGGAGAGGGCCAGAAATTCATCCAAGGCCTTCGACGCGGCGTAACTCCAGCGGCCCTTGGTCGTCGGACCGAGCACCAGATCGGCATCTTCGTGGAAGGGTACGTCGGTGTTCTTTCCGTACACCTCGGAAGTCGAGGCGATGAAGACAAGCTTGCGCTTCCTGCAGGCCGCTTCGAGCACCATTTGTGTGCCGTTCACGTTTGTCTCGATAGTTCGCACAGGACTTTCCACGATGAGCTTGACGCCTACCGCTGCCGCCAGGTGGAAAATGACGTCGGCCTCATCCACGAGCTCCGCTAGTAATTGGCGGTTTTCAAGCGGCTCGAGAAAATAGTGCATCCGGTCATGCTTCTTGAGGTGGCGAATATTTTCCATGCTGCCGGTCGAAAGATTGTCCATCAGGAGGACTTCATCGCCTCGATCGAGCAGCCGCTCGGCAAGATGTGAGCCCACGAAACCTGCGCCGCCGGTAATCAAATAAACCAAATCGGATTCTCCTTGCGATCTAATCCTGGCCCAATTGGGACTCTGAACTTTCGGCTCGGCGCGATTTACGTGACTTCTTGCTATCTTCTTCCCGGCCATAGCCGCCGTAAGAATAGGGATAGTAGCGATACGAGTAGTAGTAATCAGGCGAACTGGCATCCACGGCGTTCAGCACCACACCGAGCATGCGGCAATTCACTCCCGCCAAGAGATCCCGCGTGCGAGTAAACGCTTCCTTGGGGGTCTCACCGCTGCGCACTACCAGCAACACTCCATCCACAAGGACGGAAAGAATCACCGCATCGGTCGCGGCCATAATCGGCGGGGAGTCAATCACAATAAATTTGTACCGCGAACGGAGCTCGGCGATGAGTTCGGTCAGCCTGCGCGAAGATAATAGGTCGGCCGGATTCGGCGGAATGGGCCCGGTCGGAATCGCAGAAAGGTTCGTAATGACCGGATGGGGCACAGTGATCAAATCCAGGGAAGAGACGCCCGCCAGATAGGAACTCAAACCGGCGTGTTTGCCGTCGACGAGACTCAGCGCGCGATTAATTCCAGGTTTGCGCAAGTCGGCGTCGACCAGAAGCGTCTTGTCACCGAGCTGCGCAAGCGTTACCGCCAGGTTTACCGCCGCGGTCGTTTTGCCCTCGCGCGGCAGCGCACTGGTTACCAGAATGACCTGTGGGGGATGATCCGCTTGGGATAGCAGCAACGATGTCCGCAGCGCGCGAAATGCTTCCGACATCTGCGACTGCGGCATATTATGCGAGATTAATTCCGCCCTGCCTTCTGTGCCGGCGATCATCGGGGCTTTCAATAATTTCGAGAAACGCCCGTTGCGCTTTCCGCTGGAATTGGAGAGTGCCGGGACCACCGCCAGAGAAGGCAGCCGGGCCAGCGTTTCGATGTCATCCGGTGTCTTTACGGTGTTATCCAGATACTCGCGCAGAAGAGCAAGGCCGATTCCACCAATCAGCCCGACCAGGATGCTCAGCATGACGTTTCGCATCTTGTTCGGACGGGAAGGCCCGGTGGGAATCAGGGCTGGGTCTACGACTCGAATATTCGAGGATCGCAAACCAGCGGTGATGCCCGCTTCCTTCAATTTCTGAAGCATCCCGTCATACAACTGCTTGTTCGCCTCGGCCTCCCTCTTCAGGATGCTGTACTGAACCAGCTTCTCGGCCATCTGGTTGGTTTCCGCTTTCTGCTGGTCCAGGGCCTGCTTCAGCAGAAGTTCCCGCTGCCGTGATCCGTGATACTCCGCTTCCACCTGGTTGGCGATATTGGTTTTCTCGCGCGCCACCAGTTGATCCAGATCCTTCAACTGAGCCTGCAGCCGGACGACCTTGGGATACTTGGGCCCGTACTGGTTGACGGCATCGGCGTATTGAGCGCTCAGGGTGCTTTCCTGTTTGAGGATATCCTGAATGACGGCGCTCTCGCGGACGGCGGCGAGGGCATCGTAATTTCCAGCTTGCGCGAGCTGATAGACCGCCTCTTTATTGATCCGGTCTGTTTGCGCGTCGGTCAGTTGTTTGTTGAGTTCCGCGAGCTTTTGCGAGCTGATGTCATTCTTCTCGTCAATCGTCCAGATCTGGTTTTGGCGTTCGTAAGCGAGGCGCTCATCCTCGGCGTTTTCCACCTTAATCTTCATTTCATTGAGCTGACCGGCAAGCCAATTCGAAGCCTGCGTCGCGGCCTCGTAGCGGCTCCGGAAATTCTGCTCGATGAAGTTGTTCAGATGCGCATTCACGACGCGCGCGGCAAGGCTCGGATTGGTGGATTCAAAAGTTACATCGA
This sequence comes from Terriglobia bacterium, assembly GCA_041480265.1. Taxonomy (GTDB): domain Bacteria; phylum Acidobacteriota; class Terriglobia; order Acidiferrales; family UBA7541; genus Palsa-360. The sequence goes on along the minus strand of JBGOZP010000012.1, from coordinate 61,533 downwards.
GCAAGCGGCTGTTCGGCACGCGTTTGATAGTCATGCTGCCAAGAAATGCCCCGAGGGCCGCTGGCCGCTGGAGACTTGCATCACTGTCCGGTGCAGGCGCCTTGCCCGGCTTGCGCACAGGGCCGCCGAATTCCGGCAGATTATCCAGCCCCATGGACTTCACCGTAAGCATCGCCAGAGTCTCGCTATGGAGAATCGTGGACTGCGTTACGATGTAATCTTCCAGATCCGCGTACATATCGTACGAATCCGAATCAGCGAAACGAATCGCGTTCGCGTTCTCACGGTCGATTTCAACTCTCGCCGTGGCCTGGTACACGGGCTGCATCCGGAAAGTGGCGATGGTGACGATCGAAACGATCGCCAGCAGGAAAAACAGGATCAGCCATTGATGCTTGCGCAGAACCATCAGATAGTCGAGCAGATGAGGCTCGCGCGGCATCAGGTCCAGAGCAAGGAACGGCGACCGGTTCTGGAGCGAATCGGAGGCTGCGCCGGCAGGCCGTTCACGCGGCGCTAAATTGTTTGTTTCATCCATAAAATCTTCGATTGCTGCAAAGCGTCAAACTGGATTTGCGTGGCTCGCCGCAACTACAATCTTCCCGCGGTGATTATGGCAACGCCCGTCGTGAGCGACAACGCCACATCACCGGCGCGGCGCAAAGCCTTCTTCCCGGAACTGTCCGGGATAAATAGAATATCGCTGGCCTCCAACATCACGTCCTCGCTCTTGAGCTGCAACACTTTTTTCAAGTCCACGTGGACCTCATCCCGCTTGCCGGTTGCCGCATTCTTGCGCAGGATGACCGTTTCGTTTGGCTTGGCGCTTCCCGTCGTTCCCCCGGCCAGAGATAGAATCTTGAGGGTGGTCATGCGATCCCGGTCGTTTTGCATCACGAACCCGCCTGGACGATTCACCGCGCCAACCACGTATATGATTCCAGCGCGCGCCACGGAAACGACGTCACCACCCAGGACTGGAATATTGAACTTCGAGTTGCCCGATTCGAGCAGGTCGCTCAAATTAATCGTAAACATCTGAGCTTCGCCTGGAACCCGCCCCGTACCCGAGCCTTCGGATTCCGCCTGCGGCGAAGGCGGGCGTGTGACGATAACAGTACTGCCGGCGTCTTCTGAGACGCCGCCCGCTTGAGAAAGAACTTCGAGTAGTGTCGTTTGGCGGAGCGCCTGAATCACCATCTGGTTCTTGACAGCCCCAATGACCGTAATGGGCTGGCTATGCTGCTCTTTCAGAGACACGCTCACTTGCGGCGTAGATACCAGACCGTTGCTCTGCAATAATTCCGCGATCTTGTCCTGGAGTTGAAAAGTCGTGAGCCCGGAAACATGCACTTTCACGGGAATCAAAGGCAGCGAAATAAACCCAGTTTCGTTGACTCGAACCTCGCGTGAGAGCTCGGGCACATCGAAGACCTCAATACCCAATAGATCGCCGGTCCCAATCACGTAGTCGCCTTGTCTGGCGGGAGTGGCAAGCGCGAGCTGCGCGATGCGGTCGTTGACGTCCGCCCTGGTTTCGAGTTTTGGAGATGACGGTGCTTTTTGTTGTTGGGAAAGGACTGCCGGGGCTATCAGCAGAAGAACCATCGCAGCCCGGCTAATTAACCGCATATGCGGCCGAGTATACCCGGCCTTCGAAGATTCATCAGTTGGATCCCCCGCGCGATTGTCATTATACAGACCCTTTTCTCATGTCAAGGCAAATTGTTCGCGAAAAAATAGAATGTTTCGCAATAGTACACGGCGCTAAAACAGGGTGTTCAGGGCGTCGACAGTGCGATCGATTCGATGCGCCAAAATTACAGGAGGAATTATTCAAGCCCATGCCACATAAGATCGCCAGACGGGTCATAGGGATGGCCGGGAAACCATTGGGGAGAATCAACGTATATTGCGAGGGCGCGAAGACGGAGCCGGGGATGTTGCCAGTGCGGCTTGCAAGAGAAAAACCAGCGCATTCGAAGGAATGTGAAAATTGAAATCCACGGTCGCGTGGACCAGAAGGCCAAAACAAGCAACCAAGGCGCCAGCATGATAGGCGAGGTTCATCCCCTCCCGCTCCGCAACAAGAGTCTTCCAGCCGGTCCAAGCCAACAAAACCAGAAATCCCAAACCGCATAGGCCGCCGAGAGCGCCTGTGTCTGCCAGGGTCTCTGCGTAATCGTTGTGGCTGTGATTCACGACGAGTCCGTCATAAACGGTTTCGTGAAGAGGAAACACTTCCTGCAGCGTGCCCAGACCAGTTCCGGCGATTGGATGATCGAGAAAAATCCGCCAGGTCCCGTGGCGCATTTCAACCCTGCGGCCTTCACTCACCTCCAGGCTCTTGTAATTTTCAAACCGCTCGAGCGCCCGGCCTACGCCGAGCCATGACACGAGCGCAATGGCCAGAATCACGACCAAGCCTGCGGCCGCCAACTCCTTCCGTTCCCCTCGGCGCAAAATAATCAAGATCGCCAGCAGCCCGATTTCAACCAGGAAACTCATGATGCCGCCGCGCGAAGCCGAAAGAAACAACGCTCCGATGGGGAGTAAGGTGAACAAAGCGACCAACGGCAATTGGTCGCGCCGTTCGGCTCTCAAAACCAGGATGGCCAGGCCCGGCGGGATCAATAATTCCATCAAGCCCGCAAAGTGATTTCGATTGACGTAAGGACCGAACGGGATCCCGCCGTAGCGCAGTTCGCGCACCCAATATAATTTTCCGTTAAACGTAAAGTGCTGCAGGATGGCGAATAGCGACACGCTAAATCCAAGGATCAGCAAAAACCAGACAAACCGATGCCAGTGCTCCAGTGTTCGATAGGACTGCACGCAAAGAAAAAACAATGCTAGCAGCGCGGTGTACTTGAGCAGTTCTATGCGAGTCAGAAATGGATACACGGTGATGCCTGTCGCCAGCTGTAGGGCCGCCACTCCCCACAGACCGAGAAGCGGCCACAGGAGCGGGTTCCATACCACCTTGCATTCATCGCCAACCCATACTTTCCATGCCCACAGCAAAAGCAATGCGGCAGCTCCCGCTTCCAGCACCGCTTCCGACCAGGGCTCGACCGCTCCGTGCGCCAGCACGGTGAAGGCGGCCAGCACACAGATTCCGGCGCGCATCGCCTTCATCGCGGCGCCCCGGCGGGAAGGACCGCCACGTCGTCCACCCACACCGTGCCGTTGATTTGGTTGTCAAGGCGAGCGCTGGGAGTGCGCCGCACGATGACCTGAATCAGATGTGTCTGCGGTCCGGTCGTGAACTCGGCCTCTTCCATCGTCCACGGCTGGGTGCCCGTTTCATTGGGAGTAAGCACATCCAGATCCTTCGTCCTGCGCGGATCGCGGATCTCAAACCTCATGCCGCTATCGGTGGATATGCTGTCGGTATGGAGATACCCGCGAAAGCGATAGCGCGTGGCCGGTGCAACGAGGACCCATTGGTAAAGATCTTCATAGGAAAGATTCTGCGTGCCATCAAAGGTGATCCGAGCCGAGCGCGCACCGGAATGCTTCTCCTCAGTATCGAAATCGAAGTCCGCGCCTGGAACGTTGTGTTGGCGCCACCCGAAGCCTCCGCCCGACAGATCCCTTTCGAATCCTCCATCAAAAACCAATGAGCCGGCTGGCGATGGCGGTGGGAAGGCGCCTTGGGCTGCCGTCGCCTGCCGCCAAACGAGGCCGGCATCCTCAAAGCGCGTCTGATCCACCAGCAGGTCGGTGAACGCGAACAGCTTTTTCCAGTCGATGGATGGCTTCTGCGCGATCAGATGATTCCACACGGTCAGCGCCGCCGCGCCCTCCTGCGCCTGAACGAGAAAAGAGAGCGCCTCCCAATCTCCCTCGGGCGTCTTCGGCAGGACTTGATCGAGCAGTACGCGTACATCGGGATTGCTATTCCAGGCGCGCGACACGGCAAGCGGGAGCAACTCCGGGTCCACCACGACGGCCCGATGAATTTCCGCATAGGCTTCCGGCAAACGCCGCTGGCGGAGAAGAAAATTTCCAAACCTCCACGAAACCTCCGCAGAAATCGGATAATTTTCTTGCGCGCCGCGAAAGTATTTTTCCGCCTCCGCGTCATTCCCTGTCATCTCGAGTGCGCTCGCCAGATCGAGCTTGTAATAAGCGGAGCTGGGATCGAGTTGCACGGCGTGCCGGTAGTAAGAGACAGCCAGAGGGAGATCGGAGTGCTCCAAATCAAGCGCGCGGTAGCGTCCCAGCCGGTACCAGTTTTCAGCGTTTGCCGGTTCGACCTGCGAGGCACGGAACCAATCGTCCGGATTCGAAGACGCGCCGTAGTGGCTGGCTTGCGCGTGGTTCACGCCTGCATAGCAGAGCCAGGCCGCGGTTGCGGCCGCGAGGGCAATCGCAAGGTTGCGCCGGATGGGATTGGCGAGTGGTTCAGTCATCGGGCGATAATCTGCTACGGATGGACGGTATTGCGCAACTGAAAAGGCGGGGAAACTTCCGCCAGTCGCGCATTCGGCAACAGCGGAAGATACCGGCTGATCCAGGAGACCAAACGCTAGTCCCGTTGCCGGGAAACGCGCGCCGCGTGGCCAGACTTCACGCCTCTCCACAATCCCAGGCCGTACTCACGCATTAGCCTCCACGGCCGGGCCAGCGCATAAAACGGAAACAGCACACGGGGTAGCCGAACCGTTTGCCGATCCGTTTCCGTAGGGCTTGTCGCAAGACGCAGGAGGTGCCGCACGCCTTCCCAGAACTCGTCTCGCGACCGCAGCCGGAATTGCGCCCGCCGGACGACTCCTGTGCTGGGATTGGCCGTGCCTGCCAGTTGGCCGCAAACCTGGTCTGCGAGCCACCGCACATTAGAATCCTTCCCGGCCTGTTCCTGAATGGAAGGAGGCAGGGGCGCCTCGAGCAGTTCCTGCGCAAGGTACAGGCCCAACAAGAGCAGGCGCGTCGATTTCAAATCTCTGGCGATGCGCAGGGCCTGTGGCCAATCCACGCGCTGCGCCTGAATCAACTCTGCGATGTCTGTGATCCAGCCCAGCCGGTCCCAAAAGTGCTTCGCGCCATGAACGCACAACAACACAAGCGTGTCTTCGATCGAAAACGTGCGCAGCTGTTTTCCTGCCAACTCGACCGTGATTTGCCGGTTTTGCATTTCCGCGAAATCCAAAGGTATGGGAAAGTAGCGCAGAGTTCGTTCCGTGTGGATCTCGACGGATAACATTCGTTCATTGCAAAAAAATGAGTATTGTCCTGGAGCATGATGTTTCCGTCCATCATGCGCCTCCCCCAGATCGAATCCAGGGCTGTATCCCGCAGCCTGCATGAGGGAGGTTGCCTGGGGGATATGCCTCTGCGGAACCGCAATGTCCAAGTCCACGCAAGCGCGCCTGGTCAGGCTGCCGTATGCAAGCCAGGACAGCAAAGGGCCCTTGTAAGAAGTCGCGGGAATCCCCGCGGCATCGAACAGCCTGGAGAGGCGCAGCAACTCGTGGAAGAGCGCCAATACGGAAACTCCGCAATCGCGCGCCGCCGCACGAAGCATTTCCCGTTCGACCGGCTGTAGCAAATCTCCGGCCGCGGCGCTCACGTTTTCAAAGACGAGCGGCTCCAGTTTGTGCCGGATGGAAGTTGCCATGACCTCCGTCCAGCTTAACCGGCCGGCCAGAAGCTCGCGAATACGGTCCCGATGGACAGGATCCAGGCGAATGCGCGCGCAACATACGACAAGCTCGAGTTCCGGACGCAATTTCATTTTCCGTGTCTGCCGTCCAGGTGCGGCATTCCGGCTCATTGTCGCAGGATTCTTGCGTTCTGGTGTGAAAAATATCCTCGCCTGCGAGGGAAAGAAAACTACGTTCCGGCATCGGACTGCGGAACGATGCGCTCGGTCTACCGGCTGTTTTCTTTCGAGATCATTCCAGCAAAGGAGAGCGCCTGCTGCCAGCGCGTGAAGCGCTGGGGGAACTCGGCTGCGAGCCGCCTTGCGATCTCCTCGAGCGAAACCTGTCCATCCATCAGTTCAAGAGTTCTCCGAAGCATGCGGCCCTCCTCGGAGAGCTGCGGAACGTAATCGGATGCAGTTCTATGTAGCTTCGCGAGGGACAGCATCATCCCTTTGAGCTGCGATTGATCAAAACTGGCGAGGGTTTCGCCTGGTTTTTCGGCCGATTGCACGCGCGTCGCCCAGCGCCAGGTATAATCTTCTTCCAGCAGCTTTGCACCGAGATCAACGCACACGATTTGACCCGCGGCCAACGGCACCGGGTTCATCCAGGGGAAGAAATTAGAGCCGTAAATCGTCTCTGGCGACCCAGGAGCGTTGGAGAAACCCACGCCATGGGCAAGTTCTGTCTCAAACCAGGCCAGGATGCCGTGTCCAGTCCCGCTGCGCTCCACATTCCATTCGAGCTTTCCCTGAACGTCAGGATTCTCCACGCTGGCATAGTCCAGCATTGCCCAGAGCTGGGGCTTGGTCAATAATTGTCCCTGTGTCAAGCGCGCCTTCTGTATGTCGTTTACAGCCATTCGCCGAGCCGGGCTCAGATCCTGGCCGAGCGCGTTGCGTTCCCAGGGATCCACAATTTCGCCGTAACGTTCCGGAGCTTCCACGATACTGGCCCAAACCGCGTCCTTTTGCGGAATCAAGGCTCCGCCAGGGGCAAGGAAACGGCGTCTGGCGTCTGCAATCGAAGGAATATGGTGCTTGAAAAGGGGAAGTACCCCTCGTATATCGGAAACGATGACATCTGCACGGACTGGAAGCGTGACCTTGGTGGAAAGGTCTTCAATGAATTCGATCTTGTCGGCGCAGCGGTTGGCGGCGGCGATCTCCCGGGCCACCTGGATGATCTCACTCGGCTCAATCGCGTAAACGCGGCTTGCGCCAAGCTGGCAGGCTAGCACCGCCATGATGCCTGTTCCCGTGCCGATATCCACGACGACGGAGCCCGGCCGAACCGTCTGGCGAAGGGCCTGGGCATACGCTTCAACGCGGACCCGGTCCGCGACCATCTCCCCGTAACCGCGGAGGTTGTACATTTCAACGGGCTCCCGCCGGCGCACTCGCGGAATCGTGAACTGTGAGCCGCCTAGCGTCCGCAGCGATGGCCTCACATAGGGCAAAGATTTTGGCGGGATCGGCGGTCGGCCGCACACGGCGGACAAGCACCCCCGCAACCACGCGGCTGAGCACGTCAAATTCGCGAGTCCGCATGTCACGGTCCAGGAGATAGTTCACATACGTATTCGCCACTAGGGTCGTGAAAGCCTCGCAGCCCGCGAATTTTTCCACTACGGGAGCGGCCAGACCCGGTTCGCGCTCGCCGAGAATGTAAATCGCGCCCAGGGGCAACGGTTCCGGCTGGAACCGCCGGCCATCTCGATCGAGCGCCAGATATCGTTTGTCCCAGGCCGGCGTGATGCGAGGTAAAGCATCCTCGGAACCAAAAAGTGCGCGGGCCGAATCCGGCCACAAATTCACGCGAGGATAGCCCGGCTGAACGAGAAAACGAGCGCCGTGATCGGCCAGAGCGGCCACGTCATCGGAGAGCACCGAAAAGCCGCGCAGCGCAAAGGCCGCAGCCGTGGTCGATTTTCCCGCGCCCGGCAAACCGAAAAGCACGATGGCTCGATCGTCCATGGCGATCGCGCTCGCATGCAAGCATGTTACTCCGCGAAGCCGCAGCACGAATCCCATGACCGGGCCGATCAAATAAGTGGCGGCATCTTCCAGCGTGTAATTCTCCGGCCAGTCGGCCCACACTTCACGGCCCTCGCGCTCGACGGCGAATCGCGCTCCATCGCTGTAGAAAAAACCGAAGTATTTGCCGCTGGCAAGCATACCGACGCGGAGGACCGATTCACCTTTCGCGCCAGAAATCGGACTGCTGTAGAAATAATCGCCGGGGGGATCGGAGAACACTGTTGCAGGTGCGGTTTCTTCCTTCAACCGAATCCAAACGTCAATCAGATCTGAATCACTCCGAACGGGAAGGCCGGGAAGCGGAAGATTCGCCGCAATCCGCAATCCGTAAAGCACATGAGATTGAAACAAGAGTTCCTCAGATGACCGTTAGGCGGTCTTGCTATTGCCTTTATCGCCCGTTACGGACTTCATCCCGCCGCCGTTGCTTAGAAGGCTGATATCGCCGTGCACCTTGAGATAGGGGCTTGATGGCGCACTTGTCCGCAATTCGCAACCTGCAAGCCACACAAGATACAGGTAGAAGTCCTACCCAAAGCCATCAAGCAGTTTTGACATTCCCCCCGCCGTGATCGTTTCTTGGGCCGATGGTGCCCGTCCCGGTCATCCTTCGGATGTCGCCATAAACCCGAAGCTTCGGCGCTTGATATGGCTTCTTGCAGGAACACTTTGACTGCTCATTTTTGTCATTCATAGAATATCCGTCGAAGCCTAACTTTTACCTTATCGCCGATGTCCTGCGCAACCAGAAATCGAGACTCATTGGCCTGAGGTGTGTCCAGGCCGCCCAGGGGTCTGATTCCCCATGGACCGCCGGAATGCGATTCCGGACCACATATGGTTCCAGTTCGGGGCCCGGTTCAAATTGGTCCACCCATGCAGAGTCGGGCCGTTGTAAGGTTACATTCAAGGGGGTGGCGGCCAGAGGCGATTTTCGACGGAGCCGCACCGCATCCGGCAAGACGCCGCGCGCAGCCTCGCGGAGCAGTTCCTTATCGGAACACCACGGCAGTCTTGGTATCGCGAGCAGGAAATTCATCAAACGAAGATCAAAGAACGGATGGCGGACTTCGACCGCGACCCGCGTAATCCCGGCATCGTGCATTTCAAACAAGTTCGGCCACATGGAATTAATCATCGACTCCTGCGCTTCCGGGCGAACCGCTGATGCCGCGCCAGCCGGCCGGTTCAGAGCATCCCAGCGATCGCGCAAGTGGAGTCTTTTTTCCAGGCCGTCGTTGAGCCAGGGTGGGAATGTTGGCTTCTGCTTCTCGGCGGCAAACAAAATTCTCCAGCGCGTGCGAAGATACAGCCGCGAGAGCCGTCCCTCCACCATAAGGAAGCGCGCCGCGTCCGCCAGCGCTCGGCCAAACTTTTTCTTTTCTATCCACTGGCGGAAGTGGACTGAAATCCGGCCGCAAAGTACAGGGTCTCCGCCGTAGCCGGTCAGAGCGACGCGGCCCCTGACGGCAACCTGGCGCAAGTGATCGACGGTTGTATTGGGAAACGCCGCGTGCATGGGCTCGGGTGTGCGATAGGTGGGCTGGTCCGCACGTTCGAAAATCTTCCAGTGATCGTCTGACCGGTATTCAATCGGAATTTTAAGCGCATCGGCGACAAGTGTGGCGTAATGGCGCTCTTCGTGTGGGATGAAGCTGTCGAATACTTCTGTGTAAGCGTGCAACCCGGCCACCCCTCCATTGCGAGCAAAGGCTCGCTGGGCGCTGGCCGCCACTGTAGGCGAGTCCAGCCCGCCGCTCATCAGGACTCCGGCGCTTTCCGCGCGCAGGCGGTCGGCGACCGCGGTGTCGAGCAATTCGCGGAAGTGTTCCACGTATTCCTGGTCCCTCGAGTAATGAATAGGCGTGGTGACGGACAATTCCCAATAGCGGCGAACGGAAAGCTTTCCTTGCTCACACTTCAGAACATGCGCGGGGGGCAGCCGCTGGATATCCGCAAAAGACGTTGTTGCGGGATCCTGATTCATGTCGAAGAGGAGAAAATCGGCGATCGCCAAATCATTCAGCCGATCGGACACAGCGGGATGCTGGCGGATACAGTCGAGAGTATTGCTGAAAATGATGCACGAGTTTAGGTGAGCATAGTAAAAAGGTTTGACGCCCATATGGTCGCGCGCGCAAAACAGCCGATTTCTGGGCGCGTCCCAAATCGCAAAGGAGAAATCGCCCAGCAGATGTTCGACGCAGGCATCGCCCCAGGCATCGTAGGCGTGAAGGATCAGCTCCGCATCCGGCGTCGCCAGAGATACCCCGCACGCTCCGCTTCGCTTTGCTTTTAGTTTCTCGATCAGCTCGGTGCGCGCGTCGATTCGAGCGTCCGCGGCGATCCACAGCCGGCCAGCGAACTCGGCAAGCGGCTTCTCTTGCGCGGCCTCGTACGTGGTCCGCAGCAGCGCCTGCCCCAATCCGATAGCTCCGTCCGACCAGATCCCTTCTCCGTCCGGACCGCGGAAAGCAAGCCAGCGAGTCATGCGTTCCAGCAGACTACGGTCGACCGTCGCACCGTTAAGATTCAATATTCCGGCAAAACCGCTCATCGCAGCTTTCCCTCCGCCGTAGCGATGGGTGCGTCAAAACGGGAGTAATGCTCGTGGACATCCGCGCTGTCGTTGAGCACATGTCCGCCCCATTCCACCCAGGCATGCGCCTCAAAACGGCCTTGGCTCTTGCGCCCGCCAATGTGCAACTCGCCATGGATACGGTTCAGCCTAAGCATCCACCAGAGTGCCAGCGAGCGCTCGAGGCAGTTCGGACGCGCCGGGCTATTTCGTTCGACCGCGCACATGGCGGAAACAATCTTCCTCCCCATCTCCATTTGAGGGCCCGATTCTAATCGTGGCATGGATGGCTCCGGCGATGAAAATCGCTGAATGAGCTCCTTGCACCAGCGAAAGCTCATCGTTCGAAGCCCGAGCATGGTCAAGGCAAGCAGAACCATCCCGCGCAGAACCAGTCCGCGTTCCTCCGGACCAAGCCGGCGGAATCCCCGCCACTTTTCGCCGAATGGATAGTGTGCCTTGCTCATCGTACCTGTCAGAATTCGTAGGCCAGCCGGAAGGGTTTCCTCATCCCACGCAGGATCTTCTTGCCGATGCGGCCCACCCACGCCGCCGCCTGCTTGAACGCTTGGACGATCTCGCCAAATCCCTTTCCCCATTTTTCTTGACTGAAGGCAAGGGAAGCAAGTTGCAGGCGCAGGCCAACGCCGTCCATTCCTCCCGCGGCAACGATGCGAAGGAACTGCGAGGTGCGTTCCGGCTCACCTACCGCTCGATAGAGCCGCCCCAATCTGAGGAAAGTGGTGCGCATCCACGCGTACTAGAATCCGGTCCGCTCCAGCCGATTTCCGCCAGAGCAGCATGGCCTCGTCGTGGTTCTCGATGCGAAGGATCCGAGGCGAAAGGCGCGAAGGAATTGAGGCTGCCTTGCTTTCGACCGTTCCGGCAGGAACCCGGGTCATTGCGGCCCGCACGCACACAAAGCACTCGGAAAAGGCCTACGTGGCCGAACCATCCTTCACCTCAATCAAACCCTCGGAGAGAAGCTTCTCCAGCAAGCCAAGCAGATCGTGTGAGCAGCGTTCGGGTTCGACATCATATTCGTCTACGATCGTGTTCTGGATCTCTCCGACCGCGCGTGGCTGTTGCATCAAACTCCAGATACGCGCGCCCACCGGATCAAGCCCGTAATAGACGCCATTCTTGATATTCAGGATCGCGGCTTCCCCGGCCAGGTCGCAAGAAACCTGGTCTTTGGCCGCTACGACGAGAGTATGCTCAGAAATCGTTGTACTCATGCCGTTTTCCTCTTTGCTTGGTCCTAAAAAAAGCGGAGTCGCGTGCCTTGCAGCGTTCGAGCCGTGCGGCTGCATCCTGTGAGAATCCTGCCGGCAATCCGCTGAGGGAATTGTAGCGGCTTCGATACACAACGGCAACCGTGATTCGTTGAATCACATGCTCCATAGACTCGGGTCGGTGCTGGCTCTTCGTGGCGTCGGCCCGCCGCGGCGGGGCGTTTTCTCCGGCCTTCAGCACCGCGCATAAACGCTCCGATGCGTCGGGGCGGACGCACAAATCCGTCCGGCCAATTTGGATATGGGAAGGAAAAAATAGGACAAATCGAAGCAGAAAAACGTTTGCGCGTCTTCGGGCCGTTACCTCGGCCCGAAGACGCGCGAGGCAAATCGAAAATTACTTCTTGCCTTTCGTCGGTGTCGGGGCCTTTCCGATTTTCGTAGTGATCCCGATGCCCATTGCCTGGAGCTGTTCAAGGCCCTGCTTGGCCTGCGCGCCAATCGGCCCGTTTGGATCGAGGTCGATGGCTTTCTGATACGCTTCAATCGTCCCGGGCTGCATAATGGGAGTGATCTTATCGCCCTCGGTTTTGAATTCCATCGTGTTGACCAGAGCGACGCCCAGCAGATACCAGGCCTGCGCGCTCTTTGGATCCACCGCCAAGGCCTTCTGCAGCGGTTCAATGGCTTCCTTCATGCGGTTGGCCTGATAGAGAACGATCCCGAAGTTGCGCCATGCGAGCGCGGCGTCGGTTGGATTGAGGTCAACGTACTTTTGGTATGCGGCTCTCGCTTCATCGATCTTTCCGAGCTTCGCCATATCGTTTCCGAGGTTGTTGTAGTTGGCGGCGACATCCGGCTTCATCGCGATGGACTGCTGATAGGTGTCGGCCGCTTCCTGCCATTTCGACATGCTTTCGTAAGCCTCTCCCAACCGGGACAGCACGATCGCGCGGTTCGGGTCATCCGGCTTCATCAATTGCTGCGCCGCTGTCAACTCAGTGACGGCTGTGCTGCCCGTGTCAGTGATCTTTTGCTGAATGGGAGCTTGCTGGTCCTTAGGAGTCTGGGAAAGCTGCGCCTGGGCGGCCTTCATGGCTTCAATCGCTTGCAGCCCCGCATCATAATGCGCCTTCAGCCCTTGAAACGACTTTTCCGCTTCCGCGCGCTTCGCCTCGGCCTCGGCATTGGCGGCTTTATCCTTCTCCATGATCTCTTTCAAGTTGATGTCGAAAACAGGTGAAATGTTGGCGGTAAGCTTCAAGCCCGTCTGATAAATGACCTGGTCTTTCACCTTCAAATCAATGTTGTAAGTTCCCGCCGCCAGGCCGGCTACCGAGTAGCGTCCCCTCCCATCCGTCTTGACGTTATACGTCTGACCCGTTTCGATGTTCTTGAGGAGCATGGCAACGTCGGGATACGGCTTGCCGGTGTTGTCGTATATTGTGCCTTGCAATGATGACCCCTGCGCGTAGGCGGCAGTAGCCAGCAACCCCGCCAGCGGCACTGCGATCAGCGCGAGCACCACTGCCATTGAAAATGTCTTCATTCGGTTCATGGTATTAACTGCCTCCTAGCAGCCCAGCTCCGCCGGGCTTCCCCTGGCGGGCTTCTGATTATCTCTCAACTCGGGACCGATAAGCGATAGGATCGCTTACACGTGCATCCGAAAACGCACGCAGGCGCAACCCGCAACTATCGCACACTCCACAGGCCTCGTCTTCAAATTGGTAGCAGGACCAGGTTCGATCCAGCGGCGCGCCCAGTTCGATGCCGCGCTGCACGATCTCCCGCTTGCGCATCCCGATTACCGGAGTGACCATTTCTATCCGCGTCTCCGGACGCGTTCCCTCGTGCACCAACTGCTGGAATACGCGGTAATACTCCGGCCGGCAATCCGGATAGCCCGAACTGTCCTCTGCCACAGCGCCGATGAACACCGCGCTTGCGCCGATGACCTCCGCCCAGCTTACCGCAACCGCGAGAAAATGCGCATTACGGAATGGGACGTAGGTGGGCGGGATTTCGTTACCACCGGCCTGCGTTCCTGCTTCTCTTTCGGGCACAGCGATGCGCTTGTCGGTCAATGCAGAGCCGCCGATCTGCGCGAAGTGATCGAGACGCACAACCAGCCTCTCGCCCACGGAATAAAAGTCTGCAATTTCGTCGAAGGCTCGCCGCTCGCGGCGTTCGGTCCGCTGGCCGTAACTGGCATGCAACAGGGCCAACTCATGTGTCTGCCGCGCTATCGCCGCCGTGACACAAGAATCCATCCCGCCGCTCAACAAAACCACTGCCCTCGGCCGCCTGCTCATCGTGTTGGGTGACTACTTCCTCTCTTTTGTTAGATGCAATTTTGGACTCCGGAGACTATACGCCGCGAGTGGCCGGATGCCAGATAAATTTGTGCAATTGCAAGCCGAGCCGCACCGGCAAACCATCGGCCAGAATCCATTCCACAAGGTCTTGCGCGCTCATCCCGGGCCAGGTTCCCTCCGGATCGGCGTGCACCGGAGAAAATATCACTTGATGGACGCGTTGGGCCAGCCCATGCGCAAGCGTGAACTCCCGTGCAAATTCATAATCGCGCCGGCTCGAGATCACAAACTTGATTTCGTCCTTGCGGTCCACCCCGTCCAGATTTTCCAGCAGAAATGTGTCCGCCTCGCCTGAATCGGGGCATTTTACGTCCACAATCTTGATGGCCTTGCGCGGCAAATCCGCAATGCGCCGCTCGCCACTGGTCTCGATCAGCACGGTGTAGCCGCAGTCCAGCAGCCTTTGGGCCAACGGGATCACATCCGGCTGCAGCAACGGCTCGCCGCCGGTTAATTCCACCAGAGAGATCCTTCGCGCGGCTCCTATTTTCGCGGCCCCGGCGTCTTGATCGGCGCCCGCCAAATCCTCGACGCGCGCGAGGACCTCTTCGATGCTCATCTTCGTGCCGCCGTGAAACGCATACGCCGTGTCGCACCATGTGCAGCGAAGATTGCAACCCGCAAGGCGCACAAAAATACACGGCAAGCCCGCGTGCGTGCTCTCTCCTTGAATCGACCGGAATATTTCTGTGATGGTCATTCTATTTGCGGGCTTCACGCTTCACTTGAAGCGTTCAGCGTAAAAGTAAAGCCCGCACACGATTCCTGGCGGGCTCCAAGTAGAGCCCGCACCCGTTCCTAGCGGCGCCTGCGCGACGCTTTGCGGCGCTGATACCATTGGATAAAAATAACCGCGGCAACCACCCCGAGACCGGCCATCACAAAACGGAGTGGCGCGAGCTCATAGCCGAGCCATCGAAAAACGAAGAAATAGCCCATCGCCACCGCAATCGCGGGGAGCAAAATGATGAAGAAAGAACGGTTCATAAGTAAGACTGGCTCCAAGTAAATCCCGCGTCACTTTCGACGCGCATTGTCCTACGATCCTGGGAACGCCAATCTCCCGATCGGCGGGTAGTAAAGACGCCATTCAGGAGAATGGCGTTCCCGGCTCGGAGCCCGCACCCGTGCAAGCGTCCAGGGGTCTAAGGCCAGTAGGTCGCCGTGGTCGTGTCGGTCTCCCAGATCGTGATGCGCGTGATCCGCGCGCCCTCGGGCGTCGGATTCATCCGGCGCGTCGTCTCGTCATAAAAATATTTCGCGAGATTCTCCGCGGAAGGGTTGATAACGTCGAACGGCGCCTGGTCATTCAAGTATTTATGGTCCACGCCGCAAACAACCTCGCGAATCACCCTCTTCAAATGCGTGAAATCGCAGAGCAGGCCGATCGAATCGAGTTGCGGCCCTTCCATCGTGACCCGCACCTTGTAATTGTGGCCGTGCACGTTCTCGCACTTCCCCTTATACCCGCGCAGGGAGTGCCCTGAGGAAAAAGTCTCGTCTACGCTGATTTGAAACATCGATTTCCTTTGAGAACCGGGTGCGGGCTCCGCTTGGAGCCCGCCAGAAAAAAGTGCGGACTCTACTTTTACGCTGAACGCTTCAAGTGAAGCGTGGAGCCCGCCAAGAATAAGAATTCAGATTCCGAAAACATGTGCCGGCCCCCCAGCCGGCGCTCGGATGCTTAAATCCCGCGAAAAATGCTCGTTTGATTTGTGGGTCAGAGCTTTAGCTCTGACATTGAGGGCGGCAACCTTCGGGGCTTTAGCCCCTGAGGCTCAGGGCTTAAAAGCCCTTTTTCCAGTTCACCGTTTTGTCGGACCTAAAGGTCCGACCCACAAATCCGCCCGAACCGGCAAGCTTAGTCTGCAAACTTCTGACTCACGACACTAGCTTGATTTCCGCATGAACCGTTCGACTGCGGCGATGTCCCGGGTGGTCGCGTACGCCGGAAGCGATTCCATGAAGATTTTACCATACTGCATGCGCTGGATGCGGTTATCGAGGATGGCGAGCACGCCGCGGTCTGTGCGCGCGCGAATCAGCCGCCCGAAGCCCTGCTTCAGCGCCAGGACAGCCTCGGGCACCTGATATTCGGCGAACGCGTTGCGGCCGTCCTCCTGCAGCGCGCGCACACGCGCCGCCACAATTGGATCCGAGGGCACGGCGAACGGCAGCCGGTCCACGATCACGCAGGAAAGCTGATCGCCGCGCACGTCCACGCCCTGCCAGAAACTCGACGTCGCGAACAGTACGGCGCCTTCCGTATTGCGGAATTGTTCGAGCAGGGCCGAGCGCGGCGCCGAACCTTGAATCAGCAGCGGAAAACGCACGCGGGTGCGCACGCGCTCGTACTGGTCGTTCATCTGGCTGTAGCTGGTGAACAAGCAGAACGCCCGCCCGCGTGAAATCTCCAGCAGCCGGATAATTTCCTGCGCCGCACGTTCCGGGAACGCCGGGTCGCGCACATCGGGCAGCGCCGGAATGTAGAGCAGCGCCTGCGTCGCGAAATCGAATTCCGATTCCAGCACACGCTCGCTCGCCAGGTTCACGCCCAGTCGCTGCTTCAGAAAATCGAAACGCCCTCCGACCGCCAGCGTCGCCGAGGTCAGCACGATCGTTTCGAACGGCTCGAACAGCCGCTCGCGCAGCAGCGCGCTCACGTCGATGGGCGTGGCCGCGACAAACACGCCTTTGGCGCGGCGTTCGAACCAGTACACGAAGTTGCCTTCGCTCGATTCGAACAGAAAGTTCAGCTCGCCGCGCAGTTCCATCCCGCGCCGCGCGATATTCAGCAGCTCCTCGGGCTTCGCCGGCAGCGAGGCAATTTCCGCTTCGAGGCTTTTCAGCGCGTTGATCAGGGCGCTGTACGCCTCGCGGTTCTGCTCGAGGAATCCCGCGCGCTGTGTCTGGTCGAATGGAAAGCGGCCCTCGCGCGCCGGGAAGGCCTCGAAAAAGCTTTTGGCGCGCTCGCGCATCCGCATGACGTGCTTTAACAGCCCCGCGCCGCCGGTGCGCGTCACGCGCACGGCCATCTCGGCGTCGCGCGCCAGCTCGTCGAAGCGATAGTTCGAAATCTGACGGCCAAAATACTCGCTGGCCACGTCCTCGATCTCGTGCGCTTCGTCGAACACAACCGCGCCGTACTCCGGCAGAACGCTGCCGAAATCATCCTGCTTGAGCGCCAGGTCGGCGAAGAATAAATGATGATTCACGATGATCAGATCGGCTTCGGCGGCGCGCTGGTGCATCGCGGTGAGGAAGCAGCGGCCGAATTCCGGACATTTCTGCCCCGAGCAGGCGTCCCGCCGCGCATCGAGGCGCTGCCACAGGTCCGAATCGTCGGGCAGAAAATTGAGTTCCGCGCGGTCGCCCGTCTCCGTCACTTTTTCCCAGTCGCGAATCTGTTGAAACCAGTCCAGCTCATCCAGGCCCTTCAGCATGGGCTGGTCGGCCATGCGGTACACTTTTTCGCGGCACAGGAAATTGCTGCGGCCCTTCATCACCGCCACTTTCAGATCCGGCGCGAAATGCTTCTGCAAGAACGGAACGTCTTTTTCGAACAACTGCTCCTGCAAGGATTTTGTCGCCGTCGAAATCACCACGCGGCGCCCGCTGCGGATCGCGGGGATCAGGTAGGCCAGCGTCTTGCCCGTGCCGGTCCCGGCCTCCACGATGACGTGGCGTTTCTCGCGGAACGCGGCTTCCACCATCTCCGCCATCTCGAGCTGCGACGGCCGGTGCTCGTACCCCTCGGGCATGCACTTTTCGACCGCCCCGCCGGGGCCGAAAATCTCCGCAATGGTGGGTTGCGTCAAACCGGGCTCCGCCGATTCGGGACGCGCTGATGGGGTGATGATTTCCTCCGTATTAACTTTGGCGTGTTTGGGCATGGGGAGCGGGTGAGAAGTCTCGAAAACCGCGAACCGATAAAATAGCACACACCAGCGGCGCGTGCCGCTTTGCTATACTCGCGCCGATGGTTAAAGACGCCGCAGCGAAAACACTCTTCCTCGTTGACGCGATGAACACGATTTTTCGCGCGTTCTTCGCGCCCATGTCGCGGCTGAGTAGCCCCCAGGGCATTCCGACGAAAGTTCCCTACCTGTTTTCGACCATGCTGCGCAAAATCGCGAAGGAGCATGCGCCGGATTATCTCGCCGTCGTGTTCGACACGCGCGAGCCGACGTTCCGCGACAAACTCTTCGACAAGTACAAGGCGAAGCGCCCGCCGATGCCCGAAGATCTTTCCATACAGCTGCCTTATGTGCGGCGGATGTGCGAGGCCATGCGGCTGCCGATTCTGGAGTTTCACGGATTTGAGGCCGACGACGTGATCGGCGCGCTGGCGAAGCAGGCCGCGGAAAAAGGGCTCGACGTCTCGATTGTTACCGGCGACAAGGACATGATGCAACTGGTGGGCGGGAATGTGCGCGTGCTGCGCCCGGGCGCGGGACCGAACAAGACCGATCTGGTGGTGGACGAAGCGAAAGTGGAAGAGTTGATGGGCGTGCCGCCGGGGAAAGTCGCCGACGTGATGGCCCTGATGGGCGATTCGATTGACAACATTCCCGGCGCGAAAGGCATCGGCGAGAAGGGAGCACAGAACCTGATCCGCCGCTTCGGCTCGGCGGAAGCGGCGCTCGAGCATGCCGCCGAGGTCGAGGGAAAACGCTACCGCGAGGCGCTCCAAAACAGCCGCGAAGCCGTGCTGATGTCGAAGCAACTTGCGGTGATTGACACCGATGCGCCGGTGAAGCTCGTGCTCGACGATCTCGCGCGCCGCGAACCCGATGTCGAAGCCCTGCGCGCGCTTTACGCGGAGCTGGGTTTCACTTCGCTGCTGCGCGATCTCCCCGCAGCGTCCACGGCGGGCGCCGCCGCGAGCGATTCCGCGGCGCTGGAATCGCCCGCGGCCCTCATAAAATATCTGGACGCGCTTCCGCGCGATAGGGAAGTGGCGCTGTGGCTCACACTCGCCGCGGGCGAGCGCGAAACCGAAGGCTTCGGCACGCGCGTTGCCGCAATCGAACTTTCGCCCCAAGCCGGCGTCGCGCGGACCGCGTGGCTGGACCCGAATGGCGAAATGCTAGCCGCTCTCGGCAAATTCCTGCGCGATCCCGCGCGGCCCAAAATCGTGCACGATCCGAAACTCTTCGAGCTGCTGGCGGGACCTGTGGCCGGCGTTCGCCACGCGACGATGCTCTACTCGTATTTGTTGCGTCCCACCACATCGAAACACGATCTTGCCGCCGTGGTGCTGCGGCACGAGAGCGTCACGCTCTCCGGCGCGCCGGGCGAACATGCCGACCACCTGCAACGCCTCGCGCCGCTGCTGCGCAAGGAAGTCGAAGCGCAGGGCCTTGCCAATCTCTACGAAACCATTGACCTGCCGCTTGCTCCCGTGCTCGCCGCCATGGAGCGCCACGGCGTGCGCGTCGACCGCGAAGCCCTGGCCGCGATGTCCGAGACGATGGAGCGCGAAATTCGCGCGCTCGAGAAAACCATCTGGGATCTCGCCGGATCGGAATTCAACGTCAATTCGCCGCAGCAACTCGCCGAAATCCTGTTCGACAAGATGAACCTCGGGCTTGGCGGAAGACGCCGCGCGAAGCCCCGCTCGACCGCCGCGGATGTGCTCGAAGAGCTGGCGCTCACGCACGAACTGCCGCGCAAGGTTCTCGAATACCGCGAAATCAGCAAGCTCAAATCCACTTACGTGGATGCGCTGCCCCGCCTGATTCACGCCGACACAGGCCGCCTGCACACCAGCTTCAGCCAGACGGGAACGGCAACGGGCCGGCTAAGTTCTTCGGACCCCAACCTGCAAAACATTCCCGTGCGGTCGGAGCTGGGCCGCCAGATCCGCGCCGAATTCATCGCCAGCCCCGGCAACACACTGCTTTCAGCCGACTATTCGCAGATCGAGCTGCGCATCCTCGCGCATTTTTCCGAGGATCCGGTGCTGGTCGAAGCGTTCCGCACGGGACAGGACATCCATTCGCGCACGGCGCAGGAAGTTTTCGGCGTGGGCCCGATGGCGCAGAACGCCGAGCATCGCCGCGCGGCCAAGGCCATCAACTTCGGCATCATTTACGGACAGACGCCGTTCGGGCTTGCCGCGCAGCTCGGCATCGACCAAAAAGAGGCCGCGCGATTCATCACCGCCTATTTCGCGCGCTATCGCGGTGTGAAGGAATATCTCGACCGGTCACTCGCCGAAGCGCGCCAGGCCGGCGTGACGCGCACGCTGTTTGGCCGCATCCGGCCCGTCCCGGAAATCACTTCGCCGCAGCCCAGCCTGCGGAACTTCGCCGAGCGCACGGCGCTCAACACGCCGCTGCAGGGCACCGCCGCCGACCTCATCAAAATCGCCATGATTGCGATCGACCGCCAGTTAGCGGATGAACGATTGCACGCAAAAATGATTCTTCAGGTCCACGACGAACTGCTCTTCGAAGCGCCACACGATGAGATGGACCGGTTGCGCGCCCTGGTCCGCCGGGCGATGGAAGGCGCGCACAAGCTCATCGTGCCGCTCGTCGTGGACATGAAAGCCGGTCCGAACTGGCGCGACATGAAGTAGGGGTGGCAGGTATTAGGCGACAGGTTGTAGGTTACAGGTGGTGGGTGGCAGGTTTCGAGTCGCAGGCACACGGGTGCAGTCCCGCCGTTGCGGGATTGGAGCCTGCCAATATTAGGCTGCTGCCGAGTTTTTCCGCAGAGATGTTGGGTTTTTCCCTGCGCAACTCTGTGCCTCGGTGACTCTGTGGCTGTCTGGGAGGGTCTTCTATGAAACATGCTCCGGGATTCCTTGCGATCGTCAATGATGCAAAGACCCGCGTGAAGCAATGGGACTTCCGGGAAGTAAAGCGGCGGCTCGACGCCGGGGAGAAACTCATGCTCGTGGACGTTCGCGAAGACAACGAATGGACTCGCGGCCACTTGCCCAGCGCGGTCCATCTCGGCAAGGGCGTCATCGAGCGCGATATCGAACAGGTTGTGCCCGACAAGGCTGCGATACTGGTCCTGTACTGCGGAGGCGGTTTCCGCTCGGCGCTGGCCGCGGACAACCTGCGCAAAATGGGCTACACCGACTGCATTTCGATGGACGGCGGATGGCGCGCCTGGACCGAGGCGGGATTTCCCACCGAAAAGACGGAATAGTATTTTTTCGCCGTGCGCTTGCGCGTTTTGCGGACTCCAATTTTCTTCGGAAGAGAGTGATGAAGCTTTCCGTCCTTGACCAGTCGCCTGTCCCCGCGGGGTTCACACCCGCCGATGCGCTGCACAACACGATCCACTTGGCGCGCGCAGCCGACCGTTTGGGTTACCAGCGCTATTGGATCGCCGAGCATCACGCCATTGAAACCCTTGCCAGTCCAGCGCCCGAGATTCTCATCGCGCGAGTGGCCGCTGAAACTTCCGGAATACGCGTTGGCTCCGGCGGGGTATTGCTCCCGCATTACAGCCCGCTAAAAGTGGCCGAAGTATTCCGGATGCTGCACGCGTTGTATCCGGACCGGATGGATCTCGGCGTTGGCCGTGCTCCTGGAAGCGGCGACCTGGAAGCCTACGCTCTGCAGCGAGAGCGGAGCCAGCGCCGTCAGCCGGCAGACTTCCCCGAGCAATTGACGGAACTGCTGGCATTTCTTCACCACGACTTTCCACCAGAACACCCGTTCAGCCGGATCAAAGTTTCTCCGGAAATGCCGGGGGCCCCGGATGTATGGCAGCTTGGATCGAGCGCTTGGAGTGCGGAGGTCGCCGCGCAATTCGGGCTGCCGTATGCCTTCGCGCATTTTATCGGCCCGGAACAAACCGTGGCAGCGCTCGCGCACTATCGCGCGCACTTCAGGCCATCGCAATACTTGCGCGAACCGCGAGCCATCGTGACGTTGGGCGTAGTTTGCGCGGATACCGAGGCCGAAGCGGTAAGGCTATCCGCAAGCACGAAATTGCTGATTCGACGCATCCGCCTCGGAGGCGAGCGGCGGCCTGTGCCAACTCCGGACGATGCCATAAAGGAGCTCGAAAGCCTTGGCGCCGGAACTGACCCACTCACGTGGGATGCGAGTGAATGGCCTCGCTACATTGTAGGCGACCCTGCGCAGGTCCGCGGCAGGCTGGAAAGCATGGCCGGGGATCTACAAGTCAAGGAGTTCATGATTCTGACGGTCATACACGACCATAGGGCTCGGCTGCGTTCGTACGAACTCCTTGCCGAATCATTCGGCCTCACCAAGCGTTCAGAGTGCAATGAGCTCGGAGCTGCTTCACGCCAGTCCATCTGACATTCGAATCCAAGCTTTTTCAGCCGGGAGCCACCTGCGTTCTGTAAGCCCTTGCCCTGTATGGTAATATTACCTGCTACTGGGGCGTGGTCCAACCGGTAGGACACCGCACTGTTAATGCGGATGGTGTAGGTTCGAATCCTACCGCCCCAGCCAAATTTCCCTCTAAAAATAAGGGTATCGGTGGCATCGGCTGTTTTTATAGCGATGGCCCTGCCTTTGCGGCGAACGGCTAATGACCTTTTTTCTCTTTCTGCCACGTCCTGCAGGTCTTTTCGCGGTAAAATAAAAAGATGAGTCATGAAGCAAGCGAACTCCTGAAGAAGGCGCTCATTTTGCCGGTCGCTGAACGCGCGGAACTCGCAGGCTCTTTGATTGAGAGCCTGGATGGATCGGACGACGAATCCGTCAAAGCCGCCTGGGATGACGAAATCGCCCGACGCATGGAAGATCTCGATTCGGGGAAGGTTAAACCGGTTTCCCTCGTACAAGCCCGGCGCAGACTTTCTTCAGCTATCGAATGACCGCCCGGCAACTCTATTTGCATCCGGCGGCAGTCGAGGAGGCTGAGGTAGCGGCGCGGTGGTGCCGTGAACGCAGTCCGCGGGCCGCCGCAAGATTTGTTGACGAAGTCAACCAGGCGATTGACAAAATCCTTGCCGCCCCTCATCGCTGGCCTCATGGACCGCACGGCACACGCAGAGCCAAGCTTCCTTGTTTCCCATTCGCAGTGATTTATCGCGGGTCAGACGAGCTGATCCAGATTCTGGCTGTCGCCCACGGACGCCGCCGGCCGGGCTATTGGAGAAGCAGGTTGTAACACCGCTGATCCTGAAATACGGGTTTTGGCATTCCGGCCGGGCCAGGAACCGAGCCAATTCGAGTAGTCTAATCTTGGCCCTTCCGCACGCAGAACGACCTTGCTAATTCTCTGTTTCCGCGGGATCAGGCACACCCAGTTTCGAGAGGCGGTAGCGGAGGGCGTTGCGGGAAAGGCCGAGAGCGCGGGCGGCTTGGCTCTTGTTGCCGCCAGCGCGGCGGAGGGCTTCGCGGATGGTTTCGTCTTCCCATTGTTCGAGCGTCATGCCGGGCGGAAGGACGTGGGCCGCGCTGGAAACCGCGCGCGCGGAGGGATCGTCGAGATAAATGTCGGCGGCGTCGAGCATGGCGCCTGAGGATAGCGTGACGCCGCGCTCGATGATGTTCTGCAGTTCGCGGACATTTCCCGGCCAGTGATAGTCCATCAACCGCTTCATCGCTTCGGGCGTGATGCCGGTGACGCGCTTGGCCGGTTCGCGCCCTCCGGCCGGATCGGGGCGCGCATGGCGTTCGAGAAAAAAGTTCGCCAGCGCGGGTATGTCTTCCTTGTGATCGCGCAGCGGAGGAATGTCAATGGCCACGACGTTGAGGCGATAGTAGAGGTCCTGGCGGAACGTGCCTTCCTCGAGCGCGGCGCGGAGGTCGCGATTGGTGGCGGCAACCAGGCGCACGTCCACTTTGTGCGTTTTCGTTCCCCCCAGGCGTTCGAACTCGCGGTCCTGCAGCACGCGCAGGAGTTTTACCTGGATGGCCGGCGGCACGTCGCCAATTTCGTCGAGAAACAGCGTGCCTTTGTCGGCCAGCTCGAATTTCCCCGGCTTGGTTGCCGACGCCCCGGAGAACGCGCCCTTTTCATAACCGAACAGCTCGCTTTCGAGCAGGTTTTCGGGAATGGCCGTGCTGTTGATCTTGATGAAGGGGCCGGAAGCGCGCTGCGAATGCTCGTGAATGGCGCGGGCGATCAGGTCCTTGCCGACGCCGCTTTCTCCGCCCAGCAGGACCGTGGAGTTGGTTGGCGCCACGCGCTCGACCAGCGCCAGCACCGCCTGCATTTTTTCGCTCTGCGCCACGATGCTGTCGTAGGCGTAGCGGCGTCCCAGCGCTTCGCGCAACGAGCGGTTTTCCTCGCGCAGGCGGTGCGAATCCAGCTCCTTGCGAATCACCAGCACGAGTTCGGCGAGAGAGAATGGCTTGGTCACGTAGTCGCTCGCGCCAATTTTCATCGCTTCCACGGCCGATTCGACCGTGCCGTACGCCGTCATCACGACGACGGGGAGCGCGGCGTTCACGCGCTTTACGGCCTGCAGAAATTCCAGGCCGCTCATTCCCGGCAGGCGCAGATCGGTCACAACGAGGTCCGGCTTTTCCCGGACCAGGAGTTGCAGGCCGGTTTCCGCGTCCGCCGCTGAATGAACGACGAAGCCTTCTTCGGCGAGCTGCAGCTCCAGCAGCCGCCTCATCTTGGCTTCGTCTTCGACGACGAGAATTGCCGTTTTTTCTTGGCGCGTGCTCACGGAGAATTTGATGCCGCGGCCCATCCGGCCGTTCCTCCATTGTGCCAGCCCGCGCGCCGTGAAGTGAAGCCGCAAATCGGATGTGGCGGCCGAGTAGCACAGTCCCGCCTTGGCGGGACTGTGCTACAAATCATATCTCTAGTTGACTGCGAGATGCCGGCATAGTAAGACTGCGCCGGTTTGTAGAAATCATTTAGACGCAAGCATAGAGAAAAAGACCATGCGAGGCATAAAGACTTGATTCGCGTGGAGGGCATGAAGTGTGAGGGGAGAAGGTCTCGAGCGAACGGAGTGACAATGACAAACTGCGGTCATGGAAATCCAGACTCGTTCACCGATACCGATGATTCTTTCTGCCCGGAGTTTGCCTCCAGTTCTTCGCGGCGGAAATTCCTGCAATCGCTGGGAGTGGTTGGAACAAGCGCAATTCTGCCGGGCGCGGCCGGATGGATGGCGCAGACTGCTCCGCGGGTTGCCGGCGCGAAACCAAACCGCATCGATGTGCACCACCACCTGTTCTCGCCAACCTACCTGCGCCGCTCGGGCCCGACGCGCGTGAATGCGCGCTCCGATCCGGGGCTGGTGAATTGGACGCCCGCAAAAGCATTGGATGAAATGGATAAAGCCGGCATAGCCACGGCCATGCTGTCGATAGCTACCGGCGGAATTCCCTCCAACCAAGCGGGGGAAGCGGCCCGCACGCTGGCGCGCGACAGCAATGAATATGGAGCGCAGATAGTCCGGGACTTTCCCGGGCGCTTCGGTTTGTTCGCGTCATTGCCGCTGCTCGAGCAGGACGCAAGTTTGCGGGAAATTGAATACGGATTTGACACGCTCAAGGCGGACGGTATCGCCTTGATGACCAATTACGGCGATAAATGGCCCGGCGACCCCGTTTTCGCGCCCGTATTAGAGGAGTTGAACCGGCGCAAGGCCATCGTGTTCGTTCATCCGACGACGCCAAGCTGCTGCGGCAACCTCATTCCCGGCGTCCCCTCCTCCTGGGTCGAGTACGATTTCGACACCACGCGCGCGGTCACCAGCATGCTCATCAACGGTACGTTCACGCGGTTCCCCGATGCTCGTTTTATTTTTACGCATTCGGGCGGAACGATCCCGGTATTGGCCCGGCGCATCGCCGACATGTTTCCCCCGGAGATGGCCGGCCGGGCGCCAAACGGCGTCGAAGCCGAGCTGAAGAAGCTGTATTTCGATATCGCGAATGGCGCCAACCCATCCTCCCTGGCCGCGCTGACGAAGCTCGTGCCCATATCGCAACTCCTGTTCGGGACCGACTTTCCCTTCGTGCGCATGCGTATCACGGTGGATGGATTCAAGGATTACGGATTCCCGGCCAAAGATGTGCGGGCGATCAATCGCGCCAATGCGCTGCGGCTGTTTCCACGACTGATGAAATAGCAGTGTAAAAACACAAATTCGAAACCGAGGCCTTCGCATGGAAATTAGCGGTTGGGATGAACGTTACCGTTCGAAATACCGGGCGGATGAGGATAGGGACACGGCGCCGACACTGCTTCTGCTGGAAGTGGCAAAGCAATTGGCCCCGGGCAAGGCGCTCGACTTGGCATGCGGGACAGGCCGCAACGCGCTCTATCTTGTGGAACAAGGTTGGAGCGTCACTGCTGTGGACGGCTCGCCGGTCGCGATAGAAATCCTGCGCAGGCGCGCTTCCGGACGCGGCATTAAACTGGAAGCGAAAGTCGCCGACCTCGAAAAGGGGGAATACCCGATCGAGCCTTCCAGTTGGGATCTCGTTGCTATCTGCTACTACTTGCAGAGAGATCTCTTTGAACCTGCCAAGCTAGGAGTCGCTCCGGGCGGGATCATGGTCTGCATCGCTCACATCACCGCGCCGGGCGAAGAGCCCACAGAGCATCGCTTGCGGCCCGGCGAGATGGCGAGCTATTTCCAGGGCTGGGAGATTCTTCATTGTCACGAGGGCAAGGCGAACGATCCGGCCCATCAGCGCTCCGTGGCGGAAATCGTTGCGCGACGCCCGAACGGTTCCTGACCGAATCGTGCGTCGCGCATTTTTCCTGTATTACGCGCCTAGCTTGGCCGCGATGGCCTTCCCTACGATCTCGGTCGTGGCCTTTCCTCCGACGTCGGGCGTGCGAGATTCGGGCTTGGCAAGCACATCCTCGATCGCGCGCTCGATGGCGTCCGCCGCCTGCTCTTCTCCAAAATGACGGAGCATCATGGCGCCGGACCAGATTTGTCCGATCGGATTTGCGACCCCTTTTCCAGCGATGTCCGGGGCCGACCCATGGACCGGTTCGAACATGGAGGGGTACTTTCGTTCCGGATTCAAGTTGGCGGAGGGAGCAATCCCGATGGAGCCGGCAACGGCCGGTCCAAGATCGGAAAGGATATCGCCAAACAGGTTCGATCCCACCACGACATCGAACCAGCCGGGATGGCGGACAAAATGCGCCGTAAGAATGTCAATGTGGTATTGATCGGTCCGGACGTCGGGAAATTCCTGGCCGATGGCGCGGAAACGCTCATCCCAGAACGGCATGGTGTGAATGATCCCGTTGGATTTTGTGGCGGAGGTCACGTGCGATTTTCGTTTTCGGGCGAGTTCGAAGGCGTAGCGCAGGATGCGATCCACGCCGCGCCGTGTGAAGATGGATTGTTGCATGGCTATCTCGTCGTCGGTGTCGCGGAAAATTCTCCCGCCCACGTCCGAGTACTCCCCTTCGTTGTTTTCCCGCACGACGCAAAAATCGATTTGCCCCGGCTCAACATTTTTTAGCGGCGTTTCGATTCCCTTCAGCAGACGCACCGGGCGCAAATTCACGTACTGTTGAAAACTGCGCCGGATCGGAATCAGGAGTCCCCAAAGAGAAATGTGATCGGCGACTCCCGGATAGCCCACAGCGCCCAGAAAAATTGCATCGAACGGACGGAGCTGCTCGAGCCCGTCGTCCGGCATCATTTTTCCCGTCTTGAGGTAGGTCTCGCAGCTCCAATCGAAATGTTGGCATGAGAATTTCAAATCGAAGCGGCGCCCGGCCGCTTCGATCACGCGCAATCCTTCCGGTACTACTTCTTTTCCGATGCCATCGCCGGGGATGACTGCAATCTTAAAGGTTTTCATCTGAATGTATGGACGAACTCCCTTTCATTTTTAGTTGATTCTTACTGGATCTTTCCAATGCGGGCTTTCCACAGTTCCCACGGCCGCGAGATCGAAGCCTTGGAATCGGTTTGCGCATCGGCCTTGGCCGCTTCTTCGGGCGTCAGGAAATTGATCGGGCCGAGCTTTGCCGCTTCCGCCTGAAGCCGCGCGTTGACCTCCGTGTAAATCGCGCGATGCACCACTTGCAGGATCGAATCGCCCACCGCGACCGAACCGTGCCCACGCATCAGCACCACGGCCCGGTTGCCGAGCGAGTCGGCGAGAGCGTCGCCCAGCTTGTTGTCGGTGATCAGCATGCTGGTCATGCCCGCCGCATCGCGAATCTCGAAGATAGGCGCGCCGGCGCCCAGAAATGCGCTCATGTGATAGATGGGGCGCAGGATCGTTCCGGTCACGCCGAACGGGATGACCGCGGGCGAGTGGCTATGAACGATCGCCTTCACGTCCGGCCGCGCGCGGTAAATTGCCGCATGGATGAATCGCTCGAGGTACACGGTCCGGCCGCGCGCGTCGATCGGCTCGCCATTCCTATCGAACTCGAGAATATCGCTTGTAGTGACAAGCGCCGGCGCAACACTCCGCGCCAGCAGGAATCGGTTCGGGTCCTTGTCGTCGCGCACGCTGACATGGCCGAAGGCGTCAACCACGCCCTGGTCGTACAGGATACGGTTGGCGTAGACGAGGTCTTCGATAAGCTTTGGATCAGGCGCGGAAGATGCGGGCGCTTGCGCCGCCCGGTTAGACGCGGAGAGAGCCGCCGCCGCGCAGACCGCGATCAGGACGGCCATTTTGAACTTGGACATCCGAGTTCCCCCGCGATGAGATAGCCCCGATAGCTTACAACCTGCGCGCTACGCCATAAGGTCCGCGTGAATTGTACCAAGAGAGAGGCCTTTCACTGGAATCAATCTTGCTTGAATGCGCGGAAATTCAAGCGATCAGGAAGAAAGTCTCAAAGTGGCTCGGAATGGCTCCCTTCGGGGGGAACAATTGCCTCACCGCAGGACCGAAGCGCCGGGCCGCGCTTCGGTCCTGCAATCTGCTAAGAATGGCCTGGCGTGATGCGCTTCACTGTTGCGGTGGCTGCGGCGGGCCGCCCGAACGTCCCATGCCACCCTGGCGTTCTTGCATTCTCTCCTCGCGTTCCTTTTCCTGCTTGTCGAACTTTTCCTTTTGCTTGTCGTCGAGCACGGCGCGGACCTGAGTGCTCGTGTCCTGCTGAATCTGCTGCATTTTGGCGCGCATGGACTGCCGGTCGCCGCTCGTGCCATTCCTCAAGTCCTGCATCTTTTTCTGCGCGTCTTCGAGAACCGGCTTGATCTTGGCTTGTTGGTCGGCCGTCAAATTCAAATTCTTCGTCATTTGTTTCAATCGGTCATCGGGGGACATCGGTCCTCGGCGGCCTCCCGGCCTCTTTTGCCCTTGGGAGCCTCCTTGTGGTCCCTGATTCTGCGCCCGAGCTATGCTGCCGCCTGCGAAAGGCGCGGCCAGCAGAAGGGCTAACACCCACGTACAGTGACGTTTAGAGATCATTTCAGAATTTCTCCTTTAAGGACACGATTCGGCGAAGAAAACGCGGGAGCCACACTGTTTTGGGCTCGCTTCACCGGCGCAATCCCTCTGTAGTATTCCTCGCATACCGCCAGCAGGTTCCACAAATCGAAGGCAATATGCGGGCACCAAGAAGAAGCCCACAGAGGCAAAGAGGTTGTACAGGCACACAGCCGGGGAACCTGCATTTTTTGTTGCTGTGTAGAAACGGCCGCAGCAGATCCACGGAGCGCCATCCCTGCCGGCTTTCTAGGTTTTCGACTTGCTCAAAGTGAAGTCGTAGTTCACGACATAGAATGGTTTGGAGGAAACTTCACCCGTGGGAGTTTTTCCCGCGGGCTGTTGCTTGAATTCCGCGATGAGTTCTTCCTTCACTCCGAAAACGACATCCGAATATATATATCGCGCGTCCTTCTTGAACAAGTGCGTGATGAGCGGCTGAAAACCCGGCGCGGAAATATAAAAGTGAATGTGCGCGGGCCGGTAATGCGATATGTCCGTCTCCCTCATCAAGTCGCCGACCGTGCCGTCCATGGGAATGGAATAACCCGGCGGCGCGATGGTTCGGATGGCATACTTGCCATCAGGCCCCGTGCGGAAAATAGCACGCAAGAACGGTTCTTCCTTGCCGAGCTGAGATTCGTACATGCCGTCCGCGTCGGCTTGCCAGATATCGAGCTTCGCTCCAGCGATCGGTTTTCCGTCGAGGTCGCGAATGGCGCCGGCGATGTAGCAAGCCTCTCCGGAAAGCCCCGCGGCCAGGTCGGCGCCCATAGGCATATCCGGGGAGCCTTCGATGTGAAACGGCCCCATCACGGTCGAAGGCGTTGCGCCAGTGGGAAACCGATGGTTGATGGCGTCGACCAGCATGCTGATGCCGAGCACATCGGAGAAGAGAATGAATTCGTTCCGCTTTTCCGAGGAGAGTTGGCCCGTCTTCGCGAGCCAGTTGACGGCCATCAGCCATTCGCGTTCCGTCAAATCCACTTCGCGGACAAACCCGTGCAAATGCTTGATCAATGACTGCATGATCTGGCGGAGGCGTGGCGAGTGGCATGCTTCCCAGCGTTTCATGGAGAGATCGGTCAGGTTTTCCTCGGTGGCATATGGCATGAAATCCTCCTCCATTGATGTGTTCGGGATCCTCCCAGCCACCCGCGAGCACGCTTTCCGCCGGGCGTCCTTCACGGGGGAAATTGCATTGCCTCTGGGCCAGGATTCACTTTTGCCCCCTGGCGTTTGGCAACGCGCGCAATCATATCAAGAGCAACAGTCCCTGAGTGCAACCCTTTGTTTATAATCAAGAAAGAGGAGCTACGAACATCTAAATAAATGGATCTAAATGAGATATTGTGTGATTGGGACCGGGTTCGCAGCCATCCTATCCTGCTTGGACCTTTCGAGGACATGCCACATTGGGGCAATCGATTTTTCTTATTCTCCAAGGGAGGACACACGCGAGGGAATAGTGCCCGGAGACGATAAAACGGAAATACCGGGCTAAAAATCGAAAGGGGCTCGATTCCGAGCCCCTTCCAGCAAAACCCCATTTTACCCCGTCCCGAAACACCTGGGACATCACTACCCCGGGAAAATAAAAAAACCACTTGCTCACTGTTAGAGCATGCATGTTACCAGTAGCCGATTTGTTTTACATGCGCTTGCAAACGATTGAAATAACATAAGTTAACAAAACTTTATATTATTTTGAGCTCTCGCATGCCAAAGAATCCTACAATTTTTCATAGGAACTATAAGCCATTGCTACAGTTTGTGGGAGAATCCGAGCCTTCTCTGCGCGGTTGGCTGGCCATTTCCGTCAGTGCCGCCATACCCAGTGCGCCGGTCAGAACAGGACAAGACCACACAGAATGACGCTGGGGCCGGCAGAGCGGGGGAAATTACCGGAGGCATAAAAAGCTAAGCGCCGATGGCGGTGCGGATGGCGGAGGCAAGGATTTCAGACCAGTGCGTCACATCTTCGGCGCGCTCGGCTTCGACCATAACGCGCGCTTTAGGTTCTGTGCCCGAGTAGCGCACCACGACGCGCCCGGCGGCGCCGAGTGCCTTCCTCGCCTTGTCAATCGCCGTGGAAACGACGGGCAGCGATTCCAGAGGTGGTTTGGATTTCACAGCTATGTTCACGATAACCTGTGGAAATATCTTGAGGCCGCTCACCAAGTCTTCCAGCGGCCCGCGCAGAGCTACCAAGCAAGCCATCTTGAGCGCCGTGAGCAGCCCGTCGCCGGTGGTGGCGTCGTCGAGAAAAATAATGTGTCCGGATTGCTCGCCGCCCAGATTCGCGCCGCTGCGCATCATCTCTTCGAGCACATAGCGGTCGCCGACCGACACTCGATCGAGGCGCAAGCCATCGGCTTCGAGCGCGCGCTCGAGACCGAGATTCGCCATCGTCGTACCGATGACGCGTCCGCCTTTGAGATGACCGGCGGATTTCAAGAATCGCGCCGCAGCCAGCAGGACTCCGTCGCCGTCCACATGACGCCCGCTCGCGCTCACGAACATGGCGCGGTCGGCATCGCCGTCAAAGGCCACGCCCAGCGCGGCGTGTGTCTCGATCACTTTCTTCCGCAGGTCCTCCGGGTGGAGCGATCCGCAGCCGTCGTTAATGTTGCGTCCGTTCGGCTGGTCGTGAATCGCGATGACGTCGGCGCCGAGCGAGCGGAACAGGGTCGGCCCGAGCTGGCTTGCGGCGCCGTTGGCGCAATCCAGCACGACTTTCATCCCGGAGAGCTTCGCGCCCGGAATCACGCGCCCGCGCAAGTACGCCAGGTATTCCTCATCAAGCGCGCGGTCGGCGGGAACGGCAATACCGTGCTGGGCCGCCTCATAATCCTTGTGATTGTGAATCTCGATTTCGAGGTGCTCCTCGACTTTGTCGGGGAACTTCATCCCCGTTCCGGCAAACAGCTTCACGCCATTATCGGGGAATGGGTTGTGCGAGGCGGAAATCACCATGCCCGCCGAGAATTGTTTCAGGCGCACCAGGCAAGCAACGCCCGGGGTGGTGATCACGCCCGCGGAAACGAAAGCCACGCCATCATCGGCGAGCCCTGCGGCGAGCCGCGCGGCAATATGGGGCCCCGACTCGCGCGTATCCATGCCGATCAGGACGCGAGGTTTCGCGTCGCGTTCCAATAAATATTTTCCGAGAGCCCGCGCGACGCCGTACAGAGTGGCGTCGTCCAGCGGATACGTGCCGGGAATACCGCGAATGCCGTCGGTGCCGAACAATTCCTTGGTCATAGTGAAGTCAGAATGGACGGAGAGCCATGTCAGACCACTAAAAGTTTAGCATACGCTTTTTTATCCGTTAGGCGGAGCAAGCGCGTGGCGCGGCACAAGAGTAACGTTGAATTCCGAAGGTGAAACCTGGACTACGCTGGCGCCGTACGGAATCCCCACCATGCCTGGAGTGATGCGTATCTTGGAGGTTCCTTCCTTCCCGTCTTTCAGGTCCACACGGAGGTTGAGGTCGGCGGGAATCAGCCGGCGCAGCAGCGCCGAGCGGCCGCGCACGCGCACATGCACGGAAGTGGGCACGTCGCCGGACATTTCGAGCTGCGAAGGCACACTGGTGAATTCGAGCGCCACCTGGAAGCCCACTTCGGAAAACGGTTCCGAGGTGTAGGTAGCCCACAACGTAAATGAAATGCCGAGCGCGAGAAGCTTTAACGCCGCGTTGGCGAAAACGTACTTGCGCAGGAAGCGCATCGTCTATCTCCGCACCGGCGTGCGGACGTTGGAGAGCGCAGCCGGCAGCGCCATGGTTGTCCTGCGCCGCGAGACCATCTCGTTCAGGCGGTCGCTGAGGTCTTCCGGCGAGAGATTTGTATCGATCGAGCCCGCCGACGCGAGTGAAATCGAGCCGGTTTCCTCCGAAACCAGCACCACGACCGCGTCGCTATCCTCGGTAATTCCGATGGCCGCGCGATGCCGTGTGCCGAGCTGCTGCGAAATCATGGGATTCAGCGACAGCGGAAGGAAGCAGCCTGCCGCAGCCACGCGTGATCCTTCGATAATCACGGCGCCGTCGTGCAGCGGAGAGCCGGGCCGGAAAATCGAAAGCAGCAGGTCGTAAGAAAGCTTTGCATCGAGCGGGATTCCACTCTCGATATAGGTTCGCAGGCTCGACTGGCGCTCGACGACCATGAGCGCGCCGATGCGATTTTGTGAAAAATACTCGGCGGCCATCACGATATCATCATACAAGGCCTTTGGATTGTGCGAAGCGAAGTTCATCAGGGAAAGGTTGCGCCCGAACCGCGAAAGAGCGCGGCGAATTTCCGGCTGGAAGAGAATGAGCAACGCGATGGCTATGTAGGGCAGCAGCGTGGTGAGCAGCCATTCGACCATTTCGAGCCGCGCCCACTGCGCGCCACGGTAAAAAAGCATCAGCAGCGCGATGGCCACCAGCATTTGCACGGCGTGCGTCCCACGCAGCAGCTTCAGCAGGTAGTAGATCAAAATCGCAATGATCAGGACGTCGAGCGCCGATCGGACATCCAGGCGCGCCAGGGGGTTGATCAGTAATGCGGCGGCGAGCATCGTCGTGGGCTCTACGGTATCGCAGCCGTGCCGTCCGGAGCAAGCTGGGGTTTGTAGTCGTGCACGGGTGTGCTATGGTGCATTTAGGCCCGTCATGCAAAGCGAAGACACGCGTGTTGCCTCGCGATCCAACTCCTCCCAGCGCATTATCGCTCTGGGAATCGTGTTTGCGTTCTTGTACGTGGCTTCGAGCATCGTGATGACGCTGCTGCTGGCGGTTCTGCTCGCATATTTTCTCGATCCCGTCGTCGAATTCCTGGAACGAGGGCATATTCCACGGTCTCTTGGGGCCCTGCTGGTGCTTCTGGCGGTCACGGCGGTGGTCGGTGGGCTGGGCTATCTGTTGGCCGACCGCGCGGACCAGTTCGTCGCCGATTGGCCGCGGTACAGCGGGGTGGTGCGCCACGCCGCGACGGTATTTGACCGCAAGCTGGCCACTGTTGAAAAGCAAGTTGAGGCGATCTCGCCGGAGGAAGACAAGGGGCGCCCGCCGGTGCGCATCGCCGAATCGCGGCCCGTTCGCGAACTGCTGTTTCGCGGCGTAGGCTCGCTTTATTCGATTCTGCTTGTCGCGACCTTCCTGCCGTTTCTGGTGTTCTTCATGCTCGCTGCCAAGCGGCGGATCTGGCGGGCCACCATGGAATTATTCCCCGCCGAAAACCGGGCGCGCGTCCAGCAAGCACTCAATCAGGTGAGCGCCATGCTTCGCAGCTACGTTGCCGGCAACGCTTTGGTGGCATTGATATTGATGCTCGCAAGCTGGGCTTTTTTCCTGGGGATTCACCTGGATTATCCTTTTCTGGCAGGGTGCGTTTCCGGCCTGCTGAATCTAGTGCCTTACCTCGGCGCGGTCCTTGCGTGGATACCGCCTTATTTGATCGGCATGGCGCAATGGAATACCGTGGGTCCTTATGTGGGCGTTGCCGCGATGCTGAGTTTTTTCCACTTGATTGGTCTTAACGTCCTGATGCCTGCCATCGTTGGCCGCCGCGTCCATTTGAACGCGCTGGCCGTCACCATCGCGCTGCTGTTCTGGGGATGGCTCTGGGGCGCTATCGGTCTCATCCTGGCGATCCCCATTACGGCCACGTTAAAGGTGATCTGCGATCACGTGGAGGGGTGGAAACCCGCCGGGCGCTGGCTCGGCGCGTAGAGCCGGGGGCAGACGAGTCTTCAGTGCGAACTTGCCCGTCATTTCCAAAGCTGGCCCCGGAGTTTGCGTATTAGAATGATTGAGGGACACGACGACGCCTATGCAGTTTCACCAGCGCTTTTTTCTTATCCTTCTTGGCTTGCTCCTGGCGGTCACGGGTGCGGGCCTGGTCGTGACTAGCGACTGGGGCAGCCGTACGGTTTCGCTCGGCAAGCGCCAGCCGGGCGGGGCCCAGTCTCCCGTGGACATGCATCAGATGCAAACCGCCATGGCGCTGGCTCCGCTTGCAGCTTCCACCGAAGAGCAGGACCGCGCACGCGATGCGCTCCGAATGGCCGATCATGAAGTCGATTTTGAATTCGCCGCGGCGCTGCGCCAAGCCACTTCGCAGCCTGTACCTTCCACTCCCGAAATCCGTGCCATCCTGGAACGGATATCGGAGGCGGAAAAAAGGGTGGCCGAAATTGATTCCGACGTTGCGCGCATCACAAAACTCCTGGCGGGTGCGAAGGAAGATCAGAAGCAGGCTCTGGCGCAGCAACTCGAGCTCGCAAAAGCGCGGCTGGAACTGAACGAAGACGAACTCGCCGACGCGGACCAGGATTTGGAGCGGGCCGGCGGTGATCCCCAGAGCCGCATCCAGCGCCTAGTCGAGGAACACAACGCCGCCGAACAGGATAGCAATGGCCATCTGGATCTCAGTGCCGTGGGAAAACAAGCGGGTTCAACGCTGCCCGTTTCCAACTCGTTTTTTTCGCGTGCGCGTGCTTGGTATGCGCTGCACTCGTTTGTGGGACGTCTCGGCCAGGCGGAACAGGAAGCCAGCGAAAAGGCCGCCACATTTTCCAGCCGCCACGACGAATTCGAGCGCCAACTCGAACAAGGGCACTCCCAGCAATTGAAAAAGCTGGCTGATTCGTCTTCCGGCAAGGCCCCCGCAGGAACCCTTGGCGGCGCGCCATCCTCCACATCCGATCAAACCGGCGCCGCGATTTCTTCTTACCGCTCATTGACCGCGCTACAGAAACGAATGTCCAATCTCGATAACCGCATCCGAAACCAGCAAGACCTCGCGGGGAACTATGGGCAGTGGCGTTCACTGGCCGCATCGCGCGAGCGCGGCCTGCTGCACAGCCTATTCCTTTCCTTCGGCTGGATCCTCCTGATTGCGCTCGCCGTCTTCGCTTTCAACCGATCCTCGGAGCATTTCTTCAACCGTCTTGCGCCGGACCAGAAACGGCTGCTCACAATGCACACCGTCGTTCGCATTACCGCGCGAGCCGCGGGCGTTATTCTGATTCTGCTGGTGGTTTTCGGCCCGCCGGGCCAGATGGCGACTGTTCTGGCGCTGGCCGGGGCTGGCCTAACCGTCGCACTCAAGGATTTCATCGTGGGATTTTTCGGCTGGTTCGTGCTGATGGGGAAAAACGGAATCCGGCACGGCGACTGGGTTGAAATCAACGGCGTCAGCGGCGAAGTCGTCGAGATCGGATTGTTCCATACCGTGCTGCTCGAAACCGGCAACTGGAACGATTCCGGTCATCCCACGGGCCGCCGGGTGACCTTCGTCAATAGTTACGCCATCGAGGGCCACTACTTCAATTTTTCGACGTCCGGCCAGTGGCTCTGGGACGAGTTGCAGATTGCGCTGCCCTCCGATCAGGACCCCTACACGATCGCCAGTGAGATGCAGAAGATCGTGACCAGGGAAACCGAAGCAAACGCGCGCCTCGCCGAACAGGAGTGGGAACGTCTGGGTACCACGCGGGGGACACGGGCTTTCTCGGCAGGGCCGGCCATCAGCGTTCGCCCGTCCCATCTCGGCTTTGAAATCCTGGTGCGTTACGTGACGCGCGCCAACGAACGCCATCAGCAACGCTCGCGGCTTTACCAGGACATCGTCGAGCTGCTTCGCCGGCGAAACATTCCGCAGACCGCGCCACTTCCTGCCGCTTCCTCTCCCGCTGCCGAAAGTGCGTAGTTACTCTCGAAGGCGGGCTACCAGGGCGGATATGTCCTGCGACTCCTGAAATAGCCGGATCGCCGCCATACCGGCCGCACCCACAGCGAAACACGAATGGGCATTTTCGGTTGTCACGCCGCCGATGGCGAGAACTGGAATGCGCACCGCGCGGCTCACTTCACGAAGCCGCTCGATTCCTTGCGGCGCGCCGAAAGCTGCTTTTGACGGCGTCGCGAACACCGGGCCGAAGAAAATGTAGTCCGCGCCGGCGCGCTCGGCCGCTCGCGCTGCTTCCACCGAATGGCACGATACCCCGATCCTGAAGTCCGGGCAGCCGGCGATGCGGCGCCATTCCGCCACCGCTTCCGCCGGCAGGGACGTTTCGCCCAGATGCACTCCCGCTGCGCCCGCAGCAAGCGCAACATCAAGGCGGTCATTGACCAGAATCTTCGCGCCCGTCTCCCGCGTAGCGGCGACCGCGAGGCGCGCCAATTCGGCCAGTGTGCATGCTTCGAGATCTTTTTCACGAATCTGAATCCAACCGATTCCGGCGGCTGCCGTCTTCCGGACGGTTTCGAGTAGCGCGCGCGCGGGATCTGTCCCGGCAATTTGAGGAATCGGATCGCCGATGGAGGGGGCGCGTGCGCGCATCAGCGCGTGCCGGTCGGTCACGTAGCAGAGAATGGGTTTACGTTCGGGTTGCAACGGAGTCCGCGCGTTCCCGCAACATGCTTCCGGCGAGCAGGATGTCGAGCGCGCCTAGGCCGGTCACAGCGCCGCGCACGGAAGGATGCAGCAGATAGGGAATCAGTCCAGGATATTTGTCGAGAAAGAAGTTGTGATCCCAATATCCCATCCAGGGGATGAGAATCAATAGCACCCCGAGCAGAAAGACGTCGAGACTGAGCAGCACACGAAGGAGGGATTTCATCCCCGCTCTGCCTAGCGCGCTTTCCCAAGCAGAGAAATTCGCTCGGAGACATCGCGGTAATCGATATTCATCGCGTAAACCTGAGAGAAGCTCTTCGCCGCCGCGTCCTTATCACCGGCCACCTCTTGTGCCACTCCCAGATCATAGCGCAACGCAAGGATGGATTCCGAATCGAGTCCCGGGGTCTGGAGAGCGCGCTCGTACCAGATCGCAGCGATGGCGGGCTGTCCTTTCTCCATGAATATCAGGCCCAACAGCGTGCAGCATTGCATCGCATAACGAAATGCCGGCCCCTTATCGGCCGATTTGGCGACTTTCTGGAATTCGCTGATGGCTTCCTCGAGCAAACCCATTTCGCGGTAGGCGACGCCCAGGTTGTAGTGGGTCTCGGGATCCTCCTCTTCTTTGCCCATTTCGCCCAATTCGGAGCGAAATTCTTCGAAGAGATCGCCCAACGGCCCGCCCATCCCGCCGCCAGCGGGCGCGGCAGGTACGGCGGCCTCTTTTGCGGGTTTTTGGTCCTTCGGGGGCGCGGTCTCTCGGGCAATAGGCGGTTGCGCAGAGGGTGGCGCCGCCTGTTGACCCATCTCTTCTGGAATTCCCAGACTCGCTGTTGCCGACTCGAATTCCTCTGCAAGGTCCGCAAAGAGCGCATCGGCTGATAGAGTATCGCTTTGTGAAGCGCTAGTGGGGGCCGCCGGTTGCAGTTCGAGATCATAAGCAGGCGGCTCGGCAAGGACCTCTTCGCGCAACCTATCCGGTGCAGCCACAAACGGGGTAGCGGGCGCGTCATCGACAGGGGCTGCCGCGGGCTCTTCCGTCGGGGCCTCCAACTCTTGGGTCAACGCCGCCCACTCATCCGACAAATCCACTTCGTGCACAGCCGATTCCGCCGGACTCGGAACGCTGATTTGCTCAATGGGCAGGGGCTCAGCAGGGATCTCCGCGAGGGGTTCGTCCAGTTGCGCTTCGATTGTTGGTATGGAAAACTCCGGCACCTGGGGCGTGGAAGACGGCCGAGTAGCGGCTGGTTCCGCGGAGGAAGATTCCGCCGCGCGCTGGAAACGCCGCCGAAATTCCGCGTACCTGTCGGCGCCGGCACGATCATTATTCTCGATCGCAACTTGTTCAAGCAGGGCGGCGAGTTCCGCGGTGCGCCTGTCATTGCCCGCGCCAACGGAAAGGTCGAGGAGGCGTTCCAGGACTGGGGCATGGCGTGGTGCGCGCACCAATACGGTTTCGAGCAGGTCGCTGGCTTTCTGCGTCAGTCCGTAGCTGGAAAACAGATCGACGTCGGTCAGAGCCTGCGTAACGTAGCGCTGCGTTTCTTCATCAAGTGATGGCTCAGAAGACACGGCAGGGGCGGATTCGGTCCGCGCATCTGGCTGCTCTAATTTTACCGGCGGCGGAATCTCGGCCGCCACAGGCGCAGCCCCGGTCTGCGCGCGCAACGTCATGTACTTGCGACGCGTCGATTCGTCTTCCGGGGTTCGTTCGAGCAACTGCTCGTATGTTGCAAGAGCTCTCTGGTCGTCTCCCGAGTCTTCGAGCGCGCGCGCAAGTTGCGCCAGCGCATCCGGCAGGCGGAACGAATCGCTGGCCCTCCCGTACAAATCAACCAGCCACTCGAGTGGCTCGATCTGTCCCGGACGGAGCTCGGCCAGCCGCGCAATGGTTTTCGCCAAAGCCTCGTGTTCGCCCGAATCGATCATCGTGTCGCGGATGATCGCGAGCAGAGCCTGCGCCTGGCCGAAGGCGCCGGCTTCGATCAATACGGTTGCCACATGATTCGCCTGCGCATAGTTCTTCGGCTGCTGCGCAAACAATTTTTCCGCCAGCCCCGCCGCTTTTTCAGCTTCGCCGCTTTCCAGATACTGCTCCAGCAGCAAGGCGGTAGTCTCGGCCCCCGCGTCTTGTTCCGGAAGCGATTCCAAGAGCGTAGCGGCTTCCGCGCGCTTACCTGCGGCGAACAACGCCCGCGCTTTCAAGGTCAGCGCCGGAAGGTGATTGGCGTCGATCTGCAAGACACGGTCGGCGAACCGTATCGCTTCGAGGTTTTCGCCGCGATCAAGAACTCGCTGCGCCGCGCCTTGGAACGTCTCGAGAGCCTCTTTCTTCTGTCCCAATGCAAGATGCAGTTCGCCTAGCCTCGCATGGATGCGCACGTTATCCGGTTCGGCCTCCAGAAGCTTGCGCAAGAGCGCCACGGCCTCCGTTTGCCGTCCGCTTTTCAAATGCATCTCGGCAAGCTGCAGATAAAGCGGCCGTGCTTCGCTGAGCACGCCCTGCTGGACATAGAGTTCCGCCAAACGCTCCAAGTGGCGGGTTTCCTCCGGCGCAAGCTTGGCAATTTTTTTATAGATGGCGATGGCTTTGGTCGTGAAGCCGTCGTTCAGAAAGATCTTTGCGAGCCGATCGAAGTATTCCAGCGCCTGGAGGGTTTCTCCCTGGCGGACGAACAGGTCGCCCAGGGTCATCAGCGTGACCTGATCCTTGGGCTCACTCTTGAGGATCGCCTGGTATTCCGCGATAGCCTGCGGCAGTTTCCCTTGTTGGAGGTACTTCTGCGCCGCGTCGACGTGTTTGGTCTTGTTAAAGGCCATCTTTAGTTGCTCGTTCCACTGCCCCTAGCTGGAAGGGACAAACTCGGACAATGACAAATTCACAGCCGTTTCCGCACCTAGCCATCCTGCCGGCGCGGCGCACCTCAATAAGCGGACTACTGCAGAGCGAAGGCCGGCGGAAGGACCAGCCTGACAACCCTGTATTTTACGCTAACACGCGGCAAAAACCGAAGTCAACTTAACGCATTCAAAAACGTTCGCGGCAGTAATCATCGGGTTTAGGCGGGCCGGCGCCCGTTCCACTACTCTGGAGGGGTCTCCGATCCCTGTTTCAGGTAAGTGGCAATGCGGCCTGCGTCGCCCCCGAGGCCCAGCAGAAAGCCTCGCGCACCGGGGCGAAGGAAAACCGGTGATGCGGCGAGGGGCCATGCAAACGCAGCGCGGCCAGATGATCCGGAGTGGCGTAGCCTTTGTGCCGCGCCAGGCCGTATTGCGGATAGACCAAATCCCATGCAGTCATCAGGCGGTCGCGTTCGACCTTCGCGAGGATGGAGGCAGCCGCAATGGAGACAGAACGCGCATCGCCGTGAATCAGAGGTTTCTGTTCGATCAGCGCGTCAATCCGCATCGCATCCAGCAACAGATAATCGGGAACAATTTTCAGCAGTGTGAGAGCTTCAGACATGGCCTGCCGGCTGGCCTGGTAAATATTCCACGCGTCAATGCGGCGCGCGTCCACCTCCGCCACGCCCCACGCAAGAGCGTGCTCGCGAATGCGCGCCGCCAGAACTTCGCGGCGCCCGGCGGGCAGTTTCTTCGAATCATCGAGGCCGACGATGCGCCGCTTGGGGTCTAGAATCACCGCCGCAGCCACCACCGGCCCGAACAACGAGCCGCGTCCCGCCTCGTCGAGGCCGGCAATTCGTTGCCAGCCGCACTTGCGCGCTTCGCGTTCGAATCGGGACGAGCACTGCCTGCGCATCGCCGCGGATTTTAGCACAGACAGACGGAACAGCCTCCAGGCTGTGCGCGTCCTCGTCGTCGCGGGGGGCAACCCGCCGATCTCGCAGCGTGCGCTACCGAAGGAAAGGCCACACAAGCAAAAAGCCCGGGAGGAAGTCTCCCGGGCTTTGAAAACCAGTATCTGAAATGCGGCGCCTTACGATTCTTTTTCCTTTTCCGCCGCCGCTGCCACGGGAGCCTCGACGCGCTCCACGCGTTGCAGGCGCGCGGCCTTGCCCTTGCGTCCGCGCAGGTAATATAGCTTCGCGCGGCGCACGCGGCCCTGGCGCAATACCTCGATCGAGCTGATTGACGGCGAGTTCGCCGGAAAGACGCGCTCGATGCCGACGCCGAAACTCACCCGGCGCACTGTGAAACTTGCTCCGGTTGACTTCCCGCGCTTCTTGATTATCACGCCTTCAAACGGCTGGATGCGTTCCTTCTCGCCTTCGGCCTCTTTCAGCCGCACGTGGATGCGCACCGTATCCCCCGGCCGGAGCGCCGGCAGGTCCTTCCGCACTTGTGCTTTCTGGAACTTTTCAATTACGAGATTCATGGCTTAGATTCCCGGCAGACCCACTCAGGCGGGGTCAGCACTGCGTAGACAATCTCTAACTATAGCCGAAACCTAGCATTTTCACCATAAGAAACTCACCGTGCTCTTGATTTGCAACCCTCAACTTAATTCCGGCAGGCTCCAAGTAGAGCCCGCACCCGCACAAGCGGCTTGATCGCATGCGCCACTAAGGCTGGCTTAACTTCTGCGACATCGAGCGGTTCTAATACGATTGCTCGATTCCGAATGTTTGAGCAAAATGACTGGGTGCACTGTTTTCTCTCTCCTGAGGTATAGCTCTCATGGCTGCTGATTTAGGGACCGAACCGGCGACTGTGAATCGCAAGGCAGCGATGAAGGCACAGCAATTGAGCATCCTCTGTCCCATCTATA
This sequence comes from Terriglobia bacterium, assembly GCA_041480265.1. Classification (GTDB taxonomy): domain Bacteria; phylum Acidobacteriota; class Terriglobia; order Acidiferrales; family UBA7541; genus Palsa-360. The sequence continues at coordinate 19,180 of JBGOZP010000012.1, read as the reverse complement.
ACGAGGAGAGCGTCATCCCGTTATTCTTTGGGCGAATTCGCCCAGTCATGGAGAGACTTGCAGAACGCTATACGGTTCATCTGTTGTTTCTGAACAACGCTTCGACCGATCAGTCCGCACAACAGATCGAGAAAATCAGGGAATCCTGGCCGGCAACCTACGTCATTACGATGAGCAGAAATGCGGGGTACCACGCTTCGCTTGAATGCGGACTGCGGAACGCCACCGGCGATCTTTTTGTATTCATCGATGTCGACTGTGAAGATCCACCGGAAATGATTCTCGAATTCATAGAAAAATATGAGCAGGGATTCGATATCGTCTATGGCGAACGGGTTGACCGGCACGAATCGAGGGCCATGAAGGGTGCGCGGAAAGTCTTCTACAGGCTGCTGCACGCCTTGGCTGACGAAGAGATCCTTCTCGACATGGCGGAATTCTCGTTGTTCACGAAAGAAGTACGCGACGCCATCCTGGACGAGAACACCTCTTTCCCGTTCCTGCGTGCTTCGATCGCTCGGGTCGGATTCCGCCGCGCGGCCATTCCCTTCAAGCGCCAGAGACGTATTGCCGGGAACACGCATTACAACTTGGTAAGGATGTCCGTCTTTGCCGTTGCCGGAATTTTGTCGGCCTCGACGCTGTTCCTCCGGCTGCCCATCTATCTCCTGCCATTCTGGCTTCTCAGTTTGCTCCTTCTAGGTATTGGTTACGCGTCTACTCATTCGCTTTGGTACGTAGTCGCCGCATTCCTGGTCTTCGCGGCTTATCTCGGCGCCACGGCGGCTTTCACAGCGTTGTATGTTGCTCGGACCTATAAGAATGGTCTGCAGCGCCCGAATGCCTTCATCGACCGCAGCAGAAGCATCTTGCAGCCCGCAGCAGGCGGGGAAGAGGCGGGTGCCCGAAGCTCAGATCGCTATCAATCCTCCGGCGCTGCCGTAGGTTAGGGTGAACTTCAACAATCATCACTGGGGCGATTCATGTCTCTGACCGAGCCCGTGGCAGGAGCTGAAACCTGCCCGGTGTGTGGAGCATCGGGTGGGCGGCCTGTCTATCCCGAAGCGCGAGACCCCATTACTCTGGATTCTTTCCGAGTGGCGGTGTGCTCTGCCTGCGGCATCGCTTATACAACACCGCGCCCAAGCTCACTGGATCATTATTACCCTCAGAGGTACCGTGGCTACGGATGGCTTGTAACCCGGGTTCTCAGCGCTCTTTACACCATCCGGGTCTCCCGCTGGGCTCGCCTCAAGCCCGCAGGCGGCTCTGTGCTGGAGGTAGGCTGCGGTCCGGGTCTGATGCTCGCCGCGCTTCATCGGCGCGGCTGGCGTGTGCTCGGAATTGAGCGCAACGAAGCGGTGGCGGAGACGGCTCACCGCGCCTTCGGAATTGAAATTGTCGCCACCCCTGTCGAGGCACTCCCGGAGCAGGCTCGGTTTGACCTCATCATCATGTTCCAAGTACTCGAACACATCGGTGAACCTGTCGAACTGCTCAGGGAGTGCGCCAAGCGGCTCGCGCCCGGCGGCCGTTTGATCACGAACGTGCCAAACTTCTCAAGCTGGCAGTCGCGATTTGCCGGGTCGAAGTGGCTGCACCTCGACGTGCCGCGCCATCTCGTGCATTTCACGCCGGAGACTTTGGCGGCAACACTGGAGCGAGCAGGGCTCAAGCTTGCCTCTATAAGCTATACATCGCTGGAACATGACCCATACGGATGGGTGGAGAGCACGATCAACCGGTTGACCGGACGTGCCAACATGCTAACGCGCTTCCTCATGGGCCTCGACCCCTTCGGACCTGCCGTGCTGTTCTCATTCGTGCTCGGCGCTGTACTGGTTCCGCCGGCGCTGCTGCTGTCGGTGACAAGCTGGCTGGCGGGGCGTGGCGCTCTCATGGAAGCAACCGCTATTCTCACGACCTCCGCAGAAAAATAGTGCCCAACCATCCCTTCGAGGAGTGGAGTGCTGCGACGCCAAAACCCAGTGTTCCTGTGCCTTTTAGAGCATCCTCACTTCTTTTCCCCATAAAATCGCAAGTAATCCAAGTTAAGCTGTTTACACCGCGTTTACGAAGGCGGATAGATCCACTTGGTTCATTTTTGGCCGTTCGGGCGGAACCAACGAACCAGGCAACGAGGGCGCCATGGGCACTGCCATCGAAGGGACAAAGAACAAACCGTGAAGGCCGTGATTCTTGCAGGGGGCATCGGCACGCGGATCAGTGAGGAGAGCTATCTGCGGCCAAAGCCGATGATTGAAATCGGAGGCAAGCCCATTCTTTGGCACATCATGAAGATCTACTCCGCCAGCGGGGTGCATGATTTCGTGATTTGTTGCGGATACCGCGGGTACGTCATCAAGAGCTACTTCGCGAATTATTTTCTCCAGACATGCGATGTCACCTTTGATATTGCGAAAAACCAGATGCAGGTTCATCAAAATGGGGCCGAGCCATGGAAAGTGACGCTCGTCGACACGGGAACGGAGACCATGACCGGCGGACGTCTCAAGCGCGTGAAATCCTACCTTGACGGCGAGGACTTTCACTTCACGTATGGAGATGGCGTCGCCGATATTGACCTGAAAGCACTCGTAGATCTTCATCGGCGTCAAAAAGTGCTGGCTACAGTCACATCGGTGCGTCCGCCGGGACGCTTTGGGTCCCTGGTCACGGAAGGAAGCCGTGTCCTCAGTTTTCGGGAGAAGCCGGAGGGAAGCAGTTGGATTAACGGAGGGTTCTTCGTGTTGTCGCCAGCGGTCATCGATTACATCAATGGGGACCAGACTGTATGGGAAGGCGAACCCCTCGAACGTCTCGCCCGAGAGGGCCAACTCGCGGCTTACGCACACGAAGGCTTTTGGCAGCCGATGGATACGCTGCGCGACAAGAACCAACTTGAGGCGTTGTGGAATTCGGGGAAGGCCCCGTGGAAAGTGTGGACATGAATCCGGAATCGTGGCGTGGGAAGAAGGTCTTTCTCACGGGTCACACTGGCTTCAAAGGAAGCTGGCTGTCATTGTGGCTCGAGATCCTGGGCGCGGAAACCGTAGGTTACGCGCTTGCGCCGCCCACCCAGCCGAATCTGTACGATCTGGTCGGCGTAAAGAAAGGGATGAAATCGATCGAGGGAGACGTCCTCGATCTAGAACACCTGCGACGCGCCGTCCGGGAACACAGACCCGAGATCGTATTTCATTTGGCGGCGCAGTCACTTGTGCGCCATTCCTATGACGACCCTGTTGGAACCTATGCGACGAATGTCCTGGGGACGGCACACATTCTCGAGGCGGTGCGTGACATTGCCTCGGTCCGGGCCGTAGTCATCGTCACGACCGATAAGTGCTACGAAAATCGTGAAGACCAGCGGGGGTATCGCGAGACAGATCGCTTAGGGGGAGATGACCCTTATGCCAGTAGCAAAGCCGCTGCAGAACTCGTCACCGCCGCCTACCGAAAATCCTTCTTCTTTACCGGGAAGCGTGAAACAAAGACGGGTGTGGCCTCGGCCCGCGCCGGGAATGTGATCGGCGGAGGAGATTGGGCGGCCGACCGTCTCATCCCGGATGTGATGCGTGCGGCCCTGGAAGGCAGAGAGCTACGCATACGCCATCCCCATGCCGTCCGTCCCTGGCAGCATGTACTGGACCCGCTGTGTGGATACCTTACGCTCGCCGAGAAACTCTGCCAACATCCGGAACGATTTTCAGAAAGCTGGAATTTTGGGCCAGATGAATCCGAGTGTCTATCTGTTTCCACTGTTCTCGAGCGTCTCCGAGAACTGTGGGGACCAGGTATATCGTGGCGGCTCGATGACAGCGCCCATCCGCACGAGGCGAAGTACTTGAAACTCGACTGCACCAAGGCTAAAAGGGAACTGGGTTGGGAACCTCGATGGAATTTGAATTCCGCGCTGGAGGCAACTGTCCGGTGGTACAAAGCTCATCAAGCTCATCAAGATGTGCGCGCGGTGGCACAGGAGCAGATCCGTTCCTACCAGAGTATGGTAAATCTGCCAGAAATGTCCCGGGGATGAGTATCCCCAAATGCCGTTTCTGCGGGTCGCCTCTTCAGCAGACTTTTGTAGATTTGGGGATGTCGCCGCGTTCGAACGCGTATCTCCGGCCCGAGCAACTGAGCCAAATGGAGCCTTTCTATCCGCTTCACGCACGCGTTTGCGGTCAATGTTTCCTGGTGCAGCTCGAACAGTTTGAGAGCCCGAGAAAGATCTTTGGAGACTATGCTTATTTTTCTTCCTATTCGGAATCCTGGCTCAATCACGCCCGCCAATATGCGGAAGGCATGACAGAACGCTTCCGCCTGGACGGAAAAAGTCTTGTTGTTGAAATCGCAAGCAACGATGGCTACCTGCTGCAGTATTTTCAGGTAAAAGGCATACCGGTGCTGGGAGTGGAACCTGCCGAGAACGTGGCGCAGGCCGCGGAGAAAAGAGGAATTCGAACACTTGCAAAGTTTTTTGGTGTTCGCACGGCTCGCGAACTGCAGGCTGGCGGACAACAGGCAGATCTCATCGTCGGCAATAACGTGTTGGCGCATGTGCCGGATTTAAGGGACTTTGTCTCCGGATTGAAGCTGGTTCTGAAGCCGCATGGCACTATTACCGTAGAGTTCCCGCATCTTCTTCGGCTGATCGCAGGCAACCAGTTCGATACGATTTACCACGAACATTTTTCCTACTTCTCGTTTTGGACGGCCGAGAATATTTTTGCCAAACACGGATTCACAGTCTTCGATGTCGAAGAGATTCCAACGCACGGCGGTTCCCTCCGCGTGTACGTCTGCCACGCTGAAGAAGACACCAGGAAGCCCCATTCCCGAGTTTCGGAACTGCGAGAACGGGAAATAGCAGCCGGAATGTGCAGCTTGGAAACCTATTCCCGCTTTGGAGAAAGTGTTCGTGAAACCAAACGAGCGCTTCTCGAATTTCTGATTGGCGTAAAGCGAGCAGGCAAGTCGGTGGTTGGCTATGGGGCTCCCGCGAAAGGCAACACACTCCTCAACTACTGCGGAATTGGCAGAGACTTCCTGGATTACACGGTGGACGTCAGTCCGCACAAGCAAGGCCACTTTCTTCCCGGCACGCACATCCCCATTCACCATCCTGATATGATCCGGCGAACCCGGCCGGACTACATTCTGATCTTGCCTTGGAATCTCCGGGACGAAATCGTTGGACAACTGGCGGATATCCGCCAGTGGGGAGGCCGCTTCGTGATTCCAATCCCGTCTCCGGAAGTGATCGAATGAAACTGACGAGTGTTCCACTGCCGGGAGCTTATTTGATTGAACTTGAGCCTGTCGTGGACGAAAGGGGATTTTTCGCGCGCAGTTGGTGCTCGGAAGAGTTCAGGCTGCATGGGCTCAACTCAAACTTGGCTCAGTGCGGCGTTTCTTTCAACACGTGTAGGGGCACCCTGCGGGGGATGCACTATCAAGACGATCCGCACCCGGAAGCGAAACTGGTTCGTTGTTACTCGGGAGCCATATACGACGTCATACTCGATCTTCGCCGCACGTCGCCTACCAACTGCAAGTGGTTTGCTGTCGAACTGACTGCCGCAAACCGAAAAATGCTCTACGTGCCCGAAGGTGTCGCACATGGTTTTCAAACGCTGACGGACGACGCCGAGGTTTTCTATCAAATCTCGGAAAGTTATCGGCCTGAATGCGCTCGAGGAGTGCGGTGGGACGACCCGTTGTTTGGCATCGAATGGCCGATTCGGGATCCCATCATGTCACAGCGAGACAGGACATTTCCTGATCACACACCATGAAGAAAGTCTTGGTAACGGGGGCGAGCGGGTTTATTGGCCGGCAGTGTGTGCCCCAGTTGGTGTCGAAGGGCTATGAAGTTCATGCTCTGTCCCGGCGACGACCGGCGGAGACGGCACATTCGAATGTCGTCTGGCACGAGATTGATCTGCTTCGGCCTGGGTGTGCCGCTGAACTCATTGGGCAAGTGCGGCCGGATTGCGTCCTTCACCTTGCGTGGTATGCCGAGCCGGGGAAATTCTGGGAAGCGAGAGAAAATTTGGATTGGGTGCGCGCCAGCCTTGAATTATTATGCGCATTTGCGGACAGCGGGGGAAAGCGGATTGTTGTCGCTGGTAGTTGTGCCGAGTACGACAGCAGCGCGGGCGAATGTATAGAAAACAAGACGCCCCTCCTCCCAACGACTTTGTACGGGACGTCCAAGCACTCCCTCGAGAGGATCCTTCATTCATCGAGTCAACAAACTGGCCTGAGTTCCGCATGGGGGCGAATCTTTTTCTTGTATGGACCGCATGAGCATCCCTCTCGGCTCGTTGCGTACGTGGTGCACTCGCTCTTGCAAGGAGAGCTGGCTCTTTGTTCGGAGGGTAAACAGATTCTGGACTTTTTGCACGTCGAGGACGCAGCCTCGGCTTTCATCGCCCTGCTGGAAAGTGATGTTCAAGGGCCGGTAAATATCGGTTCGGGGCGTCCCGTCGCTGTTCGAGATGTGCTTCAGGAAATCGGCCATCAGCTCGGACGCTTGGAACAGATTCGTTTTGGCGCCCGCACCGCAAGTTCGGAAGTGGAACGGTTTTGGGCAAACACGCAGAGGCTCGCAAAGGAAGTCGGTTGGACACCGCGTTACAGTCTGTCCAGTGGGATCGCGCAGACAATCGCATGGTGGCGGAGTGCAGCCGGAATTTCTGCACGCGGTCCTGTCCAACGGCCAGAACAGTAAGGCTTGTCTGCAAATCACGCACCCTGCATGGCGCAACAGAGTGGCGGGAATCACTTCAATTCAGTTTCCGGTTTGCGCTCCCACACAACCGCAGCCCAGGCCCAAATATTGCCGGTATTTGGCATCAAGGGACCGACGGGACGATAGCGGGACTTCAGGTAGTCGCCAACTTCGCGGTCGAAATCCTTCCCGAAAATCGGGACCCCAAATTCCGGGAATATGCGATTGGACCAGAGGAGGTAGCTGACAGGCTTCTGACCGATTTCCCGGATGATGTCGTCCGTCATTTTCCCGGGCGCCAAAACACCCGGAGTGAAGGAGAACACGCGGGTCGGACAATATGTGCCCGAGAGGAAATACAGACTGGTATCTTCGGGAACGGAAAGAACAGATTGTCCGAGCGCGGCCTTCTCCTTCATGAATCGAATCGCGACCGTGTAATTCTCCGCCAAATTTTTCGAGACGCGGATCGTGCCTCGTGCGGTCGTCAAGGGGACAAAGTCTTTTGCCCGAGCCTCAAATCCCCAGGCGTGAAGCGCGACCGGTGTTAAGCACGCCAGACAGATCACCAACTCTCCCAAGAACATGAACCGGCGCGAGTGGCCGGATCGAGGGATGATTAGACACATCAGCAACAGGAACGAAAGCACTACCGGCCCGTTATAGAAGATGGGATAACCCTCCGGTACCATCTTCATTAAGATTCGAAAGGCAAGCAGACTTGAGAAAGTCAGTAAGAGGGGAATTGCTGGACGGCGAACAGCGGCAGCGCCACTCTCACGCCAGAAATACCACCAAGCGACGAGGGCGGCTGCGACAATGTACAGGACCATGTCCTGGGGAAAGAAAACTGTGGATAGCGTCAGTTCCAATCTCTGCGGCGGAAGAAAAATAGGAACAATATTTCGGACGAAAAACCAGATTGCCACAAGGACAAACCCCGCCTTCAACAGCGTCGAGCTCGTATCGGAGCGTTTCCACCACAGGACGCAATATGTGACCGACAGGGCTATCACCAGGGGGATTGCACGGAACATGGCTTCCTGGAATGCGGAACCCGTGATCGTGAACCCGCTCTTCGCAAGCCACATCTTTCCAAACGTCTTCATGAAATAGGACGTGGGCCAGCTCACAATATTTTCCTGCGTGATGAACTCGACTCCCGCGATGGACACCATCCAGCGAATGACAAAACCGCATATCACGATTCCAGGAAGAATCGTTACGACGTCTCTCGCAAGCAGTTTCCATGACCGCTGCAAATAACTGCGCACTGCAATCAAGAGACCGAGAGTGCCGTAGCAGGCAATCCCAAACTCCGGTTTGAGCAGCAGCGCAACAGCGGCCGCCATTCCGGCAGCGAATATCCACGGCCATCCCGTGGAAGTAGATGCGCTAATCACAAGCCAGAGGAACAAGCACCCGATGAAACAAGCGTACACGGAGGCAAACGTGTACGGCAGAGGGAAACAAAAAAGCGAGGGATGAAAGGCTTCCAGCAGCACCACGGCTCCCGCCGTCCATCCGACGAGCCAAGAGGACAACCGCATTCCGGTGAGGTAAAGGAATATCGCGGAACCCAATGCCGACAGAGAGCCGGCCCAGTAGAGCACATTCAAATGCACGCCGAACAAACGATACAGATAACTGGTGAAGTAGGGCGACGCGGGACCATACATGAACCATACATCGCGGTAGAGTTGCTTTCCTTCGGCCAGCAGGGCAGGCACGTACATCTCATGGCCGGAATCGATGATCAGATTTCCCCAGGCCCCCCAAGTCGTATATACCTTTACAGCCCACAGGATCACCAGCATCAACAGAGCGCCATAGGTGGTGAAATTCCAGGGGACTTCAGGACGCAGCGCCAAGCGCGAAAAATATGGCTGGTCGAGACTCGGCGTACTCGTTGGAGGCGAGCCGGGAGAAACGAGCACCTGTTCGGTAGAACGCAACGTGGTCATAAGTTCGAGCATAACAACAACTTGGCCCAAACGATTGCCTGAGAGAATGCGAAAGGTTATAAAAGGTTAACATCGCAATTTCCATTTTCAGCGCGGCGCAACCTGAACAGCCGCATGTTATTCTGGAAGCGGAATCGAGCTTCCGCGTGGGCAGAGATCATACATCCCATGGAAACTAGCCTGAGAAGATATCTGTTTTCCGGCCCCGCGATCCGCTCACGACTGATGAAACCCCCGTGCAGAAACTAGACTGGATTGTGCTTGCGATTTGCGCCGGATTGGCTTGGCCGATGCCGGGCTGGGGCGAGCCCTATCTCGATCTAATCGAGAAAAAGTTCGCCCAATTCGCAAGAAATAAGGGGGCCGCCCTGGCGGCGATTGGTTCGGCCACGATTGTTGCGCGCCTGGCATTGCTTCGGTGGATGCACGTGCCGCAACCGAAGGTGCACGACGAGTTTAGTTATCTGCTCGCGGGCGACACATTTGCTCACGGGCGGCTGGCAAATCCGCCGCATCCTCTGTGGATCTTTTTCGACACCTTTCACGTCATCCACCACCCGAGCTATGCGTCAATGTATCCCCCGGCGCAAGGGGCCGTGCTGGCGATCGGGCAACTGCTGGGTCATCCGTGGATCGGCGTGCTGCTGAGCGCGGCCGCGATGTGCGCCGCGATGACCTGGATGTTGCAGGGCTGGATGCCGTCGGAATGGGCTCTGCTTGGCGGCACGCTGGTCTTATTGCGGTTTGGGCTGTTCAGCTACTGGCTAAACAGCTATTGGGGCGGGTGCGTGGCCGCGGCAGGCGCAGCGTTGGTCCTGGGCGCGCTTCCGCGAATTTTTCAATTTCAGCGAACGCGCGATGCCGCCGTTTTCGGTTTGGGAGCGGGAATCCTGGCGATAAGCCGTCCCGTCGAAGGATTCATTTTTTGCATTCCGCTGGGCGCCGCGCTCCTCTGGTGGACTCTGCGGCGGGATGCGCCCAAGCGCCAGTCGCGCGGGAAACGCATACTCCTCCCGCTCGCCGCGATCCTGGCGTGCATTGTCGGCTTCGTCGCCTACTACAACTGGCGCGTGACGGGCAGCCCGGTGGTTTTCCCTCACTTCATCGAGCAACGGTTGTACATCACCACGCCAATCTTTCTGTGGCAGCATGACAAGCCGCCGCTTAACTATGCAAACCCGCAATTCGACGATTTCTACCACAACTTCATGCCCAGCCTCTATCGAACTAGCTGGGCGGATGCCGAAGGCCAGTTTTGGTGGAAGTCTACGGAATTCTGGCAGTTTTTCCTCGGGCCCGCGCTGTCGATTCCATTTCTTGCGTTGCCCTGGCTGCTTGGCGACCGCCGCATCCGCCTGTTGCTCCTTCAAGTCGCGCTCTCCGCGCTCGGCCTCTGGGTCGTCGTGTTTTACCATGCCCACTACGCCGCTCCGCTGGCGGCAACTGTGTTTTTGCTGTTGATGCAAGCGATGCGCCGCATGCGCGGCTGGCGGTTCCGCGGGAGAGCGGTTGGCGCCGGATTGACGCGGCTGGTTGTGCTTTTCAGCTTGCTGATCGGACCCGTCTATTTCGTCCACACGGTCCTATCCGAATCGAATCCTCTTTTTGGTTGGCTCCACCGGCACTCTGTGCTGGTGCTGGCGGTCACGGTTGCCGCGCTCGCTGTTTTAAGAATAGGTTCCTCGCTCGCTGCGCGCGCTCCTGTTGGCCGGTTCTGGGGAACTTCTTTTTGCGAAATCCTGCTGCTGGTTGCGGTCGTCGTGCAGGTTTGCAATATCGAGAGGAATCTCTATCCCGACGACTACCCCTTTGTTGATGACTTGAACGAACCTTTCCGGAAACCCGTTGAGCAACGCCTGGCCGCCATGCCCGGCCAGCACCTGGTCCTGGTGCGCTACTCGAAGGATCACAACTCCGGCGAAGAATATGTGTACAACAATGCGGATATCGACCACGCGAAAACAGTCTGGGCGCGCGAGATACCCGGGATGGACCTCACCCCGCTCCTCAGCTACTTTCGCAATCGCGATGTTTTGGTCTTTGAGCCCGATGTGGACGATCAGACCGTATCGCTCTACTCCCCGCAGAGCGCTGCGCCGTAAAACTTAATCCTGCATCACAACGATCGTCGACGCCTGCCATGCTCGGTTGTATACCCGCTTCCGATAAGGGCGCCTCTCACAACTTGCGCCTCACGCTGTCAGGCCCGCTGAAGGAACGGCCGCAAATCGCGGATATTCGTCATGTTTTCAAGGCCCAGGAGTTTCTCGATGAGGCCTGTTGTGGGCGCTGCGCCGAAGATCGGCGTTATGAGGTCACGGGCCTTCGCGACTACTTCGTCGCGGGACATGGGATTGTCGGCGGCGCCACGGACGGCCTCGACGCGTTCGCTGAGCCGCGTGCCGTCGGTAAGAACGACCTCGACGATTGTCACGCGCTTCGGCATGAGGCGCGAGAGTTCTTCGTCAGGGATGAGCTGCACTTTTGCGCGCTGGCGCAGGACCGCCGGATCCTGCATGCGCGGCTTCTCGTGCGCAGACGCGAAAGAGACGGTCTTGTCGATCAGCATCACAGCCACCATATGCTGGAGGCAGACGTCCGGCATCAGGCGGTTGTTGACGATGCCGGCCTCGCGGCTTTCGACGCGCACGATCACCTGCCGTACGTCGTCGGGCTGAAACGCATACCGCTTGAGCAGAATCTCCAGCCCGTCGAGAGATGCCTGGATCGGCGACCCCACGGTCCATTTCTTGATGTTGGTCTCCGCCACATTGTAATGTTCGCCGAGTTTGTCGAGGAGTTTCGCCGGATTAGCCTCGGGTGCATAGGCTTGAAAGAAGTTGTCCGAGCCGGACAGGATGTCGTCGACGCCTGTCCAACCCGACTGCACGAGAAGTGCGCCGGTAACGCCGCTGCGCGCAGGACCGCCGGCGAAGACAAATGCCTTCTCGATGTGCTCGGTGTCGCGCTGCCAAGCGGCGATGCCCGCCGATTGTTGCGCCGTGTAATCCAGCAGCCAGCGCATCTGCTGGCCGCTCAAGCTCGCGGCGCAGCCCGCCGCAGCCGCGGATGCGAAAATTCCCCCGATGCTGTGCAGACTCAGATGGCTTGTCGTCTGATAATCGGGTCCCCCCATCGTGATGGTCATGCGCGGCCCAATGTCGTAGCCGAGCGCGACCGCGCGCAGAAAATGAGCTCCGCTAATTCCGAATTGCTCGCCGACGGCGAGAGTGGCGGGGACTACCGAGGCGCCGGGATGCGTCCCCGACGGGGTGTGCGAGTCGTCGGTTTCGTCGGAGTGGGACTGGATGGCATTCACAAAAGCCGCTTCGATGGGGCCGCAGAGGATGTTGGAACCAACGACAGTCGCGGCTTTTTCGCCGCCGTAACTCCTGGCAAATTTCAGCGCCGCTCGTCCGGGAGGCAGCTCGGAACCCGACACCATCGCGGCGAAAGTGTCGAGGACGTGTTGCTTTGTCTTTTCGATCACGTCCTCCGGCAAAGCGCGATCGCGCGCCGCGCTCATGTAAGCGCTTAGTTTCATCATCACTGGACTTACGGAGTCCGCGGTCATCCCAGCTACCGGTGACAGTGCAACAGCGGCCAAGCCCCAGCCCGCACGTTGCAGAATGGCGCGGCGGGACAAGCCGGAGTCCCACTGCGCCTTCGCCATTTCAATGCTCCGAAGATTTTGCATAGTTTCCCCCATGGGTCGGAATTGCGCTCATGCCCATTGACACTCACTAAGCAAAGTTTGATTTAGGCCGCTTGTTCGACGGACCGATTTCATCGGCATCGCAAAAGCACACGCTGGTTCGCGACGAGGACTTTTCTCTACTGCAGAGCGTGTTTTAACCGCTTACTGGTCTTCTCCAACTGTCGTTTCAGAGCCTTCACTTGGTTCCTCAACTCCCGGAACTCTTGTTTCGCCACCTGGCCAGCTCTGGCGATTTTCTGAGTTTTGCGATCCGCTTTGCCGATCGCAGTCCCGATTTTCTCGGCCGCAGCGGTGAGTTTACTTTTCTTGGCCATTTCTCACCCTCCCAACACGTTATGTGGCTTTCACATCCGGTCCGGCACCCAGGGCTATGGAAAACGAGTTTTTCGAAGGTCCATTTAAAAGCCTCTGCCATTTGGTCAAGGCTTGCTGTGTCGTGGAACACAGGGCTTAGTGCCCCAGATCACATTTCTCCGACCCTTCGCGCATTCGGTGGAGCGGCCGCCAACAAATCCGGGCGGTTCCGCCGCGTTTTCTCGAGCGCCTTCTCGCGGCGCCAGCGGCGAATCTCCTCGTGATTGCCGCCGAGCAAGACTTCGGGCACCGGCCAGCCGCGGAATTCGGCGGGGCGCGTGTAGTGGGGGCAGTCGAGAAGAAGGTGACTGGCGACTAGTGGTTGGTGACTGGTGGCGGCCCCCAGTTCTTTGGCGGAAGCTTCTACGGCGCTAAAGGATTCGTTGATGGAGGAATCTTCGTTGCCGAGAGCGCCGGGAAGCAGGCGCGTCACCGCATCTACGATGAGCGCGGCTCCCAGCTCGCCGCCCGAAAGCACGAAATCGCCGATCGAGAGTTCATCGTTCGCCAGGTGCTCGGCCACGCGTTCGTCGACGCCTTCGTAGCGCCCGCAGAGCAGGATGATACGATCGAGTTGCGCAAACCGGCGCGCCGTATCCTGACGAAATAATTTTCCGGAAGCGGAGAGAAGCACGATCGCTGCCTTCTTGGCGCCGGGTTCCCTAACGCCCCCAACCGTGGTTGCCCCTACCCGCTCAGAATCCGCGCTGCCTTCACCCAGCAGCGATTCCACGGCTTCGAACAGCGGATCCGGTTTCAACACCATGCCCTCGCCGCCGCCGAACGGGCGGTCGTCCACGGTACGATGGCGATCGTGCGTATATTTGCGCAGATCGTGCACGCGCACGTCCATGAGCTGCGCTTCGCGCGCCCGCCGCACGATCCCGTAGTCGAGCGGGCCGGTGAAAAAATCCGGGAAAATGGTCACGATATCAAACTGCATGGCAGGCACAGTGTACTCCAGCGGAACTCAGCGGCGATTCAAATCCCGCAATCCTTCGGGGAGCACGACGTCAATGCGCTTGGATTTCACGTCGATGCGAACGCAAAACTCCGCGACGAGCGGCACCAGGACTTCGCCGTCGCTGGTCTCGACGGCAAGCAACGGGGCGCCTCCGGGGAATTCGACGTCGCGAACCGTTCCCATCGCCGCCGCGGCGTCTGCTTCCCAGACTTCGCATCCGAGCAGCGCGTCGACGTAGTAGTTTCCAGCATCGAGCTTCGTGCGCTGTTCGAGCGGGACCTGCACTTCGCATCCGCGCAGGCGCTCGGCGGCTTCCACCGTTTCAACGCCCGCAAAAAGAAAAATGGCCTGGCCGCCGCGGCTCGTCGAGAACCAGCAATGTTGCACCTGGGTGCGGCGAGGCGCGCCGAGGCCATCGGCGAGCCACACTTCGCGCAGGCTCAGCAAACGTTCCGGAAAATCGGTGAGGATTTCGGCGGCAACTTCACCGCGAAGGCCGCGGGGGCGCAGGATTCTCGCTAACGTAACGCCGGTAAAGGTTTCTGCGGGCACTCTATTCGAGGATTTCGAGTGTGAGGCGCTTGCGAAGTTTCATTCCCGCCGCGCCAAGGATAGTGCGCATGGATTTCGCCGTGCGCCCCTGCCGGCCAATCACCTTGCCGAGGTCCTCGGGATGCACGCGCAATTCGAGGACGGTCACTTGCTCGCCTTCGACCGCGCGCACCTGAACTTGTTCGGGATGATCCACTAACGCCTTCGCAATCGCTTCTACAAGGTCCTTCATGGGGCCCTCCGCCACTCGCCATTCGCGGGCTCAGCTCGAATTCTCGCTTGTACAAGTCCCGTGGGCCGCGGGATCTTTCCCGAGCTGCCGCGCTTGCCTCGGGCGGAAGCTCAGGCGATCTTTTGGGCGTGCAGGAAGCTACGGACGGTGTCGCTGGGCTGCGCTCCGCACCCCAGCCAATACTTGATGCGCTCGGCGTCCAGCTTGATTTCCGCCGGGTTTTTCAATGGATCGTATGTTCCCACGACCTCGACGGTCCTACCGTTGCGGGGCTTGCGCTTGTCCAGCACCACAACGCGATAAAACGGATGCTTTTTCTTACCGATCCTAGCCAGACGGATTGCCAGCACGAGACTTCCTCCTGCCGGAGATTATAGCGGGTTCCATCCATTTGCGATACCCCGCAGGCAATTGCGGCCCGCCTCGGCTCAATATAAGCAGATGCGATACCGAGGCCAGGGGTTTGTTACGACCCGGCGTAGCGGGAAGTCTTTTCCCTCTATCTGCTTGCACCGGCCCGCGCCCGGGGTGGTAAACTCCTCTTCAACCGCCTGTTTCAACGCGCGGTGCTCGATCATGTGGGTCGATATTCTGGCGGGCTTCAAGTAAAGCCCGCGCCCGATTGCGTCTGAATTTCGCAGGCAAATCCTACAAGTGGAGGTCGTTCATGAATCGAAAATTGAAACTGGCATTTTGGGGCTTGCTGGCTTGCGCGGTGCTGGCGCTGGCGATCCCGGCGATGGCGCAGACGCCGAGCAAGGCTCCGGCGACAACAGCCGGCAAGGCGCCCGCAGCATCGTCTGCCGCGAAGGCGAAACTATTGGACCTGAATTCCGCGAGTAAAGAAGACTTACAGGCCCTGCCGGGGATCGGCGACACGTACTCTCAGAAGATCATCGACGGGCGTCCCTACAAGATGAAGACAGACCTTGTACGCAAGAAGATCCTTCCGCAGGCGACCTACGACAAAATTGCCGGCCTGGTGATTGCCAAGCAATCCACCGCCGCGCCTGCGACAAAAGCGCCAGCATCGAAGACGCCCGCGAAGAAAGCTTCCTGAGAATCGGCCGCCGCGAATGACATTTGGGGAGGCCGCCTCGGCGGTCTCCCCGGGAGCAAGCCGATCTTCTCTCGCCTGAGTGAAGAAGTGCGATCAGAGCTACTATGCCCCGGTAAGCTTACCGAGGCCTTTGAGGCGGCCTTTGGCGGCGAGCGCGCCGTACTGCTTCATCATCTGCCGCATCTGCAGGTACTGCTTCAACACCTGATTGACTTCCTGCACCGAGGTGCCGCTGCCGCGCGCGATGCGCTTGCGCCGCTTGCCGTCAATCACGTTGTGATCGTCGCGCTCGGAAGCAGTCATCGAATTGACGATGGCCTCGATGCGCTTCAAGCGCGAATCGTCAACCTGCACGTCCTTCGGCATGTTTGCCAGCGGGCCAATTTTCGGCAGCATGCCGAGGACTTGTTCGAGCGGCCCCATCTTGCGGATCTGCCGCAACTGGTCGCGGAAGTCTTCGAGCGTGAACTCGCTGCGGCGCAGTTTGCGTTCGAGCTCGGCGGCCTGCTTGAGGTCCACGGTCTGCTCGGCGCGCTCGATTAGCGAGAGCACGTCGCCCATGCCGAGGACGCGCGAAACGATGCGCTCCGGATAAAACGCGTCGAGCGCGTCGTATTTTTCGCCCGTGCCCACAAACTTCACCGGCGCGCCCGTCACCTTGCCGATCGAGAGCGCCGCGCCGCCGCGCGCATCGCCGTCCAGTTTGGTCAGCACAACGCCGGTGAGGCCAAGCCTCTTGTGGAACTCGCCCGCCGAGCGGACGGCGTCCTGCCCGATCATGGCGTCGGCGACAAACAAAATCTCCGCGGGTGCCAGCTCGCGTTTGAGCATGCCCAGCTCTTCCATCAGCGTGTCGTCAATGTGCAGGCGCCCGGCGGTGTCCACCAGGATCACATCGTGCGCGGAGAGTTTTGCTTCGCGGATCGCGCCGCGCGCGATTTCGAGCGGCTTATCGGTGCCCGCGCCGGGCCAGCAGGGCACGTGGACCGCCTTCGCCACCTGCGCGAGCTGCTCGCGCGCCGCGGGACGATAGACGTCGGTCGAAACCACAATCGGCCGGTGGCCGTGCGCGGCAAGCCACTTCGACAGCTTGCCTGTCGTGGTCGTCTTGCCCGAACCCTGGAGCCCAACGATCAGCCAGACCGAAGGCGGGCGCGAGGAAAACAGCGGCTTGGCGTGCTTGCCGAGCAGCAGCGCGAGCTCATCGCGCACAATCTTGATTACCTGCTGGTCAGGCGAAAGCTGCAGCAGCACCTCGGAGCCAAGCGCCTTCTCGCGAATGTGCTCCAGCAACTCGTCGGTCACGCCCACATTGACGTCGCCTTCGAGCAGCGCCTCGCGAATTCCCGCCAGCGCCTCGTCCACGTGCTCCTGGGTGAGCTTCCCCTGCCCGCGCAGGTTTTTGAAAACTCGCTGCAGCTTGTCTGTCAGATTCTCAAACATCTGGTTGGGTCCCCACTACGTGTGTTGTGAGATTTGCGGCCTTCGCCCGCCCTTCATTCTAGCAGGATGCTCAAGGGCTTGCCGAGGCGGCCGTCAAAATGGGCTGACAGAAAACCTTTAACACAGCGCGCCGGAGCCGCAACCAAAACTACGTGCACCGTGGGAACATTTCTACGGGTAGTAGTACAGAGACGTCGGCCTTTGTCTTTCCATCGTCTATTCCTTTCCTTCTTCATTAAGCCCTCAGTGCTCTCTGTGGCTTTTCTCCGTGTTCTCTGTGTTAAATTCCGAAAAGCGCAACACAGAGGACACAAAGAATCACAGAGAAACACGGAGGAAAACATGGGGAAAAAGAAGGTGTTCGCAGCAACGCGCACGCTGGGTTCGCCGCGTGATATCATTCCGGCAATTTCCGCCTCGGTGGCGATATGAAAAAAACAAAAGTTCGCGCTGGCCTCCGCGTTCGGCCCGGGAGGGTGCGCGATGTCCCAACGATCCTGAAAATGATTCGGGGCCTCGCCGAATACGAGCGCTTGGCGCATGAAGTTTCAGTAACGGCGCCGCGCTTGCGGCAGCACGGCTTTGGACGCCAGCCGTATTTTAAAACTCTGATTTGCCGGCGCGGCCGGACCGCCGTGGGTTTCGCACTCTATTTCTTTACCTACTCGACGTTCCTGGGGCGACCGACACTCTATTTGGAAGATCTGTACGTCCCGCCGGAAGAGCGCGGCCAGGGCGCGGGCAAGGCGCTGCTCTCGGCCATGGCTCGCATTGCCGTTCGCCGCGGCTGCGGCCGGATGGAGTGGGCGGTCCTCGACTGGAACACGCCGGCCATCCGCTTCTACAAGAAAATCGGCGCAAAGCTGCGCAAGCAATGGGTCCTCACGCGCCTCACTGGCGCCTCGCTGCGTCGTTTAGCGCAAAGCCGCGTAGCGCAAGTTGGATTCTCGGAAACCAGATCACTAACCGTACGAGCGAGGTGTTGCCCGAAACTGCACATCGGGCCCGGCCATCGCCCCGCCTAAAATAGGACGGAGTAGAATTAAAGTATGAAGGGCATGATCGGCTTATTAATCACCGCCGCGATCGGCGTCGGCGGGTATCTTTTCTTTTTGAAGCAGGCCTCGCCGGGCCCGGGGATGGTGGCGACGCAAGCCATCAGCCTGACGGGCGTGCAGAACGACCTGGTGGCCATCGCGCAGGCCGAGCGGATGTACTTCGTACAAAATAGCTCGTACACCGACCTCTCCACACTCGCGTCGAGCGGCGTGATGAACATTACGCGCACCAGCCGGGACGGTTACACATACACGGTCGAAGCGTCAGACAATGGCTTCACCGTAACCGCGCGCCATACCGCGCCGCTTCCGGCAATGCCTGCGGGAGCCGTGCCCCCGCGTTTCCCGACGCTCTCCATCGATCAAACGATGGAGATTCACCAGAGCGACTAAGCGCCGGCTTGTGAGGCCGCTGCGGCGCGCCCTGATTACGGGGTGCGCTTCCTGTCGGCTGCGGGAACTCCTCCAGTGGTAAAATTCGTGGCGGGCACGTCCACGAATACAATGTGCGTGCTCTCGCTCTTTGCGCCTGCTTCTTCGATCAGCACCTGCATCATGCGCTCGGCGACCTTGCGTTTCTGATCGGCCGTGCGCCCCTCAAGCCACGTAATGTGCACATCCGGCATTTCGGTGTCCTCCTGAAAGTCCTTGAAAATCCGGGAGCGGTCCCGCCGATGCGGGATTGGAGCCCGCCGGATTTCGGACCACGAGTCTAGCGTGAAAAAGCGGGCCTGAAAACCGCGGTTCGAAATAAATTGCCATCCAAGCCCAGCGCTCTGCCTGTGCTAAAATAAGCCGCGGATGCACCCCCACCTCAAATGCCTGATTGAGCTGCAAGCCGTTGATCTTCGCCTGATCGAAATTCGCGAGCGCCTGAGCCGGTTCCCGAAACGCCTGGCGGAAGTCGAGGCCCGCGTCACCGTCGCACGCCAGCAAATCACCGCCGCCAAGGAAGCGCTGACCGGCAGCCTTAAGGACCGCAAGACCTACGAGATGGACGTCGAGCAGTGGAAAGAGCGCGCGAAGAAGTACCGCAGCCAAAGCGCGGAAGTCAAAACCAACGAAGCCTACAAGGCGCTCCTGCACGAAATTCAAAACG
>JBGOZP010000011.1:0-92606 GCA_041480265.1 Terriglobia bacterium | reverse complement strand
GCTGCTGGGAATCCTGGACAAGGCCACGCTGACGCTGGGAGATAACCGGCGGGTGGACCTGTCGCAGACCATGATTTTTCTGACGTCGAACCTGGGCGGAGGAGAGATCTCGGAGCTGATGACGGGCGGGATGGGCTTCGTGCAGCCACGGGACAGGATGGAAGACAAGTTGGATGTGAAGGTGGAACGGACGGCGCAGGAAGCGGCGAAGAAAAAGTTTTCGCCGGAGTTCATGAACCGGCTGGACAAGGTGGTGGTGTTTCATCCGTTGCGGCAAGAGCAGTTGGAGCAGATTCTGGAAATTGAGCTGGGGATGGTGCAGCAGCGGGTGCTGGACACCGGGCGAGGCCAGTTTTTGTTTCGAGCGACGCTGGCGGCGAGGAAATTCCTGTTGCAGGAAGGGACCGACTTCAAGTACGGAGCGCGGCACCTGAAGCGAGCAATCGAGAAGCACGTGGTGTATCCGCTGGCCAACCTGCTGTCGACCGAGCAGGTGCGTTTCGGCGACATGCTCGTCCTCGATTGGGATGGTGATGAGCAGCGCTTGTCGTTCCACCGGGAAGGCCAGGGAGCCATCATCCCGCAGTCACCCCGGCGGCCCGTACGCGCACCCGCCGCGCGCATCGCAGCCAGTGCTGGCGGTGAAAACAAAGAAAAAGTCGAGGCGCGCGAACTCGAACCAGTCCTGACGCGATAATTTTCGGAAGGGCGTGGGGCCAGAACTTCAAGTAACGAGATGAATTGGGTGCCACACACGTCGGGTTTACGTGTGGGGCTTTTCGTCTCGTTGTTCCCAGATTTTTATCCGCCGGGTACGCCAGGCTTTGAAAGATTTTGGACTTTAGTGTGCCGCACCCTTTGGTTTTCAAGGGTGCGTTCTCTTGTCACAACCGCTTCTCCAAGTTCATTCCCGAGATCGCAATGCGGCGGGAATCGCCGCCGGCGTGTTCGAGGCGAATCTCGACGCGGGGCCAATCCGTGCGGAAGGAAAAGTGCTCGGGCCATTCCACGATGACGACGGCCTGCTCTCCGAGCGCGTCCTCAAGTCCGAGTGATTCAAGGTCCTGGAAGTTTTCGACGCGATAAAGGTCCACGTGGTAGACCTTGCACTGATTCTGGAAAACATGGACAAGGGTGAACGTGGGGCTGGTGACGTCCTCTTCCCGCGCGGCGCCCAGGCCGCTGATAATTCCCTTCGTGAGCGTGGTCTTCCCGCTGCCGAGTTCCCCGCTGAGCATCACCATGACGGGCGGGCGGAGGTTCGCCGCGATTTCACGGCCTTTCGCGATGGTTTCTTCCGAGGAGTGCGAGATAAATACTGGCGGGCTCCAAGTAGAGCCCGCACCCTGTTCTGGCGGGCTGCAATCCCACATCGGCGGGACCGCACCCGTTTCCCTATCGGCCATTTTCCCACTCCGCAAAAATTCGCGAATAGGCTTCCGGGATCGCTTCAATCAAGTCCGTGGCAATCAGCGGCGCCTGCCCCACGCGCGACGCGGCTATATCACCCGCCAAACCGTGCAAATACACTCCGAAGCCGAGAACGCGCGCCCATTCCTTAATGCCGTACTGCGCGGTCAGACCGGCGAGGATTCCGGTGAGCACGTCGCCGGTTCCCGCGGTCGCCATCCCCGGATTCCCTGTCGTATTGATGAAGGCGTTGCCCCAGGGCGTCGCCAGGATGGTATGGAAACCTTTCAAGATTACATACGCGCGCCATCGCTCGGCCGCTTCCAGAGCCACGTCCAATCGCCGCGCCTGCACTTCTTGCGTCGTGATGCCGAGCAAGCGCGCCATCTCACCCGGATGAGGAGTCAGAACCAACGCCGGCGCGCGGCGCTGATTGAGATGATCGGCGATCCCATCGTAGGCGTTGAGACCATCCGCATCCAGGACGATGGGAAGATCCGTTTCCGCGACGATTGCCCGGATGAACTGCTGGGTTTCCGTGTGTGTGGAGAGACCCGGGCCAACGGCCATAACCGACTTATCGCGCACCATCTCGCCAATGCGGCCATAATCGAAGCTGCGCAGGCTCGCCGTCCCTGCTTCGGTGGCGACCAGTGGCGCAGTCATCATTTCCGATGCGCCGGCGGCAACCACCGGGAGCACATCGAGCGGCGTCGCCACCGTCACCAGGCCCGCACCGGACCGCAGCGCGCCGCGCGCCGCCAGCACTGCCGCACCCGAATTCCCCAGCGACCCGGCCACGATCAGCGCATGCCCGTAGGACCCTTTGTGGCTGGCAGGATCGCGCGCCAGCGGTAAGCTTCGAAATTCCCCGGGCTCCAGCCAGTGTATTTTCAAGCGCGGATCGGATTCGAGCAGTTCGGGGGGCGTTCCGATGCTTCGGACCACGAGCCCTCCACAGCAGGACGCGCGCGGTGAAACCAGTTGTCCCAATTTCGGGGCGGTCAGAGTCACCGTGAAGTCCGCCATGACCACGACGCCTCCAAAATCGTGCTCATCGGAGGCCAGGCCAGACGGCATGTCCACAGAGATCACGGAAAGCTTGGCGCCCCTTCTGGACCGCGCGGCGTTCAAATCCGTGATCGCAGAGCCAAGCAAACCCTCCACGGGGCCGCGCACCCCGGTGCCGAGCAGTGCGTCCACGATCAAATCCGCATCGTCGAGCGCCATCCGCGCCGCTTCCCACTCCTCGGTGCTGGTGACGATGCGCAGCTCGCCCAAGCCTTGTTGCCAGCGCTTCAAGTTCACGCCTGCGTCGCCTTGTACCGCGCCCGGATCGCAAAACAGAACCACGCCCGGCGAGCATCCGGATTCTTTCAGCAGCCGCGCAACCACCAGGCCGTCGCCGCCGTTATTTCCCTTCCCGCACAGCACGACAATCTTGCGCCGCGTAAGTCCGGCAAATTTCTCGCGCAGAAATTCGGCAATCGCCGCGCCCGCATTCTCCATCAACTGCAACCCTGAAATGCCATACCGCTCGGTCGTCAGCCGGTCGGCCTCTTGCATCTGCTCTGCCGTCAGGACTTTCATGCGCGCGGCTCCTGCGCAGCGGAGAACCGCGCGACAATCACGGTCATATCGTCAGCCTGTTCCGGGGTGCCAGACCATTCTTCCGCGGCCTGCATCATGGCCTCGGCAATGCCGCGGGGTGAATCCTTCTGATCGCGCATGGCCACCTCAATCAGACGTTCGGTTCCGAACTCTTCCCCGTACACATTCTCGGGTTCGATCAAGCCATCACTATAGGCGATCAACAGCCCGCCCGGATCGATTTCAATCGTGCCCTGCTCGAACGGCACGTCATTGAACAGACCCACGACCATGCCGCCGGTTTCGAGGCGTTGCACATGGCTTCCTGAAATGTAGACCGGAGGCAAGTGCCCGGCATTGGTATAGTTCAGGCGGCGCGTCTGCGTATCGTACACCGCGAAGAAAAAAGTCGCATAGCGCTCGTCGGAAGTATTGCGGTACAGGTGCCGGTTCAGGTGCGCAACAATTTCGGCCGTATTGATCTGCGAGGGGCTGTAGCCGGACTGCCCTTCCCGGTAGCGCAGGACGTCGCTGCGCAACGCCGCCTGCACGCTCGCCATTAACAATGCGGCCGAAATGCCCTTGCCGCTGATATCGGCCAGCGCGATCGCCAGATGCGTCGGCGTGATGCGGATGAAATCATAATAGTCGCCGCTGACCACCCTGGCCGGCTGACAGACCGCTTCCAGTTCGACGCCCGGCAATTTCGGCAAAGCATGCGGGAAGAGCATCTGCTGAACTTCGTGCGCGATGGACAGCTCGTTTTCCAGCCGCTGGCGCTGCCGCTGCTCTTCGATCAGCATGGAGACCGAATGCATCATCGAGTTGAACGAATCGCCGAGCGCGGCGAGCTGGTCGCGGTGCGGCACCCGGATGCGAAATGTGAGATCGCCGGCCTGCACGTGCTGTGTGGCTCGATAGAGATCGTCTACAGCGCTCGTGATCGTGCGCGTCAGAATGACGCCCGTCACCAGTGACCCGAATTCAATGAGCAGAAAAACGGTGCCGACCACCAGCAGCGCCGTAGCGGCGGCTCCTCCCAGTTCGCCCAGAGGACTGAACAGCTTCCGGTTCAACAACGAGGGCCGCGTGCTGAATGACGCGAACAGCCGGGAGGATTCCGCATCCGCCGGCTTACGGCCTTGATCCAACATGTCCAGGCTTACAATGCCCGTAATGAGTTTGTCAAAAGGGTTGGCCGATCGCGGAACGGACCGCTGCGGCGTCGTGATTTCCTGGACTCGCGAATACGCCTGCCGGTTGATCACCACCGCAACTTCCTCAGCCGGACCGCTCTGCTTGGGACGCAGCACTTCGAACTGGATGGGGCCAAGCTCCGGCGCTAACGTTCCGATCAACTCCGGCGTGACCGGCACAAATGCGGAAACAACCAGGCGTCCCGTGGGAGTGGCGCGGACGACGACGGCGCGCAGGGTGAGCGTATCTCCGTTGAAAACAACCCCTGCGAAGCTATTCTGGGCGGACCCGCCGTTTCCCCGCAGGAGTTCTTCTCCCTTGCCGGTTTCAATCTTCAATCCCGGCAGCTTCGTCATCGCGGCTTTGAGGTATGTGGGCGCGTCTTCGGGCAACGCGAGCGCGGCGGCGCGGTGTCCCGAGGCCGCTTCGATGGCGTAGGAGGTCGCCATCGTCGCCGCCACTTCCGAAACGTGCTCGACTCGCTCCTGCACATCGGTGTAGAGGACGTAGGCGCCGAGTTGCCAATACAACAAGTACGCGCCGAGCCCCGCCATCGTCAGCAGCAGGAGCACCGGAACAACGGCAATGAAGACGTACGCAATCACCAGCCGGTTGCGCAGACTCCAGAGCAGATGTTTCCGCGCCCACTGAAAACCGCGCACGGCAAAGTATCCGAGCGCGAGCAATGCCAGGAAGACAAAGAATCCGCTTTGTGAGGCCTGCGGGAAGACCCATCGCGAGACCCACAGCGCTGCGTAAGCGACTAGAACTACCAGCGCCGCCGCATCCACGAGGTTCATGCGGAGCCAGAGCGAGTGGAGGCGGTTTATGGGAATGGAGTTCATGCCCCGGAAGACCAATCAACCCCGGATTGAATCGGGCTGGCCAAGGTTCACGTGAATAAAACAACCGCCTTATGTTACCGCGTCGCCGGACAACTTGCGTTTCTTTCCAACATAGCACAGTGGCACAGTGGCACAGGCTTCACAGCCTATGCGGCAACCCGGTTTTGCTCTATGTAGCGCCCGCCTTCAGGCGGGCATGTGCTTGAATCTACAGTGTCCCGACAGGGTCGGGACGCTACAAAAGCGTTCCACGCAAGAGTTCTCACACAAACTCTTCAGCCTATGCCACTGAACTCTGTGCTACTCCTGAACAATTCAGGGTTTCGCTCCCGGATTTCCCAGGCGGCTGTGATGACGGCCGTAGGCGAAGTAGATCACTAAGCCTACCACCAGCCAGATAAAGAGCCGCAGCCAGTTTTCGGCCGGCAGAGAAAACATCAGCAGCAGGCAGCACAAGATTCCCAGCACCGGCACGATCGAACCAAACGGCGCGCGAAACGGACGATGCACATGGGGATGCGTTCGCCGCATGATCAAGACGGCTGCGCAGACGATCACGAAGGCAAGCAGCGTGCCGATGTTTACCAGTTCGGCCAAAATCCGCAACGGCAAAAACGCGCCCATGGCCGCAACGCAAAAACCGGTCAGGATGGTGGACTTCCACGGCGTGCGGAAGCGCTCGTGGATCGCGCCGAAGAATCCGGTTGGCAGCAACCCGTCCCGCGCCATGGCCAGGAAAATTCTAGGCTGGCTCAGCATCATCACCAGGAGCACCGAGGTGATGCCCGCGATGGCGCCGATCGAAATCATCAGTTGCGCCCACGGCAGGCCCACCTGCCGGAAGGCATCGGAGACCGGGGCATCAATGTTGATGTGGTTGTACGGGACCATCCCTGTGAGCACAGCGGCCACCGCGATGTACAAGATGGTGCACAGTACCAGCGACGTCATGATTCCAATGGGCACGTCGCGGGAAGGATTGCGGGCTTCCTCGGCGTGCGTCGATATGGAATCAAATCCAATATATGCAAAGAAAACGATGGCGGCACCCGCAAGCATGCCCAACGGCTGGCCGCCGGGTCCGGTTTGCCCCATCAGGGTGTGCCCAAAAAAGCTGAGTCCAGTCAATCCAAACGGCGCGAAGGGCCTCCAATTAGCCGGATGCACGTACCGGGCGCCAACGATGATGACGAAGAAAACGATCGCAAGCTTCACGATCACGATGCCCGTATTAATGCTCGCGCTTTCGCGGATGCCCTTCACAAGAATCACGGTGACGGCCGCGGCGATGCAGATGGCGGGCAGGTCGAACCAAGTGCCGGTCAATGCGAGATGTCCGGTGGTCAGATCGTAATCGAAAGGCGCGTTCGTGTAGACGTGCGGCAATCCGATGTGGAAAAAAGTAAGAAAATCCTGAAAGTAATGCGACCAGCCGTGCGCCACTGTCGCCGACGCCACCGCATACTCGAGAATGAGATCCCATCCGATAATCCACGCGAACAGTTCGCCCAGCGTCGCGTAGGCGTACGTGTAGGCCGATCCCGCCACCGGCGCCATGGATGCGAACTCCGCATAGCACAGCGCCGCAAAAATACAGGTGATTCCAGCCACCACGAACGAGAGCATCAGCGCGGGCCCGGTACGATCGTGGGCCGCGACCCCCGTCAGAACGAAGATGCCTGTGCCAATGATCGCTCCCACCCCGAGGCTCGAGAGCTGCACCGGACCGAGCACCCGGCGCAAACGATTCTCGCCGCGGAGTTCCTCGAGCAACGTTTCGTGCGACTTCGTCTGGAATAATTGGTTTGGCATAGCCACCTTTGTTTCAAGCGCCTCAGATTACCCAACTACGGCGCCATTTAGAACGGCTTCCCTCGGGCGCCTATTTCACGAACATCTTCACGCACTCGCGCCGGACCGCCGCGACCACAAGAAATACACCGGAACACCGAGAAGCACGATCACCAGGCCCGGCCAGGTATCTTGCGTCTGGTACAGGATCAGGATCAGCATGATCAATGTGGCTAGGATCATGTACAGCACCGGAACGACAGGATAGCCCCACGCGCGGTAGGGCCGCTCCGCGTCGGGACGTTTGCGGCGCAAGACCAGAACGCCGCCGATCGTCAGGACGTAGAACATCAGGGCCGCGAAGATGACGTAATCCAGCAATACGCCGTAGAGGTTTCCGTAGCGCACCGCGCCGCTAGCCGCGTCCACCAGCCGCGTTCGGAGCAGCACCAGAAACGCGGCCCAGACTCCCTGCAGCAACAGACCCATCGCCGGCACATGATTGGCATTGAGCCTTCCAATGCCGCGGAAAAACAGCCCATCCTGCGCCATGGCGTAATAGACGCGCGCGCCCGCCAGGATCATCCCGTTCGCGCACCCGAACGTGGAAACCATAATCGCCAGGGCCATCAGCGTCGCTCCACTGTTCCCAAAAATGACGGCCAGCGTGGCGGTCGCGACGCGATCCTCCGGCGCCGTCTGAATCTGATGCAGCGTCAGTGCGGACAAATACGCCACGTTGGTGAGGAAATAAAGCGTAATGACAATCGCGGTGCCCGCGGCGAGCGAAAGCGGGATGTCGCGCCGCGGATTCTTCACTTCGCCGGCGGTGAATGTGATGTTGTTCCAGGCGTCGGCGGAAAATAGCGATCCCACCTGCGAAACGCCGAACGCGATCAGCAGGCCGAAGGCTCCCGATGCCGCCGTCACCGACGGGATCAACGATTTCATCCAGTTCGCTCCCGGCTCGATCGTCCGCGGATCGTGCAGCGCCCAGAGGCCGCTGAAGTTGGCGTGCACCGCAACAGCGTTTCGCCCCACAAACACCCCGGCCAGGATCAGTGCGGCCAGCGCGACCGCCTTTGCCGACGTGAATACGTTCTGGATCAGCTTTCCCAGCCGCAATCCGCGAGTATTGAGAAGCGTCAGGAAAATAATTAAGAGCACAGCGATCAGTTGTTGCACAGAAAGACTGATGGCGTATTTTTCCGACAGCGCGATGGGCGGAACAATCCAGGTATTCGGGGATATCGCCGGCCAAATCACGCCCAGGAAGCGCGCGAAACCCACGGCGACCGCGGCTATCGTCCCCGTCTGGATGACCAGGAACAGCGTCCAGCCGTACAGGAAACCCCAGAGGGGAGAATACGCTTCGCGCAGGTATACATATTGCCCGCCGGCCTTGGGCATCATCGCCGCAAGTTCGCCATAGGACAGTGCCGCGGCAACCGTCAGCACACCGGTAATGATCCAGGCCGAGAGCAGCCCGCCCGTCGAACCTGTGTTACGCGCGATATCGGCGGAGACAATGAAGATGCCCGAGCCGACCATCGACCCGACGACAATCATTGTCGAATCGAACAGGCCCAGGCCGCGAACAAAACCGGATGACCGTGTATCCGCCGCTGCTCCAGCAACTCCCGGGGACCTCAGATCGGACATTGGGCCGCTCCTTATCCAGGCGGGCTCCACGCTTCACTTGAAGCGTTCAGCGTAAAAGTAGAGCCCGCACCCCATTCCGGCAGGCTCTAAGTAGAGCCCGCACCCCATTCCGTTTTGCGGGACGTTGCGGAGGACGCCACTTCGAGATATTCCCGGGCGCGCTGGCCGGGGTTTGCGGCACAAATCAAATCGCGCGCCACGGCCAGTGAATCAGCGCCGGCGGCATACACTTCCGCCGCGCGTTCCAGCGTGATCCCGCCGATCGCCACCACAGGCTTACGGGTCATTTGCCGCACCTGGCGCAGCCGTTCTGTCCCGACCACGGCATCGGGATTCTGCTTGGTTGTCGTGGGGAAGATCGGTCCAAACGCGATGTAGTCAGCGGACGTGCGGTCCGCTGCCGCCACTTGTTCGAGCGTGTGTGTCGAAACTCCGACCCAGCGCTCGTGTCCGCAAATGGCGCGGGCTTCTTCGACGCCCAAGTCTTCCTGTCCGACGTGCACGCCGCCGGCTCCTGTAAGAAGCGCAATGTCCGGCCGGTCATTTACGATGAAGCGCACGCCGCGCCGCGCCAATGCTGTGGAAAGCTGCCGTGAAATTTCGAATAGATGGCGAGAGGAAGCCTTCTTATCGCGGTATTGAATCAGCTCGACCCCGGATCCTGCCAGCGTTTCGGCCAAAACCAGCTCCGATGTGGTGAGCAAGGCGGGGTCGAGTATGGCATAGAGACGCGGGAACACAAGGTTCATTTGGGTTGTCCGGCGGAGAGTGTTGCGAAACGGTCAAGAAAGTGCGTATCCATCCGGCCCGCGGCAAAGTCCGCGTCCACCAGAATCTTACGGTGCAGAGGGATGGATGTCTTGATGCCCTCGACGACGAACATCTCCAGAGCGCGGCGCATCCGCACGATGGCTTCCCCACGGGTGTCGCCATACGCAATCAACTTCGCCACCAGCGAATCGTAATACGGCGGGATCACCGCGTCGGCGTACGCCGCGGTGTCCACGCGAATTCCCGGGCCGCCGGGGACCCGGAACACCGTGATGCGCCCCGCCGAGGGCACAAACGTTACCGGATCTTCGGCGTTGATCCGGCATTCGATGGCATGTCCGCGCAAAACAGGCTTTCCGACAACATCCTCAAGCCTTTCACCCGTTGCCAGGCGTATCTGCGACTTGATCAGGTCCACGCCCGTTACCATTTCGGTGACCGGATGCTCGACCTGGATCCGGGCATTCATCTCGATGAAGTAGATCGAGCCATCTTCGTCCATCAAAAATTCGACTGTGCCGGCGCTGCTATAGCCGATTTGTTCCAGCGCCGTCGTGACGAGGGCGCCCAATTCGGCGCGCTTCTTTTCATCCAGAGCGGGTGATGGGGATTCTTCAATCAGCTTCTGGTGCCGGCGCTGGATGCTGCATTCGCGCTCGCCCAGGTGCATCACGCGGCCATGCTTGTCTCCCAGAACCTGGAATTCAATATGCCGCGGCCGCTCGATGAATTTCTCCAGGTACACATCCGGGGTGCCGAAAGCCTGCTGGGCCTCGTTCCGGGCGGTGCCGAATGCCGCCGGCAGTTCTTCCGCGCTGCGCACGACGCGCATCCCTCGCCCACCGCCTCCAGCCGAGGCCTTTACAATTATGGGGTACCCGATCCGTTCCGCTTCCGCCTGGGCCGCCGCTTCGTCCGGCACGATTCCCTGCGAACCGGGCACCACCGGCACGCCGGCAGCCGCCATTTCTCGCCGCGCCTGGTCCTTCTCACCCATCATCCGCAGCATGTCCGGCGATGGGCCGATGAAGGTAATATGCGAGGCCTCGCAGACCTCGGCAAAGTTCGCATTCTCGGAGAGAAATCCGTAGCCAGGATGGATAGCGTCGACGTTGGTTATTTCGGCCGCGCTGATGACCTGCGGGATATTCAGGTAACTCTCGCTGGAGCGCGGCGGGCCAATGCACACCGCTTCGTCGGCAAACCGCACGTGCAATGAATTCCTGTCCGCTTCGGAATACACAGCGACCGTGGCGATGCCCAGTTCTTTGCACGCGTCAATCACGCGCAAGGCGATTTCACCACGGTTGGCGATGAGGATTTTTCGAAACATTGGAGGCCGGTGAAACCGGGGTCTAAGCTGCCTATTCTTCCTTGGCTGTGGGGCGCAACGCGAACAGCGGTTCGCCATATTCCACAGGGTGGCCGTTTTCGACCAGGATTTGCGCCACTTCCCCGCTGATTTCCGCTTCAATTTCATTCATCAATTTCATGGCTTCGATAATACAGACGGTCTGCCCGGCCGCCACATGGTCTCCCACTTTCACAAACGGTTGCGCCTCCGGGTTGGCTGCCGCGTAGAACGTGCCCACGATCGGCGACTTTATGATGTGGAGAATCTCCGCGGGGGATGCGGGTTGCGCCGGCGCGGAAGGCGCTGATGCCGCCATGGGGGCCGCTTCCGCAGCGGCAGACGCCGCACCAGCGGACGTTCCCGCCATCACGATTTCTGAAGGGGCCGGCAGTGCCCGGTATGGAGCCGCGCTGGGAGGCGTGATCGCCTTTTTCAGCCGGATGCGCAGGTCGCCATGGGCATATTCGAACTCCTCCAGCCCATGCTCGGACATGAAGGAAAGCAATCGCTCCAACTGCCCGAGGTCCACCCCCGGCACGGCAAACTCAGAACTCCGAGATTGTTTTTTTGGCCCCTTCATGGCTGTTTAGAGTTCGAGGAGTTCCCGTGAAGCTGTAGTCAGGATTTCAGCGCCGCCCGGGGTCACAACGGCATCATCTTCGATCCGGATTCCCCCGACCCCTTCGATGTAGACGCCGGGTTCCAGGGTTATCACGTTTCCAGTCTCCAAGAGCCCCTTTTGCCCCCGAGCCAGCCTGGGATCCTCATGGATCTCCAGGCCAATCCCGTGGCCCGTGCTATGGACAAAGTAACGCCCCAACCCTTTACGTTGCAAGACGCCTCTGGCAGCGGCATCCACCGCGCCGGTGGCCACCCCGGCTTTCACCGCGGCGCGCCCCGCATCCTGTGCCTCGAGAACCGCCTGATACCATCGGCGGACCCGGGTGGGCGCCCGGCCAACATATACAGTGCGCGTAAGATCACTGCAATAGCGGCGCAGTATAGCACCCAGGTCCAGCACGACCAACTCATTTTTCCCAATTGAGCGCGTCGTGGGGCGCGCGTGGGGGAAGGCCGAACGCGGCCCCGCGGCCACGATCGCCTCGAAAGACTCGCCGGAAGCCCCTTTGCGGCGCATCCGGTAGCCGATCTCGGCGGCAAGGTCCAGTTCGGTCACTCCGGGCCGGACGAGGCGAATCGTCTCCTCCATGACCTCAGAGCCGACCCGGGCCGCGTCGCGAATGCGATTGATTTCAGATGCATCCTTAACCGCGCGAAGCCGGTCCACCAGACCGTCTATAGCCAGCCAGCGGGCGCCCTTCCCTCCAGATTTCTTGAGAACATTCCAATCCGCCAGGCTGAGCCGCGAAGGCGCTATGGCCGCTCGGACACCTCGCTTCCGGCGCAGATATTCACCGATAGCAGCCAGGAGTGGTCCCCCGCGGTGTATATGCGTTCGAATACCGGGTGATTCCTGTTTTGCCTGAAGGGCGAACCGGGCATCAGTAAACAACGATACGGAAGAGGGCTCGACAAGCAGAGCGCCGGAATCACCGGTGAAACCGCTCAAATAAAAGACATTCGGTGGATGCGTCTCCACGAGCGTGCTTGCTCCAGCGACTTCCAGAGCCTGGCGGACGCGTTTCAACCGGTTGGCGATCCTTGTTTCCATAAAAAAGAGGGAGGAGACCGAGGTCTCCTCCCGAGTCACCTGATATTGTATCCCTCCAGCGGGATCTAGCCAGGGAGAATTCTGGGTGTCACGAAGAAGAGCAGCTCCTGTGTGGATACGTTGACCGAGGTGTGCTTGAACAGATTGCCAATCAGCGGCACACTGCCCAGAAGAGGTACCTGGTCGACGCTCGTAGTCTGGTTGCTGATCACTACGCCGCCAATGACCACCGTCCCTCCGTCATTGATCAACACTTTCGTTTCGGTGGACTGCGTATCGAGCGCGGGAGTTCCCTGAATGCGCGGGATGCCCGTGTCTATCTGTGTATTCTCCACCGTCACATCCAGGAAAACTGTGCCCTCGGCGGTAATCTGTGGCGTTACTTCCAGTTTCAACACAGCGTCGATATACTGAATGGATACAGTGTTGTTGATGGTGGTCTGAATGGGAATCTTGGTGCCTTGCTTCACTGTCAGCTTGTCGTTGTTCTGGGTGATGCCCTTAGGCTCCGACAGGACTTTACCCACGCCTCGGCTTTCCATCATGCTGAGCATAAAATCAATGGCGTAGTTATGTCCTTGGTTCGAGAAGGTAAATCCGCTGGTAGGTGCACCGGCAGGCAAGTTCGTACTGAGAGGAATTGCGCCCGTGCTTGAGAACGGCGCAGTGATGGAGTGGATGACCGGACTAACTCCATTCGCGACCAAACCACCTATAGCCGTATTGCCTGAAGTACCTAAAGGGGTAGAAAATGCAAATTGCGTGCCGATTTCACGCGCAAAGGAGCGAGTAGCCTGCACGACCCGGGCATCAATTTCCACCTGCCGTGACTTCCGGTCCAGTTGTCGAATTAAATCGTCGATTCTGGGGATCGAAGCGGGAATATCTCTGATGATCAGGCTGTTGGAACGGGCGTCGGGATAGATATCACCGCGAGCCGTAAGAAACCTTTTCAGCGTATTGGCCAACATGAGATTAGCTGTTGCATAACTGAGGACACGCGTAACTGTAACTGTTTCGATCGCATCCGTTTGGGCCTTGAGAAGATCGCGCCGCTGGTCGGCTTCCCGTTTTAGCGCATCCTGTGTAGTGATGCGCAGGACGTTGCCGTCGATCTCTTTTGTCAAACCGTTGTTGCGCAACACAATATCCAGCCCCTGGTCCCACGGCACTTCATCCAACACCAGGGTGACCGTCCCCCTGACCGCAGGGTCCAAAATGACGTTCAGTCCGCTGATTTCGTGGATGAGGCGGAAGAAATCCTTTAGATCCACATCTTTCAGGTTCACCGAGATCGGATCGCCCGTGTACTTCATAGCCGGCGAAGGACCAGCCGCAGCTTGCTGGGCGACTCCCGGCTGACCTTGGGGTCCGGGGACAGCCGGCTGATCGGCTGGGCGGGCAAATGCCAGATCCTTCCCGGTTAGCCACGCAGGAAGCGGCATTTCGGGAACTCTGGCAGACAAAAGTCTCCGCCGGACTGGCTTCATGGCCGGGTGAAGCGCCGCCGGAATGATTTCTTCGGCAGGCGACGAGAAGGAAACTGTCAGGACCGAACTGTCCGACTGAACACGGAAAGGCGCGGTCTTGGCAAGATCGATCACCACGCGCGATTGCCCAGGCTTCGGTTGTCCCATGCGCACGTCACGCACCGGGAAGTAGTCGCTTAGCACGGAACGCCGGGAGACCGCCAGGCGTGTATCCACAAAGTCCAGAACCACTCGCGCCGGATCGTCCAAGCGGGAAGCCTGGTAGCGGAGTTCCCCAGTCCCAGTGATGCGCACCGTTGTTTGCTTCCCTGTGCGGGCAACTGTAACGTCTGAAATCGACGCCGCCGACCCTACTGTGCTCTTGGCCGCGTCATCCGCCACCTGCGCGCTTGCCGGCAATGCCGCCACCGCGGCTCCCGCCAGTAGCAGGCAGCCGAATCGGAAGGCTGGCCATTTGGTCTTCATTGCTGTTCTCCTGGTCTTGGATAAAGTCGCTTGGTCACCTGGCGTTCAAGGGGCTTCCCAAATGAGTCTTTGCCAATCTCTTGAAACGATACGGCCTCGAGTGTGATGTGCTGGACGATGCCGTCATAGAGCTTGTCGCCTTCCCGCAAGAAATAAACTCGCTGCTGCGCGTTTGATGCGATGGCGATCATTCCGTGGACGCTACTCACGATGCCGTCAACCCGCAATGTTCCGACCACCAACCCCGCCTTTCCGGGTGGGAGATTTTGGGGCACTGCATTGCCCTGAGTCGGTTTGTTCAGGAGTGCCTCGAAAGGATCCCTGCGCGCCACGGCAACTTTTTCCTCCGCTGGTTTTTCGGCAGGCGGCATCGCAGTCTTTTCCTCCGCCTTCGTTGCGGGAGCTTTGGCGGAAGCGGGCGTCGAAGCGGCCGGGCTTTTGGCTGCAGCAGCTGCTTTTGCAGGCGCTGCCGCCGATGGTGCCGCACCTTTCGCTGCACCGGGTACTTTTGCAGGCACTGCCACCGATGGCGCCGCACCTTTCGCTGCACCGGGTACTTTTGCAGGCACTGCCACCGATGGCGCCGCACCTTTCGCTGCACCGGGTACTTTTGCAGGCACTGCCGCCGATGGTGCCGCACCTTTCGCGGGAGCGTTAGCCTGCTTGGCAGGCGCCGGAGCTTGCGTCGCTGGGTTCGGTTTGTCCTGTACCTTTGCTGGGGCGTTCACCAGTTGCGCCGGGGGCGCAGCCTTCGTTGCGGCCGGAGCGGGCTTGGATGGGACGGGCGACGGCTGCGATGCCGCAGGAGCTTTGTTCAATTTGTCCCGCACGTCCGACGGCTGCACGTTCGGGTGGTCCTGTGCTGCCGCGGAAGTCATGAGGGCCGCCGGCAGGGCCAGCAGCAACAGAGTTCGCGATAATTTTGCGAGTCGCATAGTCAGTCGGCTCGATTCCGCCTAACGGCGGGCGGGCTGATTCTTTCCAGCCGGGGCAGTTGCCGTCTCCCCTGGCTTGCTGAAAAACGTTGTAACCAAGCAATGCCCGGTAACGCTAGTGCCTGGACGTAGCGGAAACGGCGAGCCTTTAGAGTCGCCCAGCCCGGTAAACGTGAGGTCACCCACATTGATAATCCGGGACAGCCGGCTCAGCCGGGCAAAGAAATCCTCAATATTAAAATACGGCCCATCCACATCAATTTCGAAGGGAAGCTCATAATGAAAGTCCTTCGCCACAACCGCATCGGCGCTCAGCTTGCGGATCTGGACGCCGGACGCCGACGCCGCGTCCTCCAGCAGCCGCATGAACCCGTCCAACTCTTTTTCTTCGGGAACAATCGTCTTCAGAGTTTCCAATTGCTTTTCCAGCGCCGCCATCTCGATCTTGAATTCCGCATAGCGCCGTTCGTACACCTGCAACTCGGAGACTTGCCGGTTCAAGTCGCTATCCTGCTCATGATGTTGCTGGAGCGTGCTTCGCTTGACCGCCACGGGAGACATCGGCACGTATTCGCCGGCTCCGATAATCAGCAGGGCGAGCGCAAAGAAGACCAGCGCCTGGAGATACCATGGATATTCGCGAAACGAGATCGCCATCGCTACCTCTAGGTCTTCCCCGCCGGGCGCTTCGCAGCAGGAGCAGGCGCGCCGGCAGTGGTTGAGTTGGGAGTGGAAGTGGAGGCCACAGGTGCGCTCGGCAGAGCGAATTGGGCCGTCAGGCTGAAGTTAAAGATCTGCACAGCCTTGCTAGCCGGGTCCTGGTGCGACTCTTTGATTTCCACTTGCTGGAAATATCCCGACCGTTTCAATTGCGTGATGTAATTCGCGACTGCGCTGATAGAACCGGCAGAACCGTTGATCGTCAAGTCATTGCCCTTGCGGGACACCGAGAGCAGCCACAGCGTATCCGTGCGGCTCACTGTGTTCGCAATGGCGTCCAAAAGTTGCTGGCCGCCTACGCGGTTCCGCTGCAGTTCTTCGATCACCGAAATTCTTTGCTGGAGGGCGGCTTTTTCCTTCTCAAAGTTGCCTACCTGCTGCTTGACCTGTTCGAGCCGGGCTTTTTCGCCCGTCTGCTTCTGGATGTGCGCCAACAACTGTCTGTCCTCTTTGTCCATCTGCCAGTAGTGGAGATAGAGGAGGCCGAAGCCCAGGACGAGGGCCGACACCAGAAACACCAATTGCAGCGTGGCTTCGAGCGGCACGGCTTGGCGCGCCGCTTTCGGTCGTGCTCTCCCCAATAGGTTGATACGAATCATGGCTCGTCAAAGCTCCTAAGCGCCAGACCTACGGCGATCGCCAGACGCGGAGCGAGTTCCCGGATCTGTTCTTCATTGTGCCGCGCCGGATTAATCACGATTTTGCGAAACGGATACATTTCCTCGACGGGAACCGAGAATTCTTCCCGCAGCACGTCCATCAAACCGGGCACGCGCGAACTTCCGCCGGCTACCACAATTTTCCGGACGCTCTCGCCGGCGGCCGTCGCGCGGAAGAAGTCAAAGGTCTTCTGGATTTCGAGGACCAGAATATCGGTTACCGACCGCAGAATGGTTCCGCGATGCTCCTCGGCGACGCCGGCGATGTTCTCGCCCTTTTTCAATCGCTCCGCGTCTTCATAGCTCAGGTCGAGTTCTTTCTGCAGCGCGTCGGTGTATTGGTTGCCTCCGACGGAAACGTCGCGCGTGAACAAGGGGATTCCGCCCCGCACGATGTTGATGTTCATCACGCTGGCCCCAATGTTCAGCAGCGCGATGGTCTCTCCGGGATCCGGATCGTAGTTCACTTCAAAGCAGTTCTGTAACGCAAAGGCATCGATGTCCACAATCGTCGAATTCTTTCCCGCCTGCGCCAGAACGTTCGTGTGATTCAGAATCTTGTCTTTCTTCGCAGCCACCAGCAGAACGTCCATCTGCGAATCTACGGACTCCAGAAGCTGGTGGTCAAGATTCACGTCCGCAATGTCGAACGGGATGTGCTGGCTGGCTTCGGACTGGATGCGATCGTACAGCTCGTCCTCAGCCATCGCCGGAAGCGTGACCCTCTTGACGATCACCGAGTGCCCCGAAACGGCCGTGGCCACATTTTTTGTCTTGATCTTTTGCGCCTCGAAAATACTGCTGATCGCTCCGGCCACCAGCGGCGCGTCCATGATGGCGCCATCCACGACGGTGTCTTGCGCCAGAGATTCCAGCCCAAAACTCACCAGCTCATAGCCCTGTTTGGTGCTCTTCAGCTCGACCTCCTTGATGGAACTCGAGCCGATGTCCAATCCCACGACAACCTTTTTTTGTTTTCCGCCACCAAACATGTCGCAACCCCTCTAGGAGTTCCCGCTGCCCGCCCTTTGCCAAAACCGGCGACGGGCTCACCTAACCAGTAGAACCTATTGCGCTTCCCTGCAGCCGGCCGAAACATCCCAGGGCCAGGGTCCGGCTTCGCTGCCTGCTCGCCACTCCCCGCACAGCACCCGACGCCCGCGCGGCAGCCGAGCCGCAGCTTCTTGCAAACTTGTTTTTCCTATCGTTCTAATTGTCGCAACTCGGGCCCCTCAGCCTCGCAGACCAATCGGTGCGGAATCTCTGTGCTGCCTCAGGAGATGCCGCCTGTAAGCGAATCTCGCATCCCTAGCCGGGAGTGTCAAGCGCACCAATTTTCAAGTTGTTGTGAAGAATACGGGTCGGCCACCTGTTCTTGCGGGCAGGTAAACGGAAAATACCACTAGATATTGGGTTTTATGAATACTAGGACCACTACCAATAGTATGGACTGTCTAGTTGTTTTTCTGGCGGTTTCTGCTCATTGTTTCAGACCCAGGGTGTTCCAAATAGCATCGATCCGCACTTTGGTTCCCGCGTCCATCACGATTTGGTCCGGCCACGGCCGCCGGAATCCTTCGCTTTCCCATTTGCGCGTCGCGTCAATCCCCATCTTCGAGCCGTAATCCTGCACGCGCGAAGCGTGGTCCAGCGTATCGGCCGGACCCATCACAAATTCCACATCCCGTTCCGGATCAATCGCGCACAGCGATTTCCACACCACTTCCCGGAAATTCTGCACGTCCACATCCTGGTCTACGACCACGACCACCTTGGTGAACATCGCTTGTCCCAGCGACCAAATCGCGTGCATGATTTTCCGGGCGTGTCCGGGATACGACTTGCGGATGGAAACGATCATTAGATTATGGAAGACGCCTTCGGCCGGCATGGCCACGTCCACAATTTCCGGATATTGCATCTTCATCACGGGAAGAAATATCCGCTCCACGGCGTGTCCCATGAAAAAATCTTCCTGCGGCGGCGGTCCAACGATGGTCGTAAGGTAGATGGGATCGCGGCGATGCGTAATACAGGTCACGTGGAACACGGGGAATTCACCTTCGAGCGAATAAAACCCGGTGTGATCGCCGAACGGCCCTTCCGTGCGCATCTCCGCCAGGTCCACGTAGCCTTCCAGCACGATTTCGGCGTTGGCCGGGACCTCCAGGTCGCAGGTTTCGCACGAAACCATTTCCACGGGCTCCCGCCGCAGGAATCCCGCGAACATCATTTCATCGAGATCCGGCGGGATGGGCAGGATGCCCGACAAACAGGTCATGGGGTCCGACCCGATGGCCACGGCAACGTCAATGCGGCCGTTGGAATTTGCCGCGCGCGCGCGGCGGAAGTGCTCGGCGCCGTGCTTCTGCGTTTGCCAGTGCATGCCCGTCGTGCGCTCATCATAGACTTGCATACGGTAAACGCCGACGTTGCGCTTTCCTGTCTCCGGGTTGCGTGTAAACACCAGAGGCCAGGTGATGAAACGTCCGGCATCCTTTGGCCAGCACTGCAAGACCGGAAAATACGACAGAGAGAAATCCTCGCGCCGGATCACTTCCTTGCACGGACCGGTCTTGACCGTCTTCGGGAAGAACGAACCCAGTTCTGCCAGCTTCGGCAGCATCTTGATTTTGTCGAGCAGGCCCTGCGGTGATTGCATGTCGAGAAAGCCGCGGATTCGCGCCGCCACCTCATCGACGTGAGAAACTTCGAGCGCGAGATTCATCCGGCGCTCGCTGCCAAGCAGGTTGATCAACAACGGTACGCGCGAACCCTTGGGGCGTTCGAACAGAAGCGCGGGGCCGCCGGCTCGCGTCACGCGGTCGGTAATCTCCGTGATTTCGAGGACCGGATCGACTTCGGCGGTGATGCGCCGGAGCTCACCCTCTTTTTCCAGCTTCGCGATGAATTCCCGCAAGTCTCTGTAGGCCAAGCCAACCTCCCGACGCAAACGCTCACTCTAGCACGAAATCACGGACGAAGAATTCTTGCAAGAGTCGCGCCGGTTTGTTAGCGTAAGACGTAGAGCGGGCGTCGTACAATGGCAGTATAGAAGCTTCCCAAGCTTCGGACGTGGGTTCGATTCCCATCGCCCGCTCCAGAAATCCGCAAAATTCATGCTGATTCGGCGGGCCTTACTCACCGTCCTTCCCTTGATTTGCGCCCAAAGGGTAGGGTTTTGCGCCCAAGTTGCGCGTCCTTGTCAGGATGACTTTTCTAAACTTTAACGAACGGATGGAGGGATCGATGGCAGTGAAAACTCGTCGTACCAGCCTCGCTCAGCAAACGCATATTCGCAGTATCGCCAGAAACACTGGCAACTCCGCTGGAGCCAGGGAAGGAAAAACGCATGCCTTCGTTTCCGGGATGGTCCGAGCGGCTCGGGGAATGGTAAGACATTTCATAGAAACGTACCCTACGTTCTTCTAGTTTTCTCCGCACCTTTCGGTAACTCCTTTCATATCAATGGCTAGACCGATTTCTTTCTTATGGTATCCGAGTTGCTACCAGTATCGCTGGAAGTCCTAGGATCTGCGTTTAGGCCCTCAATCGACGGGAGGCGTTCCGACCCGTGGGGATGTCCCAGACCAAAGAAATAGACATTGGGGGCCTGATCGAGGGCCAAAAGATCGGGTGGTTTCGAGCATCGATCGTACTCTGGTCGTGTGTCCTTATGTTCGTCGAAGGTTATGACATGCAAGTGACGAACTTTGCGGCGCCCTCCATTATCCAGGCATGGCGAATCCATAAATCTTCTTTTGGACCTGTTTTTGGTTTTGGTCTTTTCGGCTACATGCTGGGTGCCACTTTGCTCGGCAACCTGGCTGATCGGATCGGGCGGAAGAAGATCATCATCGGCGGCGCCCTGTTGTTCGGCACTTTTACACTGGCGACAGTCTTCGCCACTTCGCTCACCGCACTGATTGTTCTGCGATTTGTCGCCGGGATCGGCCTCGGCG
Organism: Terriglobia bacterium; assembly: GCA_041480265.1. GTDB lineage: Bacteria > Acidobacteriota > Terriglobia > Acidiferrales > UBA7541 > Palsa-360. Next base: position 72,083 of record JBGOZP010000011.1, on the reverse strand, counting down.
GTTCCATCCCGACGGTCATTGCGCTGACCGTAGAATATGCCCCATCGCACCGCCGGGCCAGGATGATCAGCGTACTGTTCGTTGGCTACACGATAGGGAGCGCGATGGGCGGATTCATTGCCGCTAGGCTCATTCCGGAATTCGGGTGGCCGAGTGTCTTCTATATTGGCGGCATCGTTCCGATCATACTGGCAGCCGTTCTGGTCTTCACCCTGCCGGAGTCGGTTTGCTTCCTAACGCTCACGCGGAATCAGCCGAAACAAGTCGCAGCGATTCTCGCGAAGCTTCGACCCGAACTGGCGCTCGACCGCGACGCGGAATTCGTGTTGCGCGAAGAAAAACGAGGCGGCATCCCGGTGGCCCATCTTTTCACAGATGGCCGTGCCAAGATAACGCTATCGCTCTGGCTTGCGTATGTCACGAGCCTCCTCGGTCATTATTTTCTCACGAGCTGGCTGCCCACCGTACTGGTGGGGGCGGGCGTCCCGCTTGCGCACGCCGTCATCGCAGGCGGTTTGCTCTCAGGAGGTGGCGCAGTAGGCGGCTTCGTCTTGTGCTGGCTGCTGGACAAACGCGGCATCACTCTTGTGGCCATAGCCTTCGTACTGGCAGCGCCGTTAATCCTCTTGATCGCGTATTCCGTCCGCGTATCTGATTTCGTGTTGATGGCCGCGGTTTTCATCACGGGAATGTGCTTGATTGGCGGACAGACGGCCCTGAATGGAGTCTCCGGCACGCTTTATCCAACCTACATCCGTTCCACGGGAACGGGCTGGGCTAATGGCGTGGGGCGAATTGGATCGATTTTGGGGCCGGTGCTCGGTGGCGTATTGATCTCTTTCAACCTGCCGACCTCCGAATTGTTCGTTTTCGCAGCGGTGCCCGCGCTGTGCTGTGCGGGCGCGGTGTACCTGCTGGGAAGAACAAAAGCGCATGCGACCTTTGGTCGGGCCCGCGAGATAGCGCCGATTCGCCACCGTACCGCTTGACATCAACGAGCCATCCCATGGCATTTCTTAAATCCCAGATTCACGAACACGAAACTCTCGCAGACGCTCTTGACGACGTTGCGGCGAACCAGCCGGCTGCGGTCGCGCTCCATGTGCCGGGCCGGAGTTCACTGACCTACGGAGATCTGAGCGCGCAGATTCGCTATGTGCGAGAGCGCCTGGGAGGCTGGGGTATCGCGCCCGGCGATATTGTTGCCGGGGTCCTGCCGAACCGCGCGGAAATGGCTGTTGCATGCGCAACGCTGCCCTCCTCATGCACATTTGCGCCGCTCGGCCCAAACCTAACGACCGATGCGTATGCGCAGCTCATCGTTCGCTTGGGCGCACACGCGATTCTGGTGCCCCAGGGGCAAGAACATCCGATTCGTGCGGCGGCTCGGCAGCACGGCGTGGCGGAAATCGATGTGGTTTCCGAGCCGGATGCGCCCGCCGGTGCGTTCGCGCTCGATCTCCGCCAGAAACGCGACTCACTTTGCGCAACGCCGGCAGCACGCCGCGAGCTAGCCTACATAACGGTTTCTTCAGGCACCACGGGCCGGCCGAAGCTGGTGCCTTCGACCCATCGCCAGACGCTGCTTTACGCGAAGGCAGCGCGCGATTGGCTCGCGTACTCGCCGCAGGACGTGGGCTGCCATTTGACGCCGATTCACCTTGGAACCGGCCTTCGTAGCGGCTTGATCAATCCTCTTCTGGCAGGCCTGTCCATCGTGTGCCTTCCCGAATCTGACGTCGACGCCTTCTTTGCCGCCATCGAGGAATTCGGTCCCACCTGTTTGAATGCCAGCTTCGCACTGCTCCGCGCGATTCTGCGCCGAGCGCCCGAATATCGAGAAGCGTTGAGACAAAGCCGCTTTCGGTTCGTGCGTTCCGGCGCCGGACGACTTCATCCCGAGGAGATCGATCGTCTCGAAGACGCTCTCGGGGCACCTGTGCTCACGGGCTACTCGTCGGTCGAAACGACAGCCATTTCCCACGACCCGTTGCCCCCGCGGCGGCGAAAACGTGGAGCGGCTGGCCTGCCGCTCGTCAACGAAGTGGCGATCATGGATGCTACGGGCCAAATCTCCGCGACGGACACAACAGGCGAGATCGTGGTTCGCGGTGCGCTTGTGTTTCCCGGCTATCTGGACGATCCCGAGCTCACCGCCGCATCGTTTGTGGGCGATTGGTTTCGCACAGGCGACCTGGGGCGCATCGACGAAGAGGGTTACATCCATGTTTCCGGTCGCATCAAGGAAATTATCAATCGAGGGGGCGAGAAGATTTCGCCGGTGGAGATCGACGCCGCCATCGAGTCGGTGCCGGGCGTGAAGGAGGCCGCGACGTTCGGCATTGCCCATGCGAGTCTCGGCGAAGAGGTTGTCGCGGCACTGGTGCGACACGCAGACACGGCGTTGGATGAAGCGCAGGTGATCGAACACGTTCGGCGTCGCGTGGGACCGACGAAAACGCCGCGAAAAATATACTTCGTCGATCGGATACCACGCACGGAAAACGGCAAGGTGTTGCGCCGCGAGCTGCCCCACCAGCTTGGCTTGGACTCGGGCGGCACCGTGGCCGGCGCCGATTCGGGCGCGGCGGCGGGGCGCGTCCCGCTCTCACCACTCGAGGGCGCTCTGGCCGGCCTTTGGGCGTCCCTTTTGAAGGTCGGTAGCGTGGGTCGCGACGACAATTTCTTCCTGCTCGGCGGCGATTCCTTGCACGGCGCGCAAGTGATTGCGCACGTCAAGTCACTGTTCGGTGTGGAACTGCCGATCCAGTCGCTGTTCGGGGAAGCGGCAAGCATCGCCGGTATGGCGCGGTCGATCGAGACGATTCGCAGCAGGAACGCTGCGATTCAGAAAGACGCCCCCGCTGGGGCCGGCCGATCCACTCTTGCGCCGATACCTCGCCGAGAGGGCCGCGCTCCCGTGGTTCTTACGCACGCACAATGGCGCGCATGGTTTCTGGCCCGGCTCGATACAAGCAGTTCGGCCTACAACGAGAGCCGGGCGCACCGACTGACCGGACCGATTGACATCGAAGCGCTCCGCGGGAGTTTGCAGGCGCTGCTCCAACGCCATGAAATTCTGCGCACCACATTCTCCGTAATCGACGACGAGCCGCGACAGATCGTGCACGAGGATGGGGCGGTCGATCTCGACTGCGTGGATCTCTCCGCGGCGCCCGCGGCGAGCAGAGACGAGGCATTGTCGGGCTTGCTCACCGAAGTCACGCAAGAACCGTTCAACCTCGAAAGCGGTCCGCTCGCGCGCTTCCGTCTCATCCGCCTCGGGGACGACGAACATGTCCTCCTGCGCGTGTGGCACCACATTATCTCGGACGGATGGTCGACGGGGATATTTGAGCGCGAGCTTTCCAGAGCGTACAGCGCGTTGGTGGAAGGCCGCACGGTGGAACTTCCTCCTCTTGCGTTGCAGTACGGCGACTATGCGTTGTGGCAACGCGAGTGGCTCTCGGACGAGATGCTGAGCACACAGCTCGGCTACTGGAAAGAGCAACTCGCCAACCTGCCGGTGCTGAAGCTGCCCAGCGACCGCACACGTCCCGTGGTGCAAACCTTTCGAGGAGCGAGTGTCGAAATGACGCTGCCCCCCGCGCTGACGGAAGCCCTCAAGGAACTTGGACGCGGCGAGGGCGCGACGCTGTTCATGACATTGCTGGCGGCCTTTGGGGCGCTCCTTTCGCGCCACAGCGGACAGGAAGAAATCGTCGTTGGCACGCCGGTCGCCAACCGCGATCGTGCCGAGATCGAGGGCATCATCGGACTCTTTGCCAACACGCTGGTCATGCGAATCAATCTCTCCAGCAATCCCACCGTTCGAGACGCAATCCGCCGAACAAAAGAAATCGCATTGGCCGCCTACGCCCATCAGGACGTTCCCTTCGAGAAATTGGTGAAGGAGTTGAAGCCGGAGCGGAGCTTGAGCCAGAACCCGTTGTTCCAGGTGTTGTTCTCGCTCCAGAATGCACCACGCCACGGACTGCAACTGCCCGGTGTCGTGGCGATTCCGTTCAAACCAGCCCAAGGCACGGCGAAATTTGATATCTCGTTCTTTTTCGCCGAGTCGCCCGAAGGCCTGCGCGGACGCCTGGAATACAACACGGACTTGTTCGACCCTGCGACGGTCGAGCGCATGCTGGAGCATTATCGTTTGCTGCTGGAGGGGGCAGTAGCGAATCCGGAGTCGCGGCTTTCCCAGTTGCCGCTGCTTGGCGCCGACGAACTTCAGCGGGTGTTGGTCGGCTTCAACAATACCTCGGCGGATTATCCACAGGGCCTTTGCATTCATGACTTCGTGGCACGACAGGCTGCGCGGACGCCCGATGCGCTGGCCGTGGTCGGCGAACAACAACAGATGACCTACCGCGAACTGAACGCGACGGCCAACCAGATCGCTCACTTTCTGATGAGGCGCGGAGCCGGACCCGACGTGCCGGTCGGCATCCACTCCGAGCGCACGGTTCAACTGGTAGCTGGCATCCTGGGAATTTTGAAAGCGGGAAGCGCGTATGTTCCGCTCGATCGCAACTATCCGAAGGAACGGCTGCGATACATCCTGGAAGATGCCCAGGCGCCGATCGTACTCACACAGGCGTCGCTGGCGGATGAGCTGCCGAGTTTCGCGGAACAGCTAATCTGTCTTGACGGAGACTGGGACCGGATTGCCCGCGAATCCGAAGACAATCCCGTCACGCCAGTAAGACCGGAGCACCTGGCCTATGTGCTGTTTACTTCGGGATCCACGGGAAGGCCGAAGGGAGTGGCGCTCGAGCATCGCACCGCAGTGACTTTCATTCAGTGGGCAAATGAGGTTTTTACTGCGCAGGAACTTGCGGGCGTGCTGTTTTCCACGTCGGTGTGCTTCGACGTGTCCATATTTGAGATGTTTGTCACGCTGAGTGCGGGCGGGCGGATCATCCTGGCTCCAAACTTGCTTCAATTGCCCACCCTGGCGGCCAAGAATGAGGTTACCCTGATCAACGCAGTTCCTTCGGCCATGGCGGAATTGGTGCGCGCCGGCGGCATTCCAGCGTCGGCGAAGACGGTAAACTTGGCCGGCGAGCCGCTCCCCGAAAAGCTCGTGGAGCAGATCTACGCAACCACGAATGTGGACAAGGTTTACAACCTCTACGGTCCGACGGAGACATCCTATGCGACTTACACGCTGGTGCGGCGCGGTTGTCCTGTCACTATTGGCAGGCCGATTGCCAACACGCGGGTCTACGTCCTCGACACACATCAAAATCCAGTGCCGATTGGCGTGCCCGGCGAACTCCATATTGCCGGCGACGGCGTGGCTCGCGGCTACCTCAACCGCCCGGAGCTTACGTCCGAGAAATTCATCCCCGATCCGTTTGGCCGGGAGCGGAGTGGGCGGCTTTGCAGGACTGGTGACTTAGGCCGTTTTCTGCCCGACGGAAATATTGAGTTCCTCGGCCGCGCCGACGACCAAGTGAAGATCCGCGGCTTCCGAATCGAACTGGGCGATATCGAGGCCGCGCTCAACCAGCATGCTGCGGTTCATGCAACCGCTGTCGTCGCGCGCGAGGACACTCCGGGTGAGAAGCGCCTTGTAGCCCATGTTGTCTTTCGCCATGGGCAATCTGCGGACGCCGGCGAACTGCGTGCGTTCCTGAAACGCAAGCTTCCAGATTACATGCTGCCGTCGCAGTTCATGTTCCCGGAAAATCTTCCCATTCTCCCTACAGGCAAAGTGGATCGTAGGGCCCTTCCGGCGCCCGAGCGTATGCGGTCCCCGGAGGAAACCTGCGTCGGGCCCCGGAATCAGCAAGAATACCAACTAGTTAAAATATGGGAGGAGCTCTTGGGCGTTTGTCCGATTGGGATCCGGGACGATTTCTTTGAGCTGGGCGGGAATTCCTTGCTTGCGGTGCGTCTGATGAGCAAAATTGAGAAAGTTTACGGCAAGAAGCTCGCTGTGTCCACATTGTTCGCCTGCGCAACTGTGGAACATCTGGCGAACGCTATCTCCAAACAACGCAAAGACCAGACTCCCTCTGCGTTGGTCATGCTTCAGACCCATGGCTCCAGAACACCCTTTTTCTTTTTGCATGGCGACTATTCCGGCGGGGGCGTCTATTGTCTTAAGCTGGCCCGCTACTTGGGTGAGGAGCAGCCATTCTATGCATTGCATCCTCTTGGACTCGACGGCCAGCGCCTTCCGGCTACAGTTGAGGCCATGGTTGAGCCATACCTGGAGATCCTGCGCGCGGTTCAACCACACGGGCCTTTCCTCCTCGGAGGCTATTGCGTTGGGGGGCTGGTAGCCTTCGAAATGGCCCAGCGATTGCAGGCACAGGGAGAAAGAGTTCATTTGATCCTTATAGATAGTATCGCAAGAAACGCTAGGTTCAGGTTTCACCATAGATTGGTCGTCTGGAGTGCTCGTTTGTTGGGGCTCGAAGCTGACCAGCAACTTGATTGGTTTCTGCGCTTGCGCGGATTCGCCATTCGCTTCAATGAGTTGTCTGGCCTGAAGCGGGTGAATTTCGTATTGCAAAGGGCGCACAAATTGAAAGCGGCGGGGAAATGGCTTGGGCGTATCTTTTGGCGAATCCCCCGGGGCGGCCCGGCTGTTGCAATTCCCGAACCAGCGCCGATTCCCGACAGCCCGGAGGACTGGAATCGCATCCTGCAGGAAAATAATGTGCACTATCACCGCCTGGCGACGGGCCACGTCGCCTATCGGTACCCCGGGCGCATCACACTCATCCGCGCAAACGACCACGCGCACTCAACCGACGATCCGACTCTTGGGTGGCGTCACGTGGCGAGCGACGTTGACCTCCACGTGGTTCCGGGTAACCATGATACGTGCTTGACGAAATTTCTCGACCTTGTCGCTGAACACTTAAAGTCCTCCTTGGACAACTTCAGCGTCGGATCGGAGAGCCGAGATGAAAAGCCAGCCATGCCCTCTCTTCGTGGCTGATCGCCACTCCGCATACTCGCTGACCTGCTTGCGTCTGGACTCGTCGCTTTCTCGAACGGCGTGTCCATCGTTGGGCAAGGAGGATGTGCACGTCTGGTTTGCCTTTGTGGACGACATGGTTCCGCGTTCCCGTTCTTTCCCCGCGACACTGGCCGCTGACGAGATTGAAAAAGCTGGGCGATTTCACTTTCAAAAGGACAGAGACCAATACATGTTCGCGCGAGGGCTACTCAGGGAGATTCTCAGCCGTTACTGCGGAATCCATCCGGGCGAACTGCGGTTTTGGTACGGCGCGCATGGGAAACCTGCGTTGACCACCGAGCACGGCAACGAACGCCTTGCGTTCAACCTTTCGCACGCGCCTGGGGCGGTCATTTACTCGGTGACGCGCGGCCGGGAGGTGGGAGTGGACCTCGAATACATGAGCGGAGATATCGACGATCGGGAACTGGCGGAGCGGTGCTTCTCGCCACGCGAGGCCTCCGTGCTGGGACTGCTGCCGTCCGGTCTGCGGCAAAAGGCGTTCTTCGCTTGCTGGACGCGGAAAGAGGCCTACGTAAAAGCCAGGGGAGAAGGCCTTTCCCTGGACCTGCAGAGCTTCGATGTCCTCGCCCAAGGTGATCCAGCACCGCGGTTGCGCATCGAAAGCGACCCCAGGGAAGCCGCGCGCTGGTCGTTGGCGGACTTGGACGCTCCTGCAGGCTACGTCGCCGCACTAGCGATTGAAGGCAATGCTCATCGCGTTCGTTACCGTCAGTGGGCGTCCTGAACCGCGTGCGCTTATGAGCCCGGAAAATACTCAAGCGGTTTATCGAAGGCATAACTGGTCGATAGGAAGATAGGAGCTCATGAAAGAGGATCTAAAGGAGTTCTACCGATATCGGGGCCTGCTCTACATGATTTTGTACCGGGACATCAAAGTCCGGTACAAGCAGTCGATCATGGGGTTCCTGTGGGCCGTTCTGATGCCGATCCTGATGGTTATGTCCGGCATCATGTTCCGTTACGGATTCGCCCTGGCAACGCACACGCCGCTTAAGACCGAGGATCTCACAAGCGTAGCGGTCAAGTCCATTCCTTGGTCATTTCTCGTTTCCAGTATTCGGTTTTCTTGTAACAGCCTCACCAACAACGGGAGTTTGGTGACCAAGATCTATTTTCCAAAAGAGATCTTTCCCGTGGCGGCGGTGATGGCCTGCCTCTTTGATTTTGTCGTGGGGTTCGTGGTCCTCACGATTTTTCTGTTGATCGCCCAGGTCGGTTGGAGCGCCTATCTCGTGTGGACTCCAGTGCTGCTTCTGACGATGCTGTTGCTGGCCACCGGAATCGGAATGATCGTATCCGCCGCGAGCTTATTTTTCCGCGATGTGAAATACATTGTCGATGTGCTGCTCACGTTCGGCATCTTCTTCACCCCGGTCTTTTATGATGTTCGCATGTTTGGCGACAAAGCGAAATGGTTGCTGCTCAATCCGGTCGCTCCGATTCTCGATGGGTTAAGTGCTTGCATGACCCGCCATCAACCTCCGGATCTTACTTGGTTTGCCTACAGCTTCGTCTTCAGTTTGACGGTCGTGATTGGTGGACACATGCTGTTCAAGCGTTTGGAGCCGGCGTTCGCGGAGAGCTTTTGATGCAGGCGTCTCATGTCTGATATCGCGCTCAGGATGGAGCATGTCTACAAGAAGTTTCGCAAGGGCGAAATTTACAACTCCCTCCGCGACCTGATCCCCGCTCTGACCGGAAGGATGTTCCGACAGCAGGAACTCAGCAAGGACGACAAACGGGAGTTCTGGGCCTTGCAGGATATCTCGTTTGAGGTCCAGCGCGGGGAGGCACTCGGCATTATTGGTCGCAATGGAGCCGGAAAAAGCACCGCTCTGAAGATCCTCAGCCGGATCATGAAGCCCACGAAGGGCCGCATGGTCGTCAATGGACGCCTCTCCGCCCTCATTGAGGTAACCGCCGGTTTCCACCAGGACCTCACTGGCCGGGAGAACATCTTCCTGAACGGTACAATCTTGGGCATGACGAAGCGCGAGATCGAAACCAAGCTCGACCAGATCGTCGCCTTCTCGGGACTCGAGGAGTTCATTGACACGCCGGTAAAGCGCTACTCTTCGGGTATGTACGCGAGGCTCGGATTCTCGGTGGCAGCCCACGTTGACCCCGAGGTCCTCATCGTGGATGAGGTCCTGAGTGTGGGCGACTCTGTCTTCCAGCAACGCTGCATGGACCGCATGCGCTCCGTGGTCAAGGGGGGCACGACTGTTCTGTTCGTCTCGCACAACCTGAAAGCCGTCACGGAACTGTGCCAACGCGCCGTGCTGCTCGAACGCGGAAAAGTCGTTACGATTGGTTCCACCGATTCCGTGGTGCAACGGTATCTGAGCGACGCACTCAACAATATCAACAGCGGCGGAAACCGAAGGGTGTACATATCTCATGTCAGGATTCGCGGTGAGACGGGTGAGCAACTGAAATTCGAGTCCGGACAGACTGCCTGGGTGGACATCGCAGTGACAGCGAGGAAAAGCGCGGAGAAACTGGACATCGTCATATGGCTCACAGACGAGTCCCAGCGCATTATCTTCGACACCTCTTCGGAACGGCTTGGTCATTGCCCATTTTCGCTCCAAGCCGGGGAAACCTATCGTGGCACGTTTGAGTTGAGCCTCAATATGGCCCACGGTACCTTCGGTGTGTGTGTTGGAGTCTATCGCCACGACATGTATGAGGAATACGACAAAAGGGCACCCGCCGCTATGGTGTTCATCGGATCCACTGTCGCAGTCCGTGGGGCGGTAAATTGCTTCCCGCGGTTTGTGGAAGCTGAAACGGTGGTGGTAGATGGGTTGCCCCAGAAAACGAGTCAAACCGAAACGTAGCTTCTCCCGGCATGAGAGCGCAACAGGACAAGCCTCGATGAAAAGCAACTTTAGACGCTTGGGTTTGCCAATCTCCATAGAGTGGTTGGCATGATGTTGAGTCCGGTGCTGCAAGCGTTCGGCCACAAGCGCAAGTTCCGCCCTTTCTCCGAATTCATGCCGTTCAAGGAGACGCTGGCAGCGGCAAAGGCGGCCGGAGTGTCAGTTGGGGAGTACATCGAGCGCAAAGACTTGACGGGGTCGCGGACTGCCCGCGACCAAACGATGGATGGCCTGGTTTCAGTCGGCGTATTCGACGGTCCCATCGAACGGGTCTGCGAAATCGGCCGGGTTCTGGCCGCGCTGTCACTTGCGTCCCTTGTCAGATTCCTTGAGCATTTGCGCAGCCTCAGAAAACTTTCGGTTCTCAGTTTCTTCTATCGGGGTAGAAAATTCGTCGATTCTGGTCCTCGCACTTGGATCGGCTCCGTGAGGTTGCAGAACTGAAAACCAAGCGTAATGCTCAACGCCTTCTCGACCCGATCCTCGCGAGAATCAACTCTTTCGACTACCGTCCGATTAAGTTCATCACAGTCTAGAAATTCGCGGACGCCTGGGAAATTCAGGTGCTCACGCACCAGAAACCTTCGAGCGTGAAGGCCGCGAAGTCTCACCTGAAAACTTACATTCGGAAGCACCTGGGGAAGATTCTTCTCCACGAACTCACGCCACAAATCCAGCAAAACTTCGTAACGCTGCTTTCGCAGAAAGTCTCACGCAAAACTTGCCTGAACATCCTCGGGACTCTTTCCTCGATGATGCGGACGGCGAAATCGTGGGGCTACTGCACACAGCCAGTCACGGCGGGAGAGCTGGCTTTGCCGGCAGACAAAATCCACCATCAACCGCGCTTTTTCACAGGAGAGCAAGCGCGCAAAATCATCACGGTCGCTTGTGACCCGTGGCGCACTATGTTCGCCATCGCCGCAATGACGGGACTTCGCGTCGGAGAAGTCGTGAACCTGCAAAAAGCGGACCTGGACTTCGAGCGCCGCGTGATCCATGTGCGACGGTCTGCATGGTACGGGCGGGTGCAAACCGTAAAGAGCAAGGCGAGCCAAGCGCCGGTAGCGATGGCGGGCGCGCTCGCAACCTTGCTCACCGAATACCTGGCGACGTGGAAAGAAAATTCCGAGGGTCTTCTTTTTCTCAATCGCAACGATCGGCCTTACGCGGCCGACAAAGTTGTCGAGTATGGACTTTGGCCCGCGCTCGATAAACTAAGACTTCCTCGCGCGGGGATGCACGCTTTCCGGCATTGCCACGCGAGTTTGCTGATGGACGTTGGAGCGAATCCGACTGTCACGAAAACTCAAATGCGACACTCGGATGCGCGAATCACTCTGGGAGTTTACAGCCATGTGATCGACAATTCTCAGCGCGATGCAGTGGACAAAGTGGGCGAGTTACTCCGTCCAGAAGCAAAATTCTGCTCCCAGATGCGCCCAAATTGAGGATGCACGGTGAGTAGATTCAAACACTTGCGCGGTTTTAGGACACGGCTCGATTCCCACTGCCACAACCAGTGTTTCTCAAAGCCTCCCATGCTTTGCTTCGCAAAGAGTGGGGCACCCGGCATACTTCAAGAGCCTCGTCTTCACGTCTGTCTAATGTCTGTACATGTCATTTCAGTAGTAGAAGCGCATTGTGCCCAGTTCGTGTAATATCCTGCAGTCCGGACGAGCATTCCGAGATGCAAAACAGAGGAGGAAACCCAATGAAAGTGGTTGGTCGAAAGATTGTTGTCGGAGCGATGGTCTGCGCCGCGATCGGTGTCATGACGTTGATAAGCTGCTTGAGCACCGAGAAGGTGGTCGCGGCCCAGCAACAGACGGGGCAGTGGGTCGATCCAGCAAACCCGAGCGACGAACTGGTGGACGGCCCGTATCGAGTCGACCCGAATTGGCCCAAACCCTTGGCCACATTGTTTCCGGAAGAAAAGGGCTGGACGTGGGGTGCGGTCCAGGGCGTGTTCGCCCAGAACCCGGATCGCATCTTCGTGGCGATGCGAGGCGAGCTGGCCGATGTAACAAACATCAAGCCCAAATATGCTGAGCTCCAGAGCGAGTTTGGCCTGACAGTGCACTTGCAGGTTCCCGGGCGCGGGATGTACGCGCGGAACGCGTCAGTGGGTCCCTACGCCAGTCCGGGCGAAGCCTCCGACGACTACATGGGCGTCGCAGAAAAGGACTACCGGTGGAAACACATCATTACGGTATACGACAGCCAGGGGAATGTGAAAGAGGCGTGGACCCAGTGGGATTCGCTGTTCAAGCCGGACAACCCGAATGTGTTATCCCAGGGTCGCGTTCACAAGATTCTAATCAGTCCCTATGACCCGGAAAAGCGCGTGTGGGCCATAGACGACGGCCACGAGGTCATCCGGATATTCAGCAACGACGGCAAGAAACTGCTCCAGACGATCGGCACGTTGAACACGACAACCGAGAGAAATGCGAAAATGACCGGCAATACCGGGCGTCCCTCATATATCCAGAAGACGGGTCCGGCAAGTGAGACCTTCGGCCGTCAGACCGACATCGCGTGGCTGCCGGACGGCACCTTCTTCGTCACCGACGGGTACGAGGAAACGCGCGTTGTGAAATTCGATAAGACCGGCAAATTCCTGATGGCGTGGGGCGAGAGGGGCGAGGCCGGCAAGGAGATGCGGCCAAACTACTTCAATACCGTGCACGGCATCGCCATCGACAACCAGCGCAGGATCTACGTCAACGACCGAAGCAACCGGCGTATCCAGATCTTCGATGAGAACGGCAAGTTCCTCAATCAGTGGTACCTCGGCGACGGACCCACCGCGACCTATCACATCTTCATGACCGCGGACCAGCACCTCTGGATGTCGGACGGTCACGGGAACTTCAAGTTCTATAAGTACGACCTTAACGGGAAGCTGCTGTATACGTGGGGCACGATGACCCCCGAGCCGGGCGGACTGTGGGGAACGCACCAGTTCAGCGTGGACCAGGACGGCAACCTCTACACGGCAGAGGTGTGGGGCGGCCGTCCGCAGAAGTTCGTCCCGCGGAAGGGCGCCGACCCGGCATTGCTGATTGGCCAACCGGTTCGCGCGGCCTGGACCAAGTAAAGCAGCGTAGAACACTCGTAGGCCGGGAGAAGACATCTTCTCCCGGCCTTTTTTCTTTGATACAGGCGGCCACAGCGATCGTTTCGTCGAGCCGTAGGTTACTGCTGAATAGAAATGACACCATTTGACACCAATTGAAGGAAGGGTGGTGGTGCTACGCCTTTAGCAACTCAGGACTTATTTTTTGGACCCGTTAGGAATCATTTGGCATCACTACGTCACAACGGCGCGATTGCCTCCGTGGGATTGCCGCGTGAAGATCCCCTTTTGCATCCCACTGCGCCTCGGTCACTCCTGTTCTTCTCTGTGTACTCGGTGTCCTCTGTGTTGAAATCCGAAAAGCGCAACACAGAGGACACAAAGGAGCACAGAGGGCCACGGAGAGAGCGCATTTCATTTGTCAGACTGTGCGCGGCGGTTCCGGCGCACGCGATTTGGGTGTGCGCGCGGCGTTCGAGTTCGCATACGTTAATCCGATAACGCACCGGTGGGCTTCGGCAGGGCGCGGACATTGGCGAAGTCCGCGGGATTCAGGAGGGCCGGATCTTGCGGTGGCGATAGCTGCGCGCGAGTTCCAGATAGATGCCGACATCTTGTTCGAGGTCCGACTGCGTCCCGTCGAAATAGAAGTTGCGAATCGGGATGCCGCCGTTGTCGCGGCTGACCCGCGGGTAGATGGCTTCGCAGATGATGCCATTCATGCAGGTGAAGGGGCTGATGTCAATGACGCCATCCAGCCCTTTCCGCGCAAAGTATATGGCCTTTCCGATATTGACGACCATCTCGCCGGAGGAGCCTTCCCGCGGCAAGTAGGGCTCCGCGTGGCCGAGAATCTCGCTGATGTCCTCGGGTTCTTCTTGGCCGCGAAAGTCTTCGTGAAACAGCGACACCATGGCGTGCTCATCTCTCTTCTGGAAGAGATTTCGGATTTTGGCGGCAAAGGTGGACGCCGAGTAGCGTTTACCCTGGCGGGCGAATTGCCTCATCTGTTCGTTGTTGGTGTACCAGACCCATTCGGAGACGTCATTCATCCACACTTCGGCGCCGGCGGCTTCCAGCCGGCGAACCAACTCTTCATTGCCGAAGGTATTCAGGCGGCAAAAAATCTCGCCGACCACGCCAATCAGCGGGCGATTCCGCTCGCTCTCGAGAGGCAAGGAACGAAACCTGGCTCTGGCACGCAACAGGCCGGCCCGCAGAGCGTTCATCTGTTTCCCATAGTTCTCGTAACGCACTTCGAGGACCCGCGAAAGATCCGCCACGGATGCTTCCCAAACGGCGTCGGCGCTGCCGGCAACAAGTTCGTAGGGGCGCGTGCGAAGAAGAAGTTTCAGCAGGATGTCGGCCGACACGATGGCGCGCCACGCGGTGCGCACAAAAGCGGATGACAATTCGCCACAATCGGCGTAACCGTTCTCAAATGATGGCGAGATGAGTGGGATATCCGGATAACCCAGGGAGCGAAACACCGATTGAAAGTGTGGCGCGTATTGCCCGAAACGGCAGGGCCCCTGTCCGGTGGCGACTAGAAATGCGATTTGGCGCGGATCCGCATCGGGCTGCTCCAGAATTTTGAGGCAGTCGCCGAGCGTGACTTTCAGGGGATAGCATTCATCGCCGCAAGTGTGGCACGCGCCCAGTTCAAGCGTACGCTCATCGGAAGCTGGAACCACCTCGGCGTCAAGGCCCATCGAGCGAAATGCCGCGGCCACCAGGTAACTGCTGCCCGCCTGAAGCCTCGGGATCCACAGTTTTTTCCCGGCCAAAGCGGGGGACGGGGCTAAGCGTACTGTGTTTTGTAGCTGGGAGAGCATCGCAGTATCCCCTTGCTGTCGAGATAGGCTTCACATCGCGTCATATATCCCGCGTCGTTGGCGTGCGCGTCGAACTGCAAAATCAAAAACGGCGATGGAGCAACGTCGCGCAGAAAATGCTTGATGAAGGAATCCGGCCCACACTTGAAGTTGGTGATGTAAATGATGTGCATGTTGGGATGGTTGCTCGCGAAGCGCCCCGCCCCGAGAATATTCCGGCCGGAATTCCAGAACATGTTGGGATGCAGATCATCCACACCAGCTTCATCGAGCGGCAGAAAGTCGAGCGGCAAAACGTTTACGCCGTACAGGTCGCGGAGTTTTCGCGGAACGTCGCAGTTGCTGGCGCGGTCATAGATGTTGTACGGCCGCCCAACCAGCAGGATGGCCGGCTCACCGCTATTTTCCAGGATGTCGCAGGCTTGCCGGCCGGCCGCGAGGAGCCGTTCCGTAAAGCTTGCCTGAGCGGAAAAGGCGCGATCCACAGCCGCGTCGCTGACGCGCCGGCTCACACCGTACGCCGAAAAATAATTGTGGAGCTGCCGCCTGACGTGGTCATGGCCAAGCCGGAAGTAAACATTCGGGCAGAGGATCTTTTCCTTTTGCTCTTCGAATGCCGGGGCGGAACGCACCACGAAGGGAAGCGTTTGGTTCCACGGGCACGCTTGCGACGCCACCGGGGAGGGTGGCGCCTCCATGTCCATTACATTCGGCAAGAGGACATAGTCGGCCGGCGGACGCGCCGCCGTCCCATTCAGCAGGGCTTGCACGTGGCCATGAGCGATCTGCACCGGAAAGCACGGCTCGGCCACGCTGAGCTCGGCTCCTTGCGTGGCGATGTAACGATCGGTTGGCGAAGACAACACCACGGTGAAGCCGGCCTCCCGCAAGTACGTCCGCCAAAACGGAAAGCGGTCGTAGAAAAACATCGCTTGTGGAATTCCGACGCGGAGTTTGCCCGCTTCCTCTTGCGGCTCGGATTCGCCGCTTTCGAAACCGCCGTACAACGCTTTCTCGCGCAAGGCCAGCAGATCTTCAATGACCGGCTTGCGGCCGGTGCGCGCGCGCTTGCGAAATTTGTCCGAGCACTTGTCGCCCCAGTACGTCTTTTCCCCTTCGATCGTGATTTCCTTCATGTCGCAGTAATTGGAGCAGGCTTTGCAAACAAATTCGCGGGTTGCGAAACGCGTTTTGTTGAGGTTGAAGCCGCGAAAAGTGCTGACCGGCAATGCCTGGGAGAGCGATGTGGGCGATGAACGATGGCTCTGCGCGGGGCGAAGCCGGACGCGCGACTCCGTAACTTCCTGCGCGATCAAGGCCATGCCGATGGCGCCGATGATTCCATTATGCGGAGGAACGATAATCCGCTTTCCCAGGATCTTCGAAAATGCGGCCGCGACCGCATCGTTGTAGGCCGTGCCGCCCTGAAAGTAGATGACGTTGCCGACTTTTCGCCCGCGCACGACGCGATTCAGATAATTGAGAGCGACGGAATACGCAAGTCCGGCCGTGAGATTCGCAACGCTCTCACCCCTTTGGAGCGCCGCGTTCACGTCGCGCTCCATGAACACCGTGCAGCGCTCTCCCAGGCGGGCCGGTGATGCGGAAGATAACGCCAGCCGCGCGAATTCATCCTTGATCGGAACGCCCAGATGCTCGGCCTGTTCCTCGAGGAAAGAACCCGTGCCTGCCGCGCACGCTTCGTTCATCGCGAAATCGATCACCACGCCGCGGTCTATGGAAATGTACTTGGCATCCTGGCCGCCGATTTCAAAGATCGTATCTACACAAGGAGTGTTGCCGTTGCTAGGACTGATCTTGCGCACCAGGCGATTGTGCACGTACATCGCCCCGGTCTTGTGCGCGGTGATTTCATCGTTAATCGTATCGGCTCCCACCAGCTCTCCGATGAGTTCCCGGCCGGACCCGGTGGCGCCCACACCGCAGACGCGGACGCGCGAGCCAAACAGTTGCTCGATTTCCTGAAGCCCTTCGTGCACGACTTCGACCGGCCGTCCGACAGTGCGCAGGTAGATTCCATGCAGAAGGCGCCCGGATTCGTCCAGCAGAGCAAGATTCGTGCTGACGGAGCCGACGTCGATTCCCAGATACGCGGGGAGCGCGCCGAGGCTCTCTTCGGGAAGAGGCTCGGTTCGAGACGCGCTCGGATGGTCGCGGAGCAACAAAACATTTTCGAGCGAAAGAGGCTCGCAAACAGAACTCGCAGGCATCGTGGAGACACGGACTTCATTGCAAGCGCCCCCGTCAAGATGCCAGGGCCGCGCTTGGCCCGGATCGGCCAAATAGGCCGCACCGATGGCTCCGAGCCACGCATACAGCTCCGGGATAACCATGTCCTCTGGAGCAAGATGGAACGCCTCCAGCATGGCCTGCCGAACCCCCACGTTCTGTGAAACACCCCCCACAAAGGCAACCGGCGGAACTATCCTGCGGCCCTTGACGATATTGCTCTTGAAATTCCGCGCCACGGCTTCACACAAACCCTTTAACACTTCCGGCGTGCTATAGCCCTTTTGCTGCGCGTGAATCATGTCGGATTTGGCAAAAACCGAGCAGCGTCCGGCGATCCGCGCCGCAGCCTTGGCTTCCGAAACAACGGGCCCAATATCTTCGACGCGGTATTGCAGGCGAGAGGCTTGCTGGTCAATGAATGATCCGGTGCCTGCCGCGCACTGGCTGCTCATCGAGTAGTCGAGAATCGCCAAAGAAGAGCGAGACGATCCGGTCTCGCCACGATTTCGAGTATTGCCCAGCAACAGGTACTTTGAGTTTTCGCCGCCCATTTCGAATACCGTGGAAGTTTCCGGGCAGAGCTCGGAGACGCCACGCGCGATCGCTTTAAATTCATTTTCGGAAGGTACATCCAGGGCTTCCGCTATGCGGTGTCCGCCGGACCCCGTGACGCGAAGCGCAGCTTTAGAGGAATCCGGGAGGAGCGCTTGAAATTCGCGCAGCAGATCGAAAGCAGCCTGAAGCGGATTCCCCATCGCCCGGCGGTAATCCGAAACGACGATTGCCCCGTCATCCGGGCTTGCACCTCTTGAGCGATGGGAAACGACACGAAAGGCCGACGAGCCATTCAGGCGGGTGGTGAGTCCTAGGGTCTGCTCTCCGTCCAGGACGGCAGCCAGCTTTACGCTAGTGCTGCCGATGTCGAGGCCCACCTGGACAGGCATAGACTACCCCCTCCAAGTACAGTTTCCGCTCTAAGGCTGACTCTCGCTGTGACCGGAATCACATCCCTGGGTGTGCAATATCACGCCATCAGGCCGAAAAGGATCGGGCAATTGAATCAGCGGAACTTAGCAGTGTGGGTCCTTCTCAGACTGAATTCCGAAGTTGATTTGGGAACTTGGGGTTGAAATCCGGGTACGCCAATCTCCAGATTGGCGGTTTGCATCACGCCATTCTGGAGAATAGCGTTCCCGGGATCGCCGCCAAGCAGAGCTAAACCTGAATTCCCCTGTCGAACCCATACCGAACGCCCTAAGCCATAGGTTTTGAGGTGATGTTCTTGTCTCCCGATCGAGAAATGACCGGACAAAATCCAACTTCGGCGAAGTTGGATTTCCAGAATGAATCCCACTGAAGACACAGGACATAATCTTTGGCAAAAATTTGAATTTCGGAATTCAGGCTCAGAAAGGGGATGGTTTTACGACTGGGGGCTGCGTCCGCGACTGCAGGAAAGCATAGATATCGGCCAGTTCCTGGTCCGACATGACCTTGGCCGTATAGGGCGGCATCTCGCGCGTGGGCTTGCGGATGTAGGAGGCGAACCCCTTGAACGGAATGGGGTCCGGGCCGAGGCGTGGCCCGGTTTGCACCCCGCCTTGCCCTTCGCGGCCGTGGCATTCGTAGCAGCCATACTTGGTATAAAGCCGCTTGCCGTTTTCGGCATTCGCGGCCGACGCCTCCGCAGGCTTGGAAGGTTGGCCCTCATTCTGGCCTCTCACGAGGGTGGGGCCGAAAATCAGCGGCATCGCCAGCGTCACAACAATAGCGGAACACCACGCACACAAGGTTTTCATGCTCACTCCTTAACGCGCTTGAGTGACAACATCGAGAAGAGCCGGCTCACCACGCTTGACCACCGCGATGGCGCGCCGGAGGGCCGGGGCAAGATCTTTGGGATCGGTGATCGGGCCCTCGGCGTAGACGCCCATGCCCTGTGCAAGTTTCGCGAAATCCATATTGGGGTCCTCGAACGTGGTCCCGATATGGGCGCGGTCAATGCCACGGTTGTGCCGGTTGGCCATGCGTTGCACGTGCATCATCTCTTCATGATAGGCACGGTTATTATGCATGACGCTCAGCAGCGGGATGCGATGATGGGCTGCTGTCCACAGCACGGCCGGGGCAAACAACAGATCGCCGTCGTCCTGAATGCTGACCGACAGGCGGCCGTGCTTGCGGTTGGCGAGGGCGGCGCCCACCGCGGCGGGTGCGTTGTATCCAACACCCCCGCCACCCTGGACTCCAAGATACTGGTAGTGCTTCTTGAAGGGCCACAGGCGTAGCGGCCACCAACTGAAATGCCTGAGAATGGACACCAACGACCAGTCCTCATCCTTGATCTGGTTCCACAGCTCGGTGCACAGGCGGCCAGTGCTGACCGGGCTGGCGTCCCAAGCGTACATGGCGTCAGCCCGCGCCTCTTCCAGCGCTTGCTGGTGCGCCGATGCCAGCTTGGCTCCGCGATCCTGGAACGCGCGTTTACGATCCGCGGTGATCTGGCGCTTGGTTTCCTCAATGAGCGAGGGCAGAGTCGCTTCCGCGTCGGCCGCGATGTCCAAATCAACTCCGGTGTATCGGAAAAAATTCTGGTAATTGGCTTTGATATTGAGATCGCCGGCGGTGATGCTGATCAGTTTCGCGCCACTCTTGATATTAGGATGCGAGGTGCGATGCACTTGATCGTGGACGGAATTCAGGGCGCTCCAGAAGTCCGGGGACTCGAGGCCCATGATCACATCCGCGTTGGCGATCACCGCACCGCGGCGGTTGGTTTGGTTGAGGGGATGCCGTGTGGGAAAGTTCATCCGTCCGGCCTGGTCAACGACCGGCGCCTGCAGCGTCTCGGCCAGCTCAACAAGAAGGTCTATGCCGGTCTGCGTTCGCGCGGAACGATCCACAACGATCAACGGATTCTCGGCCCGCACCAGGAGCCGCGCGGCCTCCGCGACCGCGCCGGAATCGCCTTGCGGAGGCGACGCCAGCGCCAGCTTCGGTATTTGCAAGTTGGCCCCTTCGCGAATCGGGTTTTCCTGGAGTTCGCTATCCGCCACCAACAGCACCGGCCCCATCGGCGGCGTCATCGCGATCTTATAGGCGCGCACCGCGGACTCGGCGAAGTGCGGCAGCGAAACCGGCAGATCGTCCCACTTCATGTAGTCGCGGACCATCGCCGCGGCGTCCTGAACGCTGTGGGGCCATTCCCCATATGCGGAGTCCCGCATCGTGGCATCTAAGATGTTGCCGACGATGACAAAAACCGGCACGCGGTCACAATACGCGTTGTAGATCGCCATGGAGGCATGCTGCAGTCCGACCGTGCCGTGGGCGAAGATGCACAGCGGCTTGCCCTCAATCTTGGCGTAGCCGTGGCCCATGGCGACCGACGACTCTTCATGACAACAGGTGATGAACTCGGGATTCCGGTTGCCTCCGTAGTTGATCACGGATTCATGGAGTCCCCGGAAACTCGAACCTGCCACAGAGCAGACATACTCGATGCCGAGATACTTGAGGATGTCGACCATGAAGTCAGACCCGGAGCGATCCAGTGTCAGCACTTCGGTTTCCGCGGGCGGATCGGTTTCGATCACGGGCGGCATCAACGGCATGGCGACGGGCGGCCGCGCCGCGGCCGGCTGCGCGGGCAGACTCGCGGCCGGTGCGGCTAGCGTAGCTGCTCCTGCGGCTACACTCTTCAAGAAGTTTCGACGGTCAACCGTTGGTTTCTTGGATTTCGCCATGAATTTAGCCTCCGCTTTCGTACTGAACCAATATTTCCGTTTTGACTTCGCGGCCAACGCCCGAATTATAGACATAGACTGGGGCTACTGCGACAGGAAAAATTGTGACCTACGTCACATTTTGGTGTGATCTTCTTCGGAGCGTTTGGCCTAAGGACTTTCGGCAGTCAACCTGATAAAATTCCTGTGCAGACGTTGAAGTTTGGGTTACGATTAGGAGTCCCCGTTTCGAACTTAGTTCACTACTGAAATCATTCACATTCCACGGAGGATCGAGTAATGATTATTGGAGAACGTTTGCGAGCATTGCGTGAGGCAAAGAAGTTTTCACAAGGCGAGATCGAAAAACGGACGGGATTGCTCCGTTGCTACATTTCGCGTGTCGAAAACGGACACACGGTCCCCGCCGTCGAGACGCTCGAGAAGTTTGCCCGCGCCCTCGAAGTCCCGATGTACGAACTGTTTTATGACGGAGAAGAGCCGCCCAAGCTGCCGAATCTCCCGAAGCGCAAGACTGCCGGCGACATTGCTTGGGGCAGTTCGGGCAAGAACGCCCGCTGGCTGTCACGGTTCCACCGGTTTCTTGGCCGCACCGATGAAGGTGACCGGCGTTTATTGATGTTCATGGTTCAGAAGATGGCGAAACCGAAAGCAGCTTGACGAGCCGGAGAGGCCGCCTCCTGTTGTTGCGGCCTCGGTTCGGACAACGTGGGCAGGCATAGGGCGACCCACCACAAACGCGAGGCTTGGGCAACTGCCCTGCCCAAGTCTTCGACGCCGCGCGCAACGGCGGCATTGACACGCTGACGCAGCCAGGCTTGTACGCTTCCGCGAAATTCCTGGACAACTGAATGACTCGCCCAACTCCTCGATTCGACGACGAGACCTATCGAAGGCTTGAGATGATGTACGCGGCGCCGGACGTGGTGGCGCAACGCCGGGCCGTGCTGGAAGCGATAAAGCTTCAACCCGGAGAGCGGACGCTCGACATCGGTTGTGGCCCCGGATTTGTGGCCGAAGAAATTGCGCGCGTGGCCGGTCCGGCGGGAAAAGTATCCGCCATCGACATCAATGAAGGCGCGATCGCGCTGGCACGCGTGCGTTGCGCGGGACATTCCAATGTCGAGTTCCAATCGGCCAGCGCCGCCGCGCTTCCCTACCCGGACTCCTCCTTCGACGCTGTTGTGGCGACGCAGGTCTACGAATACGTCCAGAATCTAAATACAGCGTTGCTCGAACTCTATCGTGTTCTTCGCCCCGGCGGCCGCACAGTCATCATGGACACGGATTGGCGGACGGCCGTATGGCATTCCACCGACGGCGATCGGATGGATCGGGTTCTCAAAGCGTGGGATGAGCACCTGGTGGATCCCATTCTTCCACGGACACTGGCCGCAAAGCTGCGTGACGTGGGATTTGTGATTCGCAAGCAAAGCGTGTTTCCTTTTCTGAACACCGAGTACAACTCGGATACGTACAGCCACGGCCTGGCAAAGATGATTTGCGCATTCGTCCCGGGCCGGCAGGGGATCACAAAATCTGAGGTGATGGCCTGGGCTGACGACCTGCGGAAACTTGCCGATTCCGGCGCCTATTTCTTCTCTCTAAACCGGTACCTTTTCGTTGCCGAAAAACCGTAAGCCGCATCGCATCGAGGAAGAAAGCATAAGAACGCCCCGACACGTCGGGGCGCTACGAAACCCCGCCGGGAGCGTGGGGACGCCGCGCCGCCATTTCGCAAACGAATGCGATGGCCGCCAGAATCGCGGCAACATAAAACGCGGCTTCATAATTCCTATACTTATCGAAGAGCACCCCTCCAATGGTCGGCCCAATAATTCCCGCCACTCCCCAGGCAGTAAATACCATACCGTAGTTTGTACCGGCATTCTTCGTGCCCCAGAAGTCGGAAATCGCGGCGGGATTCACCGAGGCTTGCGCGCCGTAGCAGAAGTAGACGATAAAGACCATCACGTAAACCGCAAACACATGCGCGCCCGCCCAATACATTATGGGAATCGCCACGGTCGAGATCGCCAGCACCACGCGCAAGGTATTTAGACGGCCGAGCACGTCGGACAACCAGCCGGACAAGATCCGGCCGGAAACGTTTCCGATGGCTCCAACGGCGAGGGTCATCGTCGCCAAGGCGACGCCGGGGATTCCCTGGCTCCGGGCGAAGGGCACGAGCTGGCTAATGATCAGAAGTCCCGCCGAAGATCCGAGCCCGAACCCCACCCACATAAAATAGAACGCGGGTGTGCGCAAAACCTCGAGCGGTGTGAACTCATAATGAGATACCGCGACTCTGGAAGAAGGCGCCGGCAGCGAATGGCTTCGCCGATAACCTTCCGGCGGGTTCTTTAAAAGGGACGACCCCACCATGGTCATCAGCAGGAAAACGCCGCCGAGCATCATGCAAGCCGTCCGCCAGCCAAAGTGCGGGAACAACACCAGATTGGCGACCGGGCCAAAAATAGCTGAGCCTCCGCCATAGCCCGCCAGCGCCAGCCCGATGGCCAAACCTCGCTTGTCGGGAAACCACTTGGCCATCACCGGAACCACTGTGGCGTAGCCAAAGCCGTTGCCGATTCCGCCCAGCACGCCATAGCAGAGGAAGAGATAGCGCAGGCTGGTTGTATAGGCGCAGAGAAAAAATCCCAAACTAACCAGAACGCCCCCCGTGAGGGAGATCCAGAAAGGGCCAAACCGGTCCTGAAGCCGTCCAGCCAGGAATAACGACGTGGCAAATGTCACCACGGCAATCGTAAAGACGTTCGACGTCTGCGCCCGTTTCCAGCCGAATTCATGTTCCAACGGCGCGACAAATACACTCCACGCGTAGAGGGTGCCCAGGGCGAGAGTCATCAGGAGCCCGCCCACCAAACGCCACCAGCGGCTGATCGCAGCGGCGGCCACCGGAAGGTTGCATGGCTGAACCAGTCTTGAAATCTCTTCCCGTGAAACAGAAGCCATCGTTAAACCTCGTGGCCAGGGCACAGTCCCGCCCTTGCCAGACTGTGCTACTCAATGCCCGGCGCGATCAGCGCTGGCGATGTTGTGCCACGCTCGCCAGGATGACTTCTGCCCGTGCGAGCACTGGACGATCCACCATCTTCCCATCCACAGACGTCGCCGCGCCTTGCGCCGCCGCCGACGCCTCTACGACGCGCTTCGCCCAGGCTTCCTCTTCCGCACTGGGAGCAAAGCATTCATTCACCACCGGCACTTGCTTGGGATGAATGCACATCTTCCCGCCAAAACCCATGCGCCTGGCGCGCAAGGTGTCAGTGCGCACCCGCTCCGCGGAATTGATGTCCGTGGTGACGCCATCCACCGGAGACTGAATGCCGGCAAGACGCGAAACCAGCACAATCTGCGAACGAAAATATAAAAGCTCATCCTCCTCGGCGGTCATGCCGAGATCGAGTTGGAAATCGATTGAGCCGAATAGCAGACGCTCGACGCCTTCGGCGCCAGCCATGGCCAGCGCGTTCCAGAAGCCCTGCGCCGTTTCAATTTGCAGCAGGATAGGCGTCGCTGCGCCAAAATGTTCGGCAACCAGGTGGATATCTTCGACTCGTTCGGCCTTAGGCACTACCACACCGGCTATGCCCGGCTTCCCGCCCAACTTTAAGTCGTCACGAAACCATTCGCTATTCGCAACGTTGACGCGCACCAGTACAGATTGCGCGGGCGTCAGCCACGCCGCCACGGCCGCGCGGGCTGTCACTTTATCTCCGGCGGCGACCGAATCCTCCAGATCGAGAATCACCGCGTCGGCTCCGGCGGCGCACGCCTTCGCAAAACGGTCGGGCCGGTTACCTGGAACGAACAGATAGGAACGGGGGCTGAGCAATGGCATCGGAAGACTCCGAACTCAAGAAAGTTTTTATTTTCGTGATGCGCGTCAGGTTCCAGATTTGCGCGAAAATGCGGCTCATTTCTTCCGCCGTGGCCGCTCCGCTGAATTCGGCTAAGCGTAACGCCTTCTGCTCCAGTTCGCTCCGCGTGAGCGTGTTGCCTGGGTCGCCCTTGGGCTCGTCCACCCTTCCGTGCAATGTGCGGCCATCCGCGGTTTCAACGGTGACCTTGCCAATCCAGCTTTTCGGATAGGCGCGATCCACTTCAGGGTCAAGGACCATTACAGTTTTTCCACGGAATGCCGCGACGCGCGGATCACTGAAGTGCTCCACAAACTCTGTCATGCCCGCGCGGCCAAACCATGCGATCAGCCCCAACACTGTGCCCATGGAAAACTTCGCTTGGTGTACGGTCTTGGGATCCAGCACAGGCCCGAGCACATCGATCGCCGCCTGGTGCACGTGCGCGGTGACGCGCGCGATCGCCTCCGGCTTCAGCTCATGCTCGGCCATTACTTTTTGCAAGGCGTCCGCGGCGGGATGCGTGTGCCGGCAAGAGGCATGGTACTTGAACGAAGTTTCGACCAGCGCCCAGCGCTCTCCCAGCCGGTCCGTTAATTTTGCGGGATCGGCATCCCGTGACATGCCGGCCGCCATTCCTTGCGGCCCTTCCAGGATATGCTTGGCGCCCGTAAAACCTTCCTTTGCGAGGTATGCCGAGAGCAAACCATCCGCCGCGGCTTTGGCGGTGTGCAGTTGCTTCGAGTCGGCTGCATCGCGCAAAAATTCCCACAAGCCTGCCGCCTGCGTGCCCGCCGAACCAAAGGCATCGAGCATCTGCTCCGCCGAAAGATTCAGCAGGCGGCCGGTTGCCGCCGCTGCGGCGAGAGTGCCCGCAGTTCCCGTGGTATGAAAAACCTGGTAGTGAGTGCGGCCAAGAAATTCACCGGCGCGGATGCCCACTTCGTAGCCGGCCACCGCCGCGGTCAGCAGCTCAGGTCCGGAACTGCCGATAGCCTGCGCCACGGCCAGAACCGGAGGAAAAACAACGGCGCCCGGATGAAACACCGCGCCATTATGGACGTCATCCTGTTCGGCAAAGTGGGAAGAGGCTGCATTGACCATCGCTGCGAATAGCGGAGAGGTGCGGCGGCGCGAGATCAGCACTTCGGACTCGCCCGCAGGCGGACCCATGGCGGCCGCAAAGCGCTCGATTGCTTCCACGGGCCGCGCGCCTTTGCCGGCAAGCGCGGAGCCAAACCAATCGAGAAACAAATCTTCAGCGCGCCGCAGGACCGGCGCGGGAATATCCTCGAATCGCAGCGTCGCCGCGAAGTTGGCAAGAATTTTACTCGGGTGATCGCTCATGTAATTTGCCGCTGCATGATCTGGACTCTATTGCATTCCGATGTTGGAAGAGATCATCGGTCTCTCAAAATGAGCGCGGCAATCCCAGCACGTGCTCCGCCACGTAGGCGAGAATTAAATTGGTCGAAATCGGCGCCACCTGGTACAGCCGCGTTTCGCGAAACTTGCGCTCGACGTCGTACTCGCAGGCAAAACCGAACCCGCCGTGGAACTGCAAGCAGGCATTCGCCGCTTCCCAGGAGGCCTCGGCGGCCAGCAGAAGCGCCATGTTGGCCTCTGCGCCGCATGGTTGCTGGGCGTCAAAGAGTGTGCACGCCTTGAAGCGCATCAAGTTGGCCGCCTCAACCTTGATGTACGCCTTGGCGATCGGAAATTGCACTCCCTGGTTCTGGCCGATCGGCCGTCCGAAGACGATGCGCTCTTTTACGTATTTTGTCACCTTATCCATGAACCAGTAACCGTCGCCTACGCACTCGGCGGCGATGAGGGTCCGCTCGGCATTCAGCCCGTCGAGAATGTATCTGAAGCCCTTCCCTTCTTCTCCGATTAGATTTTCCGCCGGGATTTTCAAGTCATCGAAAAACAGCTCGTTCGTTTCATGGTTGACCATGGTGGGAATCGGCCGCACTCGGAGCGACTCGCCGATCGCGTCGCGCAGATCAACCAGGAAAATCGACATCCCCTCGGATTTCTTTTTAACCTCGGCCAAAGGCGTCGTTCTTGCCAGCAGAATCATCAGATCGGAATGCTGCACCCGCGAAGTCCACACCTTCTGTCCGCTTACAACGTAGTGGCCGCCTTTCTTGACGGCCGTGGTCTTGATCTTCGTCGTGTCGGTGCCCGCGACCGGCTCGGTCACGGCCATGGCCTGCAGGCGCAGTTCGCCGCTCGCAATTTTGGGCAGGTACTTCCGTTTTTGCTCTTCCGAACCATGGCGTAGCAGCGTACCCATGTTGTACATCTGCCCGTAGCAAGCGCCCGCATTGCCACCCGAGCGGTTGATCTCCTCCATGATGACCGAAGCCTCGGCCAAGCCCAGCCCCGAGCCGCCATATTCCTCCGGGATCAGCGCGGCCATCCACCCTGCCTTTGTGAGCGCGGCCACAAATTCCTCGGGATAGGCGCGCTGTTCGTCAGTGCGGCGAAAATATTCAGCGGGAAACTGCGCGCAGAGTTCGCGCAAAGCGGACCGCAGTTCTTGATATTGATCTGCAGCGTTCAACACGGACAGTCCTTATTCTGGCGGGCTCCAAGTAGAGCCCGCACCCTTATTCTGGCGGGCTCCAAGTAGAGCCCGCACCCTTATTCTGGCGGGCTCCAAGTAGAGCCCGCACCCGACCTTACTGCTTCAGGTCAAATGAGAATGCTCAAGCCAGCGTGGCAGTTGCGTCCATGGCCACATGTCCTTCCGAATCCGCCGCCCACAGCCGGATTGTCTTGTCATCTTGTTCCGCTCGGCCGCACAGTGAAAATGCCGCTACGTCGAACACCGGTTTCACCGAGCGAAACGCGAAACTAGCTATCGTAGCATCCGGCAAGCTCCGTCTCACTAAATCAAGCAAGAGTGTGGCAATCAAAGGGCCGTGTACGACCAAGCCGGGATAGCCTTCCACCTCGGTGGCGTATCGCCGGTCGTAGTGGATGCGGTGTCCATTAAACGTGAGCGCTGAATAACGAAACAGCAACACCTCGTCCGGGCGCATCTCTCTTTTCCATGTCGCCGCGCCCGGCGCGCTTTGAGTTGCCGGAACTGTGCTGCCCGCTCCGGCGTGGTCTCGATAGACGATGTCCTGCTCCTCCACCAAAGCCACCCCTTCGTCATTTCTGATCTCATGCCGCACCAGAACGAATACGAGCGCTCCCGTGCGCCCTTCTTTATGGCGCACATCGGCGATGCTCGAGGTGCGAGAAATGCTGTCTCCCACACGCAGAGGATGATGAAATTGCAAACGGCTGCCGGCAAACATGCGGCGCGGCAGCGGCACCGGCGGAAGAAAACCACCCCTCCTCACGTGTCCATCCGCGCCGATTTCTGAATGCCTCGGCAGAGGCAGGAAATAAAGCCACGTCCACAATGGCGGGAGCGGATCGCCGGGCTTGGGAAGCGGATCCTCCCGGTCGAGAGTGGCCGATAGAGCCGCGATCGGTGTGGGTGTAACGGTATCGGAGCGCGTCTCGGTTCTTCCGATCCATTCCCGCAGGTCGTTGATGTTCAGGTCCACGCTGTCAGTCACCTGCGAAAAGATCGGCTGTTCACGCCAAGGATCGCCCGGATAGTGTTCTGTGCCAATCGGAGACGGTTACCTCGGTGCCTCTTGAAGTTCTGTCCGTTCTTATTCTTGGCGGTCGGGTAGAGCCTCTATTAACCCCGTCGCTAAGACGGGCGTTGCGATTTGGACTTTAGCAAGAATCGGCCGAGTGCGGCGAAGCTCCTGCCATTGCAAGACGAGGTCTGCGAGAAGTATGGAGGCGGCGACACAACTCCACACTACCGTTGCGGGGTCCCAGCCGGTGATCCCGCTGATCACCCGCGCTTCGAGAAAGATCAGAGGAGCAACAGCAAAGCTGCGCGTCATCCACTGGCGATGCTGCTGGACCTTCCCTTTGAGAATGAACGCAAACGCAATGCCGGTGGTGATCATCCACAAAATCGCGTCAAACGCGGCGGCCATGCTGAAAGAGCGCGTTTCCCCCATTCGCTCCTCGAAGTACTGTATGTAGAAACCCAACGGAGCGGCGATTAAGGCGCCGGCAACATAACAGCGTCCCAGGACGCGATGCAGCTTTTTGAACCGCCGGCGCAGGCGCTCAGAGAACTGCAGAGGCCCCAGCAAAAGCGCGCACGCGCCGGCCAGGCCATGCGGCAACAGCCACCACCTGAATGACTGGATGTGTTGCCATTCCCGGTCCTTCGGATTGATGAGAAAGCTCTCGTTGTTGCGGAGAACATAAGCGGCCATCAGGCCAATGAACGCAAACAAGAGATACTTCGGGCGCAGCCACGAGATGCGCTGCGATTGCATAGATCCGATAGACTTTTGAGCCAGCTCGCTCATCGTTTTCCTCCCATTCTCACCGGCATTTTCCGATTGGGACCGCTGATTCGCGAATCTTACGCTTCTCCTGCCCTCGACACAATGAATTTGCCACCAGAGTGCCCCAGCGCGGATGCCCGTCAGCCGCGGCAATCTTAGTCTGCGATTGACAGGCGAGCAGCGGCCGCCGTATGGTTTCGCACAGCGATTAATCTAAAATTGGAAGTAATCCAGGGCGGAGTGCCCGACAGAAGGAGAAGCACCATGGGACATGATCCGGACACAAACGTGCCCGCAAAGAAGGGTGAATTTCTGAGCCGCCGCGGACTTTTTCAACGCGCTGGCCTGCTCATTGCCGCGGCTTCCCTTCCCCCTGGCGTGGCAATGGCCGAACCATCCGCCGAGCCGGTCGCGGAGGGCGTCAGCCCTATGATGGCCAAGCTCAGCGCGTATATGAGCGAAGCGCGGGGCCGCGCGCTGCCTGATGAAGTGGTGGAGAAGGCGAAGCAACACACCCTCGACACGCTGGCCGCCATGGTCTCGGGCTCGGAGCTGGCTCCGGGACAAGCGGCGCTCAAGTTCGCGCGAGAATATGGCGGCAAGGAAGTGGCGACGGTGGTTGCCTCGAACATCCTTAGCGGACCCATCGAGGCGGCGCTGATCAATGGGATGCTGGCCCATTCCGACGAGACGGACGACTCACACGCACCGTCGCAGTCGCATCCAGGCTGCGCGGTAGTGCCGGCCGCTCTTGCTGCCGGGGAGCAGTTCCACATTGACGGGACGCAGTTCCTGCGCGCCGTGGCCCTGGGCTATGACGTCGGAACGCGCGTCACAATAACCTTGGGCGCCGAACCTTATGAGAATTCGAGTCACCGCAGCACCCACAGCATCTCCCCAACCTTTGGCGCCGCGGCCGCGGCTGGCTGCGCGGCAAGCTTGACCACCCAGCAAATGCGCTGGCTGCTCAACTACGCCGCCGAGCAAGCCTCCGGACTCTCCCTGTGGAATCGTGATCCTGACCATATTGAGAAGGCCTTCGACTTTGCAGGCGGGCCGGCACGGAACGGCGTCACCGGCGCCCTGGTGGTTCATTCGGGCTGGACCGGCCTGGACGACGTTTTCTCCGGACCTAATAATTTCTTCCTGGCCTTCGGGCCTCAGGCGGACCCCGCCGGGCTGGTGAATAAGCTCGGGGAGCGCTACGAGGTGGTACGAACGGACATCAAGAAGTGGAGCGCGGGGATGCCTATCCAGGCGCCGCTTGACGCGGTGGAAATTCTTCTCAAGAAGCACCACTTTACGGCGGACCAGGTCAAGCAGGTCAACGTCCGGCTGGCCCCCCAAGAGGGGACGATCGTGGACAACCGCGAGATCCCCGATATCTGCCTCCAGCACATCCTGGCAATGATGCTGATCGATAAGACGATCTCGTTTCGCTCGGCGCATGACAAGGCGCGCATGCGGGACCCGGAAGTCCTTCGCCAGCGCGCCAAGGTGCAAATCGTCCCCGATGAAGAGCTTGGCCGCCTCATGCCGCGCCGGCAATCCATTGTCGAGATTGCGCTTACCGATGGAACCGCGCTCCGCGAGCACGTGGATTCGGTGCGAGGCACCGCCGCAAACCCGATGTCCAGCGACGAAATACGCGCCAAGGCCCGCGACCTCATGACGCCGGTCCTCGGCCCAGCCACGACAGCGACCCTCATCGAACGAGTGTTCACGATCGAGAAGGTGACGGATATCCGGGAGCTTCGCCCCTTGCTGCAAAAGGCTTGATCGCGTCATCTCGCAGCCGGTTTTGGTGGCACCGGCCCCGACAGGGGCGGGGCCTGTGCCACCAAAACCCAGTGCAATTGATTCCCGCCAGTGGTCCGCGTATCATGAGGAGTTATGGGCCCGGTTCGAACGAAACACCATGAATTCGCGCGAGCTTCTTTCAAGCGTGTTCTGCTGCTTGGCCTCTTCCTTTCGCTGATTGCTCCTGCATTATTTGCCGCGGACCAGGAGATTTTCCCGCTCTCGCAGGTCAAACCCGGAATGAAGGGCGAGGCCCTTACGATTTTTGCCGGGGATCAAATCGAGAAGTTCGATCTGGTGGTCATCGGCGTGATGCCTAACTTCCTCGGGCCGAAAGAATCCATCATCCTCGTACAGCTTCTAGGCCCGAAGGTCGAGCATACCGGCGTGGTCGCGGGGATGAGCGGAAGCCCTGTCTACTTCGAGGGGAAACTCGCGGGGGCGATTTCTCTCAAGCTCGGCATCTTCACCAAAGAACCGCTGGCCGGCGTCACACCGATTGAAAACATGCTCAGTCTGGCGAAGGGGCAGCAGCCGGGAACGATTCTCGCCGAAGGTCCTCAGGGCGCGCTGCGCACGGAAACCGTCTCGTCCATGCAGCAGTTCGAAATGCCTTCGGATTGGACCTCGCGCTTGGGCGTTCCGGGGGGAAGTTTCCTCAGACCCATTGATACGCCGCTGGTTTTTTCGGGCTTCAGCGCGGCGGCGATCCGGCAATATGCGGGAGCGCTGGCCGGATACGGCATGGCGGCAACACAGGGCGGAACCACCGATGCGCGGCCCGATGATCGGGACATCAAGCCCGGAGACATGGTGAGCGCGGTGCTGATGGAAGGGGATCTCTCCATGGACGCCTCGTGCACGGTTACGGCTATCGTGGACGGGCGCGTGTATGTGTGCGGGCATCCCCTGTTCGGTTTTGGACCCGTTCAGATGCCGATGGCGCGTGGGCGCGTGCTGACAACGCTCAGTTCGGACCTGGAATCGACAAAAATCGTGAATGCGGGCGGCACGATCGGTACGTTTGACCAGGACCGTATTACGGCCGTCATGGGACATCTGGGCGCGGCGCCTCACCTGATCCCCATTGATATGACGGTCGCGACACCGGCCGGAGATAAGCATCTCGCCTTCCGGATGTTGTCCAATCCAAAAATTTCACCGATCCTGATGGGCATTGCCACCCTCAATGGCCTCGTGCAAAACAGCGTGTACGGCGAAGGCACGACGTTGCGGCTCACCGGGGCAATTGACATCGCGGGCCACTCCAGCGTCACGCTGGAAAACCTGTTTGCTCCCACCGATTCGTTCGCGCCCGACGGCACGCCGGTTGCCGGCGCCGTGCAAGGCGTGTTCCAGAGAATCTTTTCGAACCCGTACGAGACCGCCAAGATCGAGCGCGTAACGCTGCGGCTGGAAGCCATTTCGGAGCGCCGGCAAACAACGATCGAAGGCGCCTGGCTGGATAAGTCGGAAGCTGCGCCGGGCGACACGGTGAATGTGAAAGTCCAATTGCGGCCCTATCGCGGCTCGCCCATGATCCGCGATGTGCAGGTTACGATTCCTCCACAAGCCATACGCGGCACCACCATGCAGGTTCTGGCCAGCGATTCGGGAACCTTGAACCGTATGAGCATGGTATCCGGAGCGCAGGGACGCCTGCAGAATCTCGAGCAACTCATCTCGGTCCTGAACCGCGAGCGGCGCAACAGCCGGTTGTACGTCACTTTGCTGGGACCAGCGCCGACCATGGTGGTGCAGGACAAGGTGATGCCGAACGTGCCAGCCTCGCAGATCAATCTCCTCGACCAGCGCGGCGCCCCAGCCAGCTCGGTCGTGGTGCGAGAATCGGCGGCGGGAGAATGGTCCGTGCCGCTGGAACAGGTCGTTCAAGGATCCACATCCGTAACCATTCGAATCAAGTAAGCGACCGGGCGGCGCGCCGCGCCGGCCCTTGAGGAGTCTCATGCGCATTGTTTCTCCGCCCTGCCGCGATTTGCGCGGCGCAATCTCATCCGCCTGCGGGAAAGCGCTCTTGGTTGCGACTGCCTTCATCGTATTGGCCGCCGTGCCGGCCCTGGCCGAACACACGCGCTGGTGGCGTCAATCCTCGTTCGAAGAGTTCGACAAGGGTAAAGCAAACGGAGTGGCGCTGCGCAGCGACGGAAAACTTTTCCTCGCACCGCGTTTTGCCGAGTTTGCCGACGCCAATCTTGCGTATCTCCTCGCCCTGCGCGCCGATTCGAAAGGAAACCTCTACGCCGCGGGCGGTTCGAACGCGAAGGTCTTGCGTCTGGACTCGAGCGGCAAGACCACCACGGTGTTCGAATCGTCCGAATTGGCGGCCCAGACGCTCGCCCTGGATGCGGCCGGAAATCTTTACGTGGGCACTTCGCCCGACGGGAAAGTTTATAAAGTCACGCCGGCGGGACAATCTTCCGTTTTCTTCGACCCTAAGACGAAATACATCTGGGCCCTGGCCGTGGACAAGGATGGAACGGTGTATGTCGCCACCGGCGATACCGGCAAGATTTTTTCCGTCGCGCCGGATGGGAAGGGGCAGATTTTTTATTCGAGTGAGGAAACGCACATTCGAGCGCTGGCGCTCGATTCAGCGGGCAATGTCCTGGCAGGCACGGAACCCAGTGGGCTCGTTCTGCGCATCTCCAAGACAGCCGATCCCTCCATGCAAAAGTCCGCGCAATTAACTCAAGCCGGACGTCCGGGCGACACCTCGCCAAATACCCGCCGGGCATTTGTCTTATACGAAACCGCGAAGAAGGAAATCACGGCCTTGCTGCAGGATGCGAGCGGCAACCTATACGTCGCGGCCGTAGGCGAGAAAACGCCTGTCTTCCCCGGGTTTCCTCAAACGCCGGTCACGGGGCCCGCGGCCACCGGGAGCTTCACTGTTACACTGGGCCCCGCGGGAAACGCCGCTGCTCCTCTCCAGCAGGCCCAGATCAATCCATTTGCTCCGATCCCGGGCGTAAACTCGAGTTCCGTCTATCGGATCGCCGCGGATGGCTCGCCGGAGGAGCTGTGGAGTTCGCGCGATGATCTTGTCTACGCGCTGGGACTTCTCCCGAACGGGAAAGTGCTCCTCGGGACCGGCAACCAGGGGGCTTTGGTGGAACTGGAAGGCAATCGAATTTTTTCGCGCCTTGTACGAACAACTTCGGGACAAGTGACATCCATCGCCTCGGGCCCAGGTGGAAAACTGTTTCTCGCCGCGGCAAATCCAGGAAAAGTTTTGACGCTGGGCCCCGATAACGAGCCCGAGGGCACGTATGAGTCACAACCCTTTGACACGCATCTTTTCACGCGTTGGGGGCGCCTGCAATGGTGGGGACAATACTCTGGCGGGCTTCAAGTAAAGCCCGCACCCGATTCTGGCGGGCTTCAAGTAAAGCCCGCACCCGATTCCGGCGGGCTTCAATCCCGCATGAGCGGGATCGCACCCGATGCCGCGCCCGGGAAGAATGGCGGTGGCGCGCGGATCGAATTCTACGCGCGGTCGGGCAACACCTCGGATCCCGGTAACAACTGGAGTCCCTGGGCCGGCCCGTATTCGAACGCCGCGGGCGACAGGATCGAGGCCCCTTCCGCCCGCTTTATACAATGGAAAATGGTGCTGCACGACGCAACTGGCGGACCGACTCCCGAACTCGACTGGGTGAGCGTCGCCTACCTGCCCAAGAACGTGGCGCCGGAAGTAACCGGGATCGCCCTCCAGAGTCCCGGAATTCGAGTGCAAGGGGTCGCCCTTCCGGGACCAGGCTCGGGATCGCCGGCGCCGGTGCAAGTCCGCATGCCGCAGCCGGCAACGCCCACGTCTTCATTCAGTTCGGCCTTCACCGCCGCGTCCATTACGTCTTTGGGGTCTTCGTCCAGTTCCGCGAGGTTTGACGCGGTGCCGCAGGGCTCCGCGCAGAAAGGCTATCAAGCCGTCGTATGGACGGCGGAAGACGCCAACGATGACCAGCTCGAATTTTCCATTTACTTCCGCGGCGAGACCGAAACCACATGGAAGCTGCTGAAGGACAAGCTCGACACCCGCTATTATTCCTGGGACACCACGGCGATGCCTGACGGCGCCTATTATCTGAAGATCGCCGCCAGTGATGCGGCCTCGAATCCCGCGGGCGAAGGACTGACATCCGAGCGCGAATCCGACCGCTTCGAGGTGGACAACACACCGCCGGCAATCGCTCAACTGACGGCGGAAATTGCAGGCGGCGCGGGGGCCGTGCGCGTACGATTCCAGGCGAGCGACCCGGCGAGTTCCATCGCGCGCGCCCAATACAGCATGGATGCGGACGACTGGACGCTCGTGTTTCCCAGCGGCGGGTTGAGCGATGCCTCCCGCGAAAATTACGACTTCACGTTGCAGAAGGCCGCGCCCGGCGAGCACACCGTGACGGTCCGCGTGTACGATCAGTTTGAAAACGTCTCGAGCGCCAAGGCGACGGTCCGCGTGCCGGCCAACAAGAACCAGTAGCACAGGTTTCAGCCTTTGTGGTTTTGGTTTTTGCGCTGCGTTCAGCAAACCAAAACCGCACAGACTGAAGTCTGTGCTACTAAAACCCTCGTGCACTCGCGCTATGATGAAAAATGCGGCCTAGCTTGCCCAGCGCTCTTTTTCCGTTCCCACGGCGGCTCTTGCCTCGTACCGCTCGATGTGCAGCCCGACTCCCGCCTTGCCACCAAAGAACGCGTTGGGCTGAACGTGGACCACGCGCGCCACGCATTTCACCTCACCTGAAGTCTGGCCCGCCAACCCCTGCGGCATGCGTAGCGACACCTCGAGAGGCGTGCCTACCTCGAGGCAGGCATTCGTGGCGAAAAGGATTCCGCGTTGCGAAATGTTCACTGACTCCGCAGTCTGTTCGGGCGAGCTGAGATTGTTCAGCGTGCGAAAACGCAGAGGCACCTGAATATTCACGCGCGTATCTATACGACGCTCTCTTGAGTTCATTCGTTTCCTCCCCGCCCGCGGGAAACTGTGCGCGCGGATTTAAGATAGGAAGGGGGTGACTCCGATTCTAGCGCCACGCCATCAGAGTGCAAGAGAATTGCGCGTGTTTGGCGGTGCATGGTTCGGGAAGAGACAAGGTGTGCCATAATGCACCCGATCTAAGAGTTTTCTCATTGAGCGCTCCAACTATTCACCCGTTTGCGGCGCCGGACCTCTCAGCCATCCGGGAGGCGCACCGCCGCATCTCGCCGCTTATCGACCGCACGCCGGTCATGATTTCGGATGCGCTCGATGATCTGGCCGGCGCGATGCTCTTCTTCAAGTGCGAAAACCTGCAACTCTCCGGGTCGTTCAAGATTCGCGGCGCGGCCAACGCCGTCTTTTCGCTCAGCGAAGCGGAAGCGGCGCGCGGCGTGGCGACGCATTCGTCGGGCAATCACGGGGCGGCCCTCGCGCTGGCCGCCAAGATGCGCGGCATCCGCGCGTGGATCGTGATGCCCCGCAATGCCCCGAAAGTGAAAATCCGCGCGGTCGAAGCCTACGGAGGAGAAATTACGTTCTGCGAACCAACGCAGGCGGCTCGCGAGGCCTCGGCCACGGAGCTGCTGCACCACACCGGCGCGGTGCTGATTCATCCGTACGATGACGACCGGATCATCGCGGGACAGGGAACCGCCGCCCTCGAACTTCTCGAAGAGATTCCCGATCTCGACATGATCTGCGCGCCGGTTTCAGGCGGCGGGCTGCTCTCGGGCACAGCCATCGCGGCAAAATCCCTGCGGCCTGAAATTACCGTCATCGGATGCGAGCCGGCAAACGCGGATGACGCGGCACGGTCGCTCGCTTCCGGACAGATCGAACCCGCCTCCACAAAAAGCACAATCGCCGACGGCCTGCGCGCGACGCTCGCCCCGCGCACGTTCGCCATTCTTCGCGAGCGCGTCGACCGCATCGCGCTTTCCACCGAAGACGAAATTCGCCGGTCCATGCGCTTGCTTACCGAACATTTGAAATGTTTGATTGAACCCTCCGGCGCCATCGCCGCGTCTCCCGCGCTGCATCGCCAGCTCGGAGCGGAAGGCCAAAGAATTGGAATTATTGTTTCCGGCGGGAATCTCGATCCCGAGTTGATGTCCGCGCAGTAGAGAAAAGTGACTGGTGACTGGTGTGAACCCCTGGGTCCCTCCGTGTCCTCTGTGCTCTCAGTGCCCTCTGTGTTGAATGCCGCTTTTTGAAATCGCGCGTAAATCTGTTGAGCCGTGTTGTCCCGGCCTAACGTTCTCGCACCCCGACGCGATGTCAGGTCACGTTCAGAATGACCGTGGTCGTCGTTGTCGCCGCACCGGACGTCCCTGTCACTGTGATTTTGTAGGAGCCGGCGGGAGTTCCGTTGGGGTTGGGGGTGCTTCCCCCGCCGCTTCCGCTTGAGCCGGAGGCTCCGCAACCTGCCGCGAAAAGCACCAGCAAGGCAAACGCGCTCACGGGAACCAGCGTCAGGATTCGGCGTCTGCGCAGCGCAAGCAGAGTGAGCATTGCAATTCCCAGCACGGTGAGCGTTCCAACCCGCGGGTCAAGGTGGAATCGCCCCTTCGGACGCAACGAGGGCGCGACCAACGCGCGCGAAGTCGTGGTAATGACCAAAGAAGCCGTGGAGTTCGCGGAGACCGACACCGCCGAGCATGCCGCGCCCGTAGGTAATCCAGAACACGTGAGGGCGTACGTCAAAGTACCCACATCCGTGATCGTGAAGGTCGTGGATGAACCTGCGGCCACAGTTCGCGAAGATGGCGAGGCGCTCAAAGACGATGGTATTCCATTGGAGACGTTCAGGACGGTCTTACCACCCGTGTCCGAGGGGCCGAAAGGGGCCACCATGATGTAATAATTGGTGCCTGCCGTCGCGGAAAACGAGAGCAAGGACTGCGTGTACTGCCCGCTCGAGACATCATCGTTGCACGCTACATTGGTGAGGTTCCCGGCTGTCCCAGTCCACACGGAAAGTGTTGTGTCATAGACGCTGCCAATCGTAGAGACCATGATCGACCCGCTCGACACGGGGGCGAACGACCACCAAACTGTTTTTGTCGTGGGGTTTGTGCTTGGATTTGGTCCCGTCAAGGCGCAAGGAGGCATCGGATCGGTAGGATCGTTCGTCGCGGCGGAATTGTCGACGATACTTATGCTGCCTATCGTGACCGCAATTGCACCCGCGATATGATCGTTGATCGGCGGTGCGGCACTCACGTTGAAGGTCAGGGACGCAGATGATTCTCCCGCCTTCGCGACATCATCAGTGACAGTGATCAAAGCGGTCGTTCCGTAGGCCACCAGATTGCTTGAGATTACGGCACTGATTGTCGTAGTCGGAGACGAACCGCCAGGCACCATCGTGACGCCGGAGGTAGAGCCGTTCCAGAGGATCTGGGCATTCGGAGCGAAGTTGCTCCCGGTTGCGGTCAGCGTAAAATTGGCTGAACCGGCGGGAGTAGTCGTAGGATTGATTGAACTCAGTACCGGTGCCGTGGGAGCCGCTGAAGCGCCAGATGGCCATGCATTTACAAGATTCGCGGCGTCAATCGAACCAAGACCTATCGCCGGGTCGTACCCGGTTCCCGCAGTGAAGCCAATCGTGCCCCCATTGGGACAATTTTCGGTCCCAGAAGTGCACGGGCTTGTGTTGTCGCCGACCGTGATGTCATGAAATGCCGCCGGTGTACTCGAAGCCAGAGGATAAAGAATGTAGTTTATATTTCCCTGCCCGGCCGATCCTGTCTTCTGGTTAATCAACGCCACAATTCCGGCGAAGGTGGGAGCACCGAAAGACGTGCCCCCGAAGACCGTCAGGCTCGTATCCGTACTGGAATTACGAAATCCATTCTGGCAGCTCGATGTGAGAGGTGCCCCTGGCGTTGGATGTATCTGCGTACACACCAGATACTGATCGTGAGCCGGCGACGCGTTCAGAGAGATATCCGGGACATCGCGAGCACCGTCGCCAGGAACGCCAGTTCCAGTCTGCCAGGAAGGTTTTCCAAATAGTGAACTTGCTCCCCCGCCTCCTGCTAACAGCCCATTTGCCGAGGAGCTGTCGTTCCAGACTATTTCCGGGATGTACAAATTTGCGGAATTGATGACGTCATTGCCGTTCGCTGGCTGCCAGTACGTTGTTAGTCCCCCCTCGTTGAATTCGGTGCCGCCGACGCCTGTGACGTACGGCATGCTGGCTGGAAAGTCCACATTGAGGCCCAATATCGCGGGATAATTGCCCAGGCCCCCATCGCAATCGGTGGCGCCACCGTCCCCAGCTGCAGAAATAATGGTGATGCCTTGCGCGTTTGCTTGTTGCGCCATTGCCACAAACAAATTGATATCCGAAGAGGTGAATGTGCCCTCGCAGCCCCCATAGCTGATGCTAATGACCGGCGCAAGATCGTTCGCAATCGCATAATGGAGCGAATCGAATGCCCCGTTGGCGGAATAGATGAATAGGATCGTCGCGTTCTTCGCAACGGCTCCGGCCCATTCAATATCGAGACTGGACTCTTGCACGTCGCCGTCTACAACACCTGGATTCGACGCCGTTACAAGAATCTTTTGTGGGACGTTCGGTGGAAGGCTGGAAAGCAATCGAAACGTGGCGATGTCTGCCAGCACGATATCGGATTGACCCATGATCGCAATTTTCTGTCCGGCGCCGTCGATCGCGGGAGGGTTGTAAAGGGGTTTCAGGTCGTAGATCGTCGCGAAGTCACCTGGAGAGAGAAAATGATTCCCGGAAATGCTGGAAGTGAAATTTGGTTGCACCGAAGCGCCGTTGCTCTTCAGTCCCCGGGGCTTCAACCTGTAGTTATTGAGCCCGCGAAACCCTGCCACCACGCCCGCTAATGCGGCGGGCACGGAAGGCTCGGCGGAGTTTGCGTAAAACGTCTGTCCATGCGCGGCATAGTTGTGAATTTCGGTCTGGAAGGCGGATGCGACTTGCGCGGCTGTGCCATTAAAAACAATCCAGTTGCGGCTGCGCGGAATTTCCACGACGGCGAATCCCTGCGCCTGAAGCCAGGCTGTGACTTTGTTCAAATCGCTTGGCGCGATTCCAAATCGATTGGCATATTGCTCCGGGGTCAGCCACTGATGAAAGCTGGGCGAGGTGGGATTCTGCTGTGCGGACAGGAGCGCGTCAAGGTCCGCTTGCTGCGCCGCCGTGCGCTGGAACATCATCGTGATGCGCTCGAGTTTCAATGTGGGGGCGACCTTGCCCTGATCGTACTGGGGGCGCGCGAGGGGATGCATGTTGCCCCGCAGCACGGTCGGCGCGCCGCCATCAACCTGTGCCGCGGCAATGCGAGGTTGTGCAACATTGCCTTGCGCCGCTGCCAGGCCGGGCATAACGAGAAGGATCGCGGCCGCCAGACAAGTTCTCAAGCGAGGGAAATTACAGTTCCCGAGCACGCGCCTAAAATGAAATAGGGCGCCAACACCCTGCTGAATGTGCTTCCGAGCATACGGATCAACTGCGACAGTTCGATTCACGGTTCCCTCAGATCTAAGTAAGGTGGATATAGGCTCTTCCCCGGCATCGTCTGGGAGGGGATTGCCGGGGCCACATATAGTTCCTTTGGATGCAGGATTTAGTTCCAGGTTTGCCATCGAATTGCAGCCGCATTGCCACTGAGCCAGAGTATGTCTCAGCAGGCCGCGATTCCAGACCAGCATTGAGGAGAGTGATCTTTCAGCTAACCCTTGCTCCTGGGGACAGGCCGGTGCGGTGCGAACGAATATGGGGGGACGAGTGGCACAGTCCCGCCCTGGCGGGACTGTGCTACTAAAAACCGTGCACTACGGGGCGATTAGACGTCGGACGGCTTCCAGCTCGAAGGCGGAAAGGAAATCTGCCAGAACGAGGGAGCCGGCTTTTCAAATTCCAAGGGAACCAGGAACCCTCCATCACCCTCGCGCGGCGCGCGCGTGACGTGCGCGCTGGCTTGTTCGCGGGTAAGGTCATTTAAGATCTCGACCTTGGTCCAGGCATCGAACGGGCGAGAACAAAGAACCATCGCGCCGTGGACGTTGACAGCGACTGTGAAACCGGAGATTTTGATCTTTTGGCCAGATTCCATCGCTTCCAATGAGACGGGCATGCGGATAATGACGCGCTGAGTTCGGCGCCGTTCTTCCCCCGGCAAAAGCGACGTCCCTCGATCCGGCTGCTCTTTGTTGTCGGTCATAGCTCCAGTCCCCAAAAATCCATCCGCGGATTGATCAACTCGATTCCTAATTCCCAACCTTCGGCCCGTTCATTGCCGCGCCAGACAATGACGGCCGGGTTGGCTTCGCGGCTCACAAGGTTAATAATCTGAATGCGCTGGTCCACTTTCAGATTTTGCGCAAGCACCACCATGCAACCGTAGGGTCCCACAACGCGAGTTTGTGCTTCCCCGCGTCGAACCTCGCCTTCCGCATCCCATTCGACCGCAACCGGAACCTGTGAATTCACTCGTACGCCACGCCGCTTCTCCGCTCCAGATAGCAAACTGTTTTTGGTATGGGAAGAAGTGATGCCTGCCGGACGAGCCTGCACCCGTCTTGGTTGAAACTTAAACATGATCCCCTTAGAGGCCAACCGGAGTGGCGCTGGAGACAAGCAAGCTGGCCGACTCCATGCTTGTAACAATACAAATCTAGAACGCAGTTGGGCGGGCGTCTACGGTACGGAAGGTCAGTGACTTGAGGTGTCCGGAAGGACAGGCGGAGGAGGAGTCATCCTCGTTCTGGCCACAGGGGCTTCGGCCGGCTCGGGAGAGTGCGCGGGCCTCTGCAAGGAGTCTAAGTCCTTGTTCCGATGCCCTTTACTAAATGTGCGCGAGCCCCAGTTTTTCATTCTCTCCATGTAGATGTAGAAAACCGGGGTAAGAAACAGGGTAACTAATTGCGAAAATAGCAGCCCCCCCACCACGGCCATGCCGAGCGGGCGGCGGGACTCCGCTCCCGCGCCGACTCCCAGGGCAATCGGCAATGTACCCATCAGCGCGGCCATAGTGGTCATGGTGATCGGCCGGAAGCGGACTATACATCCCTGATAGATGGCCTCCTCTGGAGACTTCCCTTCCTTGCGCTGCACGTCGAGCGCGAAATCAATCATCATGATCGCGTTTTTCTTCACGATCCCAATCAGCATGATGATACCGACGAACGCGTAAAGATCGAGTTGCATATCAAAGGTCGGGTTGAACCAGTGCTTGGTCACCGTCGCCCAGTGGAAAAACAGGAGCGTCAGCAGAGCTCCGAAGCCGGCCGACGGCAAACCCGAAAGAATCGTGATGGGGTGAATGAAGCTCTCATAGAGAATTCCGAGAACAATGTAAATCACCAGGATGGCCATAAACAGGAGCATCCCGAGGCCCGTCAGGGACGATTCGAAAGCTTGCGCGGTGCCCTGGAAGCTGGTCGTAATGGTGCCAGGCAGCGTGGAGCGCGCCAGATCGTTTATCTCTTTGATGGCATCGCCTAAAGCCATCCCTGGCGCGAGGTTAAAGGAAAGCGTGACGGCGGGAAGCTGGCCGAGATGCGTCACAACGAGCGGACCCACGTTGGAAGCCATCCGCGATACCGCACTCAGAGGGACCAACTGCCCGTTCGAAGAACGGATGTAGAGCAGAGGCAACTGACCCGGATTGAGTTGGTACTGCGGCTCGAGTTCCAGAATGACGCGGTACTGGTTGGTGGGCGTGTAGATCGTGGAGATCTGTCGCGTCCCGTAGGCGGAAAATAACGCGTCCTCCACCTGTGAGGGTGTCACTCCGAGAACCGATGCCTTGTCGCGATCCACCAGAACATTGATCTGCGGGTTCTTGATGAGAAGGTCGCTGGTGACATCAAGCAAGCCGGGGAGCTTCTGCATCTGGCCGACCAAATCGTTCGAGGAACTGTACAGTTCGTCCATATTCGGACTTTGCAGCGTGAACTGGTAGGCGCTCTTGCTGAGAGTGCCGCCGATGCGGATCGCCGGCAGGTTCTGCATGAACACCATGATGCCCGGCACGACGGCAAGTTTGGGGCGCAGTTCCGT
Source organism: Terriglobia bacterium (assembly GCA_041480265.1). Lineage (GTDB taxonomy): Bacteria > Acidobacteriota > Terriglobia > Acidiferrales > UBA7541 > Palsa-360. The sequence continues at coordinate 29,160 of JBGOZP010000011.1, read as the reverse complement.
GATGACTTCATCGATCGAAGGGCGCTGGGAGCGCGGCTTGAGGTTCATAAACAGCCGGCCTTGATTCCCGCTGGAATTGCTGGGGCCACCCATGCCAATGCTGGACATTCCGTTCTCGATATAAGGGTCTTTCCACATGATCTCGGCAACTTGCTGCTGGTGCTCGACCATCGCGTCAAACGAAATGCCCTGGGCGGCCTCTGTAAACGCAAACAAATTGCCCGTGTCTATGCTCGGCAGGAAACCCTTGGGGATGAGGATGGCGAGATAGCCGGTGGCCGCCAGAATGGCGATGGAGACGCCCATCGTGGCCAGCTTGTGCCGCAGGACACGCTGGAGCGCACGTTCGTACACGCTCAGCATCCAGTTCTGAACGCGTTCGAAAGCGTTGAACAGGGCCCCATGTTTTTTCTCTTGCGGCGGGCTCAGGAAACGGCTGCACAGCATCGGCGTGAGCGAGAGCGATACAAGGCCCGAAACGAGAATCGCGGAAATAATGGTCACGGAAAATTCGTGCAGCAGCCGGCCCAGAATGCCGCCCATGAAAAGAACGGGAATGAAGACCGCGGCCAGCGACAGCGTCATCGAAAGAATCGTGAAACCGATTTCACTGGAACCATTGATCGCCGCCTCGTACGCCCCCTCGCCATGCTCCATGTGGCGCACGATATTTTCGAGCATGACGATGGCGTCATCTACCACGAATCCGACCGAAAGCGTCAGCGCCATGAGAGATAAGTTGTCCAGCGAATAATCGAACAAATACATCACGGCAAACGTGCCGACGATTGACATCGGCAGCGCCAGGCTGGGAATGACCGTTGCCGACACGTTGCGGAGAAACAGGAAAATAACAAGGATGACCAGGCACAGGGCCAGGACGAGCGTGAATTTCACGTCGCTGACGGAATCCCGGATGGAGACCGAGCGGTCGTACATGATTTGCAGGTCTATCGCGGGCGGGATTTGCAGGCGGAACGTTGGGAGGAGCGCTTTAATCCGGTCGACCACTTCCACCGTATTGGTTCCGGGCTGCCTCAAAATCGCCAGGACAATTGAGCGTTCCCCGGAGAACCAGCTTGCGGTCTTGTCGTTTTCCACGCTATCGATCGCGCGTCCGATCTCGGATAGCCGCACCGGCGAGCCATTGCGGTAGGCGACGATCAATGGGTTGAACGCCGCCGCGTTCATCAACTGGCCGTTGGACTGCACCGTCACGGCCTGGTCGTGTCCCCAGAGCGTCCCGGTCGGCAAGTTCACGTTCGCCTTTTGTACGGCCGCGGAAACTTCGTCGATTCCTATCTGGCGTGTGGCCAGGGCCCTCGGGTCCACTTGAACGTGAACGGCGTATTTCTGGGGGCCGAAGATCTGAACTTGCGCGACTCCCGTGATCATCGAGATGCGCTGAGACATGAACGTTTCGGCGAATTCATCGACGGTGGAAAGCGGCAGCGTCTTTGATCCCAGCGCCAGGTATAAGACCGGCTGGTCGGCGGGATTTACCTTGCGGAACGACGGCGGGCTGGGCATGTTCGTCGGCAGCCGGCCCATCGCTTGCGTGATCATAGACTGCACGTCCAGCGCCGCGCCGTCCAGATCCCGGCTCAAGGTGAATTGCATGATGATGGAAGTCGATCCCAGGGTATTCGACGAGGTCATGGAATCGAGTCCCGCGATCGTCGAAAACTGCTGCTCCAGAGGCGTGGCCACCGAAGAGGCCATCGTTTCCGGGCTGGCCCCGGGCAAAAGCGCCGACACCTGGATCGTCGGGAAATCCACGTTGGGAAGATCGCTGACGGCCAGATACCGGTAGGAGGCCGCTCCAAACAGCAGGATGGCAAACATCACCAGGCATGTGGCAATCGGCCGCTTAATGAAGATTTCGGTTACGTTCATCTTTCAGAGCCCCTGCTTGCTCGCCCTCTCTCCGAGTCCGTGCTCATCCCTTAGGAGCGGAAGGCGCTCCCGTGGGCGCGGTTTTCGGCGGCGCGGGCGCCTGTTTAATAGCCACCGGCGAGCCCGGCGCCAGCCGGACTTGGCCGTCAATCACTATCGTCTCTCCGGGTTGCAGCCCCTTCTGCACAACCGTATCCCCCTGAATGGTTTTTCCGATCACGATGGGCCTTGATTCCACCGTGTTATCGCTCTTCACGACGAAGACATAGTTTCCATTTTGTCCGGAAGCGACAGCTTGCGCGGGCACGACGAGCGTGTTTGGAGAAGAGGCCAGCGTCAGCACAACATTGACGAATTGTCCGGGCCAGAGTCGCCTGCGCGGATTCGCAAACACCGCCTTCAGATGGATCGTGCCTGTCGCGGCGTCCACTGCGTTATCAATGAAACTCAGCGTGCCCTGCTCGGGTCCGCCGGAATCGTTGGGAATGACGGTTTCGACGCGCAATTGCCCGGTCTCGCGAAACTTTTTCACTTCGGCAAGCTGGTCTTCGGGGATGGCGAAATTGACGAAAATCGGCTGCACCTGATTGATGACGACCAGGATCGGAACATCGTTGCCCTTCACCAGATTGCCTTCGTGCACCTGCAGGCTGCCGGTCCGGCCGTCAACGGGAGAGTAGATGGAACAGTATTCGAGGTTCAGCTTCGCCGTATCAATGGCTGCCTGATCGGCCCGCACCTGCGCATCTTGCGCCTGGGCCGCGGAGGCGTAGTCGTCCGACTGTTGCCGCGCAGCCACTCCCTGCTGAAACAGATCGAGATAGCGCTTGGCCGATACGCGGTCATTTTCGGCGACGGCCGCGTCTTTGGCGAGGGCGGCTTCCGCCTGGGCTAGCGCGGCTTCGAACGGCCGGGGATCGATCGTGAACAATAATTGTCCCTTCCGGACATCCTCGCCTTCCTGGAAATGCACTTTCATCAAGGGGCCGGAGACTTGCGGCTTGATGGAAACCGTCTTGTACGCTTCCACATTGCCGATGGCTTCCATCTGCTCCGGGACCGTCTTTTGCGCCACTTTGGACACAACGACAGGCACCGGGCGGGGTCCCGCCGCTTTGGTGTTGGCCTCCTGTTTCGCGCAGCCGCCTGCCAATATGGCGATTGCCCCTAACCCTATCGCGGCCACGCTACGCAATGCATGCCCCCTGATCGTTTGCAACCACAACTCCGCCTTTTCGTATATTTGGGATGAATACTCCGACCGTACTCTCTATATTAAGGACGCCTGCGGTTCTCTGGAGGTTTCGCCCTTTAGCCTTTATTTGCCCTTTAATCTTTTATTGTAACAGAGGGCCCGTCCGCTGGACTTCGGAAAAGGCGCCAGGGCGCAAAGTGGGAAAGTGCGGTCCATCCGGCCCGCGACGCTATGGCAAGATTTGGCGCTTCCGCTATCGAATTTTTGCCCTGGGGTAGCTATCATGTCTCGGCCTTCACAACCCCTTCGAGCGAGGTGAAACGATGGATACGGTGCGCACGGAAAACGTAACACTCCAGGTGGCGGATGGCACCATGATGAATGCATTCGTGGCTACCCCTGCCGATGGAGGAAAGTTGCCGGGCTTGCTGGTTTTTCAGGAAGCTTTTGGCGTAAACCCGCACATTCGAGATGTCACACAGCGTTTTGCGAAGCAAGGCTATGTGGCCATCTCCCCTGAATTGTTTCACCGCACCGGGGCCGGTTTCGAAGGAACCTACAACAATTTTCCGGCCTGCATGCCGCATATGCAGGCGCTGACTCCCGAAGGTCTGATCAAGGACGCGCAGGCGGCGTTCGACTGGCTACAGAAGAATCCGCGTGTATTGCCGAACCGCACGGCCAGCGTGGGCTTCTGCATGGGCGGGCGCGTCTCGTTCCTGGTGAACTCGGCGGTTCCCCTGCAAGCCGCCATCTCATTCTACGGCGGCGGCATTGCTCCGGCGCTGCTGCCGCGCGCGGCGCAATTGCACGGTCCAATGCTGTGCTTCTGGGGCGGCCTCGACAGCCACATCCCGCCGGAACAGATTCACGCGGTCGTCGAGGCGATGAAGGAAGCCAAGAAGACCTACGTGAACGTCGAATTCTCAGACGCCGATCACGGCTTCTTCTGCGATGCCCGCGCGAGCTATAAGGAATCAGCGGCAAAGCAGGCGTGGGACTTGTCGCTGCGGTTTCTCGCCACGTATGTTGGGGAAAAAGCGTGACTGGTGACTGGTGATCGGTGACTGGTGATTCGTGACTCGTGAATCGTTGAAGGCAAGTTGTGAATGATACTCTGTGGAGTACGGAACAAGTGTCTGCGCCTTTCACCAGTCACCAGTCACTAGTCACCAGTCACTACCACGAGTCACTAGAACACGGGAGTAAAGACCATGGACCAAAGAATGCTCGATACACTCGCCATCAAGGAAGTCGTCGAAAACTGGGCCGTGTGGCGCGACTCCGGAGATTGGGAACGATTCCGGACTGTGTGGCACGACGACGGCTACATGATGGCGACGTGGTTTCAGGGCACATTCGAAGAATTCATTCGAGTCAACCAGGAAGGCTGGAAGCGCGGCGTCAGCATTCTGCACCTGCTCGGCGGAACGTCCGTCGAAATCGCCGGCAACCGCGCCATCGCGCAAACCAAGATGACCATCTCCCAGCGCGCCAAGGTTCACGACGTCCTGGTGGACGTGTTGTGCACAGGCCGCTTCTACGATTTCTTCGAGAAACGCGCCGGCCGGTGGGCCATCGTCCTGCGGCGGCTGTTCTACGAAAAAGACCGCATGGACCCCATCGATCCGTCAACAACGGTGAAGTTGGACCCGAAAATTCTGGCGCAGTTCCCGGAAGGCTACCGCCACCTCGCCTATCTCCAGTCCAGCCTCGGATTCAAGGTGAAAACAGATATGCCGGGACTGAAAGGCCCTGACGCCGATGCGCTCTACGCGAAAGGAAAGAAATGGCTCGCCGGTGAGCCGCTGTGACCTATTAACTTGAATTCCGAAGTTGATTTGGGAACTTGGGGTTGAAATCCGGGTACGCCAATCTCCAGATCGGCGGTTTGCATCACGCCATTCCGGAGAATGGCGTTCCCGGGATCGCCGCCAAGCAGACCTAAACCTGAATTCCCCTATGGAACCCATACCGAACGCCCTAAGCCATGGGTTTTGAGGTGATGTTCCTGTCTCTCGATCGAGAATTGACCGGGCAAAATCCAACTTCCACACCGAAAATTATTCCAGAAACGAAAGACAATCTCTGTGCCATGAGCCGGTTTTCGGGTGGTCGCGCAAGAAATCGCAGAGACCACATCTACCCTCCGCACTACCCAACTTCGGAATTCAGGATTAACCCACGCGCTTCGCAAAAGGCGTGAATCGTGGGCACGCTCTATGTCAATCGATAGAGATATCCCGGATTAGTAGCCGCTGTGCGCGGCGCGCCTACCGCACTTCCTGCGCATTCTTGATAAGGGTTTTCGGGGAGTAGGCATTCGCTTTGTACTGGCTCAACATGCGGTGCGTGTTGAAGAAGCTCGCGTTCAGGGAGATTGCGAACCTCATGACTTCGGCGTAGGCTTCCGGGGCGGTGTAAAACATCGGCATGATTTTGTGTTCGAGCTTGTCGTAGAGCGAAGCGCTCTCCGCCGCGGAGTCATCGCCGCTGATTGTGCCGTCGTAGCCGATGGCCCATCCGGTTACGCCTTCCACGCAGCCTTCCACCCACCAGCCGTCCAGCACGCTCAGGCTCGGAACTCCGTTGAGTGCGGCTTTCATGCCGCTCGTGCCCGAGGCTTCCTGAGGCCGCTGGGGAGTATTCAGCCAGAGATCGACGCCCGCAATCATGAACTTCGCCAGCTCCATGTTGTAATTTTCGAGGTAGACAATTTTGATGCCGCCGTTCAGTCCGGCAGCGGCCTGGATCACGCGCTGGATCAGGGCCTTTCCGTCGGAGTCCTGGGGGTGGGCCTTTCCTGCATAGATGATCTGTACCGGCCCCTGCGATGCGGCGATCTGCTTGAGGCGCTCGATGTCTTTGAAGAGCAGATCGGCTCGTTTGTAGGTCGCTGCGCGCCGTGCAAAACCGATGGTCAGCGCGGATTCGTCGAACGACACTCCGGCGCGCCGCTGGACTTCCTTGAAGAGCGCGGCTTTGGCAAGACCGTGCGCCTTTCTGATTTCCTCGAGCGGGATGCCGACGGCGTAGCGCATATACGCATTGTCGCGGCGCCATTCCGGGATTTCGCTGTCGAACAGGTCCTGAAACGGCGGCGATGCCCAGGTGGCCGCATGCACTCCGTTGGTAATCGCGTGAATCGGAAATTGCGGAAACATATTCTGCGAGACTTCCCCGTGCCGCATGGCCACCCCGTTTACATACCGCGAGAAGTGGATGGCGAGGTCGGTCATGTTCAAGACACCCTCGGCGCCGAAGCCTGCTTGTTGCAGGAGCGCCGCTCGGGTTTCGCCGAGAACTTGTTTGACAAGGTCCCAGGGAAAGCGATCGTGCCCCGCTACCACGGGCGTGTGCGTCGTAAACAAGCATCGGCGCCTCACAGCCTCGATGTCAGTTTCCACCGGAACCGTGTACTTGCGGAGCGCAAGCTGTTCCTCGAGCAACGCCAGCGTGAGAAATGCCGCGTGCCCCTCGTTCATGTGGTAGCTGTTCACATTCTTGATTCCGATGCCGCGGAGCAGGCTGAAGCCGCCGATCCCCAGCAACACCTCCTGGCAGATGCGGTAGTGCTGGTCGCCACCGTAGAGAGAGTCGGTAAGAGAGCGGTCCCAGTCCGAGTTCTCCGGCAAATCCGTGTCCAGCAGGTATACGGGAACGACGAACCCGGACAGGCCACGAATGTTGTAGCGCCACGCTCGAACCTGGACATCGCGATCCTCGATGCGAACCGTGAAAGTTATTTCCGCCGGCTGGAGCACCGTTTCGGGCATCCAGGGATCAGGTTCTTCGGTCTGATTGCCGCCGGAGTCCAGGCGTTGTCGAAAATAGCCCTTCCGGTAGGCCAGCGTTATGGCCACCATCGGCAACTCAAGGTCTGCTGCCGAACGGAGCATGTCACCGGCAAGTATCCCCAAGCCGCCGCCATACGTAGGGATCGCAGGGTCCGCCGCAATCTCCATGCAAAAGTAGGCTATTTTATTGGATGTGCTTCTTTCGGTCACCATGCGGAGGTCATATCTTCGAAGTGTCCCACCCACGGACAGGCGATGCAGCCGTGAGTCCCAAATTTTACACGGTCTTTCCACAAAATGGTAGAGACAGCAGGCCATTAGATTCGCGCCGCAGGGTTTTAGTAGCACGGACTTCAGTCTGTGCTACTGGACCGGCCGGAAACGGTGTGAACAACGCCAATCCGGCGTAGAATACCGGCTGTCCAGAAGTACAAACTAAAATGGATTTGCTACTTGGAATCTGGAGGAGAAGATGCGGCACGCAATTCTGGGAGCTGGCGGAGTAGGCGGACTGATCGGCGCGGCGCTGGCCAAATCGGGAGAAGCGGTAACCGTGGTGCTTCGGCCGGAGGCGCTCAAGAGCTATCCTCCCGAGCTGTCGCTCGAAAGCCCCTTCGGTACGTTCAGCGTGCCCGTGGAGCGCGCCACCAAGGTGACGCAACCTTTCGATGTCCTCTGGGTCACCGTGAAGGCCACACAACTCGATGCGGCATTGCGCGCCGTAGAGAACCCCAATGAAATCGGGGCCATCGTTCCCATATTGAATGGAATCGATCATGTCGCACTGCTGCGCGCCCGATTCGGCCACGAGCGTGTTGTTCCGGCAACCATCGGCGTCGAATCCGAGCGCGTTGCTCCAGGGAAAATCGTTCAGCGGTCTCCGTCTGTGCGTCTCGTCGTGTCTTCCATCGGCGAGAGCCGGCTCGCGTCCACGATGGAGAAATTGCGGCAGTTCGGTTTCCAATGCCATTTCAGCGCCAATGAGCCAAAAATGCTATGGAACAAGCTGGCTATCCTGGCGGCATGCGCGCTTACGACATCGGCTTCGGGCCTGACCCTGGGCGAAGTGAGCTGTGACCCGGAGTGGCGGAAGCGGGCGGAGTCTTGCGTGTATGAAGCATGTGCCGTGAGCGGTGCCAGCGGCACCCCGCTGGACCCCGCCCCCTTCATCGCATTCTTCGGCCACAAGCCGGCTGTGTCGCGCACCTCGATGCAGAAAGACATCGCCGCCGGGAACCCTCCCGAGCTGGACGCCATTGCCGGGCCGATTCTGCGCGGCGCTAAGGAACACGGCCTCGACGCGCCAGTCACACGAGAGCTTGTCGAGATCATTCGAGGGAAGTCCACGGCAGCGAGCCGCGCTTGATTCGCGAGCGCGATGGATCTGCTCTGGGATAGTCGAGAGTTGCCAGTTCACAGTCGAGAGTTCGAATAGCGAGCCATCGCGCGCCGGGATGAATCTTGGCTCTCGACTCTCAACTGTTAACTCTCAACTCAGTTTGCTGCGTCGAATCGCGGGGCTGTGCTACCCGGCGCAGTTTGACAGTGGCGAACACCTGGAACAGAATCACCAAAGGCGGGTGGTGGGAGGAGCAATATGACCACTTTGACTTGCCATAATTGCGACACTCCTGGCGACGGGGTTTGTCCAGGATGCCACGGCAGCGGAAAAATCGCGAGAGACGAGACTTTTGGCGCGTTCGAAGTTGAATCGTCTTGTTCCATGTGCGGCGGCAGCGGCGAATGCCCGTCCTGCGACGGCATGGGAGAAATCGAGGTTGGCGGCGAAGGCTAACCCCGGCCTCGCACAAACCAATCCATGCCTACGCCAGCCGCGTGCTATCATTTCGCCACGCTGTGCCGCTGTGAATCGCAGTTTATAAATCAAGGGGGGATGATGCGCCGGAATCACTGTGTTGCGTCCTTTATTGGTTGGTGCGTTGCGCTGGTTCTCGTTGCGGGTAGCGCGCCGCGCGCCGCCGTGTTTGCCCAGGATACGCCGCCATTGAAATTGATTCAGAAGATCGAGCTGCCGGATATTCGCAGCGGCGAACCGGAGGTTCCGGCGGACCAGTTGGCGAAGAACCTGACAACGACACGCATGCCGGGCGTTCAGAATCATTTCGACCACTTGACGCCCGATCTGAAAGGCAACCGGCTATTCGTCGTCCCCGAAGATAACAAGTCGGTGGAAGTTTACGACATTCAGTCAGGCAAATTCATTCACAGCATCAAGGGAATCGGCGTCGGGCATTCGGTGGTGTACCGCGCCGACATTGACCGGATTTTCGTGACCGATGGCTCCGAAGGGGCGCTGAAGATCTTCAACGGAACAAGCTACCAGCTTTTGAAGACTGTAAAACTTTTGACGGACGCGGATGCCACCGGGTATGACCCCATCACCCATTATCTTTACATCGCAAACGGCGGCCTCGACGCGGGACTGAATTATGGCCTGCTGAGCATCGTGGATACCAGCACCGGCGAGCGCGTGAGCGACATCAAGATTGATTCGAATCGTCTCGAGGCCATGGTAGCCGAGAAATCGGGCCCCCGATTGTTCCTGAATGCGACCGAGAAGAACGCCATCGCCGTGATCGACCGCAACAAGAAAGCTGTTGTGGCGACCTGGCCGGCAACGGGATGTCATGTGAACGCCAGCGTCGCGCTTGACGAAACGCGTCATCGGCTCTTCGTCGCGTGCCGCGACGGCAATCTGGTTGTGCTTGATTCCGACAGCGGGAAGTCGCTGCAGACTCTCCCGATATCGACCGGCGTGGACGACATGGTCTACGATCCCGCGACGCAAAGGATTTACGTGGCCTGCGGCGAGGGGTTCGTCAATGTCTATCACCAGATTGACGCGGACCACTACAAATCCATCGGGAAGATTCCCACTGGCCCGCTGGGCAAGACCGGACTGCTGGTGCCCGAATTGAAAAAATATTTTGTAGCCGTGCCGCCGCACGGAGCCGCTTCCGCCGAGGTCCTCGTCTTTGCTGTGCAGTAAACGGCGCCTCCGGTCCTTCGCACACAATTCTAAAGATTCAACACAGAGGACACAGAGAGCACTGAGAAGGAAGGAAACCTTCTCAGCTTTTCTCTGCGTTCTCTGTGCCCTCTGTGTTGAATTCCTGCCCACTTCTCTGTCACGCGCGCCAATTTAACGGACGAAAGACTTACTTCATCGAGTTCGACCAGCGCTACGCGCTGGCGGCGCCTGACCCGAGCGGGATGGCGTTCTTATGCTGGGTCAGCCAAGTCTTGAAGTTTTGCAGCGCGGGGTTCAAAGACTTCGCGAAGGCGAGGTTGCGCGCGCCGCAGAAGTATTCCTCGAAATCGCGCTTGAACTGAAACATGTTGCCCAAATCATCGGCGCCCGGGAAACCGAGCGCGCGGTACGCATCCGGGGACACGCTGTTATAGCGGACTTCCTGGCCGAGCACTTCCGTAAAGGTGGCGGCCATTTGTGCGCCGGTCAGATGTTCACCGGCGATCCCGACGGTCTTGCCGATGAATTCCCCGCCCCTCTTGAAAATACCGTAGGCGCACTTGCCGATGTCCTCGACGGCAATGCCCGGCAGCTTTTTGTCGCCCAGAGGAAAAGTGATGGCCAGCTTTCCGTCCGGGCCCTTTTGAGGGCCGCTGCCGAAGTAGATGAAGTTGTCCCAGTAGAACGACGTCAGCAGGAACGTCGTGGGAACTCCTAGATCGCTGAAAAAGTGATTCGACTCGCCCTTGGCGTCAAAGTGCGGGACTTTGTACTTCCCCTGGAGAGTGGGCATGCGGTTGTCGCTGACGGGCACCCACTTTCGCGTGTCTTCCAATGTGGACCAGATGACATGTTGCAGTCCGGTGTGCTTGGCCGCCGCAGCCATGGATTGCGCCTGGGCGATTTCCTTCTCGGGCGAAAAGTGCGCCCAAAAAAATGTGACGCAGTAGGCGCCGTAAGCGCCGTCGAAAGCCTTTTCCAGACTCGCGACATCGTCAACGTCGGCGGCCACGACGTCAGCGCCAAGCTTTGCCAATTCCCTGGCCTTAGCTCCGTTGACATCCCGGGTGATAGCGCGCGCGGTGAAACCGCCGGTTGGATCGTTCAGAATCGCACGGACCAAACCGCCGCCTTGCGCGCCTGTCGCCCCTAGCACTGCTATAACCTTTTTTTCGGCCATGATGCCCTCCTCGGCAAGTTCGAATCAGCTTCTTCACTGATCAAAACTGCCGTCACGCAAAGCATACCACTTCAGCAATCCGAGGGTGTATGAGCTGCCGGCCTGCGGACAAAATCACTGGAAACTCCGTCGCGGCAGGAAGAAATAGATGCTAGATTTATTCTCCGCAGATCATTCGTGCATGGATTCCGCGGCGAGGCGGCATTTTCGTTCCAGATTGCAAACCTTCCGGACATTATGAGTGAACTGTCACACTCTTCCGCCAAATCAACATCCATCGCCCTGCTGGTTGCAGGCGCGTTCTTCATGGAAAATCTCGATGGCACGATCATAGCGACGGCTTTGCCGCAGATGGGACGTTCCTTCCACGTAAGCCCTGTCGATCTCAACATCGGCATGACCGCCTACCTGTTGATGCTCGCGGTCTTCATTCCCATCAGCGGGTGGTTCGCGGACCGTTTCGGAGCGCGCACCGTGTTTGTCTCCGCCATTGTGGTGTTTACCTTGTCCTCGATTCTTTGCGGGCTGAGCAATGGGCTTTGGGAGTTCACCGCTTCTCGCGTCATACAAGGGATTGGAGGCGCGATGATGGTGCCTGTCGGACGCCTCGTGGTGCTGCGCACCACGGAGAAACACGATCTGATACGATCCATCACTTACATCACGTGGCCTGGACTCGTGGCTCCCGTTGTGGGGCCTCCGGTCGGCGGCTTCATCACCACCTATGCTTCCTGGCACTGGATTTTCTTTCTGAACGTGCCGCTGGGTGTGCTGGCCATTGCGTTGGCCGCCCTGTGGGTCCCCAATTCAAGAGAGGAGCAACCGAAGCCGTTCGATTGGCTCGGCTTCGTGCTGTGCGGCACGGCGTGCGTAACCTTTATGTATGGCCTGGAATTGATTGGGCGGCAGGATACTCCGTGGCTGACCACCTTGCTGTTCTTGGCGTGCGGATGCGTCTTGGGCGTCCTGGCGGTTCTTCATTTCCGGCGCGCTCCGGCGCCTCTCATCAATCTAAGCTCGCTCAAGATGAAAACATTTGCGATCACGATCTGGGGAGGGTCTCTTTTCCGTATCGCGATCAGCGTGTCTCCGTTCCTGCTTCCTCTCATGTTTCAAGTCGGCTTTGGGTTGAATGCATTTCAATCCGGCCTGCTAATGCTGGGTCTTTTCGCCGGCAATCTCGGAATGAAAACGGTCACGACTCCGGTTCTAAGACGCTTTGGCTTTCGCTCGGTGCTGATCGTAAATGGAATTCTGACGGCATTCCTGATTCTTGCTTGCGCCGCGCTGACGCCACGCACGCCGACGATTGTGATCCTGGGCGTATTGTTCGTGAACGGGTTGTGCCGCTCGATGCAGTTTACAAGCCTCAGCACGATTGCGTTTGCGGACATTCCAAAGCCGCAGATGAGCTCCGCCACGAGCTTTTTCAGCATGGTGACGCAGCTGAGCATGGGAACAGGCGTGGCGGCCGGCGCCATCGCGCTACGCGCGGCTGCGCTGCTGAATAAACATTCGGGCGGCGCTCCCACCGTAGCGGACTTTCAAGTGGCTTTCGTGCTGGTTTCCATCTTGATGCTGGTGGCCGTGATTGACTGTTTCAGCCTCGACCCGGAATCGGGCGCGGAAGTCAGCGGGCATCGAGCCAGCTGCCAATAATGCCAGGCAAGAACAGCCTCGCAACGGCGAGCCTGCACAGTAACAAATACTTCCTAATAAAAGCGCGAGGCCGCCGCGTGCCCTGTTCGGGCACGCGGCGGCCAGCATGTAGGATCTCGGCAACCAAACAGGGGCTACTGGTGAAACAGGCCTACGTATACACCCACTCCGAGGATATGGCCGTCCATGGCCTTCAGGAGATCGGCGCGGCTGGCCGAGGAGTCCAGGCTGAGTTTTTGATCGAGCGCGTACAGTTCGTAGGTGTAATGGTGAAATTTGCCTGGGGGCGCGCAGGGTCCCAGGTAGCCACTCACTCCGCGAATATTCTTGCCCTGCTGAGTGCCGTCGGGTAACTGCGGATTGGGCTTCACGTTCTCAGGAAGTTGCGTAGCGGTTCCCGGCACATTCCACAGCATCCAGTGCGTCACGTCAAACATGGCTTTGCCCGGATGCGCTTCCGGATCATGCAAAATCAAGGCGAAACTCGCGGTGTCCTTTGGCGCATTCGTCCATTGCAGCAGGGGTGACACCATATTTTCCTTCGCCGCGCATGTAAACTTCACCGGCACTTCGGCGCCGTCGGCGTACGCGGGCGTCGTAAGCAGAAATGGCGGCCCCGGAGGGGCTGCCGGTGGCGGAGTTGCTTGCTGCGCGGTCGCGGAACCAATGCCCGCTGTCAGAAGAAACGCCAGAGTGATGAATCGCCGAAGTGCTATCGTTCTCATGCTGAATGTCCTCCCTTTTCGTCGTCAGGATACTTCCAAAACCGATTTTAAACGATCCAGCCAGTAGCTTTACTATTATAGTTTGCGGAGAGTTGCAAGGGAGACATACCTGCTGGCAAATCGCGTCCTGGGGACGATCCCGGAATTGCCCAATGACGGCGTTTCATGCTAAGAAGGTGACCGGAAGCATATTCTGACGAAGGCGAGTACGCCGCGCATACCCGATACGGCTTTCCAGGATGCGTTCGATCCGCGGAGAATCGGGTGCGGTCCCGCCGATGCGGGATTGGAGCACGCCGGAATTGGGTGCGGGCTCTACTTTTACGCTGAACGCCCCGATCGGATCGGGGCGTGGAGCCCGCCGGGAACGGGTGCGGGCTCTACTTGGAGCCCGCCGGGAAATTATTAATGAAACCCGAAGGAAGACTTCGACTTCTAAGACTAAGACCGCCTTTTTTCGAGGTTTTCGAGGGAGGACCTATGTCCGCGAAATCATTTTTCTCATTCGTGGGAACAGTTTTGTTGGCTCTTGCACTTCCCGCCTGGAGCCAGGAGCCGGCGCAAGGCCGTGGCCCCATCCAATTGCCTGCCGGAGAAGGAAAAGAAACAATCCAGACCGCCTGCGCCGCGTGTCACAGTCTTAGCCTCATCACGAACTCCGGCCATTCACCCGAGGAATGGAAGATCGACATGGCGATGATGCTGAACGTCGGCGCCAATGTGCCTAAAGATCAGGTCGAGGTGGTCACAAATTATTTGATCAAGAATTTCCCCGAGAAGCCCACGCCGCCGGCAGTGCTGATCCCCGGAAACGTCGAGGTCTCCTTCCAGGAGTGGCAACTGCCTACGCCCGGCTCGCGGCCCCATGATCCGCTCGCCGCGCCGGACGGAACCATTTGGTACACGGGACACATGGCCAATGTGCTGGGGCACATTGATCCCAAGACGGGCGACATCAAGGAATATCATCCGGACACGCCAGGGTCAGGCCCTCACGGCCTGGTGATGGACAAGCAGGGCAACATCTGGTTCACGGCCAACTTCAAGGCCTATATCGGCAAGTTCGACCCAAGAACGGGAAAATTCACCGAGTATCCGCTCGACCCCGAGGTCCGCGATCCTCACACGCCCATCTTCGATCAGAAGGGGACGCTGTGGTTCACCGCGCAAGGGGCCAACATCGTGGGGCGGCTGATACCGGGGACGGGTGACATCAAGACGGTAACGGTGCCCACGCCGAAGGCGAACCCCTACGGCATGGTGGTGACTACCAAAGGCATTCCGTATTTCGTCGAGTTTGGCGCCAACAAAATCGCCAGCATTGATCCGGACACTATGGCAATTCATGAATATCTCTTGCCGGATGAAAACGCCCGCCCGCGGCGGGTTGCCATCACTGCCGATGACGTTCTCTACTACAGCGACTACGAACGCGGCTACCTCGGCCGGTTCGACACCAAGACCGGCAAAATGAATCGCGAGTGGCCCTCTCCCGGCGGTCCCAAATCCAAACCGTACGGAATCACCATCGTGAATGGGATTGTCTGGTACAGCGAAGCGAACGTGAAGCCGAATACGCTCGTCCGCTTTGACCCCAAGACAGAGAAATTCCAAACCTGGGTGATCCCCGCCGGCGGAGGCGTCATCCGCAACATGATGCACTTTGCCGACGGCAAACTCGCCCTCACCGAAAGCGGCGTAAACGTCGTCGCGTTGGTCACTATAAAGAACAGCGACAAGATAGCGATGGGCGCGAAATAGCCACCCAGCAACCTGAGTTGAGAGTTGACAGTCGAGAGCCAAGATTCATCCCGGCGCGCGATTCCTCGCTCGTCGAACTCTCGACTATCCCAGACGAAATCCATAAAGCTTGCCAACTACGGACACTGTTTAGCAACCAAGTCCTGATTGTACGATACGCAACGAAAGGATAGACTGCGGCCTATATTTTCGGAACCTGGGATAGCGGGAAGCACGCGGCCCGAACGGCCAAATCCAAAGTCGTGGGAGGTTTTTTATGAGCGAGTCCGTCAGCGCGGCGAATGTCTCCGGAACGGGAAGTCCAAACTCCGACGGGGTCGTGGCCTACACGATCCTGCGCGTGTCGTTTGGCGCGAACATCATGCTCCACGGTGTGAGCCGCATTCTCATGGGCCATACCGCATTCCTCGCGTATTTGACCCACTACTTTGAAAAGGCTTCCTACGTTCCGGCCAGCATGCTATCCAGCTTTGCCACCGTGCAGCCCTGGGTGGAGACCATTCTTGGGTTGTTACTGATAATTGGAATCGCCACTCGCTTTTCTCTGATTGCGGGCGGCCTCGTGATTATGTGTTTGGTCTTCGGCACCAATCTCGCGCAGGATTGGCTCGTCTCGGGCCTGCAGCTGATTTACGCGTTTCTTTATTACTATCTCCTCGTGCACCTCGATCAAAATCGCTTTTCGTTGGATGCGCTGCGAGAGCGATAAAGGCGCGCGCCCTGAGAATTGCGGCTTACCTCGGTATGCCCATTGTGGATAGTTCCCTAACTGGGCGGCAGTCTTCGTCCTGTATTCGTTGGCACAGCAATCGAACGGGCGCCATTTTTGCCCACCGCGCGTACGCCAAAAAAACGGTTGTCGGTGGATACGCCATTCAACACACCTTCTTTCGCCGACGTCACGAAATCATAGATCTGCCAGCGAGGGTCTGTGGTCTCGCGCCAGAGGATTTCGAACCCTGCGCGACCCGGATCGTCGTCCGCGGACCACGCGAGTTTGGCGTCCGGTGAAATTCCACCGGAAAGCTTCACGTCCCTGGGCGGCGCGGGCGCCAGCGCCAACTGCCGAAGCGCTTCGGCATTGTTCCGGGCTACATTGCCCATGAAGGTGAAATTCAAGTATTTCATTTGATCGCCGTACTCGACGCCATTCTCCGTGCGCGGCGTCTGATGCTGGTGGCGATAATCCTCGAGCGGTTCCGTGAAACGCACAGAGGGCAGCCCGGCCTTGTAGAAAACGTAATGATCGCCGCCGCGGCCGAGCCGGTCGATATTGAAAATCAGGCGGAGTGCCTCGCGGCCGTCGATCTCTTCGATGGCGCGGGCGAGTTCGCGCGAAGGCGAGTCACTGTCATCCTGATCGCCACTTCCCGAAAAGAGGCGCACGCGATGCGGCGCGCCGGCTGCGGGGTCGCTGCCCACGATGTCGTTATCGAGCATGCCGCCCACGGTGTAGCCCTGTTGCTTCGCCCATTCGAGCAACCTTGCGCTGCCGAGCAGGCCCTGCTCTTCACCTGAGATTGCCGCAAACAGGAGCGTGGCGCGATACGGTCCGCGCGCATTTGCCTCTGCGCGGCTCAGCAGGCGCGCGCATTCCATACTCACCGCTACGCCGGAAGCATCATCATCCGCGCCGGGCGCGTCCAGACTCGGATCCATCACGTCGGAGGCGCGGCTGTCGAAGTGCCCGGAAATGATGAATACAGTCTTCGCAAGCGTGGGATCGAAACCCGGCAGAATGCCGTAGACGTTCTCCATGTGGGCGGGCTTGCTGTTTGTGCGCCCGGAGACGGCCTCGAACTTGTCGACCACCACTTGCAGCTTCCCTCCCGACGCGTTGGCAATTTCGTTGAGACGCGCAACAATTTGGTTGCGCCCACAACCCGCGCCACGCATGGAATCGTCCCACGAGGAAAGTGAGCTGCGTGTGCCACAATCCACCAACCGCTCGATCAGCTCGCGCATCGATTTTTCATCCACGGCATCACGGGGTATAGCCCCAGTCGGCCGCGGCAAAACCTTCGGATTCGGTTTGTTCTGCAACGGCTCGGCAGGATCATTCTGTGCCGCGAGCGGAATCGCGGAAAACGCAATCAATCCGAGCAGGAACAACACCGTAGGGATCATCGCAGCGGCGACGCGGCCTCGCTTTTCTCGAAAGTGCGTCATTGTTGAGCTCCTCAGGTCGCTTCAGACGGCTATAAATTGGCGGCCATTCTAACACGGGCGGATCGGCTGGCCGCGCACGACCGAATCATGCCCCCAACGGAATCGACGATGTGTCTGACGGAATAGACTTGGGGCAATAACTGGTTGCTTCATCGTGACCAGAACGGTAAAGTGTGCCCGCTGGCGCCGTGAATCGCACTGGCGCCTCTTATTTCTTATGATCTGGAGTTGGGTGGGTAAATGCGCAAATTTCTCCATGGCCGAGCCTTGCTGCTGGCCGCGGCATTCTTGGTGCCGGGGATGACTCCGGAAATGGCCTCCGCGCAGGACCGCGTGCAGGGCCGTTCGATGGTCATCTCGCAATCCGGAATCGTCGCGACAGAATCTCCGCTGGCTTCGCAAGCCGGCGCCGCCGTCCTGCAACGCGGCGGAAACGCCGTGGATGCGGCCATCGCCGCGCATGCCGTGATGACAGTTGTCGCGCCGATGTGGAATGGCATCGGGGGCGATCTTTTCGCCATCGTCTATGACGCCAAGAGTGGAAAATACTACGGCTTGAACGCCAGCGGCTGGGCTCCGGCCGGACAGTCAATCGAGCGCCTTCATGCCAAGGGATTGCCCGCCATGCCGGGGTACGGAATCGAATCCGCCACCGTTCCCGGCGCCGTCGATGGCTGGCAGAAACTGCTCGATCGGTTCGGAAAAAAGAAACTCGACGAAGTTTTGGCTCCCGCGATTCAGATTGCCCAGGACGGTTTCCCGGTCACCGAATGGATTGCGCTGCACTTCGCGAAGAATGTCGACATGCTTCGCGGCGATGAGACCGCTGCCCGGACATTTCTGATTTCCGGCCGAGCGCCGCAACTTGGCGAAGTGTTTCGCAACCCGGATTTGGCCTGGTCATTGCGCCAGATCGCGAAGGACGGCCGCGACGCTTTCTATCGCGGAGAGATTACGCAGCGCCTCCTGACGCTCTCCGCGCGCCACGGCGGCTCATTCGCCGCCAAAGATTTTTCCGATTATTCGAGCGAGTGGGTTGAGCCGATTTCCACGACCTACCGCGGCTGGACCGTTTATGAGCTGCCGCCAAACTTGCAAGGCATCGGCGCGCTCGAAATGCTCAATCTGATGGAGCGGTTCGACCTCGCTCAGTTTGGCTTGAACTCGGCGCGCGCCCTCCACGTGCAGATCGAAGCCAAGAAGCTGGCCTACGCCGACGTCCTGCGCTATATCGGGGATCCGAAGATTTCTAGAATGCCGGTCACCGGAATGCTCTCGAAGCAATATGCGGCCGAGCGCGCCAAGCTGATTGACATGGAGCACGCGAACTGCGAAGTAGCGCCGGGCACGCTCGTCCCCGACGCCGGCGATACGGTCTATCTGAGTGTTGTGGATCGCGAGGGCAACATGGTCTCGCTGATCGAATCCAACTACGCGGAATTCGGCTCGGGATTAGTCGCCGAAGGCACGGGATTTGTTCTGCACGACCGGGGCGCGCTGTTCAGCCTCGATCCGGCTTCTCCGAACGCTCTCGCGGGTCATAAGCGCCCGCTGCACACCATCATCCCGGCATTTATGCAGAAGGATCAGATTCGGATTGCCTTCGGCATCATGGGCGGATGGAACCAGGCGCAGGCGCACGCGCAGTTCGTATCGCACGTCGTTGACTTCCACCAGAATATTCAGGCGGCGCTCGAAACCGCGCGGTTCACCAAGCTCTCCTTCGCCGGATGCGACCTCGATCTGGAAAATCGTCTTCCCGGCAACGTGCGCCAGGAACTGGAAGCCAAGGGCCACAAGCTCACCATGCACACCGGCTTCTCGGATCTGTTCGGTGGGGGCCAGGCCGTGATGCGCGATTACGCCACCGGTGTGAACTATGGAGCCTCCGACCCGCGCAAAGACGGCGCAGCGATTCCTGAATTAAGCGTCCCCAACTGGCCGTCCAAATAAAATTGGCCTCGCAACACCGCAGCTGATCTGAGATTGACATTAGACACCGCTGGACATATGGTTTTGCGCGAGAACCAAGTCAAAATCGCAAATTTGGGTGAATCCTATGAAACGAGACAGACGCGATAAGAAGGGCTTATCACGGCGAGATTTCATCAAAACGACAGCGGCAGGCGCTGGCGCCGTGGCCTGGACCGGACTGGGCTCAGAAGAAGCAAAGGCGCAAGGACGGCCTGCGCATTGGGACAAGGAGGCGGATGTCGTCGTAATTGGTGCGGGAGCCACGGGGCTGCCCGCGGCCATTCAAGCGATCGAAGGCGGGGCGTCCGTGATTCTAATCGACGCGAACTCGGACGTCGGTGGACACGCCATATTGAGCGGGGGAAATGTAGCGCTGGGTGGCGGGACGAGCCGGCAGCAGAAATACGGCGTCGTCGATTCGCCGGACCTGCTGTTCTCGGACCTGACGGACTGGTCGGTGGTGGAACCCAACGGGTTCCCCGATTACAGGTACAACGACAAAGAAATCATCCGCGCCTTTGCCGACGAAAGCGCCAAGACCCACGAGTGGCTGATAGCTCACGGCGTCATATTTGTGGACAAACCTCCGGACACAGCCGGCGGGCACGCCACCGGGAACTCGGCTCCCCGGGAGAGTCATGCCGCGGCGATGGCGTGGGTGCGGGTTCAGACTGGCGTAGCGGTCAGCCCCGAACGTGCGGCGACCACCTCCTCAGGCGTCGGTCTTATCCGGCCGCTCGAAGCGACTGCCAGGAAGTTGGGCGTGCAAATCCTGTTGCAGCACAAGATGGCCAGCATCATCCGCGAAAGCCCAAACTCGGGAAGAGTTCTTGGAATCGCGGCAACGAACCAAGGCAAGACCGTAAACATCCGCGCAAAGAAAGGCGTCATCATCGGCACCGGGGGACACAGCGGTAATGTGAACTTTCGCAGAATCTTCGATCCGCGGCTGACCGAAGAGTACCAGGTGGCCGGCGAGCCGTACTCCTTCCAGGACGCCAGCGGAGAAATCGCCGCCATGGCCATCGGGGCATCGCTCTGGGGCGCTTACAACCAGGTTGGAGAATTTGGCCAGAATGTTACCAAGGCGGGTTGGATCGGTTGCCAGTACGGATATGTGAATCTAACCTGGCAGCCCGACAGCCCTATCTTTTCTCTCGCGCGCGCCACGGGCCTTTCCGTAAAGGATTACCAGGACGCGATCCTCGTGAACCAAGCGGGCCTGCGATTTTATGATGAGACGCAAGGCCAGTTCCCGGCGAACAACTACGATTCCATCAAGCCCTACATCCCACGCAGCTACCTCAATGCTGCGAATGTGAAGTACTCGCCTTCGAACTTCATCAATGCCGCATTGGCGGGAACCGGCGATACGGATGCCGGCGGCGGGCCGATCTGGGCGATCTTCGATGCGGACGCCGTGAAGCGCGAGGGCTGGACGGTTGCGCCTCCCTACGTGGATACCGCCGCGGGGTACTTCTTTTCCGCAGACAGCATCGCGGAATTGGCTGGGAAGATTGCGAACAAGTATCAGCGTAAGCCGATGCCTCCCGATGCCCTGCAAAATACAGTGACTCGCTACAATTCTTTCGTGGACGCTGGCAAGGATGCTGACTTCGGGAAGCCCGCGCCTAAATTCAAGATTCAGGCGCCGCCGTTTCACGCCGCCTGGGCGACGCCCGTGATCCACGACACGCGCTCAGGCCTCAGGATTAATGCGAAGTGCCAGGTGGTAGACCTGAACGGCAATGTCATCCCAGGTCTATATTGCGGAGGCGAGTCGGCAGGTGGATTCAGCCTGCATGGTCTGGCTCGATGCGCTGTGCAGGGCCGCATCGCCGGCAGAAACGCAGCCGCCGAGAAGCTCTGAGAGCACAATTGCATCCCGAAGGCCGGCAGTCCGCGGCTAAACATGTTTTAGCCTGAATTCCGAAGTTGCGAGACGTCCGAAATTGAGCGTCTACTCGCCGCTGCTGACAATCCCCTGCGAACGATCCTCTATGTTCTCGTGTTAACGGGGATGCGAATAAACGAGGCTATTTGGATCGAGAAAGTTCAGTGGTCTCCCTGCCGAAGGATGATGGGAAGCTCATTGGTGGGAGCTGAGCATTGCATACTGACGGGGGTCGGCTGTATGTTATCAGTCGGCCGGGAAGTCAAAACCGAAATCCAGGATAATCCAGTTTCTCCCCCCAGGGACAACGAGGGGAGGAGGAGAGAAAGTCATGAAAGCCGTGCATATCCCCGCATCTGAAGCGGAAAAAGCCAAGACTGCGGGCCAGTGGGGATCGCTGGTATGGATGGCGAACCAAGTCCTGTCGGGAAGCTCGGTGACCGTCGCTCGGTTGATCCTTACTGCCGGACAATCCACTTATGGACAATCCGGCAAAAAACACCGTCATCCCAATGCGGACGAAGTGATCTACCTTTTCAGAGGAAAGGTGGATGTTCTCGTCGGCGAAGAAACAACCTTACTCCAGCCGGGGGATGCTTTCACGGTTCCTGCCAACCTGGCTCACCGGATTGAAAACGTCGGAAGTGAGGACGCCGAAATGATGCTTTCCTATTCTTCTGGCGATAGGGAGTACGTGGCCGAGTAGCTGGAAACGAGATCGCGGGCTTATCTTTTTGGTTCTTCTTACGGACGCGCGTGTCTTTTTGTTCGCCGCTACTCGGTGGTCATGCTAAGCGGGGTGGCGACAATGGGCGGTCGGAGGAAGGTGAGAATCAGATTGACGGCGAACAGCGTGACCGCCGTCAGCTCAATCAGCGCAGAAACAGGCAGAACGGTCCATGCCCAAGCCGCGTAATCTTGGTAGGCGAGGATTTCAGACGCGACGCGGAGCGTGCAGCCAGTCATCAACAGCACCAGCATCACTAGCATCAGCGTCGGGCTCCATAACACGCGCATCCCACAGAATGACGGCAGAATTCTCTGCCCGACGGAAAAAACCATCGCCGCGATGAATCCAACGGTCAACGCGTGTCGCGATGCTCCCCAGATTCCGGGCGCATCCCCAGCACGCGACGCCCAGATACTGAGTGCCGCTGAAATCAGTAGCCACCCATAGGCAACCCGGATGAATATGGGAAAACTCCCGTGAACATTGATCGTCTTCGCTGCCTTCGCTGTACGCTCGAAGAAGCGGATTGCTACCACCGCCATCACCGCTCCTCCTAGTAAAAGAACTCCGGCTACAGTAAAGCGTTCGAGGAAGCCGGCCACTACACCCGCCGTGTTTAAAGCAACGGCTACTAGGAGCAAAGACCCTCGTAGGGGTCGCAGCCCCATGAACACTGGGAGCCAACGCGAACTGAAGCCCCACACCATCGGAACCAGAAAGCCCCAGGTGGAAACAATCAAATAGCGCTGGTCGAATTCGTGCATGAACGCCGGTGAACTTGCATGGAGTGCCAGTTGAATGGAGGCTCCAAGATTGAGCGCCAGCGAACTTAGCAAACCCAGAGTGGCCGCAATCACAACGAAGATCCAAGATTCCCACGGCTTCGGCACGCCATGCGACGGCCGGTGAGTCGCCACGGCCTGAAAGAAAATCAAGAACGCAAGTACTTCAAGCACTGCTGACATAGGCATTATGATGCGCCACTGCCAGGGATAAATATTGGAAAGCCAGCGGGTGGTCACACCGACGACCCAAAGTGCCCAACATAGCCACCCTTCCCAAAGTGCAAACGGCTTCAGTTTGCGCAGCTTCGGAATTGAATAGAAGCCAATCCCGAGAATAAAAGTGCCCACCCAACCGAACAATTGCGCATGGCCATGCGCTTGAATCCAAGCAGGAGCGATGGATTCGGCCGCCTCCCGATTACTGATTTTGATGAGATTCCACACACCGAGAAATGTTCCCGGGAGCAGCATGAAGACCAGCCCCGTGACGATATAAGTCATGAGCATGCGCGAAAGCGATTGTTCACGCGCGATGGCACGGTCCATAACAGATTTTGTCTTGTCGTCCAACCAAACAGGTCTTTGGCTGGCAACCGGGGACAGATCGGACATCGCAACCTCCATTACATCATTCATCACATTCTTAAACCTTGGTTTGTCGGTTCTCCCGCAATCTCTTTCGAAAACTAACAGGGCGGACTCGCCCGCCGCCGCGATTCCCGACAGGGTAGGTGATGCGATGACCTTGGACACGTGCAAAAGGAATGAGCGAATGAACCTGGGAACGTTTCATGCTCATAATGTCATCAACCCGAATTCCGCGTACAGTCAGCGCATCGGCGATGAGCGAACGGTGGCAACGCCATGGAACCGCTTCCGCACACATAATCGCGGTCCGCTTCTGCCCCGCCAATTTCATCAATCGGTGTAACCCTGCTTCGAATTCGGAGGTTTGCATATAATCAGCAAAGCCACGAAATGAGGTATTGCGCCAGCCCATGTTCAGCGAATCTCGTCGCGCATTGCGCAAACCCCCGAGCTTTCGCAAATGTACGTAGCCGATCCTCGCGGCCCGCAGCTTTGTCGACAGGGTCTCCCGGTTGAACTGCGGGTTGTGTCTCGATCGGGGGATACTGCGTACGTCTATGACGCGCTTGACGCGGTGCGCCCGCAGGAGATCGAGGAAGTCTTTCCATGTGCGGGTCGAATGCCCAATCGTCAAGACAACGGGGATTTCGGCCTTGACCTTTCTCACGACGAGTACCCTTTTCCTACCAACCCGTGGCAGGCCATGAAAGTAGAGCGTCCCACCATAAGGACCCTACTGGGAATGTCGATCCGGGCACAACTTCCACTCCGGTCCGCGTTGCTCATGAGCGGATCATCGTCAGCAGCATCTTGAATCTACTGAGGGCCTTCAGCGAGTGAGGTTGATTTGCGGGCATGAGAACCGCTTCGCCTGCCGTCGTCCGTAGTGGCTTGCCAGAAACCGCAATTTCCGCTTCGCCCTCCAGCAGATGTGCCACTGCGTCGAACGGAGATGTATGCTCACTTAAGCCTTGGCCCTCATCGAAGGCGAACAGCGTGACGGTTGCCGTCGCGCGGTTGACCAGCGTCCGGCTGACAACGGCTCCTTCTTGGTAATTCACAAGGTCGATCAAGCGGACGACTTCCGCGATAGGGATTTCACGCTTACTCTGTGCCTGCTGCGAACTCATCTTTGGCCACCTCCACCACCGTCATTATCTCGTCTTACGGATTAGCTTTCATCAGCACATCCGGCGTTATCCGCGTCGCAACTTCAGTTCTCCGCTGGCCCCGCGCGCTTTCTCTTCGAGGCGCTATTTCCGTTTATGGCGGGCAGTCTTCTTCCCTCGCGTCTTCGTCTCCACAATCTTTGTTTCGGGCGGCCACGAGAGCGTCAGCAGAAAGGCGCTGTCCTCGGCTGCCTCCACATCATGAGGAACGCACTGATCCAGGACGAGCAGTTGCCCGGCAGGGAGATCTACCACCCGCTCGGGTAGATGGAGCCGGATATGGCCGTTAAGCGAGTGCACCGAGATTCTGGCTGCCGCCGTGTGCTCATGCATGCGCGTGTTCGCCTTCATAGCGATCAGCACGATGCGGAGATCCGGGTGCTTTACAAGCGTCTTCGAACTTCGTCCCGTGGGGTGCAGCCATGATTCATCCCGGTGCAGTTGGTCGAGTTCGCCAGCTAGGTCAAATTGGAGCAGGGGTCCGCTGAGAGTACCATCAATAGACTCGTGCCCGACACTGGAGCGTCGAGAGGTTCCTGTGTGCATAATAGTCATATAGTATCCTCCACCGGCGGAGCCGGCAACAGCCAAATCCGCAGCTCTCCGAACTGGCCTGATGACTTTTGGAAACCACCAATGAGCTGATTCAGGCATTTCCCGGCTCTCGTTGTCCAACCAGGGAGATGGCGCCCAGATGCTTTGCATATTTGCGGAAGAGCCGCCGCATGGCAAGAATCCGGTGACGTAGCATCGAGTTTGTAGCTATGTTGAACGCGATTCGCAAAACGCCACCAAATCCCTCGTCCTGCAGCACGCGTCGTGGTTCCAGCAGATGCATCGGCGCGTTACAGGTCCAAGTCACTTTCAGTCCGTTTTGTTCGAACAATCTTACCCATTCACTCCGGGACAGCGGTTGTACTCCCGCATGGATTTCTTTTGACATAGCCGCTTGAATCTCGTGTCGAACACAATCTGAAATATAGTCAGGCAAAAAGCACAGCTCGTGGATCCCATACCGTCCTCCGGCGGCAAGAATTCGCCGGGCTTCGGCAAAGATCCGATTTTTCTGTTCCTGACTCTGCATGCTCAGCATTGCCTCGCCATAGACCACGCTCGCGCAGGCATCGGAGAGCCCGGATTTTTCTGCCTGACCCTGCACGATCTTGGCATTGTCCCCTGACAACCGCTGTCGCAGATATTCAACTGCGGCAGGCTCGCGCTCCACTCCCCAATAAGCTAAAGGATGGCGCTGCAGAACAATCCGGGCCGTGACGCCGAGTCCGGGAGCGAACTCGACGACGCGATCCTGTGGGCGGATTGCCAGCGCGTCGAGCATCCGCCGTGTGAGTTCAAGCCCGCCTGGTCGCAGCACGCGTTTACCAGCACGCGCCAGGATCCAATGTCCCTGCAACTTGTCGGGATGCTGTCCTTCTCCTACCATTTGAGGACTAGCGAAAGATCCTTCCGGTTCATCGCTGTTCGCGTTAAGACTTTGCATAATCGTTGACTCCATTTACAGCATGCTTTTTGGGGAATCGGTCGCATATGACAAAAGTCACAGTCCCATGAATGGAAGAGCAATCCGGCACTTTATCAGCTCAGCCCTCCGGCTAACGCTAAGTTTGGGCCGCCGCTTTCGATTGCTCCGGGAAAAACCTGTAGTTGATTCTACAAGCTCTTTCTTGCGTCTCGCATCACGGACTTGCACGGTATTTGGGGCTTGTAGTTTCCTTCCCGTTCCCTAGTTCGCGGGACGGCTTGCTTTTACGCTTCCCGCCCGGTGGCGTTCTTGTGCCAGGGAGTTTTAACGGCGGCGGTCATCGTACAGTCTTTCGCCGAGTCGTCCGACAGCGAGCAGGATTCCGTGGAGGAGAGCTTGCGGCCGTGGTGGACATCCGGGAATGTAAACGTCGACGGGCACGACGTTGTCGACGCCCCCAAGAGAGGCGTAGTTCTTGCCAAAAATGCCGCCACTGATGCCGCAGGCGCCAACCGCGACCACGACTTTCGGTTCTGGCATAGCTTGGTAGGTTTTCAACAGGGCCAGCTCCATATTTCGGGTGACAGGCCCGGTGACCAGGAGCATATCGGCATGACGCGGAGATGAAACAAATTGAATGCCGAAGCGTTCAAGGTCGTAGACAGGATTGTTCAGGGCAACGATTTCGAGTTCGCATCCGTTGCATGAGCCCGCATCCACTTCTCGAATGGCGAGGGAGCGCCTCAGGAGTTTCTGAATCTTTTCGCGCGCTTTCTGTCCAACACTCTCGACGTCCGCTTCGACATTGCCGGGGCGCCGATGCACGGCGCGCAACTCCCGATGGGTACGGTCGGTATTCAACGAGTATTCCGCGGTTAGGATGAGGTTACGACGGTCCGCACTTGCCAACTCAAATTCTTGGGTGATTCGCACGGCCTGATCGGCGGACGCTTCCGCACACAAGCCGCAGAAGACGCACAGACCGTAGTCGACCGTAACTCGCCGCGAGCCATCCTCATCGCACACCAAAATCGCTCCGGTGGGGCATATCTCCGCGGCGTCCCGCGCATCCTTCCATTTTTCGAAGTCGAAGCTCGGCCGCCCGCGAAAGCACTCGGAGACTTGAGCCGGTTCGCCGGGATACTTCGTCGTTACAATGCCGGTCGCGATCGTTTTCTGGATGATCTTGAACATTGGCTAGCGATCCGTTCCCGAGTAGGAAAGATTGAAACTCTTATTGATGACCGGAAAGTCCGCAATGATGTTTCCTTGGACTGCCTCGACCAGGGCCGGCCAGTTATTCAGCGAGGGATCCTTGATCTTACAACGTTCGAGGCGATTGTCGGGGCCGGTACGAATCCAATGAATGATTTCGCCACGCCATCCCTCGACGGCGCTCAGCGCGCAGCGGTCCGCGGGAATGGGCGGGACTTGCGCGCGGAAATCTCCGTGCAGACTCTCATCAGCAGCGCTCCGGATGATGCCCAGGGATTCGTGCACCTCGTCGACGCGGACCTGCATTCGGTGGCTCACGTCGCCAATTAGATAAACGGGTACGCGGAAGGAGTAGCGGCCGTAGGCGGCATACGGGTGATCGCGCCGAACGTCCAGATCCATCCCTGAGGCCCGGCCGGCCACACCCACGATTCCCAAATCCTTTGCCTTTTCAGGGCGGAGGACTCCGGTCTGTTCCAAACGGTCGCGAGTGGATTCGGAGGAGTCAATCAGCGCGACTAGATCTTGAAATTCGCTTGCGAAAGAATCGATTGCGGCACGGAGCGAGACCAGCTGCACAACATCCCAGCCCCTTCGCACGCCGCCGACGCAGACCATGCCTCGCAAGAGTCGATTGCCGGTCAACTGTTCGTTTAGGCTGACCAACATTTCCTTCAAGCGGCTGGCGTGCGCATTCGCGATGACGAAGCCGACATCATTCGCAATCGCTCCGATGTCGGCAACATGATTGCAGATTCGTTCGAGCTCCAGGAGGACCGTTCGCATGATCAGAGCCCGCAACGGAACTTCCATCTGAGCCGCGCGTTCAATGGCCTGACAGAAAGCTGTGGCATGGGAAAAACTCGAATCTCCTGAGATGCTCTCCGCGAGAAACACGGCTTTATGTATGGGCAGCTTCTCAAAGAGCTTTTCCGTGCCCTTATGGGTATAGAACATGCGAAGCTGCAAATAGAGGATCGGCTCACCAGCCACCGCGAAATTGAAATGGCCGGGCTCGATGGTTCCGGCATGCACCGGCCCAACTGGCACTTGAAAAACCCCTTCACCCAAAGCGGGCCGGTAGATGTGGCGTTCTCCTTCGAAAGGCGGTAGCACCGTCTCGAGTGGGAAGTCCTTGCGCAAGGGATGAACATCCGGCCAGTTGTCATGCAGGGCGACCCTGCGAGGATTGGGGTGTCCGACGGCTTTCAAGCCAAACCAATCCTGGATTTCGCGCTCTTGCCAGTTCACAGCCGGCAGTTGCGCTGAGAGCGACGGGAACTCAGGATTGTCGGCGCGCACCGGGGCCCGCACAATCAGATAGCGAGTGTCGCCCTTCCGTTCAAATACGTAGTAGTTGAAGAAAACACCTTCCGCGGAACGCCGGTCCTCGGCGAACACCGTAACCAGTCTGGCCTCGAACTCACTTCGCAGATATTCAGCAAGAGCCCGAATGTCCGGATCAGCGACAAGAAGATAGATTTCGTCTTCGCGGTCCGCAGATATCGATTGAATCTGCGCGCCAAACTTCTGTTGAAGAGCCTCAAAGAACGCAGACATAGCCTGCCTCATCGTCCGCTCATCACAATCTCGGCTGCGCCCTGAATCAGCCGGAACAACGGAGCGGGTATCCAGAAACCCATGACAATAATCACCAGAGCCAAGCCTACGACAGAGGACTTCTTCCAGCGACAGGTCTCGGCCGGAGGAAGGCCCGGGTCTGGACCAAGCACAAGGTTGGCGATGTGGATGATGAACCCAGAGAAAATCGCCACGAGAAAAGTGACGAAGAGAATGGGTAGAAAAAGATAGCCTCCGCTGAATCCTGCCCGGAGAATGGTGAACTCGCTCAGGAACAAACTGAAGGGAGGCGCCCCGGTGACCGCAAGAGTCGCGATAAGGAATGCAGCTCCGCTCAGAGGCATCGAATGAATCAGCCCCCCTTTGGCCT
>JBGOZP010000010.1:0-99203 GCA_041480265.1 Terriglobia bacterium | reverse complement strand
GGATGGTGACTTGAATTGCTGACTAGGGGTAGACTATGCAGCATGAATGCGAATTCCACTCCCGGCCAGGTCAGCACGACTCAATTGACGACTTTGGCTCTTTTTGACGACCTGCGCGATCGTAAGTCTCTTGATTTGCGTGAGGTTGGTAGGGGCGGTGGGGATCGAATTTTAACCTACTCCACTAAGCCCCACTGTTTCACGGCGTTGCAACCGCCCCGCCGGAACAATCAGTACAAATAGTACAAGCCGGAAAATGGTCCGCGTTGCTACGTGGTTGCTTACGGGCGAAAGTTATTCTGAAACCTGTCCTCAGTTGGGCTACATGGGCTACAGCCGAAACCGTTAGCGCTATTAACGGCGCGCCCAAGGGGACGATTTTAGAACTTTTCTCGGCGATTTCGTAGCAAGTTTGACACAGTTTGACATCTCTGGTGCATTGAGCCTCTAGCATGTTTCGGAGCCCGGGCCAGTGCGAAAACCCACATTCCGATAAGCGGACTTATCAGGACTTGGCTGCCCATTCGAATGTACTCATTTGGATTGTCAAGTATATGAGCGCCCACAAACGCGGGTCATGAGCAGTGTTTTCTAACTCCACTTTTCCAAGATCTTAAGTCGGCATTGACATGATTCGCAAAAAACGTTTCAACTGGCAGTACTGATCCTTGCTAATTTTCCGATTCCGCGTTGCAGAACTTTCCATTGCGTCACTTCGCGTATGGATATTCGGAGAGTCTCGGAGGGCCGGCGGGAATCGTCCATTGCAAGAGTGGCCGCAGCTCATGGATGTCTTTGACCTTCTCAAGTTCGAGGACACGATCAATGAGACGCGCGGTGGATATGTCGCCGATTACAGGCGTCATGAGGTCGCGCGCCTTTGCGATCACCTGTTCTCGCGTCAAAGGGATCTGAAAGTAAGTTGGGACATCGTCTTGAACCAAACGAGTGCCATCAATGAGAGTAATCTGAATTTGCGGATCTCCCCTGCCAGGGAAGCCTGGCTCCAGCCGCACTTTCTTTTGCAAAGCCATGATCGCTGGATCCTGCATGCGCGCCTTGTCGTGGATAGACTTGAATGTCGCCTTCTTGTCGATCAGCATCAATGCCATCAAGTACTGAACGTTGAGATCGGGCCAACCGCCGTTGTCCGTGTTGTTGTCGTGGCCACGGACCGCCCGGAGGATGACCTCTTGCACCTTGTTCGGATCGATGGGCTGCCGCTTCAGCAGCGCCTCCATAGCGTACAACGGTTCTTGGCTAGGGCCCCCCGAGGTCCAGCGCTTAATGCCCGCGTCCATCATGTAGTAGTGCTCGCCGAGTTGATCGATAAGCTGCCCGGGATTGGCCGCCGGGTAGTTAGCCAAAAGAAAATTGTCAGGTCCCGACATGATGTCGTTCACGCCATTCCAGCCGGAATGAACCAGCTCCACTGCAGTCACACCACTTCGCGCTGGCATGCCGGCAAAGTCGAACC
Organism: Terriglobia bacterium; assembly: GCA_041480265.1. Classification (GTDB taxonomy): domain Bacteria; phylum Acidobacteriota; class Terriglobia; order Acidiferrales; family UBA7541; genus Palsa-360. The sequence goes on along the minus strand of JBGOZP010000010.1, from coordinate 97,726 downwards.
CCTTTTCAATATGGTCCAAATCGCGAGGGAAAGTCCCCGAGAGGCCGGAGTATTGTTGCGCGGCGTACGTTAGTGCCCAGCGCATCTGTTGTTCCGTCAGGCTTGCCGAGCAGGCGGCGGCCGCCGTAGCGCCGAAAACGCCGCCGAGACCGAAGGTTGACTTGTGGTTGTCCAACCCAGGCTGGATTGTCCGTAGCACACGCCCACCGACGTCGTATCCGAGCACTACGGCTCGCAGGAAGTGCATGCCGCTGGTGCTGAATTGCTCGCCGACGGCCAATGCAGCAGGCACAGCGCTATTTCCGGGATGATAGCTGATACCCGACATGTGATCGTCGCTCTCATCGGCATGCGCCATCACGGCGTTCGCCAGGGCTGCCTCAATAGGCCCGCAAAGGATTGTATCGGCAACAATCGTCGCCACCTGTTTACCGCCGTAGTCACGCACAAATCGGATCGCTGCCCGCCCTGCGGGCAACTCAGAACCCGAAACCATCGCACCGAAGGTGTCGAGGACGTGCAATTTCGCTCGCTCTACAACATCGTCGGGCAGGGCATGGTCTCGCGCTTGGCACATGTAGGTACTGAGTCGTGTCATGACGTCGCTGATCGGATAGTCGGCACGCGTTTGCGGAGCTGCAGCGGCCGGGACTCCGAAGAGCGGACGAGCAGCCACTTCGCTCACAGAAGGTAAAGCTGCGGCGGCGATAAACCAGCCCATCCGCTGCAAGACACTGCGGCGCGTGAGCAGATGAGCATTCTCGCGTTCCGCGTTCTTCGTCTTACTACAAGACATATTTCGTGCCATTGGATGACCTCCGGATTGAAAAGGAATAATCGGCTTTCCCGATCTAGCCTCCAATTGATTGACTTAAGCCCAGAGTGAAGGCAAGCGTGCGAAGATGTGAATTTCTATCATTTGGTCAAGGTTTGCTGTGTTGAGGAACACAGAGTTTTGTGCTCCAGGTCACACCTGATTTCATCCAAACCTCGGAAACCCCGAGTAATGTCGAATCGATCTGGGGGCTGAATAACTTATTCGATGAGGTTCCCACGAACGGAGCGAAATTCCTGAAACGAGAATCGGCGGGAGCGCATAACACCAAATGTTTTCAATAACCTTCCACGGTTCAATAAATTCTTCCAAGAGACTACTTGGACACAACAGTACGGATAGAACATGCGGCTCACCGTGAGCATAACTGCTAAGGCGGAACTCACTCATCGGGCACCTCGAAGGGAAAAGCCAACCCTATTTGAGGCAAAAGGCCACATTCCAATAAGCGGACTTATCAGGAGTTATCCCCAACTTTTAGGCACCAACTCAACGTTTCATCGGTCGGGCCTTTGGACCCACACACACCCACGTCAAAACGAATTTTTCGCAGCCCGCTGGTCGGTGGTGTAGCATCACTCTTGCCGATCTTGGCTAAGCAGAAAGCAGAAATATGAAAATATTAAAAGTAGGCATAGTGCTCATCGTAGTTGTCCTGGCCTTGACGCTCTTGACGCTCCGCGTGACTGGTCTCGAACCGCAATACCTCGACTTGAACGACCTCCGCGCCCACCACATGATCGCCCGCCCCGGCTTGTGGCTGAAAGGCGAAGTCGTCACCACGCCCGTCACGGATTGGTCCTTCGTCGACAAAGTGGAACACCCCGGACGCAGCCTCAACACCGTCCTGGTGGAGACGCGAACGCCCTATTTCATTCCACACTCGGTCCGGACGATACCTACCGTCCGCAACGGCCAACTCTACATACGTTCGCACCAGGATCGAATGGACCTGCAGTTTCCAAATGACAAGTCCTGGACGTCCAACGTGGCCCGTGATCCCCGCGTGCGTATAAAGATCGGCGATAAATTATACGAAGCGACCGTGGTATTGATCGCGGATCGCGCCCAAGCCATCGTCTTTTTAGGCAGGAACCCTGAAACTCTGCAGAGGGGTCCCGACGGGCAAGAACATGTCGTTGGGTATGACCATGTTTATCGAGTTTTCCAAAGGAACATCCCGGAGTACGGCGGTAATCAACCATCCCCGAGTTCGGCGGGACTTATTCCTGAGAATAAACCTTAAGAATGAGGCGGAGCCTTGCTTTCCGGCTCATCGGGAGCCGGGTGGCTCTCTCAATCGTCCGCCGAAAAATCGGATACCACTCGCCCGTTTTCCGGTTGCCGGCAATAGGATTGGCCGGCGGTCTAGTGTGTCGCTTGTTGTTAAGGTTGATGATGTCCACACGTTCCAAACTCCTGAGGCTCGGTGGGAGCTAGCTATCGAAACGCTCGCCTTTTTCCATCGCTACCTTGTCATTGCAAGATAAAGCCACATTCCCAGATTGATTGATGGGCGTCCGTGGTGAATTCGGTCAAATTGACTCTTGCGGGATAACTCCCGATAAGCGGAATTTGCGGAAATTGATTCTTGAGTTCGGGCCACATTCCGATAAGAGGACTTATCACGACTTGGCTTTCCAGAATCAACCATCACTGGACGGCGATGGACTACCTGCGGTACTTTCCGTATCAGGTGAGGTTTTGAGTGCCCAGCGTTTTCCAAACAATCGGCACGATGACGGTCTATTTGGTTGCCGGGACCTGCTTTGGCCAATCCAAACTAGCACACATATCTCTATGCGCCCTGCAGGGGAAAGTGGCCGAGGGCGACCATATGAGCGTTACGGTCTCGGGCGTATACGAAGGCGGACTAGGTGACAGCGGGCCTGCATTAGGGACCCTGGAAGACTCGGCCTGTCTCAAGGAAACCGCTTGGATCGAAATCGCATTGGAATCCCCAAAAAACCGGGAGAAACTCAACAAGATTCTCGATAAGTCCGGACGTGCCTACGTCGTGTTTGAGGGTGAATTTTATGGTCCCCCGGTGCCCGATCCAAAGCTGCCTGAAGCCATCCGCAAAGATTACCATCCGGGTTGGGGTCATCTAGCGGCATTCAAGACAAAGCTTGTCGTACACGCAATCCGCGACGTAGCAGTTGCTCCACCTTCAAAGCAATAGAGTGTGAGGTTATGTAGCGCCCGGCAACATCCTGATAAACGGTCTTATCGGTAACTGAGATTGGCCATTTGCCGAGGAACTGACTTCGCGGGCGTATCAATCGAGAAAGAGGTCGGACTTCAGGGAGGTCGAAAGTGCGACAGCATAGTGCGATAAATTGGTTATCCCCGCGGCGGCAAGTACATCTTCATCGATGAAGAAATTACCCGTTGTGACGCGGCTGTTCTGCGTCAGAATGTGCCAAGCGGCGTCGGCGACAATCTCGGGTTTGCGGCCGCGTTCGGGATTAGCACCAGGAATGATTTGAAGTGCCGCAGTAGAAATTATCGTACGTGGCCAAAGCGCATTGACAGCGATTCCAGCGTTACGGAATTCTTCAGCCATGCCGAGCACACACATGCTCATTCCGTATTTCGTTATCGTATAGGCCGAGTGCGGGGCAAACCACTTGGCACGCATGTCGAGCGGTGGCGACAATGTAAGAATATGTGGGTTCACTGCCTTCGCAAGGTGTGGCAGACACGCCTGCGAACACAGGAAAGTTCCCCGCAGATTGATCCCCATCATCAGGTCAAAGCGCTTCATTGGAGTTTCAAGCGTACCGGTGAGGCTTATTGCGCTGGCATTGTTGATCAGGATGTCGATCCCACCGAAACGCTGGACCGCCTGCGCGACCGCGCCATAAACCTGGTCCTCGAAACGAATATCAAGAATGATGGGTAGCGCCTTGCCGCCAGCCGCCTCGATCTCGGCTGCTGCCGTGTAAACAGTGCCAGGCAGCTTGGCGTGCGGAGTCGCGGTCTTGCCGGTTACAACAATATTGGCGCCGTCCCGGGCGGCGCGCAAAGCGATTGCCAATCCGATGCCGCGGCTCGCCCCGGAGATGAACACTGTCTTGCCAGCAAGGCTGGGCATAGCGTCCTCCCGAACTGACCCATTATAACGATCCCTCCGACCCCAAGTCCTGATAAACGGCATTATCGGAATCTGGGAAACTGGCCTTCCACATGACGAGAAGCGACTTCTCTGGAGTTGGACGGAGATGGTCCTCGGCTAACTATTGCTTAGAGTCTCGCACCGAGCTTGATCCTGGCAATCTTCTCTTGCTGTAGGCCGACCAAGTCCGCCTCCGTCAACCATCCATCTCGCATGAGTATCGAGAAAACCAGGAGCAAACCCGAATATCTGTATTGGTAGATTCGATCCACTGTTTTTCGATGCTCGGAGAGATACTCTTGAACTCGCCAGATGTCAGATGGAGCGGTCACGTTCTCCAGCATACGCCTTACTTCTGCAGTGATCGTTGCGCAGTGTCGCTCGAATGCTTTATCAAAAGCTCTTCGTGCCGTTTTTTTCTCGGCCGTTGTCCACGGTATTTCGTAGTCGAACTGTCCACTGGGTTCCATTACCCCTCTGTGTCAGATGCCCGCGCGTCAGGCAGGCCATCGCGATCATAATCCGCTCGAACTCTCGCTTCAACCTGAGAAACGCGTATATCTGAAGGTGGCACTAAGGTCGCATTGTAGGTCGGCGGTCCGGAGGCCGCTGCCCGATGAAAAAGAAATTGCTCTGCCGGAAGCCCAAGCGAATCCTTCGGCTGCCGGACCTAGATCACGCCAAAACCGCTATCCTAAATACTTTGGGTTCGCCGGAATCCCAGCGATCCTATCGATTTGCGATCGAAGACTTCATTGCTTCGTATTGTTCTGAACCAAGGCTCGCCTTCAACAAGACTGTCGTTCTGCGTTACCGGTTGCAACTCGAAGCGCGCCACTTAGCAGCGTCTACGATTAATGTACGACTGGCAGCGGTTCGGCGTTTAGCATACGAAGCGGCTGACAGCGGATTGCTCAGCCCAGAACTTGCTGCGAGCATTCGTCGGGTGAAAGGCCCCAAAAGACTCGGGGTCCGGCTCGGAAACTGGCTTACTGCACAACAAGGGAAAGCGCTACTCAGCATTCCTGCTGGAAGCTCGGTCCGAGGCAAGCGAGACTATGCGATGTTGGCGTTGCTGCTTGGTTGTGGGCTGCGACGGTCTGAACTGGTTCATTTGACAATTGAGCATTTGCAGCAACGAGAGGAGCACTGGGCCATAGTGGACTTGGTTGGCAAAGGTGGTCACGTGCGAACAGTTCCAATACCAGCATGGGTTAAAGCGGCCGTCGACATTTGGTCAACGACTGCGAACATCAAGGCTGGGAAGCTGTTTCGATGTGTGAACAAGACGGGCTCCATTTGGGGCCGGGGCATCACAGAAAAAGTCGTCTGGTGCATGGTGCGAGAGTGCGCCTCAAATGCAAATCTTGAAAAATTAGCGCCACACGATCTACGGCGTACTTGTGCACGGCTTTGCCACGAGTCAGGCGGCGAGTTGGAACAGATCCAGTTTTTGCTAGGGCACGTCAGCGTGCAAACAACTGAGCGTTATTTGGGCTGCAAGCAACGGCTGCGAGAAGCGGTCAATGACAAGATAGGTCTGGAAACCTTCGGAGATTGCCCTGGCGACTGATGCCGGGCAGGCCACATTCCGATAATCCTGTTTCTCCGGCGGAATCCGCAGAGATGTATGCCTCGCTCGGCGCCTTGGAGGCGCTGCTGTTGTATCGGCCACACTGCGGGACTATAATCCGTGCCAGTGCGGTTCCACGAAAACGCAGGCTAAAAGGAGTGTGCAATGAGGCGCTTCATTTCCGGAACGGTCCTCATCGGACTGGTGTGTATCGGCATGACGATTGCGTATAATTTCACACCGTTTGGTGCGGTCATCCTGGCTGCGCCGATTGCCACGGGGAATCCCGGAGACGCCCCCGACAATAACAATGACGTAATGGCCGTCGACCACATGCTAGTCGCGGCACTTGCCAAAGCCGACAAAGCAGCGGCCAGCAATATGTTCGATGGGAATTTCATGTGGACCAACTCGGCCGGCGACACGCTAGTAGATTTTCATGCCGGTAAGGTCCCGGATTCCCTGCCTAAACCGCCCCTCGGCGATGAGAGCGGCGCCCAGGTCAGCGAGCGCACATATGGCCAGGTCGGCGCCGTGCAGGTCGCCAGGGGCAAGGTGCACATCGTGCGCATCTGGGTAAATCGGCCAGCAGGCTGGCAGCTGCTCGATTATCACGAGGTTACGCAGCGTTCCGGAGCCGCGCTGCCACCCGGGCCCACCACCAACGACTGCGAGAATCCCTGCAAAGGCGTGCCCTACACGCCGAAGAACGACGCCGAGAAAGGTATCCTGAAGTCCTGGGGCGAGCTCGAGACCGCCGTCACAAACCACGACCCCAAAGGCTGGTCGCCGCATTTCCTCGATGAATTCGTGCTGATTTCTTCGAGCGGCACTGATCCGGTGGATAAGGCAGGCCGGCTGGCGGCACTCAGCAAACCAGGCATCGGTCCGGCGCCGCCGCAACTGGCCGCCGATCCGCAGGTGCGCTTTTTCCATTTTGGCGACAGTGTCGTGATGATTGCGCAAGCCAACCCATATTCAGGCAAACCGGCGCATATCAGCCGCATCTGGGTCAATCGCGATGGCATGTGGCGGATGGCTTTCAGCTATCAGACGACAATTCAGTCGGCCGCGCCCATCGTGCCGCCAAAGTCGTAGGCGGCCGTCGGAAGAACAGCGCGCGTGTTGCCGGAGCGCAGGCGGGTGGCCCAGGCTTTGGGGTTGAATTGTCAGGTGCCCCACCCCTCGCGGTTTTCGAGGGGTGGGTCTTGGTTCTTGATTTAGTTCTCCTCTTTAATGGACCGGATCGATGCGGATCAGTTCTTTGGTCATGGAACGGAGAGAACACCAAAACCCCGACCCTTCCAAACCCGAAGGGTCGGGCACCCTGAAAAGCTAAACCAGTCACTCAGCATTGACGTACAGGGGTGGTATCATCCAACCGTGAACGACTGTCAACAGAAAAACGCGAAAGGGTTGGCCACCCGCCACTTGCTGAAATTGATGGCCTTGGGTGCTGTCAGCTTTTGGTTGCCGGACATTCTGTGGCACGTAATTAGAGGCTCCCAGTTTGAAGGGCGGGACGTGATTGCAATCACCGTTCTAATGCCGCTCTCGCTGTCAGGAACTTACACCCTGGTTAAGAGACTTCCCAGAAGCGAGGAGGAGAAGACCCCGATATTTCGATGGATGCTACTTGGCTTGTGGCTTTTTGGGGGCTTCTTCATCATGGTGGAAGGCAGTTTCTTGGGAGCCGGCTTCGCGACATCGAGTGATCTCTCCGATTTCCTGCAATCTCTGGCAATGTCCTTTCTTCCAGGAATCGCCTACATAATGGCAGCGTACGACGGCAGTTTGGGGGCTCTTCTAATAGTATCTGTTGTGCCGCCAATAATTTGGTTTGTTCGGGCCAAGAGACAATCCATTGTTAAGTCCTGAGAAGTCCTGCCAGCTCAACCGGTCGATGCAACACCATCGAATCGGTTGATCCGACAAAACTTCCCGAGAGAACCGATCTGTCCGGCTGTACTCAATCAGAACCTAAACAGGGTAGTGTTCTGTTTGAATCAATGCTCGCGAACGAATTTAGCTTTGTAAACCCCTGCCAGTAGACTTTGAGCTAGTGTTGCGTCGACCCATTGAGACCGCCCCTGTTATCGGAATGTGGGATTCAAGGCGGGTGGGCGGGTGGCCCAGGCTTTGGGGTTGAATTGTCGGGTGCCCCACCCCTCGCGGTTTTCGAGGGGTGGGTTTTGGTTCTTGATTTAGTTCTCCTCTTTAACGGACCGGATCGATGCGGATCAGTTCTTTGGTCATGGAACGGAGAGAACACCAAAACCCCGACCCTTCCAAACCTGAAGGGTCGGGCACCCTGAAAAGCTAAACCAGTGACTCAGCGTTGACGTACAGGCGTGGTATTATCCAACCGTGACCCGCCGTCAAGAGAAAAAACGCGAAAGGGTTGGCCACCCGCCTGTTTTGTGCGCCAATGAAGGACTTCGCTTGCACGATGAAATGGTTGCGCTATAGTATTTGTCCGTGTCGATATGCCTAGCCCCCTGACCATCGACGATTTTAAGCCATTTAGCGTTACTTGCGAGTTGCGCTACAAGAACGCCTACTTAATCTATGATCGTACTGGTCAAGTGATAGAGGACGTGCGGGAATCCTTTACGGATATCAACGTTTCAACTTCTAGTCCCCAACAAACGGCCTGGGTAACCAATGAAGGCACGCTTACCCTGGAACTTGGTGCATGCCGAGTCATTAGTACTCGGCCCGACAAGAATGCGGAAGCGTTTGCGAAGCACTGTAAGGCATTCTTTGATGCGGTCACCCATCATCTACAAATTGGAGTGTTCACAAGAATTGGTCTGCGTTATATCTTGAGGAAGGAATATAAGACTCTAGACGAATCGAAAGCGGCCTTGGCATCCATGATGCTGGCGAATCTGAAGCCTACAAAACGCTTTAACAGTTCCGACAGCCCTACAGAGATATTGTTCAGATGGGAAGATTCACAGATTGGCGCGTTTGTGCGATTGAAGGCGGAAATGGTCGAGTTGAAGGCGACGGTTCCTCCTGAATTTCAAGATATTGTGCCAAAGATCGACAAGAAAATAAATGGTTTGACGCTAGATATCGACTACTATACGGTCGCACCCGTTGACCGCGAGCAGTGGAATTCTCAAGAATGGCTGCCGGAGAAAATGCGGTTAGTTCGCAAGGAAGTCGACGGAATCCTGGGCGGTGGGAAATGAGTGATACGGGGACAAATATCACGCAAATCCGTGTAAATGAACCAGTGCGGCAGTTTGAAGAAACTGCGACACGTACTATAAACTCGGACGAATCCACATTTTCGTCGGCCAGTGGAATTTCGTTCGAAACGGTTGGTGCAACTGCTCTTGCGCCAGTTATTGATATCGAACGCCTGTATGAAACTCTGCCGGGATCGACTTCGCAGATAGTCAGGGCTCTGGAACTGCTTAAGCAGGCAATAGATTTCCTTTCAGAGGCGAGAAAATCCGAGAACCCGATGGATTCTGACCGTTATGTGCAGCGTGCACAGTTAGCGTTGCCAAAACTATTTGCCTGTCGATCAATCGGCGACGGATTTGGGGTCATAATTAACTCGCTTTATTTCGCGTTCACCAATTTGCATGGTACTCCTCTGACTTCCGACCAACTTAATGTCGTGTGGCGTATTTTGCGGGAGCTGCGAACTCGCCCCGTAATGTCACTAGAGCAAGGAATTCAGCACGCGGAAGAACTTGAAAATTGCGGTCTAGAAGTCAATCCGCCCGATCTTGGAGACCTGCTCGAAGGTTATGAATCGGCGGAATGAGTGACGCATACATCGAGACAACTGTCCTCACCGACATTCTTCTAAAGCCTGAGTCGTCTAAGCATAAAAGAGCGACGGCGGCACTCAAGAGGTATGAAAATACTTTACTTCCTGTCTATTCAATTAAAGAATGGAAGGCCGGACCACTCCACAATTTCGCCTACCTTCATGACAAGCTTGTGTTCACAAAATCTTTCAGCCAGACATTGAACGCGATCTCTGCGCTCGGCAGAGGAACCTATCTGAAATCGACCGCGATGGAAGCACTTGCGGCTACCGCAACCACTCTAAAGGCCGCCCCACAGAAATACGCAAGTTTGAGTAGTGGTGACGACGACTTGGCCGACATTTATAGATTGGCGCTCGCATCTATTATCATTAGAAGTTGGCGAAAGCGGCGCAATATAACAACTCGCGTGGTTGATGATTTGTCGTGCTATGTCGAAGTAGCCCCCCGCGTGGGACAAGACGGATATTTCGATTTGACACCCAAGGAATGCGATGGCGACCAAGAATGCTGCTTAGCAGAACAACTCAAGTCGCAACCAACACTACTTGAAGCCCTCCGGAAGGCAATTCCGGAGAATTCAGGAAGAAGGGAAGATCAAAAGAGGCGTCAGGCATTGAAACAACTAATCAAGCACCCAAAACAGACTGTGGATCGGGAAACATGCCGCGACCTTGGTGACGCGATCTTTGCATTCTTCTGCCCGAAGACAGCGGTCATTCTAACTACTAACATGCGAGACCATCAGCCGTTGGCCGAATCCGTCGGCAAGAAGGCTGAGAAACCGTAAGGCGTATCCCTTCTTGCCATCGAAGTCCCTGGCCGCCTTGCCGATCCGTTCCATGCTCGTGACCGACTCCAATAGGCGGGTGGCCCAGGCTTTGGGGTTGAATTGTCGGGTGCCCCACCCCTCGCGGTTTTCGAGGGGTGGGTTTTGGTTCTTGATTTAGTTCTCCTCTTTAATGGACCGGATCGATGCGGATCAGTTCTTTGGTCATGGAACGGAGAGAACACCAAAACCCCGCCCCTTCCAAACCTGAAGGGTCGGGCACCCTGAAAAGCTAAACCAGTCACTCAGCGTTGACGTACAGGCGTGGCATCATCCAACCGCGAACGACTGTCAACAGAAGAACGCGAAAGGGTTGGCCACCCGCCGGAGTGTTATCATCCTGCCGTGAAGTGAAAGGCTGGGCCACCCGCCCACGTAACTTACTGGAAAATTTAGAAATAATAGTACTTTCGTCCCATCGACCAAATACGCGGTTTCGGACATCATATTATCAGGAGAAAACACCAATGAAACGAGTCCTTGCAACGCTCGCCCTGATGTTCGCGCTGGCTCTTACATTGGCTTCGAAACTTCCAGCCGAACAATGTCATGTGGAATTCCGCACAAAGGTCGTCTGTGAGACGAATCCGCAAGGCTTTCCGGCGTGTCGAGATGTACAGTACGAAGTGCAAGTTTGCGTGCCTGACCCGCCACGGCCATATGACCCGTGTGGTGGGCTACCGTCGTCGGCGTGTTCGCCACTGAAAAGAAACTGGTAGTGAACTGCTAGCGCTCAACAGGGCGGGTGGCCCAGGCTTTGGGGTTGAATTGTCGGGTGCCCCACCCCTCGCGGTTTTCGAGGGGTGGGTTTTGGTTCCTGATTTATTTCTCCTCTTTAACGGACCGGATCGATGCGGATCAGTTCTTTGGCCATGGAACGGAGAGAACACCAAAACCCCGCCCCTTCCACACCTGAAGGGTAGGGCACATCGGACCTAACGCAGCGCTTGGGGCAGCACAACCAGGGAATACAGCGAGTTCACGTTTTCTTGCCTGGAGTCTTGCCGACGACCTGCTCGATGCTGGTGCCAAAATCTTTCAGCATCACGACAGCCGCATTGCGGCCTGGCGCGCCTGTGACTGAACCACCGGGATAGGTGCACGCGCCGGTCTGATAAAGACCTGGAATGGGCATGCGATATTGGGCCCATCCAGCCATGGGCCGCAAGGCGCCGGATTGCGCCGGGCTCTGCGCGCCGGCGTGACAACTCCCGTGCCAGTTGTGAGGATTCATCCGCTCCAGATCGAGCGGGCTCTGAATCACTTCGGCCAGAATCTTGTCCGCGGTCAGATTCGGCGAAAACCGGCGTATGTAACTCAGGTAAGTGTCGGCCACTTGTTTCTTGATGACATCCCAGTGCTCGGGACCTTCCTTCAATTCATAGGGTTGCCAGCCAACTACTTTGATTGTGTGCATGCCGGCCGGCGCGCGCGTCGGATCGGCGGAGGTCGTGCAATGGATCGCCACCGGCGGCTCATCCAGATTCACAACCGAACGCGCAAAATCATAGGCCACGCGCAGCGCGCATTCCGGCCGCGCCACGAGCGCGGAATTGACAGGCGTGATTACGCCTCCCGCAACGCCATACGTGGGAGGCTCGGTGGCCGCATAGTTGACGACGAACATCTGCACCTCGGCCTGCCACGTTTCGACGCCGTCGAGGAAGTCCTGGCCCCACAAGTTGTGCGGCGCCATATCTACCAGGTGTTTGATATGGATCGTCGAGAGCACCGCTTTGTCGGCGCGATAGGAGGAGCCGTCAGCGCACTCTACCCCGGCGCACCGGCCGTTTTCGATGACCAGTTTGGCGACGGGCTTATTCGTGAGGATCACGCCGCCGTGGGCCTCGATATATCGCGCTAACGCTTCGGTCAACGCGCCCGACCCGCCTTTCGGAATCGGGCGGCTGTGGCGTTGCTGCTGGAAAAGACTGTAGGCGGAGCGGCCCGTCATGGGATCAATGACCGGCTGCACCGGCAGCGGGCAGCCCATCATGAAGCTGCGGCAGTGGTCGTCCTCGAAATTGCTGCGGATGATCTGCCAGCACGACATCGCCGCCAGCCTCTGCCACAATTTGCCCTTGGGATGGTCGGCCAGGCGGTCGTTGAGCGACTTCCCGAACCCGATCGGCGCAAACGTGACCGCCCCAAAGATGGGCGCCACCGATTCGAATTCCGCGTACATGCGGCGGTACGCCGCCGCATCTTTTTTTGAAAATTTCGCCAGTTCCGCGCAGGTGCGTTCCAGGTCGCGCCATTGCGTAATGTAAGTGCCATCGGCAAACGGCATGTGATAGACCGGATCGGGATAGACGTACTCGAGACCATACTCGCGCAGGTCAATTTCGTTGTCCCGCAGCATCGGATTATCTTGGATCGCGTTGTGCGCCGTTGAGCAGGTGTCGTGCTTGAAGCCGCGCAGCGTGAACTGCGCGGTCTTCACTCCGCCGCCAACGGTCGACCGGCCCTCGAGCAGTACGACTCTGTAACCGGCCTTGGCCAGATACGCGGCGGCAATCATGCTGTTGTGGCCCGCGCCGGCAACGACGATGTCAAACCGATCGCTCGTGCCCGCGCGGTCCGCCGGCGCCGAGGTCTGCACCATATCGTGGAGAGAACTCAGCGCCAGCGGGGCCAACGCCGCGCTCTTCACAAATCCGCGCCGTGTGATCTTACTCATCGCAACCTCCCGTTATCCTCTGCGCATCCGCATTAACCTATGGCGGACCGCTCTTTCCACATTGCTCAAGTTCCTTTCTTCGTTACTTCCTCGATGCTCGTGCCAAAATCCTTGAGCATCACCATCGCCGCATTTCGCCCCGGCGCGCCGGTCACCGAACCTCCCGGATAAGTCGTGGCGCCGGTCTGGTACAAGCCGGCGATCGGCATGCGATATTGCGCCCAGCCCGCCATGGGACGCATCGCGCCCGATTGCGACGGATCGGATGCGCCGCCGTGGATGCTGCCGTGCCAGAAACTCGGGTTCTTGCGCTCGAGATCAAGCGGGCTCATCACATAGCGGCCCAGGATTTTGTCGTCGGTTAGATTGGGCGCGAACCGCCGGAGATAGTTCAATTGCGCATCGGAGACTTGGTTCTTGATGGCATCCCAATGGTCCGGCCCTTCTTTTAGATCGTAGGGATGAAAGCCGAGCACTTTCAATGTGTGCATGCCGGCGGGGGCGCGCGTGGGGTCGGCGACGGTGCTGCAAAAGACGGAGATCGGAGGCTCCTCGATATTGGACACCCCGCATACATCGTCGTATGCAAAGCGCAGCAGCCGTTCCGGGCTCGCCAGAATCGCCGACTCTACCGGCGAAATTGTGCCGCCCTTGATTGGATACTTCGGCGGCTCCTTAACGGCATAGTGCGTCACTACTTCAGACACTTCACCCTCCCAGGTATCCACTCCGTAGAGAAAATCCTGAGGCCACAAGTCGCGGGGCGCCATGTCAACCAGATGTTTGATGTGCATTGTGGAAAGCACGGCCTTCTCGGCTCGATACGAGCTGCCGTCGGCGCACTCCACGCCTGCGCATTTCCCGCTCTCGATGATGAGCCGCGCGACGGATTTCTTAACCAGGATCACCCCATTGTGCGCCTCGATGAACCGCGCGAGCGCTTGGGTTAACATCCCTGACCCGCCTTTAGCAATCTGGCGAGGCGAAGTCCGGATCGCCGAGTAGGCGGAACGCCCGGTCATGGGATACTGCGGCGGCTGCATGCTCCATGGCGTTCCCATCAAGAATGCCCGGCAGTGGTCATCCTCAAAATTTTCACGAATCACTTCCCAGGCGGACATGGCCAGCCGCCGCTGCCAGAATTTCCCCATGGGATGCGCGGCCAGGCGCTCGCTGAGTGGCTTTAGAAAACCGGGCGGCGCAAACGCATCTCCCCCGAGGAGATCTCTGGCGGCCTCGCTCTCGTGATACATCCGCCGGTAGGCCTCCGCGTCCTTCTTGGAAAATTTCGCAAATTCCGCGGCGGTGCGCTCGAGATCAGACCACTGTGTGATATAGCTGCCATCGGCAAACGGCATGTGCATGATGGGGTCGGGTGAGAGATACTCGAGCCCGTAGTCCCGCAGCCGGAGTTCGTCATTCCGCAGCAGCGGATTTCCTTGAATGCCATTGTGTGCCGTCGAGCACGTATCGTGTTTGAAGCCCGGCAAGGTTAATTCTTCCGTTTTCACTCCGCCGCCGATGATTGCATGCTGTTCCAACACGAGGCAGCGAAAACCTGCTTTGGCCAGGTAGGCGGCTGCTATCAGGCTGTTGTGTCCGGCGCCGGCCACCACAATATCGAAACGATTGCCCGGAGCCGTCGTTTGCCCTTCCATCGTCAGCGGGCTAAACGCCAGTGGCGCCAGTGCCGCCCCTTTCACGAATCCACGCCGTGTTATTCCGCTCATCTGATCCTTCCTTTCCGTTGAGAGCTTCTATAGGTGATGTCAGCTCAATTCCTATTTAGCAGTCGGCGCCGGCTCGCCTGGGCCCGTGTAGCGAAGGACAAACAGCCCCAACTGCCTGTCGGTGACGAAGATGTTGCCGCGGGTATCAACCAGCACATTCTCGGTCTGGTTCACGAGTTTATCGTAAGGGTACGGACCTAACCGCTTGGTCGGAGTCGGAGGGATGAACCACCCGGCTTCTTTTGGCAGCCGCGGGTCTTTGATATCGTAAACCCGCAATCCCGCGTTGAAGTAGGTCAGATAGATCAGGTCGCTCTGCTTCTCCACGTCAAGCGATTGCTGCAAAATGTTCGTATTGTGAGGTCCGAACCGCCCACCCTTGGCGCAAAAATCAGTGTAGGGAACATCACTCGGCGGCACCGGGGTAGGGAAGGTGGATATCAGTTTTGGCTTTGTCGGGTCGCTGATGTCCACCAGTCCAGTTAGGAAAAGGGCCCCTGTGCAGGCCACCGGACCAGTCGGCGTGTCGGCCCCTCCGGTCCCCTCGGAATGGACGAAGACCAGCGGCTTGCCCGGAATTGGCATGGCGTCGTGCACCTGAATTCCACCGAAAGGTGGATCGAAGCTGAGCGAACCAATCAACTTCGGATTTGCTATATCGCTGATATCGAGGAGCACGAACCAGGGGCTATACCCCAAATACGCCCGGTTGCCGTCAATGAAAGCCGGGCCGTGGAAGCCATAGATAGGCTTGGGCAGGGGTGTCTCGCCGTTCTTTTGGCCAGGCATCCACCAGCGCCCCGCTTCTTTCGGATGTGCGGGATCGCTGATGTCGAGAAAGACCAGTATTTGTCCATTGAAACCGGGCATGCCCGCGGCCAGGTTCACGTACTTGCCGCCGGGATAGCCGTCGCGATGCGTGCCGGTGCCCTGCGTCTTCCACAGCGAGAGCTGCTTCGGATTCACGGGGTCGCTGATATCCCAAATCAGAACGCCCTCGTCGCGGGGCACGTTCGGATCGCCCGAGTTGTAGGCAGCTCGATTCTGGAGTGCGGTAATCATGATGTTGTCGTGCAGATCCACCTGGTTCGTATCACCGTTGGGCGGACCCGGGATGAATTTTACGACCTTTGGGTTCGTGGGATCAGTCACATCCATAATGGTCCATCCGTGGTGCCAGATGTGCGCCACGTAGAGATACCAATGGTCATTTACATGCTTGATCGCCATCTTGATGTCGCCGCCGCGGCCGTCCATATCGCTGTAGCCGATCGGCTTCATGTTGCTGGCTTCCCAACCCTTTGGAATCTCGTCGGCGTATCCGCTCGGAGCAAATAGCGCCAGAACTCCCACGGCCATGGCAGAGACGAGCAGAATTCGCACTATAGACTGACCTGCGGTCAATTTCATTTCACGGCTCCTTTTGGAACGTTTCCACGCATATCAAGTCACCTGTTTTTTCAAACGCTCGGAGTGAGATCGGCGTGGGCTTACGCAACACCGGCCCGGGAGCGCCATTCTCCTGAATGGCGTGGGTCCGCCGACCTTTAAGGCTCCTGCGCTTGGGTTGGTTTCTCCGGCGAGGTGGCTCGCTGCTCGGCTCCTTGCCACAATAGCGATACGGATAGGGATTTGCGCGATTCCTCGAACTTGAAATCGTGCACCTGCCCGCCCGCGTCCACCTTCATGAGTTTGGTCGGCATCGCCTTGCCGTCAAAACGGTCCTTAAACCATTCCGCTACGAAAGTGCCTGTGCTCGGCCCGTTCGTTGTCGCGGGGGAGCCGCTGACGCTGTGAAGGGCGCCCTCGTACACGATCATCTGCTTCGGTGCCGTGATCGAATCCAGCAGTGCATAGCCGTACTCGATGGGGCACAACTGGTCATCCTCACCCGCGACTAGCAAGTATGGACACTTCACCTTTTCGCCGACGCCTCGCAGTGTCCACGTCTGCAAGAACTTGTCCAACTCCGCTTCTGTCTGCAAACCCGTGTAATACAGAAACCGTAGCTTGAACGACGGCGAGCCTGTTTCGAAGGCTGTATGCGCGGTCGGCTCAACAGCCATGGCCTGCAAGGCAACCCCTCGTAGCCGGGCGTCGATCGAGGCTACATGCGTCCCCAAGTACGATCCCAAGCTTGCGCCGCGCAGCGCTATGCGGTCCGGATCGATTTCCTTCTGCGAACGCAGCCAGTCCAACACCACCCGGCCGGCGTCGGTCCAATTCGTTTGCGTCAGGTAGATTTCGCGAAGCGCGCACTCGTTCTGGCCGGGTCCCTCCAGCGCCAGCGTGGCCATGCCGCGCTCGCGCAGCGGATCGCCGTAGATGGCCGCCCCGCCCTCTTTGTTACTGTCCAACCCGGAGATGGACCATACGCAAGGCACGCGACCCGACCGGTTTGGGGGCAGGTGCAGATATCCGGGCAATGATTTGCCGCTGCCGCCGAACGGCACCTCCACCCGGCGGATCTCGTGGTCTGCGAACTGAATGTACTTCGCGTAGCAGCCGTTCTTTTTCTCGTTGAGCGCGAGGTTATCGGGTGTGTTTTCGAAGATCGGCCACTGCGCACCGGCGTAGAGATGCGCCGCAAGGAAGTAATTTTCGCGCGCCGGAACCGTGCGCCCTTCCTGCTCGTATTGCCGTGCTACCCTTTCACGGTGCACCGCGGCCCGCGTGAATTCGCGCGAGATGTCATTGAACTTGTGTATGCGCGCTCGCAAACCGGCGGCATCGGCCGCCCCGTTCGGGATCGCTCCCAAAGCGCCCAGGCGGCCCTGATCCCACTCCGGACCAATGGTCTGAATCACCGCGTCGAGCAGCCACCGCTGATCCTGCCAGCGCAGCAACCGGCGCTCCACGGGGGGCGTCATGACGGGTGGCGGTGTGGGCTCGGGGACGGGCGCAGCGCTGGCCGCAGTCTCCAGCAAGGATGATCCGGCGGCGCCGCCCACTAGTGAAGCTCCCGCCAATGTTGCCGCGCCGCTAAGAAACTCCCGCCTCTCAACTAAATTGTTTCTCTTGGAATCTGGAAGTTGTTCGTTTGGCATAGCCATCTCTCCTAGCTCCCTTGAGCGGAGCACATGCTCCTGTCACGTTCCTGCGCCGCAAACCCCAGCATCTTTTCCGAACAAGAAAGGGGTCGGACGTGGGTCCGACCCCTTCCTTGAGGCCTGCCATGGAGGTTCTAATCTTGGTGAGCTTGCCGGCAGCCAACGCAGCGTTGCAGGCATCAATGCTGGAATTCCCATTGTGACTTCCCCGTCGGCCGATAACGTACACCCAAGCCCGTCCGCATGCAATGCTCCAGTCAGGTTTTTGAGTGCGGAGCCTTTCCGGCGCCGAGACTGCTATGGCGGCGAAGGGGATCCCGATGAATTCTCTCAGCGTGCATTTGCTGAGTGACAACAACCCGTTTCCAGTTAACAATGGGCCCGCGCAGACCTAGTCAGGCAATCCAATTCCGGAGGAACTGCATGTCAAAACCATCGTCGCAACTCACGAGCGATCAGGGATTCTCGCGCAGGAATTTACTCCAAGGGACCGCTGCGGGGATAGCCGCTTCACTGGCGGGGTCCGCTCTGTCCGGCGCGAGCCAAGCCGGACAATCCGCCCGTAGTTCCACGCAAGGAAAATCAGCGGCGACACTCACTCCCGCGGACATGCCGAAGGGCTGGTCGGATGAGGAGATGCAGCGCCGCTGGCGGATCACTCGCCAAAAGATGAAGGAGAGCCAGCTGGATTGCTTGCTGGTTTCCCAGCACCACAGCGGAGAAATGATCGCCGAGCGGATGGACGGCGACGCGGATGTGGAGTGGCTGACGGGGAATAGCCTCCCCTTTAAGTATGTCATTTTCCCCGTGGAGGGAAAGATTACCGTTATCTCTACGGGGCAAGTGAGAGGAACGCATGAGGAGAAGTTGTGCGCGGATCGCGGAATTGAAATCCGCATCCCACAGGGAGCGGCTGTGTGGTCCGGCGCAATGATAGATTCTTTGCGCGAAAAAAATATGGCGCAAGCGCGCATCGGCGTCACCAACCTGGCTCAGGCGCCCCGCCAGCCGGAAGGCGAAATCAGCTACACGACCTACGACCGCATCCTGAAAGCTTTTCCGCAAGCCAAATTTGATTCGGCTGGTGACTTTCTATGGCCGCTGAAACTCGCCCACAGCCGGGAAGAGATTGCGGCGCTGGAAAAAGCGACTCTGGTCAGTGAGATCGGTCTGCGGGCCATGATGGATATTGCCCGTCCGGGCGCTAATCATCGCATCGTATGGCTGGCTATGTTCAACGCGATGCTGAACGCATCGGGAGAGCGGCCCTGGCGTCTGAGCATCCGCGCGGGAGCCCCGGCCAACTCCGCGCTGAACCGTCCTCTCGAGGAAGTCATGCTTGGCGGGCAGACTCTGTCCCAG
Source organism: Terriglobia bacterium (assembly GCA_041480265.1). Taxonomy (GTDB): domain Bacteria; phylum Acidobacteriota; class Terriglobia; order Acidiferrales; family UBA7541; genus Palsa-360. The sequence goes on along the minus strand of JBGOZP010000010.1, from coordinate 78,755 downwards.
GAATGCACGGGGTGCTTCCTGGGATATGGATCGCAGTCCAACCAGTCCGTGCTGCTTGGTCCGGCCGCCGACGATTGGACTTCGCTGAGCCAATATTGTTTGGAGACGTTTCACGCGGTTCTGGATGCAGTCGTACCTGGAAAGAGTATTCACGATGTTTTGGCCGTCTACGACAAGAGATTGGTGGCGAAGGGCGAGAAGCCGGGCGGCCTGATCATCCATTCCGGCGGCTTGGGAGATCTCCCGCGCACGGGTTCGAACGGAGCGGGTTCCGATGTGGTACTCGAGGCGGGGATGGTCTTTGACATCAAGCCGGAATTCCCGCTGAAGGGGCGCGGCGTCGTGCAGATCGGCGATTCCGTGGTGGTCACCGAAAAGGGCGCTCGCCGGCTCGGCACGCGCGACATGACACCCAATAACCTTGTCTGAGGATGACTCTGCCTAAGCTTGAAATTGCGGAACAAAGGAGATGTTCAAATCATGTCGAGTACACATAAAAGCTATCGAGCGCCTGTGTCTTGCGACCGCCGGCGTCCTTGCCGGACAGGGTGGTCGTACGTTTTCGTACTTGCTGCCGTGCTCGTGCTCATTCTTTCTGGAAGCAAAGCTGGCGCAGCAGTATCTCCGAATGGTGAGGTCAATGGCCTGAAGGCCAAGTTCGTGGACATTAACGGTATCCGGACACGTTACTACGAAATGGGTATTGGCGAGCCTATGGTGCTGGTGCATGGCGAAGGTTGGTCCGGACACTCCAGTGCCAACGCCTGGTCCAAGAATATTCCGGGCCTGGCAAAGCGCTTTCACGTGTTCGCGCTCGATAAGGTTGGCTCCGGAATGACGGACAACCCCAAAGAGGAGAAGGATTACAACCTCCAGGGCGAAATTGATCACCTCTACCAATTCATTGTCGTGATGAAGCTCGGCGCAGTTCACCTGGTCGGCCAGTCGCACGGCTCCGGAGATATCTTGTTCCTCGCGTTGCAGCATCCGGAAGTCGTCCGGGACTTGGTCCTCTGCGACAGCGGCACGGCGGCGCCTGTGGGGCCTCCCACGACTCGCCAGGAAGCATTAGCTCGCTGTCCGAAGGAACCAGATTGGGAAGAGTGGAAGTGCAGAATTCAGGCCATAACCTTCCGGCCGGATCTGGCTTTCGATGACGAGTACTTCGAAGCGGGGAAGTATATGGCCAGCCTTCCGAAAGCACAGGAGACTGTCGCGAAGGTCAAAGCCGGAGCCGGCGCGCCATTATTTGATATGAGGCCGAATTCAGGATTTAATGCCTGGAAAATGCCGCAGCTTGACCGCATCAAGAACGAAGGCATCCTGCAGGTGCCGGTGCTGCTGTACTGGGGGCGTAACGATCCTTCAGCCATGATTACGAACGGATGGGCGCTCTACGACGTTCTCGGGGCCAAGAACCCGAGGGTGCGGATGATCACCGTAAACCAGGCCGGGCATTTCCATTTTCGGGAATATCCGGAGGAGTTCAACTACAACGTCATCAACTTCATCGACTACTGGGGGCGTCAACCCGCGGAAACGTCGAAAGCGGCGGGCCGATAAGAAATCAAACCCACAGATCAGTGAGTAAAGCTTTCTCGCGAATCTGCCGATGTACCACGCATGCCTCCCCATCCGTCTACGCAAATAGCTGTGGGAGACCAGAGCGATTCCCCAATTGGCTCCTGCTTCGTCGCCCGGCAGCCCATCCTCACTCGAGATGAGAAGGTCTTCGGTTACGAAATCCTGTTCCGCGATGGACCGGAGAACTACTTCCGGGCATTCGATGGGGACGCCGCGACGCGCAGCGTAGTGGATAGGTCGCTTCTGATGGGATTCGACGCACTGTGCGATGGCCACAGGGCTTTTATCAACTGCACTCGCGATACGTTGCAGCATGAATACATAACCTTGCTGCCTTCCCGCCACACGGTGGGCGAGATCCTGGAAACAGTCGCGCCCGATGAGATGGTGATTGCCAGTTGCCGGCGCCTGAAAGCGTCGGGATACCTGATCGCCCTGGATGACTTTACGATGGACGACCCTCGCGAATCTTTGCTCGATCTGGCCGACATCATCAAGGTGGACTTGAAGCTTACCCCCATCCCCCAGCTCGCCGCCATGATGGAGCGCTACGGCAAGCCCGGCCGCCACATGCTGGCGGAAAAAGTGGAAACGTACGAGGAGTTCGCCGCGGCCGCGAAGCTGGGCTTCTCCTACTTCCAGGGCTACTTCTTCCGCAGACCGGAGATGCTGCCGACAAGCAGCATCCCCGAAAATCACACCACCTGTCTGCTCCTGCTGGAGGCTGTCTCGCGTCCGGAACTGGACCTGAATGAAATCGAAAAGATCCTCAAAAGAGATCCCGAGTTGTGCTACCGCCTGCTGCGCTACCTCAACTCCGCTGCCTTCTGTCTCGCAAACGAGATCCACTCGGTCGAGCACGCGCTCACGATGCTGGGCACACACGCCATCCGGCGCTGGATGCGCCTGATGGCCATGATCGGCGCCAGTCACAATAGACCCAGTGACCTGATTTTATCGGCGCTGGTGCGGGCTCGGTTCGGCGAACTGGTCGCGCGCACGCTTCATTGCGACAAGTCCAGTTTTTTCCTCACCGGCCTGCTTTCCCTGATTGATACCATCCTGCTAATACCGATGGCCCGTGCGCTGGAAATCATTCCGCTCGACCTTGAAATCAAGGCGGTGCTACTGGGCAATCACAGGCCTGGTCCCCTCTCTATTTTCTACCAGCTCCTGCTGCCGCTGGAGCTCGGCGAGTGGCAGACCGTCCGGGAACTCGCCAAGCAACTCCATATCCCGGAGAACAAGGTGGCGGAGATGTACTGGCAGGCCATGCAGTGGGCGCGGACCCTGAGCCCTTCTTGATGCCTGCGTCCTTGGCGATCCGTGGGATGTGAATTCTCTGCGAGTGCCGGAGTGTGTTCAGGCATAACGCAATACTGTTGCACGAGCGCATCCGCGGCTCGTTTCCGCTCTCTGTCCGGATCATTTATCCTGATCCATTTTTCCGCTGGTCCTGAGATAAGTCACGCCATGCCTGTGGGAACCGTCGGGCAATTCCTGGCTGTAGACGATTCGTGCAGGGACAAATATGTTTACGCTTGATCGCTCGAAAGGGACTGACGCTTCTATCCGCATACCTTCCCCGTATTGCTTCTGGCTCCTAAAACGGAAGCCGCCGCGCGACATGTCTTCGCAGGCGACGACCTGTTCTTGGCCTGAGTACCGAAGGCAGGCAGTCCGCGTCATGGCTGTTCGTCTCTCCCGTCGCCTCTCTTTCCCAACAGGTGCGACCGGTTCCGGCGGGAGATTCCGTTCGGGTGAACTCTTTTGTTTCTCGACGGACACGCCTCGCGCCGTCTGCTTCCAGATGGTGGACGAATTGCTGCACTCGCAGCGGTGCGTTAACGCTCGTTTGGATTCGAAAATCTCCATTTCGATTTCAGTCAGGGGGACGGCACGCACGGTATGGCAATGACTGCACTCCATGATGGTGTCCTGGCGCGAATCAGTTGCGGGCAATTGGACCCGCCATAGATCGACCGTGGGATCTACAAGGGCGATGCCGTAGACGTGGCCGGAGGCATCCTCTCGGATGTGCCCAACTATGCGGGCGACCGCCTCCTCGTTTGTCTGCAAGTTACGAACAATTAACTCGGATTCGGGAGCCAGCTTGATGGCCAGCAGGATCGTCGCTCCGTCTCGGGTGATCGTGAGAGTTTGTGTGCGTGCTATGTATTGTTGCCCGTCGAGGTCGGAGCCGACCACTTCAATCTGTAACACATGGGCCGCAGGGCTTGCTAGAGGATGCTTGAGCATGGACGTGTTCCCTTTTCTGGACCCAAACTGGAGGTAGATATGTCAGATAGTCTAGCATCCCAGGAACCACAAGGGCTATGTTATTAAATTGCACTTGCCAGGCTTGCGTTGCGGTGGAATTTGCGTTCCCTCGATGTTGTATGAATCACCCTCCCTGTCAAAATCACCAGACGAATATTGCTTTGAGGCCGCGCCGCCAGATTAGGACTGATTGATCATCGACGCCAGGTATCCTGCCCCGAAACCATTATCAATATTCACTACCGCCGTATTGGGCGCGCAGGAATTGAGCATCCCGAGCAGGGCGGTCACGCCGCCGAAAGATGCTCCATAGCCCACGCTGGTGGGCACACAAATGACGGGAGCCGCTACCTGTCCAGCCACCACGCTTGGCAGCGCTCCTTCCATGCCCGCGCAGACGATCAGCACTTGCGCGCGCGTCAGCAATTCCCGGTGCGCCAGCAAGCGGTGCAATCCGGCCACGCCTACGTCGTGCACGCATTCGACTTCGTTTCCCATGACTTCGGCCGTAACCGCCGCTTCTTCCGCCACGGGCAGGTCGCTGGTGCCGGCGCAAAGGACCGCGATCACCCCTCGCCCCCGCTTCGCGGTATCCCTCCGCAGGGCGATACACCCGGAAAGAGGATGGAACTCGGCATCCGGCGCCACCGAGCGCACCCTCTCGTACATTTCCAGATTGGCGCGCGTGGCGAGCACTACGGTGCCGTGCGCTGCCATGCGCGCAAAGATCTCCGCCACCTGTGCGGGAGTCTTGCCCGCGGAATAGATCACCTCCGGCAGGCCCAAGCGCAGGCTCCGATGATGATCGATTTTCGCAAAACCCAGGTCTTCGAATGGGAGATGGCGCAGTCGAGTCACTCCCTGATCGGGAGAGAGCTTGCCGTCGCGCACTGCCTCGAGCAACTCGCGCAGCGCATCTTGGTGCATGTCAGGCAACCTGCGACTTCGCGGCCGTCTGGCGCTGCTCGAGATACGCCTGCGCCGCTGCCTGCTGAACCTGTTTCAGGGGAATGGAGTGCGCTTCCGCAATGCGCCGGCAATCCTCGTATTCCGGCGCGAAGCTCATCACGGCGCCGCCCAAACGCGCCTCTTTGACCCCCACTTCACCCCAGGGCGTCGCCACGCGGACGATTTCGCGAACCAGGCATTCGCGGCGCTCTTCCCGCATACGGATCCCCATGGTGCTGGTCTCGCGAAAGATCATTTCGCGCAGGCGCGCCGCATGGAGCCGGTCGCACAGTACGGTCAGCAGAGAACCCGGGCGATTTTTCTTCATTTGCGCCGGCAGAATGAAAACATCCAGGGCGCCTTCGGCAAGCAAGCGCTCCGAAACGTAACCCAGGATTTGCGGGTTGAGGTCATCGATCGTTGTTTCCAGCACTGTGACCGTCTGGAAAGAATCCTCCGCCACGCTCAGAGCCGACTCTCCGACGGAAATACGCAAAACGTTGGGCGTCCCCGAAGGGTTCCTCGTGCCGGCGCCATATCCGACGCGCTCGACCTGCATCGCGGGAAAAGCCGAAAAGCGGCAATCGAGCGCGCGCAAAACAGCAGCGCCGGTCGGAGTAACCAGTTCCGCGTTGATTCCCGAGGAATAGATCGGCGCATCCCTCAGCAACTCGAGTGTCGCCGGAGCGGGAACAGGAAAACTCCCGTGCGCGCATGCGACAGTCCCGCTACCCACATTCAAGGGCGAACAGATCCAGGCGTCCACCTGGAGCGCATGGCAACCCACCGCGGCGCACACGATATCCACGATCGAATCCACCGCCCCGACTTCGTGGAAGTGAATCGCCTCGATCGGAACATTGTGAATGCGCGCTTCCGCTTCGCCGAGCAGCTCGAAAGCGCGGAGCGATGTTTCGCGGGCCGCCTCCGGAATGGCAGCGCGTTGCAGGAGGTTTCGGATGACCCGCAACGTCCGGCCATGAGAATGTCCGCCCCCGTGACTCTGCGCGTGCTCGCGCGCGGCGTCTTGAACCAGATGATCCCCGCCCTCCACCACCACCACATCCACTTTGGTCGCGCAGATGCCGCTGCGGTCGGCGCGCGTGATGCGCAGCTCCGCGCCGAGATCAAGCGAAACCACGGTGCTCCGCAGCAACTCGGCGCTCACGCCGGCATCCAGCAAGGCGCCCAGCATCATGTCGCCGCTGATGCCGGAGAAACATTCAATGTAAGCGACGCGCATGAATCCACCTTCCTGGTCTCAAAAGCTAAACGGCGCCCTTGACCGCGCCGATCCGCAGCACGGCATTCATGGACCCGGAACGATATCCCTCGCAATCCAGCGTCACGTACTCGAATCCCAGCTTCTTAAAAATCGGAACGAGCCGTCGAGCCATCTCCGGTGTGAACGCAAGGTTCGCTTCTTCGCTTGCGATTTCGATGCGCGCAAGATTTCCATGATGGCGCACCCGGAACTGCCGGAATCCCAGCTCGCGCAGCGCCCTTTCTCCCGCTTCGACCGCGCTCAGCGCCTCGCGCGTGACGGGCCGCCCGTATTCGATGCGCGACGATAGGCACGCGGAAGCGGGCTTGTCCCACAGACGCAATCCGGCGCGGCGCGCCAGCTCGCGAATCTCATTCTTCGTCAGTCCCGCTTCGGCCAGCGGCGCGACGACGTGATGCAGTTCCGCGGCCCGCTGTCCGGGGCGGAAGTCGCCGCGATCGTCCACGTTCATCCCATACGCGATGTTCTGGAACCCCAGCGCGGCACGTTCCTTTTCCATGACGCTGAAAAGTTCGTCCTTGCAGTGAAAACAGCGCGCCGCATCGTTGCGCGCGTACTCAGGCCGCGCCAGCTCCTCGGTCGCGACAACTTTAAGCGGAATCCGCATTTCCTCCACGAAACTCACGGCATTTCTCAATTCCTCACGCGGCAGGCTGGGAGAATCAGCAAGCACGGCCAGCATCCGCACTCCAAGCGCTTGGTGCGCGGCCCATGCGAGAAAGGCTGAGTCTGTTCCGCCCGAGTAAGCAACCAGCACGCCGCCCAACGCAGCCAGGCGCGCGCGCAACGCCCGATCTTTCTCATCGAGACTTGCCGTCATTGCCGGAGTGCCGCGCCCGTCTATCATCGGGAAAAATTCACTGCTTCCCGCGTCTTTCCTTCATCCCATCCGGATGAAAGCGGGAGCACGTTTGAGTTTCGGCAGGATTTTATTTCTTGATTGCGCATCCGGCGGCAAGTATACACCTCGCCGCTTCGGCTTGGAATGCTCCGTATCGCTTGCTCTTAATGCCAGTCCAGCATTTGACCAGAAGAATGCCGCGAGACGACTGAGAAACGCAAAGCGAAATCAGGGATAGAGATCCCAGCCTTGCTCTCGCAAAGAATGGACACCCGCCTATACCGAAGTTTACGCCGTTCCGGCAGCGGCGCCGCGCGGCGTCAATATCGCCAAAACCACGGCCACAATGGCGAGCGCAGGAATGTCTCCCAGAAGATGACCGTGCTCCGCGGGAGCATTGATCGCTTGCACGGTCATTATCCCGGCATGAACAATGCTCGACCAGACTGTGAACCAAATCAGGCTACGGTGCTGCAGAGGGTTTCGGGAGGCGATGATAAGAAATACCCCGAGAGTTGCATAGACCCCGAGGATCATTTGCTCGTAATGGGGTTGGTTGGGTTGCCATCGCCACCCCTCCGGCCACCAGGCCATCATGAGCGGGTAAACGCCCAGAATGAAAATCAGGCCCACAAGTACCAACACAACGCGGAGATAGCGCAACCGTGTGGCAGCATTCACTTTTCACCTCCTCGATTTGTTTTGAAGCTGATATCCAGCTTGGGCGGAATGCTAGTCGTTCCGCTCAGGCATGTCAACGTCGCTCTCTATGGGGGCACACTCTGGTTCTCGGAGTCGATTAGCGAGTAGAGCCACCTCTACCGTTACAATTTTTTCCTCCTGCCAAATTCGTCATAAATGCAAAATCCCCACGTTCGCCTGAGGCGAACGTGGGGACAACCGGCGGAATGCGTTGGCTCGGCGAAGTGTGCGCTACGTCTTTCGAATCGCTACGAGCAACCCGTGAAATCGATCTCCTTGACCTGAACGGTAGCGCCCGCAACCGCCTTCAGCGGATTGCTGCTCGCATCCTGGGTCGCAGTCTGCAGCGGCGGCGTGCAATCGGGTGTGCCACCGCTCAGTTGCACCGCCGCGCTGGCGCGCACTTTGTACGGCACTGGCGGGACAGCCGGAGTTGAGTAAGAAGAGATTGCCCCGCTGGCAAAGATTCCCACCGAAGGGTTGCTGGCTGGTTCAATCAAGGTGTATTGGGCGCAGTTGGAATGCAGAGGCAAGCCTCCCGGACAAGTGGCATTCGATAAAACGTCTAGATTGGCGACCGAGGCGCCCTCGGCGGGAATTGTCACGTCGCGAGTCACACTGCTGCCGAGGGAAATTGTTTGCACGGCTGAAACGGATGCGTCGATTGCAGCCCCCGTCGATCCGGATGTTGCGGTCACAAATCCCTGGAACGTCGTCGGCCCTGTACTCGCTCCCGTTTCCTTGGTCAACGGAATTTTCCCCAGGCTCGTTCCGCCGGGAACGCCGGCAGCGACAGTCGCGTTGTAAGCAACTCCGTTTCCATCGATGGCCACCGCAACGACGTCGAACATTGCGCCGGATGGCAGCGGGCAAAAATTGAAATTGCCGCTGGAATCCACCGCCGTCTCCTGATAGATCACGTCGGTCCCTGTGCTGTCCTGCTGCTCCAATGCGACTAGCACTGCGCCAGTGGTCCCAGGCAAAATTGGCGCCTGCGTGCCGGCATCCACCACCTGCCCGCTGATTCCCGTACCGTTTGTGCCGACCTGCCCTGCCGTCAGGACGGGCTTCAGCCGGAACTTTCCGTTGCCCTCCCGGATAATGGATGCGCAGGCATTGAAATCAATGTTGAGGTCCACGTCCTTTCCTGCCGCCACTGTGATGGGCCCTCCCATAACCTGTCCCGGAGGAATTTTCAGCCCCGTGTTGGCCTGGCTGGAAAGCTCGATCTCGGTAGGAGTGTTTGCTCCGGAGAGAAAAACGCAGTTGAATCCATGTCCGGCGCAGGCATTGGGGGAAGGAAGCGGCCCGCTAGTCGCATCATTCGCCACGAGCAGGAGACGGATCTGCTGATAGGTGCCCGCCGGGAGCGCGGTGTTCGATCCCAGCGCGGTCAGCAGGCAGGTGGTTGAAGCCGCGGAGAACAGGTCAATCTGTTTTGGCTGCGTGTTGAGCTGGGGCGCCAGTTCCTGCCACCCGCTGGAGTTGTCGCCCGCCGTCGCGCTGATATTCGCCTGCACTGAACGAATCGTGACGTACACATGGTCGAACGTGCCTGCGCAGCTTGGCGGGTCGGTTATACTCACGTTGACTGTCCCGGTCCCACCCGTGGAAAGCATCGAACCTGTGCCGCCGCAACTCACAAGAACTGTCGCCAGTCCTAGCAAAACAATAAGACTACCCACCCAGAAAAACATTATGGGACTCTTGAAATCATTCCGTCGCGCACGTCTCATGATCGTATCTCTCCTCGAGTATTCGTTCTTGGCGGGGATCAAGAATCGCGAGCGCTAGGGTGGGTAAGGCGTTCTTATGGAACTTTATGAGGTTCGCCCAAGGATGTCAAGGCGCGAGATCGCTCGCACTTTGGCGCGCCAACCGCGCCTATCTTGTTTCGTATTTTGCGCAGAACGATCCACCGGGGGATTTTTCCGGCGGCAAGAACACGGAGTCTCCCAAAGCCCTAAAATTGGTCTCGCGATCAAAATAGGGCGGTGGGATTGATGGGTGACCCGGTGCCGTGCGGAAGCGCAATCGGCGCCATGGTCACCAGGAAAGACCAGCGTTTGCGCGCGGCGGCCGCTTCGCTGACCGCGTCGAGATCGAGATTATCGAGAACGGTCACGCCCAACGCGGCGATTACGAAATTATGCACGGGCAGATAATCGTCCTTATCTGTGATCTGGCTGGTGGGAGGGAAGGGAACCACGCTCAACGACGCCTCACTGGCCAGCACGGCGACGTCCCGCTTTCGAAGCCACGGAATCACCGACGCATCGAGTCCTGCTCGGACACTCATATCCGACGGCCCCAATTTGGCGCGCCGCGCCCATCGCCCGGTGCGAATAAACAGAGCGTCTCCGGCGGAGACCTTCACGCCCGTCTTTTTCTCCCACGCCTCCAGGTCCTCCACGTAGATTGGCGTTCCGGGCTCCAAATATTCGACTCCCTTGAGCCTCGGAATATCCATCAGAATGCCGCGGGTAAACACACCTTCCTTGACGTTGTTGATGGAACCTTTTAAGGCGCCCTTCTCCATGGTGACGTACTCACTCTGGGGAAACCCGTTGTACATTTTGCCGTGAATATAGTGATGGGCGAGGGCGTCCATATGCGAGACCGACAACCCGTGAAATGCGACGGCGATTTTATCCAGCGCCCGGACTTCATTCACATCCACCATCGTGTTTTCGAACGGCTGCGGGTTGTCAGCCGCCTTTTCGGTCATGACGTCATGTGCCAGCGACACGGCGAAGCCCTCTTTCACCAAAGCCGCCGCCTCCTTGCGCTTTGCCGGGGTGATTAGGTTTATCGCCCCTTTCTGGTCATCCTTGCCCCAGCGTCCCGCGTTCGACAGCTCCACCTTCCATCGATCCATGTCCGCCTGCGTCACCGTGTGGTTGGACGGAGCCTGAGGCGCGCCAGCCGGTTCGGCCCCTCCTCGCAAAACAGAGCCGCCGCTGGCCGCCCAGCCCGCCAGCCCCACCACCATCAAACCACTCACGGCGTAAGTGTTCAAAAAAGATTTCATAATCCCTCCAGTAGCACAGTCCCGCCTTTGCGGGACTGTGCGGTTTTGGTTTTCTTTGGACACCGCAAAAACCACACAGACTGAACAGGCTATGGAAAAATGGGCGAAGTCTTGTGGGTCGCGGCCCCGACAGGGTCGGGATCTTCGACTTCAGCCGCGACATAAAGCCTGCATTTTCTTCAGGGGTTTTAACCCCTGAGGGCATCGCAGAGAGTTTTTCCGCAGCCTGTGAAGTCTGTGCTACGCCGCGCAATTCGACGCGGCAAGCTGCTAGACCTCGTTTACGAATACTTGACCGTGCCGCACAACCGTCTTGTTGACCAGCATCTGGCGGCCCGTGCGTTTTCCGCCGTCGCTGTCCTCGAATTCGAATTTCCCGTCGCGCAAATCGAAAATGCTGATGTCGGCTTCGCTTCCCGGGCGCAGCGTGCCGATCTGCGCGCCGTAATCGAACATGCGAGCAGAGTTGCTCGTGACCATGCCGATCGCCTTGTCCACATCAATTCCCAGGGCCATGACCTTGGACACCGTGGTGGGCAGATCGTAAACGCGCCTCTCTACAGTAACTGTAGTGAGGTCTGTGCTGATCGTGTCTGGCGCGAAGTTCTGTTGCAGGCATTTTTCCGCCACGTCGAAGTTCAAATGCGTTTGCCCTTGCGCGATATCGAACAAGACGCCGCGCGCCCGGGCCTCCAGCGCCTCCGGCAGTATTTTTCCGTTCGCATCCAGGATGTTGTGCTGCCGGCTGTTTAAGCAGTGCGTGTAGATGTCTCCTTTGCGCAGCATCTTCAGGATATCGGGCAGCGGAGAGTAAGAGTCCTCGATGTGAGCCATCAAGGGCAGGCGCGCAATTTCCGCCGCCTGCACCGCCCTCTTGAGACATTCCAGGTCTCCCGCGCCCGTGATGGCCTTGCCCATGTGGATTTTGATTCCCACGACGACAGGTTTGTTATCCACCGCGGTTTTGGCGGTCAACTGAGGATTCACCCAGTCCAGATTCATCAGCGAGCCTGGGAGCATCGCTACGCCCACCGCTCCGATGTTGACCAAAGCGAGGATTCGCGTGGCCGACACATTGATTATAAATTTGCGAAAATTGGGAAACGTCGTGTAGCCGGCCGAACCGCCGTCCACCACCGTGGTGACCCCCCGGCCGAGGCAATAACGATCCGCGTTCATGCCGAAGCTCACCCCCTCAAAGCAGTGCGCGTGGACATCAATGAAACCCGGCGTGACGATTCGGTCTTTAGCGGAAACAACCTTGAGGGCCCGCTCTTTGGGAATGTTCTTGGAGACCTCGACGATCTTGCCGTCCTTCACCGCCACATCGAGCGCCGCGTGCAGGTTTTGCCCCGGATCAACGACCGTGCCTCCCTCGATCAGCAAATCAAAAGGTTGGCTCGAAGTTTGTTGCGGCGGAGCGGCCGAATTGGCGGCGGGCAAAACGCCGCCCGGCGCCAGCATGGCGGCTCCTCCGGCAAGGAAAACTCTGGAAAACTCTCGGCGATTCATCATGATTGGTTGCCTCCGGCGATTCACTCCAATTTTCAATCGGGCCCAGCCTGTTCCACCTGTAATTGTCGGAGTCTAGCACATACATTCGCGCGCCTCGCAAATCCCGGCCCAACTTTTTTTATTTAGGCCGTCGCCAGTTGCAAGCGCGGCGCATCCTGCTCACCGGCCTCGTATGCGCTCAAAGTTAGTCTTTCCCCTTTGGCTGGCATGTGATTGAATCTAGACCGTCCCGACAAGGTCGGGACGCTGCAGAAGCGTTTCAAATCCGGCTTGCCGCGCAGACTCGACAATCGCGCCAATAACTGAGCCGGATTATGAATGATGGTGCGGACCTTGTAGGGGCACGGCATTGCCGTGCCCCTACAACGAATGCTTAATTCAATTATGGGAGGAGACCGATGCGAAGACCGAAGGTAACGCTCGCACTCATTGTGCTAACCGCTGCTGGATTCGTCACGGGTTTGCTGGTCGCCGGCAGAATGCAACACGTGCAGGCGCAATCCGCGTCTGCTATTGGGTTCGGGGCCGTTCCAGGGCAGAAGGGCGGCGAGGACATCTCCGGGCCTTACGATCCGGTAACCGATTGGCCGAAACCCCTCACCTCTCTGCCGGGGCATGAAAATTGGACCTGGGGAGCCGTGGAAGGGATCTTCGCCGAAAGCCCGAATCGCGTGTTCATCGCGCAGCGCGGCGAAATGCCGGCCTTGAAGCGTCCCGCGAACACTCCGATTCCGCAGTTTGGGCCGAGTCTGTCTTTTCCCACGGGCGAAGTGCCGTTTCGAAATGCTTCGCAAGGGCCGGTGGCCAGCTTGCCGGGTGGAGGCGCGCCAGGGGATTTGCCCGAGGACGCCGACAAACACTGGAGCGGCAAGGTGGGAGTGGACGCGCGCTGGGAGCATGCGCTGGTCGTAGTGGATTCGAGCGGCAACATCACAGAAGATTGGACGAAGTGGGACTCCTTCTTCAAGCGGCCGCACGCCGTCTACATCAATCCGTATGACCCGGAAAAGAACGTCTGGGTCGTGGACGACTACAAGCACGCCATCTTCAAATTCAGCCATGACGGAAAGAATCTCCTGCAAACCATTGGCACAGTTGACCAGGCCGGCGCGGACGACAAGCACTTCAATCGGCCCACGTTCCTCGCGTGGCTGCCCGACAGCACCATGTTCGTGGCGGACGGATACAACGGCACGCGCGTCGCAAAGTTCGACAAGAACGGAAAATTCCTGCTGGCCTGGGGCGAAAAGGGCAATCCGCCGAACGAGATGCGCCCGGGCTACTTCAATGTGGTGCATGGTATCGCCGCCGATCCCGTCACGCACCGGGTCTATGTGGTCGATCGTTCGAATCACCGTATCCAGGTCTTCGATGAAAACGGAAAATTCGCCGACCAGTGGCCCCTCGACAAGTATTCGTCCATGAATTTTCTGTACATGTCGGCCGACCGCAAGCTGTGGGCCGCCGACGACAGAAACTCGAAGATCCTCGAGTACGACCTCGAAGGACACTTGCTGTACTCCTGGGGCACGCTCGCCGATTGGCCCGGAGGCCTCTTCAATACGCACGGGATGAGCGTAGATCAGGAAGGCAATTTCTACGTCGCCGAAGTCGGCAACGGCCGCGCGCAGAAGTTCCGTCCGCGCCAGGGCGCGAACCCGGCGCTTCTGGTCGGAAAACCCGTCTACGCGGCGTGGAAATAGCGTATCCGCTAGTTAATGGCGGTTCAGTTAGTCTAAGTGGTGTCAATTAGGTCACTGCCTCCCAGTTTTTAAATTCACAGCGTGACTCGGACAGGTAAAATCAGACCTGGATTTGAATTTCGCCTGGCATGTCGCGTGCGGGCCCACTGAATACAGGAGAATCTCTGTGAATATTCGACGAATGTTGGCCGTGATGGGTGCGCTTATGTTGATGTCGGCCCCTTTAGCCGCTGATAAGGTTCCGAAAGCGCTGCAGGCGCGGTTCGTGACCGGCGACCCCATCTGGCGCGAACTGCCCGTACGCGATGACTTCCAAAAAAATTACGACCGGGTTTGGCAGACGGCAGTCAACACGATCCTCGAACACAACTTCGACATCGCGACGATGGATAAGGAGTCGGGGTATTTTCGGACCATCCCGAACGAGAAAATCGTCAGGATGGACACGAACTGGTCCTATAAAGTACAGATCAGCGTCAAGCTCGTCTCGACGTCTGGTGATCCCAGGGCGAATCCGCCGGTGCTGCCGACTGTCGAGAAAGTCCGTCTGCAGGTCACCGGCGAAGTGACGGGCGTGGACCGCAGGGGCATAATGAGAGCTGATTTTCGGGGATACGACCAGATCTTGCTTCAGAGCCTGTTTCAGGATCTCCAAGCCAAACTAGGCGGCGCTTAAACCGCTGGTTGTTGCCGGGTGCCCGATCCTTCCCGTTTTTGGAAGGGTCGGGTTTTTGTTTTCTCTCCCGCTTATAGAACAAGCCCAGAAATCGATTCGAAATCCTCGCCCGCCAATTGGGTTTGCCACCGGCCAATCACAGAGAGAAGCTCGTATAAATCGAGGTGCGCACTGCGTTCGTGAAGAGGCGATCGGCCCAATAGCGGCCGAATCGCCATCCGATTTCCCAGCGATCACTGACCCGCTTGACCTTATAGGCCAGGGCCATATCCAGCTCGCTACCGTAATGGATACGGTTGCTGTCCGAGTGGTAGTCGAAGTAGGTTACTGTAAAATCGCCGCCGCCCAGGAGGCTTGGTGCGCCCTTGGCGGTCAAATAGCGGGCTTCCAGGCCGTGGCTGTTGCCCAAGCTGGGATTGGTGAAAAATAGGTCCGTCCAACCGTTAAACGGGTGAGCCAGCGGCGTGGTCAATATGTCGGTGGCGCTGCGGCCTTGCAGTAAAGCGTATCCCGCTTGTACCCCGACTCCGTGCCAGGCTGGACCCAACTCGCCCAAATAGTAGTTTTCATTGACCTTGTAGGGATTGCTGCCGAAGTTCCTCTGGTTGGCGAATTCCGCGGCGTATAGAGCGCTCCAGTGATGGCTGAACTGGTAGGGGCCGGTCGCCCGCAGGCCAAACGTCTGGGTGGATTGCGAGTAGAAAACGGGCTCTCGAAAATCGAGCAACACGCCGTAGAGGGCGACGTTGACCTTGCTAGGTTTCTTCCAGGCCAGGTTCAACAGGTGCGAATGCATGGCGGGCTTGCCGTCGGTCGCGTCGTGACCGACCACGCGATAGGCGCGGTTCAGAAATGCGTAGGTAAAGGCAACATTCCAGGGCAGTTCCGCGTTCAATTTGGCTGCGTCGAAAGTTTGGTGGTCTTGGCGCCACGTGGAAATGGTAATGAAACGCCCGTCGTTGAGCATGATCTCCTGGCGGCCCACGGTCACCGCCAGCTTCTTGTTCTGGGATCCGCGGGTCCACCTCAGATAACCCTGACCGAGATCAATGTATTTCGGGTCCAGAATGGCGGGCCGGTCCGGGCGATTCTGCGAAGGGGATGTGGGGATGCTGTAGTCGGCCGGTCCGGTAACAATCAACGCAGCGCCCTGTGCGAAAACGGAGAAGCCGTGAAACGACGGCGTCTCATAGCCCAGGGTGAGCCTGAGAGTGGGGGCGTAGGCGGAAGCAGTAAAAGGCGCTCCGTCGCGTTCGAAGGCTTCGAAGCGATAGCGCGCTTCGGCGGATATTTTTCCTTCCTTGAGCAGCGACCGCAGCGAGGGGGAAGCCGATTCTCCCGGTTCCTGTGCACTCAGCGAAAGGGGAGCACCGAGGCATACGGCAGTGCTAACAGATAGGGCAAGAATCCACGTCATCCATGTCCACTTTATGGTTTTTTTCATCGATGTAACAAATATAGCTGCTAACCCGCCTATTATCAAGGAACATAGGGGCGAACATTGCGTAAAAAACTATTTAAGGGGTTGCTGACATCCAAATTCTTACGCACCAATACGGTTTGCTACCCGCCATCCGGAGGCTTGGAATGGCGCGCGATGGATAGTTCTCGATGGAGGGATCGGTAGGGCCTGGGCCGGGTTATGGCTTTGGCATCTCTCTCTCTTGGTGAACGACACGCAACCAAGCCCCCTTTTGCTTGACCCAGACATCCGTAAACAGATTTTCCCGGTTCGCCACTTTGCCGTTCCGTTCGATGACGCCCAGAGCGTGGTAAGTCACGACCGCTACGTTTCCATCATCATAGACTCGTATGAGATGCCCATCTTGCTTCATGGAACGCATCTTGAACACACCGGGCTGAAGCCCAGCCTCAACCTGCGCTTTGGTGGGCGTGCTCCCATCGATATTGGTTTGGGCGATGTTCTCGGCATCATACTGCACGATCCAATCGACCGGCTCGGAGCCGCCTCTCAGCAGGCCCGCAACTTTCTCGTCCTCGATTTTCATGATCTCTTTTTTGACCTTTTCGGCCTTCTCTCCGGTTACCTCCTGCGCGCCAACAACTCCCGCGAACGAAACTGCCAGTAGTACCGCAAAAAGGGTTCTTCGCATCGTGTTATTCTCCGTGTATGGATTCTCGCCATGCCCAGGCATGGGTGCGGGCTCTACTTGGAGCCTGCCGGGAAATGGGTGTGGGCTCTACTTGGAGCCCGCCGAGAATTGAATAGCCGCTTCTAGAAACAAATGAGACGAAACGCAATCTAGCACTCTTTGACTGCCCGCAGTTCAAAATAATTCGCTAAACAGCAGCCGAAGAGATTGGGAAGCTTTGGAGGAACGTAATGTATATCCCTCCAAACCCGCCGCCGTACAAAAGCTTGGGCTGGTCACGGCAATCGCGCTTACCATTATTAGCCGATTAGTGACATGCCTGCCACAAATCGGCCTTTGTCGCCCAGGGCCGTGCTTTACTTACTACTTATAGAGGCTAAATTGTCAGGTCTATTCAGCAATGCAGCTGCGTAGAAAAGGGGTTGCATGGACTCACTAAATACCGTTGGAGCCTCGAATGCACCAGGGGTAAGCGGCTTCGAATCCAAAATCGAGACCGCATCCGAACACACTATTGGCTGGAAATCACTCGTCTGGCTTTCCATTGCTGCAATGGTGGGCATGACCGCCTCTGTGACGCTGGAGCATCTGCTCTTCCCCCATCTAGCGTCATGGCAGTACCGAGCGTTATCCATTTCTGCCGGGACGCTAGCTGTAGCTTGCTGCGGTTACTATCTAACGCTTAAACTTGAAACGCTGTTTTCCGCGCACATTCAGCTAGAAAAAAATCTCGCTTTCGAACGCAATCTACTGAGAACTGTGGTTGACAATATCCCCGACAGCATTCTTGTAAAGGATTCCGGGGGCCGATATCTACTGGCGAACAAGGCATTCGCCAAACTCCACGGATATGAATCCGTCGAACAATTATTGGGGAAAACAGTTTTCGATCTGTTTCCGAAGGAGCGGGCCGCAGCCTTGCACGCTGCGGATCTAGAGGTGATGAAGGCCACGAACCACGTAATTGAAGGCGAGCGGTCGGTGGTAGATGCCGAAGGAAATGTACAGTGGATTCTGATGACCAAGGTTCCTTTGACTAACAATAATGACGAAATCGTCGGGATTGTAGGCGTCAATAGAGATATCACGCGGCGCAAACGCGCCGAAGCCGAGTTACGAGGAGCGAAAGAGGCCGCGGAAGCCGCGAATCGCGCGAAGAGCGAGTTCCTGGCCAACATGAGCCACGAGGTTCGAACACCGATGAATGGCATCATCGGCATGACAGAGCTCGCTCTGGAAACCGAACTTACGCCGGAGCAGCACGAATATTTGACCATGGTCAAGACTTCCGCCGACTCTTTGTTGGCCGTGATCAACGATATTCTGGATTTCTCCAAGATGGAAGCGGGGAAACTCGAGATCGACCGAACACCGTTCAATTTGCGCGAGACCCTGGAGGAAACGATCAGGACTTTTGGCATCCGGGCGGGAGAGAAGGGACTGGAACTGGCGTGTGACATTCGCTCCGACGTGCCTCAGATTGTGGTAGGCGATCCGACCCGGCTGCGGCAGATCATTGTGAACCTGCTGGGGAATGCCATCAAGTTTACGGACCAGGGTGAGGTGGTGTTACAGACTGAGGTGAAACTCCTGCAAGAGCACAGCGCTTCATTGCACTTTACAATTCGGGATACGGGCATCGGCATTTCGACGGATAAGCAGAAGCTGATCTTCGAGGCTTTCGCCCAGGCGGATAGTTCCCCAAGCCGGAAGTATGGAGGGACAGGCCTGGGCCTCGCAATTTCCACCCGGCTTGTGGAGATGATGGGAGGACGAATCTGGTTAGAGAGTGAGCCTGGCCAAGGGAGCACGTTTCATTTCACGGCGGACATCGGGTTGCCGCAGGCGCCCTTCGCGAGGCAGGAGCGCAATGGAGAAATCACCCTTGCCGGCATCCCCGTCCTGATCGTGGATGACAATGCGACGAACCGCCGCATCCTGGAGACAACACTGCTTCAGTGGGGCATGAAACCAACCATCGCGGAAAGCGGCATGGCCGCGCTGACAGCGCTCAGACGGGCGAAACAGGCGGGAAACAAGAACCTGCTTCTCCTGCTGGATGCCCAGATGCCTGGAATGGATGGGTTTACGTTGGTAGAGAAAGTCAGGCAAGATCCGGAACTGCCGACGCCCACGGTCATGATGCTTACCTCCGGGGGCCAACGCGGTGACGCGGAGCGGTGCCGGGAACTCGGGATTTTTGCCTATCTAACCAAGCCGATCCGCCAATGGGAGCTGCGGGAGGCGATCCTGGGCGTTCTGGGCATGAAGCAAGAAAAAGGCGAAAAGGCGAAATTATTGACGAGACATACTCTGCACGAAACACGAAGACGTCTTCACGTGCTTTTGGCGGAAGACAATGCCATTAATCGAGAGCTCGTGCTGCGGTTACTTTCGAAGCGGGGTCATACCGTTGTGGTAGCCGCGAATGGCAAACAGGCGGTCTCGGCGTTCGAAGCGCAGAGTTTTGATGTGATCTTGATGGATGCGCAAATGCCTGAGATGGATGGCTTCGAAGCGACAGCTGCGATTCGCCACAAGGAAATGACTGCTGGGACGCACGTTCCGATCATCGCGATCACTGCTCATGCAATGAAAGGTGACCGGGAGCGTTGTTTGTCGGCCGGGATGGACGGGTACGTCTCCAAGCCGGTGCAGGCAGAAGAACTGATCAGGGCCGTGGAGGGTCTAGGCAGCACCTCGGGTGCGGGCGGCAAGATCCAGGAATATATAAACGATGTACTGGACCGAGAGGTAGTGCTGGCAAGGGTGGACGGCGACGAGGCTCTCCTTGCCGATCTCGCAAGACTGTTCTGCGAAGACAGCCCTAATATGCTTTGGGCGATTCGGCAGGCGGTGGCAAAGAAAGACTCCGCAGCGCTAGAACGGGCGGCGCACTCGTTGAAAGGCTCCATATCTACTTTCGCAGCCCGGGATGCCACGGAGGCCGCCTCGAGATTGGAAAAGCTTGCGAGTGCGGGAGAATTAGCTGGCGCCGAAGATGCCTGCGCACTCCTCGTGGCTCAAGTCGAAAGACTGCGGCAGGCGTTGGAGGACCTCGGCAGCGGGAGCAAGAGATATCGAGAGACCGTACCAATGCGCGGCGACAACTAGAGATAGGAAAATGGATCAGAAAGGCGCCATGAGAGTTCTGGTAGTGGAAGACGATCCGGTATCGCGCCACCTGCTCCAGGTGTCATTAAACAAATCCGGCTATGAGACCACGGTCGCAGTTGACGGCGCGGAGGCTCTCCGAGTGCTTGAGCAGCAGGATAGTCCGAGACTG
This sequence comes from Terriglobia bacterium, assembly GCA_041480265.1. Lineage (GTDB taxonomy): Bacteria > Acidobacteriota > Terriglobia > Acidiferrales > UBA7541 > Palsa-360. Next base: position 58,790 of record JBGOZP010000010.1, on the reverse strand, counting down.
GTAATACTGGACTGGGTGATGCCCCAGATGGACGGCCTGGAAGTCTGCCGGACAATCAGGAAACGTGCTCCAGAACCCTATATATACATCATTTTGCTGACGGCCAAAGAACACCAGGAGGAAATCATCGAGGGGCTGGAAGCAGGCGCCGACGATTACATCACCAAGCCTTTTAATCTCCCCGAACTGAGAGCTCGTCTGCGCGCCGGAAAGCGCATCCTCGAACTTCAGGAACAGCTTGTCTCCCAAGCTACACACGATGGCCTAACGGGCTTCCTGAACCGCGCGGCCATTCTGGAGGTGCTGCAAAGGGAATTGACCAGATCCGTGCGGGAATGAACTCCCGTCGCCGTCATCATGGCCGATCTCGACAATTTTAAGCGCGTGAACGATGGGTATGGACACGCTGTGGGTGATGCGGTGCTTCGAGAAGCGGCCCGCAGGATAAGTGCAACGCTACGAAAGTATGACTCGGTTGGACGCTATGGCGGAGAGGAGTTTTTGGTCGTTGCTCCTGGCTGTGGCATGGCCGAGGGCGCTGAACTGGCCGAGAGGCTCCGTGCATGCATCGGCGGGGAAGACATCCAGGTATCCAGTTGCGCCATTCCTGCCACCATGAGTCTTGGTGTGGCCGCCACATGCGATGTCAAACAGGCGGACCAGCTTTTGCGCGTGGCAGACGAAGCCCTCTACAGCGCCAAGAATGGGGGAAGAAACCGAGTGGAAGTGAAGTGCTAATCTGGATGGTAAGTGGAAGAAGCCTCGTCCTTCGAACGGCGAGGCGCAGGCCCTCCCGATGGAGGGGCATATATATGACTATCCCGTTTCGTAACTTTTTCACCCAGCCAAATTTTCACAATAGAACGCCTCTCCCCGCAGCGCCGTATGTAATGGCTATGTTATCAGATAGGTACAGAAGGCGCATGGTTGGAGTAGAACGTGCAAATAGTCTGGGGGACAATAATGCAGGACATCATAAGAATGAGGCCATAGGAAAAAGACCCAGGCAATCAATTCTACAAGCGGCACGGGCGAATGCGGGGATTTAGCTTCAAACAGTGAAGGAGCCAAGAAAATCATGAAGTCCGTGTTAAAACAGTTTCCCCTAGGCTTTCTCGTTTGTATCTCTCTACTGCTGGCTGCCTGCAGGACCACAGGTCCGGGTGCAGGTCTTGGCGCTCCAGCCCCAGGGACGGGTTCGGGCGCCACGCCACAGAACATCGGTGGAACGGTATTCGGCCTTGCTGGAACCGGAATGGTTCTCCAGGATAACCTCACCGATGATCTTACCATCTCGGCAAACGGTCCCTTCACATTTCACAGCGCCGTGGGTGGCGCGTATGCCGTGACGGTGAAGACGCAGCCCACCAGTCCCGTCCAGACGTGCAGCGTTACGAACGGCACCGGCACGACCGCCGGCGCCGCCGTCAGCAATGTCCAAATTGTTTGCGGCAATGTCTTCACCGTTGGCGGAACGATCACCGGCCTTCTTGGCACCGGGCTAGTCCTGCAGGACAATGGAGGTGACAATTTCAAGGTCTCCGGCTCCGGGAACCTTACCTTTACGTTTGCAACGCCGCTAACTTCTGGTCGCACCTATGCGGTTACCGTTCTGACCCAGCCTTCCGGTCCGATACAAACCTGTTCTGTGTCGAATGGCACTGGTACTGTGAACGGCAACATTTCTAACGTACAGGTCGCATGCTCGCAGCCGAGCTACACCGTCGGCGGTTCGGTCGTAGGCCTGGTCACCGGCGCCGGCGATACCCTCGAATTGCAAAACAATGCGGGCGACGATCTTTTTGTTACAGGGGACACCAGCTTTACGTTTGCTACGCCGGTGACGAATGGCGGCATCTACAATGTTTCCGTTTTTATTCCGCCAACGAGCCAGCCCCAGCGTTGCAACCTGTTTAATGCCACCGGCAGCGCCGTGGGCAACGTCTCCAATGTTCTGGTCGATTGCCAGCACAACGACTGGAACTGGGTATCCTGGTATGTCCCTGCAACGAATAAATCCAACAACTACGCCACGGTCACTACCCCGCTTTTTCCTGTGAATGCGCTCCCTCCTCCGAATCTCAGCACACCAGGCGGCAGGGACTTTGGCGTGACTTGGACCGACCCGCAGGGGCGAAAGTGGCTGTTCGGCGGATTAGGGTACCCATATCCCTCTCCTCTTGGCAACCAACCTAGCGGTCTTCTGAACGATCTTTGGGTTTTCGACGGGTCATGGATCCCCGCCAATCTCCCAACTTTCTTCAACACCGCCGGCGACTGTCTGGTGAATGTTGTGCCGCTGGAAGCCACAAACGCATCGGGCGTGTACGGCACTCTCAACACCTCGTCGGGTGGGTCTCCGGGTTCTCGCTGGGGCGGTTCGACCTGGACCGATGCCTCGGGCAACCTCTGGATGTTTGGTGGCCAGGGATACGATGCCACAGGGCTAAGTACTGTCCTTCTCAATGACCTGTGGGAATGGGTTCCCGGTGCTGCAAATGCTTGCGGCACCTTCACTGGCCAGTGGATCTGGCGAGGGGGCTTAAACACAGGCACCCAGGCGGCAAGAAATGGTGCCTATGGCACGAAGGGTACCGCATCCGCTGCCAACCTCCCTGGAGGACGTTGGGCCGCCGCCACTTTTACGGACTCTGTCGGCGGCAATGTTTGGCTATTCGGCGGGCAAGGTGTCGATTCGGCAAGTACCACCGGCTTACTCGGCGATCTCTGGAAATACAACATTGCCAGCGGCCAGTGGACCTGGGTCGCCGGCTCGAATCTTGCCAGCCCTAACGGTGTCTACGGCACCCTGGGAACGGCTGCGGCGACCAATGCACCCGGCGGCCGCGAGACAGGCGTCCTCTGGGTCGATTCTTCCGGTAACGTCTGGCTGTACGGTGGATTCGGTCTCGATTCGGTCGGGAATGGCGGCCCTGCGGGGGCAATTCTCAACGACCTTTGGAAATTCGATGGTGCGAATTGGACCTGGGTATCCGGGAACAACGTCGCCAACCAGACCGGTGTGTACGGTACACAAACCGCCGCTGCCGCAACGAATTTCCCCGGCTCGCGGTGGGGCGCCGTGGGATGGACCGATGCCTCCAACAATCTCTGGATCTATGGTGGCTGGGGATACGGTTCTGCTACTACTAACCCGACAGGATTCCTGAATGACGTCTGGGAGTACCAGAACAGCAGTAAACAGTGGATCTGGTGGAAGGGTTCCAGCGACGTTAACCAGAACGGCTCATATCTAACCAACGGCATACCCTATGTGAACAACGTGGCCGGTGCACGCAGAGGAGCCGCACTATGGCAGCCAGATGCGAATCACTACGTCTGGATCTTCGGTGGAGAGGGCGATGACTCCGGCGCTGGCCCCTCTCCCGGCTACCTCGACGATCTGTGGACCTATCTGCCATTCCCCTAATTGAAGGCAGGTGCCCGGCCCTTCCGATTTTTGGAAGGGTCGGGGGTTTGACGCTCTCTCCGTTCCATGACCAAAGGGCTGATCCACATCGCTCCAGTCCACTGACAACCAGACCTCGATCAAGGACCAAAATCACCGACCTCTCGAAAACCGTGAGGGGTCGAGTGCCCCCAAATTCAACCCCAAAGGCTGCGCTACCCGCCGAAGTGTTTTCTGTTCGGGAAGATACGCATGGCACAAAAAATAGAGCGCGCAAACAACGCGCTCGCTTATTATGTTGCCGGGTTGGGATTTTTGAACGGAACGGGAGGATCGGATGGAGCGATTTGCGCGCGGACAATTTCAAGTGTCTTACGAGGCGCGAGTGGACGTGGGCGCGTTGCGGCAGAAGCGCGTTGCCAACGCGCAGCGCAGGCGCGAAGAGGCGCAACTCGACGCGCTGCTGGTGTGGAAGGACGAAAACGTCCGCTATCTCACCGACCTGCGCCCGCAACTCATTGCCGGAAAAACCACGGCGCTCAACGGCGCGCTGCTGACCGCGGACCATCCGCCAATCCTGTTTTGCTCCGGCGGCGAACGCGACCGCGCCGAGCGCACCATGCCCTGGATCACGGAAATTCACACTATCCCGATCATCGAAGAGCGGAGCCTGATTGAAGGATTCGTGCGCGCCATTTTGTCGCCCGTCCTGCAAAAACACGGTTTGACGCGGGCGCGGATCGGGATGGATGAGGCCAACACGTGCCTGATGCAATTCATCTCCCAGTATTTGCCCGAGGTGCGCATCGAAGACGGTGATACGCCCATGCAGCAGGCGCGCCGGATCAAACTTCCGGAAGAGATCGTCATGCTCGAAGAAGCGACGGCGCTGGCCGACGCGGTCACCGCTTCCGGCGTGGCGGCGATTGCCGAGGGCGTGCGCGAGTGCGACGTGGCGGGCGAAGCGATGCGCACATTGTTCCGTTTGGGCGGCGAATACGCGCACGTCATGACGCCCTTCGTTGCGTCGGGCGAGCATATGTCCCCGCCGCATCGCATCAGCAGCGACAAGCTGATTCGGAACGGCGACCTGGTGTTCATCGACATCGGCGCGAATTGGAACGGCTACTTTGGCGACGTGGCGCGCACAACGGTTTGCGGCAAGCCATCGCGGCAGCAGCAGGAAATCTTTACGGCGGTGCACGAGGCGTTGCGCGCCGGCATCTCCAGGATGCGTCCCGGCTGCACCAACCAGGACGCCGCGCAGGCCATCATTCAGACGGCGGAAAAACACAACCTGGGAAAGCGTTTCCTGTCGCTCTTCATCGGGCACGGCGTGGGCATCGGCGCCAACGAACCGCCGTACATCGGCGAGACGCTGCCGGGCGCGCCCGTATATGAATTTCAGCCGGGGATGGTGTTTGCCGTCGAACCGCTGATATGGGTGGAAGGCGTGCGCGGAGGCGGCGGGGTTCGCCTGGAAGAAATGGTCCTCATCACGGACGGCGATGCGCACGTCATGTCCCGCGCGCCGTTTGAGGAGAAATTGTTGCTGACTTAGAGAGCACAGCTTTAACACAGAGGACACTGAGGGCACAGAGCAGGGAAGAGAAGGAATATTTTAGTTTTTCAGGATGGCAGGATACCATTTCCCATCCGCACATGTTTTCTCTGTGCTCTTTGTGCCCTCTGTGTTGAAATCGCTGTCTTACGTTTTGGCGAGGACCGCTGCTTTGCGGCGGAACTTCGGAACCGGCGGGCTGCCGCCCGGCGCGCTCAGCAAGGATGAAAAATCAACATACACATATGAATGGTCTGGTTTTTAGCCTGAAGAGATGCTACGCTTTCGACGTTGGCACGTCGAACTGGGGTTGTCCTCTTGAGTGAGGCACAGAGTTAAGAGACGGAATGGCTAGTTCAAGACGCGTGTCTGGCCCGCCTCGCCAACGAGTCCTCAAGGCGCTGATCGGCCACAATTACCCGCTCGCCACCGAGCGCGGCGAGGAAATGCATGAGAGCATTTGAACTTTTCTCCGCGAAGGATTCCCGCGATGCGGTAGCGCTGCTCGCCAAGCACTCCGTGTCTTCCAAGGTCAGGGTCATCGCGGGCGGCACCGATCTGCTGGCTGAACTCAAGTTCTCCCCGCATTCCCCAAACGTGGTCGTGGACATTTCGCGCGCCGAAGACCTGAAATCCATCACGCTGACCGACGAGGGGCTCAGCATCGGCGCGTTGGTCACGCACTCCCAGATTATGCGGTCCCCGGTCATCCGCGATATGTTCCCAGCCTTGGTCAATGCAGCGCACACCATCGGCGCCGTGCAGACGCGGAATCTTGGTACGCTGGGTGGCAATCTGGTGACCGCCGTTCCGTCCATGGACAGTGGCCCTACATTGATGGCGCTCGAGGCGATAGTCAGCATCGCGGGGTCCTCCGGCCGTCACCAGGTGCCGCTGACCGAGTTCTTCCTTGGACCTCGCAAGACCATTTTAAAAGCGGATGAGATCCTCGCGGAGATCATCATTCCCCGGCAGAACCTGGGCAAACCAGCTCACTTTCTCAAGTTCGGTTTGCGGAAGGGACAGGCGCTGGCTCTGGTCAACGTAGCGGCCAGTTTCTGGGTCGATTGGGATAAGCACACATTTGTCGCGCCGCGGATTGGGCTTGGCGCAGTCGCTCCGAAGGTCATCCGGGCGCCCCAGGCGGAAGCCTATTTGGAAGGCCGCAAAATCACCCCGGAAGCGATGGCGGAGGCAGGCCGCGTCGCCGTCAGCGACACGAAGCCAATCAGCGATTTCCGCGCGTCCGCGGGCTATCGAAAAAATTTGGTCGCGGTACTCACTAAACGAGCTTTGGAAGGCGCTTACGCGTTGGCGCAGGCCAAGCGATAGGGAGACACGCAATGGTGACAGTGACGATCAACGTAAACGGCGAAAAGCGCACGGCCACCGTGCCACCGGAAACCACCTTGCTCCGGCTACTGCGCGAAAATTTCAATCTGACCGGGTCTAAACTCGGATGCGACGTTGGTGATTGCGGGGCGTGCACCGTGATTGTGGACGGCAAGCCCATCAACTCTTGCCTGATGCTTGCCGCGCAAGCCGACGGCCGCGACGTGTTGACGATCGAGGGGCTCGCCACGATGGACCGGGTACACCCGATTCAGAAGGCGTTCGAAGATTGCGCTTCGTTACAGTGCGGCTTCTGCGGACCAGGCGTTATTCTGTCGGCAAAGGCCCTGCTGGACGAGATTCCCGATCCGACCGTGCCGGAGATCCGGGACGCACTCGGTGGGAATCTGTGCCGGTGCACCGGTTACGTCAAGATGATTGAGGCCATTCAAATTGCCGCGCGCAACATGCGTGGCGAACCGCTGGAAGTCAATCGGTAGCCGGTAGTTCTGGATTGCGAAGCAAGCGTAGGAAGGAGTCCAGTCGTGGACAAGAAACCGAAAGTTGCCGAGAAAGTATCTCCGGCGGAGACAGTGCCGCGGGAGCCCAGCATTCTACGCGAGTCAGTGATCGCGCCACTGGTGGCCTATCCGATCGAGGTTGTGGTGCCCAAGGCCCGCCAGCAGACACCCGCCGTCGGTCAGCGGGCGACGCGGCTGGACGGCCGTTTGCACGGGCTGGGCCAGACGTCGTACATCGACGATCTTAGCTTTCCCGGCATGTTGTACGCCAAGATCAAACGCGCGGGAGTGGCCTCGGCCCGCATCAAGAGCATTGACACGAAAGAGGCCGAAGCGATGCCGGGTGTTATGGCGGTGGTGACGGGCAAGGATGTTCCGTGCAACTCGTTCGGCCCGTCCCTCAAAGACCAGCCGGTGCTGGCCTACGAGCGCGTATTCCACGCGGGCGACGGAGTTGCGGCAGTGGCCGCGGTCACGGAGCAAATTGCGGCGGAGGCGTGCGAAAAGATCAAGGTCGACTACGAAGTTCTGACCCCCGTGCTTGATCCCCTCGAATCGTTGAAGCTGGAAACACCCGGTGTTCATGCGCCGGCAGCCAATATTTATCAGAGCAAGATCATCAAGAAGGGCGACATCGAAAAGGGCTTTGCGGCCTCCGACCACATCGTCGAGGGCCACTTCCGCACGCAGATGGTCGAGCATGTGCCTCTGGAGCCGCATGCCACCATCGCGATGTGGGATGCCAACGGCCGCGTCACGATTTATTCGACCCTGGGGCGGATTACGCTCGGCCGCGCTGACGTCGCGCGCACTTTGGGAATCCCGATAAGCCGTATCCGAATCGTCGCTACCATCGTGGGCGGCAATTTCGGCGGCAAGAACGAGATTACAACCGAGCCGGTGCTTGCTTTGCTCTCAAAAAAGACCGGCAGGCCGGTCAAGAGCGTGTTCACTCGCCCGGATGAGTTCATTGCGTCAACAACGCGTCATCCCCTCATCATGGATTACAAGACCGGCGTAACCAAAGACGGCAGGATTCAGGCGCGGAAAATACGTCTGGTACTCGATGGGGGCGCCTACTGCTCGTGGAGCGAGACCACACTCAGTAAGGCATGTATCCTGTCGGCTGGACCGTACAATATTGAGAATATTTTTGCGGAAGCGCATGTCGTCTATACGAATAAGACGATGACCGGCGCGATGCGAGGATTCGGCGCGCCGCAGGTCTGTTTTGCCTATGAGTCTCACATGGATGACATCGCTACGTTGCTCAACATGGACCCGCTGGACATCCGGCTGATCAACGCGTTTAACGAGGGTTCGATCAGTCCGACCGGCCAGAAGCTGCAAAGCGTTGTGGTTAAAGAATCGCTCTTGCGGGCCGCGGAGCGTTTCGGCTGGAACGGGAAGGGAAGTACGAACGCGGGTGCGAAGTTGCTGGCGAAAGAAAACGCAAACGGGAATACGGTGCGGGTATGAAGCATCGCGGACGTGGCATGGCCTGCATGTGGTATCCGATCGGTTTCACGGTCGCGGCTAACCCAAGCTCCGCGGTAGTGAAGATGGACGAGGACGGTACTGCGACTCTGCTCACGGGCACCGTGGAGACGGGCCAAGGGTCGCTTACCATCTTGGCGCAGATCGTCGCCCAGGAACTCGGCATAGCCACGGATGATGTGAACGTCGTCTCCGCCGATACCGATTCGACCCCGATGGATACCGGAGCGATCGCGAGCCGCACGACCTATGTGACGGGTAACGCCGCCAGGCTCGCCGCGGAGAAGGTCAAGCTGATGCTGTTCGATGTCGCGGCGCCGCTGTTGGGTGTGAAGGCCAATCAATTGGAGGCCAAAGATCACAAGATCGTGGTCAAAGGCTACCCCCAGCGAAACATGCACATCGGCGACGTAGCGAACCACGCGCGTGTGGTCACAGGCGAGCCGCCCATCGGCAGCGCTTCCTTTAACCCCGCGACCGTCGCGCTCGATCCGGAAACCGGCCAGGGCAAGCCGTTCGGCACCTATGTCTATGCCACTCAGATAGCCGAAGTGGACGTTGACGACGAGACTGGCGACGTGGAAGTGATCCGCATTGTCGCGTCGCACGACTGCGGCACGCCCATCAATCCGATGCTCGTCGAAGGCCAGGTCGAAGGCGGCATTTCGATGGGGGTAGGGTTTGCCCTGCAGGAAGAGATTCTGTTCGACAGCCAGGGCCGCCAAATCAATCCCAACCTCACCAACTACATCATGCCGACTTCTCTCGACATGCCGGAAGTCGTAGTCGATATCGTGGACAACTACGATCCGACAGGTCCCTTCGGCGCGAAGGGCGTCGGCGAGCCAACTCTGGTCCCCACAGCGGCGGCCATCTTGAACGCAATCTACAACGCCGTCGGCGTGCGCATCACTTCACTGCCGGCCACCCCGGAAAAAGTCTTCGCCGCGATCCAGGCCAAGCGCGACGCGCAGCCGAAACAGATTACAGCTTGATTGCATTGTGGTTAGGGCTGCGTGGCAGCTATAAGTGAACGATGCAGTCCTGGCCGCTGCCTGAGGAATAGACTGACCGGCCATTCGAGAATCGCTCTCCGAAGCCGGGAAGTCAGAGTTCGGGCGCTCCATCCGTGAACATTTATCATGAATCATGTAAAATGCCGCACCTGCCGGGCGGATTCAACGCCTCATTCCGGCTGGAGATAGTTCGAAACTTTCTTGCGTGCGTTTTCGTATTGTTCTTATGCCAGTTCGAAAGCGGGGTAAGAATCCGGATGAAACAGGCGAGTTGGGTAAGAATTATGGCTGGCTATTTTTCCGGCGCAGTCTTAAGCTTCGCTTAATGTTTTTCGAAATAAAGTGTTGCGGCTCATGGGTGCTATTTTGTTTGGGCTAATCGTTGTGAAGGAAGCCAACTGATTTCAGGATGCGAGACACTTTGATTGTTTGGAGATCCGAAAGTTGGCTCCGACGCTCCCCGCGACAGCAAAGTGGTTGCCGGCAAGTTAAACTTGCCGTGGTTGACGTGAGACTGTCGTCCGGCCTGAGATGGTAAACGCGGCTGTTGATTTTGAAAAAGTTCCTGTGCCGGATAAGATGTATCGCTTTCAGATGCCTTTCAGGTTGTGCCGTTAGGCTGTTCCGCCGAGGCAAACCCTCGGGTCACTTCGGGAATCGCCGGTGCTGGAAGTGAGTGGAAGTAAAGTGACGCGGACACAGGAGAATTCGACGCCTGGCGCCCGTCGTTTCGAGCGGCAGGTTTGAGTATTTGCTGGGTGAGCTTTATGGCCCCAGCAGCGCTCGCTGAAAGGAGAGGGGATGCAAATGGGTAAATCGAGTCGGCTTGATGGTTGCAGGCTTTTCAGTGATGGCCATGCCGCGCCGCGTGCCAGAGTTGGGGCTTTAGCCGGACGCTTCACCATTTTAGCCGCTGGCCTAATGATTGCGTTTGGCGTGCAGCTTCCGCAAGCCGCCGCCCAGGCCACCGCACCTGCCAGGGATGCCGAATCGTCCGTGAAGCTGATACAGCCCCCGGCGCAGGGCCAGCCTGCTCCACCCATCACGGTGACTCTGAAAGACGCTCTTGACCGCGCGCGAAAGATTGACCCGGTGTTTCTATCGGCGGTCACGGATGCCAAGAACGCACATGAAGACCGCCTGCAGGCCAGAAACGCTCTTCTTCCGACGGTCCAAGCTTCAGTGCAGTACCTAGGGACACAGGGTGATGGGGGGAAAATCTCCGACGGCAGATTCGTCACGAACGACGGTATCCACGTGTATCGCGCCTGGGGAGTTTTCCACCAGGACCTTTCGCCGGGCACATTTATGGCCACGGGGCTGAAGAGGGCGAAGGCCGCGGAGGCTTTGGCCAAAGCAAAGTCTGAAATAGCCCGGCGGGGATTGACGGTGACCGTCAGCAAGGATTTCTACGGCCTGGTGGTGGCGCAGCGAAAGTACGCGACCGCCCAACAGGCTCTCGATCAGGCCAAGCACTTTTTTGATATCACGCAGGCCGCGGAACACGAAGGCCAGTCAGCGCACAGCGATGCGCTCAAGGCGGAGATTCAATATCGCGTGCAGGAGCAGGCGTTCGACGAGGCGAAGCTGACGATGGAGGATGCCCGTCTGACACTTGCCGTATTGCTGCTTCCGACGTTGAATGAAAATTTCAGTGTTGTGGACGATCTCGACTCCGCGCAGGCCTTGCCCGCGTTTGCGGAAATTCAGGCGATGGCCGAAAAAGAGAATCCCGACCTTCGCGCGGCCATCGAGACGGCGCGACAGTCCGATCTGGACGTCACGGCCGCGAAGACTGCGTTCCTACCCACACTCAGCATAGATACCGATTATGGAATCGAAGCGAATTGCTTTGCCTTTCGTTGTGCGCGGGCCTCGTTTCCTGAGGTGGGTGTGGTACCGAACATGGGCTATTTTGTCACTGCCGCGCTGACGATTCCGGTGTGGGATTGGGGCACATTGCGCAGCAAGCTGCACCAGGCGCAATACAAGCAGCAAGCCGCGAAAGCGACGTTGAGCCAGGAGCAGCAGTTGGCGATCAGCGAACTCTACGCCGGCTATAACGAGGCCGCCGTCGCCCGGTCTGCCGTGGATGCTACACGTCACACCGCTGAGCTGGCCGCTGAAAGCCTGCGGCTGGTCAACTTGCGGTATGAGGGAGGGGCATCCCCGGCGACAGAAGTAGTTGACGCGGAGAATACGCTGCTCACGGCCCGCAATGCTTACATTGACGCCCAGGCCCGCTTTCGAGCGGCCTTGGCTGGACTTCAGACCATGACGGGAACCTTTTAAAAATTATGCTAAAAAATACCGACATGAAAATAAACAGAACAAAATCATTGCTGTGTGACTCGACAAACTACCCGGAGGCAAGCCGCGCCCGCTGGCGGCCGGCTGGCCTGATGGGGATCGCGCTGATCGCCGGCCTCGCGCTGTCAGGCTGTGCGAAGAAGGAAGCGCCGGAGGAAGCGCCAACGGTCACCGTGCAGGTCGGCGCCGCGGAGAACGGGCCGATTCAACGCAAAGTGATCACCGATGCGGTCCTGTACGCGCGGGATCAGGCAGCCATCGTGCCGAAAGTGGCCGCGCCCGTTAAGAAATTTTACGTGGAGCGCGGAAGCCGGGTAAAGGCCGGGCAATTGCTCGCGGAACTCGAAAATCAGGATTTGATCGGCGCGCAGATAAAGAGCCGGGGTGGATACCAGCAGGCTCAGGCTACTTACGACATGGAAGTGCAGAAAGTCGCGCAAGACCTCAAGCTTGCGAAGCAGACTTTGGACTCGCAGCAACGCCTGTATGACAGCCGTCAGGCGCTCTATAAGCAAGGAGCCGTTTCCGCGAAAGATGTCGAAGACGCCAACGTCGCTCTGACTCAGGCTCGGAACGCCTACGAACTCGCGCAGAGACAGGTGGACCTCAAAGTGGCGGAAGGGGCGCTGAACGCTGCCAAGGGCGACACGGCCAGCGCGGAAGCCCAGGTGAGCTATACCAAGATCGTCAGCCCGATCAACGGCGTGATCACCGACCGGTCCGTGTTTGCCGGAGAAATGCCGGCGAGCGGCGCTCCGCTCATCACGGTCATGGACTTGTCGGAAGTGGTGGCTCGTGCCCATATCTCGCAGCAGGATGCCTTGGGCTTGAAAGCTGGGGATGAGGCCACCATCTTAGTGCCGGGTCAGGGGCCAGCCATCAAAGCCAAGGTCACACTGGTGAGCCCTGCGCTCGACCCCAACAGCACGACTGTGGAGGTGTGGGTAAAGGCTGCGAATCCGGGAGGGCGCCTGAAACCAGGCGTCAGCGCGCGCGTAACTATGATCGGCGAGACTGTGCCCCATGCGATTGTAGCCCCTGTGGCAGCCCTGTTGACCGCCACGGACGGTGTCACGTCCATGATTGTCCTGGACACGGACAATAAGCCGCACAAGAAAAAGGTCAAAGTCGGCATCCGCGATGCCGGCGATTTGCAAATTACCGATGGACTCCAGGGCGGGGAGCGCGTCGTGACGGTCGGGGCTTTCGAACTTGATAAGTTGGATGACATGTCGAAGGCCGTCATTCAAGTTCAGTCGCCAAAAATGCCGGAGGAGGAAGAGGATCAGTGACAACCATCCGGCCTGAAGATAAGGGTTCGCGCTATTGGTTCGCCCGGCACTCGAAGTCCATCATTTTTCTTATCATAATGCTCGCAATTGTCGGAGTCTATGAAGCTCTCTCCTTGCCGATCGCCGTGTTTCCGGCAACCAACTTCCCGCGGATCATCATTGGCGTGGATAACGGCGTCATGCCCATCAACCAGATGGAAGTGACCATCACGCGCCCGCTGGAAAACGCGGTCAACAGCGTGCCGGGTCTTGAAGACGTCCGCTCCGTTACCAGCCGCGGATCAGCCGAAGTGGATTTGTTTTTTAGTTGGAGCGTGGACATGGTGCAGACGCTCCAGCAGGTGAATTCGGCGATCGCCCGGATTCAGAGCACTCTCCCGTCAACGGCCCAGATCGAAACCCATCGGCTCGATTTCGCGAGTTTCCCGATTCTCGGCTACAGCCTTACATCGGACAAAGTTCCCCAGACGCAGTTGTGGGAAGTGGCGACCTACGACATCAAGCCGCGATTGAACCGGCTGAATGGTGTCGCGACCGTCCTGGTTCAGGGAGGACAGCAACCGGAATTTCAAATCACGCCCGAACCCTCCCGGATGCTCAAGTCTCGCGTCGCGTTGCAGGACATTTTGGATGCCGCCAATCACACCAACTTGATCGATTCGCCCGGGCTGCTGACCCGCAATCACCAGCTTTTCCTGGGACTCGTCAACTCGCAGGTTCACTCTCCGGATGAAATTGCCGACATGGTCATCAAGAATGTAAACGACATGCCCGTTCGAATCCGGGATATCGGCACTGTCGCACCTTCCTCGGCGCCGGTCTATACGGTTGTCACCGCGAACGGCAAGCCCGCGGTCCTGGTCAGCATCAATCGCCAGCCCAATAGCAACACGGTGGAGGTCGCGAACGAAGTCCATCAGGAAATCGAAACTCTTCGTTCTTCTCTTCCTTCCGGCGTCGATTTGCGCGTGTTTTACGACCAGTCGAACATTGTCCGCGAATCCATCGCCAGCGTGCGCGACGCGATCGTCATCGGTCTTTTGCTCGCGGGATTCATCATCTGGCTGTTTCTGCGCGACTGGGGCACCGCACTCATGACCGGTCTCGTGATTCCCGTGGCGATCTTTGTAACTTTCATCGCCATGAAGATCCTGGGACAAAGCTTCAACATGATGACTCTGGGAGGCCTGGCCGCCGCGGGCGGACTGATCATCGATGATGCGATTGTGGTCGTGGAGAACATTGTTTTGCACCGCGATGGCGGTGAAGGACCGCTGGAAGCGACCGCCAGCGCCCTAAAAGAGCTCACCATTCCGCTCGTTGGCTCCACTCTCACTCCCATCGTGGTATTCCTCCCGCTGATTTCGATCACGGGAGTCACGGGGACTTTCTTCCGTGCTCTGGCGATTTCCATGAGCGTTTCCTTGCTGACTTCGCTGGGGCTGGCCCTGACTTGGTCAACGAACCTGGGAGTTCACCTGATCCGTCGCGGGAAAACGGCGGAAGAGGGGCATGCAAGTTCGGGACAGGAAGGGGCAAAAGGTCCGGCGGGCGCCGGCGAGTCTTCGGAAATCGAGCAGATGAAACGCATGATGGCCGCGGAAGAAGCTTCCCTGAAGGGGGGATGGTTCGAACGCATCATCGTGTTCTACGAGCGCTGGATGCGCCGCGCTTTGGAGCATCCCGTGTGGTTAGGCGGGCTTTGCGTGATTCTGATCGGTGTTTCTTATGTGTGCTTCAACGCGCTGGGCAGCGACCTGCTGCCGGCCATGGATGAGGGCGGATTCATCCTCGATTACGTCATGCCGGCCGGCAGTTCGCTCCAGGAAACCAACCGCGTGATCAATCACGTCGAGCAAATCGTTCGCTCCGTCCCCGAGGTCGAGAGTACCTCGCGGCGCACGGGCATGCAGTTGGGGCTTGCCGCGGTCACAGAGCCCAACACCGGAGATATCGCGGTGAAGCTCAAGGACAAACGGAGCCGCGGGATCGACGAAATCATCAGCCAGGTCCGCGCTCAGGTGAAGAAAGAAGAGCCGGCGCTGGACGCTGACTATACTCAGGTCCTCCAGGACATGATCTCCGACTTGACGGGAGCCCCGCAGCCCGTTGTGATCAAGCTGTTTTCACCTGACCCCGACCTTTTGGCCACCTATGCGCCAAAAGTAGCCGATGCGATTGGCAGGGTTCAGGTCGGTTACAAGAAGCCCGTTGTGGATATCGAGGACGGAATCGAAAACACGACCAGCGGGCCAGCCGTGGTTTTTAACGTGAACACCCAAACCGCGGCGAAGGCGGGTTTCACAAGCGACCAGCTTAGCGTGATCGCCTCAGCCATCGTGGATGGCGAACCCGCGACCGCGCCTGTGATTATTGGCGACCGGCCCTATACCTTGCGCGTGCGTTATCCGGCGGCAAACCGGGCATCGCTCGAAGCGATGAGCAATACGGTTCTCGTCAATTCGACCGGTGGGACTGCCACCCTGGGTTCCGTGTCCTCGGTCAGCGAACTACCCGGCCAAACCGAGATTCTCCGCGACAACTTGCAGCGGTTGAAGCAAGTAACAGCGCGACTGGAAGGCGTGGACCTGGGGACGGGCGTGGCGGCTGTGCAGAAGATCGTGGCCGAGATGCACCTGCCTCCCTCGATTCGCGTCGAGTACGGAGGCACTTACAAGGAGCAGCAAAAGTCGTTTCACGATCTCATCATTGTGCTCTTGCTCGCTTTGGTGCTCATTTTCCTCGTCCTGCTCTTCGAGTTCCGATCGTTTTCGGCGCCTGTGGCGATCCTTTCCTCAGCGGTCCTGTCGACTTCGGGTGTTTTCCTGGCGCTGCTGATCACGCAGACCACGTTCAATGTCTCTTCGTTCATGGGCTTGATCATGGTGATCGGGATCGTGGCCAAAAACGGAATTCTCTTGCTGGACGCCAACCAGAAATTCCTGGCCTTCGGATTCTCGGCCGAAGAAGCTATGATTCAGGCGGGCCGCAGGCGTCTTCGTCCCATCGTGATGACGGCCATGGCAGCCGTGGCGGGAATGTTGCCGCTATCGCTGGCGCTGGGTGCGGGCTCCCAGATGTTGCAACCTCTGGCCATCGCGGTCATCGGCGGCATTCTGATTTCGATGGTGCTGTCTTTGATTATTACTCCGGCGATGCAGTTCTATTTGACTCGTGAGAGATAAGTTTCGAGTGACGTCCTTTTCTGATGTAGGGTGACATCTTATTGGGTCTCAAAATGATTTTGCGAGTTTCAAAAACTGTACGATAGGGAGGGATTTCGTATGTTAAGACAAAGATTTTCAGGTTTGTTCGTTTGGGCCTGCGTTCTTTCTTGTTCCGTGCTGCTTCTAGGCGCTGCCGCGGCGTTTGCCGCGCCGGATGCCGGGGGTTACAAAGTAGTGCGCAGGATCCCGGTCGGGGGCGAGGGCGGATGGAACTACCTCAGGGTGGATCCCGACGCGCATCGCATTTACCTGTCCCGAGGCGATCACATGATGGTGGTGGACGAGGTAACAGGCAAGGTCATCGGCGATCTCAAGGACACGAAAGGGATCCACGGGATGGCGCTGGCATTTGATCTGGGCAAGGGCTTCACCAGCAACGGCGGGGCGAACTCGATCACCGTGTTCGACCTGAAGACGCTGGCTGCCACCTCGGTCATCAACATCGCGGGAGGAAACCCGGACTCCATCATTTACGACCCCATGACCAAGCGGGTCTTCACGTTCAATGGCAAGACCAACGACTCCACGGTGATCGATGCCACGACCGGGAAAGTTGTCGGCACAGTGACGCTGGGCGGCAAGCCCGAGGAACCTGTGCTGGACGGTAAGGGCAACGTCTACGTGAACATCGAAGACAAGAGCGCTTTGACGGAATTTGACGCCAAGACGCTGGCTATTAAGGGTTCGTGGCCACTGGCTCCCTGCGAGGGGCCTTCCGCCCTGGCGATTGACACGAAGAATCGCCGCCTGTTCTCGGCGTGCGACAAAGTAATGGTCGTCACAAACGCGGACACCGGCAAAGTCGTCGCCTCTCCTCCGATCGGTGGAGATCCCGATGGCAACGCGTATGATCCCGCCACCGGTTTACTATTCGCCGCGTGCCGTGAAGGGCTGGTTTCCGTCATCCATCAGGACTCACCGGATAAGTATAGCGTCTTGGGTAACATCACGACGCAGTTCGGCACCCGCACCATGGCCATTGACCTGAAGACTCACCATGTATTCACAGTGACCGCGGATTTTAAGGCGGCGCCGGCTCCGACGCCGGACAACCCCCGGCCGCGTCCGCAGCAAATCGCGGGCTCGTTTGTGATTTTGGAACTCGGACAGTAGTAGCCGGGAACCTGAAGACCGCAAGTAGCCGCGCTCCTTCGCCCGAGCGTAGCCCCACCGGGGCCGCGTTCGGGCGAAGGAGCCGGTATCACATCTAGGGATGACCGATCTCGGGCAAGATGGCGCTAGCGTTGTCGGCTGGGGTGCGCCCCAATTCCAGCAACTGGCTTCGGCCGATTCGGCCTACATACGCTGGCGTCGAACAGTTCGTCAGAACCGCCGACGATGCGGCGCACACCGCCTCCCGAGGTATTCACTTTTCCTGCAGTGATTCGATGTACGTACTCAAATTGCGAATTCGTAATTTAGCCTGTGCGCCATCGCCAATGCGTCTAAATAGAGGTCCCCAGACGGGCATGTCTTTGGAACCATGTGCCTTGGCGTCTCGAGGTCCGGTCAGAATCACTTGTTCGACGTAGGAATCCGGGAACTTGCCATTGTTGTTCTTGGCCAGGAGTGTCAAGTTGGCCGGCGGAATTTTGAACTCAGACGCGGCCGGGCCATCTCCCTTGCCACTTGTCCCATGGCAAACAGCACAATAACTGTTGAACATTTCTTCGCCGGAGGTCACAGAGGTTACCTTAATCGGAGTTTTTTTGATCTCTTTCTTGGCCTCTTGCGCCAGGGCGAGTGTGGCGGTTGATAGGAACAACGCAGATAGGAGAATAGCGGTGCATGCGGACGGAATCTTCATGATGAACCTCCATTTTTACATTTTGAGCCTTATGGCCTGACGATATGGAACCCTTTCTTCGCGCACCTCAACACTGCTGACCGAGAAGCAGGGGCCGACGGTAAAGCGCCCCAAGGCATGCGGGCCACATCCTCAAGGCAAAGGACAGAAGGTCAAAACGAACGCGCAGGTCTCAGATCGGAGCGTGCCTCAAACCGCTTGCTTGATGGGGCCTCCCATCCTTGCACATTAATTGTTTAGCTCCACCCCCGCCGGAAAGCAGTGATATAGATCACGCCTCATTGTGACGCTGCGCCGGGAAGCGGCATGACTCGCGTACCGTGTAATTCAAGGTCACATCAGCAGCTCTAGAAGCAGGAGCCAGGCTTCGGGTAAGGGGGCTGAGGCCTTTTTCGGGGGCCGCAGGCGGTGCACGGGACGTTTCAAGTCTGAGAATGTGTGCTGTATACTCACACAGTTTAAAATTCCGTACGGAAATCCTGGATTAGACAAGCAAGGGGGAGGATGTCATGAGAATGAGAGTCTCGAATGCTTCACAAGCAGCGCTGGTTGTTGTTCTTCTCGGGGCCTGGATGGGAGCGAAAGCTCAGAATGTATCGGTAGCCGCGCCTCCGGCGTCGATCCCGACGTTTTCCACCGAGGATGTCGCGCGAACCGGATTCTTTTATGCGGGCGGGAAGTATGTCGGGGCGCCTGGTAAAGAAGTCATGGGCGGGGCTGAATACGTCGAAGTAATGGTGCCGAAAAAGATCCGTCATGCGTATCCGATTGTGATTTTCCACGGCGCGGGCCAGACCGGCACGGACTGGCTGCAAACACCGGACGGAAGGGCGGGCTGGGCCTACTTCTTTCTCAAGCAGGGATACACCGTATACATGGTGGATTATCCGGCACGCGGGCGTTCGGCCTATGTTCCGGAAGTGGACGGGAATCTGACGATTCGCACGGCTCCGAATCTGGAGCAGGTTTTTACAGACATAAAAGCGCAAGGCAATTGGCCACAGGCGAAGAAGTTTACGCAATGGCCCGGGGAAGGACCGAAGAAAGGCAAGATGGGCGACCCGATCTTCGATAATTTCGCCAAGACGCAGGTCCAGTTTCTAACGGGCGGAAAGCAGGCGCAATTGAATCTGGAGGCGCATGTGGCGCTGCTGGACATGATTGGCACTCCCGTCATTTTGCTCACGCACTCGCAAGGCGGCGAGTTTGGCTGGCAGATCGCCGATGCCCGGCCGAAACTCGTCAAAGCCATCCTCACGGCCGAACCGGCCGGGCCACCCATCAAGGGAGTGGATCTCGCGAAGATTGCGTATAACCAGAACAGCAATCTGAGCTGGGGCGTGACCTCTCTCCCGCTCCATTATGATCCTCCGGTGAATGATCCGTCTGAATTGCAGCCCGTATTGGAGGAAAAAGCGGAGGGAACGGATGTTGTCCCGTGCTACTTGCAAAAAGAGCCGGCCCACAAACTGCTCAACCTGAAGGATATCCCCGTCCTGGAAGTTTCTGGAGAAGCCAGCTATCACCGTGTTTTTGATTCCTGCATTGCCAAGTGGCTCAATCAGGCGGGAGTGAAAACCGAGTATGTGAAGCTCGAAGACGCGGGAATAACCGGGAATGAGCACGAGATGATGCTCGACAAGAACAGCGACGCCATCGCCAAGTTCTTCGTGAACTGGATCGACAAGCACGTGCGCTAGGCCGTATTTCGCACAAGAACTTCGTGGTAGCACAGTCCCGCCAGGGCGGGACTGTGCTACTAAAACCCGCGCGCACATCCATCACGCGCCGGGCCGCTTCGAGAGAGAAGTAGTGATACTGATAGAGAACATAATTATACAGATAATATAAGCCGGCATGGGCTGGAGAGCCTGCGCTTGACAGTGTGCGGGGCCTGCCGTATGTTTTGGGGGGAATGGGTTCCCTTTTACAGATGGAAGTGCGATCCTACGGGCCCAGTGGGTGTCCCGAATCTAATCTGCGCGCGTGAAGGAGGCAACAACATGGATTCCTTGTCGAACGTAAGCCGGAGAGGTTTGGTCAAGTGGGGCTTGGCGGCGGCGGGACTTCCCGCGCTCACCAAAGCGCTGGGTTCGTCCGCCTTGGCCCAGGACGCGGGTTCGGAAGGAGGCAAGAAGGGCGCGGTAGGAGGGAGGGCGGAAGAAGCGCTGTTTCCCGCGAATGGATTGCCGGGAGGCGGACAGTTGGAGATCCGCATGACCCAGTCGATTTATACGAGCGATGCGGACGAACTCGAAGTGGCGCAGCGCATGAAGCCATTCGATCTGGAGTCCTGGATTTCGGAATGGACGCGAGTCGCCGAGAAGAACGAAGAGTTGGCCGAGAAGTTCGCGGGGGAGGGGTTCAAGGTCACAGCGAATGAGTTCTATCTCCGGGCCGCGTCGTTCTATCGCTTCGCGTGCTGGCCCCAGCCAGTGACGGAATCCCGCATGCTGCCCACCTACAAGAAGTCGCGGGATAATTTCGACAAGGCCTGGAAAATGGTGCGGCCTCCGTTCGAACGCGTGCAGATCAACTACGAAGGGAAAATGCTGGACGGATACTTCAGGAAGCCGAACAACCCGCCCGGCAAGAAGTTTCCCGCTGTCATCGCCTTTCAAGGCGCGGATACCATGGCGGAAGCCACGATCCTGGGCGGAAGCGCCTATGCGGCTCGAGGGATGGCCTACCTGGCGGTGGACTTTCCGGGACAGGGCGGCGCGCTGCGCCTGAAGGATCTTCACCTCCCTCCGGACACCGAGAGAATCGCCAAAGCTATGATTGATTACCTGGAGACGCGCGCGGACGTGGATGCCACACGGATCGGGATGCAGGGCATCAGCATGGGCGGCTACGGAGTGCCGCGGGCCGCCAGCGGCGAGAAGAGAATCAAAGCCGGATTTGTGAGCAGCGGCTCCTACGATTTGAAGTCGGATCTGTTCGAATACTTTCCGCCGATTCAGGAACGCGTGCGGTGGATTATTGGGGCGAAGGACCTGGCCGATGCCCGGAAGAAACTTGCCGATTACACGATGGAGGGAAGAGCGAACAAGATCGAAGCCCCCATGTTAATTGGCTACAGCAAGGACGACCGGATCATGGACCCGGCCGGCGCTCTGCGGCTTTATGAGGCGGCGGTCAATTCCAAGCGCGACATGATCGAAGGCACAGGCCATGCCCAGGCTTCGAATGCCGGGGGACCGCGGCAGGGGCGACCCGTTGTCTTTCCAGATTGGGCGGCGAAGACTTTGGGGGCGGACTCGTAGCCGAGCCGCCATAGCTGCTACCGTGGATCGCTTGCCGGGCTGCGGTATGACTTACTTTTCGAAGTCTTCGAACGCGGCGTTGTCCGTGCAGGCCAGTTCCATCAGGTCCCAGTCGGGCTTCAGTTGAAAGTACAACTGGGTGATCCAGGGCTTCGCGAGGGCCTTGGGGTCTTCCATCGTGATATCAATCCGCATGTGGTCGCGATCCACGCGCCGGAAGCGCTCGACCACGTGCAACTCATCGCTGTGCTGATGACCGTCCCGGTCGAGCCAGGTCTTATCGTTAAAACCGGTCGTATCGGCGACAAGCGTATCTCCCTCCCATTTGCCAATCGAGTGCCCCATGTAACTGGGAAGGACATCCGCGGGATGCGGGCGCCCATCGAGGTAGATGTGACGCACCGTGTGGTCGTACTCGAAGAGGATGATCACTTCTTTAGGAGTCTGGACGAACTGCACGGGAAACGGCTGGAGATAGATTCTGGGTGTGCCGGGAGGAAGACACTTGCTGAGGACCGGGTCGTCGGTTTGCTTGAGCGGATTCGACCGGGGCCCATTCGAGGGTTTGGTGGCATCGTACTTCGCCTTTGCCCAGGGAGTCATCGCGGGCTCTTCCTTCGTATAGGTGCTATTGATGTATTCCTTTTGAGCGGGGATCGAGTACCTATTCCACACGCCCGACAGATCGTGTGCAGGGACCGGGGCCGTCTGCTTCTTCGCCGCTTCCGATTGCTGCGCCATCTGGGCGCGCAGGCCGGAAGAAAATGCCAGCACCGCTACCCCGGCAAGAACCAAATTTTTAAGGCGATTCCGCATCCTGACAGCCTCCCCAAAAAATGATCGCTGAGTTACTCAAGCGTTGCAGGAGCGATCTCTAGTTGCCGCCACCGGTGGCGAGTTCCTCGCCGCCGGCCAACACGACTTTCTGAATCCAGATTTCCGGCGAGCCGCTCTTGGCGGGGTAGCCGCTGATCGTAATCACGTCTCCGAACTTGATGGAACTTTTCGTCCAGCCAACCCGCGTCAAGCGATTCGGGCTGGTAAGCTCGCCTTGCCATTTCACGACTTTTCCGCTTTCATCCTTCACGTCCAGAGCGATAAGAACATGGGGATTAATAAACTGGAAGTCCGTGACCGGGCCCTTTACGGCGACCATCTTCGTCGTGTCGTAGTTGGCCGTTCCGTGGTGCGCAAACGCGACACCGGAAAACATCAGAAGACCGGCGAACAATGCAATACAAGCCACACGAATGCGTTTCATGCAGCGCCTCCAAGATTTAAGTTTCGAGCTGTCACAATAAATTTACCAGAGAATGCGGCAAGCGTCACCGATAATTTGACGCGCTGGAATGGAAGAAAGTTGCAAAAAAACATAAGTCGAGAGTTGAGAGTTCACAGTCGAGAGTTCGAACGGGAGCAATCGCGCGCCGAGTGTGATTTTGACTCTCAACTCTTAACTGTCGACTCTCGACTCTTGTGAAGAGCGGAATCACGGTGCGTCGTAACTTTTCCGCCGTCCTGATCGTCCTATGATATAGCTGCGAGAAATCTTGCCAGTGACGCGGGGGAGATGCTAGTGTGTCACGGGCAAACACGCGGCAAGTAAAACCAACTAAATTGAAAAATTGCGAGGATAAGGGGAATGCACTTACTTTTCGAATTCTGCCAGTGGCTCGAACAGACGTCGACGGGCACGGCGATCCGCGAGTCTCTCTGGCTGTTTCCGATCATCGAAACGATCCATATTTTTGGCATCATCTCTCTGGTCGGGTCCACTTCGATCCTGGACCTGCGTTTGATGGGCCTCACGTTCCGGGAAGAGCCTGTTTCGAAACTGGCGAAACGGTTTCTGCCCTGGGCGTGGGCCGGTTTCGTGGTGCAGGTGGTAACGGGCTTGCTGCTGTTCTCCTCGGAGGCCACGAAGATGGTAGGCAATGCGGGGTTTCAATACAAAATGCTGATGATTTTGGTCGCGGGCCTGAATGCGTTTGTGTTCCATTCGATCGCTTACCAAAGCGTGGGGAAGTGGGATAGAGACCCAGTCGCGCCGCTATCGGCCCGCATCGCCGGCTTGCTTTCCATCTTGCTGTGGTTCGGCATCGTGGCGGCAGGGCGATGGATTGCGTACGTGTAACGGACTGTCTGGCGCCTCCGAATAGAGGCGGAAGGCAGAGGGAGCGAAAATGTTGAGTCTGTGCGAATGGCTCGAACACACCGGGTTGGTCAGCACCATCGCCGAAACGGGTTGGATGTATGCGACCGTTTCCGTTATCCATTATTTCACTTTGTTCGTATTGGTCGGGACAATCGTGCTCGTGGATCTGCGCATCCTGGGCGTGGCGGCGCGGAGCCAAAGTGTGGCCCAAATTGCGGAGGCGCTTTTTCCGTGGACCTGGACAGCCCTGGGTCTGGCTCTGCTGTCTGGGTTCATCATGTTCGCGACCGATGCCGGGGACTATTACCCGGACAAGATTTTTCGCATCAAGATGACCGTCATTTTGCTGGCGGTCGTCTTTGCCGTCATCGTGAAGCGAAACGTGCCTGAATGGGATCGCGCGCCGGTGATATCCACGGGAGCGAAACTTGTGGCTTTCGTCTCGTTGGCGCTTTGGGTCGGCGCCATTCTTGCCGGAGTGGAGATCGCAGCGATTTCAGGGCTGGGATAGATCCTTCCTATTAATTAAGTCCAGATCGCCTGCACGGCATATGTTGCGACACTTGAAAGTTTACATCTGGTGTGGAGCGAACTGGCGGGCAAGCAAGAGCAGGAACGGAGGGGAGGTCTGCGCGCATGTATGGATACCTGATAACCTTTTGCAAGTGGCTCGAAACCACATGGTGGGGTACGGGAGTCCGCACGTCGCTTTGGGTGTACCCCTTCATTCAGCTGATTCATTTTTCCGGCCTGTCCGTGTGGCTGGGCACGAATGCGGCCGTGGATTTGCGGCTGCTGGGAGCAGGGAAGAAGCGCCAAACCGCGGCGGAGCTTTCCGATGCGCTGTTGGTCTGGAACTGGATCGGGTTTTGTATTGTTGTGCTGGGAGGATTTCTGCTGTTCTCGGCCACGGCGACGACCTATGTGCTGAACCCCGCATTTGAAGTCAAGCTGGGAATGCTCGTGCCGCTGGCGCTGATTTGGCACATCGTGGTCCAACAAAAAACGCGCACCTGGGGTCAGGCGGCGGACACACCGGCGGCAGCAAAATTGGCGGGCGTGATCGAATTGTTCTTGTGGGTGTGTGTGGTCACCGCGGCGGTGGAGATTCCGAATCATTAACGCGATGGAGGGATCACCGTGGGGATGAATTTGTCGCAAGCTGTTGGCCGCAGCGTCTATCTGAAAATCAATGCGGAGCTTCAACTCATGGCTCCAGGTAGAAAACTCGAAACGCTCGCTCCCGAAGAGGCTCGTCTGGCGGAAGCTTACAATCAAGATTTTCCAAAAGACTGGGACATGTGGCGACGAAAAGTGATGGACAAGTAGTAAGAACATTTTTCCGCAATGCTGTCTACCCCAAACATTGTGATCGGCCTTGCTGTATGGGAGGCTCCGCAAACCAAAAGTCCGAATGAGAGGCGCAATCATCCGGGCCTTGCAACGGCCGGAGGTGTGAAATGAGAAGCAAGGGATTAAGCTTTGTTGTTGTGGCCGCTGTGGTTTTCCTGGTTTCTAGGCCGATCTCCGCGCACCACGGCGTCGCCCATTACGACATGAAGAAGACGATTGTGCTCACCGGAACGGTTACGGCGTTTGACTGGGGCAATCCCCACTGCCTGGTTCATCTGGATGTCATGGAGGACA
Organism: Terriglobia bacterium; assembly: GCA_041480265.1. Taxonomy (GTDB): domain Bacteria; phylum Acidobacteriota; class Terriglobia; order Acidiferrales; family UBA7541; genus Palsa-360. The sequence continues at coordinate 33,750 of JBGOZP010000010.1, read as the reverse complement.
ACGGCCGTTTCCAGCACTGGACACTCGAAATGTCTTCGACGTCTTTGATGTCGCGCCGGGGCTGGGACAAGGATACGCTGAAGCGGGGAGACCAGGTGGTTGCGGAAACGCATCCTGCTCAGAATGGCAATCCTCTGGGGATCAGCGCGGGTCCCGCGTTCTTTTTGAAATTCGTGCTCAACGGCAGGGAGATTCCTTCCCGCTAAGAGCCAAGGGCGCAAATTTTGTGGCACAGTCCCGCCCTGGTGGCATCGAAGGAAGAGAATTGCGGGAGAAAGTTGAAATGGCTGTAAGGACATGTAAGAAAAATGGCGGCTGCAATTGTTCGCCTCGGATTTCCAGGGCCTCATCCTTCCGCTTGCCGCGCGCTAAGGCGCGAAGCGCGCTCTTGCTGCTGTCATTGGCGCTGCTTCCATTTCTGGCGATGATCGCGAGGGCTGATACAGGGGGAAGTATCTCGGGGACGGTGACGGACCAAACGGGAGGCGTGGTTCCGGACACCACGGTCACCGCTCTCAACCTGGACACCACAGTTCAACAGACCACCAAGACGAATGCCAATGGCTTCTACGCTTTCACAACCCTGCCCGTGGGGCGCTACGAAATCGAAATCCTTCGCGAGGGATTCAAGCCGTATAAACGCACCGGGTTGGTCATTGATGTAAATGCTCAGCTCCGGGCGGACATAAGCCTGACGATGGGAGAACAATCGGAGGAAGTCGTCGTTTCTGACAGCGTGGTGCATGTGGAGACCGAGAGTTCTCAAATGGGCCAAGTGGTCGCGGGGACGGAGATCGTAGCGGTCGCGCTGAACGGGCGGAGTTTTACGGATCTTCTGGCCCTCCAGCCGGGAATCGTGCCGATGTCAACGCAACTGCCCGACTCGGTGGTCATGGCGGGCGCCCAGGTGGCGATTGCTCCCTCCGGTGGCCTGAATCCCGGCAACCAATCGATCAGTGGCCAGCGGGAAGACGCCAACGGATTCGTGGTCAACGGAGGCGACGTCAAGGAGATGATGAACGGCGGCACAGCGATTGTGCCCGATCTGGATTCGATTGCGGAGTTCCGTGTATTGACCAACAACTTTGACGCGGAGTACGGCAATTACAGCGGCGGCGTCGTCAATGTGGTGACCAAGTCCGGAACCAATCTGCTTCATGGCAGCGGCTTCGAATTCCTGAGAAACACGGCGCTCGATGCCAAGAATTTCTTCTCGCCCGAGCGTAATGTTTTCCGGCAAAACCAGTTCGGCGGAACCGTGGGCGGACCGATCTCAAAGAATAAAGTGTTTTTCTTCGCCGACTATCAAGGAACGCGGTCCATCGAGGGCGTCGACACCGGGCTGATTTCCGTCCCCTCGGTCGCCGACCGAACCGGCAATCTTGCCGATCTAGCCGCTTCTCTTACGGGTAAGGTATCCGGTCCCAATCTCGCCAGCCTGCTCTCGCAGAAGCTTGGCTATCCGGTTTCAGCCGGCGAGGCCTATTACACACCGGGTTGCGGCCAAACTACGTGCGTTTTTCCGGGCGCGGCCGTTCCCGCAGCAGCCTGGTCGGAGCCAGCCAAACATCTGCTGCAGTACATTCCCGCGCCCACCGACACCGCGCACTCCACCTTTTCCACGGGAGCTCAATCCAGAAAGTTGCGGGACGACAAAACCAGTTTCCGCGTTGACGTCAACGGCAAACGCTGGGGGACGCTGTCGGCCTACTATTATTTCGACGACTATAAATTGGACAATCCCTATCCGACCGGCCAGGGAGGCGCCAGCGTCCCAGGGTTCAACGCCCTGACTTTGGGGCGGGCGCAACTCATCAATCTGGGCGACATAAAGACATTCGGCCCCGCCACCGTGAACGAGGTTCACTTGAGTTACCTGCGGAGCGCGAATAACGTGGGCAAGCCCGTCGGAGGAGTTGGCCCGACTCTCGCCTCGCAAGGCTTTGCTCCGGGAAGCTCAAGCGGCATTGTGCCTCTCGCGCCGGCGATCGAGGGCGTCGAAAATGTTTTCTTCAATTCCTTTGTCATGGGGACACCCATCACCAATCTGCAGCAGTGGAATAACACCTATACAGGGAGCGATAACCTGACGAGGATCGTGGGCAAGCACACCTTGAAGACCGGTTTTGAGCTTAGCTTGCAGCAGGTGAACGTGAATCCCAATGCTACGTTTAACGGGTCGTTCGCCTTCTTCGGCTCGGAAACCGGCTCGGACTTCGCGGATTTCTTGATCGGGGTCCCCAGCAACTATAACCAGGCTGATTCGCAAAGTTACTATCCCCGCCACATGTATCTTACCGGTTTCGTGCAGGATAGCTGGGTGGTCAATCCCAGTCTCACGCTGAATCTGGGGGGCCGCTGGGAATTGATGCAGTATTGGTCCGAGAAATACAACCAGATTCCAGCAATGGTCGTAGGACAGCAATCCAAAGTTTTCACGAAGGCTCCGGCGGGCATTGTCTACCCGAGCGATGCAGGCATCCCCAATACACTGGCGCCCCAGCGCAACCGCTTTTCTCCCCGGATCGGCTTAGCCTATTCACCCACCAAGTCCGGCGGCGTTCTGGGCAAGATCCTAGGCGGGCCAGGAAAGACGAGCATCCGTGCCGGGTACGGGATTTTCTATTCCGTGATTCAGGGCAATACGATCGCTTTCGACCAACCTCAGCCTCCTTACGGGTTGAGCTACACGAGCCCAGGTCCACCCCTGTTCGCCACGCCTTTTATCAGCGCGGCCGACGGCACAGTCCACGTCCAGCCATTTCCGCTGACGTTTCCTTCCCTTCAGACTTCCGTGGCCCATCCAAACTCGAGCATCAATTTTTCCCAGTTCGAGCCCATTGCGGGAATGACCGGGCCGAGCCCGAAAAATACCTATCCCTACAACGAGAGTTACTTCTTTTCGATCGAGCGCCAACTGACTGGAAATACGATGCTTAGCTTCAGTTACGTGGGTTCGGGAGCCCATCACCTGCTGCTGGTTTATTCCGCCAACCCCGGCAACCCTGCTCTTTGCCTGGCCTTGAGCCAAGCGAGCGCCGTAGCGCCTGGAACGGCCACTTGCGGGCCGTTCAAAGAGGATGCGATGTACATAACTGCCGCCAATCAGACGGTGAACGGCACGCGGGGTCCCTTGGGGGCAGCTTTCAGCAACGACGATTACGAGGGAAGCATAGGGAATTCGAATTATAATTCGTTCCAAGCCGACATTCGACACTCGGGAAAAGGCTTCAATTTCCAGGCGGGGTATACCTTCAGCAAATCCATTGACCAGGGTTCCAGTCTTGCCGACGTGGTCAATCCCTTTGACGTCAGAGCATCGCGCGCGCTTTCGGCCTTCGATCTAAAGCACAACTTCGTCGCCAGCTACGAGTATCAGATTCCGTTCGAAAAACTTTTCCGCCGGGCGAATGTCCTGACGCGAGAATGGTCTATTTCGGGAATCACCCGCATCAGCTCCGGTTTCCCTGTGACAATTTCCACCGACGGCGACAATTCTTTGACGGGAAGCATACCGAACGGCGTGAATAATCATAGCCTGGACCGCCCGGACTTTACTTCCGGCCCTCTGAACCTTAACCAGAATCCGCGGAATGGCCTTGCGTATTTCAATACCTCGTTGTTCAGCGTGAACGCTTTGGGGACTCCCGGCACCGCCTCGCGCCGCTCGTTCTATGGGCCCGGGGCGTTCAACTCCGATCTCGCGCTGCTCAAATCCTTCTCGCTGTCCGAAACAAAGGCGCTGCAATTCCGTCTGGAAACCTTCAACACGTTCAATCACGCGCAATTCTTCGGGCCGGCGGCCGTCAATGGCGACTTCAGCAGCAAATTATTCGGCCAGGTGGTGAAGGCCGCCCCGCCCCGGCTCATGCAGGTTGCGCTCAAGTTCACCTTCTGAGCCGGAGTGATTGGACTCGCCTCTAGTGGGCGATAAGGGCTGGGCCTGCGCGGCTTTTGGCCTGGCGATTGTGGCTGGCCGGCTGAAATTTGGGATTGACCCGAGAGTGGGGGTAGCGTATAAATTTCACCGTCAAGCAAATTGTGAAAATAGGAGTCCGTCTATACGCTTTCTGAACCAAGACTCCCAGGAGGATATCTGTGCGTAGAGTTGCGCTAACAGTTTTAGGGATTGGTGTAGGTTGCCTGATGGGTTTTCTGTTTGCGAGTAATCCAGCCGTCGTACAGGGCCAATCGAATATGGTCAGCATCGCGGCGGTTCCGGGCGTGGTGGGCGGCCAAGACACTTTCGGGCCCTACGATGTAGATAAAAATTGGCCGGCCAACATCAGCACGTTGCCGGGGAACGAGCAGTGGACGTGGGGAGCGGGGCAGGGAATCTACGCGGAGAATCCAAATCGCATCTTCCTGCTTTTCCGCGGCGAGCTGCCGAATATCAAGCGGCCAGAGACGCGGCTGCTGACTGATTTCGGGCCGAGCCTTCAGTTTCCCATCGGGCGATTGCCATGGCGGGACGCGACGGTGGCTTCTCTGCCGGGAGCAGGCGGAACCGGGCAGGACCCTGATGATGGGCCAAAACTTTGGAAGGGAACGGTCGGCGTGGATGCCAAGTGGGAGCATTGCCTGACGATCGTGGACGCGAAGGGCAATATCACCGAGACTTTTCCGCAGTATGACCACCTTTTCAAGCGGCCGCACTTCGTGGCGATCAACCCGTACGATCCGGACAAATACGTTTGGATTGTGGACGATCACATGCACGCCGTCTACAAGTTCACGCATGACATGAAGCAGCTGGTGCAGACGATTGGCACGCCCACGGTGAAAGGCGCCGACGGGACGCACTTCAACCGGCCGACATTTCTGGTGTGGGCGCCCGACAGCACGTTGTACGTGGCCGATGGATACAATGGCACGCGCGTGGCGAAGTTCGACAAGACCGGCAAATTCCTGATGGATTGGGGCATGAAGGGCACGCCACCGAATGACAAACGGCCCTATTACATGAACAACGTCCACGGGCTGGCCATCGATCCCCAGACCAAGCGCGTATTCGTGAACGATCGCGGCAACCACCGCATACAGGTCTTCGACGAAAACGGCAAGTACCTCTATGAGTGGAGTCTCGGCGCGGATCCATCGGACGTGCACCTCATCTACATTGGCGCCGATCGTTCTCTATGGGCCTTCGACCGCGGAACATCCAAGATGCTGAAGTACGACCTGGAAGGACATTTCCTGTACTCCTGGGGCACCTGGGGCGATTTTCCCGGCGGCTTCTGGGGAGTGCACGGATTCAGCGTCGACCAGGACGGCAACTTCTACGTCGCCGAAGTGGACAATGGCCGCGCGCAGAAGTTCACTCCGCGTGCCGGAGCGAACCCCGCGTTTCTGGTCAGCAAGCCGGTTTATTCGGCGTGGAAATAGGGCATTCGCACTGTCTGCTCGGTTAGCCGAGCTCGCGTCTACTCATCATCAAACTTGAAACCGCTGTGTTGCCGCACGATGTCACCGACGGCACAGCGGCTGTTTTCTTCTCAGCTCGCCGTGGGCGTTCTCGCTTGGTTTTACTCTAAACCCGCACCCTTTCAGGAGAAAGGGTGCGGCACCCGGCGTGGAAATAGGGCGCTTGCGCTGGCGGTCAACTGAGCTTGCCGACATGCGCTTCGAGCAGGCTCCAGGTCCGCTGTCCGACGGTGTCCTTCCAACGGGCGTAATAGGGCCCCAGGCGGGCGCGGAACGATGAAGTTTCCGCTTCGTTGAACGTCATGCCTTGCTGGGCCAGCTTTGTGCGGAACTCGATGTTGAGCGCATTGTGGTCCTCGCGCTGCAGGCGGGCAAACTTCATCGCGTTCCGCTCGATCACCTGTTGCACGTCCGCGGGGAACCGCTGCCAAAGTTTCAAGTTCGCGAGCAGGTTGAAGCCGGACCAGCCGTGATTGGTCAGACTGACGTACTTCTGCACCTCGTACAGCTTCAAGAATTCCACGGTAGCCAGCGGATTGGTCTGGGCCTCGGCGATGCCATTCTTCAGAGTCTCATACAGCTTGTTCAGGTTGGCGACGACGGGCGTCGCGCCCAGCGCCTTCCAGGCTTCTACGTAGATCGGCGCGTCCGGCGTGCGTATCTTGAGACCCTGGAGATCATCCACCGAGCGGATCGGCCGGGTCGAGCAAGTAATCTGGTGGAATCCGTTGTCGAAGCATCCTCGTGGAACGGCGTAAAGCCCCTTCGTCTTCATCTCCTCGCGCAAGTAATCGCCAAGATCGCCGTCCAGAGCGCCAAAGACCTGGGCCGGAGTGCGAAACGCAAAAAGGATTCCTTGCACGTTGGATGCTGGAACAAGATTCCCGATGGAGCCGCCATTCAACGTGAAAAAATCCAATTCGCCGCTGACCACCATGTTGAGCGCGGCGGGATCTCCTCCCGGGATTTGATTGTTGTCGGAAAAAGTCTGGACTTGGACCCGGCCGCCCGTTTCTTCTTTCACCGCTGCCCACATTTCCGACAGGCGCTTGTGCAGCGGGCTATCGGCAGGCTGGTTGTGGAACTGGCGCAACTCGAAGTCCGCCGCCTGCGCGCGGTGGCTCGCCAGCATCATTCCGCCGGCGGCCATAACGCCGAAGGTGAAGTGCCGTCGTGAAATCAAATGTGACATGAAGTTCTCCTGAACCGCCGGTGGAATCCTTGTGGGCTTTCGACGTGCGCCTCTGCACTCGCTAATGATAGTTGCAGGACACGGGACGCGCCGCTCAAAATGCATGCCAGCGAATTACACGGCCCAAAGTTACACGCACGCCGCAAATCATACTCCAACTGCTTCTTCCCACATAGGTGTTCGCCTGCAGAGTAGTGTCCTATTTTGGAGAAGCGTTGCAAAAGCAGCCTGTGGTACGCATTTCAGAAGGAGGTCGGGCCTTTAGGCCCGACCCTCGTGTTTGGCCTTTTGACTAGTTCGGATTGCGTTTTCCTCCAGTGACTATTTCGCAACATTGTTGCTCGCGCGTACCACGCGCATCACGCATACGTGGCTCAAGAACGGCAACGATTGGCAAATCATCAGTGGAATGTCCATGCCGGAGCCAGTGACTCCGCAGAAGTAGGACGGTGTAGGAAGATTGTTGACGGACGGCGTTGCGTCGTCAACAATGCTGGCATTATGAAAACAACACTTTCGGACAAGAGGCTGGCGGTACTCGGCGCCGGGAAGATCGGCGGAATTCTGCTGCGCGCATTTCTCGAGCAAAAGCTCGTGCAGCCGAAGCGCGTGCATGCCACGGTGCGGCACGCGGAGAAGGCGCGCGCGCTTGCCAAGCAGTTGGGAATTACAGCGTCAACCGATAACCGCGCGGCGGTGCGTGACGCGGATATCGTGCTGCTGGCGGTGAAGCCCCAGGCCGTGCGCGAAGTGCTCGAAGAAATCAAGTCCGAGATGAAGCCGGGGAAGCTGATCGTCTCGGTCGTTGCCTCGGTGACTACGCAGTTCATGGAGAAGCATCTTGGACTCGATTTGCCCGTGGTGCGCGCCATGCCGAACACTCCCTGCGCGATCGGCTGCGGGATGACGGGCCTGGCCAAGGGCGTTCACACGGGGAAGGAACACCTGGAAATCGCGCAGGCGATGTTCGAAGCCGTGGGGCGCGTGGTGGTTGTGGAAGAGAAGCAGATTGACGCGGTGACCGGGCTTTCCGCAAGCGGAACCGCGTTCATCTACATTATTCTGGAATCGCTCGCCGAAGGTGGCGTGAAGGTCGGCTTGCCCCGGGACATCTCCACGTTGCTGGCGGCGCAGACCATGATGGGCGCGGCGCGCATGGTCCTCGATACCGGCGATCATCCTGCGCTGTTGAAGGACGCCGTGACCACTCCAGCGGGGTCCACCATGGATGGCATTCTCGAACTGGAGGACGGCAAGGTTCGCGTAACGCTGATCAAGGCGGTCATGAAGGCTACGCAGCGCGCGAAGGAATTGATTCTGGAATCCTAGCCGGTCGGATGCATTGGCTTGCGTGAGGCGGGACAGGAACTATTGTCCCAAGCCGATGCCGCTCGCGCCGGGGTGGTGGGCTAATTTCGTGTGCATGAGTCGGAAGTGCCGCCCCTGTCGGGGCTTTGTTGTCATGACCGGCACGGTTTCCCACCACTTCCCCTTCACTTCGTTCAGGGCAAGCGCGGTGGGCTACGCAGTGACGTCCCTCCGGGACTCCCGGCAACATGCAATTAGCCTGAATTCCGAAGTTGATTTGGGAACTTGGGGTTGAAATCAGGGTACCCCAATCTCCAGATTGGCGGTTTGCATCACGCCATTCTGGAGAATGGCGTTCCCGGGATCGCCGCCAAGCAGAGCTAAACCCACTACTCGTGCTGGCTACCGCTTGACTCCTGTGTTAGGATTCCGAGCGAAAATTAAATGCCGAGCGAATACATCCCGATCCTGATTTTTGCGCTGCTGGCCGCGGCGTTTCCAGCCGTGACGCTGGTGCTGTTCCGGTTCATTCGCCCCACTCCCGCCGCCGTGGGAGCGAAACTCAAGCCTTACGAGTGCGGTGTGGAAGCTGAGGGCGACACGCGCGGCCGGTATTCGGTGCGGTTTTACATTGTCGCCATTCTGTTCGTGATCTTTGACGTGGAAACGACGTTTTTGTTTCCGTGGGCGGTGCTGTTTTCCACGCGCGAGGAAGGTTTTCGTTTGGGACCGGTGTATGCGCTGGCGAGCATGTTCGTTTTTCTGGGCATTCTGATCATCGGGTATGTCTGGCTGTATCGGAAGGGCGCCCTCGAATGGGTGTAAAGTGGTCCGGCATCTTCACAGAGCAAGCCCGACCGCACGGCGCGGCCGGGATTTTTTTTGCCCGATAGCAGGCCGAAATTTAGAACTAAAGAATGAGGGCGAAATTCTGGCGGAACAGGTTGACGCGGTTTTCCGCCGTGTGCTAAAAGCTACGGATTGCACATAGGTTGCGCGGTAAAAGCGCGGCCCGTTCTACTCCTAATTCATGGCCAACGATCCGGAAGAAAAACAGCCCTCACCGAGCCCGAAAGATGACTCGTCCCCGGCGAAACCTCCCGCTGCGGCCAGCGAACCTGCATCCAAACCAGCCGCTGCGCCGGCGCCTCCCGCTGCCAAGCCTCCCGCCGCTGCCGCGCCGCCGAGGTCTCCCGCGCCACCCAAGGAAGGGCCTGTCGCTCTCGATAACGATCTGGTGAAGCGGTACAAGAGAAAATTTGGCGAGGCCATCCGCGAGGCGTGGATTGACCGCAAGCAGGCGATCCTGGTGGTCGAGCGCGAGCGTTTGGTGGAAATCGCGACCTACAGCCGGGACGACGAGAAATTCGACTGGCTGAGCGACCTCACGGCGGTAGACTGGCCGAAGCGCGCACAGCGTTTCGATGTCGTGCTCAATATGTACTCGCTCGCAAAGAATGAACGGCTGCGCCTGAAGGTCTGGGCCGCGGCGGACGAGCGCGTGCCCAGCGTGCAAGGCGTGTGGGCCACGGCGAACTGGCAGGAGCGCGAAGTGTACGACATGTTTGGCGTGGTGTTCGAAGGCCATCCCGATCTGAAGCGGATCCTGCTGCCCGACGAATGGCAGGGGCATCCGCTGCGCAAGGACTACGATATTTTGACGCAGGACACGGCCTGGGTGCGCGAAAACCTGGGGATCGAGAGCGGGCAATAGAGATGGCCGACCAGCGCATTCCGTTCGCCACGCATGCCGACGCGACCGTTCTCGGGGCGGACGAAATCATCCTCAACATGGGGCCGCAGCACCCGTCCACGCACGGCGTGCTGCGCGTGAAGCTGCGCCTGGACGGCGAAAAAGTGATCGGGTCGGAGTGCGTGATCGGCTACCTGCACCGTGGCGTGGAGAAAATCGCGGAGCACCGCAGCTACACGCAGTTCGCGCCGTATGTGGACCGCATGGATTACGTCGCGGCGGTTTCGAACGGCCTGGGCTATTGCGAGGCGGTCGAAAAGCTGCTGGGGACGGAGGCGCCGCTTCGCGCCCGCGTGATTCGAACGATTCTCACGGAGTTGCAGCGGATTGCGAGCCACCTGTTCTGGCTGGGAACGCATGCGCTCGATATCGGCGCGCTGACGCCGCTGTTTTACTGCCTGCGCGAGCGGGAAGAGATCCTGAAAATATTCGAAAAGTATTGCGGCGCGCGGCTCACCACGCATGCCTTCCGCATCGGCGGCCTGCAGTACGAGGCCTACGATGAGTTCGAAAAAGATGTCGAGAGGTTTTGCACGCCGTTCGACAAGCGCGTGGACGAGTACGAATCGCTGCTCACCGAAAACCGCATCTGGGTGGGCCGAACCAAAGGCATCGGAATTCTGAGCGCGAAAGACGCGATTGACTACGCTGCTTCGGGACCTGTGCTGCGCGCGAGCGGCGTGAAGTGGGACATCCGTAAAGCGATGCCCTATGCCGCCTACGATCTGTACAAGTTCGAAATTCCGACCGGCAAGAACGGCGATACCTACGACCGGTATATCGTGCGCATGGAAGAGATGCGCCAATCGCGCTTGATCTGCCTGCAGGCCATCGAGAATATCCCTGCCGGGCCGATCCTGGGCAAGGTTGGCAAGGTGTTGAAGCCGCCGCCGGGCGAGGTGTACCACGCCATCGAAGCGCCAAAGGGCGAACTCGGCTACTACATTGTGAGCGACGGCACGACGCAGCCTTACCGCGTGAGGATTCGCCCGCCGTCCTTGATCAACCTGGAAGCGTTCGACAAGATGATTCGCGGGCACCTGGTGGCGGACGTGGTAGCCATCATCGGAACGCTCGACATTGTGCTCGGAGAAGTGGACCGCTGACGCCATGAACGCTCTCATCGAATTCGTGAAGCCGATTCTGGTGCCGCTGATCTGCGCGCTGGTGATCGTAGGGGTTCTTCCGTTGATCACCGGGTACATCGTATTGATGGAACGCAAGATCATGGCCGACATGCAGGCGAGGCTCGGACCGATGCGCGTCGGACCGCACGGCTTGCTGCAGCCCATCGCCGACGCCCTAAAACTTCTCCTCAAGGAAGACATTATTCCGGATGAGGCTGACAAGGTGATCTTCTGGATCGCGCCGCTGATCTCGGTGACGGCGGGAATGCTGGCGATGTCGGCGCTGGCGATCGGGCCGTGGTTCCAGGTTGCCGACCTGAACGTCGGCATTTTGTTTGTCGTGGGAATCGGAGCGCTTGGACTTTTCGGAATCGTGCTCGGCGGATGGTCGTCGAATAGCCATTACTCGCTGCTGGGGGCGCTGCGAAGCGCCGCGCAACTGGTGAGCTATGAAACCGCGGCGGGGATGGCGATTGTGGGCGCGCTGCTGCTGGCCGGGACGCTCTCCACACGGGAAATTATCATGGCGCAGAGCGACTACGGCGTTTGGTTTATTGTCGCGGCGCCGGTGGGATTTTTCATCTACGTGGTCGCGTCCATCGCGGAAACCAATCGCGCCCCGTTTGACCTGCCCGAAGCGGAATCGGAGCTGGTTGCCGGCTACATGACGGAATATAGCGGCTTCCGCTGGGCGCTTTACTTCCTGGCCGAGTACACGAATATGGTCGTCGTGGCGTCCATCGCGACCACGCTGTTTCTCGGCGGGTGGCTGCGGCCGTTTGCGGGCACTCCGGCGTTCAATTTTCTGGACTTTGCGCCGTCGCTGCTGATGCTGGTCGTCGCGGGATACAGCTTCTACCGCGCCCCGAAGCAGCCGGTGAAAGTGCAGAAGCTGTTTATGATTGGCGTCGGACTTGCGTTCCTGGGCCTTGCGGGAATCCTGGCCGCGCCGCTCTCCGCCAGCGTGAACGCGATGCTGCCCGGTTTGAAACCCGGATTGCACGGAGCGTTCTGGTTTCTGTCAAAGGTAGGGCTCTACATCTACCTGTTCATGTGGTTGCGATTTACTTTTCCGCGGTACCGGTTTGACCAGTTGATGCGTTTGGGATGGACGTTCCTGATCCCGCTTTCGATCGTGAACGTGATGGGAATCGCTCTGGCGCTGGTGCTGCACCGGCAGTGGGGATGGGGACATGTGCCGGCGTTCGGTCTGACGACGGTGTTGACGCTGGCGGTGGCCGGGTGGCTGGCGCAGGCGGGCGAGAAGAAGGAAAAAGAGCACGCCATGGCGGGCGGCGAGGCGTAGGGAACAGCAGACGATGCTCGATCAGATAGTATTTTATTTTTTCGCTACGCTGGCCGTGATTTCCGCGGTCCTGGTGGTGACGCGCCGGAACGTTGTGCAGAGCGCGATATTTCTGATCACGGCGCTGCTGGCGACGGCGGGGATTTTTCTGCAGTTGCACGCGGAATTCTTGTTCATCGTGCAGGTGATTCTGTATGCGGGCGGCATCATGGTGCTGTTCGTGTTCGTGATCATGCTGATCAATGTGGACGTATCGCTGCACCAGATTCAATTCAACCGGCAGTGGTGGCTCGGTTTGCTGCTGGCGCTGGTGCTGGGCGCACAGTTGACGGTAGCCATTGCCGTGGGGCGCTCCGGGCTGCCGTTGGGCGAGCCTGCGCCTGCGAAAATGCTCGAACCGAGCACGCAACTCGTGGGGCGCGTTCTGTTCACCGAGTACATGCTGCCGTTCGAGATCGCGTCGATCCTGCTGCTGGTGGCGATGATCGGCGCGGTCGTGATGGCGAAGAAGAAAATATGATGGGGCGAGCGCAAAGATGATTCCGACGAGCCATTACCTATTCTTGAGCCTGGGACTGTTCACCATCGGCGTGATCGGCGTGGTGACGCGCAGGAACGTGATCGTCATTCTGATGTCCATCGAGCTGATGCTGAACGCGGTGAACATCAACCTGGTGGCGTTCTCCCGGCTGGTAGGCTCGGCGGAAGGGCACGCGTTCGCGATTTTCATCATTACCGACGCGGCGGCGGAAGCGGCCGTGGGGCTGGGCATCATCATTGCGTTTTTCCGGAACCGCGAGACTTTGCTGGGCGACGAAATGGACCTGTTGAAGTGGTAGGCGATGCTGTTGGGTGTTCCTAGACCATGATGCCGACTGAATACTTTCTGGCGCACATTTGGCTGATCCCGCTGTTTCCCCTGGCGAGCGCGGCGCTCATGCTGCTTATCGGAAAGCGCTTGCCGAATAGCGCCGTGAACGTGGTGTGCGTAGGCAGCGTTTTCCTCTCGATGTGCTTCGCATTTGGCGCCATCTGGCAATTGATCGCGCGGCCCGCCGCCGAGCGCGTCGTGAGCTTCAGCCTGTTCGACTGGGTGCCGGCGGGCGTGATGCACACCAACGCCGGACGCGTGATGGATTTCCACGTGCCCTGGGGCGTGCTGATGGACCCGCTGACCGCCGTCATGCTGCTGGTTGTCACCGGCGTCGGATTCCTCATTCACGTTTATTCCACCGGTTACATGTCGCACGAGGGCGGCTACTACCGCTTCTTTGGCTACCTGAATTTGTTCATGTTCTCGATGCTCACGCTGGTCCTGGCAAATAATTTGTTGCTGCTGTTTGTCGGGTGGGAAGGCGTCGGGCTGTGCAGCTACCTGCTGATCGGTTTCTACTTCCTGCGCAAATCGGCCTCGGACGCGGGGAAGAAAGCGTTCATCGTCAACCGGATCGGCGATGCCGGCTTCCTGCTGGGGCTGTTCCTGATGCTGGGCACGCTCGGAACGATTCAGTTCACTGAAATCGGCCCGGCCATCGCGGCGGGACACTTCGCAATCGGCAACGGCACGCTGACGGCGATTGCGCTGCTGCTGTTCGTCGGCGCGACAGGGAAATCGGCGCAGCTTCCTTTATACGTCTGGCTGCCGGACGCAATGGAAGGTCCCACGCCGGTCAGCGCGTTGATTCACGCGGCGACGATGGTGACGGCCGGCGTGTACATGATCGCGCGAACCAACGCCGTGTTTTCGATGGCGCCAAAGGCTCTCGCCGTCGTGGCCGTGGTGGGCTGCGTCACTTCTATTTTCGCGGCGACGATGGGCCTGGTGCAGAACGACATCAAGCGCGTTCTGGCCTATTCGACCGTGTCGCAACTCGGATACATGTTCATGGCGTGCGGTGTGGGCGCGTTCAGCGCCGGCGTGTTCCACCTGATGACGCATGCTTTCTTCAAGGCGCTGCTGTTCCTCGGTTCGGGCAGCGTGATTCACTCGCTGTCGGGTGAGCAGGACATGCGCAAGATGGGCGGATTGTGGACGAAGATTCCGACGACCGCGCGCACGTTCGTGGTGGCGTCGGTCGCCATCGCTGGAATTCCGCCCCTGGCGGGATTTTTCAGCAAGGATGCGATCCTGGGGCACGCGTTCGAATACAGCCGAATTCTTTGGCTGCTGGGTTTCGTCACGGCGGGGATGACGGCGTTTTACATGTTCCGCCTGGTGAATATGACGTTCTTCGGGACATCGCGCGTCGATCACGAAGTCGAGCAGCATATTCATGAGTCACCGAGCGCGATGACCGTGCCGCTGATGATTCTGGCCGTGCTTTCGGTGATCGGAGGCTGGGTTGGCTGGCCTGAGTCGCTGGGCGGCAGCGATCGCTTTGCGCAGTTTCTTGCGCCCGTAATGGCGCAGCACGGCGGGGAAGCCTCCGAAGCGGCAGGCGCCGCGCATGAGGCGTCTGGCGGATCGATGGAGTATCTGCTTATGGTGCTGTCGGTGGCCATCGCCGCGGGCGGAATCTGGCTGGCGTACAAGTGGTACATCAAGCAGCCCGACGTGCCCGGAAAGATCGCCGCGTCGAACCCATTTTTATATCGCTTGCTGTACAACAAGTACTACGTGGACCAGATTTACGACGCCATGTTCGTGAATCGCATGAAAGATCTCGCGCTCACGCTTGGATCATTCGATGTGGGCGTGATCAACGGCATTGGCGTGGATGGCGCCGGATGGCTGACGCGGATCACTTCGCGCGTTTCGATGGTGTGGGATTCGTGGATTGTGGACGGGCTGGTGAATCTCGGGGCGCGGGTTGTGTGGGTGCTGAGTTATCCGGTGCGGATGCTGCAGACCGGGCGCGTGTCGCGTTATGCGCTGTTCATGTTGCTCGGCGTGCTGATTTTCCTGGGATATTTTTTGCACACCTCCGGATACACGCTGGAAAAATTATTGCACTACTGAGAGAAGGCGAGGCGAGCAGATGGAATTTTACAATACTCATATCCTGACGGTTGTGCTGTTCACACCGCTGGTGGGAGCGTTGTTGCTGCTATTCGTGCCGCGCGATAGCGAGAACGCGCATCGCGTCATCGGCAATCTATTCGCTTTTCTGGGGCTGATTGTTTCGCTGCCGCTGATCTGGCGGTTCAGCCTGGATGCGGGCGCGCCGCGGTTCCAGTTTTATGAGAACGCGGACTGGATTCCCTCGATCGGCGCGCACTACAGCCTGGGCATCGACGGCATCAGCCTGTTGCTCGTCATCCTGACGACGTTGCTGGGCGCGATCTCGATCCTATCGTCCTGGAGCGCGATCAAGATACGCACGAAGGAATATTACATCCTCTTCCTTTTGCTCCAGGTGGGCATGCTGGGCGTGTTCATGGCGCTCGATTTCTTCCTGTTCTACATGTTCTGGGAAGTGATGCTCGTGCCGATGTATTTCCTGATCGGCGTGTGGGGCAGCGAGCACCGCTTGTACGCCGCGATCAAGTTTTTCCTGTATACGCTGGTCGGTTCCGTGCTGATGCTGCTGGGGGTACTGGCGCTGTATTTCAAGGCGGGCGGAAATACGTTTGACGTCCCCACGCTGCTGGCAGCGGCGTCGAAGTTTGACACGTCCACGCAAGTCATCCTGTTCTGGTTGTTCTTCTTCGCATTTGCGATCAAGGTGCCGATGTTCCCGTTCCATACCTGGCTGCCCGACGCGCATACCGAAGCGCCCACGGCCGGGTCCGTCATCCTGGCCGGCGTTTTGCTGAAGATGGGCACGTACGGGTTCATCCGATTTTCGCTGCCATTGCTGCCGCAGGATCCGGCGGCCCGCCACAAGATTGTGACGATCATGATGGTGGTTTCGGTGATCGGCATTCTGTACGGCGCGCTGGTCTGCATGATGCAGAAGGACATGAAGAAGCTGATCGCCTACAGCTCGGTCAGCCACCTGGGGTTTTGCACTCTCGGCATTTTCGCGCTTACCCCGCACGGGCTTTCCGGCAGCGTGATCCAGCAGATCAACCACGGGCTTTCAACCGGAGCGCTCTTCTTGCTCATCGGTGTTCTCTACGAGCGGCGGCACACGCGCTTGATTTCGGAGTTCGGCGGGCTCTCGACGCCCATGCCGAATTTCGCCGCTGTTTATATGATCGCCACGCTGAGTTCGCTGGGCCTGCCATTGCTCAACGGATTCATCGGAGAGTTCACCATCCTGCGCGGCACGTATGAAGTCAGCATCAAGTACACGGCGTGGGCGTCCATCGGCATCGTTCTGGGCGCCGCCTACCTGCTCTGGCTCTACCAGCGCGTGATGTTTGGCCCGGTAACAAATCCCGCGAACGAGCATCTAAAGGACCTGAACGCACGCGAGTACGCGACGTTGATTCCCCTGGTGATTTTGTGTTTCTGGATCGGCATCTACCCGAAGCCGCTGTTCCGCGTCCTGGAGCGGCCCGTGCAGTTGCTCGTCGAGCAGGTCAATCCGGGGTACTACGGCGCGGAACGCGCGGCCACGCTCGGGGGGAATGCCGCTCCGGTTTCCACTGACGCGCCCGGCGCGGCGATGCCGGGGATGGGCATGCCCGGAATGAATATGTCGCCGGACACGGAGAAAAAGTAGGCCCGCCCGATGAGCCAAATCCTCAACGCGTTCCGGTCGTTCATGCAGCAGGGCGGCGGCGGGCTGCTCCTGCCGGAGATGATGCTCGTTCTGTTTGCCATGGGCATCCTTCTCACTGATTACCTCCTGGAGGCCCGGGACAAGTACTTCAACGCGTTAATGGCCATGCTCGGTGTGATGTTCAGCGCGATTTGCCTATGGCAGTTGCGGGGCGTTGCCGAGCAGGGAGCCATCGGGTTCAGCAGTTCGCTGGTGGTGGACCCCTTCTTCCTCTTTTTCGGGCTCATTTTCCTGATCGCGACGGCGCTGGTGATCCTGCTTTCGGTGCGCTACCTGAAAATTGCGGATGAAAATCACGGCGAGTACTACGCCCTGATGCTTTTTGCGACCGTGGGCATGATGTTCATGGCCTCGGGCTACGACCTGATCGTGCAATTCCTGGGCCTGGAGACGATGGCCCTCAGCTTCTACGTGCTGGCGGGCTTTCTCCGGCGCGAGCGGCGTTCGAACGAAGGCGCGGTGAAGTATCTGCTGCTGGGAGCGTTCAGCTCCGCGATCCTGGCCTATGGATTTTCGATTCTGTACGGCCTGGGCGCCACGGCCAACCTCAGCCCGTTTGGCGGCACGCTGCCGCCGCGCACGAATCTGGAAGTGATCCAGGTGGCGGTTGAATCGCGCGGGCATGGAGACCTGTTGGTGCTGCTGGCGCTGGTTACGGTCATAGCGGGGCTATTGTTCAAGGTTGCCGCTGTGCCGTTCCACCAGTGGGCTCCGGACGTGTACGAAGGTTCCCCAACGCCCATCACGGCGTATATCAGCGTGGCCTCGAAGACCGCGAGCTTCGCGCTGTTGCTGCGGCTGCTGCTCACTGTGTTCTGGCCTGTCCGTCTCGATTGGCAAATGCTGCTGGCGGGCGTGGCGATTGCTTCGCTTACGATCGGCAACTTCGCGGCAATTACGCAGAGCAATATCAAACGGATGCTGGCCTACTCTTCGATTTCCCACGTGGGATACATCCTGCTCGGCATTGTGGCGGCGGCCTCGAGCGCGCAGGGCTTTCTGACCGGCATGAAGGGCGTGGCGTTCTACCTGTTCGTATACGGATTCATGACCATCGGCGCGTTTGCCGTGATCATCGTGTTGCAGCGGCAGGGAATCATCAGCGACGAGTTGGACGATCTGAACGGCCTGTACCGGCGCAGCCCGGTCTCCGCGTTGGTGCTGCTGATTTTCATGCTGTCGCTGGCAGGGATTCCGCCGCTGGCGGGTTTCATCGGGAAGTATTACATCCTGCTCGCGCTGATCCAGACGGGCCACAATCGCCTGGCGCTGCTCGGGGCGCTCTACATTGTCCCGGCGCTTTACTACTATTTCCGCATCGTCATGCACGCGTGGCTGTACGAGCCTGGCAACGCGCCTTCGCCGATCATTACAATTGGGCAGAAGGTCGCCTTCGCCGCGCTAGGCTTTGTTACGGTCGCCGCCGGCATTTATCCCGAGCCGTTCGTGAAGCTGGCGACGTATTCGCTGTATTTCCCCATAGGGTTCAGTGGGCACTGAAGAACCAGATTCGCCTCCCTCCCCAAAGCCGGAAAAACAACGGCCCAGCTCCGAGTCGCGCCAGTTCGCGATAGCCCTGGAATTGCCCTTCGTGTTTGTTGCCGCCATTGTTGTTGGCGGATTGTTCGGCTATGCGCTAGACAAGTGGTTGCACACGAAACCCGTCTTCATGTTGATCTTTGGCGGAATCGGATTTATTGCAGGTCTGCGTGATATCTTGCGCCGCTTGTCGGGGAGCAGCGATGGAGACCGTTGATCCCGCGCCATATCACCTCACCGAGCAACGCATCGCGCAACTGACCTTGGTGCTGGGTGCGCTTGCCGCCGTTGGCGCCGGGCTACTGTTCTCGATCCGAGTGGGAGCCGGAGTTCTCATCGGGGCGTTGCTCGCATGGCTTAACTTTCGCTGGCTGAGGAAAGGCCTAGATGCCATTGCACGGGTTTCGACCGCCCGGGCAGACTCTGCCAAGGCTCGCCTTCCTGTTGGAAGTTTGGTCGCGCTATTGGGCCGGTATTCCTTGATTGCGGCGTTCGTGTGTGCTATTTTTATTGTCTTTAAGATCCCTGTATTGAGCATGCTGGTGGGATTGTGTGCCTTGGGCGCGGCCACCATAGCGGCGAGTTTGTACGAGATCCTGCGGTCTTGGGACTAAACAAATAAATGGAAAATCACGTCAGTTGGCTAACACACTTCGTGAATCAGCACGTCGGGAGTTTCGCGCTTTCCCTTCTTACCGCCCTGCATATTCATCCGTCGAATCCTGAGACGCCGATTCCGGAAAATGTGGTTATGTCCCTGGTGGTGTTTGCGATAGGGGTCTTGGCTACGCTCTGGCTGCGATCGCGCCTTTCGGTGGAGAATCCCGGCGGGGCGCAACAGGTCGCGGAAATGTTGATCACCAATCCGATTGGATTCGGCATCCGCGATTTGCTCGATGAAAATGTAAAGCACGACGGACGGCGTTACATGGCGCTGATCGGGTCGGTTTCCGTGTTCATTTTGCTTGCCAACCTGCTCAGCCTCTTTCCAGCTTTTTCGGCGCCCACGGCGGAAAAGGCCGTGCCACTCGGCTGCGCCATCGTTATTTTTCTCTATTTCAACTGGCAGGGAATTCGGCACCACGGTGTTGGCCACTACCTGCTTACGTTTGCTGGTTCGCCTAAGCAGTTGGGCGACTGGCTGCTGGGCATTCTGCTTTTTCCTGTCGAACTCGTGAGCACATCGGCGCGGATGCTTTCCTTGACGGTTCGTCTCTGGGCGAACATTTTCGCGAGCGATCTGCTCTATGTGATTTTTCTCGGACTGCTCATCAAGCCGGCCGTATGGGGCTGGGGCAAGACACCGGCGCTTGGTATCGTCCTGGGAATATTTCCGGCGATTATTCCTCTGGCTTTTCTCGGGCTGCATATGTTTGTGGCGATTATTCAAACGTATGTGTTCACGCTACTGCCCGCGATCTATATCGGAATCGCGACAGCGGAAGAGCACTAGTCCTGTTTTGTGGTTGTGCGGCCGTTTCAACGTGAGCCCAGATGTACGACGAATGTCTGGGAACCACCTCTTGGCGGTTATTTCATAGGAGGAAAAGTATGAAGAAAGCAGCGTGGTTTCTTTTTAGCTTTACGATCGCGATGGTAGTAACCAGCCCGGCGGCGTTTGCGCAGGCTCAGGCAGCGCCAGCGGCAGCTGGCGGACCTAACTGGGCCGCCCTTGCAGCTGGGTTTGGTATGGCGCTTGCGGCTTTTGGCGGCGCTTTGGGGCAGGCGCGCGTGGCGTCAGCCGCGTGCGAAGGCATGGCGCGCAACCCGGGCGCCGGGGGAGCCATTCGTGCGGCGATGATTCTCGGTTTGGTCTTCATCGAGACGCTCGCTCTCCTGACGCTTGTCGTCATCTTCGCAAAGGTCTAGAGCAAAGGCGGGAATTGTTTTGGGACCCGGGAAGCAGGACTCCCGGGTCCCTTTTTTTTGTGGAGAAGAAGGAATCGCGACTAAAAACCCTACCGCATTGTTAGCGCGGCTTTGGCGGCGAATTCGATGACGCGGGTGGGGAACAGCCCTACATACACTGTGCCGGCTGCGGCGATCCAGAGAACCACCGAGAGCGTCCACGGGACCGGTTCGGATGCGATTTCCTGTTTCGGCTCGCGCATGTACATGGCGACCATCACGCGCAGGTAATAGTAGGCTCCGATCACGCTGTTCAAGGCCAGCAGGAGTGCGAGCCAGATCAGATTGGACTCCAGCGCCGCGTTGAAGATGTAAAACTTGCCGAGAAAGCCCGCGGTCACAGGCAATCCCAAAAGCGAAAGCAGAAACAGCGACAAGCACGCGGCCATGGCCGGCTGGCGATGGGCCAGGCCCGTGAAGTCTTCGATATCTACGTGGCGTTCGCCCGTGCCGCCCAATTGCGCGACGATCAGGAACGCGCCTAACTTCACCAGGGCGTAGCTGACCAGGTAAAACAACGCTGCGGCGATCCCAGCTTCCGGATGATCGGTCGCGGCAGCGGCGGCCAGAGCGACCAGGATGTATCCCGCGTGCGCGATGGAGCTGTAAGCCAGCATCCGCTTCAAACTTGTCTGTACGAGCGCTCCCAAATTGCCCGCAAACATGCTCAACACGGCCGCTACCCAGAGCGCCCAGAACCACAGCGCGCTGGCGGCCTCCACATTCACCAGGATGCGCAGCGCCAAAGCGAATGTGGCAGCCTTGGGGCCGGTCGAGAGCAGCGCCGTCACCGGCGCAGGAGCGCCCTCGTACACGTCCGGCGTCCAGAGCTGGAACGGCGCCGCGGCGACCTTAAAGGCAAGCCCGACAAAGATAAGGCCGAGGCCCATTTTCAGCAGCGTTCCGGAAGTCTGCGCCCCGGCCGGCCCCATCAGGTCGAGGTGTGTGGTTCCCGTTGCGCCGTAGGTCAGGGCAATGCCGTAGAGGAAAAACGCGGTCGCAAACGAGCCCAGCAGGAAATACTTCATGGCCGCTTCGTTCGAACGCGGGGCATCGCGCTTGTAGCTGGCAAGAATGTACGACGCGATGGAGCTCATCTCCAGGCCAATGAAGGCCGTCAGAAGCTCCTGCGCGCCGGCCATCACACCCATTCCAGCCGTGGCGAACAGAATCAGCGCACAGAATTCTCCGGCATCGAGATTTTCGCGTTTGAGGTAATTGGCGGAGCCCAGGATCGCGAGGAAAGCCACGCCGATGACGATCCAGTGGACAAACAGGCTGAACGCGTCGGCCCGGAGCAGGCCGGAATAGGCCGCGCCAGGATACAGTGCGGGGAACCGGGTCGCCGCCAGGGCCAGCCCCGCGCCAAGCAGCGAAATCGCTAAGAGCACCGCGTGGCGCGCCTTGGGCACGATGGGAGAGAGAAACATCACGAGCATGCCAAATGCGCACAGCACGAGTTCCGGCGCGATCCGGTACAAATCTTGGAGAGGTGGCAGCATTTATTTCGATTTCACCGAACTGGCCACGCTGTAGAGCGTCGCGGAGTTCGCGCCGATCCCTGGCGTAGCCGGGGGATTCATGCCCATATCCTTCACGTTGTCGTGGCCTACGCCGGCGTTGTAGGCCTGCGTGCGCTGCATCAGCCGCAGCACGTTCTGCGTCGATGCTTCCGTGCGGCTCGTAAAGAATGGTGAGCCGATCCCCATCCACAGAATGATCGCCGCCATCAGGAACAAGATTGCGCGCTCGCGCGTGTCCGCGTCAGGTAGAGCGCTGTTCTTGTCCTGAGTCAAACCGCCAAAAAATACGCGTTGGTAGGACCAAAGCAAGTAGACGGCGGAGAAAATGACGCCCAGCGCGGCCCAGGAGGCCCACGCGGGATGTTTCGCAAACGTTCCGGCGAGGATCAGGAATTCGCCGACAAAGCCATTGAGCAGCGGCAGGCCCGCCGATGCGAAGCACGTGAACAAGTAGAGGGCCGCGAGCACCGGCATGGGCGTGGCCAGGCCTCCGAATTCCTTGATCAGGTGCGTATGGCGGCGGTCGTACAGCATGCCCACGCCGAGGAATAATGCGCCGGTCGATATGCCGTGACTCAACATC
Organism: Terriglobia bacterium; assembly: GCA_041480265.1. Lineage (GTDB taxonomy): Bacteria > Acidobacteriota > Terriglobia > Acidiferrales > UBA7541 > Palsa-360. Next base: position 11,417 of record JBGOZP010000010.1, on the reverse strand, counting down.
TGGAAGACAGCCCCCTGTATCGAGACGGCGTGAAACGCGAAGATACCAAGGACGACGAAGCCCAGGTGGCTGACCGAGGAGTAGGCGACCAGGCGCTTCAAGTCCACCTGCACCATGGCGACGAGCGCGCCATACACGATTCCGACGATGGCCAGGACGGCAATCTCCGGAGCAAAACGGCGCGACGCCTCCGGAAACAGCGGCAGGCAGAAGCGCAGCATGCCGTACGTGCCCATCTTCAGCAGAACGCCCGCGAGCATGACGGAACCAGCCGTGGGGGCCTCGGTGTGCGCATCCGGCAGCCACGTGTGCAGGGGAAATAGCGGCACCTTGATGGCAAACGCGAGAAAGAAGGCGCCGAACAGCAGCATTTCCGTGCGAATCGGAAGCGCGAGCGTGCCGTTCGAAAGCATCGTCTGAATCTGCGCCAGGTCGAACGTGGGATACCCGGCGGCCGCGGTGACCCGGTACAGCCACAAGATCGCCACCAGCATCAGGATCGAGCCGAACATCGTGTACAGCACGAATTTCAGCGCGGCGTAAATGCGGCGTTCGTGGCCCCAGATGCCGATCAGGAAATACATGGGGATCAGCATCACTTCCCAGAACAAGAAGAACAGGAACAGGTCGAGCGAAACGAAAACGCCGATGACGCCGGTTTCCAGCACCAGCAGCGAGATGAAGAAGCCCTTCACGCGCTGGTCAATCGATTTCCAGGACGCCAGAATCGAAAGCGGCGTCAACAAGGTGGTCAGCAGCACCAGGAAGAGGCTCAGGCCGTCGACGCCCAGGTGGTAATGGATGGGCGGCTGCGGGATCCAGGCGTGAAACTCTTCGAACTGATATCCGGTTGCCGCGGAGTCGAAACCACGCAGGAGCAGCAGTGAAATTGCGAACTCGGCGACGGCGGTGACTAGCGCCAGGCGGCGAATCCATGCGTGATCCTCACTGCGCAGCAGCAGAAGCGCGAGCGCGCCCGCGACGGGCAGGAAGGTGAGAACCGTAAGCAGGAAAGCTTGCTGCATCAGCCCACCATCCAGAGCAGCAGCGAAGTGAAAATCACAGCGCCGAGCACGATCCACGTGGCGTAGGTGCGCGTGTTGCCGGAGCTGATGTAGCGCAGCCGGTCGCCAGCCTCGCGCGACACGCGAGCGACGCCATTCACCGTGCCGTCAATCGCGCCCTCATCAACCACGTGCCACAAGGCCTTGTCGGAAATCCAAACCAGCGGCCGAACGATCACGGCGGCATAAAGTTCGTCCACAAAATATTTTCCACGCAGCAGTTTGTAGGGTGCCGAAAGCGAATCAGCGAGCTTCTTCGGGGTTTCGGGACTGCGAACATAGAGCCACCAGGCGAGGGCAAAACCGATCAGCCCCGCGATCACCGGCGCTCCGAGAAGCGCCTGGAGCAAGTCGGGCGTTCCGCCGGAGGATTCCGCCGCCGCTGCAGTCGTGTCCAGCGCAGCCGGGAACACAGGCGCAAGGAACTGTTCGAAATAATTCGCGCCGCCCCACAGGTGCGGCGCAGCCATCCAGCCTCCACCAACAGCGAGGATGGCAAGCACGACCAGCGGCGCCAGCATGTTTCTCGGCGATTCGTGCACGTGCACATGATGCTCGTCAAAGCGCCCGGCGCCGAAGAACGTCAGAAACAGCAGGCGGAACATGTAGAACGACGTGAGGCCGGCGGTCAACACGCCCAGCGCCCACAGCGGCGTGCTGGAGCGCTGCGCCGCGAGCAGGATTTCGTCCTTGCTGAAGTAGCCGGAAAAGCCCGGCGTGCCGGCAATGGCCAGCGTGGCCATGAACATCGTCCAGAACGTCCACGGGATTTTCTTGCGCAAGCCGCCCATCTTGCGCATGTCCTGTTCGCCGCCCATCGCGTGAATCACGCTGCCCGCGGCAAGGAAGAGCAAACCCTTGAAGAACGCGTGCGTCATCAGGTGAAAGACGCCGGCGCTGAAGGCTCCCACACCGCAGGCCAGGAACATGTAGCCGAGTTGTGAGACGGTCGAATACGCCAGGACTTTCTTGATGTCGGTCTGCACCAGCCCGATCGTCGCGGAGAATATCGCGGTCAGGCATCCCACAACGGCGACGACTTGCATCGCCACCGGCGCATTCAGATAAATGGCGTGGGAGCGCGCCACCATGTACACGCCCGCCGTGACCATGGTTGCGGCGTGAATCAGCGCGCTGACCGGCGTGGGACCTTCCATCGCGTCCGGCAGCCATACGTACAAGGGGAGCTGCGCCGACTTTCCCGCCGCGCCTACGAACAAAAGCAGGGCAATCGTCGTGAGCACGCCTGCCTGCCCGGCGGGCTCCGCGGACATGGCCGCGGCTCGCGGCAGCACGGTCGCGAAATCCAGACTGCCAAAGGTCCGCAAGATCAAAAGGACGCCGAGGATAAAACCGAAGTCTCCGATGCGGTTGACCCAGAAGGCCTTGTTGCCGGCGTTGGTGGCGGATTGCTTCAGGAAAAAGAAACCGATGAGGAGATAGCTGCACAGGCCCACGCCTTCCCACCCGACGAACATCAGCAGATAGTTGGCGGCGAGCACCAGCAACAGCATGAAAAACATGAAGAGATTCAGATAGGAAAAGAAACGCCGGTAGCCGGGATCGTCGTGCATGTAGCCGGACGAGTAGATGTGAATCAGCCAGCCCACGCCGGTCACGACCAGCAACATGACGACGGTCAGCTGGTCCACTTGCAGAGCGAAGTCCGCGCGAAATCCACCGGCGGAGATCCATGTGAAGTAGGACTTCGTCCAGGGAATCTGACCGGCAGGAAGGGCCAGAAATTCACGCACCAATTCGAGCGCCGCGAGGAAGGCGAGCGTCGTTGAAGAAAGCGCAACGCCTGTGACGACGTTTTTCGGCCAGCGGCGGCCGAAAATGCCGTTGGCGGCGGCGCCCACCAGCGGCAGCAGCGGCAGAATCCAGAGATAAGTGAGCACGGGCATCAGTGTTTGAGCGAATCCACGCGTTCCACGTTGAGCGTTCCCCGGTTACGGGCAATCACAATGATAATCGCCAGGCCGACAGCAGCTTCGGCGGCCGCCACGACGATGACGAAGAAAACGAACACCTGCCCCTGCAATTGTCCGAGCGCGCGGCTGAAGGCCACAAACGCGAGATTGACGGCGTTCAGCATCAGCTCGATGGACATGAAAATGGTGATGATGTTGCGCTTGAAGACAAATGCCACCACGCCCAGTCCGAACAAGACCGCGCTCAGCACCAGATAGTATGAAGTCGGAACCACAACTCCCCATTCCGGCGGGCTCCAAGTAGAGCCCGCACCCGGACGCTAATCTGAATCTTCGCGGCGCGCCAGAAGCAGCGCGCCCAGCAACGCAATCAAGATCAAAAACGACGTCAGCTCAAACGGAAACACGTATTCGCGAAACAGCAGCTTCGACAGGTCCCGCGTCGAAACGGCCTGTGGCGAAGCCTGCGCCATGTGCGAAGTGGCGCGCGCAATCGCGTAGGCGACCTCGGCCAGAAAGACTACGCCGAGCGGCACGCCTACGTACCGGGCCATCCGGCTCAGATTCGTGCGCTCTTCTTCACCGGCATTCAGCAGCATGATCACAAACACGAACAGCACCATGATCGCGCCACCGTAGACGATGATCTGCACGGCGGCGATAAATTCCGCGCCCTGGAGCAGATAAAGTCCCGCCAGCGAGACCATGACGACAATCAGCGACAGCGCGCTGTGAATCGGGTGCCGCTGCAGGATCAGGCTGACCGCTCCTGCCACCGCCACCGCCGCCAGAACCAGAAATACCGCGATCTGCGGCGTCATCGTTTCGTTCCTTTGAGACGTGATCTCATCGCTGTGTCAGCACAATCGCCAGGCTCGTGATCACCACATTCAAGATCGAAAGCGGCAAGAGCAGCTTCCAGCCGAAGCTCATCAATTGGTCGTACCGGAAGCGGGGCAGCGTGCCGCGGACCCAAACATAAACGAAAAGAAAAAACACGATCTTCAGCAAAAACCAGAACGGCCCCTGAATAAAGTCGGTTACGTCCGGCCGGGTGAACAGCAGCGCCAGCGCGCACAGGGCCAGGCCCAGAGCCGGAAGCACGACGCGTCCGAGAATCGTAATATAACGGACACCATGAACGATCAGCGCGAGGCCGGCGAGCGCGAATGCGACGGCCGGGATGTGGAGCGTCCAGGCCCACATTCCCGTCTGCGGGAAGGGCGAGAGCCAACCGCCGAAGAAAAGGATCGTCGCCAGGCACGATACGGTGATCATACTGGAGTATTCCGCCATGAAAAACATGGCGAACTTGAAACTCGCATACTCGGTGTGGAAGCCGGCGACCAGCTCGGATTCGGCTTCCGCCAGATCGAATGGCGAGCGATTGGTCTCCGCAACCGCCGCGGTGAAAAACAGGACGAACCCAAGCAACTGCGGCATCGGCGCGCCGATCAAGTTCCAGCGCGGGACGAAGCCCCAATGGAATCCCTGCTGCGACTGGACGATTTCGCTCAGATTGAACGTGCCGGCCATGAGGATGACGCCCACGACCGACATCGTCAGGGCAAGCTCGTAGCTCACCATTTGCGCCGAGCTGCGCAGCCCGCCGAGCAGCGGGTACTTGCTGTTCGACGACCAGCCGGCGAGCACCACGCCATATATGCCCATCGAGGTAATCGCAAACAGAATGAGCAGACCGATATTCAAATTCGTGATGGCCAGGGGCGTCGGCTGGCCGAATATCGTGAACTCTCGCGGCCCGAACGGAATCACCGCAATGGATGTGATGGCCAAGGTAAGCGAGAGAAACGGCGCAAGAAAATACGCGAATTTGTCCGCGCCCGCGGGCGTCACGTCTTCTTTGAACAGGAACTTGACGCCGTCAGCCAGCGGCTGAAGCAGCCCGTGCGGTCCTACGCGGTAAGGTCCCCAGCGCGACTGGATGTGCGCCACGACTTTGCGTTCGAACCAGGTCAGGTACGCCAGCGACGTCAGCAGGACGAAGAGGAGCACCACAACCTTCGGCAGAGCCACGGTGAGGAGGGGATGCTGGGCGGCAAATTCGTTCACGGGCGTGCCTCCACTTCCACCTCAACCGCTGCTTCCGGGAGAGAGAGAATCGTGGTGCAGTAGCGTCCGAGGGTTCCGCTAGTGAACAGCGTATCGTGCGCGGAAAAAATGGCCCCGGCCGGGACGTCAAATCCCGCGCTGCCGTTGGCGGTCGAGATCGGAGAGGTGCGCTCGGCTTCTCCGAGAAGCAGGGTAGACAGGGAGATGCCGTATCCAGCCACCGATTGCCGAATCTCTTCGAAAGCAGCGTCGGGCGTGCGCAAAGTGATGGCTTGGCCGAGTCCGTGTTGCGCAAGCTGGTGCGAAAGGATGCGAAGAATGTCAAAGTCCGAGCGAACGCCCATCACGTCGCCGCCCTTGCGCACCAGTTGAACTTCGCCCGAGGTGTTCGTCATGGTGCCGTTCTTCTCGTATGCGGAGGCGGCCGGCAGAACAATGTCGGCGAGTTTCGCGGTTTCGGTGAGGAATAGATCCTGCACGATCAGCAGATCGAGCTTGCCAAGCCGGTCGCCCGCGCTCACTCCAAAGGTCTTCACCGGGTTCGCGCCTACGACGTAGAGCGCGCGCAATTGTCCCTGGGCGGCTGCCGCAAGCATTGCCCGCGCGTCCAGACCGGGATTCGCGGGAAGTTTCGCGCTCCAGAGCTTGCCGAACTTTTCGCGTGCTTTCGCGTCCGAGAATGAGGCATAGCCGGGCAACAGGTGCGGCGCCAAGCCCATGTCGGAAGCCCCGCGCGAGTTGGCGTAATCGCCGAGAGCGATGTAGCGCGTCTGGCCCGGCAGGGAAGCGCCGTATTTCACAAGATCGCGCACAGCCCCGCCGGACAGCTCCGCTCCGAAGACAATGACGACGTTGCTCTCTTTTTCAAGCGCGGACTTGAGAGCGGAGAGTTTTTCCGCCACCGCCGGGTCGAATTGCGCGTCGCCGCCCGCCAGCCAGCGCACGGCGGCGGCTTCGCCGCCCTGCGATACTTCGGCATACTCTTTCGCCTTGCGGCGCAGCTTGATGGATTTCGAATGGATGACGTGCAAGCGCGCGCCGCGATGCCGGATGGCCGAACGAATCTGCCAGGCCACCAGCGGGTTCTGCTCGGTTGGATCGTCGCCGATGAGCAGGACCGCGTCCGCATTATAAAGCTCGGTCATCGTGGCGCTGGCCGCGGCGTTTTGTTCTCCGAGCGCCGCAATCAGGCTCGGGTAATCGGCGGTCCGGTGATGGTCGATATTGTTCGTTCCGATGGAGCCGCGCGCGATGCGTCCCAGGAGGTAGTTTTCTTCGTTGGTCGTGCGGTTCGAACCGATAAATCCGATTGCATCCGCGCCGGACACCTTGTGAACTTCGACGAGCCGCCGGGAAGCTTCGGCCAGGGCGTCTTCCCAGCTCGTAGGCTCGAGCCGGCCATTGCGCCGCACCAGCGGCAGCTTCAGACGCTCCGGATGCCGGGTGAAATCAAAACCGAAGCGGCCCTTCACGCACAGGAAGTCCTTGTTGAAGCCCGAAAGGTCGCGATTGTTGGCGCGCAAAATTTCGTTGTTGCGCACGCTCAGCGTCGTCTTGCATCCGTTCGAACAATGCGTACAGACGGTGGAGACGTATGTCATCTCCCAGGGGCGCGTCTTGTAGCGGTAAGTGCCACTGGTGAGCGCGCCAACCGGGCAGATATCGATGCACATGCCGCATTCTTCGCAGTCCAGGTGGTCCTCGCCATTCGGGATGATGACGGACTGCGAGCCGCGCTGGCCGACGCCGAGAGCCTTGACGTCCATGCCCTCGTCGCAAACGCGAACGCAGCGGAAACACAGGATGCATCTGGGCGCGTCGTAGTAGACCGCCTCTGACCATTTCTGCTCGGGCTGGTGGCGTTTTTCCTCGGCAAACCGGCTCTTGTCGGCCCCGTAGGTGAAAACCATGTCCTGCAATTCGCACTCACCGCCCTTGTCGCATACCGGGCAATCGAGCGGATGGTTGGCGAGCAGGAATTCAAGCATGGCCTTGCGCGCCTGATGAACCTGTTCGGTGTTGGTGCGCACAACCATGCCCGGCATGGCCACCAAGGTGCACGCGGTTTGCAGCTTGGGCGCTTTTTCGACTTCCACCAGGCACATCCGGCAAGCCGCCTGCAGCGACAGGCCAGGGAAGTAGCAGAAGGACGGCACTTCGATGCCCATGCGGCGGGCCGCTTCGATCACCAGCGTTCCGGGCGGGACCGTCACATCGCGGTCGTCAATCTTCAGTGTGATGTCGTTCGAATCTGCCATTTTGTGCCGGGATCCTCAGCGCACCGTGGCCATGATTTCGGCCGGCTTATAAGGGCACTTGCCGGAAAGATGCTGTTCGAATTCATGCGGCCATTTTTTTACGATACTGATGATGGGCATGGCAGCGGCGTCTCCCAACGGGCAAAACGTCTTGCCGAGCATGTTTTTCGCCAGTTCGCCCACCATCGGAATGTCTTCGGCCCGCCCGGCTCCGGAGTGGAAGCGGTCGAGCATCTTGCGCAGCCAACCCGTGCCTTCACGGCAGGGAATGCACCAGCCGCAGGATTCGTGCGCGTAGAAATGCATGATGCGCCGGGCCAGATCGACCATGCAGGTGTCTTCGTCGATGACCACAAGCCCGCCGGAGCCCAGCATGGAACCGGCCTTGGCGAGCGATTCGTAGTCCATGGCGACGTCAATTTCGTCCGCGGTCAGCAGCGGGCAGGAACTTCCGCCGGGAATCACAGCCTTCAACTTCCTGTCGTTGAGCATCCCTCCGGCGACGTCTTCGATCATCTGACGCAGCGAGAAGCCCATCGGCAACTCGTAGATGCCGGGTTTGTTGACGTGGCCCGAGATGCAGAACATGCGCGTGCCGCCGTTCTTCGGCGTTCCCAGGCCCGCATACCATTCTCCGCCGCGCCGCAGAATCTCGGGAGCGGCGGAAAGCGTCTCGACGTTGTTGATCACGGTCGGCGAACCGTAGAGGCCGACCACGGCCGGGAACGGCGGGCGGATGCGCGGGTAGCCGCGCTTGCCCTCGAGCGATTCCATCAAGGCCGATTCTTCTCCGCATTCATAAGCGCCCGCGCCGGTGTGCGTCGCCAGATCGAAATCGAATCCGCTGCCAAGAATGTTCTTGCCCAGATAGCCGCCCGCATAGGCTTCGGCTATCGCCCTGTCCATGATATCGAGGACGTAGCGATACTCGCCGCGGATGTAAATGTATCCCTGGTGCGCGCCGACAGCGCGTCCCGCGATGACGACGCCTTCGATCAATTGATGCGGCATCATTTCCATCAACGGACGGTCCTTGCACGTGCCCGGTTCGCTTTCGTCCGCGTTGCAGAGGACGTACTTCGGTTTCGCCGATTCCTTCGGCACGAAGCTCCACTTCATTCCCGTAGGGAAGCCCGCGCCGCCGCGGCCGCGCAGATTCGACTTCTTTACTTCGTCGATGACCTGGTCGGACGTCAATTCCTTGAGGGCGCGCTCCATACCCTTATAGCCATCGTTCGCGACGTACACCTCGAGCTTGTGCGAATCCTTCACGCCAAACAGCCGGCTAATTACGGGAACTTCCGCCGGGTGGCGCTTCTTTACCGAACCGGAAATCGGCGCCGAGACTTCCGCGTCCCGCCCGGTTTCGAGCGCCTCGAAAATCTGCGTGGCGCGTTCCGCGGTGAGGTTTTCGTAGAAGTCGTAGTTCACCTGCATGGCCGGGGCGCCCGTGCAGGCCCCCAGGCATTCCACTTCTTCGAGCGAGAAGACGCCGTCGGCGGTGGTCTGTTTGTGGCCGATTTCCAGTTTCTTCTGAATAAATTCGTACAACCGGTTGCCGCCGCGCAGCATGCAGGACACGTTGGTGCAGACCTGCACGTGATACCTTCCCGCGCGCTTGCGGCGCAACATCGAGTAATACGCCATCGTCTCGGTGACCTGTAGCGTATTCAGGCCCAGGCGCTGGGCAATCTCGGCGATCATGTCATCGCCGACGAAGCCGAACTGATCCTGGGCGTAGAGCAGCATGGGGATCAGCGCCGAACGCTTGACCGGATACCGGCTTTCGAGCGACTGAAACTTGGTTTCCAGTTGTGGAGGCAGATTCATCAGCGGTCAATCTCCCCGAGCACGATATCGAGCGTGCCGATGGAAGCAACGACGTCGGCAATCAGGCAGCCTTCGACCATCTTCCGCAAGGCCTGGAGATTCACGAACGATGGTGTGCGCATTTTCATGCGGTACGGCTTCTGCGAGCCGTCGCTCGCGAGGAAGCATGCCAACTCGCCACGCGGCGATTCAATGCGCTGGTAGACTTCGCCCGGCGGCGGCGCGAACCCCTCGGTGTAAATCTTGAAGTGGTAAATCAGCGCTTCCATTTCGGTCTTCATCTTTTCGCGCTGCGGAGCGACGATGCCGGGCGCGTCGGCTTTGATGGGGCCCTCGGGAGGAATTTTGTCCATCGCCTGGCGGACAATCTTCAGACTCTCGCGCATCTCCGCGACGCGGCAGAGGTAGCGGGCGTAGCAGTCGCCCTCGGGGCGTACCGGCACTTGAAAATCGAATTCGTCGTAACTCGAGTACGGGAAATATTTTCGCACGTCGTAATCCACGCCGGAGCCGCGCAGCGACGGCCCGGAAACGCCCAGCGCGATCGCGTCGGAGGCGCTCAACATGCCTACGCCCTGCGTACGGGCCATCCAGATGCGGTTCTTCGTCAGCAGGTCTTCGTATTCATCAAAGCGGGAAGGAAACATTTGCACGACCTTCTGAACGCGTTTCATCCATCCCGCCGGAGGCTCGAGCGCCAGCCCGCCGATGCGGAAGTAGCTCGTCATCATGCGCTGGCCGCTTACCATCTCGAAGATTTTCAGAATCTCTTCACGCTCGCGGAAGCAGTAGAGGAATACGGACATCGCGCCCAGATCGATGGCGTGGGTTCCCAGCCACACCAGATGCGAGCCGATGCGCGTCAGTTCGGTCAGCAGGACGCGGATATATTGCGCGCGCTTGGGAATCTCCAAGCCGAGGAGTTTCTCGGCTGCCAGGCAATAGGCCAGATTATTCGACAGGGGCGCAAGATAATCCATGCGGTCTGTAATCGTGATCGCCTGTGAATACGTGAGGGCTTCGGCGGTTTTCTCAATTCCAGTGTGCAGGTAGCCGATGTCCACATCCGCCTTGACCACGGTTTCGCCGTCGAGCTCCAGCAAGACACGCAGCACACCGTGCGTGGACGGGTGCTGCGGCCCCATGTTGAGGACCATCGTTTTTGCGGGACCCGTCGCGGTTTGAACGATCGTCATAGGGGAAATTCGCTCGACTGAAAATCAGCGAGGGCCCTCCACCGGATAATCTTTACGGAGGGGGAAGCCTTCCCAATCGTCAGGCAACAACAGGCGCCGCAGATCGGGATGCCCTTCAAAGCGCATGCCGAACAAATCGAATATCTCGCGTTCGTGCCAGTCCGCCGTCGGCCAAACCGGCACGACACTCTCCATCACAGGAGACTCTCCCGGCAGGCGGACCCGCAAACGCAGGGAATCGCGCCGGGAAATCGAGAGGAGGTGGTAATTTAATTCAAAGCGCGGCTCGACGGGAAACCGGTCCACGCCGGTGACGTCGGAAAGATATGTGAATGCAAGATCGGGCTCGCCGGCGAGGAATTCGGCAAGGGGTCGCAGATGTTCGCGAGGCACAACCAAGGTCAATTCCCCGCGGAACGAAATCAATTCGGAAATCGCTTCGGGGCGCCAGGCGCGGATTCTTGCGACAGTCGGATGTTTCTCGAGGTCGGGTGTCTCCGTCACAAAGAGGTATCTCGGCGTACGGCTGGGCGGTTCCAGTCCAACGCCCCTTTCTTCCAGAGATAAAAATATCCTACGAGGAGGATCCCGATGTAGAGGATCATCTCCACGAACCCGAACCAACGCAACTCGCGGAAGATATAAGCCCACGGATACAGGAAGATGGCTTCCACATCGAACAGTATAAAGACCATAGCGACCAAATAGAATTTTACGGAAAATGGTTCGCGGGCGTCACCGGTTGGCGTGACGCCGCATTCATACGCCTGCGATTTTACCTTGGACGGCCGCCGCCACCCCACCGCTGACGAAAGCAGAAGGAGAACACCTGAAAGCGCCATCGCGAGGATGAGGTGTAAAAGAAGCGGCGCGTAGCTTTGGAGGTCGTTTCCAGTCATCGGCGCACACGCTATAATAACGGTGAAGCGTCAAGGGGTCAAATGCGCCGCTGTCTTAGCTCCATAATTATGTCACCCCTTAACGGCTACGTGAAAATGTCACCCTATGAGACAGGGGACATTTGCATTGAGCCAGAAAGAATTGCAACGAGTGGCTGTGATT
>JBGOZP010000009.1:0-107536 GCA_041480265.1 Terriglobia bacterium | reverse complement strand
AGCCTGATAAAGAGCTTCCCGCGTGGCTTTGTGGCGCCGGCGGCCCGCCGGCGGTTTTGCACCATGCTGGAGGTGAGAGAAACCGCCGGCGAGACGCCGGCGCCACGAAGAGCTAGTCTGCCGTAGCAAGATAGGTGGTTCAGGAACTACCCACCCCTTTGTCGAGAGACGTGCGGGCTAATGCATCCAGAGGCAGTCCGACGGACTTGTGCCACTTATGCCCGGTGGAGAAACACGCCCGCGAGGAATCATTTCCAATCGCATCACGGCGAGGTACACTTCGATGGGGACCCCATGAAAATGAACTGGCAGCTTCGCCGTATCGCGTTCGCCCTCGGATTGCTGCTCATCGCGTTGCCGGGGCGGCTTGCGGCACAGTCCACCGGGAGCATCGAATTCACCGCGCAGGTGGCCCCCACGGACGGACGGCCTGAGCCTGTCCGCCAATTGACGTTTTGCCTGCTGCGCAAAAGCCTCGAGGATGTCCGCCAGGAGGCCTTGCAACTGGAACCAGCGCCCGAACTCGACAAATTCGTGGACAGTCTCACGGCATCGCCCGAACTAAAAGCATGGATGAAAAAGAATCGCACCGTGCAGTTTGCCGGCACGGATTTCGCAAAGAGCCTCACCGCGGACGACATCATGAACGTTCCGGAGTTTTTCAGCGCCTACATGTTGCGCAATAAGGAATTTCAGGGCGTCGGCTTCCCCACCCCGAAATTCAAGGAGAAGGATCGCACGGCCAATCCTGAGAAATACAACCAGCAGAAGGAAGAGTATACGGAAGCCATCCATAAATTCATTGGCGCGGTGCCGGAGAGCGTGCAGGGCATAGATAGCGACTTAACCGACATTAACCCGTCCGCAAAATGGGAACAGTTTCAGGACGCCCATCGCGCGCGTCTTGAAAAGCGCACACTGGAGCTTGCGCAAACCCGCTATCTGGTGGCGCAGACCGACACAAATCTCGATGGCCAAGGCTGGTTTGGCAGCCTCGCGCCCGGCAGCTATTGGATCGCCCTGCTCGGCATGCAGGCTGTCTCGGGGGATGTGCGCCTTCGCTGGAACTTTCCCGTCACGGTCCGCGCGGGCGAAACGACCCGCGCGCAATTGACGAATTTCAACGCTACGGAACCTTACAGCTCGGCTCACAATTCAAACCGCTGAGGGCTGCTTCTATCGTGCTCCCCCTAAGAGAAATGCGCGTGCCGTAGATGGGCACCTGGCCGCTATGGATCGCTTTCAACGCCGGCGTGGCGCTGTTCCTGCTGCTGGACTTGGGCCTGTTCCATCGCCGCGCCCGCGCGATTTCTATTCGCGTGGCGGCGATCGAAAGCGCGGTGTGGGTCGCGCTCTCGGTTGGGTTCGGTTTGTGGATCTATGCGTCCCATGGACGCGGCCCCGGCCTCGAATTTTTTGCCGGCTATGTCATCGAAAAATCGCTCAGCGTGGACAACATATTCGTCTTCATTCTGATCTTCCAGTATTTTCGCGTCGAAGCCCGCTACCAGCATCGCCTGCTTTTCTGGGGAGTCTTGGGCGCGCTCGTCATGCGCGGCGTAATGATTGGCCTCGGGATCATTCTGATTCAGCGCTTCGACTGGGTCCTCTATCTATTCGGCGCGTTTTTGCTGTATGCGGGTTTCAAGCTGTTCGGCGCGGACCACGCGGTGCACCCGGAGAAAAATCCGGTCCTGCACTGGGCGCAGAAGATTCTGCCCGTATCGCAGACCGGCGCCGGGCCACAATTGTTCGTGCGGGAAGGGGGCCGCTGGCTGGCGACGCATCTGTTGCTTGTCGTCATCGTGCTCGAAACGACGGATTTGGTTCTGGCCGCGGACTCGATCCCCGCGGTGTTTGGCGTCACGCGAGATCCCTTCCTGGTCTACACCTCCAACGCCTGCGCAATTCTGGGCCTGCGCGCGTTCTATTTTCTGCTGGCCGGAATCCTCCCCTATTTTCAGTATCTCGACGAAGGGCTGGCCATCGCACTCATGTTCATCGGCGCCAAAATGCTGGCTGAGCCGTGGATACACATTTCGACGGAAATTTCACTCGCCATTGTGGGCGGAGTCATTGCCGTTGCTGTTGCTGTCTCCATCATCGCCGCGCGCAGAAGCGCCGGCACCGGCAACGCTTTTCGCAGGCAGCCTACGGCCAGCGCAGTTCCTCCTCCGCCGCCAGACTACATACAACGCCTTGGTGTCCAGGAGCCGGGACAGCGCGCTCAAGCGGCTGAATATCTTTTCAGCGAGGGAACGGGGCGGATTTCGGACTGGCTGGGCGATCTGGAAAAAGATGAGGAATTTCGGAGCCTGCTCGTCCGGGAACAATTCAAGCAACCACATGGTGAGAGCATTTCTAGAAGCAGATTGACAGTCGGGATCGCCGTCCTGCCCGAGACCTTCGACAAGATTCGCGCCGCCAACGGCTCTCCTCGGCTCGCTGACGCCCCGCCCGACCAGGACGTACTCGAATTTGAACTCGAATTCGCGGGAGATTTGCCGCAGCATCCGCGCCTGGACATCCTCACAACAAAAGCGCCTGGCGGAGGCGGCGCTATCGCGCGCTTCCTGGAGAAATTCGGCGAGGGGATTCAGCAGGTGGAAATTGACGTGACCGACGTGGATCGCGCGACGGAAATCCTTCGCGCGCGGTTTCAAATCGAGCCGATTTATCCGGCGACGCGCTCCGGCGCGAATGGCACACGCGTGAATTTCTTTCTGGTCAGTCTCTCGAACGCCAGGAAAGTGCTGGTCGAATTAGTCGAGCAGCCAAAAACCGCGTCTTAGGTCTTCCCATAAACGGGAATCGCCGCGCCGTGAATCACGCGCGCCTCTTCCGAACACAGAAACAAGATCACGTGGGCGATTTCTTCAGGTTTCGGCCATTTGGAGAAATCCGCTCCCGGCATCGCCTTGCGGTTCGCAGGCGTGTCTATGATGCTCGGCAGCACGGAATTCACATTGATATTGTGCGGCTTCACTTCCGCAGCGAGCGAATCAAACAAAGCCAGCGCGCCCGCTTTTGACGCCGCATAGAGCGCACCGCCCGCAGCGTGGTCCAACGCGGCTTTCGACGCGATGTTGACGATCCATCCCCGGTTCTGCCGGATCATTACCGGCACGATGGACCGCGCGAGAACAAAGCCTGCCTTCAGATTAAGCTGGAGCATCTGGTCGTAGGTCGGCGTGTCCTCTTCCCACAGATTTGTTCCCCCGGCGTAACCGCCGACCGTGTTCACCAGGACGTCGATGCGTCCATGTTTCGTCACAATATCCGCGACGGCCTTCTCAACAGCCGCAGCGTCGGTCACGTCCACCGCCGCACCGTGCGGCGGCGTTGCTCCGGTTCGTTCCGCCGCCGACACCACGGCGGAGAACTCTTCCGCGCGCCGGTACGTAACCACGACGCTCGCTCCGGACTCAAGAAATGCCATGGTGACTTCGCGGCCCAATCCGCCGGTGCCGCCCGCAACCAGGACGACTTTGTCGTGGAAGTTCATGATGTTCCCTCCTCGCTGTTGTAGCGTCGGGCTTTAGTCCGACATGTCACCCTGAAGAGTGGCGTTACAGACTCTTACTCCCCGGTCTGTTCAAGGAGCTTTGCCACGAGGCCGGTCCACCCGGTCTGATGACTGGCGCCCAGTCCGGCTCCGGTGTCGCCGTGAAAATATTCGTAGAACAAGATCAGGTCGCGCCACCAGGGATCGTTCTGAAATTTCTCAAGCGAGCCGTGGACCGGCCGCTTGCCGCTGGCATCGCGCAGGAAAATGTGCGTCAGCGAACGCGAAATTTCAGCGCCCACATCCCAGAGCGACATTTGCAGTCCGGAGCCCGAGGGACATTCCACGCGAAATTCATCGCCGTAGTAATGGTGAAATTTCTGGAGTGATTCGATCATCAGAAAATTCGTTGGAAACCAGACAGGCCCGCGCCAGTTGGAATTCCCGCCAAACATACCGGACTGCGATTCTCCGGGCTCGTAATCCACACGGTGTTCGCTGCCGTTGACCGCCAGGATGTACGGGTGCGCCGCGTGATACTTCGAAAGCGCGCGAATGCCATGCGGCGAGAAGAATTCTTCCTTGTCGGCCATGTAGCCCAGGATGCGCACCAATTGTTTGCGGTCGACCAGCGAAAGCAGATGGCGCGCGCCGTTCGGCGAACTCTGGCTGCTGTCCACGCGCGACGCGAAGTCCGGCATGTTGTCCAGAAGCCACTGCATCCGCCGCTGAAAACCCGGCAAGCGCGCAATAATTTCCGGCTCGAGCGTCTCGACGGCAAATAGGGGGATCAGGCCGACCAGGGAGCGCACTTTGAGGTAATGCTGCTCGCCACTCGGCAAATGAATCGCGTCGTAGAAGAAACCGTCTTCTTCATCCCAGAGCGCCAGGCCTTCGGCGCCGTGAACGTTGATCGCATGCGCGATGTGCACGAAGTGCTCGAAAAATTTGCTGGCCACATCTTCGTAGGCCGGATCTTCGCGCGCCAGCTCCAGCGCGATCGCCAGCATATTCAGGCAATACATCCCCATCCAACTGGTGCCGTCCGACTGCTCCAGATGGCCCCCGGTGGGCAGCGGCTGCGAGCGGTCGAACACCCCGATGTTGTCGAGACCCAGAAAGCCGCCCTGAAATACGTTCAGGCCATCCGGATCCTTACGATTTACCCACCACGTGAAATTCAGCAGGAGTTTGTGGAACACGCGCTCCAGGAAACTCCGGTCGGCGCGCCCGCGGACGCGTTTTTCGATTTTGTAGACCCGCCAAGCCGCCCAGGCATGCACCGGAGGGTTGACGTCGCCGAACGCCCATTCATAGGCAGGCAACTGCCCGTTCGGGTGCATGTACCATTCCCGCAGCAGGAGAACGAGCTGCTCCTTCGCAAAATCAGGGTCCACCAGCGCCAGCGCGATCGTGTGGAACGCCAGGTCCCATGCCGCAAACCAGGGATACTCCCATTTGTCGGGCATCGAGAGGACGTCGGCGTTGTAGAGGTGCGCCCAATCGTGGTTGCGTCCGTTTTTCCGTTCCGGCGAAGGCGGCGGCTGCCCGGGATCTCCCTCGAGCCAGGTTCGAACGTCGTAGTGGTAGGACTGCTTCGACCACAGCATGCCCGCGACCGCCTGCCGCATGACGTTGCGCGCGTCCTCGGAGCGCTCTTGCGGAAAACGGTGCGCGTAAAATTGATCCGCTTCGCCCCGCCGCTGATCGAACATCCTTTCAAACTCTTCCCCGAAAAGACCGGCCGTTTGAGCGCGGGGTGCGGGCTCTGCTTGGAGCCCGCCAGAACGAGGATCAATGTTGGTCAGGCGCAACCGCAGCGTCACCGAAGCGCCTGGGGCGATTCGCGCGTGGTAGTGCGCGGCGCATTTGGTGCCCGATTGCGCGGGATTCACAGCATCGCGCGCGCCGTGCAGCAAATAGTCGTGGAAGCTGTCTTTGACGTAGGGTGTGGCGTTCGGCGTGCCAAAAATTCGCTGCGTATTCGTTTCATTTTCGGTGAAGATCATCTCCGGGGCGCCTTCGGCCAGCAGCCACCGCGCGCCGTAGCGGCTTTCCTGGGCCGCGACGACCGCCGCACCCTCACGATCTTCAATGCGCCAGAGCTTGGGATGTCCGTGCTTCCCCCCAAACGACCATATGTTTCGAAACCAAAGCGTGGGCAGCAGGTCCAGCTGCGCTTCCTCCGGCCCCCGGTTCCAGGCCGTAATCTTGATCAGGATGTCTTCCGGCGCGGCCTTGGCATACTCCATGAACACGTCGAAATAGCGGTTCTCTTCGAACACGCCCGTGTCCATCAGTTCGAATTCCGAGTCGCTCTTCCCCCTTTTGCGATTTTCCTCGACAAGTTGATCATACGGAAAGGCTGCCTGGGGATACTTGTACAGGTATTTCATGTAGGAGTGCGTGGGCGTCGAATCGAGGTAGAAGTAATACTCTTTTACGTCTTCGCCGTGATTGCCTTCGTCCCCTGTCAGGCCGAACAAACGCTCTTTGAGGATAGGGTCGCGCCCGTTCCAGAGCGCCAGCGCGAAGCAAACCCGCTGGTGGCGGTCGCTGATTCCGCCAATCCCGTCTTCTCCCCAGCGATACGCGCGCGAGCGCGCATGATCGTGCGGAAAGTATTCCCATGGCATCCCGTTTGGACTGTAATCTTCCCGGACCGTGCCCCATTGCCGCTCGGCAAGATACGGTCCCCAGCGCTTCCAGTGCTTCGTGCGCCGATGGGACTCGTCCAGGCGCTGCTCTTCAGGTGTCATCGCATTCTTCGCTCCGGCCCTGTGAGGGGATGTCCAGCCGGGAGATCCGGAAAGCGATAAGTATAGTCAGAACAGGAGCCGGAGTGAAGATTACTTCCCGAAGATGTGCGGAGCCCTGCCGTGTCAAGTTAGCGCTCCAGCCAATTGAGTGCGAATGTCAGGCGGGAGGAAGGGCGTCCGCGCGCATGTAAATAACGGCGACGGGATCCTGATAGACCTTGCGCCAGCCGCGCGTGATGCTGAGGAGGCCGGCGATTGGCGCACCCGGCTCGACCAGGACGGTGCGGATGTCGCGGCGGAGGAATTCGGGCTGGGGATCGGCTTGCCCCTGGTACAACTCGTTGAAGCGCGCGAGAAAGGAATCGCCGTAGAGATCGGCGCGCCCGTCCACATAGACGCGATACTCCGGATAGAGACGCCAGACAAGATAGCCGCCGAAGGAGTAGGCGTTAAAAATCTGCCCGGCGGGACGGCTGCGTTCGAGGAAGGTGACGGCGTCCGCGGGGAAGCGCGTGCGTTCGAACGTGGCGGCGCCGGCCATGCCGGCGCGCCAGCGCCAGCCGCACAGGAGCACAAGCACAACAAACGCAGCGTAGCGAAGCGGGAGCGGAATGCGCCAGGGGAGAGGCGCCAGGCGCCAGCCGGAAAGCAGGGGAATGCAGGCAACGCTGAACAACGCCATGTGGCGCATGGAATGCAGCGCGGCGCCGGCGAAGAACGTAATAAAGAGAATCTCGCCGGGACGCAGCGTCTTGCGACGCAGCGCCAGCGCCAGAACGGTCATGCCTACCAGCAGGAAAAAGGGAAAGAAAAGGCGCTGCATCGGATTGGGAGGCTGCCACTCCAACAGGAGAGTCTGCTGGGCGGGAGAGCGCAGGGTTTCGAAAGGATAGGTGTAGAGGCGCAACCCATTGGGATTCAGCGGCACCACAAGAAGACAAGCCAACGCCGCCGCCCCGAGATGAGCCGCGCGAGTGCGAAGGTTCTGCCGCGCCCGCGCGTCGGCCATGGCGTCAAGCACATAACCCGCCAGGAACAGAAGAATCACTGCCGGGCCAATAATGTATCCGCCGTGAAGATTGACCCACGGGATGGTCAGCAGCGGAAGGGCGAGCAGAGGCCGCCAGGCGCTGGTGCGGCAATGAGTTTCCAGCACAAAACAAAATAGGGAGAACAAGCACAGCGTGAAGACCTGCGGGCGCACGAGGAATGTAGGATGAGCAGCCCACACCGCCAGAGCCAGAACGGGAAGGCGGGTATAGAGAGGGCCTTCGGCGCAGCGAAAGGCCAGCCAGTAGGCGGCCGCGGTAATCAGGCCAAAAAGCGCCAGTACGGCGGCATAGCCGCCGAAACGGTAGGCGGCATAAAGAAGCAGTTCGGAAAGCCATTCATGCGTAATCCAGCGTTGTCCCGCGAACGTAAAGGAAAAAGGATCGCTGCGCGGAATCGCATGGGTCGCATAGAGAAGCTGACCGGTGCGGAGGTGCCACCAGAAATCCGCGGATGCCAGCGACGGCAGGCAAGCCGCGAACAGGGCCAAGAAAACGGCGGCCTCAGCGCCATGCGCTTCAAGCCACTGGCGGATGCGGAGATACATGGTGGGGCGATTCTAACGTGGCCGGGTCAGTGAGTGGTGCTCAATGCGGGAAGGAGGTTTCCGGGAAGATACGCCCGGCGCTGTTCTTCGGGCATCATCGCGTTCTTCGGTCCGGCCCTACGAGGGGAGTTCGACCGGGAGATCCGCAAAGCGACATTGATAGCCAGAATAGGAGCTGGGAGTGCAGATTACTTCTCCAAAATGTGCGCAGGTGGGTGGGCTGGCTTTCGTTTTTTCATGATGACGTTACGCGATGCCACAGTCCCATTCGCATACCCCCACGCCGGTTAAGGAATGGTTTTCGGGTGCCCCGTCCTTGACGCCTCTTCAAGGGCGGGGTTCTTTTCTTAATTTCCTATACTCAAGAGTTCAAGCACCTGACTTCAACGATTCAAGTACTAAAAACAAAAGCCCCACCCTTGCGGAAATCACAAGGATGGGGCACCCGAAAATTCACTGCCACAATAGGGTGTGCTACCCGCGACTCAAGTACTGGCGTTCTCCAATGAGTGATACTAATATAGTGATACACACAATGAGACCACTATGAAGCAGATGCGAGCGAACGCCTTCAAAGCACGTTGCCTAGCCGTCATAAAGGATGTTCAGACGACCGGTGAGCCAGTGATTGTAACCAAGCGCGGAAAGCCAATCGTAAAGATCGTTCCAATAGAGTCGGACAAGAACGATCTTTTCGGATTCATGTCCGGCAAATTTAAGATCGTCGGGGACATCGAGGCTCCGGTGGTCTCCTGCAAACGCTGAAGGAAATTCAATGAAGCTTAGCGTCGCCGTGCTCGTGCCTATTGTTTCTGCGATTGTTGCCGCAATCGTCAGTCTTTCAGTTGTGTTTCTCTCGAGAAGGTCAGAGACAATCAAGCACCTTCAGTCACTAAGAATAGCCGCTTATGTTGACTTCATTCGGGGTGTCGCTGGGTTAGGAGTTCTCCAGCACGAATCCATCCAATCCAAAGAGCACTTCGTGAAGGGTTTGGAGTTGAAAATGCTCGTTGCGGACGCAAAGTCTCGAATCGCCATCTACGGGAGCGAGTCGGTTGCCAGTTCCCTGGCACAATTTCTTCGTGGCGGAAATGTGTTGGACTCGCCCGAGAGGGCAAGAGCGTTCACAGCAGTCTGCCAACGGATGAGGGGCGACACTCGCCCGAAGCTTGGAGAAATTACTGACAGCGATATGCATTTCCTGCTATTCGACTATGAGATCAAAGACTATTTATAATGACTAACCGGGCTGGTGCCTGCAATGATGTAAAGCCTTCAACCCGGTTCAATGCTCTCCGTTTTATTTCACCGAATTTCGATGATGCGCGCCTGGCGGACGGCTTGAATCGCGCGGAGTTCGCTCAGCACTTCTGGCGGAACTTTCTGATCCACGTTGACGATGCCGATGGCCTCCTTGGAATCCTGCAGGCGGCCCAAGGCGAAGTTGGCGATGTTGATCTTGTGCTGGCCAAGGAGCGTGCCGACTTGGCCGATGACGCCGGGGACGTCCTGGTTGCGGATCAGGAGCAGGAAACCCTTGAGCGGCGCTTCGATGTCAATGTTGTTCACGCCGAGAACGCGCAATGCATTGTTCAGCCCGATCATGCCGAGAACGGAAGCGGGCTCCCCCGCGGTGCGTAGCGCCACGCCCAGCGAATTGGCGTACGAGGCGCGGCGCGCACTGCGCACCTCGACCACCTCGATCCCGCGCGCTTTGGCGAAGTTTCCCGCATTGATCAGGTTGATCTGCTCGGCCAGGATCTGGCTGAGGACGCCTTTCAGCACGGCGTTTTTCACGAGGTGGGTGTTCAGGTCCGCCAAACCGCCATCGTAGCTGATGGAGACTTCCGAGATCGGCTTGTCCGTCAATTGCGCGACAAACCCGCCCAGCTTTTCGCCCAACTGGAGATACGGCTCGAGCTTCTTGAACTCCTCGGGCGAAATGGCGGGCATGTTGACGGCGTTGCGCACCGCGCCGGTCAGCAGAAAGTCACGCAACTGCTCCGCGATGCGTGTGCCCACAACTTTCTGCGCCTCTTCGGTTGAGCCTGCGATATGCGGCGTGGCAATTACGTTGGGATGCTTCACCAGGCGCGGATCGGCCGGCGGCTCGGTTTCGAATACGTCGAGCCCAGCGCCCGCCACATGCCCGCTTTCGAGCGCCGCAAGCAGCGCCGCTTCGTCCACCAGCTCTCCGCGCGCGCAGTTCACAATTCGAACGCCGGGTTTGGCGAGCGCGAGGGTCTTGGCATTAATCAGGCGCTCGGTTTCGGGCGTCAGCGAGCAGTGCAGGCTGATAAAATCGCTGGCGCGCAATAGGTCTTCGAGAGACAGCAAACGAATATTCTGCTCGGTGGCCAGGACGGCGGAAACGTAGGGATCGAAAGCCACGACCGTCATCATATGCGCCTGCGCCAGCCGCGCCACTTCCGTACCGATCGTCCCGAGGCCGATCAGGCCCAACGTTTTGTTGCGCAATTCGCTGCCGGTGAATTTTTTCTTCTCCCACTTGCCCGACTTCATCGAGGCGTCGGCCTGCGCTACCGGATGCGCCATGGCCAGCAGCAGCGTCATCGTGTGCTCGGCCACGCTGATGGCGTTCCCGCCGGGGGTATTCATGACGAGCACACCCTTGCGGGTGGCAGCGTCGAGGTCAATATTGTCCACGCCCACCCCGGCGCGTCCGATGACGGCCAGGCGCTTGGCGCTCTCGAGCAATTGGGCCGTCACCTTCGTCGCGCTGCGCACCAGCAGTGCGTCGGCGTCGCGAATTTCCTCCGCGACCTGGCCCTTTGTCTTGGGAAGATTCACGACTTCCCAGGACGGGTTCGCCTTCAGGATTTCCACAACACGGTCATCAACGCTGTCTGCGACAAGGATTTTCATTGTGCTTTCCATCGCCCGGAAAGATTTTCAACACAGAGTACACAAAGAACACAGAGAGAGGACAGGAACCGACAAAATCGAGAACTATGCCGAATGGCGCAAATAAACTTGCTGCGCCGCCCGAACTCCGCTCCCCAATTCCACTTTGTGCCCGACTTTCAGGAGCGCGATTTCGAGCGCTCCGAGCACGGCCAGCAGATCCAGAAAGTCGTAATAGCCGAGGTGCGCCACGCGGAACATGTGGCCTTTCATCGTGCCCTGGCCATCGGTGAGGATCACGCCAAAGCGCCCGCGCATTTCCTTGACCACCTTGGTCGACTCAATCCCCGCCGGAGCGTTGATCGCCGTGACCGCATTCGCTGGAGAACTCACCGCAAAATGCGTGAGACCCAAAGCGGTGGCGGCCTCGCGTGTCGCCTCGGCCAATAGGGCAGCATTGGCGATCAGATTTTCGCGGCCAAGCTGCTTGATGTAGTTCAGGGCGGCGTGAAGGCTCACCACCAGCGAGGTCGCCGGCGTGTAGCTCGATTCCCCCTTCGACAGATTCTTGCGCTCCTTCGCGTAGTCGAAGTAATAGCGCGGCAGCTTCGCTTTTTCGATCGCCTTCCAGGCTTTTTCGCTCACGCTGGCAAACGCGAGGCCCGGCGGAATCATCGTCGCCTTCTGCGAGCCGCCGATCATGATGTCAATGCCCCACTCATCGGGATGAAGTTCCGTAGTCCCGAGGCCGGTGATGGCGTCCACAACGAAACAGCATTCCGGCAACGCGCCCACGATTTTGCCGAGCGCCTCGACATCATGGCGCACGCCTGTGGAACTCTCCGTCGCTTGGATGAACACCGCGCGGAATGGCCCGGCGGTTTCAAGATGCTTCTTCATCTCGCTGATGGGGAGCGTCTGGCCGTAGGGAACTTCCACCACGACGGACTCGATGCCGTAGGCCTTCGCCAACTGGACCCAGCGTTCGCCAAATTTTCCCGCGGTTCCGATCAGAACGCGATCACCCGGGGAAAGAAGATTCGTGACCGCGCCTTCCATCGCGCCCGTGCCGGAACTGGAAAACAAGATCACGTCATTCCGCGTGTTGAAATAGTAGCGAAGGTTATCGAGCGTCTCCCGCATGAGCGTCCGGAAGGCATCGGTGCGGTGATGCAGCGTCATCGTCAGGGCGCGGAGTTGCGCTTCCATCAGGAGCGGAGTCGGCCCCGGCGTAAATAGTCTTTCCTTGATGATTCCAGTCATATAAGTGTTCTCAGTCCGTTCTATTCGGGTGCGGGCTCCACTTGGAGCCCGCCTGAATTTTAGTTAGGGAAGCTGCCGTCAGGACAACGCTTAACTCGGATTCGGATGAAATGATCACAAGATATGCAAATCCGCCGCGTGCGTCTGATCGCGAGCAGATATACAGATTAAGGGATGCGGCGGAATTGGTCAACTATTGCGGCCAGCTGGTAGTGACTCAGTTTAAAAAGAAGCGTGCCCTCTCCGTCCCGGAAAACACGGGACGGAGAGGCCTCTACAAAACCGTTATATGTTGGTGGCATATGATTTTGTAGAGGCCGCCCGCTTTTTGGGCGGGCAGCTGTTCGTTTTCTCCAGGCCAAACTGAGTCACTACGGGCCAGCTTGCATTCCGGCGATCGTGTGCGGCGGGCGCATGTTTGCGAAGACCTCTGCGAGGCATGCCCCCGGTCGCCGTTTCCGCGAGAACTTACTTGCTCTTCTCAGGCAACGCAAAAACGAAGAGCATGGCCGAAGGTTGCGGCAGATGGCCTTTCGATTCCGGGTACAGTGACGGCATATAACTCTCAATATTCGCGCCGCCGCCGGAGGAGATCGTTACAAATTGCCGCCCGCCGACAGAGAAACTGACCGGCGCGGCCACGATACGTCCACCCGTGTTAAACGACCAGAGCTTCTCTCCTGTTTTCGCGTCAAGAGCAAACGCGTTTCCTTCCAGATCGCCGCCGAAAACCAAATCGCCCGCCGTTGTCAGCAGGGAGGACAGGTTGTAATACTTCGTCTTGAACGCCCACTGCTTCTTTCCCGTGACGGGATCAAAGGCGGCGATTTGCGGCGGAGCGTTGGGGTTCAAAGTCGGGGCGCCGGCTCCCTCGCCGCCCTTGAGAGTGGAGCAGATTTCGAGATCGGTGGTGTACCACCAGCCGGTGCGCGGACTGTATGCGGAATGTTGAATGCCCCGCGCGCCCGGCCCCATGCCCGGACACATCACAAATCCCTTGTGGTCCGCCGGAACCAGAGGATCGATAGGCTTGCCATTTTCGTCTATGCCTTTGGTCCAATTCGGCGAACCATAGGGAAACGAACGCAGGTACTTCCCCGTCTCCCGGTCAAGAACGTATGCAAACCCGCTCTTGTTCGCCTGCAGGACCACCTTGTGCTTGCGCCCCGCCACGTCCATGTCCAGGATCACAGGCTCGGCCGCCGCGTCGTAATCGTACAGATCGTGCGGCGTCTCCTGAAAATACCACTTCAACTTTCCAGTATCGGCGTCCAGTGCAAGCAAGGACGCGCTGTAGAGATTCGCGCCCGGACGGTCGCTCCCCACATACACTTGCGCCGGGTCTCCCGTTCCCCAATAGATCAGATTGAGCTCGGGGTCGTACGTGCCGGTGAACCAGGTCGCGCCGCCTCCCGTCTTCCATGCGTCTCCGGACCAGGTATCGCCGCCCGGCTGGTCGGGCGACGGGATCACGTCAAAATGCCAGACGCGTTGACCCGTCTTGGCATCGAAGGCGTTCAGATAGCCGCGCACTACACCCAGCCCGCCGCCTGCGACGCCGGCGATGACTTTTCCTTTCACAAACAATGGCGGCGAAGTGATGTTGCAGAGACACTTGGTCATGCTCTCCACTTCGATATTCCAAACCTGGTTGCCGGTCTCGGCGTCCAGGGCCACGAGGTGATTATCTTGCGTCCCCATGTAGATGCGGCCATCGCCCATGGCGAGTCCTCGAGCGCCCCGCAGACTCTGCATATTCCCCTTCTCCGTCCAGGGGTAAACATAGGTCCAGAGCAGTTTGCCGGTCGCCGCATCGGCCGCGTAAACATTGTTTTGCATGCCCTCCAGGTAAACCACGCCATCGGCAACCAGCGGTCCGGCTTGCAGCCCGGGCCTCAATGCCAAATCTGCCGGAGGACCGCCGGCGGACAACGCCCACACCGGCACAATCTGCTTCACATTGTCGCGCGTGATCTGGTTCAGCGGGCTGTAACTCCATCCTTTGTAATTCCCGTAAAAAGTGAGCCAATTCTGCGGCTCTTTTTCGGAGTGTTCGAGCCGCGACGCCATCACTCCTTGCTGTGCCGCGGCAGGCCGCCCCCCGCACAGAACCAGACACAGAACCAGGAAACCAGCCCGGCTCCAAAAATTGGAGTGACGCGTGGCAATGCTCTTCGCTGAAATCATTTCAGGTCTCCGCCCAGCAAGATTCTCGATCGTTGTCGCTTGCAGCCTGGTCATTATCGCCGCGTCGCCACGGATGTCAAGGTTCCGGCGCGCCCGGGAAAAACCACCGCCTGCCATGGGGATAAGCCGGCAATATGATTCCAAGACATCGAAGTGAAAAGTTTCGCTGAGCGGCCAGGATTCGCGCTGAGCGCAGCGGATCATGAGCTAGGTCACTTGAATGGATATGGCTCTACAAGCTGCGCCGACGCGAGCCCGCTTTCAAGGTGAGACGAGAACTCCGATGGATTCCACGGGAGTGGTCACCGTCCGCTGGCCATTGGCGTTGATCTCCATCCGGAAGCCTGTGTAAATTCCGCGCATTTTGCAGAAGCTGCCTCCGAGGGTAGCTCCAGCCAGGCGGGCAGGAGTTAGCTCCGGAAAGAACTGGCCGCCCCGAACCAGGATTTCACCGCTGGGGCCGTCAATAATCGTGATCTCGTAGAGGCTGTTCCGGGTCTGGACGAGCAGCTTTTCCATATCTGCCATGCGGTCAACTTGCACGCCATTCGTCCACGGGTCCTTAGACCAATTATCCAGGACCGCTCCGGCCGGGATGGAATCTTGCTCTGACACTATCTCTCCCCTGGTTTTCACTCAATCTGTTGGATGCCTGGAGAACCCTTTCCGGCAACAAACAAAATCACGAGTCTGGCCCGAAATTCTACTGGCCGCTAAACAGAACCGGGGAAAAGGCAGCTCGTCAGGCGGGATGGAGAGTCATCTGTCGCACGAGCTTCCTCATTTTGTGCCTGCAGGCGCGCGGCGTTTCAGTTCTTCAAACCAGTTCAGCACGACGTTGATTTGCGCCGGCGCCGCCTGCGCCTGCTCGCGGGGCTTGAACATCAGAAAGCGCCGGGACGGCCCAGATTTGTGGATAAAAGTGCGCCATCACTGGGGAGCGACGCCTTCCGCGATAAATACGCGGCTCTTCGCTGAGCTATGCCTGATCGATTTGATCGCATCATAGGCGGGCGAATCATACCAGCTCTGCGCTTTCTCGAAGCTATCGAAAGCGATCACCACGAAGCGCTTTGGCGCTTCGCCCTCGACAGGCTGGGCTTTGCCGCCGCGAACGATATAGTGGCCATTGAAAGGCGCCAGCGTTCCCGGGACCTTCTCCGCATATTTCTGAAAGGTGGCGGGGTCCTGTACATCAACTTCCGCGATGATGTAGCCGGGTGACACCTTGACTTGCCGCGCATGAATCGTCGCGGCCCCGGCAACGCCCATCGCGACGCCTGCCAGCACTGCCACCGCTAGTTTGTGGTTCGTTTTCATGGGTTCATTCCTCCTGTGTGTTTGTGCGAACAAGCACTAACCCGTACAACGTAATTGGCGATGTGAGACCCAAGATACCGGCCTATGGAGACTGCCACGCTCGCTGACAGCATCCGCGCTGCCGCTAAAACGAGACTTCGGCACGGTCCCGGCAGCAGTTCTCGGAGGATGCTACACCACTTGCCCGTGTATGCGGAAGGTGGCGCTATCGGAGTCCGGCAGCGACCCGAGGCAGGCGCATGCACTCGCACGACACGCGCGCCGCCAAATCATGTTTCCATGGAATTAGTTCGTGCTATCTTCAGCCCGGGGGAAAGCCATGAAAGAGCTTGTGAAGAAATTGGCGGGGAACGGCGGGCTTGTTGTTGTGCTGGCGTTGCTCTTGTTGGCCGTCGCTGCGCCAACTGCGGCGCAAAAAAATAAGGGCAAGCAAAAACAAGCGCCGACAGCCGAACCGCCACCCGATGCCAAACCGATGCTACTGCAGCCCGACTCGGAGGCGATCGATCAAACCATCGGTGAGAGTCTGGGTTACTGGCAAATTGGCGACGTCGATTCCTTGCACAAGTACTACGCCGATGACGTGGTCGTCGTGAGCGGCGCCTCGGAGCCGCCCGTGATCGGCTGGGACAACTATGTGAAAGCCTATCAGGCACAGCGCGCCCGAGTTACGGGCGGGCGCATGGACCGTACCAATACCTTGGTCAAGGTAAATGGCGACTCCGCGTGGGCGACTTATCAATTTTATTACGTGGCGACTGTGGAAGGAAATATCATGGAATTCCGAGGGCACACTACGCTCATTCTAAATAAGCGCGGGAACCGCTGGGTGATCGCGCTCAATCACTCGTCGATCTCGGACTCCACGACCGCAAGCCCGGCTCCAGTCGCGGGTTCCACGCAGCCCGGACAACCTTAGCTCCGTCCCAACTTTCTTGGCAGAGCATTTCTCCTGCCTTGAACACTTGAAACGGCACTAGAAGTTCTTCAAGCCTCGATAGATCCAAATCCCGGCGCTGGTCAGCAGCAGAACGCCAGAGATCACCGCGAGGGCGATGATCGGTTTCGTCAAGCGCGTGATCTTGGCGATGATCACTTGCTGCTCCTGGTAATGGTGCTGTTCGGCGGCATCGATGAAGATTTGGTCATCTTCTTTCGACGACAAAGTCCCGCGGTAAATCACCAGGATGGCCAGTGCGGCCGTGATGACACCCCACGCAACCATGAAGAATATAAGGAGCGACGATTGGGATTCTTCCATTGGTTCCCTCCCTGCGAGAACGGTGCCTGGATGGAAAGGAATAGATTAAAGTGCCGCTCTACCACGGCACTAATCTTTACGCATTATAACACCAATGGGGGCCGACGGAGCGCAAGCTCTAGGTTTGATCGGACTTCGGAGGAAATCGCACGCCCCCGATCATGCCATATCGCCTCGTTATGAAATCTTAGTTAATCTGTTGACATTGGCCTTGCTCCCGGTGTATTCGCCTCTAGTTCCAAGAGAGTGCGTTCAGTCTGACGGGTGCAAGGTGTCGGAAGACGCCCCAGGCGGATCATTGCGAACGCCGCAGCTGCGCCATCATTCCGGAGAGGGAGAAAAGAATGCCAAATCGCAGGGAGTTCCTAAAGAATGTAGCTGGTGCTTCGGCCGGAATGTTGCTTCTCGACCGCGGCGTCAACAGCGTGGCGGAGATGCCGCCGCAGACCGGCGGCGCTACCAAGCGCCGGGAGATCATGGTGGGCAAGCGGCGCGTCAAGACGGTTGATGTGCATTGTCACGCTAGCGTGCCGGAAGCCATCGCTTTGCTGAAGGGCACGAACCTCGAGGGCCGCGGAGTCACTCTCGGCGGCTACGATGACAGTTCTTTGGGGGATGCGCGCCTGCAAGAAATGGACAGGGAAGGTATAGACGTCCAGGCAGTCAGCATCAACGCGTTTTGGTACTCTGCCGACCGGGATCTGGCTGGCCGGTTGATCGACCTTCAGAACGAAAAACTCGCGGCGATGTGCGCAGTTCACCCGGACCGCTTTGTGGGGTTTGCTTCCGTGGCGTTGCAGTTTCCCGAACTGGCGGCGCAACAGATGGAGGAAGGCATCAAGCACCTGGGATTGCGCGGCGTCGCCATTGGAGGAAGCGTACAGGGCGAAGAACTATCCTCGCCCAAGTTCGACCCCTTCTGGGCCAAAGCCGAGGAGATGCAGGCCCTGGTCTTCATGCATCCGCAAGATAGCCAGAACGCCACAGGGATCCGAAACCGGGTGCAAGGAAATGGTATGTTAAGCAACGTGATCGGCAACCCGCTCGAAACCACCATCTTCCTTTCTCACATGATTTTCGAAGGGACGCTCGATCGGTTTCCCAACTTGAAGATCTGCGCGTCCCACGGAGGCGGCTTCCTGCCTTCTTACGCCGACCGTATGGACCATGGGTGCCGTGTCTTCCCCGCCCAATGCAAGAAGACCATCAAGAAACGTCCCAGTGAATATTTGAAACAGCTCTATTTCGATTCGATCATCTTCAGCGCGGAGGGGCTGCGGCATTTGATCGCCGTAGTCGGAGCGGGGCAGATCGGCCTTGGCACCGACTTTCCTTTCCCGTGGTCCACTACTCCCGTGGATCAGGTTCTCGCAGCGCCCGGGCTGAGCGATGCCGATCGCGTGGCGATCCTGGGCGGCACGATGTGCAAGCTGCTGAACATTCCGGCTTAGGAAGGATTCGCCAGCAAGGCTTCCCGAGCCGGCGCGACTCAAATCTTATCGACTTCTGTACCTGTGCGCCTGCAATTGGTGTAAGCTTTTGCGTCTCTAACTGAGGCGACGATGAATCATGTAACTGCAATCCTGCCTGCTGCCGGACTCAGCACCCGAATGGGTGCGGAGACGCCGAAGCAGTTTCTCGAACTGGACGGCGTGCCTGTCCTGATCTTCACGCTGCGGCGGCTGGCGGCTTGTTCAGCGATTACCAGCTTCATCATCGCCACGCGGGCGGAGGAAGTGGATTCTCTTGCCGCCCGCATGGCGCAGGAAAATCTTGGCCGCCCCGTTCAAGTTGTCCGCGGGGGCGATACGCGCCAGGATTCCGTCGCCAACGCTCTGGCGGAACTTTCACCCGACGCCGACTTGATCCTGGTACACGATGCGGTTCGGCCTTTGGTCACACTGGACCAGATCGAACGCGTGATTGCCGAGGCTGTATCCTGTGATGCCGCCATCCTGGGCGTGCCGGCAATGGACACCGTGAAGGAAGTGAAGCGCGCAACCCCGCAGGGCGGGGCGGCCGATGTCGCGCTCATTACGGCTACGATACCGCGCGAGCGCGTCGTGCTCGCGCAGACTCCACAAGTCTTTCGCGCTTCGTTGCTGCTGGAAGCGTTTGCGCGGGCGCGCCAGGATGGTGTTTCGGCCTCGGACGAAGCCGGCCTGGTCGAGCGCATAGGCCACGACGTCCATGTCGTGGCCGGCTCGGAACGCAACCTGAAGATCACCCGCCCCGGTGACATGCAACTCGCCGAATTTTATCTGCGCGAGGAGCGCGCGGCGCGATGACTCGCGCGGGGATTGGCTATGACCTGCACCGCCTCGCGGAAGGCCGCAAGCTGATCCTGGGCGGCATCGAAGTTCCGTTCCACAAGGGGCCCGTGGGACATTCCGACGGCGACGCGCTGGCGCACGCGATTTGCGACGCGCTGCTCGGCGCGGCGGGACTCGGCGATATCGGTACGCATTTTCCGGACACCGACCCGAAATGGAAAGGTGTTTCGAGCCTGCGATTTTTGGAACGCATCCGTGAGTTGCTCGCCGAGCAGCGGCTGCGCATCGCGCACGTGGATGCGATCGTCATCACCGAAAAACCAAAGCTGGGCCCGCATTTTCCCACCATGCGGGAGGCGCTGGCGAAGTCCCTGGGAATTTCCCCTTCGGCCATCAATTTGAAAGCCAAGACCAACGAAGGCGTGGACGCGATCGGCCGTGGGGAAGCGATTGCCGCGCAGGCGATCGTCACACTCGAAGGCTGAGCCTGCGATGCACTGCTTCCCACATGCCTCCTGAACCCGCAGGCGAAATTCGCCCCGCTGTGAACCCGTTCATGGCCGAAGATGTGGCCGCGATCCTCGGCGAGCACAACTGGTTGCGGAGCAAGGACGATGCCGCCTCCGGGGGCGGACCCCACTTGGAGCCCGCCATGAACGGGTGCGGGCACCACTCGGAGCCCGCCATGAATTGGATGGCGGAGGCCGCGGCTCTGCTCGGTCCGCGAGCCGCGAATCGAGAAGCCCTGGCTCATCTGTTGTCGCTGGTCTTCGAATACGACGCTCACGCCGTGCTCGCTTCGCGGGAATCCCAGGAGGTACTCGCCCGCCGCGGTGCGCGCGAAGTCCTTCGAGCACTGGCGACCGAAATATTGGGCGGCGGTCCGGTAGATTCAAGCCGGCTGAAGGAAATTGTCGCGGCGGTCAAAGCCAGGCTGCCGTATTCCAGCCGCGAAATCTTTCATCCCTTGCGCCTGGCGCTCACGGGACGCGTCGGAGAAGGCGAACTCGACCGCGTGGTGCTGCTGCTGGATCGTGCCGCGCAGATCGAGGGACTCGCGCCGGTAAAGTCCGTTCGGGTTCGTATTCTTGAATTCTGCGCCGCGCTCGATTGAGCTCTGCTTGGCGGCGATCCCGGGAACGCCATTCTCCTGAATGGCGTGATGCAAACCGCCAATCGGGAGATTGGCGTTCCCGGATTTCAACCCCAAGTTTCCAAATCAACTTCGGAATTCAGGTTGAACGAACGATTCGGTCTCACAAACAGCCGCGGAACGGCTACTCGGATTCGGTCCAGGCGTCGGGCGCGGCTTCCTCAAATCGCGTGAAGGCGTTGCGGAAAACAAAATGAATGCGGTCGGTGGGGCCATTGCGCTGCTTGGCGATCAGGAGTTCGGTCTTGGCGCGCTCCTCGGGGGCTTCATCGGGTTTGAACGCATTCGGCCGGTTAATGAACATCACCACGTCGGCATCCTGTTCGATGGCGCCCGATTCGCGGAGATCGGAGAGCTGGGGGCGGCGGTCTTCACGTTCCGGCGCGCGCGTGAGCTGCGAAAGAACCAGCACCGGCACCTTCAACTCCTTCGCCAGAGCCTTGAGGCCGCGCGTAATGCTGGAGACTTCTTCGTTGCGGTTCCCAAACCGCCCGCGCGCGGAGACCAGTTGCAGGTAATCCACGACCACCAGCGACAGGCCCTTGTCGCGCATCAGACGCCGCAGCTTCGCGCCCATTTCCACCACCGTGGCGGAGCCTGTATCGTCGATCCAGAGGGGCGCCTCCGCCAGCCTCGTGAGCGAGACCGGAATCTTCGCACCGTCTTCCCGGCTCAGGTGGCCCGTGCGGAACTTGTGCGAATCAATTTGCGCGTCGGAAGAAAGCAGGCGCAGCAGCAGCGACTCCTTCGACATTTCCAGGCTGAAAATCGCGACCGGTTTGTCGCCTCGCACAGCCACGTTTTCCGCGATATTCAGCGCCAGCGCCGTCTTCCCCATCGAAGGCCGCGCGGCGAGGATCAGCAGCTCGGAAGGCTGAAAGCCGGAGGTGAGATTGTCGAGCTGGTGGTAGCCGGTCGAAAGTCCGGTGATGCGCTTGCCTTCGGTGAAAATCTTCGAGATGCGCTCGAAGTTGTCGCGCACGACGTCGCGCACGCCCACCAGGCCCGAACGGACACGATCTTCGGCGAGCTGGAAAATCTGCGATTCGGCGCGATCCAGAATGGCGTCGGCATCCTCTTCGCCTTCCAGCGCCTGCTGCTGGATGGCATGCGTGGCGTGGATCAGGCCGCGCAACAGTGATTTTTCCTTCACGATGCGCGCGTAATGCTCGACGTTGCTGACGTGCGGCACGCCGTCCATCAACTGGGCGATGTACGCGGGGCCGCCGGAGGATTCCAGTTCGCCGCTGCGGTGGAGCTGGTCGGTAAGCGTCACCAGGTCGATCGCCTGCTGCGTCTCACCGAGGGCGATCATCTGCTGGTAAATCCGCCGGTGATGATCGTGAAAGAAATCTTCCGGCTTCAGTTTCTCGAGAGTAGCGTTGAGAGCGTTGTTGTCGAGCAGGATTGCGCCCAGGATGCTGCGCTCCGCCTCGGTGTTCTGGGGCATCTGGCGTTCGAGCGTGGTGGAAGGGGTGGCCATCGTTTAATTCGCCTTATTTTCGCCTAAAGAGAGGCGTCTGGCAAGAAGAGTCCGCCGGCAGAGGCGTCTCAATTGGAAAGCACCCAAATTTCCGTGAAGAGCTTGTGTTGACGCTCATGCCCATGGTCCGCCGCGAGCATTTCCCGGAGCTTTTTCGGGAGTTCGTCCGCCTGCTGTGTAGAAGCTGCGTGGTTCTTGCATGCCTGATGGTAGCCAATACCAAAGCGGGCGCCACAGCAATCGCACAGCTCAAACATCTCGATCGTATACGCGGGATACTTCGGCAATTCCTTATCAAGAATCGCCACCGGGCTATTTACGTCACTGGTCATGTCATCCTCCGCTGGGTTGAGGATTGTGGTCGCAAGGCGTAGCGCGTCATGGGGCAGAGCCGTGACCGGAATCCGAACCCGCCAAGTCTAGCTTGGAAAGAGTGACTCCGCCCTGTGGAATTTAGGTGAACCTGTGAATAACGTTTCGAAAATGCACGGAAGGACGCGCCTGTGCAAAACAAGTGGAAAAGCTGTGCCCCATCAAGGGAAAATGTCCGTTGCGGACCACTTCGCTGGCGAAGCGGCCCGAAACGACCCTGCGGGAAGTCTAGGCTTCCTTTTCGACGATGACTTTGAACTGCGCGGTGACGCCGTGGACCAGCTTCACGGTGACAGCGGATTCGCCGACAATCTTGATGGGCTCATCGAGCGCGATGCGGCGCTTGTCGATCTGGAAGCCTTGCGCGGCGAGCGCGTCGGCCAGGTCGGAGGAGGTGACCGACCCGAACAATTGATCGGTCTCGCCGGCCTTGCGCGCCAGCTTGACGGTCACGTTATTGAGCAGGATGGCCTGCTGTTCGGCGGCGTCCTTTTCGGTCGCCGTGCGCTTGGACAGCGTGATGCGGATTTTTTCCAGGCGCTTGATGTTTGCGGGCGAAGCTTCGAGCGCGAGCTTGTGCGGTAGCAGATAGTTGCGCGCGTAGCCCGCGGCGACTTCCACAACCTCGCCCCGCGTTCCGAGTTTTTCGACGTCTTCCTGCAATATAATTTGCATGGCTTCCTCTACTTTGGCGGGTTCCCAGTGGAGCCCGCTCCCCTTCGTCTCGTTTCCATCTGGAACGTATTGCGCAATCTCGTCGTCGTATTGATTTCACCAAACCAGGATTTCAACACAGAAGGCACAGAGAACACAGAGAAAACCAAGAAACTGATTCGCCTGTTTCAGAAGCTGTGATTTTCCTTCTCTTTCTTTGACTCTGCGCCCTTTGTGTCCTCTACAGCTCAGTGGCGAAGGGCAGCAGCGCGATGTTGCGCGCCCGCTTGATGGCTTCCCCCAGCCAGCGCTGGTGACGCGAGCAGGTGCCCGTCATGCGGCGCGGCAGAATTTTGCCGCGCTCCTGCACGAATGGCTGGAGCATCTCGACCTTCTTGTAGTCAATGAAGTCGACGCGCTCGACGCAGAAGCGGCAGACCTTCTTCTTGCGGAAATACTGGCGCTTGCCGCCGCGGCGCGGGCCGCCAGGGCCGCCAGATCCTCCACCCGGGCCACCGGGACCGCCACCTTCGCGGCGCTGGCCTCCTCCTCCGCCACCGGAGTAACCTTCACGGCGTGGCGCGCCCCCTCCGGAACGCACTTCGGAGCGGTGGGCGCCTCCACTGGAGGGTCCCTCTGCGCGCGGCACGCTCGGAGCTGGCGTGGCAGCGGGCGTTTCTGGTGATGCTTTTATCGGCTCATCTGACATCGTGTTTCCTTTCCCTTCGGAAATCGTTCTTCAGGCGGAATCCACGCTTCACTTGATGCATTCAGCGTAAAAGTAGAGCCCGCATTATTTTCTAAGCGGGCTCCAAGTAGAGCCCGCATTATTTTCTAAGCGGGCTCCAAGTAGAGCCCGCGCCCGTTAGCTGGCCGCCGTCTGTTCGGCGGCGGGCGGAACCTGCTGCTGGGGAGCCGGCGCCGCCGGCTTGCGCGGACGGCGGCTGGCGCGGCGCTCGCGATGATGCACCAGCTTCTTCTGGCGCTTCAGGTCTTCGTCGAGACGAACCGTCTGATACTTGATGACGGCATCGGAGACTTTCAGGCGCCGCTCGAGTTCCTTGATGATGTCTGCCTGCGCGCTGCGCAGGACCATGTAGACGAAGAAACCCTCGCGGTGTTTCGATACGCGATAGGCTAGCCGGCGCGTGCCCCACTTCTCGGTTTTCTCGACTTTGCCGCCGTGTTCGGTGGCGGAATGCTCAATCGTGGCGATGATCTTGGCGATTTCATCCTCCGGCGTGGCCGGACGGCAGATAAAAATCAGGTCGTACAAGCGCTCTTCCATGATGGGTTGACTCCGTTTCTCAAACTTTAATTGCTCGAAATCTGTTATTCCGGTGGGCTCCAAGTAGAGCCCACTCCCGTATTCCGGTGGGCTCCACGCCCCGGCCAAGCCGGGGCGTTCAGTGTAAAAGTGGAGCCCACTCCCGTTCTTACTCCGCCGCTTCCTCTTCACCGGGCGGCGGCACGCGGCGATTAAAGCGATTCATTGCGGGCCCGATCCCTTCCGCCACAATCAGTTTCACGGCTTCGGCACCCTGTTCGATTTCCTCGGCGACCAAGTCTTCTTCGTCGCGCCGAATCTGGCGAAGCACGTATTCCTTCAAATCGCCCCGGAACTGTTCGGGCTGTACGCCCAGCCG
The DNA here is from genome assembly GCA_041480265.1 of Terriglobia bacterium. Classification (GTDB taxonomy): domain Bacteria; phylum Acidobacteriota; class Terriglobia; order Acidiferrales; family UBA7541; genus Palsa-360. The sequence continues at coordinate 83,198 of JBGOZP010000009.1, read as the reverse complement.
GACGCGCGGAAACTCCATCGTGCCGAGCGCGCCAATCACGGACTTCAATCCGTTATGGCCTCCGGCCGAGCCGCGTTCACGGACGCGAAGCATGCCCCAAGGCAGCGCGATATCGTCGCAAATCACGATCACGCCGGAAGGCTCGCACTCGGCGCGCCCCAGCAGTTCGCGCACCGCAAGTCCGCTCAAATTCATCATCGTCTGCGGCTTGGCGAGCACCACTTCGTGCCCCGCGATCTTTCCCAGTCCCACAAACGATTTCGCCTCGGGCCGCGTTACGCGGATGCCGGCCTGCTCGGCCAGCTTGTCCACGACGAGGAAACCCAGGTTGTGCGGCGTCCAGGCATATTCGATGCCCGGATTGCCCAAGCCGACGATCAGGCGCATGCCCATGCTCATCGCGCGGCGCGCGCGGCGCGGCAACCAGCGGCCACGCCGGGGCGGCGCACGTTACTTCTTCTTTTCCTTCTCGGCAGCCGGAGCCTCTTCGCCTTCTTCTCCTTCGACTTCCTTCTTGCCCTTCTTGATGACTTCGGGCTCGGCTGGCGCAGCGGCCTCGGCGGCTACGGCCTCGGCGGGCTTCTCTTCCTCAACGCGCAGTGCGACGACGTGCGCGAGCACGCGCAGCGGGTCGGTGAGCATCTTTATCTTTTCCGGATCGACCTTCACATCGGATGCCCGGAGCTGCATGCCGATCATCAATTCGGAAATATCCATGCGGAACTCGGTCGGGATATCGCTGGGCAAGCACTCAATTTCGACTTCGCGGGTGACCATTTCGAAGATGCCGCCCTGGAGCTTGACGCCCTGCGCTTCACCGAACGTGTGCACCGGCACTTTGGCGCGCATGCGCACGTCCATGGCAATGCGCAGCAAGTCCACGTGCAGGAGATGGCCCTTGACCGGGTCCACCAGCCAGTCCTTCACGATGGCCGTTTCCTCGACGCTGTTGATCTTGACCTTGAAAATGGTGTTGTGGCCCGAGGCGGACCGTAGAATCGCGGTCACCTGCTTGGCATTGACCTCGAGCGCCTGCGACCCGCCCTTGCCGCCGTACAGGACCGCCGGGAGCTGTCCGGTGGCGCGGACGCGCCGCGCGGCGTTTTTGCCCCGCGTTTCACGCGGGGCTGCTTCAACAATGATCTGTTCCATAAGTCCTTCCTCGTTTCATAAGCACAGGCCATCGGCGGAACGCGGGTTGCGTTGTCGGCGCGGGCCGTCAGAAAAATAATTCGCTGATCGAACTCTCTTCGTGGATCGAATGAATGCCCCGGGCAAGCAGCCCGGCGACGCTCAGGACCTTGATGCGCGAAACTTTCTTGGCCGCTTCGGTGAGCGGCACGGAATCGGTGACGACCACTTCTTCGATGGACGAGGCGCAGATGCGCTCGACCGCCGGCCCGGAAAGAACCGCGTGGGTGCAGGCCGCGTACACTTTTGTCGCGCCCTCTTTCACCAGGGCTTCCGCGGTCTTTACCAGCGTGCCCGCGGTGTCAATAATGTCGTCAATAATCAGCGTGGCGCGGCCGCGCACGTCGCCGATCAGGTGCATCACTTCGCTGACGTCGATGTCCACGCGGCGCTTATCCACAATCGCCAGCGGCGAGTCGAGTTTTTTCGCAAAGGCGCGCGCCCGTTCGACCCCTCCGGCATCGGGAGAAACCACGGTGATATTGCCCAACTGCTTTTGCCTGAAATAATCGATCAGGACCGGCGACGCATACAGGTGATCCACAGGGACATTGAAGTAACCCTGAATCTGCGGCGCGTGCAAATCGAGCGTCAAGGCCCGGCTCGCCCCGGCGGTCTCCAGCAGATCGGCGACCAGCTTCGCGGAAATCGGCACACGCGGCTTGTCCTTGCGGTCCTGGCGCGCATAGCAGTAGTACGGCATCACGGCGGTAATCCGCCAGGCCGAAGCGCGCTTGAAGGCGTCAATCATCATCAACAATTCCATCAGGTGAAAATCCGCCGGGTTCGAGCCGGGCTGCACGACGAAGACGTCCGCGCCGCGCACGTTTTCCAGAATCTGAAAATAAATCTCGCCGTCGCTGAACTTGCCGAGCTTGGCCAGGCCCGGTTTCACATCCAGGTGGCGGCCAATATCCTCCGCGAGGCGCGGATTCGCGCTGCCGCAAAAAATTTTAAACTTGTCGTCGGTCAAGGTTGTTCCTTCGCGCGCCGGGAGCGGGCTCCACTTTTACACTGAACGCCCCGGCTTGGCCGGGGCGTGGAGCCAGCCAGCTTTTAGAACTGTTCAGGCGAAACCCGGCCCGCCCACTTTACGGCGGTATTCTGCCCTCGAAAGAGTCGAGCAGACAAAAACCTGATCCTTCGGAAACGCCCGAGCAGCTCGACGCGCCTTCGCTGGGTTTTGGAATATTCCAAACACCGCCGAACCGCTACCCGCCAGCGAGGCCCCTGCAGCTCCTTGCCGAAGCAACTCCCGCTTGATCGCAGCCAACCGGGTATACCGCGGGAAAACGGCCGCCTCAAAATCGTTCGAGAGGGCGCTCCCCTGCGGGCTCCAGCACTGAGCACAGAACCCCCACAGTTTAGAGGGGTCCGGGTGCTTTGTCAATCGCTGCGCGAGCCACTGGTAGGCGTCGCGTGTGGGCACGGCGACATCGTGGGGCGAAACAACCAGCGTCGCGCGGCCGGGCGCGTCGGGCAATGGATAGATTTCATCCCCGCGGCCGATGCCGAGAGCCCGGCCACCGTGCAGGAAAAACGGGACATCGGCGCCAAGCCCCGAGGCAATCTCAGCCAGGCGGGCCGCTTCGATTCGTTTTCCTGTCAAGCGCAGGAACCCCAGGAGCGCCGCGGCGGCGTCGCTTGAACCACCGCCGAGTCCCCGGCCCACCGGGACATGCTTGGTGAGCACGGCGCGGACGCCCTGCCGGAGACGAAGCTCGCGACGCAGCGCATCGAGCGCCCGATAGACGAGATTGTCGCGGCCAGGCTTGCCGGCCAAGGCGGAATCTCCGAGGATGCGCAGCTCGACGCGCGCGTCCCGGCTCGCTTCGAGCACAAGGGTATCGTGCAGAGAGATCGTCTGGAAGATGGTGCGCAGCTCGTGATAGCCGTCCGCGCGCCGCCCGAGAATATCGAGACGCAGGTTGACTTTAGCGTATGCCGGAACACGGACGCATTTCATGGCGAGAGGTATGCTACTACGGCTTGATGTCTCCCGGGGATTTCTGCTGCGCGAGACGGCGCTTTAGAGCGGAGATTTTTTGTTCCACTTCCGCGGCCTTGTCCGCCTCGAAATTTCCCGGAAGCACGCGGCGCCATTCTTCGGCCGATTTCTGCCACTGCGCCTCCGCGAGATTGTCCTTGCCGGTCTTGGAGTAAAGGTCGCCGAGGTGACTCAGAATGGTGGGATCGTGACTCTCGCGGACGGCTGCCTTCCGCAGCAATTCTTCCGCTTCGGAAAACTTATTCTGTTTGAAATAGGCCCAGCCGAGACTGTCCAGATAGGCGGGATTGGCGGGGTCTTCGGCAAGCGCGCGCTTAATCAGGTCCGTGGCTTCCTCCAGGCGGATCCCCCGGTCGGCCAGCATGTAGCCGTAATAATTAAGCACCGCGGGGTTGCGGGAATTTTCTTTGAGCACTTGGCGGAACTGCTCCTCGGCCTGGTCGAACTTCTTCTGCCGTTCGAAAATCGCGCCAAGCAGGAAACCCGCCATTTCCTTGTCGGAAGATTGAGGGGCGATCTTTTCCGCGGCATGAACGGCCTGCTCGGCTTCGGGCCAGCGCCGCCCCTGTTGATATGCCTGAGCGAGGTCGAGCTGAATTTCAAAATCGGCCGCCGTGCCATCCAGCAATTGGCGAAGTTGCGAGACGGCTTGATCGGTCTGCCCGCTCTCGCTGTAGAGCAATGCCTGGCTGGTCCGGATCGCGCGATCCTTCGGGTAGGCTTCGATGGCCTTGCGCGAGGCCTCGAGCGCTTTCGGGACGTCACGCGCGGCGCGGTAGGTGTCAATGATCATCAAACGCGCCCGGCGATCTTCCTCGGATCCCAGGCGCAGCATCTCTTCGAACGTGTTCACCGCCGCGCTGTAGTTGCTCACCTCCCGGTAAAGTTGTCCAAGCTGCTGGTACAGGATGGCGAGGGTGCGCCGCCGCGCCGGCGCGAACTCCGACTGTGCCTTCACGCCGGTCACCGCGTCAGAGAGCACGCGGATGGCGTCTTCGAAGCGGCCCTCGGCTTGATAGATCGAGGACTCGTAGTAAATCACTTCCACATTGCCCGGGGCGCGTTGCTTTGCGAGCAGAACGTTCTGTTCAGCCTTGTCGAGTTGCTTCAGTTGACGGTAAATCTCGGCCAGGCGCAGATAGGTGTCCGGGTCTTCCGCATCCATTTCCGCCAGACGTTGATATTGTTCGAGCGCTTCCGGATATTTTTGTTCATTCAGGAGTGTTTGCGCGAGCCCCCGGCGGTGGTTGATGTCGCCGGGCTGAGCTTCCGCGGCTTTCCGGTACGCCTGTTCGGCGTTCGAAAGATCATGGATCTGGGTGTACGCCTCGCCGTAGAGATCCCACAGCCGCGGCGTGGGGGCGCGGTCCAGGATACCCTTAAGCGAGGAGATGGCCTCCTGCGATTTCCCTTCGTCGAGCAGGAGTTGCGTCAGTTGCTCGACGGCATTTTCGTTTTCCGGTTCGCGCGCGAGCAAGGCGCGCAGGACGCCTTCCGCCTTGTCGTGATCGTTCTGCAGGCGGTAGAGCCGCGCGAGCCACAATGCGGCATCGGTATCGGCAGGGTCGAGCCGCATGATTTCGCGGTACTGCTCGGCCGCGCGAACCAGCGTGTCGCGCTGTCCGGACGTATCGCTCAGATCGCCCAGCGTGCGGACATAAATTCGCGCCAGCAGACGCCGCGCAGGCAAATTGTCCGGATCCTTGGCGATGATCGACTGCGCTTCGAGGACCGCGTCACGGATGCGTTGGGATTGAAAATAGATTTCGGCAAGCTCTTCGCTGATCCGCTGGCTGTTCGGATCGAGTGCGTAAGCTTTCTTGTAAAAGGCGATCGCCCGATTGGCGTCTTCCGCATGACTGGTGGCTTCGTATTGCTGCTGGTAATAGTGTCCGAGCGTGAAATCGTAATAGGCTTCAGCGCGCTGATCCACGTCAGCCGGCTTACCAGACTGCGTGGCGGCCTTTGGGTTTGCGGGAGACGGCCGATTGGATTGTCGCGCAGCGGCGGCGCGAGGCCCTGCCACGGCGATCAGCGCAAGCAGGAGTACGGCGAGCTGTTGGCTGGTTTTCATCAAGTCCACGTAAAAAATTATCCGCCACTCTACGGCGGGGATCAAAACGGTTCAGAAAACAAGTTTCTAGGCCAGTACTGCGCCGGGTGACTCCAGGATCAACCGGCCCAGAACCGCCCACATCTTTTTTGATGCATGGTGCGGCCTTATGGTTCCCCTCTATTCTGGCGGGCTCCAAGCGGAACCCCGTCTTCATTCTGGCGGGCTCCAAGTGGAGCCCCCACCCGTGTATCGGCTTCCGGCTGGGATTCCTGCCTATCCATAAGGGAAAACCGTACTCGTCGAGTTAGTGCCGGAAATGCCGCACGCCGCAGAAAACCATCGCGAGGCCCAGCCGGTCGGCGGCAGCGATCACGTCCGGGTCACGGACCGAGCCGCCCGGCTGAATCACGGCCGTGGCGCCGGCCTTCGCAGCTTCTTCGACGCCGTCGGGGAACGGGAAAAAAGCGTCCGAAGCCACCACGCTGCCGGCCAGCGGCAACTGCGCTTTCATCACCGCGATTTTCACCGAATCCACGCGGCTCATTTGTCCCGCGCCGACGCCGACGGTCTGCCCGGCGCGCGCGAAGACGATGGCGTTCGACTTCACGTATTTGCATACTTTCCAGCCGAACAGCAGCGCGTCAACTTCCTCGCGGCTGGGCGCTCGCCGCGTGACCACCTTCAGATCATCCGCGGCGAGTTCGTGGCGATCCTGCTCCTGCACGAGGACGCCGCCGGAAATCCGTTTGAGTTCCCACTCGGCGTCTCGCCCGGAAATATCGCTCGCAGGAAGCTGCAGCAGCCGAAGATTTTTCTTGGCCGCAAATTTTTCGAGCGCCGCCGGTTCATAACCCGGCGCAATAATGCACTCGACGAAGAGCTTTGCCACTTCTTCGGCGGTCGCGAGGTCGACCGGACGGTTGAACGCCATCACGCCGCCGAACGCGGAAATCGGGTCGCAGGCCAGAGCCTTTGTATAGGCTTCCACCAGCGTATCCTGTTCGGCCGTGCCGCACGGATTGTTGTGCTTCACGATGACCGCGGCGGGCCGGCGAAATTCCCCGGCGAGTGCAAGGGCCGCTTCCAGGTCCACCAGATTGTTGTAGGAAAGCTCTTTGCCTTGCAGCTGGTGCGCTCCAGAGAGTCCCGAGGCGGCAGTCCCCGCGGGCGTGTATAGAGCGGCGCGCTGGTGTGGATTCTCACCGTAACGCAACTCTTGCCGGCGCGTGAATGCGAAGTGCAGCCGGGCAGGTAGCGCGGGACGCGGACCGAGTCCGATGGAGCCAGTGTCAGCGGAGAGGCGTTCGAGTTCCGTGGCGATTTTTCCGTCGTAGCGCGCGGTCTGGGCAAACGCCTTGCGCGCCAGGTCGAGCCTCATCGCGAGGCCCACTTCGCCGCGCGATGCGATTTCGGTGGCGACCGCGGCGTAGTCGGCTGGGTCGGTCACCACCGCGACGCTTTCGAAATTCTTCGCGGCCGACCGGACCATCGTCGGCCCGCCGATGTCAATGTTCTCGATCAGTTCCTCGGGCGTCAGATCCGGCTTGGCGGCAGTGGCTTCGAACGGATAGAGATTGACGACGACCAGATCGATCGGCGCGATATTGTGTTCGGCGGTCTGCCGGCGGTCGCCCGCATCGCCCCGGCGAAACAATATCCCGCCATGAACTTTCGGATGCAGAGTTTTGACCCGCCCGCCGAGCATCTCGGGCCATCCGGTCAATTCGGACACGTCGCGCACGGCGATTCCCGCCTCGCGCAGCAGCTGCGCCGTGCCTCCGGTCGAAACGATCTCGATGCCGCACGCGGCAAGTTGCCGCACAAAATCAGCAAGTCCGCTCTTGTCATAGACACTTACCAGCGCGCGCTTCACAGGCACAGAATCCTCCGAACGGTGACAGGGAAAACATTATTGTATGCGCGATGGCCGGAATCGAAAAGCGCGAACTGGGAATTGGCCGGGAAGGAGGAAAACAAGCCGCGATCAGGATTTCACGCGCGCTTTCAGCCGCACGTGCTTGCCTTCGACGGCGACAACGTACTCGACTTCATGCGCGCCCTTTTCCTCCTTAAGCTGGTCGACTTTCCGGCGGACGAACTGCTGAAACGTTTCAAGCGTGAGCCGGTCGGTGGCTTCACCTGCTTGTTCCTTCGCGTGGCGAAAGGCGGCGTAGAGCTGTTCCACCTTTTTCATGTCGTCGTCAGAGTCCGTGCAGGAAATAGTGAAGGAGGGATGTTGCGCAGTGTCAAGCCGGGATTCGTGGGACTGCTTGTCCTTCCTCTCTTTTTCAATTTCCCGAGCTGCCGCGCCAAAATGCCGCTGCACGATGCCCTCTTCCTTTTGTTTTAGCCGCTTGCGGAACATTTCGCGATACTTCGAATACATCTGGGTAAGATTGCTGTAGCGGAATCGCTGTCCAAAATTCATATTCGCGCCGCGATCGCCGTAGCGCTTCACCGTGGCATCAATGCGCCACTCGAGATCCGTGGGCGGACGTTTCTTCCCTCCGCCGAAGTACTGCTCGTATTCAATCTTGAGCTGGCGAATGTCCTTCTCGAGCTGGCCCAAGTCTTCGTCAGTAGTTTTAGCCATGGTGTGTAGAGTCTTTTGATGTTAAGCGGAACCGCAAGTACGGTCAACACACCCGGCAGCCAGCCGTACTGAACAGGCAATGTTCGTTTGTCCGGACTGGGTTGCCCGGCGCCGAGGCCTATGCTCCAATGCTTTCCGGGTGCGGGCTTTACTTTTACGCTGAACGTTTACCGTGAGCCCTTCAAGCGAAGGGCATCACGGGCGCGGGCTTTACTTGAAGCCCGCCACAAAAATGAAGCGTGGAGCCCGCCAAAATTCGAATGCTTGCCGCCGTCACACGTCATAACCGTCTTGCGCTGGCGCAAAAGCCGCAGCCGCGATTGAGGCCCGGCTGGGCCCTGGTCCGCGTGCGCCTGGCGGGAATCTGCAATACGGATATCGAAATCCTGCGCGGCTATCACAATTTTCATGGCACGCTCGGCCACGAATTCGTGGGGGAGGTCGTGCGCGTCGCCAGCGCAAAAGATGAGGGATGGATGGGGCGGCGCGTCGTCGGAGAAATCAATCTTGCATGTGCGGGCCTGGGGCTTCGGAAGATGTGCGGTTATTGCCGGCGCGGAATTCCGACGCATTGCGCGCGCCGCCGCGTACTGGGGATCGTGGGCCACGACGGCGCCTTCGCCGAATTTCTCGCGCTGCCGATCGTGAATCTCCACCGCGTGCCCGGCGGCGTCCCCGATGACGCGGCCGTGTTCACCGAGCCGCTGGCCGCGGCGTGCGAGATCCTCGAACAGGTGAACGTCCGCGCCCACCGCGAGGCCTGCGTGCTCGGCGACGGAAAACTCGCGCAGTTGATCGCGCGCGTGTTGCGCGCGGCGGGCCTGCGCGTCCTGATGATCGGCAAGCACACGGGCAAGTTGCAACTGGCGCGCCTCGCGGGCATCGCGACCGCGCAGTCCGGCAGCCGCGTGTCGCGCCGCGCCGACGCGTTCTCGCTGGTCGTGGAAGCGACCGGTTCACCCTCGGGTCTGGCGATGGCGCAGCAAATCACCGTGCCGCGCGGCACGCTGGTGCTCAAGTCCACGTTTCATGGCGCCGCGCCTGTCGAAACGTGGCCGCTGGTGGTGAAGGAACTTACCTTAGTCGGCTCGCGCTGCGGTCCTTTCGCGCCCGCGCTCACCCTGCTGCGCTCGGAACGCGTGGACCCGCGGCCGCTGATTTCGCACGTTTTTGATTTGAAAAACGCGGCGGAAGCCATCCGCTACGCACAGAAGCCCGGGGTGATGAAAGTGTTGATGCGCGTTTCTTGACTTTCGTGCGAGGGGCTGTCTAGACTGGAAATTTCCGCGCAAAGCGATGAATCCTGAGGAACACAAGTCGGTCGTTGTAGGTGTCACCGGCGCATCGGGCGCCGTGCTGGCGCAGGCCGCGCTGCGGCTGCTGGAAGCCGATCCGCGCGTGGCGCGCATTCATCTGGTGGTCACCGAGACGGGCGCGCGCCTGCTGGCGCACGAGTTGGGCATCGCCACAAGCGACGCCAAGCAGCTTCCCTCGCTGCTCATCGGAGGACGCGCGGCAAAGACCGAAGTTTTGCCGAACAAGGACGTCGGCGCAGCGATCGCCTCGGGCAGCTATCCGGTGGACGCCATGGTGATAATTCCTTGCTCGGTGGGTACGCTTGCGGCCATCGCCGCCGGAACGGCCGACGATCTGATCGCGCGCGCCGCTGACGTTTGCCTCAAGGAAGGCCGCCGCCTGGTGCTCTGCGTACGCGATACGCCATTCAGCCGGATTCATCTGGAAAACATGCTGCGCGTGCAACAGGCCGGCGCCGTCGTCATGCCGGCGATCCCGTCGTTCTATCACCAGCCGAAGACGATTGACGACCTGGTCGCGCAATATGTCTATCGCGTTCTCGCGCAGATCGGATTGCCGCAGGAGCAGATGTACCGCTGGGAAGGACAAAGAAAAGGCAAAGCCCACGAAGTGTAAATGATGCGCGCCCATGCGGCTTGGGCAGAAAAAGCTTTAACACAGAGAACACAAAGGACACGGAGGCATTCCTATTTTTAGCGATGGTTCGTATATGAAGAATGTTTCTTATGCTTTTCTCTGTGCTCTCTGTGTCCTCTGTGGTGAATCTTCCGGAGCCTGCCGGTGAGCGCGAGCCGCATCCGCACAATTCTCGAAATGATCAAGTTCGAGCACTCTGTCTTTGCGCTGCCGTTTGCGTTGACCGGAGCGCTTCTGGCGGCGCGCTATCCCTCGATTCCGGGCATGGCGCCGGGCTGGCCGTCCTGGCGGCAGATTGCGTGGATCGTCGTCGCGATGGTGGGAGCGCGCTCCGCGGCGATGACGATGAACCGCATCATCGATCTGCGCTACGACCGTGAGAATCCTCGCACGCGAGCGCGCGCCCTCGCGATCGGAGCGCTCTCGGTAGGTTTTGCGTGGGGATTCGCGGTTGCGGCCTCCGCGGTGCTGGTGATCGCGGCGTGGCAATTGAACCTTCTCGCGTTCGAACTCTCTCCTGTCGCGCTCGCCGTGCTGTTTTTCTACTCCTACACCAAGCGGTTCACGGCGTGGTCGCACCTGGTGCTGGGGTTTTGCCTGGGGATGTCGCCCGCGGCGGCGTGGATCGCGATTGCCGGCTCGCTCGACGCGCGCATGGTGATTCTCTGCGCCGGGGTAACGCTCTGGGTCGGCGGCTTCGATGTGCTCTACGCGTGCCAGGACATCGAGTATGACAAGTCGGCGGGGCTTTTTTCCGTGCCCAAGCGTTTCGGCATCGCGCGAGCCCTCGCCATTGCCCGCGCCATGCACGTCGTGATGATCGCGCTGCTGGCCTGGCTGGCGTGGAGCTTCCACCTGCCGTGGCCCGCCTGGGCAGGGGTTGCCGTTGTGGCCGCCTTGCTCGCCTACGAGCATTCGCTGGTATCCCCGGACGACTTGAGCCGGATGAATGCTGCGTTTTTTGCGGTGAACGGTTATATTAGTCTCTTGTTCTTGCTGTTCTGGGGCGCGGCAGTGGCCATCGCGCACCCGAGGTAAAGTGTAGCGTCGGCATCCTGCTTGCCCCGATAAGAGAGGGGCCGGCGGTTTGATGAGTACTAAGATGAGCGAACTGCGAATCCAAGACGAGCGGTTGAAGCCGATTGCGGACAAAGTGCTCGCAGGCGAGCGCCTGAGCTTTGACGACGGCGTTGCGCTCTATCGCTCCCCGGACCTGCTCGCCACAGGCTGGCTCGCCAATTTCGTGCGCGAGAAGCGCTACGGCAACACTTGTTTTTTCAACGTGAATCGCCACATCAATCCGACCAACGTATGCGTGGCGCATTGCAAGCTGTGCGCGTTTGGACGCGATCCGAATGCGCCGGGCGCGTACAACTTCGCACTCGAAGAGATCTACCAGCGCGCCGAGCAGGGCATGCGCGAAGGCGCGACGGAATTCCACATGGTCGGCGGGCTGCACCCCGATTTGCCGTTCGAATATTTCCTCGACATGATGCGCGGTCTGAAGAAGCGCTGCCCGACCGTACATTTGAAGGCGTTCACGATGGTCGAGGTGGGATACTTTTCGCGCATCTCGAAGCTTTCGATTCGCGACACGCTTCTGGCGCTCAAGGAAGCGGGCGTAGACTCGCTGCCCGGCGGCGGCGCGGAAATTTTTCACCCGCGCGTGCGGAAAATCATCTGCGACCATAAGGTCAGCGGGCAGCAGTGGCTCAACATCGCGCGCACGGCGCACGAAATCGGCCTGCGCTCGAACGCTACGATGCTCTACGGCCACGTCGAAACCGAAGAAGAGCGCGTCGATCATCTTCTGGCCCTGCGCGGCCTGCAAGATGAGACGCACGGCTTCGCCGCGTTCATCCCGCTGGCGTTTCATCCGGCCAACACGGGACTGGCGCATCTGCCGCCAACGACGGGTTACCACGATCTAAAATCCATCGCGATTTCGCGCCTACTGCTCGACAACTTCGACCACATCAAGGCCTACTGGGTGATGCTCACGCCCAGCATCGCGCAGATCGCGCTGCGCTTTGGCGCGGACGACCTGGATGGCACCGTCGTCGAAGAGAAGATTTATCACGACGCCGGCGCCAAGACCGCCGAGTTCACCCCGCGCGCCGAACTCGAGCGCCTGATCCGCGAAGCGGGCTGCATTCCCGTCGAGCGCGATACTTTGTATCGCCCGATCGACCGCTCAAAGATGCCTCCGCCGCCCGGTCCCCGTCCCGACGTCACGCTTTCCATCAACGTGTAGTCGCGCTCATCCCTTCAACACGCCGCTTGCCGCGAAGAATCTCCCAAACCAGAAGAACGTAGAACGGCGCATAGGTCAGCCACTGGAAGAAGGGATCGAACTGCCAGTCGCCGAGCGCGCGGTAGTTGATGAAAATTTTGTAGGAGAGAAACTGCAGCACGGTGAGCAGCAGCCACGCCGCGCTCGGGTAGAAGCACAGCAGCGGCACGATCCAGGTGAAATACCACGAATAGCCGTTGGGCGCGAACAGCAGCACTGTGCCGATCAGAAGAAACGCGGCGCGCGTCGGGTCGGCACGCCGCAAAGCCAGCCACAGAGCAAGCCCAAGCACGACGCCTTCGCCGATTCCCGCGGCAACCTCATGCGAGCCGGACATCCACAATAGAACCGGGTAGATGCTGGAATTGTAGTTTCGCCAGATCACCTGGTAATACTTCAGCATTGCTAGAAACTCCCGCCAGCCGGCGCGGAACGGCCAGGCGCACAGCGCAGCCAACGCCACCGAGGACGTTGCGGCCATCCACCCACGCAGCCGCCGGGGCCAGCCCGCGCGAAAAAGCGCCAGCGGAAGCAGCACGGCAGGAAAGGCTTTCGAAAGCGCCCCGGCAGTCAGCGTCAGCGTTGACACCACCGGATACCTTCGTATAATGAGGAGTGTAGCGACGACCCCGGCGATGGCGAGCGCGTCGTTGTGGCCGCTCGATGCGAATTCGACCACGACCAACGGATTCCAGGCGTAGATCGCTGCCTGGTAGTTCCGTCCCCCAGTCGAACGGACCCACCCGGCAAGCATCGCCGCGACAGCTAGATCGGCGAGCAGAAATGGCAGTTTGAAGCCAACCGGGCCCGGCAGCACGCGCCACGTCGCGCGGAACACAAGCTCAGACAGCGGCGGGTACATCGTGGGAATTTCCGGCGCGGGCATCACGTACCATCCCGGATCGCGCAGCGGCGCAAGGCGCGGGTCGGTGGGCGCCACGGCATACGGATTCCAGCCCGCGTTTTGCACGTGGCCGTCCCATCGGTACCGGTGGACGTCAGTCGAAAGCGACGGCGGGTAGGGAAACATCGTCAGGCGAAACGCGAGCGCGCCCAGCAGGACGAGCCACAGCACGGCACGGCTGTCTCGCGTGTGCTCGAGCGCGTAGAGCGCGATGAAGTAGAGCACGCCGGCGCCCAGCGCCAGGGCCATGAATTCGGGAATGTGCCCGGCCATATCTCCGAGGCGCGCCATCACGGCAAACACGGCTTCGAGCGCGACGATGGCCACGACCGCGACGATAGTTTGCGTGCTCCGCGACGCCAATGGCTCTCGCCGGCTCGCCGCGGCGTTCAACATTTTGGCTTTCGCAGGTTGATTTTTCGCAAGGGAGAATATCCGTTTTGAGTTTCGCGCAACCTCTTCTGGGCTACCTGGCGGCAGCGGCGCAAAGTCCGCTATCGAACTATTGGTCCAAGCTCACGGACCCGAATCGCAATCCGTTCCGCGGGCTGTACCATCTCAACTCGTTCGATCTGGCCATCATGATCCCGTACTTTATCGTCCTGGTGATCCTGGCCTCGTACGGCATGCATCGCTACTACCTGGTCTACGCCTATTTCAAGAACCGCCGCAATGTTCCCGGCCCGCCGCCCGCTCTTGCCGAGTGGCCCAAGGTTACCATACAGCTTCCCATCTATAACGAACGCTATGTCATCGAACGCCTCGTGGACACGGTCGCGCGCTTCGATTATCCGCGCGAACTGCTCGACATTCAGGTGCTCGACGATTCGACCGACGAAACGCAGGAGGTCGCGCGCTCTTGCGTCGAGCGTTACCAGGCGCTCGGCTTGCCCATCCGCTATCTGCACCGCAACGATCGCACGGGCTACAAAGCCGGGGCGCTCGCCGCGGGTCTGGAGTCCGCGACCGGCGAATTTGTCGCCATCTTCGACGCCGATTTCGTCCCGGCGGCGGATTTCCTGCGCCGCACGCTGCCCTATTTCGCCGCTCCCGGGATTGCCATGGTCCAGACGCGCTGGACGTACCTGAACCGCCACTACTCCGCGCTGACCGAGGTCGAAACCATCCTGCTCGACGGCCACTTCGTCATGGAGCACGGCGCGCGTTCGCGCAGCGGCAGCTTTTTCAATTTCAACGGCACCGCGGGCGTCTGGCGGCGGTGCGCGATCGACGATGCCGGCGGCTGGCAGCACGATACGCTCACCGAAGATACCGATCTTTCCTACCGCGCGCAGCTGTGCGGCTGGCGGTTTCTCTATTTGCCAGATATCGAATGCGCCTCCGAATTGCCCGTGGAGATGAACGCTTTCAAGGCGCAGCAGGCGCGCTGGGCCAAGGGATTGATGCAGACGGCGAAGAAAATCCTTCCGCGCGTCTTGCGTTCGGACCAGCCCACGCACGTCAAGGCCGAAGCCGTTTTCCACCTCACGGCCAATATCAGCTATCCCTTCATGGTGATTCTCTCGACGCTGTTGCTACCCGCCATGATCGTGCGTTTCTACCAGGGCTGGTTCCAGATGCTGGTCATTGACTTGCCGCTGTTCATCGCGTCGAGCTGCTCGATTTCCGGTTTCTATCTGGCCTCGCAGCGCGCTCTCTATCCGAAGACGTGGAAACGCTCGATCCTCTATTTGCCGTTCGTGATGGCCGTGGGCATCGGCTTATCCGTGCGCAACGCCAAGGCCGTGCTCGAAGCCATTTTTGGCGTGCAATCGGAATTCGCGCGCACTCCGAAATTCAATATTGATGGCCAGTCCGGCACATGGAAGAAGAAACTCTATCGCAACCGCGCCGGATGGATGCCGTACCTGGAAATCGCGCTGGGCCTCTACTTTGCCCTGACGATCGTGTACTCCATCCAGAATGAGAATTACGCCACCACGCCGTTCCTGGCCCTGTTCGTCTGGGGCTTCCTTTACACCGGCGTCATGTCGGTCGCGCAAGGCTGGATCGAGCGTCTCCGCTTCGGCGCTCGCCCCGTGCCCGCCGCGGAAGTTCGCCCCGCCGCCTCCGGCGCGCCGGGGTTTTAGCCATTAGCCCGTGTAGCGCCCGCTTTCAAGCGGGCACCCGTCCTAGTCCGCAAGGTGCCGCCTTGAAAGGCGGCGCTACAAGCTCCGGGGCATCGTTCCTCATGTAAGATGGCGTCGTCGTGGTATGTTTTCGGAAGAGTTGCATGGCGAGGTGCCTGATGAACCGGCGAAGCTCGATCCTACGCGGCGGTCTCATTCTTTTCCTGCTGATCTGTCTCGCGCCGATGGTGCGGGCCTGGGAGCGCGAGCCGAACAGTGTGTTTGCTGAGCGGCGCGCCAAGCTGATCGCCGCTGTGGGCGCGCCTATCGTGATTTTCGGCTACACGGGGCACGAGGAAGCAAATCCTTCCTACGTTTTCATGCAGGAAGAGAATTTTTATTACTTGACCGGGCACAACGAAGAGGGGGCGGCGCTGCTGCTGCTCCCCGAATCGGCGGCGCAAAAGGGCTGGACCGGCCCTCATGAAATTCTCTATCTCCCGCCGCGCGATCTGGCCGAGGAAAAATGGAACGGTCCGCGGCTGGGTCCGGACGATCCCGGCATCAAGGAAAAAACTGGCTTCGCTGCTGTCGAATCCTTCACGAAGCTGCACGAAACGCTCGCCAACCTCAGCCGGGATTTCCCGGAAATTTATACCGAATTGCCAGGTCCGCACGATGAGGGCTATCCGCACGCGGTCAACTGGTCCAATTGGATCAAGGGCGCCGCAACGCACGTTACGCTCAGGGACGTTTCCGCGGCGGTGGACACGCTGCGCGCGATCAAGTCGCCCGGCGAGCTGACCCTGCTCACCAAGACGATTGAACCTTCCATTGACGCGCATTTCGCGGCCATGAAAATGATGCATTCGGGGCTGTACGAGTATCAGGTGGCCGCGAAAATGGTCGAGATTCACGCCGAAGCCGGCTGCGAGACGGAAGCGTATGCGCCGATTGTCGGCTCGGGCATTAACTCGACCGTGCTGCACTACAACAAGCTCGATCGCCAGATCGATAGCGGCGACATTGTGTTGCTCGACGTCGCGGGCCAGTACTCAGGGTACGCCGCGGACATCACGCGCACAATTCCCGCCAATGGCAAATTCACGCCCCGCCAGCGCGAAATTTATGAAATCGTTTTGGGCGCGCAAAACGCCGCGCTCGCCGCGCTCAAGCCTGGCATGACGATGGGCGGCCAGGGTCCTGCGAGCCTGCAGAAGATCGCCACGGATTACATCAATTCGCACGGCAAGGACAAGGAGGGCCGCCCGCTTGGCCAGTACTACATTCACGGCCTGAGCCACCACCTTGGGTTGAACGTGCACGACCCCAGCGGTCCTGGCCCTTCGCGCCCGCTCGAGCCCGGGATGGTCATCACCATCGAGCCCGGAATTTACATTCCCGAGGAAAATCTTGGCGTGCGCATCGAAGACGACGTACTCATCACGCCGGCAGGCTACAAGCTGCTCACGGCGCGCCTGCCGCGCTCGCCCGATGAGATCGAACAAATTATGGCCGAGGGAAAAACCGAGCGCGAAAAACAGCGCCAATAGAGATTTCGGCTTATCATTATTTGTCTTTCCATCGTCTATTCCTTTCCGCCTTCATTAAGCCCTCAGTGGTCTCTGTGGCACTTCTTTGTGTTCTCTGTGTTAAATTCCGAAAAGCTCAACACAGAGGACACAAAGAATCACAGAGAACCACAGCGAGGCGGGGCCGCAACCAAAGTTCGTCGCGCCACGCAAATAATTTACGGATTAGTAGCACAGAGGAGCGCAGACGAACCGGCCTGATCCGGGCTCGCCTGCCTGTCAGAAAACGGTAGTGACACCTTTTGGGTCTTGATGTAGGGTCATCCCGAACACCGGAGGATAAGGACTCGAAGTTGGAGAGGGGATCAAGATGAAATTCCATCGAGGATTTGCGGCTCTAAGCCTATTGTTTGTGATTGCGCTTTCTGTTACCTGGGCGCAAAGCTTGCAAAAAGTGAATGGGAAAACGAAGTACCTCGAGCCGCGCTTTCCGTCTTACTTCAAGGAACCAAAATCTGTTGACGATCTCATGCCTAAGGCCAGGGCGTTCGTTCTTACGAAGCAGGGCAACCTGGGATATGGCATGGGCAACTTTAATGCTGGAGACACATTACTTTTCGTTCCGGACGCCACAGCTGAGCCGTTGCCTTTGGAAGCTGTTCGCCGTGCCCTCGAGGAGCGCGGCATTAAGGTCATCATCAGGAGCGAAGCTGAGATGGTGGGACTCACTCGCGAAGATGGTGACATGTATCGCAAGCTAACTTTCATCCCCAGCGCCAAACAAGGATATCTGGAAGCAAGGAATTATTGGTTTGATGAGTCTCCACGCGTGTGGTCGCATCCTGACGTCGCCAAGGAGTGGCTGAGGAAGAGAAGACCTGACGTGTACGACGCCCTATATCCGAAAGATCAGGATATCCCTCCGGATTTCGTGGCTAAAGCCGCGAAGATGAGATCCCCAAGTATCGGGAACGCCATCCGAGAGTACCTCGAAAAACATCCCGAAGTTACTGCGTTTTACTGGGGTAAGCCTGGAGGGGGATTCTCGGGTCCGCGAGCTCTTGGCGCTCAAGGGGTAAAGCACAAGGGACCCACCACCTTCGCTAATTTCTGGGTTCTGGCCAGCGACATTCCGAATTTTCCCAGCGACGTGTATCACCTGATTGAAAAGAAGACCATCGAGAAGATGACTCCGGATATCGATAGAGTCCACGTCACCGACCCCGAGGGCACGGATATCAGCTGGGACGTAACCCCTGAGATGGCACAACGATGGCTGAAGGGTCTCTATCAACCGGCACATCTTCTGATGTATCCCGATACTGCCACAGGCACGTACGGCGTCCTGATCGACAACTATCCAACCCCCAATAAGGAGTGGACACCGCGCGAGCCGATTGCCGTTCCCAACGGTGTGATTGCCGGAACCAACGGTTCCGGTGGTTTTTGGCCTCGCATGGAGATCACATACAAAGACGGCTATATGACGCAGGTAAAGGGGGGCGGCATGTATGGCGACGTCTTACGCGAGTTCCTCCAGTACCCGCACATCAATGACGCGAAGTATCCTTATTATGACCGTCCCGGGTACTGGCATCTCTGGGAGCTAGCCCTTGGCACCCAGCCAAAGAATTTTCGGAATCCCTCTGACTTTTATGGTGGCGGACACACGGGAATTTATTGCCTGACCTTTGAGCGATACCGGACCGGTGTGTTTCACTGGGGGTTCGGAAATGAAATTCCCACCGAAGAAGGATCCGTTGGACAGCCGGTGAGATGGCTGAAATTTGGCGAGGAAAATAGTCTCCCGACCGGGCACGATTTTCACATCCATAATTATTTTACTACGTATCAGGTGCATCGGAAGAGTACTGGCCAATGGGTGACGGTGGTTGACCGGGGACATTTGGTTGCTTTGGACGATCCCGAGGTGCGCGCGGCGGCCGCAAAGCATGGCGACCCCGACAGGATCCTAAGCGAAGACTGGGTTCCGGACGTTCCGGGAATCAATGCTCCGGGGAGTTATGAAGATTATTCGCGTGATCCATGGAAGTATGCAGAAGCCCAGATGAAGAAGATGCTGGATGGCACGTATGAACATTACTATCCTCCGATCAAAGATCGGAAATGATTACGTAAGCCATGAGTGGCTCGATCATGTCAATTGAAGGAAAGGGCGAAGTTCTCGAATGTCCTTCACGTTCTCGAGTGCGAGCACCTTCTCGACATTGACGTCCGCGGAACGCCATCCTAAGATGGATTGCTTCGTGAGAGTTGGCTTCGGATGTCCTTTAAGAACCGCTTCGCGAAATTCACCGCTCGTTCACTTTCTCTTCTATTTTTCCTAATTCTTGGCGCCTTGTGTGTGTCCGCCGAACAAGTTAAGAATCTCAAACCGCAAGGCTATGTGAACGACTTCGCGGGAGTCTTGAGCGCGCCGGCCAAAGCAAAGCTGGCGGCCCTGTGCGCCGAAGTCGATCAGAAGGCCGGAGCGCAAATCGCGGTCGTCACTGTCTCTTCACTCGAAGGCGAGCCGGTCGAGCAGTTCTCGATTGAACTGGCCACGCAGTGGGGCGTTGGGCCGAAGCAGCAATCTCGCGGCGTGCTGATCCTGCTCGCTCCTAACGACCGCAAGTATCGCGTTGAAGTTGGCTACGGCCTGGAGCCAATCCTCCCGGACGGCAAAGTGGGCGGTTTCGGCCGCGAGATGGTCCCCTACCTCCGGGGAAATGATTATGACGGCGCCATGATGCTGCTCACGCAACGCGTTGCCGCGGTCATCGCCGCGGATCGCGGGCTTTCACTGGATACGCTGGCGGGAGCGCCGCCACCCGAACCTGAATCGGATTACACCTCTCCTGTGTTGAGGTTTCTAGTAACGAACCTGCTGTGGGTCATCATTGTGGTCTTTGCTCTGATGTCGCCTCTGCTGAATTTCATTTCCGTCCTGCTGTTTGGCCCATCGATCAGGTCTTCCCGCCGGCGAGGTGGCTGGTGGATGGCCGGCCCTGGGTATGGCGGTGGATCCTGGGGAGGGGGCGGTTTCGGGGGAGGAGGAGGCGGCGGTGGTGGATTTGGAGGCTTCGGGGGAGGATCATTTGGAGGCGGCGGCGCGAGCGGAAGCTGGTGAAATACGCTAGACAAGAGGAGTGAAGGTCCATGGACCACAAGCTGGACGAATTCGTCGAAAAACTGAAGTCTTCCGCTGCCGGGAACTTGAAAGCCATAGCTCTGTACGGCTCCGCCGTGACAGGGGAGTTTCACTCCAAACATTCGGACCTGAATCTCCTTTGCGTTCTTGAACAAGCCGACGCCGCGCGGATTGAAGCGCTTCACGCGCCGGTGGAGTGGTGGCTGCGGCAAGGGCATCGCGCGCCGCTGTTGTTTACACTGGAGGAATTACGGCGCTCCGCGGACGTTTTCGCGATCGAACTGCTGGACATGAAGACGCATCACCGGATGCTCTACGGAGAAGATCTCTTTGCAGGCCTCACGGTGCCTCTGCATTACCATTCGATTCAGGTCGAGCGCGAGCTGCGCACGGACTGGCTGCGTCTTCGGCAGGCCATTCTGGCCGCGCCGAAAAAGAAAAAAGCGTATCTGGATTTGATGGTGTCGTCCTTTTCGGCCTTTGCAGTGCTCTTCCGCCACGCATTAATCGCCTTGGGCGAGGCGCCGCCCGCGAACAAGCGCGAGGCGATCGATCGCATCGCGCAATTCGCCCACTCCGATCCCAGCGGTTTTTATGCCATTCTGGACTTTCGCGAAGGCAAACGGAAAGAGCGCGAAATTGACGCCGAGGAGATTCTGGAGCGCTATTTCGCTTTCGTGGAAGCGGTGACCGACGAGTTTGACCGACAGCTTGATGCGCGAAAATAAGCAGCGGCTTTAGGGAGGAGAACGCACATGAAAAAAGGATTGATGGTTCTGGGAGGGATGGCGCTGGTTGCGCTCGTGATTGCGGGGATGTATATCGGCCCGCGCAACGAAATGGTGCGGAAGAATGAAGCCGTTAAGTCCGACTGGGCGCAGGTGGATGTCGTGCTCCAGCGCCGCGCCGATTTGATTCCCAACCTCGTGGAAACAGTAAAGGGCTTTGCGGCGCAGGAGCAGACCGTCTTTCATGACATCGCCAGCGCCCGCGCCGCCCTGATGGGCGCCCGGACTCCCGCGGACAAGATCGCCGCGAACGGCCAGTTGGATGGCGCGCTCGGAAGGCTGCTTCTCATCGTCGAAAATTATCCGCAATTGAAATCGAATGAAAATTTCCTCCGGCTGCAGGACGAGCTGGCAGGCACGGAAAACCGCATTGCCGTCGAGCGCAAGCGGTACAACGACGCGATCCAGGACTACAACACCTACATTGGACTGTTCCCGAACAATATCTTTGCCGGCTGGGCGGGATTCCAGCGCAACAACGCCTACTTCGCCGCTCCAGAGGCAGCCCGCGAGGCGCCCAAGATCCAATTTCCAGCACCGACCAGATAGCAAAGGAAATTACCGCCGGGATTACAGTCCGCTCCGCCGCAATTCACTTTGGATACGGATGCCCGGCGAGAATGGCGAAGGCGCGGTAGAGTTGTTCGGCGAGCATGGCGCGGGCCAGCTCGTGCGAGAACGTCAGGGAGGAAAGCGAAAGCTTTTGCATGGCTCGGCGGCGCAGCGCTTCGGGAAACCCGCCGGCTGCGCCGCACAAAAACACAATTTCGCGCGCGCCGCGATCCCGTGTCTCACCCAGCCATCCGGCAAATTGCGCCGACGTCTGCTGCTTTCCTGTGTCATCCAGCAAGACCACGGTCGCGCCAGGATCGAGCGTGAGCTTGCGCAGCGATGCGGCGGAATCTTCGCGCAGCTCGGTGATCTCCACTTCCGCGAAGCGCCGGAGGCGCCCCGCGTAATCGTCCAGGAGGGCGCGAACCTCCGCACGGCGCGTTTTCCCGAGCATGACCAGACGGATTTTCATTTGCGCAGCATGAACGGAGCCGGGCGCGCGGGAAAGACAGGCTCTCGCGCTCGTCCCGCTTCAGCTCAAACCGTACTTCTTGCGTTTGTCCAGCAGCGTCTTTCGGCTGATACCCAGAATTTCGGCGCTCTTGCTGATTTTGTAGTGGGTGGCATCGAGCGTCGCGCGAATGGCTTCGTGTTCGATGTCTTCGAGCGAGCGAAGCGCCGCGGCGGCGCCGGAATCCGCCGCCCGCACGGACTCTGGAAAGTTTTCCGCCGTGAGCGTCGAGCCGGTAGAGAAGACGATCGCGCGTTCGATGGCGTTCTTGAGCTCGCGCACGTTGCCGGGCCATCTGTAGGCAACGAGGATTCGTCGCAAAGGTTCGGCGAAGACCGCGCCGGCGCGGCCGTGCACGCGGGCGGCGCGCTCCAGCAGCGCGTCCGCCAGCGGCAGGATATCCGCGGGACGCTCGCGCAGCGCGGGAACACGGATCGTCAGAACGCTCAGGCGGAAAAAGAGGTCTTCGCGGAATTGCCCGTCTGCGACCAGGCGCGTGAGGTCGGAGTTGGTCAGCGCAACCAGGCGCGCCTCGATCGTGATCGTTTCCGTGCTTCCCAGGCGCTCGAACTGGCGCTCTTCGAGCACGCGGAGGAGCTTCGACTGGGTTGCATGGGAAAGCGCCGCGACCTCGTCCAGCACAATCGTTCCCGTACCGGCCATCTCCAGCCGGCCAAGCTTGCGTTCGACCGCGCCGGTGAACGCGCCGCGCTCATGCCCGAACAATTCCGACTCCACCAGTTCCTGCGGGAGGCTCGCGCAATCGATTTTCAGAAACGGCGCATCGCGCCGCGGCCCCAGTTCGTGGATCAGCCGCGCCAGATGGTCCTTCCCGGTGCCGCTTTCTCCGATGATGAGCAGCGTGGTGGAGGTTTCCGCGACCTTGCGCGCGAGTTCGACGACGGCCTTTGACGCCGGGTCTTCCGCAATCCACGTCATGCGCGGCTCGCTCATCCCTCAGCCTCCGCGGCGCCGGGCGCGGAGCCCATTGCGCCAGGTTCGGTAAAGTCAGTACGGCGCGCGGCGCGCCAGAGGCGCTCGAGGTCGTAATAATGGCGCGCTTGTTCGGTAAAAACATGCACGATGAAGCGGCCGAAATCGAGCAGCATCCATTCGGAGCCGGCCGTGCCTTCGCGGTGCCTCAGGTGGACCCCGATCCGCGCGAGCTGCTGTTCGATCTCGTCACAGATCGCGTCCACCTGCCGGGCGCTGAAGCCGGTGCAAAGCAGAAACCCGTCGGTAAACGCGCCAAGCCCCTGAAAATCAAGCAGCGTGATTTCCGCCGCTTGTTTTTCCTGCGCCGCGGCGATGGCCGCGCGGAGTCCGGGTTGCAGCGAATCTTTTTTTGCGGTCACCGGTAAAGAGCCTGTTTCGTAATGTATTCCTCCACGCGCGGTGGCACAAGCCCGTGGATGGACTCGTTGCGGTCCAGACGTTCGCGCACTTGGGTGGCGGAAACGTGGCTCGCGACCGTGTCGAGAATGTAGATGGATGTGCGGCGCAGGGCGATGGCGCGCGGATCGAGCGGCGCATGCGCCGAGCCAGGCCGCGCGAGTAGTTCCGGGGGTATCACCAGCCGCAGCGCCTCCATCCGGAAGCCAGGGCGGCTGGCCACAATGAAATCGCACAGGGCCAGCAGCGTTTCGTAATCTTTCCATGTCGGGATGTGCAGAAACGAGTCCGCGCCCAACAAAAAATAAAGATGCGTGTCCGTGCCGTGAAACTTCTCCTTGAAATGCCGCACGGTTTCCACCGAGTAAAACACCTCGCGGCCGGAATGCCCGGCGCCGGACTCGGCAAGCGATGCGAGGAATCGCGGGTGATCCGCGCAGGCCAGCGCCACCATCGCGTAGCGGTCCGCGTAGGACACCATGTCGCGGCGATGTTTGTGCGGCGGGCGGCCCGTCGGGATGAAGTGGATCTCATCGAGATGGAAGCGGCGCTCCGCGGCCCGCGCGACGGCCAGGTGGCCGATGTGAATGGGATCAAAAGTGCCGCCAAAAAGCGCGATGCGGCGCTCGCGCGCCTGCCCCCGGGAAGCGCCGTGGCCGTGCGGCGGGGCGACGCTCAACGATCCTCCGTTCGAGAATCCGCTGTTTGAGGCGCGGAAACGCCGGGTTCCGCGCCATTCGCCTCATCGTTCGCGAGGTCCAGCAGCGGTTCCCGGGGCGCCAGACGATCGAGCGCGTCGGCCATTGCCCGCACCAGTTGCGGAATGCCTGCTCCGGAAGCAGCCGAGATCGAATGGAACTCGAGTCCGTGCGCGGCGCAGAAGTCGCGCAGCTTTTCAAGACGTGCGCGGTCGGTGGTTGCGTCGAGCTTCGTGGCCACGACGATCATGGGCTTGGCGGCGAGTTTCTCGCTGAAGGCCGCAAGTTCCCCGGAAATGATTTCGAAATCGTGAACCGGGTCGCGGTCGGAGGCGTCACTGGTATCGATCAGATGCGCGAGCAAACGCGTGCGTTCGACGTGACGCAGGAAACGGATGCCTAGCCCCACACCCGTGTGCGCTCCTTCGATCAGCCCGGGCAGATCGGCGACCACAAACGCGCGGCCCATGGATTTTCCCGGCGCGCCGTCGGCGGAAACCACGCCGAGCCCCGGCTCCAGCGTCGTGAACGGATAGTCGGCGATTTTCGGGTGCGCCGCGGAAATGCGCGAGATGAGCGTGGACTTGCCCGCGTTCGGGAATCCGACCAAACCCACATCGGCCAGCAGCTTCAACTCAAAGTGCAGGTGGCGCTCCTGGCCCGGTACGCCCTCTTCGGATTCGCGCGGCGCCTGATGCCACGGCTTGGCGAAATGCTGATTGCCGCGCCCGCCGCGCCCGCCCTGCGCGACCAAAACGCGCTGGCCCGATTTGGTCAAATCGGCAAGCTGTTCGCCGGAGTCTTGATCGGTAACGACGGTGCCCACCGGCACCAGCAGGACCATGTCTTCGCCGGCACGCCCGGAGCAGTTCGAACCTTCGCCGTGGCGGCCGCGGTCGGCCTTGAATTCACGGTTGAAGCGGTAGCGCAGCAGCGTGTTGTCGTGCGGATTCGCTTCGAGATAAATGCTGCCCCCATGGCCGCCATCGCCACCCGAGGGTCCTCCGCGCGGCACGAATTTCTCGCGGCGAAATGCGACGCAGCCGTTCCCGCCATCGCCGGCCTTTATGTAGATTTTGGCTTCGTCAACAAACACGTGAGTTCCATTTCCGCAAAATCAAGAATACGACATTGCCGGGCCGATTTGCACGGCTTGTGCTTAGGATAAACCCTTCATCCGCCGTGGCGGTCTGAGGGCAAACCCTTCGTCCCGATTCTCGGGATTCAGGGTAAAAATAAAAAGGCGTCCCGACCGGGTCGGGACGCCTTCGAATGCGAATTCGAAACCCGATTAATCGGCTGGCGGAGGCTCGGGCTTTGCCGTTGCCGCCTGCTCTGGCGGCAGGACGCTGATGTAGCGGCCGTCCTGGCCCTTGTCTTGAAATAGCACGACGCCATTGATGAGCGCGAACAGCGTATCGTCTTTGCCCCGGGCCACATTCACGCCGGGCTTGTGACGCGTGCCGCGCTGGCGGATCAGGATCGTGCCCGCATGGACCACCTGTCCACCGAAGCGCTTCACGCCCAGCCGTTGTCCATGAGAATCGCGGCCATT
The DNA here is from genome assembly GCA_041480265.1 of Terriglobia bacterium. GTDB lineage: Bacteria > Acidobacteriota > Terriglobia > Acidiferrales > UBA7541 > Palsa-360. The sequence goes on along the minus strand of JBGOZP010000009.1, from coordinate 57,952 downwards.
TACGGAGGAGCCGCCGCCCTTCTTATGTGCCATAAAATCTTCCTTTGGAGCTTGTTACAGCTCGATGCCGCTGACTTCGACGGCCGTGTAGTTTTGCCGGTGACCGCGGCAGATCTTGTACTGGTTCGTCGTCTTGAATTTGAGGACCGTGATTTTCGGATGGCGCCCCTGCTCGATGATCTTGCCCACAACTTTCGCTTTCGCGGCGTCGGGTCCGGTCACAAGCTTCTTCTCGTCGGTGCCCACGGCCAACACGTCTTCAAACGTGATCTTCCCGCCCACCTTGCCGGGAAGCGTTTCGACCTTCACGGTGTCGCCCGGTGCCACACGATACTGTTTGCTGCCACTTCGAATGACGGCGTACATCGCCCCTCCAGATGCAGATTGGAAACACCTATTATAGGGGTCAGTTTCGCTTTCGTCAACGCCAACCGGGCGCGGGAAGACAGTCGAGAGTCGACAGTTGAGAGTTGAGAGTAACCATCGGCGACCGGAGAATGGTGTTCACCAGTCACTAGTGACTAGTCACCCTTCGCCCGCCGCTGCGGGCTCAGGGCAAGCCAGTCACGCCTTTCTGTCGTTCCGCTCCTCGAGCCAGGCCATCTGGATCGCTTCGAGTTTGCCCTCGTTCGATAATTTTGGATCGCCCATAAACCCGGCCAGTTCCGTGACCCATTTGTGCAGGTCGGTGAAGCGCACCGACAGCGGATCCGTATCCGGAAACTTGTCGGCGAGCTGGATGCCGATCTCTTCCGTTTCGTTCCAGTCAAACGTGGCCGGCATGGGTTTCTCCTCGGCCCAGAGGGCGCGATCTAGTGCTCCGCTTCCTTGGCGAAGTTCTTGTTCCATTCGGGAATCTCGATAACCATGTCGCGCGTGCCGTCGGGCACGCACTGGCAGCCGAGGCGCGACTTTGCCGTCAGGCCCGGGGCTTCGTCGAGTTGATCGAGTTCGGCGTCGGTGGGTTCGTTGCAGGACTCGAGCCCTTCGTGCACGATGACATGGCACGTGGAGCACGCGCAGACCCCTCCGCAGGCGTGGTCGAGTCCCATCTGAAATCCCGTGGCGATATCCAGGATGCTTCCGGGCAGGCCCTCACGCGCATAGGGAACTTTTCCAGGGTCCACCTCGACGCTCTTGCCTTCTCGGACAAACGTCACTTTGAATTTCTTCGTCGCGGGCGTGTACTTGACCTGTTCAATGTAAGGATTGCTGCCGCCCATTGTTTTCTCCTTCTCAACCGCTCGATCCTATGTGGCACAGATTCAGAGGTTGTGTGCCAACTCGTGCGTGAAACGCTTTTGTAGCGCCGGCCTTCAGGCTGGCACTGTAGACTCAAGCACATGCCCGTCCCGCATGCGGGACGGGCGCTACACTTCGTCCAGCTGCTTGCCTTCGAACGCTGTGGCCAGCGCGCGGTTCATCATGCGTTCGGCCAGTGGCATGGTGGCCTGGTTCAGCACATCCACAAACGCGCGGATTTGCTTATAATCGCCAGTCGCGAGGGCTTCGCGCAGCGCTGCGATTGCGCCCTCGATCGCGCGACGCTCCCCGGCCGGGAGTTCGCCGAGCGCTTCGGCGTGTTCGCGCGCGAGCGCTTTTTCCGTCGCGTGGAGCACGATTTCGGCTTCGTTGCGCGCCTCGATCAACTGCCGCTGTGAAAAATCCTGCTCGGCGTATTCGATGGACTCCTCGAGAATCCGCTCGACTTCGGCGTCGTCGAGGCCATAGCTCGGCTGGACTTCGATCGAATGCTGCTCCCCGGTGCGCAGGTCGCGCGCGGAAACCTGGAGGATGCCGCTGGCGTCGATCAAATACTTCACTTCGATGCGCGCAAGGCCGGCGGGGCCAGGCGGAACTTTCAACTGGAATCGCGCGAGCGACCGGCAATCCTTCGCCAGTTCGCGCTCGCCCTGGAGCACGTGAATATCGATTCCCGTCTGGTTATCCACGCCGGTCGTGAACATGTCTTGCGCGCTCGCGGGAATCGTCGAATTCCGCGGAATGATTTTTGACACCACGCCGCCCATGGTTTCGATGCCGAGCGACAATGGCGTGACGTCGAGCAGCAGCATGTCTTTCACGCCGCCTTCGAGAATATCGGCCTGCACGGCCGCGCCCAGCGCCACGACTTCGTCGGGATTGAGCTCGGTGTGCGGAGCGCGCCCGAAAAATTCTTCGACTGTGCGCCGCACTAGCGGCACGCGCGTCGAGCCGCCGACCAACACCACTTCTTCGATCTCCGCGGGCGCGAGTTTCGCGTCCGCCAGCGCCTGCCGCACAGGAGCCATGGTGCGGTCCACGATGGGGCGAATCCAACGGTCGTATTCAGCGCGTGTGATTTCGCGGAAATACACGCCGCCATCGGGCAGCGGGAATTTGACGGTTGTCCTGTCCGCCTCGGAAAGTTCATGCTTGGCGGCAATCAGCGCTTTGCGCAATTCCTGCACGGCTTCCGGCTGATCCGCAAGATCCACTCCCTGCGCGCGAATCTCCGCGCGGGCTACGCTCTGCAGCATGTTGTCAATGTCGTCGCCGCCCAGATGCGTGTCGCCGTTGGTCGAAAGCACCTGGTAAATATCGCCGTCGGTGGTCGAGATCAGCTTGAGAGTGGAAATGTCGAACGTGCCGCCGCCAAAATCGTATACCGCGACGCGGCCGCGCTTTTTCTCGTGCAGGCCGTAGGCCAGCGCCGCCGCGGTCGGTTCATTCACGAGGCGCAGAACTTCGAGGCCCGCCAGGCGTCCCGCGTCGCGCGTGGCCTGGCGCTGCGCGTCGTTGAAGTAAGCCGGCACGGTGATTACGGCGCGGTCCACCACATCCTGAAAATATTCATCGGCCCAGCTCTTCAACTCGCGCAGGATGAATGCGGAAATTTCCGGCGGCGTGAATACGCGGTCGCCCAGACGCACGCGGATCACATTCGAACTGGCCGGATCAATGCGGAACGGGAAAAGCTTCAACTCGTCCCGCACGTCGGCCGGGCCGCGCCCCATCAGGCGCTTCACCGAATAGATGGTGCGCTCCGGCTGAGTCAGCAAGCGGCGCCGCGCGGGTTCTCCGGCGATGATCGAGCCGTCCGCGTCCACGCTGACGACCGAAGGACACAGCGGCGTGCCGTATGGGCCAGGGATACACTTCGGCCGGCCTTCCCGCTTGTCCTGGTAAGCGATCAGGCTGTAGGTGGTGCCAAGATCAATGCCGACGGTGCGGGCCATGCGATGCTGTTTCCTCCTGAGAGTGTGACTGGTACCCGGTGACTAGTGACCGGTGACTGGTGACTGGTGATTCACCCACCCTGGGCCTTAGCTCAATGATGGGAGTGATTCGTGGCATCCTCTCTACAAGTTCCACGAATTACGAATCACTAGTCACCGGTCACTAGTCACCAGTCACCAACTCCTGGCGTACGCCGTTCACCAGGTTCCTGATATAGGAGCGGCGATTCAGAATCTCGTTCATCCGTTCCATGATTTTCTTTTTTGCCGCGTCGTCGGCGCCCGAATCGAGCGCGCGGTCCCATTCGGCTGAAACGCGCGCGAGTTCCTGGTCCACGTCCGCGAGCGAGGATTCAAATTTGTGCTGCGCGGCTTCGAGCTTCGTCCGCAGGCCGGCCATTTCCGATGCGCTTCCGCCAGATTGTTTCGTCTCGCGCAGTTCGTCGAGCGATTCGTTCAACTCGAAGACTTCCTCGAGCAATTCGGGCGGCGCCTGCTGCTTTTTCTGACCTTCCTTGCGCAGGCCGGCAAGACCCAGCAGATATTCGACGCGCGCGACGGGATCGCGGAGCGTGCGGTACGCATCGTTCAATTGCGAGGAGCGGTCCAAAGAAAGCTGCCGCTCGTCCTCCGAGGCGCGCATAAAATTGTCGGGATGCAGCTTCCAGGAAAGCGAGTGAAATCGCCGCTCCAGATCGGCCAGGTCGAGCGCGAGCTTCCGCGGCAGGCCGAAAAATGCGAAGTAATCGGCGCCAGGCGGCAGCGGCTGAATCTTTCCGCAGGCAGGGCAAAAATGCGCCCCGCCGGTCGACGTGGAGCAACTCCCGCACGTCCCCGATGTCGCCGTAGTCATGGATGGTGCGCTCATGGTCAAAATTCAGGTCCGAGGACCAAATTCCCGCCTTCTTTGATGGAACTTACCAGTCTCACGGGACAAAAAAAATGGCTGGCGGGCTCTCCATCCCGGCCAACCAAACGTTCCTCTCGTTGCGAGATGAAGCGCCCGCACCGTCCCCTGAGAGTAAGCCCGCGTTATGCCGTGAACGAACTGCCGCACCCGCAACTTCGGGTCGCCTGCGGATTCTGGAACACGAACCCGCGCCGCATCAGATCTTCCTGATAGTCCAGCGTGGTTTCGCGGAGGTAGAGATAGCTCTTCGGGTCCACAAACAAGCGAGCGCCATTTTCTTCGACGACTTTGTCGCGGTCCCGCGCCTGCGTCTCCAGACGCATCGCGTACGTCAGCCCCGAACAGCCGCCCCCCTGCACGCCCACGCGCAACCCGCCGGTTACCGAGGGCACGCCCTCCTTGGCGAGCAGCTCCTGAATTTTGGTAGCCGCTTTCTCCGTTACGTGAATCATTACAGTTTCCAAGAGAACCTCATCATTCTGGCGGGCTCCAAGTAGAGCCCGCACCCTTTTCTGGCAGGCTCCAAATAGAGCCCGCACCCTCGAGCGCTACGAGCAGCGCAAAAGGGATGTGAAATATCCAACCTCGGCCCTTCCACACTGCTCGGATTCATCGCAGATCCAGGGCAGATCAGGGGCCGAGAACGTCCGCGCGGCTAGTCGCCGGCAGTCGCGGTTGCCGCGGGTGTGGCGGCTTCCTTCTTCTTCTTCCAATCCCCGATCGCAGCCTTGATGGCGTCTTCGGCCAGCACCGAGCAGTGAATTTTCACTGGCGGAAGGCTCAACTCGCGCACGATGTCCGTATTCGAGATGGCCAGCGCCTGCTCGACCGTCTTGCCCTTGACCCACTCGGTCGCAAGCGAGGAGCTGGCAATCGCCGAGCCGCAGCCGAAGGTCTTGAACTTCGCCTCTTCGATGACCTGCGTTTCGGGATTGATCTTCATCTGCAGCCGCATTACGTCGCCGCATTCGGGCGCGCCCACCAGGCCCGTGCCCACATTCGGATCGTCTTTGGGCAGACTGCCGACGTTACGCGGATGTTCGTAGTGGTCAACTACCTTATCGGAATACGCCATTTCATTCCCCCTTCGAAATTCTAAAGAATAAATTCATATGCTGGCGGGCTCCACGCTTCACTTGAAACGTTCAGCGTAAAAGTAGAGCCCGCACCCCATTCTGGCGGGCTCCAAGTAGAGCCCGCACCCGGTCCTAGTGCTCTCCTACCGCCTTCCAATTCATTTTGCTGAGATCGACGCCTTCCTTGGCCATTTCATAGAGCGGCGACAGCTCGCGCAGCCGCTGCACGACTTCGACAACGCGGTTGGTGACGTAATCCACTTCCTCCAGGGTGTTAAAACGGCCCAGGCCGAAGCGGATCGAGGTGTGCGCCAGGTCTTCGCCAACTCCCAGCGCCTTCAACACATAGCTTGGTTCGAGTGTTGCCGAGGTGCACGCCGAGCCGCTGGATACGGCGACGTCGTTGATCCCCATCAGCAGCGATTCGCCTTCGACGAACGCGAAGCTGATGTTGATGTTGTGGGGCAGCCGGTGCGTCATCGAGCCATTGATGTAGAGCTCGTCAAGCTTGGCGAACAGGCCATCCTTCAGCCGGTCGCGCATTCCGCTCAAGCGAACGCTTTCCTCGGCCATTTCGTTCTGGCAAAGCTCAGCCGCCTTGCCAAAGCCGACGATTCCCGGCACGTTGAGCGTGCCTGAGCGCATCCCGCGCTCGTGTCCGCCGCCGTCAATCTGGGCCGAAAGCTGGACGCGCGGATTGCGCCGCCGCACATAAAGAGCGCCGACGCCCTTCGGGCCGTAGAGCTTGTGCGCGGTCAGCGAGATCATGTCAATGTTGTCGCGCTGCACGTCCACCGGAATCTTCCCCAGCGCCTGCACGCCGTCGGTATGGAACAAGATGCCCTTTTCCTTGGCAATCTTGCCGATTTCCTGGATCGGCTGAATCACGCCAATCTCGTTGTTCGCGTACATGATGGAGATGAGGATCGTCTTGGAGGTGATAGCGCGCCGCAGGTCGTCGAGATCAATGCGGCCATCCTTGGCAACGGGCAAATACGTGACTTCGTACCCGTACTTCTCCAGACGCTTACAGGTATCGAGCACCGCCTTGTGCTCGATCACCTGCGTGATGATGTGGTTGCCCTTCTCGCGGTACATTTCCGCGGCGCCCTTGAGAGCCAGGTTGTTCGACTCGGTAGCGCCGCTGGTGAAGATAATCTCTTTCGGCGTCGCGTTGATCAGCCGGGCGATCTGGGCGCGCGCGTTTTCGACCGCTTCCTCGGCCGTCCAGCCGAACGAGTGGTTGCGGCTGGCGGCATTGCCGAATTTCTCGTGAAAGTACGGCAGCATCGCCTCGACCACGCGCGGATCCACCGGGGTGGTGGCGTGATAATCCATGTAAATCGGTAGTTTAATAGCCATGCTTGCTTCTCCCTCGGTTTCTTCCAACCCCATAAAAACAGTCAACTAACTCGGCAGCCCGACCAGTTCGGCTTCGGGCGAATCCTCGCTCATCTGCGATATCGAAACCGCTTGCAATACCTGCAAAATGCTCTCGTTCACTTTCCGAAGCGGCTCGCGGACGGTGCACGTGTTGCTCTGACCGCAATTTCCGTGATTCGTCACGCAGGAGGTAATCAGCAGCGGCCCATCCACGGCGCTGATGACCTCCAGAGCCGAAATGTCCTTCGGATGCCGCGCCAGTTGATATCCCCCGCTCGAACCATGCCGCGCCGTAACCAGGCCGTGCTTGGCCAGCCGCTGCAGCACCTTCGCTAACAGTGTTGCCGAAATGCAGTAAGCCTCCGCGATATCAGAAGCGCTCTGCGAACGCTCCGCACCGTGCGCGGCCAAGTGCCTGACGGCGATCAGTGCGTAATCCGCTTTCTTTGAAAGTTTCAGCATATAGCATATACGACCAATTCAGTCGCATTTAGATATTAAGTCTAGTGGCACCTGATGTCAAGCAGGAAAATTTATCCGCAACTCCTATTGTGCCAGCGTCTTAGAATACGACCAAGTTGGTCGCCATTAGTCAAACGTGATGCAACGAAATGGCAGAAAGGGGGTGTGAATGGGCTAAAAACAGGCCTGAATGGCAAGCCATCGGACGGGAAGCCTGGAACCAAGAGACAATCAAATCAGCCGCCGTGTTGCGGCTTCCACCGCTTCAGGAAATCAACGACGTCTTCCGGGCCAATCCGCGTGGTGGATTCGAATTCGCCCTTCTTCTGGCTCACGACGAGTGAGCCGTTTGGATCGAGGATGGCCAAGCTGGGGACGCCCTTTTCGAGCGGGATTTCGTATTTCTTGGCAAGGTCCAGGTTCTTGTCATAATCCCCTACATTGACGTGGACCACGTGATAGTTCGCGTTGACCAGCGGCGCGATTGATTTCGAACGGAACGTAGCGTCCAAAACGTGGCAGTCGTAACACCAATTCCCGCCGAATATCAGGATGACGCGTTTGTGGTCCTTTGCGACGGCAGCAAGCGCTGCCGCAATCGCCACGGGCGCTTCTTCCGGGGGCGCGTAGAGCTGCGTATTAGGTCTTGCGGGTTCGGGCAAGCGCCTCGGCACGCTCTCGGTCAGGCCGCTCCGCTGTGTAGACACAATCCGCCACTCGCCGCCCTGTTGCAGCCACACTTGAGAACCGGAAATAAGTCCGGATTTCTCCCCGCCGAGTGTCCGCAGCTTCACTTCATACCGGAGGACAAAGGCTTTGACGCCCGGCTGCAGGTCCTTCACTTCGAGGACCTTGAGGTCGAAGCGGCTAAGTCCGGAGGGCCGCAACGCGGACCAGAACGCCGGCTCCTCGCCAGGATCCTGCGTTTCCCCCTCTGGGGTCTTCGCCTTTGCTGCCGGGGATGTCGTGTAGAAGGCCGCCAGGGCCGATTTGTCGCCCGAAACCACCGCCGCCTTCCAACGATCGAGTGGCTGAAACGTGGAAGAGGCCGCATTTTCGAGAGTCTTCTCCGCAGGGGCGTGATGCGTGGCGGCTTGGCCAAATGCGGCGGATTGCGAGCAAAGGAGTAACGCGACGACCGCAGCGAAACGAATAGTTTTCATAGCTCCTCAAGCCCTTCCGGGGATGGCATGGAATTCTATCTTAACTCAGATGCCCAAAATCTACGGGTTTCCTGCTGCGGGTTTTCTCGAAGAAATCGACCCGGACACAAATCGTGGTGACGCCAATTCGCTTGCGTAATCCGCGCCAATTTTCGTTACAATGTTCGGTGGAAGGCAGACGATGCGATGAAGAATGTTCTGGCCATTTATCCGGGGTCGTTCGATCCAGTGACCAACGGCCACCTCGACCTGATCGAGCGCGGCGCCAAGATCTTTGACCGGTTGATCGTAAGCGTCCTGCGCAACCTCGACAAGCAGCCGCTATTCACGGTCGATGAGCGGGTAGAGATGCTGCGCGAAGTCACGCGGGCGTGGCCCAACGTCGAAGTGGATGTTTTCAGCGGACTCCTGGTGGAGTACGCGCAACTTCGCGGCGCCAACGTGATTCTGCGCGGGATTCGGGCGATTTCCGATTACGAATACGAGTTGCAGATGGCCATGATGAATCGCAAGCTCCATCCGAATCTCGAAACTGTTTTCATGATGCCTGCCCTTGCTTACAGCTATCTGAGTTCGCGCCTGGTGCGGGAAATCGCGCTGTTAGGCGGTCCGATGACTGGCCTGGTGCCGGCGGTGGTGGAGCAGCGCCTCCGTGCCAAAGTTCTCTAAATCTTGCGGGTGCGGGTTCTACTTTTACGCTGAACGATTCAAGTGAAACGTGGAGCCCGCCAAAATAAGGAGCCTTGATCCGTGCAACTTGCCAAGCGTGTAAACCGCATTTCAATTTCACCGACAGCCGCCGTCCTGGCGGCGGCCGAACGACTCCGCGCGCAGGGGGCGGACCTTGCCGATTTTGGCCCCGGCGAACCGGATTTCCCCACGCCGGAGCACATCAAGCGCGCAGCTATTCGCGCACTCGAGGAAAATCGCACGAAATACACCCCCACGGCAGGCATCGGCCCGCTGAGGGAAGCCATCTGCAAGTGGCATGCGAGGCAGTTTGGCTCGTCCTACACGGTGCCGGAGTGCGTCGTGACGGTGGGCGGCAAGCACGCCATTTTCAACGCGTTCTGCTCGCTGCTCGAAGCGGGAGACGAAGTGATTATTCCCGCGCCCTACTGGGTCAGCTATCCGGACATGGTCATGTACACAGGAGCGACTTCGGTGCCCGTGATGACCGACCCTTCCGACGGCTTCCGCCTGCGCGCCGAGCAGGTAGCGCGCGCGATTACGCCGCGGACGAAGCTGTTGATCGTCAATTCGCCGAGCAACCCGAGCGGCGCGGTCGTGCCCAACGACGAGTTCGCGAAAATTTACGAGGTCTGCCGCGCGAAAAACATCTGGCTGCTGACCGACGAATGCTATTCCCATTTCGTGTATGGAAAAGGAAAACCGTTCTCGCTGGCGAGCTTGCCGGGCACCAAGCCGAATATCATCGTCGCCGGGTCGCTCTCGAAAACGTTTGCCATGACCGGCTGGCGCGTGGGCTACGCGCTGGCGCCCGAACCGCTGATCTCCGCCATGATCAAGCTGCAGAGCCAGTCCACGTCGAATGCGACTTCGATCGCCCAGTACGCGGCGCTCGAAGCGCTGACGGGCCCGATGGACACCGTCGCGGCCATGCTCGCGGAGTATTCGCGGCGGCGCGACCGCATCGTCGGCGGACTTCGCGCGATTCCCGGAGTCACCTGCGTGGAGCCGGGCGGCGCGTTTTACGCGTATCCGAACGTTGCGGAGCACTTGCGCAATGGCATTGCGGACACGACCGCTCTGGCGAAGCAGCTCCTCGATCGCGAGTACCTCGTCGTCGTGCCGGGCGACGCATTCGGCACGCCCGGCTACATCCGCATCTCCTACGCCACGTCGCTCGAGCGAATCGAGGAGGGCTTGCGGCGACTCAAGAAATTCTTTGCGATGGCGGCATCGGCGGCGTGAATTCCGGTTCAAACCGAACGGGGCGAGCGCCTGTGCGGCTTGTCCCCATCTTCATGCCCCGCATCTGGGGCGCGCGAAATCTCTCTCCATTATTTCCCGAACGATCGCGGGAACCCGAACCGATAGGCGAGGCGTGGCTCACGGGAAATGAATGCCGCTTCGCCAACGGCGCATTTGCCGGACGCTCGCTCGGAGAAGTCTGGCCGGAGTTGCCTGAGGAGTGGACGGGCACGCGCCTGCGCGGCCTTGCGCGCATCCCATTGCTCGTGAAATTCATCTTCCCGGAGGAAAAACTCTCCGTGCAGGTCCACCCGGACGACGCGTACGCCGAGCAGCACGAATCGGCCGCGGGCGGAATCGGGAAGACGGAGATGTGGTATGTCATTACGGCGCGCGAAGGCGCCGAGTTGCGCGTGGGCCTGCGAGCGAGCGTGACTCCCGAGTCGTTCGGCCGGGCCATCGCCGATGGCACTGTCGAGGATTGTCTGGAACGCGTGGCCGTGCGGGCGGGCGACGCCGTTTTTGTGCCCGCCGGAACCGCGCATACGATCTGCCCGGGTGTCGTGCTGTGCGAAGTCCAGGAGCATTCCGACATCACTTACCGCGTATTCGATTACAACCGCGTTGCCGCCGACGGCAAGCAGCGCCCACTGCATATTCGCCAGGCGCTGAACGTGATTCGCTTCGGCGAACAGAGCGGGGGCCGGTGCGACCCGGTCCGCATAACGAACGGCGCGGTCACGGAAACTTTTTTCGCCGCGTGCCGCCACTTCGCCGCGGAACGCTGGGAATTCCGCGAGCGAATTGCCGCGGTGACTTCGCCGGAACATTTCGATTTGCACATTTTTCTCGATGGCAGGGGCCGCATCGAGTTCGCCGGCGGCGCGGAACCCTATGCGCCGGCTGAAACGTGGCTGCTTCCTGCCGCGCTCGGCGCATATCAACTCGTGCCCGAATCTCCGACCGCGCTGTTGCGCACCTATGTTCCCGACCTCCATGAGTTTGTCCGGCGGCTTGCGGATGAGCGCGTGGAGGAAACCGCGTGGTCGCGCGTGGTGCATCCATGAGCCGCGAAGAGCTATCCGCGCACGCCGTGATTCTCGCCGGAGGACGCGGGACGCGCTTCTGGCCGCGCAGCCGCATGCGCACGCCAAAACAATTGCTCAACATCGTTGGCCGCGACACGATGCTCGAGCAGACCGCGGCGCGCCTCGCGCCGCTGTTTCCGGCATCGCGCCAATGGGTCGTCACCAACTTCGAGCAGGCCACCGCCGTCCGGCGGCAGCTTCCCCGCGTCGCCGCATCGCACATTCTTGCTGAACCGACTGGCCGAAACACCGCGGCTGCCATCGGCCTGGCCGCCGCGCACCTGCTGCACGGCGGCATGGGCAAGGAAAACGACGCGCTCATGGCCGTGTTTCCCGCCGATCACTACATCGCGCAGCCGGCGCGATACCTCAAAATTGTTCGCGCCGCGCTTCATGTCGCGCGATCCGCCGGGTCGCTCGTGGTGCTGGGGATTCCGCCTTCGCGGCCCGAAACCGGCTACGGCTACATCGAACGCGCGCGCGCAATGGCGCTCAACGCCGGAGGCGCGCCTGTTTTTTGTGTGCGCCAATTCACGGAAAAACCGGCGCTCGCACGCGCCCGAAAATACGTCTCTTCGGGGCGCTACTACTGGAATGCGGGAATGTTCTTCTGGCGCGTTTCCACTTTCCTGGGCCATCTCGAGAAATTCCTGCCGAAAACTCATGACGCGCTGATGCGCCTGGCCGGGGAGATCGGAACGCCGCGCTATGCAAGAACGCTGGTGAAGGTTTACCCCAAGCTTGAAAACATTTCCGTGGACTACGCGATTCTCGAACCGGCCACGCGCCGCGCCGCCGCGCCAAGCGTATTCGTGCTGCCCGCCGAAGTGGGCTGGAGCGACATCGGCTCCTGGGCCGCCGTCTACGACCTGCTCGCGCGAACAGATGGAGAAAACGTATCCGCTGGACGTTTTGCCGCGCTCGACGCGCACGGCAATTTCCTCTGGAGCCCCAACAAATTCATCGCCGCGGTCGGGATTCGCGATCTCGTCGTCGTCGAAACTGAGGACGCGCTGCTGCTCTGCCCGCGCGACCGCGCGCAGGACGTCGGCAAGATCGTGAAGTGGCTCGAGGCGGAGAAACTTTCGCGCCTGCTTTGAACCTGCTGGTTTTGTCTTCGGATTTTTGAAACGACGCGCGCAGGTCGCGCCCCGATAGGATCGGGGCACTTGCAGATTCAAACACATGCCCGCCTAAAGGCGGGCGCTACAACAACCAAGCTTCGCATATACTTCTGAACCGTGAGCACAATCAAATTCGGCACCGACGGCTGGCGCGGCGTGATTGCGGACGACTTCACGGTCGCAAACGTGCGCAAAGTCGCCTGCGCGATCGCGCGCTATGTGGTGCACTCGGAAAAACCAAACGCGGGGGTGTTGGTCGGCTACGACACGCGCTACGGCTCCGAGCGGTTTGCGCGCGCCGCCGCGGAAGTTGTCTCCATGACCGGGATGCCGGTGTGGATCGCGGAAAAGGCCTGCCCATCGCCCGCGCTTTCGCTGCTGGTGCGGCAACGCGGCGCGGCCGGCGGCATCATGATCACGGCCAGCCATAATCCCTACCGGTGGAACGGCGTGAAGTTCAAAGCGAGCTACGGAAGCTCCGCGCTGCCTTCGATCGTCGCGCAAGTGGAAAAGGAACTCGCCATCGTGCTTGCCGACGGCGTGCCGCCGCTGCCCACCCGACCTGACAACATTCAATCGCTCGACATTCTCTCTCCCTACCTCGAAACCATCGGGAAGCTGGTCGACTGGGAACGAATCCGCGCGGCGAAATTCCGTTTTGTCGTGGACCCGATGCACGGCGCGGCGCGCGGGCTGTTGCATCAACTCATGACGCGCCACGGCATCGCCTGCGATGAAATTCGCGGCACGCGCGATCCATTGTTCGGCGGCGTCAATCCCGAGCCCATCGAGCCGCACGTCGAGGCGCTGCGCCGCGCCGTCGTTTCCGGCGGCTACCATGCCGGCCTGTGCGCGGATGGCGATGGCGACCGCATTGGCGCGATCGACCGTGACGGCACGTTCATCACGCCGCACCAGATTTTCTCGATTCTGCTGTGGCACCTGGCCGGGACGCGCGGAATTCCGGGAGACGTCGCGAAGACGTTTTCTTCCACGAAGATGATCGACAAGATTGCGGCGAAATTCGGCCGCAAAGTGTTCGAGACGCCCATCGGCTTCAAGTACATCTGCGAGCTGATGCTCGAGCGCGACATCCTGCTGGGCGGCGAAGAATCCGGCGGGATCGGCACCAAACTGTATTTGCCCGAACGCGATGCCACGGTGATGGCGCTGCTGCTGACCGAAGTGATGGCGTGGCACCGGAAATCTCTCGGCGAACTGGTCGCGCAGCTACACGCCGAATTCGGCGAACACCACTACGGCCGCGTCGATCTGGAACTGAAGCCCGGGCAAAAGGAGGGCGCCATCGCGCATTTTAGCGGCGCAAAGCTGAAGCGCCTGCTCGAGTGGCCGGTGGCGCGCCGCGAAGATCTGGATGGAATCAAATTGTACCTGGGAGAAATCGGCTGGGTGATGCTGCGCGCCTCGGGAACCGAACCCATGCTGCGCGTCTATTGCGAAACCTCCCGTCCCGCGGCCACGCGAACCATTCTCGACGAAACCTGCGCCATCGTGCGCGGTCTTTAAGTGGCACAGGTTGAGATCGCGGCGATCGTGCCTGGAGATCACTCCGATGGTTTTTCGGTAAACGATTTCATGGCGGCATCGAGAATGCCGTTGATGAACGGTGCGGCTTCTTCGGAGGAAAATTTCTTCGCCAGCTCTACGGCCTCGTTGAGCACGACTTTAGGCGGCGTGCCCATGGTGCGTAATTCGGCTATGGCCAGGCGAAGGATCGCGCGATCGATGGCCGATATGCGCTCGAGGCGCCAGTTCTTGGCGTGTGTGGAGATGATGGGGTCGATCTCCGCGGCGCGCGCCGCCGCATTTTCGAAAAGCTGATTGGCAAATTCGCGCGTGGATTTCTGAGCGCGCGCGTTGGCCCAGAATCCGTCCTCAATGCGCGAGGGGTCCTGCTTTCCCATTTCCCATTGGAACAGCATCTGCAGGGCGTACTCGCGGGATTTCCGGCGCAGCGACATTTATCGGCGCTTCCCGCGGAGAGCGTTCTTGCCGCCGGACAAAGACGCAGCGGGCCGGAGTTGCTTCGACAGATTCGCCATCTCCACCGCAGCCAGGCCGGCCTCGTGACCCTTATTTCCACTTTTCAGCCCCGCGCGGTCGATGGCCTGCTCGAGAGTGTCGCAAGTGAGCACGCAGAAAATAATGGGGACGCCGGTATCGAGTTGCACCAGCTGCACGCCGCGCGCAACCTCGCTCGCGACGTAGTCGAAGTGCGCGGTCTCGCCTCGCAGAATACAGCCGATGGCGATCACCGCGTCGGCATGCGCGCCTTCGGCAAGTTTCTTCGCCGCCAGCGGAATTTCAAACGAACCCGGCACGCGCACCACCTCAATATTTTTCTCAGCAGCGCCCGCCGCTTCGAGTGCGCCGAGCGCCCCGGCCAGCAGCCGCTCGGTAATGAAGCTATTGAAGCGGCTCACGACCACCGCGAAACGGAGTCCCGCCGCGTTCGCCACGGGACGGATTTGCTTGGGAGTGAATGTTTCCTTCATTGCGGTGAATTTTTTCCTCACTGGATGGCGTTACTTCCCATGAAATTGGGCCGGACGCTTTTCGAGAAATGCGCGCGTGCCTTCCCGCATATCTTCGGTGGCGGCGCACAGACCGAAAAGCGTCGCTTCGAGAAACTGGCCTTCCTGCTGCGGCATTTCCACTCCACGCTCGATGGCTTCCATCGTGAACTTCACCGCCAGCGGCGCATTCGCCACGATTTTTCTTGCCAACGCCTCCGCAGCCGGCAAAAGCTCCGCCGGCTCGCAGACGTGATTGACGAGGCCGATGCGGAGCGCTTCGTCGGCCGAAATCATTTCTCCCGTCAGGCAGAGTTCGTGCGCGACTCCCTTGCCGCACAGACGGGCAATCCGCTGGGACCCGCCATAACCCGTGATGATCCCCAGCTTCACTTCGGGCTGTCCGAGCTTCGCCGTCTTGCTCGCCAGGCGGATCGAACAGGCCAGCGCCACTTCACATCCGCCGCCCAGTGCGAAGCCATTGATCGCCGCGATGGAGGGCTTTCCCAGCGTTTCCAGGCGGTGCAAGACGCTTTGACCGAACAGCGACTTCTCTTTCCCGCTCACCGGCGTTTGCACGGCAAGTTCGCCGATGTCCGCGCCGGCGACAAAGGACTTCTCTCCGGCGCCGGTCAGGATCACCACGCGCACGTCCTCGTCCTCTCGCACAGCGATCAACACCTGATTCAATTCTTCCATGGTCTTCCGGTTCAGCGCGTTCAACACTTTCGGCCGGTTGAACGTGATGAAGCCGATCCGGTCCCGCTTTTCATAGAGCAGGTTTTCGTAGGACATACGCTTGCCTCTTCCTCACCGAAAAAGAATCTCGCTTGCCAAGTTTCCGAAACTCGCGGGCGCAAACGACGCTCGCGGCACCCGGAACCATGAAATCCGCCAAAATCTTCAGCTCTTGGCCATCTCCAGTGAAACGATTTCGTTGCCGCCGCGTTTGCGCGCCTCTTCCAGGCCTGCTTCCGCGCGATTGATCAAATCCGTGACGATATCCTCGTTGTCGAAATCCTGCTGGGCGCTCGCTTCCGCAACGGCAGCGCTGATTGTCACTGGCGCGCCATCCCAGGGGGGCCGCAAACCGTCCGCCGCTTTCCTCAATTTCTCGGCCAGCACATGCGCTCCTGCAAGCGGCGTATCCGGCAGGATAAAAGCCAGCGCCCAGGAAGTATACTTCACGGCGAGATCGGTTTGGCGCACGACCGCTTGCACGGCTCGCCCGAGCTGCTCCATATAGCGTTCGAATGGCGCTTCGCCCTGTTGGCGCAGCAGATCAGGTCCGCCGTCGACTTGCAGCAATGCCAGGGCCAGCGGCGCGCCCTGTTTCCGCGCGCGCTGGGATTCCTGCAGCAGGCAATCGATATAGGACCCGCGCGCGAGCAACCCGGTTTTCTCGTCCGCTACGGCCAGCGTGCGCACCAGAGAGCGGAGACGCGTATGCTGCACGCAGAGCAGCATCTGGTCCCCAATCGACTGGAGAAAATACGTTTCATTTGGCTTCCACACGTGTGGCGTGGCAAAGCCGGCGATCAGCATCCCCGCCGATGCTTGCGTCTCCGGATCGGTAAGCTGCACTCCAAGAATCGTCTCCAGGCCCATTTCTTTCAGCGCAGGTGAGGCGGCAGTGTCGAGCGGCAATCCTCCGAGGGCATCCGGCACGGCTCGTTCGATCTGTCCGATCAGCCGCACGATGTTGCTCCCCGCGGAAGCCTCGACGCCCGGCGCGCAAAACTCCGAGGCCATTTGAGGCGGCTTCCCGGGAGCGCCGACAACGACAAGACAGCGTGTTGCGCGCAGATAGCTCCCCACTTCATTGACGACGGCGGAAAGCATGGCGCGAGGTGAAGGCTGCCGGAAAACGTTTTGATTGATTTCGGAAATTTTGGCCAGGTCGCGCAGAGTTTCCGGCGCGTAGGCGCCATTGCGACTCGCAGGCTCCTCGGCCACGCTTGCCCGACTCTCGGGCTTGGGCTGGCTCGCCCCTTGCGGGGGCCACCAGTGCGCCGCTTCGAACAGACTCCGCAACCGCTCGTTGCGCGCGGGTTCCCCCGGGAACAATTCCACGATTCTTTCCAGCCGCTCAACGGCTTTGGACTGCAGCGAGTACTGAACGAATATCTCCGCCTGTACGAGAAGATCCTCGAGTGCCGGGGTCGAGCGGGCGTCATCGGGCGGACCGGACGATGACTTTTCGCCGGCGCCGAGGGTCCTGTCCTGTGCGGGCGTTTGCGACCCGTGGGACGCGGTACCCAGCAGCCTGGATTTCACACCGCTCAGAAATGCAGGGTCCGCGCGGCCCTGAAGCTGGTCCATGCGCTGCTGATTCCGGGAGTCGTATGGATCGATGTCCACGAGTTTTTCGAGCGCTGCACATGCCCCTGCCAGCTGATCGTTCGCCAGATCCAGATCAAACAGCCGGATCAGCGCATCGAAATATTTCGTCTCCCGATTAAGTTCGGCGTACATCGCGCACCAGAATTCGGTCAACCGCAGCGATTTTGGGTATGCCTCGGCCAACTGATCCACCGCCGATGCAAATTCGGATTCCCGCCGGGCCGCCAGCATGCTCTTCTTGATCGTGCCCAGCAGGTTTACGGCGCCTTCCTCTTGTCCGGCGCGTATGTACTCATGCACCAGTGAGAACAACTTCTCAGCCGAAGCCTCTCCCTGATTCGTCATGCGCTCCAGAACCGCGCGCGCGTCGTCCAGCCGGCCGGAGCGCATCAACGATTCGGCATACGTTTCCAGGAATGTCTTGTCCGATTCGGTTTCCGCTAGAGGCGTGAGCAGCGCCGCCGCCTTTGCCGCATCGCCGCTCCGAAGCAGGCCCTGCGCATAGAGCAGCGCTGCGCTGCGTTCGTTCGGCAGCAACTCATAGGCACGGGCAAACAGTCTGAGGGCCTCCGCATCATCGTCCGCCGTGAGCTGGCCCGCGCGCAAGTATCCCCGGGCTGCCGCCGCTGCGTTTCCCAGGCGCTCGGCGAGTTCGGCCACGGCAACGTGCCGTTCGCGGTTGTCCGGATCCAGTTGCGCGATGCGCACGAAACACGCGAGCGCTTCTTCCCCTTTCCCGCCGGTCTCGAATGCCGCCGCCGCGGATATGAATTGTTCAATGGCTTCCCCGGCGCGATTCTGTTTTTGCAGCAGGAGCGCGTAGCGGGCCACGCGCTCGGGCGGCTGCGGATGCGGCTTCAGAAAGCGTGTGTACAGAGCCAGGGCTTTCGGCTCCTCGCGCGTGTCGGTCAGCCGGTCGAACAGTATCCCGTAGTAGGTCGCCGCCCGTTCCGGTTGATTCTGGCGGGTATACAGATCGCCCAGCGCCTGCACGGACTCCGGATGGTTTGGAACCGCCGCAAGCACGGACTGGTAGGCTTCAATCGCATCCGCGATCTGGTTCTTCTCGATGTAACGCTTCGCGCGTTCCAACTGTTTAGTGATGTCCACGCTCATGAGAGCTCGGGCGGTATCCTCTGTGAATTTGCAACCGCAGACATGCGGACCGGACGTGCCAAGACCAAAAAATACTATATACTGTCCCGCCTTCGCGCGCCAAACCGTTCCCAGGGCTGTGCTTTCATTGATTAACTCCAGGCCCAAAGCAAGTTTCTTTTCCAACTCGCCCACGACTTGCTGAGACCGCCCGCCTTTCGGGGCGAAGCCACTTGTGGCACACTGATTAGTTGAGCAATGGAAGAAGGATATTGGCGGGCGGCAGCCACGCAATTCGGTGCACCAATAGGCCGCCCAGCAGAGGAGACATTTCGCCGGCGCCAGAAGTTGTGCGGCGGCGGGCTGACTGATGGACCCACGTTTCGTTCGTAATTTTTGCATCATCGCGCACATTGACCACGGCAAGTCGACGCTGGCCGACCGCCTGCTGGAGCTGACCGGCGCGCTCAGCCAGCGCGAAATGAGCGCGCAGGTTCTGGATTCAATGGACCTGGAACGCGAGCGCGGAATCACCATCAAGGCCAAGAGCATTCGCCTGCATTACACGGCCAAGGACGGCAACGAATACCAGCTCAATCTGATCGACACTCCCGGCCACGTTGATTTCTCTTACGAAGTCTCACGCGCGCTTTCCGCCTGCGAAGGCGCCCTGCTGGTCGTGGACGCCAGCCAGGGCGTCGAAGCGCAGACCGTCGCCAACACGTTCCTCGCGGCGCACCACAATCTCACGATCATTCCCGTCATCAATAAGATCGACCTCCCGGCAGCGCAGCCCGAGGTTGTGAAGGCGCAGATCGAAAACGTGCTGGCGATTCCCGCCGCCGACGCCCTGCTGATCAGCGCCAAGAGCGGTCTGGGCGTGGAATCCGTGCTGGAAGCCGTGGTGGCGCGCATTCCTCCGCCGGTGGGTACCGCGGAAGCACCGCTCCAGGCGCTCATCTTCGATTCCTGGTTTGACGCCTTCCGTGGCGCCGTGGTGCTGGTGCGCGTCATGAACGGCCGGATCACGCGTCACATGAAGATTCGCCTCTGCTTCAACAACGAGGTGTACGAAGTCGAGGCGCTCGGGGCGCTGACGCCCAAACCTGTCGTGCTCGAGGAGCTTGTCGCCGGAGACGTCGGCTTCATTGTCGCCAACATCAAGCGCGTGGCCGACGCCCGCATGGGTGACACCGTCATCGAAGCCGCTCGCCCCGCCCCGCCTCTGCCTGGATTCGAAGCGATCAAGGCCATGGTCTTCGCCGGCCTCTTCCCCGTGCTCGCGAGCGACTACGAAAACCTGCGGGATGCCCTGGGCAAGCTGCAACTCAACGACGCGGCTTTCTTCTACGAGCCGGAAAATTCCGTGGCGCTCGGGTTCGGCTTCCGCTGCGGTTTCCTCGGCCTGCTCCATATGGAGATTGTGCAGGAGCGGCTCGAGCGCGAATTCGGCATCAATCTGATCACCACAGCGCCGAGCGTGCGCTACCGCATCACGACTACAGCCGGCGTCGTCGTCGAGGTGGACAGTCCCACCAAATTTCCTCCGCCGAACGAAATGGCCAAGATCGAAGAGCCGGTCATCACCGCCATGATCATCACGGCGGAGGAGTCGGTGGGCGCCATCTTGCAGCTCTGCGAAGAAAAGCGCGGCGTACAGAAGAACTTCGAGTATCTGTCGCCGCAACGCGTCATGCTCACCTACGAGCTTCCGCTCAATGAAATCGTGCTCGATTTCTACGATCGCTTGAAGAGCGCCTCGCGCGGCTACGCTTCGCTCGACTATCACCTGGCGGGATATGCGGAAGCCGATCTGGTGAAGCTGGATGTTTTGGTGGCAGGCGAACCGGTCGACGCGCTGGCCCTGGTCTGCCACCGCGAGTTCTCCTACGAACGCGGCCGTGAACTGGTGACGCGCCTGCGCAAACTGATCCCGCGGCAGATGTTCGAAGTGCCCATCCAGGCCGCTATTGGCAGCCGCGTGATTGCGCGCGAGACGGTCGCGGCGATCCGTAAAAACGTGCTGGCCAAGTGCTACGGCGGCGACATCACGCGCAAACGCAAGCTCCTCGAGAAACAAAAAGAAGGGAAAAAGCGCATGAAGCGCGTCGGCCGCGTGGACATCCCGCAGGAAGCATTCCTCGCCGTGCTGAAAGTCGCCAGTACGTCCGACGAATAACCCGCCACTCTCTGATGTTCCTCTCTGTGTTCTTTGTGCCCTCTGTGTTAAATCTGAAAAGCATTCACCACAGAGAACACAGAGAGCACAGAGAAAACCTTTCATATAAGAGAAGACCAAGCCAAGAGGAGCTACGGCTTCGGAATGTCGCGGCGGCGGACTTCCGCGCCCAGGCGCCCGCGCGCGAGTTGCACGTTGACTTCGGCGCCGATGGCCACCTGATCGGCTGCGCGCAACACATTCCCATCGGCGTCGGTGCAAATGGCGTAGCCGCGCTCGAGCACGCGCAGTGGGCTGCGCTCCTCGAGTTGCAGCTGCAGACGCTCCAGCAGTTGAATTTTGCCGACCAGCAGGCGCTCCATCCTCACGCCCAATTCCGTGGAGCGCTGCATAAGCCGCACACCAAACGTTCGGATTCTCGCGCGAAGGTCAAACGACACGATGCGCGTCCCGGCAATCGTATAGCGGTGCCGCAACCTTTCGATCCGTCCCTGCAACGCCACGCCCAGCCGCGACGCCAGCTCATCGGTCTGCTGCCGGTGCCGCCGCAACAATTCTTCCAGCCGGCGGAACCCTATGTGCGTCGCGAGTTCTTTCAAGCGATGCCGCCACTCGAGCAGCCGGTAACGCATTTGTTGCGAGATTTTGTGTTCCAGCTCCCGCAGGTGGCGCTGGAATTCCTGCCGCGACCGCACGACGATTTCCGCGGCCGCCGACGGAGTGGACGCGCGCACGTCCGCCACAAAGTCCGCGATCGTAAAATCGGCTTCGTGCCCCACGCCGCTTACCACCGGAATCGTGCAGGCGGCAATCGCGCGCGCTACGATCTCCTCGTTAAACGCCCACAGGTCCTCGATCGATCCCCCGCCGCGCGCCAGCAGGATCACGTCCACCAGTTGTTTGCGATTGAAATATTTGAGCGCTGTCACGATGTCTTCCGCCGCGCCATCGCCCTGCACGCGCACCGGATACACGATCAGGTGCAGGTTGGGAAATCGCCGGCGCAGGATGCGAAGGATGTCCCGCACGGCCGCGCCCCTGGGCGACGTCACCACCCCGATGCGCCGCGGCAGAACGGGAAGCGGCTTCTTGCGCGCCTCGTCGAAGAGGCCCTCGGCCTCGAGGCGTTTCTTGAGCTGCTCGAACGCAAGTTGTAGAGCGCCGACTCCTGACGGCTCGATGTGCTCCACATAAATCTGATATTCGCCGCGCGGCTCGTACACGCCGATGGACCCGCGCACGATCAGCTTCAGTCCGTCCTCGGGACGAAACTTCAAGCGTATCGCCTGGCTGCGGAAGCAAACGCACTTCACCTGCGCTTTCGCGTCCTTGAGGGTGAAGTAAAGATGGCCGGATTGCGCCGCGTGGCAGTTCGAGACTTCGCCTTCGACCCACAGATTCGAGAATTGCGTGACGAGGACGTTGCTGATCCGCGCCGTCAGTTCCGCCACGCTCCAGATTTTTCGTTCCGGCGCGAGGTTTAGTTCGAATTGCGTTATTTCTTTAGCCATTGCACCAGCCACAGGACCAGCGTGAGCGCCACGCTCAGCAGAATACACGTCACCACGGGAAAATAGAACGATCCGTGCTTGCCCTGGTACGCGATGTCCCCGGGCAGGCGTCCGAGCCGCAGCGGCAGACCTCCCGGGCGCGCTGCCAGCCACACCAGAGCGCCAATTGCCGCAAGCGCCGCTCCCACGAAGACCAGCATTCTTCCGAGTTCGCGCATAGGTCCCATCGCGTCCATTCTACCGATCTTAGCAGGAAGAGGGTTCTGCGCTGAATTATTGGGGAACAATGCAGAAAAATCTAAACCATTCATTCCGAGCCGCAGAGTACTGCCAGCTCGGAATGAAAGTGGATTTCGTTTCGAACGAATCCGCTACAGCAGCTCGTAGCCGGCGAAAAAATAGCCAAGTTCGAATGCGGCTGTGTCCGGAGCGTCCGAACCGTGCGTGCAATTGTTCCCGATGCTGGCGCCGAGGTCGCGACGGATCGTACCCGGCGCGGCTTTGGCAGGGTCGGTAGCGCCCATGGTTTCCCGCCATTTGGCAATCGCGCCTTCGGCTTCCAGCGCCAGCACGACCACCTTGCCTGAACTCATAAACTCGGTCAGCTCACCGAAGAAACCTCGTTCGCGGTGCACCGCGTAGAAGCCTTCGGCCTCCTTGCGGGTGAGATGCATGGACTTGATTGCGACAATCTGAAATCCGGCCTTATGGATTCGGGAGAGGATTTCTCCCGTCAGCCCGCGCCCTACGGCGTCCGGCTTAATGATAGCTAGTGTGCGTTCGATTGCCATTCAATTGTTCTCCGTTGTCATGATATGTCAGCAGGGCACTCAATCCACTCGTGCTTTCTGCTTCCTTGCCTCTTATTTCTTAATCGCAGCGGCCAAAGTCAGCCCGATGTCCGCGGGGCTCTGGACGGTGTGAATTCCCGCCGCAGCCATGGCTTTGTACTTCTCGGCCGCGGTGCCTGCTCCGCCGCTGATGATCGCGCCTGCGTGGCCCATGCGGCGGCCCGGCGGCGCGGTTTGCCCGGCGATCAAGCCCACCACCGGCTTTTTTACGTTGGCCTTGATGTACGCGGCGGCCTGTTCCTCGGCGTTGCCGCCGATTTCGCCGATCATCACGATGGCGTGCGTCTCCGGGTCTTCGTTGAAGAGCCGGATGGCATCGAGGAACGTCGTGCCAATAATCGGATCGCCGCCGATCCCGATGCACGTGGACTGGCCAATCCCGAGCTTCGTGAGTTGGTCCACCGCCTCGTACGTCAGGGTCCCGCTGCGACTCACCACGCCGACATTTCCCTGCTTGTGAATCCCTCCCGGCATGATTCCGATCTTGCATTTTCCCGGCGAGATGATTCCCGGACAGTTTGGCCCGATCAGGCGCGTATTCGAATACTTGAGCACGGCCGCCACGCGCACCATGTCGAGTGTGGGAATGCCTTCGGTGATGCAGATGACCAGCGGCACCGCGGCATCCAGCGATTCAAGAATAGCGTCCGCGGCATATGGCGGCGGCACGAAGATCAGGGATGCGTCCGCCCCGGTCTCGCGCACCGCGTCCGCCACCGTGTTGAAGACAGGCACATCGATGTGCTTCGTGCCTCCCTTGCCCGGCGTCACGCCCGCGACCACTTTGGTGCCATACTCGATCATCTGTTGCGCGTGGAAGCTGCCTTCCCGCCCGGTCAGGCCCTGGACGACGACGCGCGTTTTTTCATTAACCAGCACACTCATCGCGCACCCCCGGCCAGCTTCACAATTTTCTCCGCTCCGTCTTTCATTCCCTGCGCGATCGTGAAACCCAGGCCCGACTGGCGCAGGATTTCCTGCCCTTTTTCCACGTTGGTTCCTTCCATGCGCACTACGACGGGTATCTTGATATTCAATTCCTTCGCCGCGGCCACGACGCCGCTGGCCAGCACGTCGCACCGCAGGATGCCGCCGAAGATATTGATGAACACGCCTCTGACGTTCGCGTCGCTCACCAGAATCTTGAACGCGTTCTTGACCTGCTCGGCCGAAGCTCCGCCGCCGACATCCAGGAAATTCGCCGGCGAGCCGCCCGAGAGCTTGATGATGTCCATCGTGCCCATGGCCAGGCCCGCGCCGTTGACCATGCAGCCGACGGTGCCGTCGAGCTTGATGTAGTTCAGTTTGTAGTTGGACGCTTCGACTTCGAGTGGATCTTCCTCGTTCAAATCGCGCAGCTCGGCGATATCCTTGTGCCGGTAAAGCGCGTTGTCGTCAAACGTCATCTTCGCGTCGAGCGCGACCAGCTTCCCGTCGCCGGTCACGATCAGCGGATTGATTTCCGCGAGCGACGCGTCGGTTTCCAGAAATGTGCGGTAGAGTCCCTGCAGAAACGGCCCCGCGGCATTCGCCGCGTCGCCCGAAAGGCCCAGGCCGAATGCCAGCTTGCGCGCATGGTAGGGCTGCAAGCCGGTCGCCGGAAAAATCGTCTCGCGCAGAATCAATTCCGGGTTCGTGTGCGCCACTTCCTCGATCTCGACTCCTCCCGCCGTGCTCGCCATAATCACCGGAGCGGCTACCGCGCGATCCACGAGGATGCTCAGGTAAAGTTCGCGTTTGATATCGAGCCCTTCCTCGATCAGCAGCCGCTGCACGATGCGTCCACCGGGGCCGGTCTGCGGCGTCACGAGCTTCATGCCCAGCATCGCCTTCGCCAGATCGGCGGCCTCGGCCGGCGATTTCGCCAGCTTTACGCCTCCGGCCTTCCCGCGGCCTCCGGCATGGATTTGCGCCTTCACAACAACGACCTTTGTCCCTAGCCGCTCTGCCACAGCGCGCGCCTGCTCCGGCGTCGTGACCATTTCGCCCCGCGGCGTTGGCACGCCGAATCGCCGGAAGATTTCCTTTGCCTGGTATTCGTGGATCTTCATCGTCCGTCCATCAGTGCTAGAATTTGCGTGCAGTCGAAACTATAGAGTTTATAGGTAACGTTCGAGTCGAGCAAGCGAAAGGAACCTGGTGAGTTTGCGGAAGATACCATTTACGAACAGCGGCGCCGTGCTCCCGCGACCCGCAGCGAGACTCCAACAACACCGCGGAGATGTGTCTTCATGATGCGAATGCTCATCGAGAAAGCGGAAGCCGGGACGCATCTTTCGCTCCAGGAAGCCGAAACCGCGATGGAGGAGATTCTTTCCGGGCGAGCGGATGAAGACTCGATCGTAGCGCTGCTCGCTGCGCTGCGCGCAAAGGGCGAAACGGTCGAGGAACTGGTTGGCTTCGCCCGCGCCATGCGCCGCCACGCTACGCCGATTTTTTCCGATGCCACGCGCCCCCATGAACTGCTCGTGGACACCGCAGGCACTGGCGGGGATGCTTCGGGCACGTTCAACATCTCGACCGCCGCGGCCATTGTCGCGGCGGGCGCGGGGGTGCGCGTCGCCAAGCACGGCAATCGCTCGATCTCGTCGAAGTGCGGTTCGGCCGATGTGCTGGAGGCGCTGGGAATTTCGCTCGACGCTTCGCCGGAACGCGTTGGCGCGGCGATCAGGGAAATCGGCATCGGTTTTCTCTTTGCTCCCGCCCTACACACTGCGATGCGGCACGCCATGCCGGCGCGGCGGCGCCTGGGGCGCACCGCGTTCAATCTGCTCGGCCCTCTGACCAATCCCGCCGGCGCGCGCGCCCAAGTCATCGGTGTTTTTTCCGACAAATGGGTGGAAAAAATCGCTCTGGCGCTCGCCGAGCTCGGTGTCGAGCGCGCGTTCGTCGTGCATGGCGCGGGAGGCTTGGATGAAATATCGCTGGCAGGTGAAACGAATGTGGGCGAGGTGCGCCACGATATCGTGCGGCTCTACGAAGTCACGCCCGAAGATTTCGGCCTAAAGCGCGCGCCGATTTCCGCGATCTCCGGCGGCGACGCCGCATACAATGCGGGACTGATTCGCGCGATCCTCGCCGGCGAGCCCGGCCCGCGCCGCGACATCGTGGTAGCCAACGCCGCCGCCGCGCTCGTCGCCGCCGGACGCGCCGCCGATTTTCTCGAAGGCGCGCATCTCGCCGCCGAATCCATCGATTCCGGCGCCGCCCGCAAGAAACTCGACGCCCTCATCGCGTTCACATCCAGACCGTAGCTCACTTGACCTGCCGGACAATCCATCCAATAATCACGCGGTCTTAGGGAGCACAAATCTTTGCCCAGTTTTTCACACAGCAAGCTAACGGCCTACCAGCAGTGCCCGCAAAAGTACAAATTCCGTTATCTTGACGAGATTCCTGTCCTGATACGAAGCATCGAGCTTCATCTTGGAGATTCCGTCCATCGAGCGCTCGAACAGTTATACGCGGACGCCATGCACGGGCAGACTCTCTCGTGTGATGAAACGCTCGCGTTCTTTCAACAGAAGTGGGATGAGGGCTACACGCCTCAACTGCGAATCGTCAGGTCGGGGACCACTGCCCGGACGTATCTGGAATATGGGCGTCAAATGTTGCGGACGTACCACCGGAGATTTTATCCGTTTACCGAGTCCACCACGTTGGAGCTGGAACAAAAATTCGCTTACCCGCTCTCTGAAACCCAGGAACTTCGAGGCATCGTCGACCGGCTGGCAAGAGCCGGAGACGGCTCGCTCGAAATTCATGACTACAAAACTTCACGCCGATTCCCCACCCCATCACAAGCCGGCAGCGATACGCAGCTCGCCCTGTATGAACTGGCCCTGAGGCACCGCTGGCCCGATACCCCGCGCATCACATTGATTTGGCACTATCTGGCGTTTGACCAGGATATTTCGATTGCTAAGACGATGCAGCAACTGGAAACGATTAAGCGGAATACTTTGGGCCTCATCCGGCGGATCGAATCAACAACCTCATTTGCCACGCACGTGACGCCCCTGTGCGACTGGTGCGAGTACAAAGAGATATGCCCCGCCATGAAGAAGCGGTAGAGCCGCGCTCGAGTGTATGGACCGCCCTCGTAGCACAGTCCCGCTGAGGCGGGACTGTGCGCTTTTGGTTTGCGCTGCGTTCAGCAAACCAAAAGCGCACAGACTGAACAGGCTGCGGAAAAAGGGTCGAAGCCTTGTGGGTCGCGGCTTCAGCCGCGACATAAAACCTGCATTTTCCTCAGGGGTTTTAACCCCTAAGGACATCGCAGAGAGTTTTTCCGCAGCCTGTGAAGTCTGTGCTACCAAAACCCACGTGCAGCGCTGCGCGATTCGGAAACCAGTTCCCTCCAGGGGGTGCGACTTTCAGCTTCGGAATTCAGGCGGAGGCTTTCCGGGAGAAAGAGTTCGCAGCGAAAACGTTTGGCGATCGTAGTCTGGTCCCACAATCCTTGCCGCCCTGGAAGGGTGTACTTTACGCAAAATCCGCACAAGTGTGTTGACAGCCTCACTTCATCTTCATATTCTCGTAGCGTATCCTCACCGGAGGGTTACCTGCGAGCACTGTTTTTATCGAGCGTGGTTGTTGCACTGAGTGTGGCGCTCATCGGAATCCCTGCATTGGCAAAGCCGGGGAATCCGGCGTCTGCTCCGCTGGGTGTGGTTGTGCAGGCCGATCGTGCCCACCACATGGGTGCGGACACAATCTTTACTGGCGCGACACTTTATGAAGGCGATCGCCTGGAAACCCAGGACGACGGAACCTTGCGCGCTCGCTTCGGCGCATCGCAACTCTACCTGCGCCAAAGCAGTGTGGCTGAGATCCATGCCCTTTCGAACGGTTTCTCGGCAAATTTAATGCGCGGGACCGTGGTCGCTTCCTCACCGGAAGGGCAGACCTTCCAATTGCTTGCTATTGGCGCAACCATTCGTCCCGCGGGCACGCAGGCAACCGTAGTGCAATTGACCTGGGTGAACGCTGACGCATTGGTTTTGACCAGCACTCGTGGAGCGATTGAAGTCTCCATGGACGGCGAAGTCGAAACAATCGCAGCGGGCGCTTCCTACCGCATCGAAGCCGAACCGGAGGGCCCAGGTCCACAGGGAGTGGGTTCCGGCAAAGAGTCGCAGGGGCCGCCATATGCGGGGCGCACTCGCCGTCGCCGCCTCGGCTTTTTTCTCCTCTTTGGCGGCATTGCGGCAGGCACGAGCATCGGGGTCTGGCGCGCGACGCTTAGTCCCACCCTTCCGTAAAAATCAAACCACAAAAATTTGGCGAGAAGTGGGGAACGACACAACTTCTATCACGCAACCTGCCCTCGCACGGTGTAACTGCCGCCCTCCATGAAAGATGAATCCGCTTACTTCAATAGAGGTTGTCCAGTGACCCGCGAGGAAACTCGAATCTCATGACCACGTGGGTATCGCCTGTCCATTGCCCGGTCCGCGGAATGTTAGGGAGGAGTTCGTTGCTCTGATTGAGTATGTGGTAGAAACCGAACGCAAAGCCGAGCCTAAAATGGGACGCAATCCGCTTCTCCCAGTAGACTTCCGGACCTTGTGTGCGATTTGACTGGATTCGACAATTTATCCCCCATTGGCAGCCGGTTGGGAGCAAATAGTCCACATAAAGCCTCCCAGGGTAACCGAAACTGTATTCCCGAGCTGCAATACCCGGCGCTGGTCCCCACGAACTCTTATTGAACTGCGAAGTCCATAAGTTTGAGCGACGTATACTCCCGGTAACGGCAAAGCTATGGGTAATCCAGTAAAGGCCTGTACTTTTCATGACGAGGCTTAGGCCGTCATTGGTGATGTATTTTTTGTCTGGCGAAAACGAAGTCAACCCTTGCAGTTCGATATGTTTTCCCACCGGCTTTTCGAACGAAAAACCAAACGCTAGATGTGGCATCTTGTATCCAAGACCGGCATCACTTCCAGTCTCTGTATCAAGCAGCAAGCGTGTTGCAGGGAGTTTCCCCGTAGGAACTGTTTGGGCCACCGATGACCCGGCAAACGCCAACACCCATAGCGCAACTTGTGCGACTCGACGCATATTTGTCCTCCTGCCGAGGGACCTTCTGTCCTGCCCAGCATTGAAGAATTGCTCGACGAAAAGGTAATTATGAAGTTCTTGCCGACTATGTCGACGTTCCTTCTCTTCCTTTCCGTTAACGGCCAACTTCTTCTTACGTGGGGGACAAAAGCACGAGTGGGGCCATTGCCAGCCGGATGATTAACTCATTATGTTTGTGTAATTTAAACTGAGACAGTGTGCAATGGCCCTCTGAAGCGCGTCCCGCTTTTGAAACGTGCTAGACCAAAAATCCCGCATTCGGGAATCCGATACTGGTGAGTGTGATTATGGTTGAAAAGGGTCGAAGTTACTCGTGCAATGGAACGCCTGCCAAGACAGATCTGGCAGTTCCTTGCTTCCCCCTTCCGAGACGTCCCGGATAGGCATCGGTCCTGTCTTACGAGGTTTTACAGGTGCGTTTCGCGCTCCGATTAGGATGGAGATGCGCTGACTTATGAGCTGAATACTGCGCAGCCGCGACACACCTCATCGCGAGATTAAAGATGGACAATGTTCTATTCGGGGGCCGGTGAGGACGGGGACGGTGGCACGCACAGCAGCGTCATTTGAGGGTCAATCAGCAGGCGCTTGGGGAGCGCCGCGGTGACGAACTGGAACGAAGTCTCTTCTCCCGACGTGACGACGTGGCCCAAAAGCGCCGGCTTCGAACCCTGCGCCTGCCCGTAAATCGGCACGCGGAGCACGAAATCGTCCGGAACATTCTTCTGAATTAATTTGCCTCGCACTAGGAAACCCTGCGGGCCCGGGCGCGCCGAGTATTCCAATTCATAGACCGGCACTCCCGTCGAACGCACGTATTGTTCGAAGAACCAATCCATCGAGTGTCCGCCCTCGATCGCCATGGCGGGTGTCATGACGCGCTCGACCGCCTTCTGCAGGTCTTCGGTCGTCAGGGCGCGATAGCGATGCGATTCCAGCAAGCCGCGCAGCAGACCGATGAAGCGTTCGTCAGGATTTTTGGAAGCGGAATCTTGCAGCATTATCCGCAGCATGTGGAAGATCCATGTGCCTTTGCCGTAAATGATTTTGTCGAAGGCGGCCGGATCGCGCGAAGAATTCAAGCGGATTCCGTGCACCAAGGGACCCGCATCATCCACCGTGTTTTCCTGCCCGGAAGCCGGGGAAGTCAGATCATTGCGATAGCGATCGAGCCAATGGGTGAGCAGGTGGGCGCTGGGTTTCCCCTCATCGGCGCCGGCCAGTGCGATGTAGTTCGCCAATCCCTCGCTGAGCCACTGGTCCCGGTAGTTATCCCAGCCGACGACGTTGCCCCACCACTGGTGCGCGACTTCGTGGTAAGGAATGATTTCATCCAAGGATTCCTGTGCGCTCCCGCTCATTCCGGCGCGTTGTTGTGTTGTGGGCGGCAAAAAGGAAAGCGAGGGCAAATAGAGCAGTCCTGGGAAGCCCTGCCCGGCTGTCCCCGGCACTTGAGACACCACGAGCTGGTGAAAGGGGAAAGGCCCCAACCACTTTTGTCCAAAGCGAATCGCTCCGGCGATTTCCTGGCCCAGTTCCTTTAAGGGATCGGCGGGTTGCGCCGTAGCGTCTTCGGTGAAGGCTGTGGGGGGGCGAAGGCGCCGGTTCGGCCTCATCGTGCCAGGGAGGAGCGGCCCGACGGGCGTTTGCGAACCGAGCTGCTCCGTGATTGCCCTTGCGAGCGCCGCATTCGCGGCCAACTCGATTTTGACGCCATCCACCGCATCCATATTTTCGATTACATAGTCGCCCAAATTGAATCCGGCAATCACTGCTGGTCCATCCGACCGCCAGTGGCCGAAACGCCGGTCGCCTTCCTCGCGTTCTTCGATTTTTTGTCCCGTGGCCACCAACCGGAGCTTTCGCGGCCAGTGAAACGTGGTGTCGAATGGCGCGAACTGCGCCATTCCCCCGAGGTGCGGATACCAGCTCCCGCGATCCCCCACGAAGTACACGCCGTTTCCCGCGTCGCTGATCACACTTCCGCGGTAAGACAATCGAATGCGGTAGGTCTGGCCCGCGCGCGGAGACTCCGGCAGGATCACAACCACATTGCCATTGCCGTGCTCAGTCAAACGGTTTTGGCTGAGCGACTCATTTTGAAAAACATCGAGGTCGCGGCCATCGGCATCCTGCGCGGATTGCACCGTGAGGAACCTCGAGAGTTCCAGTGCCAGGACGCGCTCTCCACTCCCGCCGGGTCGCACTTCAATTGTGGCCATACCCTCGAGGCTCCGGTCGTTCCCGATCGTTGTGTCGATCGTATACGAAACTGGAACGAAGGCCGGCGGCGGAGCGGGGGGCGCGTTCGACCCCGCGAAGGAAGCCCATACGTCGTAGTAATGATTTCCGTTTGCCCAGCGCCCTTGCCCGATCATGACGGTGTCGGTCCGGCGGCCGTCGATCAGGATATCGAACGCCCCCAACTGCTCGTCCAGCAGTTCGGCGTAGAAATAGGGCACGGTTGTTTCAGCCACCCAGTCCATCAACAGGCGGGTGGATTGATCCGGGTTCAGATTTGCGACGGCTTTGTCCCAGGTGCTTGTAAAATCGTAAGCGCTCATCGGGCTGGCGCCGGAGCGGCGCAATTGGTCGAGAATTTCCTCGGCGGACCCATCGTCAAAACGCAAGTAGGCGCGAGAAAAATTCTGGTCGAGCAGCGGGACGCCCAGAAAATGAACGAGGGATTGTTTTTCGGCCGGATCGCGCGGAATCGCGCTGGCGTGGCCGCGGCCGGAAAAAACGACGCCGGTCACCCGGCCGTCATAGGCTTGCAGAAATCCGAGTATGCCGTCGGAGAAGGTCAGACTGACAGCGTCGCGGCGAAGGCGGATTTCACTCACGGCGTAAATCTGAGCGGTATTGACGCGCAGTGCGTTTAGCGCCTGATAGATCTCCCGCGGACGCTGCGGAGCATTGGGCATGCTCGATCCCGCCGCGGCGATCGAGGAAAAACAGGCTCCCATCGCCAGAGAAGCCGCGAGAACCGTTAGGAGCCTTACTCTCATGCTCGCCCGACTGTAGCAAGATTGGGCATCAAGCGGCAAGGTGCGGCACAAGCCCGTGGCCAGGCTTGCTAAGATAAGTTTATGCGGTTCCCCGCAGCGCGTGCCCTTGGTTTCTTTGCGGCCGTTTGCTTTCTTGCCGCTCTCCCGCCAGGGGTGTCTGCCGACACCATCTATCTCAAGAACGGCAGAAAAATAGACGCCTCTCATGTCGTGCAGGAAAAAGGCCGGGTGAGTTACGAAACCTCCGCCGGCAACATGAGCCTGCCCGCTTCCATCGTCGAGAAGGTCGTCCATGATCCCGATCCGCTGGGCTCCAAGGCCGGGACAGTGGGGGACCGCGCCGCCAACCTGCCGATTGCGCCGCCGAATGCGCTGGCTCCGGCCGCCAATGACGAAGCCGCGCGCGCCGCCGTGCGCGATGGTTCGCTTGACCTCAGTTTGCTCGCGCAGCTCGAATCCGAGGCGAACGCGAATCGTACACCCACGGCGGTGGCCCGCGTCGTCGCTGCCGAGACGGCCGCGGCGCAATTCGAAATCAGCGTGGGCGATTTCGAACAAGCGGCGGCCCACTATGGCGTCGCGCTTCGCTACGCGCCGGATAACACCGGGCTGCTTGTCGAAGCCGCGTATCTCCACCTCCGGCGCAGCGAATATTCGATGGCGCTCGATCAGCTGGACCGCGCGCGCCGCAGCGAGCCCGATTCCCCGGAGGTCGCCAAGCTGGCTGGCTGGGCCTATTACGGATTGAACCGCATCGAGGATGCCGTCTCGGAATGGAAGCGCTCTCTCGCGCAGAAACCCGATGTCGAAGTGCAGCATGCGCTCGAAAAGGCCGAGCGCGATGTGCAAGAGGAATCCATGTACCGCGAAGGCGAAACCGCCCACTTCCGCCTGCGCTACAACGGCGGCGCTGCGCCCGAACTGGCGCGTGACGTCCTTCGCACGCTCGAAACGGAATTCGAAGAAGTTTCCGCAACTCTCAACTATGTTCCTCCCGAGCCCATCGGCGTGGTCCTGTACACCAATCAGGCGTTCATGGACATCACCCGCGCGCCGGGCTGGGTTGGGGCGCTCAATGACGGCCGCATTCGCGTGCCCGTCGAAGGCTTGACCTCCATGACCGGCGAGCTGGCCCGTGTCCTCAAGCACGAACTCACGCATAGTTTCGTCGCGCAGAAAACGGGCGGACGGTGCCCCGTCTGGCTACAGGAAGGCATTGCGCAATACATGGAAGGCAAACGCAGCCGGACCGCCGCGGCGGCGCTTACCTCGGCGTACGACCAGCACATGGAATTTTCTCTCGCTTCGTTCGAAACGTCCTGGATGAATCTTTCCAGGGAAACCGCCTCCAGCGCATACGCCTGGTCGCTCGCCACCGTCGAAACGATTGTGATTGAAGATGGCATGGTCAGCATCGAAAAAATTCTCGACCGCATCGCCGCGCAATCCGCAACCGAAGACGCCGTACACGCCGTCCTCCACGACTCCTACGCCGACCTCACGCAATCCACCGTGCAGTATTTACGCAAGGCGTATCTGTAGCCCGCACTTCTCACGACAACGGGGTGGATAGTGCGTGCCGTCTTGCTGCGGAACGCTCGCTCTTCGTGGCGCCGGCGTCTCGCCGGCGGTTCCTCTAGCCTCAAGAACACTGCAAAAGCGCCGGCGAGACGCCGGCGCCACAACACCTTGCGGGAAGCGCTCATTCAATGGTGCTGCTGCCAGATCGTGGATGTTTTGTGAGAAATGCGGATTAGAGCGTTGTAAGCAAGCCCGCCAGCAGCGCGGCGCGCTCGGGCAGTGCGCGAATTAGGATTTTCTCGCGTCGGCTGTGCGCGCCTTCGCCGACTGCGCCCAGGCCATCGAGTGTGGGCACGCCCAGCGCGGACGTGAAATTTCCGTCCGATCCGCCGCCCACGAAGGTTTCCCCCAGCGATATCCCCATTTGCTTCGACAGCGCGCTTGCCTTTGCGTAGAGCGCCGCGCTCGTTTTTCGCTCCATCGGCGGACGGTTGAATCCGCCCAGGACCTGGAGCCTGGCGCCGGCCAGAATCGGCCGCAGCGCGCGAAATTTCCGCTCCAGCGCGCGCATGTCTTCGATGCGTGTTGCGCGCAAGTCCACCAAAGCCCGCGCGCGCTCGGCGATCACATTGGTGCGCGTGCCGCCTTCGATCACATCCGCGTTTACGGTGATTCCGCGCCGCGGCTGGTTCCACCGCGAGAGGCGCGCAATTTGCAGCGCCATTTCTTCAATCGCATTGATGCCCTCTTCCGGGTTAAGTCCCGCATGGGCCGCGCGTCCGGTGGCGATGAGTTCGATCTCGCCAACTCCCTTGCGGCCCGTTTTCACGCGGCCATCGAGTCCGGCGGCGGGTTCGAGCACGAATACCGCGTCGCTGCGTTTCGCTTCCCGTTCAATCGCGCCGCGCGAGCTTTCACTGCCGATTTCTTCGTCGCTCGTCCAGAGAAAGACGACGCGCTTTTCCGGCATGCGGCCCGCGGCGGCCATTGCATCCATGGCGTAGAGCGCGATCACCAGCCCGCCTTTCATGTCAAACGCGCCGGGCCCCCAGGCTCGTCCTCGCGACACGCGAAACGGCATCCGCGCGATGGTCCCCGCGTCGTAGACGGTGTCCAAATGGCCCAGGACCAGAATCTGCGCATTCGCGCGATTGCCACGGGAATGCCATTCCGCCCTCACGTGATTGCCGCGCTCGCGCTGGCGCAGCAGCGTCACCCTGGCGCCCCGCTTTTTCCATTCCGACGCGATGATGCGGCCGAAGCGGTCCACGGCGGCCTTGTCGAAACTCGGCGACTCCGCCCTCACAAAACGCCCGAGCAGCCGCGTCATCGCCCGCTCGCGCTCCCGCAGCCAGCCGAGCAGCGAACGCATTGTGGGTGGGCTGTTCATGCCGCCGCCATGCTAACAACGCATCCAGTGGCGGGCAAGCCTCGCCGTCCTCTGGCGGGCAACCCCTCGCGGAGAATGCTTCGCGTGAACCCTTCGTAGCGAACCACTCAGGGTGAACTGCGTTGGCCGTGCGGCGCGTTTCGCATATAATTCCAGGGTGTGGGTTGCGCTTGCAGCCCCCCGCGAGGTGGGCTGTATTTGCAGCCCCCCGGAAGGTGGGCTGTACTTACAGCCCCCTATGAGAATGTTGCGCCGGCTGTTTCCCCACGAGCTTTCCCGGACGCGAATCGAGGCCAGGAAATGATTTTTGACAGCATCGGCATCCAGAAGATTTTGCCGCACCGCTATCCGTTCCTCATGGTGGATACCATCGTCGAGATGGAGCGGCTGAAGCGCATCGTGGGTTTGAAAAGCGTTTCCATCAACGAGAGCTATTTTCAGGGCCACTTTCCGGGAAAGCCCATCATGCCCGGGGTTCTGATCATCGAAGGCATGGCGCAAACGGGCGGCCTGCTGCTCCTGCTGGAAATTCCCGATCGGGACAAGAAGCTGTTGTACTTCGCCGCCGTGGACGAGGCGCGTTTCCGCAGGCCGGTGGTTCCGGGCGACGTGTTGCGGATGGAAGTGACTGTGCTCAAGTGGCGCCAAACGTTCTGCAAGCTGCGTGGGACGGCTACCGTCAACGGAGAACTCGCGGCCGAAGCGACGCTGAAGTGCATGTTGGTGGACCGTGATGCCGAGGCCGCGCCAGGCGGCGCCGCCACGGACACGCGGCTGGTGCCCAGCAATGAGTGAAATCGATCCCCGAGCGGCCGTCTCCTCGAGTGCGCGTATCGGAAGCTCTGTCCGAATCGGCGCGTTCGCCGTCGTAGGAGACGGCGTTGAGCTGGGAGACGATTGCGTGCTCGAGCCGCATGCTGTGGTACGCGGTCCGGCGCGCATTGGCTGCAAGAATATTTTTGATTCGTTTTGCTCGGTGGGCGGAGATCCGCAAGATTTGAAATTCAGCGGCGAGCGCACGGAACTGGTGGTGGGCGACGGAAACCGTTTCCGGGAATTTTCCACGGTGAGCCGCGGCACCACGCAGGGCGGCGGCGTCACGCGGATTGGCAGCGACAATCTCTTCATGGCCTATTCCCATGTGGCGCACGATTGCACCGTGGGCAGCCATACCGTCTTCGCCAACGGCGCGACGCTCGCGGGCCACGTGGTTGTGGAGGACTACGCGAGTGTCGGGGCCTTCAGCCCGGTTCACCAGTTTTGCCGGGTCGGCCGCTACGCCTATATCGGCGCCTGCACCGTCATCACGCAGGACGTGCCGCCGTTTTCGCGCGTCGTTACCCAGCGCGAGACCCGCTGCTACGGCGTGAACACGGTCGGACTCGAGCGCCGCGGCTTCGACCGCGCGCGTCTCGACACGATTGAGCGCGCCTTTCGCCTGCTGCTGCGCTCCAAGCTCAACACTTCCCAGGCCCTCGAACAGATCCGCGCGCAATTCAACGGTTCGCCCGACATCCGGGAACTTCTCGAATTCATCGAGTCGGCGCAACGCGGCCTGCACAAGTGAATTCCTCCTCGCCCATGCCCTCCGCACCCGTTCCGGATTCTTCGGTTCGATGGGGACTGATTGCCGGCAACGGACAATTCCCGTTTCTGGTGCTCGAAGCGGCGCGCAGCCAGGGGATTGACATGGCCGTGATCGCGATTCGCGAAGAAGCCTCCCCCGGACTTGAAAAAATCGCATCGCGATTGCACTGGGTCAGCCTCGGTGAGTTGTCGCGCACACTCGAACTATTGCACGAGGAAGGCGTCAACCGCGCTGTGATGGCCGGACAGGTGAAGCACAATAAAATCTTCAGCGCGATTCGTCCGGACTGGAAGCTCGCGAAACTCCTGTTCTCACTGCCGCTAAAAAATACCGATTCGCTGATTGGGGCCGTTGCCCGGGTGCTGGAATCGGAAGGCATTCAACTGGTGGACTCCACGGCGTTCCTCAAGCCGCTCATCCCCGCTCCGGGCGTGCTGACGCGGCGCGCGCCGGACGCGCGCGAAGCCGCCGACATCGCCTACGGCCGTGAAATCGCGCGGAAAATCGCCGGGCTGGACCTCGGGCAGACCGTTGTCATTCGTGATCGCGCCTGTGTGGCCGTCGAAGCCATGGAAGGGACCGACGAAACCATCGAGCGCGCCGCCCGCATCGCCGGCGAAGGCGGTCTAGTCGTGGTGAAGGTGAGCAAGCCGCGGCAGGATATGCGATTCGATGTACCCGTCGTGGGCCTTCAAACCGTCGAAGTGATGCGCCGCTGCCGTGTCTCCGCGATGGGCATGGATGCCGAGCGCACTCTTCTATTCGACCGCGAGCATGTCATCGAGGCTGCTGACGCCGCGGGCATTGCGATTGAGGCGTTTCCGCTGGAGGCCATCGCGGTGGCCGAACCTCCGGCGACGCAGGGGAAAAAGTGACTTCCGAGATTCCGCCAGAGAACCGGGTTCGGGCTCCACTTGGAGCCCGCGAGAATAAAGACCAGGCTCCACTTGGAGCCCGCGAGAATAAAGACCGGGCTCCACTTGGAGCCCCGCAGAAAAAAATCCGTGTCGCCGTCGTCGGCGCTGGAGAGTTTGGCCGGAACCATGCTCGCGTCTATCGCGAGCTTGCGGACGCGGACCTGGTGGGCATTGTGGATGCCAATGCGTCGCGCGCCGCGCAAATCGCGAAGGAATTCTCCACGGAAGTTTTGCCGGACATCAAATCGCTTGCCGGGCGCGTGGACGCGGCGAGTGTGGCCGTGCCTACCATCGAGCATGCGCGCGTCGGCTGCCGCCTGCTTGCACTTGGCATTGATGTTATCGTCGAGAAACCGATGGCCGCCTCGCTGGCCGAGGCTGACCAGCTTATTTCCGCGGCCGCGCGCGCGGACCGCATTCTGCAAGTCGGGCACCTGGAACGGTTCAATCCTGGAATTGTTGCGGTGATTCCCGCGGTGAACCGGCCTCTTTACTTCGAAGTGCATCGCCTGGGCGTTTTCACGCCGCGCAGCCTGGACATTGACGTCGTCTACGACGTGATGATTCACGATCTGGATATTCTGCTGGCGCTGGTGAATTCGCCGGTCACGGAAATAAAAGCGATAGGTATTCCCGTCCTGACCGATAAAGTGGACATCGCGCACGCGCGCCTCGAGTTCGCTTCCGGCGCCGTCGCCAACGTTACCGCGAGCCGCGTTTCCACCGAGCGCGTGCGCAAGCTGCGTTTCTTTCAGCAGCATGAATATATTTCCGTGGATTTCACGCGCCAGGACGCGCTTCGTGTGCGCGTAGTGGAGCCGGGACCTCAGCCGAAATTCGATTTCACCACGCTTCCGTCCGAGCGCGAAGAGCCACTCCGCGCCGAGCTGCGAGCCTTCCTTGATTCCGTTCGAACGCGCCGCGCTCCGGTAGTGGACGGCGCCGCCGGCCGCCGCGCTCTGGAACTGGCGGATCGGGTCATGGCAGGCATCCTGGAGCACGGCCGGCGCGTCCAACTAGGCGCCTTTTCTACTCCACAGGCAAAACGATGATTCCGCGGATTCTTGTCCCGAAGAATGCCCGTCCGCTCGCGGCGCCCTCTGACGCGGCGCCACGCCGGTTAAGCTCCGAGCTTGATGCGCGCACGCTCGTCCCGTCGGACCTGCCGCACATCGAGCTGGATCCTCGGACCTTGATTCCCTCGCACATTCCGCTGGGCGTGCTGGGCTCGCGCACGGTCGTCCCGCGCGATATGCCCTACACACCCCTAGATGCGGTCAGCAGGACGCCCGATTATGTCCCGCTAACCATCCTCAACTCACGCGTGGCGGTGCCCAAGGACGCGCACGCGGGCAAGCTTGAGCCAAAACAGCTGGTTGCCATCCAGGATTTGCCCGGTGTTATAGATCCCGATGTCCTCACCACCGGCGAAGTCAATTTCATGGCCCAGCCCGTGGAGGAGCGGACAGCGGCATGGAACGCTGTCGCGCGGTTCTCCTCCATCGCGTTTCATATTGTCGTGTTCCTTTTCATTCTATTCGAACCAAAATTGTTTCCGTCCCGGCAGCCGACGCAGGAGGAGATCGCGCGGCAGAACATCACGAGTCTCTACCTGCCATCAGATATGGGTGACGTTCCCAAAGTTGCCCCCGCTCCGCAGCCCAAGAGTCCGCAGATGCGCATAGATCCGCGCCTGCTTCGCCAGTTGGCGCCGCCCCGTGAATCGCAGCCCCCACCTGGCCCTCCAGAGCCGGAACGCGTCGTCCGGGACGCTCCCGCACCTACGCAACCTGCGCCCATGCCCCAGCCGCGAACGCAGCCGCCGCAAGACAGCCCAATCCGGCCGCCGCAGCAACCCCAGGTGTCAGCTTCGAATAGCCTGGTCTTGCCCCGTTTTTCGCCCGGCAAGGCCCTACAGGAGTCCATGCGCGATGCGCTCAAGGATGGGGGAACTGCCAGCGCGCAATTCGGAGCTCCAGTTGGCCCTGCGCCCTCGTCTGGCGGCGGAGGCATGGGTGGCGGGGGCGGAGGAGGACATGGCTATCTCGGCGGGGCCGTGGAAATGCTCACGCCAACCGAGGGAGTGGATTTCACCAACTACATCGCGCGAGTGCTCGCCAGCGTAAAGCGCAACTGGTATTCAGTGATGCCGGAATCAGCACGCCTGGGCGAGCAGGGTAAGGTCGTTTTGCAATTTCGCATCATGCGTAACGGCGTGGTGCCCGATGCCGAGCCTGCCATGGTGGGCAGTTCCACCAAAGAGCCGCTGGATCGCGCGGCGGTCTCTTCGATTCGCGCCTCGACCCCGTTTGAGCCGCTCCCGCCGGCTTTCAGCGGCCCCTATATCGAATTAAGGTTCATCTTCCTGTATAATATTCCCTTGAACAGCCAGTGAAGCCGGGGCGCACACAAGTGTCTGGGGTCCTTTTGCTTGCCCTGTTGTGCCTGATTTATCTGGTGATCCGGTACTGGAAATTCCTGCGATGAGCACCGCCCCAAAATTAACACCCAACCTGACCCCTGAGCCACAGGATCGCCCCCGGAAATCCGGGCCGGGGCCTATTCCTCTGATAGCCATTGTGGGGCCAACGGCCTCGGGCAAGTCTTCGCTAGGCGCGTCGCTGGCCCGGAAATTTGGCGGCGAGGTCCTGGCCTGCGATTCGACCCAGGTCTATCGCGGCTTCGACATCGGCACCGCCAAACCATTGCCCGAAGAGCGCGCAGGCATTCCGCATCACCTACTCGATCTGGTGGACGCCAGCTTTGCTTTTACGGCGGGAGAGTATCGTGTTCGGGCCATCGCGGTTCTCGAAGACCTGAGCCGGCGTTCGCGGCTCCCGATCCTTACCGTCGGGACCGGGCTTTATCTGCGCGCGCTGCTGGAGGGCCTATCGGATGCCCCGGCGCGCTCCGAGCAACTCCGCGCGCGTCTGGAAGCCGGCGCCGATACGCACAGCCTCGAATACCTGCACCGCGTTCTACGGCGCCTGGACCCGGAGGCCGCCACGCGCATTGGGTCCCGCGATCGTCCCAAGATGATTCGCGCCATCGAGGTCTGCTTGCTCACCGGGCGCCCCCTCAGCGAAGTTCATCAAGCAGGCCGCACGCGCCTCGAGGGATACGCTCCCATCAAGATCGGCTTGCAGCCTCCGCGCGCCGCCCTCTACGCCCGCATCGAGCGGCGCGTCCAAACGATGCTCGATCGCGGCTGGCTCGAAGAAGTCGCCGGCCTCAGCCGCAGCGGCATTTCGCAGGACGCGAAACCATTCGACTTCATCGGGTACAGCGAACTGCGCGCGCACCTGGAAGGCACCGTCACACTCGCTGCCGCCACGAAAGCAATTTCTCAGGCCACACGCCGCTACGCCAAGCGCCAGGTCACCTGGTTCCGCAAGGAACCCCTCGTGCACTGGCTCCCCGGCTTCGGCGACGACCCCGCCATCACCACTTACGCCGAACAGTTGGTGACGGGACATTTGCACTCCAGCGCGACAATCTAAATCAAGAAGCCAACTCGCTTTCTCCAATCCTCGTTTTGCCTCCTGTCTTGCGCAGAAGACCAATCCGGTTCAGAGAAGTTGCGGAAATCAGTGTTTTTCAACAAACTCCTAAGGAGTTGACCAGAGCACCTTCCGGTCTTTGCCGTAGAGGGTGATGGATGCCGCGGTAGTTTTCTTCGGCTGCTTGCCCTTCGAGGCTTGTATTCCATTACCGATACTCGTCGTGAAACCATTGGAGTCGGACATTTCGAACGACGTGCCGTCCGGCTCCACTGCCATGCGCGCCTGAATATCGGGACGTGCGCCTACCAACGATAGCTGGGAGCCCATGCCCTGCAAAACGCTGATGGAGACCGCCGCGTGATGCTGGGGATCCGAAAAGAACATCATAGGTCCTTGGGGGCTGCCGTCATTCAAGGAGAGCGTGACCAGCGGGGTTCCGCTCTCGTCGCGCAGCTTGAAAGTCGGCCCCGTGCCCGCCATCGATAGCTCTGCGCGGACTTTGCCGTTGCTGTCTTTCAAGATAAAACTGCCCGCTTCGATTTTTTCCGGTATCGCCGGAGCCGCTGGAGCGGTGGCCGGCGCCGCTTTGCGCGGGCGCTTCGTCTGTCCCATCAAGCCCACCGACACCAATGCGATCAGGCAGGTAAGCGCTCCACGCCGGAATAGCCGGTTTTGCCTCTCCAGCCTTTCGATCCGAATCTCTAACGGCTGTTTCTCTTGATGCTTGCTCATGGATCCTCCGAGAAACATTTTAACTGTGCCGTGGTTCTTGCAACACGCAAGAGTGCCCGCATGAGGCTAATTGTGAACTAGGGCGTATGGCATGGCATCGTTAAGTTGCTGATACTGTGAGTGATATGGATTATTAGGCAACGGCCTCCAATTTCGCCACGCGAAAATAGTCAAGAGAGGCTATGCCCTGAGCACTGTCCATATGGACAGGTAGCCGATTGGCTAGGCCCGTACCTTCGGTCTATTGAACCCAGATATCTGAGCTTGTAGCCTTTAATAGGCCGGACAAGTTATGCCGTTGCCGTATGGCCATCCGAACATCGGTTTGCGTCCGTCCGCCTGAAGATAGGAGCGCAGCATGAAAACCAAGTTTGCGTTTTCCTTGTGGATCTTTCTTATTTTCTGTGCGTTAGCGCCGATTGCACCGGCGCAGTCCGTCCAGCCCGGTACTCAGGTAAGAGTCCGCCTACTCGACCGTCTGGACACCGGGGATGCCAAAGCAGGGCAGGCATTCTCGGCCACCGTCGCAGAGCCGGTTCGTTCAGGCAATCGGGTCATCTTGGCCCAAGGCACAACGGTCCACGGCCAGGTCATAGAGGTTGTCAGTTCGGGACGGCTCAAGCGG
The DNA here is from genome assembly GCA_041480265.1 of Terriglobia bacterium. Classification (GTDB taxonomy): domain Bacteria; phylum Acidobacteriota; class Terriglobia; order Acidiferrales; family UBA7541; genus Palsa-360. Next base: position 15,709 of record JBGOZP010000009.1, on the reverse strand, counting down.
CCTGCTTCGATCTCCCTCCAGCTAACTGACGCCGGCAGAAGCGCAGTTAACACCGAGACTGTGCGGATTGATGGGAAATCTCACTTGGTTCGAAACACGGCGCTGATCGGTGGAGGAGCAGTTGCTGGAGCAATCCTGGGCGATATCGCAGGTGGCGGGAAAGGCGCACTCATAGGCGGCGCGGTTGGGGCCAGTGCGGGAACAGCAACGGCCTTCATGACTGGCAAAAAGGAGATCGTGTTACCCCCTGAAACGGAGCTCACGTTTGCCGTGGCGGGGAATGCTGTCACAGTGGCCGAAGCATCGGCACCCGAACGATCAGCGCCCAGAGCCGGTTCGCACTTTAGAAGGGAACGTGACGATTCACCTAGAGAAGAGCGAGACTCTGGCGATTCGTTGGTTTTCTCTGAGCATCAGCAGCTCCTGATTCGCGGGTATTACCAGTCCAGCAGCGGCCGAGGCCTGCCCCCAGGCTTGGCCAAACGAGGTGGAGGCCTTCCTCCCGGACTGGAGAGGCAGGTACGGCGTAACGGAACACTACCTCCGGGTCTTGAGAGGCGTGTCGAACCTTTACCCACGGAATTGGATCGCCAATTGCCCCCTCTACCCAACGGCTGTTCGCGCGTTGTCCTTTCCGATCGCGCGCTGATTCTGGCGAGCGACGGCCGAATCTTGGACCTCATGTTCATCTATCAATAGTCGAGAGTTGACAGTTCACAGTCGAGAGTTCGAATAGCGAGCAATCGCGGGCCGGATTCAATCTTGGCTCTCGACTCTCAACTCAGTTTGTTGCGGGGGATTAGCGTTCCTTAACGCGGCGGGGCGTCACTCAGGACTTTACTTTTTCGGCTTCAACCCGAGAGTGACGGTGGTCTGGTGGCCGCGCTCCACCCATACGTTCTTGCGCCATTCCGAGGAACGTCCCTTGAAGGATGCGCGCAAATCGTACAGCCCTACCGGGAGCGTCGGAAACCAGAAACGGCCCTGGGCATTGGTTTCCTCTGTCTTCAGATGTCCGCCATCAGAGTCCTGCAAAATAACGCGCGCCCCCTCCACAGCTTTGCCATCCAGCCCGAGGACCTGGCCTCCTAGGGTGCCCTGTCCCGAGGCTTGGGGCGCCGCAACGCCTGCTAAGGCCACCCACAGCATTGCCGCGGCCAGCAAACTCGTGCGAATAGCAGTCTTCGTGTGATGCATAGATGGGCCCTTCCTAGTGGATCATAGCCATAATAGACCAGGGACTCGCTAAAGAGGGGCAATTGAACGGCCAAGCCGGAAGTTGCTATGTCTCAGCGAGTTAGCCCAGTTCCCGCAGAAGGAATCAAAGCCGTAGCGGGTTCAAAATGTCACCTATTAGGTAGAAAGCGCGCGGAAGACGCGCAACTCGCCGGTGCGAGATTTTGGAGTGCCGCGAGTTCGTCTCGCTTTGCGGGATGGTTAATGATATCGAAGAATTTAATTCCATTGTCGGCGCCTTCCAACTGTACTGCCACGTTTTTGGATTCAATTGTTAGCTGCGTGAACTTCTCGATTTCAGCGCAGGTTGAAAGCAAGAAATACGCCGCTCTTTTCACGCAGCGTCGTAGTTGCGCGTATTTGCCGGGTGTATAATAATTTTATGGAGTTACATCTCTTGCCGCACGTCTATTCCTTGAAGTTGCTCGCCATCGTTGCACCAGAATGAAGACGACACGTTCTACAGAATCTCGCGAACGCGTACTCCTGGTCGGGGTAGGGCTGAAGCGGGCCTCGCATGTGCCCGGCATTGATGCGGGTGAGGCGGAGCGCGCGTCGCTGGCCGAGCTGGCGGAGCTGGCGCGCAGCGCGGGCGCGCAGGTGGCTGGAAGCGTGTTCCAGATGCGCGACAAGATTGACCCCGCCACCGTCATCGGCCGCGGCAAGATCGAAGAAGTGAAAATCGAGGCGGAGCTTCACAAAGCGCCGCTGGTGATCTTCGACCGCAACCTGACCCCAACGCAGTTGCGCAACCTGGAAAGCGGCACCGATTGCCGCGTGATTGATCGCACGCAGCTCATCCTCGACATTTTTGCGCGGCACGCGCGCAGCCGCGAAGGGCAGCTCCAGGTCGAACTCGCGCAGCTCAACTACATGCTGCCGCGCCTTGCCGGAAGCGCAAAAGAACTTTCCCGCCAGGCCGGCGGCATCGGCACACGCGGTCCCGGCGAGCAGAAACTCGAAACCGACCGCCGCCGCATCCGCGATCGCGTGAGTAAAGTGGCCAAATCCATTGAATCAATCCGCAAGCAGCGCGCGCTGCGCCGCGAGACGCGCCAGGCGGTGCCGCTCGGCGCCGTGGCGCTTGTGGGTTACACGAATGCCGGAAAATCGACGCTGTTCAACGCATTGAGCCGCGCCGGCGTGCTTGTCTCTTCGAAAATGTTTGCGACGCTCGATCCAACCGTGCGCGCCGTGCGTCTGCCATCGAACCGTCGCGTGCTGCTTTCCGATACAGTCGGCTTCATCCGGGACCTTCCTCCCGGACTCATCGCGGCATTTCGCGCCACATTGGAAGAAGTGCAAGAGTCGGCGCTGATCCTGCTCGTTACGGACATTTCGAATCCGCACCATTCCGAACAGGACGCCGAGGTGGAAAAAATTCTGAAGGAATTGGGCGTGGCCGATCGCCCGCGCCTGCACGTGCTCAACAAGATCGATCAGCTCACGCCCGAGCACGCCGCCGCGTTGCATGGAATTCACAATTCGGTGCGCGTCTCCGCAAAGACCGGCGCAGGCCTCGACGAACTTCTCGCACGCATTGATGCCGCCATGCCTGTCGATCCGATCTTGCATCTCCATTTCGAACTTCCGCTGAAGGATGGCCGGGCGATCGCTTTGGTGCATGCGCTGGGCCGGGTGCTGCACTCGGAAGTGCGCGATTCCGCAATGGTCATGGAAGCGGAGTTGCCCGCTTCGGTCGCGCGCCGGCTCAACATAAGCTCCGAGCCTGCATCGGCTTGACCGCGAAGTTCAGGGCGGCAACGCCGGGCTTCCCGCCATGCGATCCGGCGCCGCTCATCCTTGGAAACCCATCAAAAGACGAGAGATTTTGACCACAGCGGAACCCCGGCCAGGCAGGCGAAGGCCCGATTCCTGGAGTCGGCGGGCTGTGGAAATCTTGTGGAATCGGATATTGGTCTCACGCGCGTGATTGACAAATTAGATAATTTTATGTTCTTTTTGCTCTTTTTGTGTAATTACAAAGCGCGTATTTGCAATGACTTACGTGATAATGTGCTCCCGGCCGCAACACCGGAACTCCAGAAGGGCGCAACGGCCGCAAAGCCCTGATTTGCACAGGCTTGCAGCACTCGTGTTTCTTATCAGTAACGAGATAACGCCTGTGTATTCGTCAATAGAGAGCCATGAATGCGGCCTATTGGTAGGGGGTTTTGGCCCAAGCGAGGGGCTGGCGGCTCAAGAACCGGGCGTGTGCTCCGTCCTGTTCACGAGAACCCCTCACTCGAAGGGTGCCAGGTAAACGTTCATGGTAAACCGTTCACGGAGAACCCTTCACTTGAAGGGTTCAGGGTAAACGTTCTCGGTGAACCGTGTTCTTCGAGGCGGAGAGGATATGTTTCGTTGCGAACCAGCCCACTCCCGGCCTAGCGGTACTCTTTTTGAGCAATCGTTGACTGGCTGCAAGTGTACGTCTATAGTGGGGATGCCTCGCGACTGGGCGGGCGCTTTCTTTTTTTACAGGGGAGCCCCCCGGGTGCGTCATGAACCTGCCGAACAGCCTGACGATATTACGGATCTTCTTTATTCCGGTGCTGGTCGTTGTCCTATTGACGCGCGCACCCAATGTTATTTTTTTTGGTGTGGCGATTAATTTTGCTGTTTGGGGCGTTCTCATCCTGCTTGCGGCGGCAGCCACCGACTGGGCAGACGGCTATTACGCGCGGAGACGCAGCGAAGTTACCACGCTCGGGATCTTGCTCGATCCCATCGCGGACAAGCTGCTGATGTCCGCGGCGTTTATCTCGCTGGTGGAAATGCACCTGGTGCAAGGCTGGATGGCGGTGATCATCATCGGCCGTGAGATTGTCGTGCTGGGTTTGCGCAACATCGCCTCCGCCGAAGGGTTCACGATTCCCGCCTCGGCACTCGGCAAGACGAAGATGGTGCTGCAGGTGATGGCCGTGTGCGCCGTCATTCTGGCGGCCAAGCACGCGATCATGCGGCCGCTCGGCGTTGTGTTGCTGTGGCTGGTTGTGGGAAGCGCAGTGGTTTCGGCGGTCCAGTATTTTCAGAAGTTTTGGGGCCGCGTGGACGGCAGCGTGAAACAAAGGCGCCACCTGAGAATTCTTGAGCGGCGCAAGAATGCGCAAGATGTCCCCACTGTCCAGTGACGATTGCCGCGCATTGTTGGACCTGGCGCGCCGCGCGATTTCGAGCGCCGTCATCGAGAAGCGGATTCTAGATGTTCCGCCGTATTCGGAAACGCTGACCGCTCCCGCGGGGGCATTCGTAACACTTCATCGCGGCGGCAAACTCCGCGGATGTGTCGGCCAGGTGGAATCGCTCGATCCACTGGCGGAAACGGTTGCCCGCGCCGCCATCAATGCAGCCCTGCACGATCCCCGATTTTCTCCCGTCGAGCCCCAGGAAATTCGCAGCCTGGAAATTGAAATTTCGGCGCTTTCACCACTCGAGCCCATCGTACTGGAAGAGATTATTGTGGGGCGTCACGGTCTGATGATCGTTCAAGGCGCACAGCGGGGATTGCTGCTTCCGCAGGTTGCCGCCGAGCGAGGCTGGTCTTGCCGTGTGTTTCTGGAAGAGACTTGCGCCAAGGCCGGTCTGCCGCGTGAGGCCTGGGGCGAACCTTCCACACGCGTCTTTGCATTCGCAGCCGAAGTGTTCTCCGAAGCGAGCCTTCAAGTGTTTCCCATCTCGTGAGATGGCGGGTTTGTTCGCAATCTTGCCGGGTGTGGGAATGGTGACCGCTGGCGTTGCGACTTGCGCCGCATGCAAAAAGGCCCTGATCTGTGATTCAGACCAGGGCCTCCTCGTCTCCACTGCGGATTGCGTGAAGGAACTTTTCCAGCCGGCTACTCAAGCTCTACGTAATCTCCGGCGTATATTTCTTCTCGGGCGGTTGTGATCAGCACGGTCGCTGAGTTTGGCCCCGTTCGGAGCACAATTCCTTCGCCAAGGACCTGCCGGGGGAGATTGTCCCACTGGTATGCAACGGGCGTACTCCCGAACCCGTACACCTTGTAAGCCGTGTCACGGATCTGATAGATCGTGTCGTTATGCGCTCCCTGGTACCGGAATACACGGAAATAATCTCCCACGTTCACGCCCTGACCGCTGCCCAGGTTCACGAACACGATGGCGCCTGATCCGGCTATTTGTCCGAAACTCTTCGTGGTCACAACCATAGCCATTTTCTTGCCGGAGGGGACAGCGAAGGGATCGAACTTCGCGTCGTGGAACGCGGGGGCAGGGCGAGCCGTGAACGGGCGAACAATGTCGCCACGCTGCATCAAGTCGCAGGTCAACTTCAATTCCGCGGTCGAAGTCTTTGCCTGCACGTGAATGACGCGCAATTGCCCGATGTCGGCGTACCTGGTGCCCATGGCACGGTTCAGTTGTTCCTGCTCCTTGAACCATTTGTTTTTCAGGTAATCGTGCACTGGGCGAATGACTTCAAATTCGTCACCGACCTTGACGCCTTGGTCCGCGCCCTGGTTGATGAACACATAGTCTCCCGCCTGGAACGTATTCTTGTAGCGGGAGTTCTCGCCCGAGATCAGGTACGTCTCTGCCGGGACGGCGGCCTGGTCGGTCGCCAAACCCGTGCAATAGAGATCCGATTCGCTGGGCACTCTGGGAGATTGCTGTGCCGCAGCGAGGCCGGCAGCCATCGCCATTCCCAATCCCAACCTAAGTCCCATCACGAGATAACGATAGCCAATTGATTTGCGCATGGAAACTGCTCCTCCTGCCATCGAGAAAAGCGCCATAGCCCTGGCAAAGTCTTTCATCCCAAACTAGCACCCGGCAAAGTGACCGTCAAGAAAGCGTGTTCTGCCGCTTTACATACTTGTCACCCGCATGGTAAAGCCATTAGTTCAGCCTTTGGGCGGGGGGGGACAGCTTGGAGAGGCCATTCGGAAAAGATCGTATCTGCGGTGTGATCGCCGCCGGGACAGCGCGTGAAATGATCTCTCAAATACGTCTGGGGCTCAAAGCAACCCGGGCGCTCGAGCTACGCCTCGACTATCTTCATGATTCCAGGGAACGGGCTTCGTTTCTGGCGTGGTTAGGCCGCCACCGGCCTCGCGCGATGCTGATCGCAACCTGCCGCAGCCGTCAGGGAGGGGGTCTGTTCCGAGGCACACGCAAGGCGCAACTTGAGGTGCTGGCGCAAGCGGTACAGGCGGGCTGCCGCTGGTGCGACGTCGAAATTGAAACCGCGAATCATATTGCATCGGCAAAGCTGCGGAGCATGCTTTCTCCGGCACGCTTAATGGTCTCCTATCACAATTTCCGCCGGACGCCCCCGAAACTTCCGGGGATCGCTCGCCGGCTTCATCGCGCCGGGGGAGAAATCGCAAAAATTGCCGCTCATTGCCATTCCATTTCCGATAGCGTCCGAATCTGCGAACTTGCCCGGGGCGGCCACCGCACGGTCGCGATTCCCATGGGTGAAATCGGCCTGGCGGGACGCGTTCTATCCTTGCGAGCGGGCAGCGCGCTCGCCTATGCCGCTGTCGAACAAGCCACAGCACCCGGCCAGCTTTCTCTCGAGGCGATGACGCAGCTCTATCGCGCCGGGCGGATCACGCGCAAGACTCGCGTGTATGGCGTGATCGGCAATCCGATCGGCCATTCGCTCTCCCCCTTGTTGCACAACACGGCGTTCCGCGCGCGCAAGTTCGATGCCGTTTTTCTGCCGTTTCTGGTCCAGGACCTGGGTGATTTCCTGCGCTCCAGCAAGCCATTCGGCATCGCCGGATTCGCCGTCACGATCCCGCACAAGGAGCGCATCCTCCGGCATCTGGACGATTGCGATCCGTTGGCGGCGCGCATCGGCGCCGTCAACACGGTGGTTGTGCGTGGCGGAGGGCGCCTCTACGGGTACAATACAGATTACGTCGGGGTTCTGCGCAGCCTCGATCGGCGCATGCAGCTCGCGGGGAGCCGAATCCTCCTGTTCGGCGCCGGAGGCGCGGCGCGCGCGGCTGCTTTCGCTTTGGCGCAGGCCGGGGCGATCGTGTGTCTTTCCGCGCGGCGTCCGGAGCGCGCCCGGGCGCTGGCGCGAGCCGTTGGGGCGCAGGTCGTGGCGCGCGCTGATCTGCGCGGCGAATTTTTCGATGCGATCGTGAATTGCACGCCCGTCGGCATGCACCCGCGCGGCGGATCGCCGCTCGAGAGCGCGGAACTCAACTGCCGGCTGGTCATGGATATGGTCTATCGTCCGCGCACGACGGAATTATTGCAGCGCGCCCGCCACCGGGGCATCGAAACAGTTTCGGGAGTGGAAATGTTTCTCGCGCAGGGTTTCGCGCAATATGAAATCTGGACGGGCGAGCGCGCGCCGGAGACCGCCATACGCCGAGCGGTGCTTGCAGTGCTCGAGCGGGAAGAAAAATCTCTGGGACAGGGCCGCGGTAAGCGGCCTCGGTGAATGGATGATTCAGCCTGACTTCAAGACCTTCTGCAAGCTTGCGCGGCAGGGCAATCTCGTGCCTGTCTACGACACGTTCACGGCCGACACGATCACACCCGTCTCCGCCTACCTGCGCCTGGCGCATGACGCGCGTTACGCCTGCCTGCTCGAAAGCGTCGAGGGCGGGGAAAAAATCGCGCGCTACACGTTTGTGGGCGCCAATCCCGTCGAGGTGTTTCGCTACGTCAACGGGGCGTGCGTGCTGGAAAGCGAAAGCCGCGTTTCCTGGGTGCAATCGAATCCGCTCGATTACTTGCGGAATCGCGTCGAGCGCTACCGCCCCGTGCGAGTGCCGGGGCTGCCGCCGCTGGTGGCCGGCGCGATCGGCTATTTTTCCTACGACATGGTGCGCCTGATCGAGCGCATTCCCGACACGGCGCGCGATGACGTCGGCATGGACGATGCGGTGATGATGTTTTTCCTTGGGCTGGTCGTATTCGACCACGTCCGGCACCGCTTGTGGATCGTGCGCAATGTTTTTACCGACGGGGAAGGCAGCCTGCGCGCCAAGTACAACAAAGCGGTGCGCGAAATTCGCGCCACGCGCAAGCGTCTGGACGAGCCTGTGGCCTCCGAACGTCCCAAGCGCCGCCGTCCCCGTCCGTTCAAGGTGACGTCCAACTTCAGCCGCGCGCGATTCCTCGAGGCGGTCCGCAAATCGAAGGAATACATCCGCGCCGGCGATATCTTCCAGGTCGCCATCAGCCAGCGGTTTGCCGCGCGCACCGACGCCGACCCATTTGAAATCTACCGCGCCCTGCGCGTCGTCAATCCGTCGCCGTATATGTACTTTCTGAAGCTGAATGATCTTGCTGTCGTCGGCAGTTCGCCGGAAATGCTGCTCAAGGTGCAGGGCCGCGAAGCGTTCTACCGCCCCATCGCCGGGACACGCCCGCGGGGACTTGACGAAATCGAAGACCAGCGCCTGGAAGCGGAACTCGCCGCCGATCCCAAGGAGCAAGCCGAGCACATCATGCTGGTCGATCTGGGGCGCAATGATCTGGGGCGCGTTTCGGAGTACGGCTCGGTGCGCGTCGAAAAACTGATGTTCGTCGAGCGCTACTCGCACGTGATGCACCTGGTCTCGGCGTTGCGCGGGCGTCTGCGCGAAGATGTGGACTGTTTCGAAGCGCTCGCCGCCTGCTTTCCCGGCGGCACGCTTTCCGGCGCGCCCAAAGTGCGCGCCATGCAGATCATTGACGAACTCGAGCCTACCCGCCGCGGCATCTATGGAGGAGCGATCCTGTATCTCGATTTCTCGGGCAATCTCGATTCCTGCATCGCCATTCGCACCATGGTCGTCAAGAAGGGCGTGGCCTACGTGCAAGCCGGCGCGGGCCTGGTCGCGGATTCCGTCCCCGAGAAGGAGTACACGGAGACGGTGAACAAGGCGCGCGCGCTGCTGACGGCGCTGGAAATCGCGCACCGGGGACTCGACCCTGCGCCGGGCGGCAGGCGGAAGTGAATCGTGATTCGTGACTTGTGATTCGTGAATCGTGATTCGGAAAATCGAGTGGCATAATTCGCGGGCGATCCGAATGTGTTTTCACGATTTACGAATTACGATTCACGAGTCACTTCGTGTTATATACGTTTCCGGGGTAAACGGAAATGACCGCACCGCCGGTATCCGCGGGGAGCGCTCAATGAAAACGCACGCCATGCGGGCCATTGCCATCGCAACGCTAGTGATTGGATTCCTTGCCCCGCGTACTGCTGGGGCGCAGACTCGTGGACCTTCCACGCCTGAAGAGCGCGCCCGGGCCGTCAAGGTGGCGCACGAGCTGGAAGAAGACCCGCTCGCCAAGGGCGCAAAAGAACATCGGGAGTGGATGATTCAGTGGATCATCGCCATTCCGGACATTACCGTGAATGTCTGCTTCGATTATTTCGGCACGCTTCCCGCCTCGCCGAAGGCGCATTCCGAGGAAATCACCAGGCAAATGGTCCTTTCGAGCGCCGCGTTCATGATCGAGCATCCGGACAAAGCCAAGGATGAACAGGCCGTGGCCCTCTCGGGCCTGCTTGGCGCGCTGAAAGCGTATCAGGCGATCCTCAAGCAGGACGCTGCGTCGCGCTGGCCGCAGATGGACAGGCTGATCCAGATGCGCGCGAAGGGCGAGCTGGACGACTACGTCGCCAAAACCAGGGAAAAATGCGGGCGTGATGAGGAAGAACCGGACCCCGATACGATGCGCGCGCAAGCTCTTTGATTTGTGTAGCTCCTCGACTCACCTTATACTTTCCTTTTGGTCTTTCCACGCGCGGCCGGCTATTTGCGGCTGATGCGGGGAAGACGGATGCGAGCCACAGGCAATGATTCTGCTTCTCGACAACTACGATTCGTTCACCTATAACCTGGCGCAGTTTCTCGGCCAGTTGGGCGAGAAGCTGGAAGTGCACCGCAACGACCAGATCACGCTCGAGCAGATCGCCGAGAAGCAGCCGCAACGCATCGTGATTTCTCCAGGTCCCGGCACCCCGGAAGATTCCGGCATCTGCGTGGAAGTGATTCGCCGCTTTGCCGGAGTGATTCCGATCCTTGGCGTGTGTCTCGGCCACCAGGCGATTGGCTACGCATTTGGCGGGAAGGTAATCCGCGCGCCGAAAATCATGCACGGCAAGACCAGCCGCATCCATCACGACAACAAGACGATTTTCAAGGATCTGCCGCAGGACTTCGTCGCCACGCGCTACCACTCGCTCATCGTCGAGGAAAAGACGCTTCCCGACGTGCTCGAAATTTCCGCGAAAACCGAGGGCATCATCATGGGCCTCCGCCACCGCAAACTGCTGGTCGAAGGCGTGCAGTTCCACCCCGAATCGGTCCTTACCGACGTCGGAATGAAGCTTCTGCAGAATTTCCTCGCTCTATAACCTGCATCTTTCGCAAACGCGCGTTCGTTTGAGTTGCTTTCCATGCGAAGCGGGTTTCGGCAGCACATCTCTAACGAAGTCGGCCGTGTCAGAACATAATCTTTCCCAAAGAATCTCAATTTCGGGATTCAGCCTCAGGGCGTGCTCCCGGCGGAGCGCAAAGAAGCGTCACGGATGGCCTTGAATTCCGCGCCGGGCTTCCATTCGGGCATGCGGGGATCGCTGGCAACGCGGTAGCCGACCAGGAAATAAAGCTGGCAGTCCTGGAGGGCGCCGCTCAGGTCCCAGTCCGGTTTGATGGTGTCCGCCGGCTTGTGGTAGCTCTCGGCGGTGTACTTGCGCCGAGCCTCCAGGCCCCACCCCTCGGGCTTACCGATAAAATCCACTCCTTCGTCGGGATCGAACGCCGGAACTCCCCTCTTGGCAAATTCGAAATGGTCGGAGCGATAGTAAAAACCCTTTTCCGGCTCGGGATCGAACTTTACGGCGCGGCCTTGTTCCTTGGCGGCCGCCTCGATAATTTCGTCGAGCGTCGAGGCGCCGCGGCCAATCTGCACAATATCTCGCGTCAAACCGTGAACGTTCATCCCGTCCATGTTGATATCCGCGGCCGTGCGCGCTAGCGGATAAAAAGGATGCTCGGCATAGTATTGCGAGCCCAGCAAGCCTTGCTCTTCCCCGGTGACCGAAAGGAACAGGATCGTGCGGGACGGCGGCCTGCGGAGCTGTTTGTAGGCGCGCGCCATTTCCAGCAACGCCGCCGTTCCCGAGGCGTTGTCCACGGCGCCGTGGTAGATCTTGTCGCCGTTGACCTCCGGCCCGATTCCGAAGTGATCCCAGTGCGCCGTGTACACGACGTATGTATTCTTCAAGTCCGGATCGCTCCCGGAAATTTTCGCGATGACGTTGTGCGAATCGAGGGTCTGCAAAGAGTTGTGAATCGCCAGCTTCTCATGGATGCCGAGCGGCACGGGCTGGAAATCGCGGCGGGCGGCGGCCTGGATGAGCTTGTCCAGGTCCTGGCCGGCCAATCGGAACAGCTTGGTGGCGAAGTCCGAGGTGATCCAGCTTTCCACCGCCAGCCGCCCCATATTCTTGTCCGGAGTCGCCAGATCAAACTGCGTGCCGCTCCAGCTATTGCGCACGACTTCCCAGGGATAGCCGGCGCGGCCGGTCTGGTGAATGATGACGCACCCCGCCGCGCCCATCTGCGCGGCCTTTTCGAACTTGTAGGTCCAGCGGCCATAGTAGGTCATGGCCGTGCCACCGAAGATCTTGGGGTCGAGCTTTGCCGGGTCGGATGGGTCGGGCACAGGCGGGTCGTTGATGAGCACTACGATGATCTTGCCCTTGACGTCCACGCCCTTGAAATCGTCCCACTGGAATTCCGGCGCCTGAACGCCGTAGCCTACGAAAACCATATCGGCATCCACGAAAGACGAATCCGTGACGCGCTTCGACCATGCGACGTAGTCGTCCTCAAATTTCGGTTCGAGGGTGCGGCCATGTCCCGTCAGCGTGAGTTTCATACTTTTGTCCGGCGTGATGCCCACCAAGGGCACGCTCTGAAGATAAGTGCCATCGGGGTTCCCGGGCTCAAGACCGGACGAACGAAATTGCTCCTCGAGATATTTGATCGTGAGTTGTTCGCCCTTGGACCCCGGGCCGCGGCCTTCAAATTCGTCCGAAGAAAGCGCACGAATATGGCCGAGGAGGCGGTCCGCGGAAAAGGAACGCAGGCCCGCGTCAGGAGCGCTGGGCGCGCGCGAGCATCCGGAGAGCAGCACAAGGCTTGCGGCGGCTATGAAGAAGCCGGGCAATCGACCGCGAATCTTACGGCAACACATGGCAGCCTCCATTTCGACCGACGAGAGCGGGCTCTACCTTTATGCTGCACGCTTCAAGCGACGCGTGGAGCCCGCCAGAATACAGTCAGAGCGCGCCGCTGCATGGTATCTCGCATGGGCTTAGGTGACAACCCATGGCATGTTGCAATTCATTCGCCGCGGGACCAGAATTCGATCGGGAGAATATATGGCTTCATTTCAGCCGGGCCAAGCCGTTCGTGTCAACCTTGCCGGAGTACAGGCTGGAAACGTACTCTTCCACGCCGCCGTCACAGCCGCGGTTGGTCATGTCCTTCGCAAAACATCGGAAAATCCGCCGAAGTATTTGATCAAACTACTTTTTTCATTTCGTGGAGTGAGCGAGGTGGAGATCACCGAAGACCGTATTTCGGCTGGGTGACCCTCAGCGGCTGCCTTTCCGCTATTTTGCTATATGCGTCATGGAGGTCTCTGCGACCGATTCCGCCGGGACATACCTGGGTTAGAATGTACGAGCGAATTGCGGAAAAGTTTCGCGCGAGGTCCAAGTGATCCATCGGCATGTATTCCACAACGACCGCCTGATTCCGATCGAGCAGGTGCGTCTTTCGCCGGGCCAGGCCGGCTTGCTCAACGGCTGGGGATTGTTCACAACGATGCGAATTTTTCAGGGCGAAGCGTTCGCCTATGAACGTCACTGGCGGCGCCTCGAAAAAGATGCCGGGCGGACACGGCTTCCCTTCCCGTTCGATCCTGCGCAAGTCCGGCGGCATTTGAGCGAACTGTTGAGCGCCAATCAAGTTGTGGAAGGCACCGCTCGAATTTACATGATCTATAACCGCGTCGGGTTCTGGCAGAGCGATGAGCCCATGCCGCAGGTGGATTTGATTCTCTGCTCGGCCGGGCTTCCGGCCCATCCGCAGCAAGCGCGCCTGAGCATCGCCCCGCACGGGCGCCATGCGGGTTCGCCGCTTGCCGGCGCGAAAGTCACTTCCTGGTTGAACAACGTCTGGCACCTGGCCGAAGCGCAGAAAGAAGGCTGGAGCGAAGTCGTGCTGCTCAACGAGCGCGGGGAGGTGGCCGAGTGCACGACCGCGAATATCTTCAGCGTGAAGGACGGAAAAGTCACGACCCCGCCGCTGTCATCCGGCTGCCTGGAAGGGGTGACGCGCAGCGTGCTGCTCGAGATCGCTCCTCGCAACGGCGTGCCGATGGTCGAGCAGACCCTGACGCCGGAAGACCTCTACGCCGCCGATGAAGTTTTCATCACGTCCACCAACCGCAACTTGCTTGGGGTGAACGAAATCGCCGGCCACAAGTATGCGGCCGCGCCCGGCCCCATCGCGCAAAAGCTCGAGCGCGTTTTTGACGCGGCCATGCGCGAATACGTCGCGCAGCGGATCGCCAGCGCCCGCGCCTAACCAGAAAATCGCTCCAACATTTTCGCCGGCGGCACTTCGCGCGAGAGCTTGCCTGTCAGCTCGCGGCCAGCGACAACGCCGATTATTTATTCGAAGACAAGGTTTTGACGAGGCGATACAAATATTCCTGGCCATCATTGAAGGACTTGATGAGAACGCGTTCGTCCCTGCCGTGGGCGCGAACGTCGCCGATGTCTTCAGCGAGGCCGGAAGTGCCGTAGGTGGGAATTCCAGCATTGCGCAGGAAGCTGCCATCGGTTGCGCCGGTGCCCATCGTCGGAATCACCGGGATGCCCGGCCAGAATTCCGAAGTCACGCGCTCCACAGCCTGCACGATTTCCGGGTTGAGAGGCGACGGCTTGCTGTAAACGTGGGTCCACGTGGGAGTCACAGTGATTTGACTGTCGTCCACCACCCGCACCAGCGTCTTCTGGACTTCTTCGACGGGTTCGCCTGGAAGAACGCGGCAATTGACCGTGGCCTGCGCTCTTTGCGGTAAAGCATTAAAAGCGTGTCCGGCTTCAAGCATTGTCGCGACACACGTTGTGCGAAGCTGCGCGTTATACGCAGGCATGGCGGAAAGGCGCGCGACCGCGGCGGGATCGGGCCGCCCGGAGGCCACGGAATTCATGGCCGCGCCGATTTGCGGGTCTTCGAACGCCGCAGCGCGTTCGAGCCATGCGCGCGTCGTTTCGTTCAGTGTAACCGGAAAATCGTATTTCGAAAGACGCGCGAGGCCTTCCGCCAAATGGTAGATGGCGTTGTCCTTGCTCGGCAGCGAGCTGTGTCCGCCCGAGTTCTTCACTTCCAGACTGTAATTGACGGGCACTTTCTCGCTGGTTTGCAGGCTGTTGCGCAAGGGTTTGCCATTTTTCGAATCCACCCTGCCGCCTTCGTTCAACGCAAATTCGGCGTCAATCAGATCGCGATGGTTCTTGAGCATCCACTGGACCCCGACGGCATTGGCGTCGAGAATCTCCTCATCCGTCTCAAGCAACAGGAGGATGTCGCGGTCAGGCCTGTAGCCCTCCTGCTTGTAGCGGATCATGTTCGCAACGAACATCGCCGCCATGAACTTGTCGTCGCCGGAACCACGGGCGTAGAAGTAGCCATCCTTTTCCAGAAGTTTGAAAGGGTCGAACGACCAATCCTCTCGCCGCGCTTCGACCACATCGAGATGAGCCATCAGCAAGATCGGCTTGCGCGCGCCGGCGCCATGCAGACGCGCCACAAGATTCCCCTTGCGCGGCGTAGGGTTGAACACCTGGAGGTCGGAGCCGGCAAAACCCGCCGCGCGAAGCCGCGCGGCCATCGCCTCCGCCGCCTTTGCCGTGTCCCCCGTGGCGGTGACGGTGTTGATTTCCACGAGTTCCTTATAGATATCGCGTGCGAGCTGCTGGCCGGGAGAAATCGTCTGGGCAGAAACCGAAAATGGCGCGCTGAGGAACGCGAGGAAAAGGAAACCAAAAATACTGGGCTGCTTCATGAAACTCATGCGATTCCCCTTTCAAAATGAAACGTCACTGCTCCCGTCAATGCTTCGCCGAGAGCGGATCGGGTCAGGAAAACTACCCGAAAACCATGGCGGACGCATTGACCAGGGGCAACCCGTGGACTCGATCCGGAAAAGCCACGCCATCGGGCTGATCATACCCGGTCAAGATTCCTCCGACAAGTTCGGCATGAAAGTGCCGGGAGGTTACACAGCGCTGCGGAGCCGCAACAAAAGTTAGCTTCAGCGGCTAAACAGCTTGCGGAAAAAGTCTTTATTTTGGTTCCGCGAGCCCATAGGCCTCAGATTTTAGTCCTTCGCACGGCCCGACTTGTGATTTTGACTCTCTGCTTTCGGTTCTCTCGATCTCCTCTGGCCGCCGTGGCTGTATGCT
>JBGOZP010000008.1:0-128838 GCA_041480265.1 Terriglobia bacterium | reverse complement strand
GTCTGGCCGTACTCAATCAGAACCTAAACAGAGCAGTGTTCCGTTTGAATCTACGCCTGCGAACGACTTTACCGCTAGAGACTCCTGAAAGTTGACTTCGGGCTAGTGTTGCGACGACCCATTGAGACCGCCCCGTTTATCGGGACCTGGCTCAGCGGCCCGAATTAGAGCACCCTTTCGCACATGCTGACAAGACCGTTTATCGGGAGTTGACTTCGTTTTAGTTTTGAACTCGCGCCGGTGTCGGGGTGTTTGGTTCGCCGTCTTCCTGGTTCAGGCAGCGGCAGTGTAGGCTCCTTCTCAGCAGCAAGCTTGTTGATTGTTTCGGTGGGACGACATTTCAGACTTCAGGATGGTGCAACCTGATGAAGTATACTGTCGATGATGACTACCTGGAGAAACGGCTGATGAAGAGACTGCGGATCGTTGTTTCACTTCCTAATGACAACGCCTACCAACATGAGCAGGGGTTAGTGGCGAGGTCAACCGGAGAACGCATGGGGCTCGATCTGCAAGTCATCCACGCAGACGATGATTCCATAACTCAAGGCCAGCAGTTACTGAAAATCATCCAATCCTCCGCGGAATCCTGGCCCAGCGCATTCTTAGTTGAACCTGCGAGCGCGACGGGGCTGCGCCGCGTCGCCGAAATGGCGGTTGCGGAGGGAATTGCATGGGTGATCAGTAACAGCGATGTGGATTACATCGAGCAACTCCGCAAGAGCCCTCGGGTTCCCGTATTCACTGTGACCCAAGGACAACGCGAAATTGGCCAGCTTCAGGGCAAGCAGCTTGCCGCACTTTTGCCTCAGGGAGGATCCGTCTTATACATCGAGGGGCCGAGCATGAGTTCCGTTGCTGTCCAGCGGCGCGAGGGCATGGAAAGTGCCAAGCCGCGGAATGTACAGATAACGACGATCCGCAGCAAATGGAGCGAAGAGAGCGCTTATCAAAGTGCAGGCACCTGGCTACGGCTGGCGCCTTCTCGCGCAGAAAAGTTTGACTTGGTGGCCGGCCAAACTCATGAACTTGCGTTAGGAGCCAGAAAGGCATTCCAAAATATCGACAATCAAGAACAACAGAAAAAATGCCTGGGAGTGCCATTTATCGGCATTGGTATTTCAAGCCAAGTGAAACCTCTAGTTCATGGGCGCGTCCTGGCTGCCGCTGTGATTACATCCGTGACGATGGAACTTGCTCTCAGACTATTGGTTCCCGCAATCGAAACACAAGTCCAGCCGCCCGAACGCAGCGTTGTGGAAGCGTCGTCATATCCCGATTTGGACAAACTGGCGGCAAAGCGATAAAGGAGTGTTGCAGGTGATGCCATTTGGCTCATTTTGGAAGCGTCAACCAAGCATGCGGAACACCGGAGAACAATAACCAAGAAGATCGCGGATGGACTTGTCGGTCCCGCAGGCGCATTTCTGGATTGCTTGGCTCCTAATGTCCATTCCGGTCAAATTCGTTGTGTCCGGGACAAGAGAAGCGTACGATGCGCGAGTCAGAGGTCCAAATCGCAATTTCCGGCGGAGATATTCCTCGCAAACGGGGATTCCTGGCCTCCGTTCTGCTAGAACCGAATTGAGAGACTCGTGATGGCGCAGCCTGCACCTGGTTCCGGCATTCCCCTCGGGCGAATCTTTGGCATCCCGATCTACCTGCATCCCAGCTGGTTCATCATCTTCCTGCTGATTACCCTCTCGGTGCGGACTCAGTTCGTCTCCCAGCATCCCAGCTGGACTCCGGCGCAGCACTGGACGCTCGGAATCGTAACCAGCGTGCTCTTCTTCGGGTCGGTGGTGTTTCACGAGCTTTGCCACAGCATGGTGGCGATGCGCTACCGCATTCCCGTGGATTCAATCACGCTTCTCGTATTCGGCGGCCTGGCGAAAATCCAGCACGAAGCGGAGAACGCGGTGCAGGAATTCAACATCGCCATCGCCGGCCCGCTTTCGACCCTGTTTCTGGCCGGCTGCTTCTGGCTGATCGCGCATTATTCCCCGGTCGATTCCATGTTCGCCGCAGCTGCGAAATGGCTCTGGGAGATCAATCTCATCCTCGCGCTGTTCAACCTGCTGCCGGGATTTCCGCTGGATGGCGGGCGCATCCTGCGGGGAATCGCCTGGGGGATCACTAAGGATTTCACCCGAGCCACGCGCATCGCCTCCAATTCGGGGATATTTTTCGCCTACATTCTCATCTTCGTCGGAATTTGGCAGGCGCTGAACGGCAATTGGGTGGGCGGCGTGTGGATAGCCTTCATCGGATGGTTCCTGTTGAGTGCGGCCCAAGAAAGCTACGCGCTGGTGGCCATCCGCAATACACTCACCGGCGTGCGTGCCGAGGACATCATGACCAGCGACGTGCCCAGGGTTCCGCGCGACAATACGCTTGGGGAATATGTCCACGAAGTGTTGCGGACAGGCCGCCGTTGCCATGTCGTCACCGCTGGCGGAAACCCCGTCGGCCTCATAACGCTTCACGGCGTCCGCTCGGTGCCGCGCGACAAATGGGACAACACGTCAATTCAGGCCGTCATGTTGCCGCTCGATCGCATCCACAGCGCCTCGCCCGACGAGCCCGTCATCGGTGTTCTCGATCGCATGCAGAAGGAGGACATCAACCAGATGCCGGTCGCTTCCGAAGGGCACATCGTCGGGATGATCACGCGCGACACGATCCTTCGCTTTCTCCAGACCCGGCTCCAATTAGGCCGCTTCGCCGCACAATAGCGCCGAGCCGCTGGCTGCGATCCCGCTGGGGCCCTGCTCTGGTGGCAAATCCGTTGTGTAGAAAGACAGAACAAGAGTACGATGCACAAGCGAGAGGTCCAAATCTGGATCCCGGATTGAACGGCAATGCGCGAAACGGAATCGTCGCGACTCACGTCTGCTATATGGAATACCGATCATAATTATGCGGTCAGAACGGAAATTCAAATTGATGGAGGATGCCATGAAGACATTGTGGATCGGCGCCGCGGTCGTATCGGCTGCGTTAATCGGATTTTCGGGCCTGGCGCATGCCCAAGCGGTGCAAACCCTGCCAATACCCGGCATCGAAGCCGCACTTGATGTGCCCAACGCGCACGAACCGCCCGATCTGAATCTGACTTACAAGGTCGCGTTCGATATCGGCAAAGCGTCTCCGAAAATTGACGATGTGAATCCCGGTCTCCTCAAGATCGCCCAGTATTTCAATACGCTCGCCAAGGGGGGCGTGCCGGCCGATCACAGAAAGATCGTCGTGGTATTTCATCAGGGAGGAACCGACTTCGTCCTGAACAATGCGGCATACAAGGCACGCAACGACGGCCATGACAATCCCAATATTTCCTTAATCCAAAAAATGAAGAAGGCAGGGGTCGACTTCCGCGTTTGCGGGCAAGGGGTATTGGCAAGGAAAATCGATGCGGCGACCATTTTGCCCGAGGTCCAGGTCGATCTTTGGGCCATGGTTACGCTCACCACTCTCCAGCTTCAGGGTTACGCGCGCGTGACCGGCAACTAGGGCGACGGCGGCCGTGCGCCAACGCCATGCGGTGAATTCCTGTGAACGGGCGCGGCAGTTTGCGTCTTAAGTTCGTTTGAACATTTTTGGAGGAAATCCATGCATAAACGAACCGGAATGATTGTGACCGTCTTTTTTAGCCTTACGTTGCTTTTCTTGTTTGGAGGCAGGCTGGCGCCTGTGCAGGGGCAGCCGCAATCCTCCGACGTGGCTGGCGCTGTGCCGGACAAAGGCGGGCAAGAGCAGAGCGGACAATACGAAGTCGTGCGAGATTGGCCGAAACCTCTCACCTCGCTACCCGGCCACGAAAAATGGACCTGGGGATCGCCAGAAGGCATCTTCGCTCAGAATCCAAACCGGATATTCGTCGTGCAACGCGGCGAGCTGCCCGCCTTGGCGAGGATGAAGAATACACCGATTCCACAGCTCGGGCCGAGCCTTTCGTTTCCCGTGAACCAGGCGCCCATGCGGAATGCTTCGCAGGGGCCGGTGGCGGCCGCGCCGGGCGAAGGGGGAACGGGCGAGACTCCCGGCGGGCCGGGATTCCTGGGCAAGGATGGCATCGACTACCGATGGGAGCACAACTTTCTCATTCTCGATAAGGAAGGCAATATTGTCGAGAACCTATCGCAATGGGACAAGATGCTCAAGCGGCCACATGCCGTTTACATCAACCCGTACGATCCGGAAAAGCACGTGTGGTTAGTGGAGGATGCGCGCTGCCAAGTGTATGAGTTCACCAACGACGGCCACAAGCTCGTGCTGTCGCTGGGCACAGCCAATGAGCCCGGCGCCGATGGTAAGCACTTCAATCGCCCGACCTTCCTGGCCTGGCTGCCCGACGGCACGTTTTTCGTGGCCGATGGATATAACGGCACGCGCGTCGCCAAATTCGATAAGAACGGCGAATTCCTGAAGGACTGGGGCCAGAAGGGCGATCAGGGGAAGGAAACACGCCCCGGCTACTTTAATAGCGTGCACGGCATCGCCGTGGATCCCGTGACGCGCCGCGTGTTTGTGAATGACAGAGAAAACCATCGCATTCAAGTCTTCGACGAAAACGGCAAGTTCCTGGATCAGTGGCGCACAGGCGATCCGCCGTCGCACGTCTATAGTATCTACATAGGAGCCGACCATAAGTATTTGTGGGCTGCGGACTCCGGCACGTGGAAGATGGTGAAATGGGACCTGAATGGGAAATTCCAATATTCCTTCGGCTTCCAGGGTGATGCGCCGGGGGGATTCTGGGGCGTCCATCAGTTCAGCGTGGATCAGGAGGGAAATCTATACGTTGCCGAAGTATCCAACGGGCGCGTCCAGAAGTTCCGTCCGATGCGCGGCGCGGACCCGGCCAAGCTCATCAGCAAGCCGGAATACGTAGCTTGGAAGGATTGACGCATTCCAGCGATCAAGTTCTTGATGTATTTCGAACGTAACGGGGCTACAACTTAAGGTTTCGATTTCTTATTTGCTGGAGGTGCTCTGCCCCAACTTCCGCAAGCGCTCCTGCAGCTTGCGGCGCAGGACGGCGGGGGTGTTGGGATTGAACGCCACCAGGTACCAGAGCGGCTGGCTGCGGTCGCGCGAGAGCCAGGCCAGAGTGACCGGATCGGCGTTGGGATGCCTCGCCACGTTTTCCCGAATCGCCGCGTAGGGGTGCTTGGCCAGGCGGCCAAGCGTCTTCGAAGGGACCTTGGGGTGCTCGCTGATCAGGCGGAGTAAATAGTAATCCGATTCCGGCGCTTCCCGCGCCAGCTTGTCGAGCATTTCCGCCTTCGAGTCGGCGTTCAGGACCAGACCGACCTTTTCGTCCCATGACGAATTGATGTGGTTCAGTTCCTTCGTGCGTTCGTGGATCAATTCCTCGATCACGCGGCGCTCCGTGCTCATGCGCACTTGCGGTACTTGCGTGGTCTCGATCGAATCGAGTACGCGAAGAAGGTGCTGCCGTTCCCCAAAAACAATCTGCGTAGTGCGCGGCGTCGAACCCTTGGTCGGCGTCTGCACCAAATCGGAGCGTCTCATTGCGACCTCACTCAGTAAAATTGAGTTCGTTTGCCAGATTTGCCAGCTCATCGTCTTGGATGTACAAGCTCCCCGAATCCAGTGGCCTGCCGGCTTCTATCTGCCGTTTCAGCCATCGTCCGGCTACGTCAATTTTTTGTTCGCGCGACAACCGCGGCCGCCCGCTTTCGAATCGCGCCAGGCTCGCGCCTGAAATTCCAACCACCGTTTCTTTTCCATTTACTCGAAAGAAGAACAGTTCGGGCCTATCCCCCTGCGCCAAAAATCCTGACCGGACAAATTGAACGCCAAGACGGATGCCGTCTGGGCCCCAATTTCGAACCGTTCGTAGAGCGGCTCGTAACTCATCCCAAATTATCGGACCAGGCCGCCGGGGAGTAAAGAATCTGGCGCCGTCAAGGTTCCAGACGCGCAACACGTTTCTGGGCGGCGGGCTCCGGCTATAGCCAATGGACCCCCTGCCGGGGTTGCGAAGATCAGCAGATGCGCGTACTTTGAATGCAGGAAGAACAAATCCGGCAGCAGGCAGGAGCCCCGCAATGTCCGCTTTTGAGGACCACAAGGAAGAGATCGCGCACTACGAGCAAATGCTAGGGGCGCATCGCGGACGTCTCGCTGTCACGCTCGACCGCGTAACCAACGCCATGGTGCTCGTGGGCCAGCACGGAGTCTATTGCCATAGCCATCGCGACCCCGCCAAGCCCACTATGGACATTCAGATCATTACGGACGAACTGCGCAAAGCCAAGGAACTCATCCAGAGCGTCATGGAAGATCTGCGGTCGGAACGTGAAACCCGCTTGCGAACCAATTAATCAATGCGGCGTCCCGGAAGTAGCTGCGAACGAACTCAACCGTTTTCGCGCGGCGGAAAAGCTGAACACAGAGTTTACAGAGAACGTCGAGAGTGGCGAACCGGCCCCCGTATGATTGCGAGGTGTTGTGGCGCCGGCGTCTCGCCGGCGTCTTTGCACAGTGCTGAGGGCCGGAGAAACCGCCGGCGAGACGCCGGCGCCACCAAATTGTCGTGAGAAGTGCGGGCTGGAATCGGCGGCAGAAATCCAAAATCACGTTCGAACAGCTATCAATTCCCTGCGAGGAATGGATTCGTCTCTCGTTCCTCGCCAATCGTTGTCGAGGGACCGTGGCCCGGATACACAATCGTGTGGTCGGGCAGTTGGAGCACCTTGCCCTTCAGCGAACCGATGATCGCTTCGAACGATCCGCCCCAAAGGTCGGTCCGGCCAATGCTCCCGGCAAACAAAGTGTCTCCGGCAAAAAGCCGGCTAGGCTCCTGTACGGTCGATTTCGCAGCGACGGCGCCCGCGCGGCCCTCCGGCATATCCGCGGGCATCGGGTGCGGGCTCCACTTGGAGCCCGCCGGAATGTAGAGGCAGACGCTGCCTTGCGTATGACCCGGCGTGTGCAGCACTTGGGCCTCGAAGCGCCCCCAGCGGATGGCGTCCCCTTCCCGCAATAACTCGTCGACTTCGACCTTTTCCGGCGTTTTGCAGCCGATCCAGGCGGCTTGTACGTCGAGCATACGGTAAAGCTCCAGGTCGTCCGGGTGGATTCGAACCGGCGCGCCCGTGGCTTGCTGGATGCGCCGCAGTCCTCCGACGTGATCTATATGCGCGTGCGTGATAATGATGGCGGAAACGCGCAACTTGTGCCGGTTGATGATGTCGAGGATCCGCTCGGCGTCGTCGCCAGGATCAATCACCAGAGCGTCGCGAGTTTTTGGGTCGCCGATAATATGGCAATTGCACTGCAGCATCCCGACCGGAAGGATTTCATGAATGAATTTGGATGTTTCCGGCATGGATCCCAATATAGCATCGGTGGCCTCACAAGAGACGAATGACTTCCCTGAACAACGGGTCTGGCCCGGCAGGTGCAGGCTACGCTTGTAGCCCGCGTATATCACTGTCCGGCTTCCCGCGCAAAAATGAGTTGCGCCGTTTCCACCATCGCGCCCCATGCAATGGCGCGTTCTGGTAAGATGCAATTGCAGCCATGGAGAATTCGACGTCGTCTTTGCCGCTTGAAACGCCCTTGCTTGCTCTGCACAAGTCCGCGGGCGCGGAGATCGGTGAATATTTTGGCACTCTCCTGCCGGCTCGTTTTGCCGATTTTGGAGCCGAATACCGGGCCGTTCGCCATACCGTCGCTCTGGCGGACTCGAATTTCCGAGCCTTCTTTTACCTTTCCGGGCCTGACCGGCAGCGCTACCTGAATGCGGTTCTGACTTCGAATGTCCGCGACCTCGAAGTGAGGCAAGGCGCCACAGGTCTCCTGCTAACGCCCCAGGGACACATTCTCGCCGAAGTCGAAACACTCGCGCTCGCCGCACGCATTCTGGCTTCTTCCCATGCCATGGTGCGCGACCGCACGTTTTCCACGCTCGAAAAATTCATCATCATGGACGACGTGACGCTCGAAGATGCAACCTCTTCAATGGGAACACTTGAACTGATGGGGCCACGCGCTGCCGCGTTGCTATCGGAGTTAGCCAAAGTGGACATTTCGGCCCTGCGCGAGTCGGCGCACCTCGAAGCGAAGATTGCCTCGATTCCCTGCCGCATCGTCCGGCACACTTGGGTGGACCATCCCGCGGCGATGCTGGTTGTGCCGCGGGAACAGCTCAGCCCCCTGTGGCAGGAGTTGGAACGCCGCGTGCGCGCTCAGGGAGGCGCAATCGCCGGGATGGAAGCTCTCAATTCGATTCGTCTGGAGTCCGGAATCGCGTGGTTTGGACAGGACTACGATGACAAGAATATCCCGCATGAAGCCGGCCTCGAACAGTCGCACATCAGTTATGAGAAAGGCTGCTATACCGGCCAGGAAATCGTGGAGCGGGTCCGCTCACGCGGCCACGTAAACCGGCGGCTCACGGGGCTGCAGTTTCTTATGGGGAAAGCGCCCGCGCCGGGAACAAAGCTGTTCCTCCCCGGGGATCCCGCAGGAAACGAAACCGGCTACGTCACCAGTGTAGGCTTCTCTCCATTACTCGGCCGGCGAATTGGCCTGGGCTATGTGCGGCGGGAGCATTCCGCTGTTGGGACGCGCCTTGAAGCCTCCGGCAATGCAGCCGAAGTGATCTCGCTTCCTGTTGTGAAGAAATAATCTTCTGTCTGAAATCGCCACGCCTCGCGCATTTGTCAAATCGCAGGCGTTCTTGTATCGTTCGTTCTCGAACTCTCTGGCTGCGAATTCCAGCGCCAGGCAGGGAGAGGCGCATTCGTGAAGCCAATTCTCCTGTGGTTCCTGGTGTGCGGATCGTTCGTCATTGGCGGCGCCTCCGCGGTTCGCGCTCAGGCCGGTCCGGAAAAGGGCGGGCACGAGCTGGAGTTATGGACCGGCGGGGGTCATGGCACGAATGGAATCACATCGAACACGGTTGTATGGAATGCTGGCGCGCGTTACGGCTGGGTGCTGACGGGTCCGCATGGCCCGGGCTTTTTGCGCGGCAAATTCGAATACGCCGTGGACGTTGTCCCCGTCTTTTTGGTTTTTCGCCCCGCAAGTACGGCTTACGGTGTAGCCCTCGATCCTATTGCACTCAAATGGAACTTCGATACGTACCGCCGTATGACGCCCTATGTCCAAGCGGACGGCGGCGTGTTGTTTACCAGCAGCCAGGTGCCCCAGGATACCTCCCATGTGAATTTCACCCCCAGCGGCGCTCTGGGGATGCACATCCTCGGCAGGAAGTTCAACTGGAGCGCGGAGGTTCGCTTCATGCACATCTCCAATGCGAGCCTATCTTCGCCCAATCCGGGCATCAATACGCTGCAATTACGCCTCGGCGTCGGATTGTTTACAAGCCCCCACGGCAGTGGACGCTAGAACGATTGCTCGGCGTTCCTTGTGTACCCTTCCCCGCCTGCGCTACTCGCGCTTCAAGGGACCTGCGGCGATCATATCGAGTTCGACGCGCGCACCGGGTGAACTGAGATTGTTGATGCAGATCGTAGTGCTGGCGGGGCGCCAATCGCCGAAAAAACCATTCATGACCTCATGCATGGCATCCGCCTCGCGCATATCGGTCAAGTATTTCGTCACCTTGATCACGTTGCGCCAAGTCAGATTCTTGTGGTCGAGAACAATCTTGATGTTCTCCATCGCGCGCCGCGTTTGCTCGCGAATGTCATCGGGTTGGACATGCTCTTCGGGAATGTGGGGATGCTTGTGGTAGAGAGGGGACGATGTGGCGCCCGAAATGAAAACCAGCTCCGCCGGCGTTTCGATGCTTACTGCTGGAGCATAAGGCATCGTCGCGGCCTCTGTGGGTCTCGGCTGCACGGACTCAATCTTGCTCATGTTTCCTCCACTAGGTGACTGCACAGTTGAGCACAACTTGCGGGTGTACGGCAGAGGGGATTTCGGCGGCCAACTCTTTTGGTGGAACCGCGCTAGGCGATATTCAGCGCGCGCTTGAAGCTGCCGCGTTCGTTCGTGATTTTCTCCTGCAGTTGCAGGATCGCATACAGCAAAGCTTCGGGACGAGGCGGGCACCCTGGCACGTAAATGTCCACAGGGATCACCTGGTTGACGCCCTGGACGATCGCATAATTGTTGAACACTCCGCCGGAGGTCGCGCACGCCCCCATCGAGATCACCCACTTCGGTTCCGGCATCTGCGCATGGAGCTGCTTGATGACGGGCGCCATCTTCTGCGACACGCGGCCCGCGATAATCATCAAGTCCGCCTGGCGCGGCGACGGGCGAAACACTTCCGAGCCGAACCGCGCGACGTCGAACCGCGCGGCGGCCATCGACATCATCTCAATCGCGCAACACGCCAGGCCGAATCCGAGCGGCCAGATCGAGCTCTTGCGCGCCCAGTTCACGGCCTTATCGAGCTGCGTGAAGATGATTCCTTCGTCCTGCAGCAGCTTGCCGAAATCATCCGGCTTTTCGAGCGTCACATGTTTCCCGATGGATGTGCTCATGCAGAGTCAATCTCCACAGCCATTTTCTCATAGTCCCGCGCGGTGCGCCACACACACCGCGTTCTATCGAGAACTCCGTGGCAGTTCCAGTAGCACAGGCTTCAGAGTCTGTGCTACTAAAACCCTCGTGCATTCCCGCGTGATCTGTGCTGCCCGTCTCTTCTTACTCTTTCTGCCGGGTTCGCCGTTTAGAATATAAACTTCGCGGCAAGCTGAATGCCGCGCGGGCCCCCGCCTCCGAGGAATGGGTTGCCGATTCCAACGTCGCCTGTCGCGACAATGTGATAGGCGCCATTGCCTACCTCGCGGTTCCCGATTTGCTGGAACCCGCACTGACAGGTTTGTTGATTGATATTCGAAGCAGGATCAGCAATAAAGGCTGGGAGGAGCGGATTCGAGAAGTTCGGATGGTTCAGGAGGTTGAAGAACTCCGCGCGAAGCTGCACGTTCAAGCGCTCGGTGATCTTCGTGGTTTTGTGAATCGCGAGGTCCCATTGTTTGAAAGGTGGGCCCTGTAGCGCGTTGCGCCCCAAGTTTCCGTAGTGCTGCGTTCCTGGGACGCAATCACCGGTGAACCCGCTTATGGTGATACCGGTCAGAATGGTACATGGCATGGCAAAGGAGCTGAGCTGGAGGAAATTTGCCGGGTCGTGGTAGTTGTAAACGATGGGTCCGACCACATCGGGCCGGTCAAAGCCGTCGCCGCCGCCGCTGTAATCGTCTTCGAAATTATAGTTGAGCGTGAATGGCTGGCCGCTCTGCACGGAGACCGTGCTGTCCAGCCCCCAGCCATTCTTCAGCCTTTGCGATCCACCGCCCATCGCGGGCAGTTCGTAGCTGAAGACCCAGGTGAACCGCTTGGGAATGTCGAAATTCGATCGACCGTATTCGGCGTTGGGATTATTGCTGTCCTGCGGCTGGGCCGCGTTTACAACGAAATCCTCGCCGTCGCTCGAGTTGTCCAGCGAACGCGACCACACATAGTTCAGCACGGAATTGATGCCATGCCAGCCGTTCACCCGAAGGCTCGCCTGCAACGAGTTGTAATTGGACTTCCCAGAGGAGTTCTCCTGGAAGATATAAAAAGCGCCGCTGGGACCGCCGAACGGCCGCGGCACGCTGAGCGAAACGGATGTGGCGCCGGGAGTGCCGCTGCAGTCTGTCCCAGGCGCCGTCCCAAGCGCCCCCGGGCATTGCGCATCGTGGATGGCCTGTGCATTCGGCTGGTTGATATCGAAGAACCGAAATAGCCGGTGCCCCTGCGATCCCACGTAGCCGACCTGCAGCGCGACCTTGCTGGTAATCTGCTGCTGGATGTTCAGGTTGTAATTTTCCATGTAAGGCGTCTTGATGTTCCGGTCGAAGGCGAAGATGTCGCACTCGGCACCGCCGGTGCAGCTTGGTGCGTCATAAATGGGAACGCCGGATTGAAACGTCCCGGTGGGCAGGTCGAGCGATGCCTGTCCGATGGGATTTGGTCCAATGTTGTTATACGCCGGTCCGGGAGCGTAAAAAGTCGGATAAGGCAAATGGCCCAGGAACATATCCTGAGAGAAAGCGTCAAAGAAGATTCCGTATCCGCTGCGAACCACTGTCTTGCCGGTTCCGAATACGTCCCAGGCAAGGCTGACGCGGGGCGCAAAATTCTTGTAGTCGGGATTGTATAGTTTCGCCAGGCCCCCTGGGACTCCCACCTGCACGAGCTGGCCCGCGGTCGCGCTGGTCGTGACAAAATTGGAAAACAGGTTGTTCTTCTCCGCGACCACGCCGCTGTAGTCCCAACGCAGGCCGTAGTTCAGCGTCACCCGCGAATTCACGTGGTAGCTATCCTGCAAATAGAGGCCGTAGCCGTTCTCGTAGGTGTGACGCACCGTATTCCCGGAATAACTGAAGCCATTGCTCGGCGCCGCCTCCAGCAAGGAGGTGAGGTCGGGGAATCTGAGTCTTCCGCGGGAGTACTTGTCGAAGCGCTGTTGAATGCTGGTGCGGTGGAACTCGCCGCCGAATTTCAGGTCGTGGCTGTTGATTTTCCAGGAAAAGCTGTCAATGACTTGGCTATTGGTGTCCACGCGGCTTCGCGGGTCGCCCGAAGTGGCGCCGGGCTGCGCGAAGAAACCAGAGCTCCCGCTCGGCGTCGGCGAGAGGAGAATGATTGGCAGGCCCGAGGAGTGGCATGAAGGGGCCCCTGCTGGAACATTGCAGAGGCCGATTGTACTCGGATCGAAATTCTGGTCTTGGGGGAAGAATCCCTCGGCGAAGCGGTTCCAGCCATAGCGCAGCTCGTTCACTTTCGTTGGTGAGAATACACGCACGTAAGAGAGGGAAACCAATTGAACGCGCGTCGGCGTCACCGTATCAAAACCCGGAAGCTCGCCGCCGGTGGCATTGAGAGCCAGCGGGAATTGCTGCATGCTGTCGCCGAAGAAATAACGGCCCGTCACCGTATTGTTCTGGTTGAAGGCATGGTCGATCTTCGCGATCATGCTTGTCAGATTGTTGAACGAAGGGGCAATCGCCGTGTAGTCGGGAACACTCGTCGTTGGGTCGCTCGGACTGAAGCACCCGGAATCGGTTGCTACGATTCCGGGGATATAATTCGCCGCGTCATGCGGCCAGAAGTTAAGGAGAGCCTGGCCTACGCTGGTGACGCCGCTGCCAGCTGCTGCTGCAATTGTCGCCGAGTTGATATAGGCCTGCGTCGGCACGCAAGCCTGCGTCACAACACCCACGCTTTCCCGCTGTCCCTCATAATCCAGGAAGAAAAACGTCTTGTCCTTCACGATGGGTCCGCCTAGCGAACCGCCGAACTGATTGTTGTGAAATGGCGCCTTGGGAGCCGGCGCCACGTCAAAAAAGTTTCGCGCGTCGAGCGCGTTGTTGCGGAAATATTCGAACGCCGTGCCGTGGAACTGGTTCGAACCGCTCTTGGTCACGATGTTGACCACCGCGCCGCCGTTTCGCCCGTACTCCGCCTCAAAGTTCGAGAGCACGCGCATTTCGCTGACGGCATCAATCGGCAAAACGGCCGACGGTGTGGCGAACACGCCGCCCTGGTTGATGGCCGGGTCATTGCGGTAGCCGTCGTTCATGTCCGTGCCGTCGAGCAAATAATTGTTCGACCGCCCGCGCGCCCCGTTCATCGAAAATTCGCCGAACGATCCCGGCGAATCCGTAATCTGATCGGGCGAGCCGGCCACGCCCGGATTCAAATAGATCAGCTTCGTGTAGTCGCGCCCGTTGATCGGCAAGTCTCTGACGGTTTCCTGCGTCAGCGTGCCGCCCAGCGTGTTGCTTGTCGTCTCGATCTGGGGAAGCTCTTCGCCCGAAACGGTGATTTGTTCTTTCAACTCGCCGGGGTTTAGTGCGGCGTCCACGCGCCGCTCGGCCGCCACGTCCACCTTCACACCGCTTGTGACCGCGGTCTGAAAGCCACTTTTCTCGACTGCCACGGAGTAGGTTCCAATCGGCAGCTCGGGGACGCGATAGCTGCCGTCCGCCTGGGTTTCCGTCGTGCGGAGCAGCCCCGTATCCGGATTGCGAATCGTTACGGTCGCGCCGGGCACGGTGGCCCCCGACGCGTCCGTGACCGTTCCCAGAATCGTGCCGCGGAAGGTCTGCGCCCTGCCCGGCGTGACAGCCAGCGCCATCAGCGCGATGAACAACAGTCCCTTATCCAAACCCCATCTGCGACGATTAGCCACGGTTTTCTCCTCCCTCGACTTATGCGGTTTGCAAGGATGCGGAAACTCCGCCGCTCAGGATACAGTGAAGCCGGAACTTCCCTTTTATACTTCCATATGGGCGGTATAGTACACCCGGTTGCCTTCTATCGGGCACTCTGGCGCCCTCTCCCGGTTGACACGCCGGTGCGCGCGCCGTACTCTAACTTCAGGCGCTCCCTTATGGACCTATTCGAAGAAGTGGTCAAACTCCGCCGCGAAGGAAAACGCGGAGCGCTGGCCACCATCGTGCACACCAACGGCTCGATCCCGAGCTACGAAAGCTCGCGCATGCTCGTCCGTGAAGACGGCTCGATCGCCGGGACGATCGGCGGGGGCTGCGTCGAGGCGGAAGTGTGGGCCGCCGCGAAAGAAGTGATGCAGGCCGAAGCGCCGCGCAAGATGACCTTCAGCCTGAACAACGAAGCCAATTACGACAACGGACTGATCTGCGGCGGCACGCTCGAGATTTTTGTCGAGCCGATCCTGCCGCAGCCGGTGCTCTATATTTTCGGGGGCGGCCACGTCTCGATCGCGCTGGCCAACGCGGCGCACACGGCGGGGTTCGCCATCGGCGTCATTGACGACCGCGAATCGTTCGCCAACCCTGAACGCTTCCCGATGGCTCGGGAAATCTATACCAGCTTCGAGGAATCGTTCGCGAAGATCGAGCCTGGCCCCGCAACCTACATGGTGATCGTCACGCGTGGCCACAAGGATGACATGCACGTGCTGCGTTGGGCTGTGGGCACGTCGTCACGCTACATTGGCATGATCGGCAGCAAGCGCAAGGTGCTCTCCGTCTACCGCGCGCTGGAGAAGGAAGGCATCGCCCTGGACAAGTTCGCGAATGTACACGCCCCGGTGGGCCTCGATATCGGCGCGCTCACTCCCGAAGAAATTGCCATCAGCATTACCGCGGAGATCATTGCCATCCGCCGCGGCGCCGCACATCTTCCACACAAGGCTGTGCATCTGGTGAACGCCACGCCGGCCTCTGTGGGATGAGGGGGCCCCTTTGCTCGCAGCCCTCATTCTCTCCGCCGGAGCTTCCAGCCGCATGGGACGGCCGAAAGCGCTGCTTCCCTATCGCGAAGGCACGTTCCTAGAACACCTGGTTCAGGTCACGCGCCACCCGCGCATCGGCGTGACTCGCGTCGTGCTGGGCGCCGGCGCCGATGAAATCCGCGCCATCGCGAAACTCGACCCCGCTGTCGTCGTTCTAAACCCCAATTGGGAACAGGGCCAACTCTCCTCCATCTGCGAAGGAATCCGCAGCCTGGAGGGTATCGAGACCGATGGAATCGTCCTCTGCCCGGTTGACCACCCTCTCGTGAGCGCAAGGTTGGTCGGCAATTTGGTGGAGCAATTTTATTTAAATCGCAAGTCTATCGTCCTTCCAACCTACAACGGCCGGCGCGGCCATCCGGCGATTTTCTCCAGCGCGCTGTACGGCGAATTGCTCGGCGCCCCCGCCGACAAAGGCGCGCGGGCGGTCGTCTGGTCCCACTCCGCCGATGTTCTCGAATGCCCGACCGGCGAAGAGGGCGTCGTGCTCAACATTAACGACCCGGATATGCTGCGGCACGCTCTCGAACCGGATAGGAATTAAACACAGAAGACACTGAGGCACAGAGAAGCCCGGCCCCATTCATACGCTATTTCGTGTTCTCTATGTTCTCTGTGTTTAATCTTTTTGTTTACTTTAGCGTGGCGGTGAGCGCCTGGACGGCGTCGCGCGCGAGCTGCGCGGCGTGAAATGTTGCAGGCGGAAGGCCGCCTAACGCCTCCGAAATTTGTTCGGGAGTGATGCCGCGAACCTCAGCCGGAGATTTCCCGCGCAGCAATTCCGTCAGCAAGGACGAACAAGCCATCGCCGTTACGCACCCGCGCGTTCGGAAACGCGCTTCGGCGATGCGTCCCGCCTCCATGCGGACGGAGAGTTCGAGGATGTCGCCGCAAACCGGATTCTCAACAGAAACGGTGGCCGTAGCGGCGTCCAGTGTCCCCGTGTTGCGCGGATTCTGAAAGTGATCGAGCACGGCTTGGCTGTACATGGCAAAAGTATGGCGCGAGCGGCCTCAAAGTTCAACGCCCGGCAAAAATCTCTGGCGTAACCTCCTGTGGAAGGCCGAAATATCGAGCATAGCAACTCTGCCGGGGAAAAGCATTTGCCCGGTACAGCAATTCGGGGCATGATCAGCATCAGACTAATAAGCACGGAGCGCAGACATCTGACGAGCAGACACAGGTTGAAGACGTGGCGGGAACACAACGCGGATACCCGGCGTCTACCCACTCAGGAGACAGTAGCAGGCACCCCTATGAAGTCATCTTTTCTTTCTATTCTCTTGCGGTCTTTTCTTCTCGCGGCTATCGCGGCCGGCGGAGCCCTCAGTTGGGCCGCGCCGCAGCCTGACAAGGAATCCGGCGTTCTGCTCGCAACCATGCAGGCGGAGTTGGCGCGCGCCAAAGACTCCCTGTCCAAGTCCGACCCCGCGCCTTACTTCATCAGCTACGAGGTTTACGACCAACACAATTTCCAGGTCGCGGGAACCTACGGAACCATCGTCACATCTTCCGCCTCGAACCGCCGCTGGGCCGACGTCACCATGCGTGTCGGCAGCCCGGCGCTCGACAATACCCACAACGAGAACCGCGCTTCGGGGATTACCTCCGGCCCGCTCCCCTTGGCTGACGATCGCGATGCCATCGCGCGCACCTTGTGGGATCTGACCAATCGCGAGTATCGCCGCGCCGCTCCGGCCTACGCCAAGGTCATGAGCAATACGGCGGTGCAGGCGGCCGAAGAAGACAAGTCTCCGGATTTTTCGCGGGAAGCGTCCCAGACCGAGGTGGATCAGCCCAGCCTTCCCATCGCGTTCAATCGAAAAGAGTGGGAAGACAAGATCCGCAAATATTCATCGGCCTTTCGGAAATTTCCCGAAGTCTATACCTCATCGGTGACGCTGCAGATCCAGCAGTCAACCTCGTATTTCGTTTCGAGCGAAGGCAGCAAAGTGGAGACGCCGGGCATCATCGCGCGCCTGGTTGTGGAAGCCAGCACGCGCGCCGACGATGGCATGGACCTTGTACGCGTGGAAACTTTCCAATCCACGAAACCCGAGGGGCTTCCGTCCGAGCAGGAACTGGCCGCAAAAGAAGATAAGATGGCCGCGGACCTTAAGGCTCTGCGCGAGGCGCCCCTCGCCGAGCCATTCGACGGGCCCGCGCTGCTGTCGGGGCGCGCGGCGGCCGTATTCTTCCACGAAGTCCTGGGGCACCGCCTCGAAGGACACCGTCAACGCGGAGAAACCGAAGGGCAGACGTTCACCAAGAAAGTGAACCAGAGCGTGCTTCCCGATTTTCTCAGCGTCTACGATGACCCGACGCTGCACGCCCTGAACGGCGTTCCGCTCGCCGGCTCGTATTCGCATGATGATGAAGGCGTGCCGGCGCAGCGCGTATCGCTGATCCAGAACGGAATCTTGAGGAATTTTCTGATGTCGCGCATGCCCATTGCGAATTTTGCCGAGTCGAATGGCCATGGCCGGCGGCAGGCGGGCCTGATGCCCACGGGCCGCCAGGGCAACTTGATCGTGGAATCGTCCAAGACCGTGAAGGATTCTGAACTGCGCGGGAAGTTTATCGAAGAGATCAAGAAAGCCGGGAAACCCTATGGCTTGTACTTTGAAGATGTGCAGGGCGGATTTACGCTGACCACGCGCGAACTTCCGCAAGCGTTCCAGGTGCTTCCGGTGATCGTCTGGCGCGTTTATGCCGACGGGCGTCCGGACCAGCTCGTGCGCGGCGTGGATATCGTGGGCACGCCGCTTGCGTCTTTGAACCGGATTTTGCTCACGGGGGACAGCATGCAGATATTCAACGGCATCTGCGGGGCGGAATCGGGCAGCGTGCCGGTTTCGGCCTCCGCGCCGGCCATGCTGTTCAGCGAGATGGAAGTGCAGAAACGTGCGGCATCGCGCGAACGAATTCCCATCCTGCCGCCTCCGGGATTCGAAAATTCACCGGGCGGCGCGGCAACATCGAATGCCAGCGGCGAGGTGCGGTGATGCGGCTCCGGCCCACAAGCTCGCGCCTTGCAACGGCGGCAATAGCCGTACTCTCCTGCACCTTGGTTCCGGCTTCCGCGTTCAGTCTTCGCGCGCAAGAAAAGCCCGCCCGGACGGAAGCCGCGCCGGACCCGGTCCTTCGCGCACTGCGGACGGAACTTGCGCGGTCGCAGGCGCAGCTCAGGATGGACCATGTCGGCGCTCCGTTTTACATCGAGTACCGCGTCTTCGATGCGGAGCAGTTTGAGGCCAGCGCCGCATTTGGCGCGCTGCGGGAACAGAACCGCACGCGGCTGCGTTTGCTGCGCGCGCTGGTGCGCCTCGGCGATTACAAGGTGGATAGTTACTATGGTTCCGGCCAGGGAGTCAGCGAGATCCTTCCCCTGGATGGCGACGAGATGGCGCTCCGGCACCAAATTTGGCTCGCCACCGACCAGGCCTACAAAGGAGCCGGGGAGGCGCTCTCCGGCAAACGATCCCTGCTGAAGCAGCTCAACATCGAGGAGCCGGTGGACGATTTCGCAAGAGCTGAGGCGGTCCAATCCCTCGGCCCTGTCGCGAAACTCGATGTCGAACCCGTCAAATGGACCAACATGCTGGAATCAGCGACTTCGGTTTACAAGGCCGACCCGCAGATTCAATCCCTTGGAGCCACATTGAGCTTTGTGGCCCTGACCGAATATTTTGTAAACACGGAAGGGACCGTCACGCGCCAGGGCTCGACGCATTACCTGATGACCCTGGGCGCCAGCGAGCAGGCTCCGGACGGCATGCGTCTCGATCGCTCGCCGCAATACGCTTCGAGCCGCATCGAAGAAATGCCCACGCCCGAACAATTCCATTCCGACGCGCTCAAACTCGTCGAGCAGATGAAGAAATTGCGCGAAGCTCCCGTCGTGGACGAAGAATACCGCGGCCCCGTCCTTTTTTCGAATGACGCCGCCGCCGACATGTTTTTCGATCTGATTGTTCCCAACGTGCTCGGGCGAAGGCCCGCCCCGGGACGCCCCGCGCGGACCACCGGAGCCTTTTCCAGCAGCCTCAAGGGCCGGGTGCTGCCCGGCTTCCTTTCAGTAGTGGACGACCCGACCCTGGAGACGTTCGAAGGCCACAGCCTGAGCGGTAGCTATAAAGTGGACGATGAGGGCGTACAGGTCGCGCCTGTAACTGTGGTGAACAACGGCATGCTGGCGAATTTCCTGATCGGGCGGCAGCCGATCCGCGATTTCCCCAATTCGAACGGACACGGGCGCGCCGCCGGAAACGGCACCACCGCGCCTGCCATCGGGAACCTGTTCATACGCGCAGCGAAGACGAGCACGCATGAGGAACTCAAGAAGCAGATGCTCGACCTGTGCCGCGATCGCGGATTGAAGTATGGCTATTTTGTGGACACGCTCGGCCCGCGAGTTACCCCGCGCGTGCTCTACCGCGTCTGGACCAGCGACGGACATGAAGAGCTGGTCCGGGGGGCACTCTTCAATGAACTCGATACGCGCGCGCTCCGCAGCGATTTGACTGCCGCGGGGAGCGACTTTCTGGTCAGCAACCGTTCCGGCATCCCTTTCACCTCCATCGTCAGTCCTTCGGTGTTGTTCGACGAGCTGGAGGTGAAGCGCGCGGACAATACCAAGGAGAAATTGCCGGATTACTCCGCGCCAACTCTCAGTTCCGGACGGAATTGAGCCGGCTGCCTCTTCGGGTTTGTGAAACACAATTGCAGGTCTGCCCGGAACTGCTATTATTAGATCGTTCTGTCGCGCAAGCGTTTTTGTTCGAAGGCAGCCTCGAATGCTGCGGCTTGTGCTCAGGGTGGGCGCCTGAATTCACTCCCTCAGACGCCAGCCAATCCGCCGCGAACGTATCGCGCCGCCCGGTAACAAGCCACGTTGACTTGTGAACCGAAGTGAATCCGCATGAGCATGTGTTATCCAAATATCCGTGTTGTCGATGAGGCGTAAAATCTTGTTTGTCATCAGACAGCTGAAGGCAGAGGCAAGAAAT
Organism: Terriglobia bacterium; assembly: GCA_041480265.1. GTDB lineage: Bacteria > Acidobacteriota > Terriglobia > Acidiferrales > UBA7541 > Palsa-360. The sequence goes on along the minus strand of JBGOZP010000008.1, from coordinate 108,549 downwards.
GCCGGATAAGAATTCTGCAACGAAAGTCCCGGGGATTGACCCCCAGGAAATGCAGGAATGGATCGAATCGTTCGATGGGGTGCTGAAAGAGGAGGGCCGGGAATCCGCGACGCTCCTTCTCGACCAACTCCGCGCTCGCGCGCAATTGTCAGGCGCCGGACCCGCATTCACTGCCAATACGCCGTATGTAAACACCATTCCTGAGGACAAGCAGGGAGTTTTTCCCGGCGATCAGGAGATCGAGCGCAGGATCAAGAGCCTGATCCGGTGGAACGCCCTGGCCATGGTAGTCCGCGCCAATCGCGTCGATCACAGCATCGGCGGCCATATCTCCACCTACGCCTCGGCTGCTACGTTATTCGAAGTGGCCTTCAACCATTTCTTCCGGGGACGCACGGAAGAGTTCGAAGGCGATACCATTTATTTTCAAGGACATGCCTCGCCGGGCGTCTATTCGCGCGCCTTTCTCGAAGGCCGCCTTTCCGTCAGGCAGCTTGAAAACTTTCGCCGGGAACTGAGGCCGGACGGGGGTCTCTCGTCCTATCCGCATCCGTGGCTCATGCCTGACTTCTGGGAATTTCCCACCGTATCCATGGGTCTCAGTCCGCTCATGGCCATCTATCAAGCCCGTTTCAATCGCTACCTCGAAAACAGGGGCCTCAAGCCCGCCACGAACGCCAAGGTCTGGGCCTTCCTGGGCGACGGCGAGACAGACGAACCGGAAAGCCTGGGCGCCATCACGCTGGCCTCGCGCGAGAATCTCGACAACCTCATTTTTGTCGTCAATTGCAACTTGCAGAGGCTGGACGGCCCTGTTCGCGGCAACGGAAAGATCGTTCAGGAACTGGAGGCGGCATTCCGGGGCGCGGGCTGGAACGTCATCAAGGTGCTGTGGGGAAGCGACTGGGATCCTCTGTTCGAACGCGATGTCGACGGGCTGTTGGTCAAGCGCTTGGGAGAAATGGTGGACGGTGAGTCGCAGAAACTCGTCGTCGAGTCCGGCGCCTACGTGCGCCAGCACGTTTTTGGGACAGATCCCCGCCTGCTGAAAATGGTCGAGGATGTCCCCGATGAGGCGTTGCGCACGATGCGGCAGGGCGGGCACGATCCGCGCAAAGTGTATGCCGCCTATAAGGCGGCCGTGGAGCACACAGGTTCGCCAACCGTCATCCTCGCTCGCACAATCAAGGGCTATGGCCTCGGGGAGAGCGGTGAGGGAAGAAATATCACTCACCAGCAGAAAAAGCTGAATGAGGACGAGTTGCGCGAATTCCGATCGCGTTTCGGCATTCCTATTAACGACAAACAACTGGCCGATATACCCTTCTACCGTCCGTCCGAGGACAGCCGCGAAATCCAATATCTTCGTGCGCGCCGGCAGGAACTGGGAGGGTATGTACCGAGCCGCAAAGTGCGGTCCAAGCCGCTTGTTGCGGACCACGCCGCATTGTTCCAGGAGTTCTTGACGGGGAGTGAGGGCCGCGAAGTCTCCACGACGATGGCTTTCGTCGGCATTCTGCGGCAGATGTTGCGAGACCCTGAAATCGGCAAGCTCGTCGTGCCGATCGTCCCCGACGAAGCCCGCACCTTCGGGATGGAATCGCTGTTCCGGCAGGTCGGCATCTACAGCAGCCGGGGACAGCTCTACGTACCGGTCGACCTGCACACTCTGCTCTACTACAAGGAAGCAAAGGACGGCCAGATTCTCGAGGAAGGAATCACGGAAGCGGGATCCATGGCGTCGTTCATCGCCGCCGGTTCCGCCTATGCCACGCATGGAATCAATACGATTCCCTTTTTCATTTACTACTCGATGTTCGGCCTGCAGCGCATCAGCGACTTCATCTGGGCCGCGGCGGACATGCGGTGCCGCGGATTTTTGCTCGGCGGGACCGCCGGACGCACGACTCTGGCGGGCGAAGGCCTCCAGCACCAGGATGGCAACAGCCACGTTCTGGCCTTGCCGATTCCCACACTCCAGGCGTATGACCCCGCGTTTGCCTATGAGATTGCCGTCATCGTCCAGGACGGCATCCGGCGCATGTACAAGGACGGTGAGAACGTCTTCTATTACATCACCGTGATGAATGAGCCTTATGCAATGCCTCCCATGCCCCCGGGCGTCCAGGACGGAATTCTCAAGGGCATGTACAAGTATCGGGCCTCGGAAAACAAGAAATCCAAACTTCGCGCGCAGCTATTTGGCAGCGGCGCCATTCTCCGCGAAGTGTTGCGTGCGCAGGAAATCCTCGGAGAAAAATACGGCGTGGCGGCCGACGTCTGGAGCGTCACCAGCTACAAAGCGCTTTACAACGACGGCATCAACACCGAGCGATGGAATCTGCTGCACCCCACGGAAAAGCCGCGTGTCCCTTATGTGTCTCAATGTCTTAGCGATGCGCCGGGCGTTCTGGTTGCCGCGACCGACTACCTGAAAGTCCTCCCCAATCTCATCAGCAAGTGGGTGCCGGGCCGGCTTGCCGCGCTCGGAACCGATGGTTTCGGGCGCAGCGACGGCCGCGAGGCGCTGCGCAACTTTTTCGAGGTGGATGCCCGCTTCATCACGCTGGCCACGCTGCATGAGCTGCTCCATGACGGAAAGATCGAATCCGCCGTCGTGGAAAAGGCGATCCAGGACCTCGGAATCGACACCGAGAAGCCGAACCCGCTGACGGCATAGGGATCATTGATTTCACGCGGCTCGCCTTCTCTGGCCCCGGAGAAGATCTAACAGACCGTGGACAAATGGTGTAGGGGCACGGCATTGCCGTGCCCCTACAGGAAAACGGAAGTCACGACTGCAAGGCAACCTCCTGAAATATTCCGGTTGGGTTGCTGCTCGTGAGAAATGCGGAAGGGGGATGCGTGGCGTGAGAACAGTCGTCGCAGCATTGATCAGCCGGGATTCGAAGCTGTTGGTCTGCCAGCGGAAGCGAAATGACTCGCACGGATTGCAGTGGGAATTTCCCGGCGGCAAGGTCGAAGCGGGAGAGTCGCTTGCGGAAGCTCTCGTGCGCGAATTGCGCGAAGAACTCGGTGTGGCGGCCACCATTGGCGGCGAGGTTTACCGCACGCGGCACCGCTACAATGAACTCCAGGATGATCTCGTCCTGATTTTCTTTTGGGCCAGTATCGGCGATTCCGCCGCCCTCCAGAACCTGGTGTTTGAGCGATTCGAATGGGCCGGTCCCTCGGCGCTGCCCCGCTATGACTTTCTTCCCGCCGACAAGGAACTGATCGAATTGCTCGCATCAGGGTCTATTGGGATGGATTGACCGCCGCCCTGTCTACGTGAGGCTGCGGCCACCGTCAACCACAATAATTTGGCCGGTCATAAACGGCGACTGTGCGAGGAAGAGGACGGCGTCGTCGATTTCTCCGGGATCGCCCGTCCGGCGCAGCGGCGCGCGCCGGATGAAATCTTCGGCAATTTCCGGAGCGTCGCCGGGAAACGAAATCGTGCCGGGCGCGACGGCATTTACGGTAATCTCCGGCGCGAAAGCTCGCGCAAGGCAGCGCGTCAGCATGATCACACCCGCCTTCGAGACGCAGTAATGCGTGTAGGCGGGCCAGGCGAGCAATCCGCCGAGCGAAGCGAAGTTGATGATCCGGCCCTGGCCGCCGCGGCGAAGCATCGGCGCCGCCGCCTGCGCGCATAGAAACTGGGACTTTAAATTCGCGTCGAGAATTCCGTCCCACTGCTCCTCGGTCAGGTCTTCGAATTTTGCGGGGAAAAATATTGCGGCATTGTTGACCAGTATATCCAGCCGGCCGAATTCACTTTCTATGGCGGCGAATAGCGTGAGTACCTCCGCCCGCTTGGCGACATCGGCCTGGATGGCCATCGCGCGTCTGCCCGTAGCCACAATCTGCGCGACCACTTCGCCGGCCTCCGCTTTCGAACCGCGGTAATTGACGATGACGTCGGCGCCTTCCGAAGCCAGCCGCAACGCAACGCTCCGGCCAATGCGTTTGGCCGCCCCTGTAACCAGAGCTACTTGTCCTGCGAGTGGTGATTTAGACACGACTTCCCGCTCCTTGCCAGGCTGCATGACATCCTAACGCACTTCCCGTCGCAATGAGTCATCAGAGCCTAAGCGACAAGACATTGTGCTACTCTTCGATGTTTCGAAGAGGCTTCGGGTGCGGGCTCCACTTGTTTACCCTGAGTTTCGAAGGGGAGCACGCCGGAGAATCGGGAGGGGCCATGAATCTGGACCTGCTGGCGATTGCGGCGCACCCGGACGACGTCGAGTTGACCTGCGGCGGCACGCTGCTCAAGGCTGCCGACCAGGGCTACAAGACGGGCATTCTGGACCTGACCGCCGGGGAGATGGGAACCCGGGGAACACCCGAAACGCGCTTGAAGGAGGCCGCCAGGGCTGCCCGGATCTTGCGTGTGGAGCATCGGGAGAACCTGCGGCTGCCCGACGCACGGCTCGAAGTCAACGAGGAGTACAAGCTGGCCGTCGCGCGGCGCATCCGGGCGCTCAGACCGCGCACCGTGATACTTCCCTATTGGGAGGGGCGGCACCCGGACCACTACACGGCCGCTCAGCTAGGGTATGAAGGTTGCTTCCTGGCAGGATTGAAGCAGTTGCCGATCGAAGGCGAGCCGTTTCGCCCCTTCAAAATCTTGTATTCCACCGTCTACTATCGTGAAGTGCGCCCCACTTTCGTCGTGGACATTTCACGATACTTTGCGCGGCGGTACCGGGCCATTCTGGCCTATGATTCGCAGTTCCGCCCCAATCCCAAAGCCAAACAATCAAAGGTGGATATCCCGCTCGACCGGCTGCACCACGAGGTGAATTTGATTGCACGCTACTATGGACAAATGGCGAGTGTGGAATACGCCGAGCCGTTCCTGGTGAAGGAAGTCATGCAAGTGGAAGACGTGGTGGCGCTTCCGGTGCGGTCGATCTAGGGTAATGCAAGCTGCGTTAAGCGCCCTCATTCTCCTGGGCCATGCTATAGCCCGGCAAAGCCTGACTGGTTCCCTGCCGCTCGACGCGGACGCGGATCATCGACTCGGTTGCCGCCTCGGTAGGGCGCAGCACTGCAATCGTGGCCAAGGCCTCGCTATAGAGTTTGGTAACGAGGAAGGTTTCGCCGGTGTTGACTTTCCTCCACACCTGACCGATTTGGATGCGTTGATCTGCCATTTATGCCCACCTTCGAGGGTAGTGAGAACATCGGCGCGTGTCAATCACATGCCCGGCAACTCTTTCCATCCTACCCAAGGAAACCTATTTCCGTCGGGCCTCATCTGAGGACAAAGCGGGTATGCTGTGTGCGTGTGGGTGTATAATGGCTTATAGAAACATTGAAGGAGGAGCGATGAAACGCCTCTTCGACGCAATCCTTGTTGCGGTTCTGGGTCTTTCGATGGCTGTTCCGGCTGGCTTTGCTGCCGCGCAAAACGCACAGACACCACCGCAACAGGCGCAGACTGCCCCCACGGATCCATCCCAACAGCCACAAACGCAGGACCAGCAACAGCCGCCAAAAGGCGTCAAAGCCGGTTCGGAAAAAGACATCAACTCCGTTGGGAACCGGAGTGTTGGGAAGGGCATGAATCTCTACTCCCTGGAGCGCGAAATTGCGCTGGGCAAGCAGGCCGCCCAGGAAGTCGAAAAGACCGCGAAGATGGTCAGCGACCCCGTTGTCACCGAATACGTAAACCGCGTCGGCCAAAACCTCGTGCGGAATTCGGACGCCAGAGTGCCTTTCACCATCAAAGTGATCGATTCGGATGAAATCAACGCGTTCGCTTTGCCGGGCGGCTTCTTCTATGTCAACAGCGGATTGATTCTGCGCGCCGACGAAGAAGCGGAACTGGCCGGCGTGATGGGGCATGAAATCGCGCACGTCGCTGCGCGGCACGCCACCAAAAATGCCACCAAGGGAGAGATCATGCAATGGGCGTCAATCCCTTTGATTCTGCTCGGGCCGGGCGGCTGGGCAGGCTACGGTCTCTACGAGGGCCTCAACCTCGCCGTTCCCATGGGCTACCTCAAATTCTCGCGCGACGCCGAGCGCGAGGCCGACTTCCTGGGCCTCCAATACATGTACAAGGCGGGCTATGACCCCAACGCCTTCGTGAGTTTCTTCGAAAAGATCGAGGCGGAAGAGAGGCGGCATCCGGGCAGCATTCCCAAGCTCTTCTCTACCCATCCGCCCACGCCGGACCGCGTCCAGAAAGCTCAGCAGGAAATTGCGACGATCCTGCCCGCCCGGGATGAATACATCGTCACCACGTCGGAGTTCGATCTGGTCAAGGCCCGGTTAGCAAAGATCGAAAATCGAAACAAGCTTGACGAGAAGAAGTCGGCCGGGGACAAGCCCACGCTGCGCACGCGGACCGAAAAGCAACAACAGGACAAGGCCGGCCAGCAGCAAACACAAACCGGCGACGACTCCGATCCTGACCGTCCCGTGCTCAAGAAACGGACCGACGACGGACAGTAACCCGGCTTGCTGCAATGGAGTCTGAATCAGGAAGGGCCGCCCGATAATTTCGGACGGCCCTGTTTGTTTTTCAGCCTGGCTGAGGGTTGGAGATTGTTTAGCTCGATTGCCACGAGGCCGGCTGGTGTACGACGCCCATGCGGCGCATCTCTTCCGCGTAATACTTGCGGTAAAGAACGTCCCACTCTTCGCTTCCTTCGAGGATTTCTTTTTTCTGCGAACTGATCTTCTTGCGGACTTCGGTGTCCACAGCTTCTTCTTCTTTCAATAGCTCTTGCAAAATCTGCACGGCTTTTTGCCGGATGGTATCGCGGTCTTCGATGAACTCCACTTCGTCGCACGCTACCAGCACGTCGGTGATGATATGGGAGAGACGGATTGTTTTTTCGCGGGTCAGTCGCATCGCTTGGTCTTGGCTCTTCCCTTTCGTTCCGCTCCATGACACCAGAGCTGCCGGCAAACGCCTGGTTTCATCGCAGGATCAGTTTCCTTTGCCGCGCTAGTTCGCCCTTCACTTTCTTGTACATTTCCTGATAGGAAGCGCCCGCGCGCCGCATGTCGTCGGCGTACTGCGTCAGAATCTGGCGGACCTCTTCGTTCAAGCGGTCCTCGACGCTGATTTCCTCCTGCATCGCGGTGCGCAGCTTCTTCGTCACTTCCTCGGCAGAAGCGGTCTCCATCATTTTGGAGGCCAGCAGCCGCTTGACGACTTCACTTGCCATGTACCCAACGTAATCCCGCGATAGCAGCATCGTGTCCGATCCCTGATAATTTAAGAAAATAAGTGTACTGTCCCGCGTGAAGAAGTGTCAAGGAAGCTTCGATTAATATGCGTTCTGCAAGTGCGGTCCCATGTAACCGGAGCGCGCGAATGAAAATCGCACACGGGCTAACGCGCCGGCAGCAGTAACGCGTTCCCTGAATTGCGCAGGGGCTAACGAACTAACAGATTGCTTCCCGCTTGAACCTCTACGAGAAGACCGTGAAGAACCACCCCACCGGATCTTCCGGCGTGTTGGGGCCGCTCCAGTGATGTAGACTCTCTTGTTCGGCGTGGGACAAACACACTCCGCGGTCATATGAAATACGATTTAAAATATACAATCCGTGGCTTAGCTTATTGGTGCGAGTGCCTAAATCCGTTACGTGCCACCGTCAGGATCAGGGAATTACCCCTGGGATTACAGTTTGATGCTTACAAGCGAGATGCTGTGGGGCGGGGCCTATATCGCCGCAGATGCCACGAACCGGGCCTTACCAAATTGCTTCTGACCCGCTTCGGCGGCAAGACCGAGAGTAGTTTCATAGATGTGGGAGCCAATATTGGGTATTTTTCTTGTCTTATGTCCAAACTTGCTGGACCAACAGGCAAAGTTTTGGCGATTGAACCCGAGCCCAACAATCTCAAACTTCTGGAAAACAATCTGCGAATCAATGGTTTAACCAACGTAGAGATTCATGCCTGTGCCGCAGGGGCCAGCGAAGGATCCGCAAAGTTGGGGTTGTACAGATCAATCAACCGTGGCCGTCATTCGATGGTTGATTTGGATATGCAATCAACCATTGAGGTTCCTATCAGAACATTAGATGATCTAACAAGACAATCTGGAGATGGCCCTAAGTCGTGGTCTCTGGTAAAGATGGATGTCGAAGGGTATGAACCGTTTGTCATCGCTGGCGCCAAAGAAACTCTGTCCCGCACGCAGATTCTCGTGTTGGAGTACTCGCCGCAGTTGCTAAGAAAAGCAGGAGTGGATCCCGCGTCGCTTTTCGATACTCTTTCCAAAAACTTCTCGCGCATATTTCGCATTGAAAATGCCGAACTGGTGGAAGTCACGTTGGCGGACTGTTTGGGAAGCGAAACGCAGGTGGAGTTGGCATTTGAGCGTTAGTTGAAAAGAGGCCGGACACAATTTGCTTTTTTGACTCGACAGCCGGAGTTTCAGAGCGCGATTTTGGCCCAACTTCCAAGCGCTTGCCCCGCTCAGAAGGAAAGCGAATTTGCGTTGTGAGTCCCCAATCGATTCAAAGCCCAATTTGACGAGAGCGGAGGAGTCGCGTAAGCTGTGACAGTATCAAGACTAAGAAATAGGGCGGTTAGCTCAGCGGTTAGAGCGTCCGGTTTACACCCGGAAGGTCGCGTGTTCAAATCACGCACTGCCCACCAATCAGGAATCATCCAGCGGGGCCGTAGTTCAGTCGGTTAGAACGCCTGCCTGTCACGCAGGAGGTCGCGAGTTCGAGTCTCGTCGGCCCCGCCAATCTTTTCAGTGACTTGTGGCAAGATATCGGAATTTTGTGTCGCGAATTGTGTCGTAACCCCACCCGGAACCACTCCCACAAGAGCATCAAGAGCTTTCCGCTTGGCCTCAAGCCGAACGTGCGAATAATGGGCGAGCATTTTCGGTGAAACGTGCCCGGCAATCGCCATCACGGTCTGGTCGCTCGCCAGAGACTCAGCAAGTTCCGTAATCGCGTGGTGTCTCAGATCGTGGAAGCGTAGCCCCGGCAATCCTGCTTCCTTCACGATCTTGCGCCAGGCTGTACGCCATGTGCTCATGGGCCTCGTAGGATCGGGCTTAACAGTCACCGCTTGCGGCCCTGGCCTATTCTTCGGTCGCGTTACAGGCCCCTGCCCTTCGCCGTGTGGAAATACGTACCAGTTCGGCTGAGTCTCGCTGCCGCACAGTAGCTTCGCTCGCTCGCGCAGTTCAAGAATTGCGGCCCACACGCTGGCATTCAGAGGAATCACGCGCTCCCCCGCCTCGGTCTTGCTATGTCGCACCGTAAGAGTGCGGTCCATCAAATCAACGTCTCTCCATTGCAACCCGCGAATCTCGCAAGATCGCATCGTCGTATTCAGCGCCACGGTCGCAGCGAGTCGCGCAATTTGCCATTCAGGTCTGCTGGCAGCGACCTTCAATAGCTTTAACTTTTCCTCATGCCTCAGAACCCTGCCTATGTCCCGGCGCTCAGGCAGTCGTTGAACATCGTCTGCAAGAAGATGCCAACGCTTCGCTCTCTTCAAGATTCGCCGCAGGATGCCCAACTCCATGTTGACCGTTCGATTGGCGGCCCCGTGCTGCTTTCGATGGCCGATGTAGTCACGGATGCTATCAGCGGAAATGCGCGAAACAGGGGTTGCCACAAAGAAACTCCGCAACGGTTTCAGCCGTTCTTTCTCTGTGCTGATGCTTCTTGGCGCAAGGTGTGCCAATCTGTCAGCACAATACCGGTCTGCTGCCTCAGAGAATGCTAGACGTGCAAACTGCTGGCTCGAAGGCGCGAGCTTCCCTACACTTGCTTGCGCGATAAGTTCCTTCTCCCGTGCCTGAGCTTCCCGCCAATCCTTTGTGCGAAGCGAGCACCTGTAGCGAGCCCCGTTTACGAAGAAATGTGTCCACCACGTCTTGCCGCGCTTGAAGGTTGCCATGTGTCTTATCCTTTCCTTTTCCGTTGGGGATTCCTTCGCTGTCTTCGCCAGGCTTCCCCATGCTTAGCCCACCATTTTTGCTTTAGTTCGCGCTGCATGCTTCCGCTGCATTCGGTCGAGCAATACTTCTGTGCCACACGTCGTGCAATGAATTTCGTACGGCACTTCTCGCACACTCTTGCCTTCCAGCTTTCTAAAAAAAGAAGGTAGAGGGCTCTTTGAAAATCACACGCGCCTCGATAACGAAAAACGCCTTCGTCCCACTCCACATCAAACTCAGCTGGTATCGAAGCTAGGCCAGCGACCCACATTTCTTCGGGCGGTAATTCGTCCGCGCGATATGGTCTAGTATCAATACCGAGCATGATCTTCACGGGCGAATCGGTACCAAACCAGAGTTGATCGAGGCAAAAAGGGTAATCGACAATGCTGGGTTTCAAACCTTTCGCTACTCTGTCGTACTCTTCCTCGGGAAAAAAGTCCGGCCAGCGCTTTCTGAAATGACTCCACCCTTTCTCATCAGGCCGGATATTCGCGAACTCCTCCAGCACTTCGAAGAGTTTCCGTTTGTCTCTTCGCAATTCGCGATCCAGCTTACGTTCGTACTCTTGAAATACCCGCCTTACTTCAGGTGGCTGCATGCTAGATAAAACCCCGCCAGGAAATGCTAGTGTGTTTATATCCGTTGACACTCTAGCACACTTGGGCTCATTCTGGAAGCGGTTTAGATGAGCAGTTTTGGAGGTGGCTAGTGGCACTAAAGAGCGTTCAGCAGGCCGCTGATACATGGGGCGTTTCAGTTTACACGGTACGCCGTCTCGCAGCGACGGGCGCAGTGCACACAGTAACGGTAGGCCGCCGTCGCTTGGTTCCAGAGAGTGAGATTTTGCGAATCGCAACGACGGGCGTGCCGGGTCCTGCCAGACGGCGGAAATCGAGCAACCGGTAAAAGCGGCTACTTTTAGCAGAGTTCGTTGCGGAAGAATCTGCGAGGTGATTTGTGTCGGAAAACGTTCCCCAACTCTTGACGCTCGTAGGTGTGGCGAAGTCTTTGTGCGTGAGTCCGCACACCGTCCGAAGCTGGGTGAAAAAGGGCAGGCTCCGTCCGATCCGGCTGTGCCGCCGTCTACTCTTCCACCCAGATGAAATTGCGCGCTTTTTGGCGGAGGCGAAGCAAATATGCTAGGCCGTCGCCGATGGCTGTTCCGGCCTCGCAGTGCATTTGCTGAAACACTTTGGACTCAATAGGCCGACTCAATGCGCAAGAAAAAATCGAAAAATGACGCCCACGCAGACTTGCCCCGAAGCGAAAGAGAGGCGATCCTCTACGAGCCGCAGCTAAATAAATACATCACGAAACATAACGGCCAATTCATTAGAGACGACGATCGATCCTTCCATATGATACTCGACAACGCTCGAATCCCTCTCGCATATGATCGAGAAAATTGCGACCAAGCAAAGCTAATGCTCGATGCTTGCGGTGTCAGCTCGCTTTCCCAGGGCGCACAGGCAGCAATCCAGCGTCTACGAGTCAGCGCCTTAACGAAGGCAAGCAGCCTGGCGATCAGGCAATTTGCGGCCCTCTCAGTAGATCACTCGCGCCTCTACATTCCCGTTCAGGGCGGTAAGCCCCTAAAAATCACGATTGAATCTATCGAGCCCGTCACTAACGGGGATAACGAAGACAAGTTCTGGGTCGAGCATCCCCATGTTTCTGGTGGGATGCCCGGATTCAAGTATCAGCCCGAGTACCGCACGGCCGAGGGCCTGCGGAGATTCGAGAAGCTGCTTGTCGAGACTCAATCGTGTCGCGTTTCTGCCATGCGTTGGCTCGTCGCGATGCATGAGGGATTCTTTCCGTTTGTTCGTGACTATTGTCGCCCCCGCTTCATCCTGGTCCATATCGGCGGCACACAGCAGGGCAAGACGAGTGCGGCTCAGAGATTCACTCAACTCTTGGGCTTGGGCGAAGTGGAGGGGGACTACACCGCAGCGGCGCTCGCGAATCAGCCCGATGTTGGGCTTCTAGTGATGGACAACAAAGAACAGGCGAATTTCACTCAGCCTCTCATCGACTTTTGTCTGTATTTGTCGACAGGAGCAAAACGCGGACGCTCCACCACGGACGGCAAACTGCGACCGCAAGCAACGAGTCGGCCTGTGGGTGTCATTACATCGATCGAGGGAGTCCCCAGAGACGAGCTACAGTCCCGTTGTGTCGAAGTTGTTTACGAGATTAACGGTACCAAGGTGGATCGGGACGAGGTTGAAGATGAAATCCTGAAACGAAGGAGCGAAATACTGTCAGCGATGGTTCCGGTGTTTCAAGAATGGTTGAGGTTGCGGGGAACCAAGCGGTTTTGGACCGTGTGTCCGCTACCTAACTTCGAGCGGCACCTCGTCACATTGGCCGAACTGCTTTGTGCTTTCGCTAAGATCGCAGGAAAACATGATGCCTGGGCAGAGCAGATCATTCATGAGTGGGAGCGCCAACTTAGCCAGTCCGGTGCAGACACGGAAGCCGAGAACGATCTAGAATTCCCGATAAAGCATGCGCTCAAGCAAGTGTGCATAGCGCCGCCCGCAGACAATTCGGTGAGTTTCGAGAAAATCACATTCGAAGGCAAGTTGGGTACGCTGTTCCTTACTGAGGCCGGCACGTTATTGGTTATCCTCAAGCGTTACTTCCCGCGGGACTTGGCCCTTCCGCAAAACGCCAATGGCTTGGGTCGTCGGCTGCGCTCCGCCCGTTTCCGAGAGCTAAAGTTCCTCGACAACGATCCGAATCCGCCACTCCCCCAGCTCAAGCGGACGGCAAACAAAAGACCCATAGGATTTTTCATGGCCGATGACTCAGGCGGCGACACTGACAGCAACGACGGGCAATGACATGAGCCGCAGGGCGTACCGTCATTGGGTAACTCTGTGTGGTCTCAAGCACTTACACCTATACATGACAATAATGACAAGAAAGAAAAAGAAGAAGATTCCTGTGTGTGGGCTGGGAGGGAGAAGAGAGAGCTTCACTCAAGGTACTGTCATTGTCGTCATTGTTGTCATGAGTTGGCCCAACTCCCCATTGGGGAATGATTTAGGGCTGGCACAAGTCGGGACGGGGGAATGACGCTCGCGGCGTGGTCAATTATTGGGGGCGCAAGTGCTTGCGGCAAGGAGATTTTGTTCGCCACGCATTCGGCCCGCGTGTCGCCCACCGGCTCGCGCAAGTAGGCGTGCTGGTGGTGGTGCTGGAACCGAAAGGCCGGGTGCAGTGAAGAAGAAACCGATGGCGAAGGCCGAGACAGCTGCCAGTCAATGCTGGGTTGTGGGAATCCTGTTCAAGAACCACAAGCCGAGGATAGGTGTTTACGACGGGAAACCTCGCTCACATTGCATTAGGTGTGGTGCCTGGCTGGAACCTCCGCGCAATCGCGGCGGCTAGGGGAGAAGTTGAACCCTAGCGCATTGCGCCCCCCTGCGCGAAGGCACTCTACCCATGTATCCTATCACTTATCCTTGCAGACGGCGCCGGTACACAAGCCATGTGCGATGCTACGAACATTATCTGCCATCTCATGAACATCGTTCTCTATCTGTTCGATGTCTGGGCCAGGTGTTGCTGCTGCCGCTGGCACTGGATGCCATAGAGGTGCAATGGCATTTAGCCACAACCCCATAGCAATAAGTGCCAATAGAAGCTTCGTTGTCTTGTCCGCTTTCATTTTATCCTCACTGAGAAAAATGTGGTGTCTGAGACTGGAAAGCATTAGAAAAGTCTTTTAGGACAGCGGAGCGGATTTCATCATCCGTCGCATCGGGGCGAAACCGAGATCGAGCAAGCTACCTGTGACACACTTCTGATGAAAGCCAGCCATAGAATTGTCGGCCCGCTCCGATGTACGGATTGTAAGCATTCACAGTCAAACGTCCATAAGCGTTGCCCGCCTCATCCACGATCACTGGAGTGTCCGTAGCTATTGGATTGCATACACTGGACGGAGAAATCTGTGAACCGTAGTCGCCCACCCGGTTCCAAATGCTGTCCGGATAAATTGCGCTTCCGTGTTCTCCCACTTTATTGAACACAGAGTCCGTCGCCAATTCACCGCAACTCAGACACCCCAAGTACGTGTGATGGCCGGGGCCTCCGAAGATCATAACCTTCTGCCCAGCAGCGTTGGTTGGCGCGGAATCCCCACTAGCGTTCGTGAAACACCCCGGACACTTAACTGCTTCATACACCAGCAGCCCAAGAATCGCTGTCGCCGCTGCTGCGATTGCGTAATGGTGTTCTTTCTTGGCTGGTGGAGGCTGGATGCTGAAGCCAGGCGGCGGTGCAGCGTTGGCTTTCGCCAGCGCCCTCAAGTCCGATAGACCTTTGTCGGAGCCATGAACCATCACGTAAGTCCGCTTCAGAAAATCACTCGATGTCGGCATATCTGGTTCTAATTCTGCCCACTTTGCAAGGTAGAAGGTGCCACCGGCCAGATCAGAAGGCGAGGATGAGAACTTCGTTTGAAACAGCAAAATGTACGTCAGCGGATGCTCAGGATCGAGCTGCTTTGCCCTTTCTAGCTTGGAGTCCGCCAGCTGAAAATTCTGGTGCATTAACGCCACGAATCCATCGGTACGTTCGAACATAGCCTCTATTGCCCTTCGAGCCTTATCGAGAGCTTCGCCCGGACCCCACTTCATTTGAGCAAAAGCTTCTCTCCCGCACTGGGTCCACTTTTCAAGATCGGCCAGCTTTCGTTCCTTTTCTGGATCGTTGGACAAGACTTTAGGCGCTAGACCAACCAGAGTCGCGAAGCCCGCCACACGGGCTGCCGGTTCCGCGATGGGGGACCGAACCAGCGCCTCAGCGGGTCTAATTTCCCCGTTCCAATTCTTCAGATAACCTTGAGCAGTTATCTCCGCTAGGAGCATGCCGTCCCTGTAATCGGAACCGGGAAACGTATCCGCAAACTTCGCGGCTCGGTCTGCTGCACCGCTGTAGTTCTTTGCCCCCAGCATTTGCCTTATCGAGTTGTATTCGGTCTGCTCAGATGGTCCGTACTTCCATGTTCGCTGGCTTGGATCGACTGGGGCCGCCAACTTCGGGCAATTGGTCATCGCGATTTCTGGCCAAGGTAGTGGACTAGCTTGCGCGAGGGTCAGCGCTGGGAATGCGGCCACAATGAAGAGAAGGAGCCAAATTCGCATGAGCACCTCCAGAAGGAAACGGGGCCGTAGATTGTGCATCCCACCAACACCGCACTGTACATCAAAACAGCTTGCCCACCTATTCTCCCCAGGCCAGGCGTGCTGCTAAATATGTGTTGCCGGGAAGCGGGAATGTAGAGTAATTTCCAACCTGTAAAAATGGCAAAAGCCCGACCGCGAATCGGGCTTTGTCCAATGTCTATCCGTTTGGCGGACACCCGAATTTTTACATGAGGTGTGCCCGCTATGCAAGTCGATACGCTTTCTTCCACTATTTGGCAACCCTACGAAGAGAACCTAACTATGACATTTCAAGTGGTTCTTGTTGGTTGTGACGGACTAATAGTGGGGAGTGATCGGCGTGTTCTAGTTCGCTCTCCCGCGACAGATTCGGATGGCCGGAAACCTGCTTGGCAGTCTCTTCCTGACACAAAATTTATCAAATCCGAAGATGAGTCACTTATTTGTGCATTCGCAGGTGGCCCGCAGTCAAGATCGATAGCGACTGCCTTCGTTGCCGAGTGGGACAAATGCCACAGCTTGCGTCAGGCTGAGTGGGAAAACAAGCTGAGAACTACGGCTGAAGTGGTGAAGGGAAATTCTAGGGGAGACGAGATAATCGTTGTGCGGAAGGACCAACCTAATCGTGTTCTTCTTGTTACCCGCGATAATCAAGATGTGGGAATCCAGCCGATTGAAAGCACTATTTGTACTGGAACATCTCTAAATGCTCGATTTGTTTCCGCTTCTTTTTGGAAGTCAACTGCCGTGAACAGTCTTCGTCGTCTCGCGCTTTTGACGCTGGGGTATGCTGCAATCGAGCGACCGGGAGAAGTAGGAGACGGCTTCGACTTGATGATATTAGAGGCGTCGTCAGGCACAATCCGATGGGAGAATTTCCAACCGAATGATCTTCATATCGCATGTTTGGTTGAAGAGTTCTCAGAAACTGCTAGACACTTTATTCTCCAAGATGATCGGGACAAGACTTAAAATTAGGACGCTGCCCACAGCAGACTTGTCGCGCAGCGAAGTAGAGGACGTGGTATTGCACGCCACGCCCAGGCCACAATGCGAGAATGGCCATTCTCTGTCCGATCAGGCACGCGCAAAGCAAATTTCGAAGGCGGGCCAGAAGATACAGTGAAAGAGGGTTGCATCGGGCACACTCCCATGCTACGTTCGGATTTCGCCCAACGAATTTGCAAAGGCCCCGACCACGAATCGGGGCTTTTTCTTTTTTCAACTTACGGTATACACGCAACAAAAGGAGACTTCTAATGAAATTCCTCAAATCTTCGTGGAAGACTTGTTTGGTCGCCGTGGTTAGCTTCGTGATAGGAGCATGGCTATTTCAAACGAAGACGGTGAAGGCCAACCCCCAAGAAACGGGACGTGCTCACGCTTTCATTGTCCCAGTGGCGATGCTTGACGCAAAATCAGCCGTTCCGGAAAACCTGCCGGGAGCTAGGATCGCTGGAATTTCTTGCATTGCAAAACCTACGCAGAAATCGCCGGACGCTGCGGTCTGCTATGTCGCTACGGCTCTCATTGATTAGAACGGCCAGTTCAGCGGTCGATTGGTTAATTCTCGGAGAGCCAGGACAGCATGAGCGTGTTCCGCCGGACCCCGACCTTGGCAGTGACATATAATGGCTGCCGCATCAGATGCGCGGGATAGAGCTAAGGGTAGATTCAATTCCACCTGGAAAAATGGACCCAAGAGCACGAATGGTGCGGCGTGCCTAGCGGATAGTGCCCACAATTCGATTAGGAGGGGGTTAAGCCCATGAAGAAACGAACTGTGCTTTTCTCGGTCATTTTGGTTCTTGTTTTGCCTATGTTCTTCGCCATGGAGGCCAAGGATCAATCCGCCGCTGCCCAATCCGGGCCTTCTCTGGACGGTTCCAAATGGAACAGCGCGAACGACATCGCGTACGTCTTCTTCAGTGTGGGATTTCAGCGGGGTTTTGAACAGGGGCAGGGGATAATGGTGAGGGCCACTGCCACGAAAAGTAAGCTCGATGCGCTCCTCAGTGCCAGGGACAAGTTGTATATGCGTGACACTACGAAGGGCCAGGCCGGGAGGATGACGCCCCAACAAGTCTTCAACGAGACAACCCTGTTTTACAAAGACTTTCGTAATACTCCGGTGTGCTGGGACGACGCCATGCAAATCGCTATGTTAACTCTGACGGGTGCTGCCCCCTCGGACAGTGAGCTTGCGGCGGTCCGCAGCGAAGACGCGAAAGAAGGTTGCGCCCCATGAAGTGAGGAAGAGAACCAAAGCGGAACATTACGGACCGCGATCAGTTGGAGCGGATTGAGAGTGAGTAGGTCGGCTGCGCGTGCCCACAAGGAGCAAGCAGTGTTCCGCCAAGGCTCGCTGATTGAATGATGGCTCAGGCTCTCGTCTTGTAGAAGAAAACAGCGAGGAACGATCCAGCCGCAGTAGCACCAAATAAACCAGCGATCAAATCCAGGACTTGAGGCCAAAGCTCCGCTCGTCGCTTTGCCCTCGCGTAGTTAGCAGGGATCGGCTCCCACTTCCCGCCGCTCCAAAGCAGCTTCTTGCCTGTTTCGGGGTTGATCGCGATGTAACTATTTTGAGGGTAAGGATGCAGATTCTCAGCTGACTCTTCTAGCTTGGAGCCGACGACCGGAGCGGCCGCTAGCAAGACTATTGCGAAGATGGCAGCCCCCACGACGAGCCCCATCCAATTCAAGCGACTAAAACCCTTCGGTCTACCCTTCCACGCGAAAAACGGGATCGCCGGAATAATGAGCAGCGAAACGAGGACGAGACTGATAACGTAAGACAGGCTCATCGAGCAACTCCTTCCGCACTGAGACTCCGCGCATGTGTTCCGCCAGGGCTCGGACGCCGCCCTAATCCCAGAAAGGGTTGCAGCCCTGAGTGAATCCGTGCCGCGACGGTTCCGGCTGGCCCAGCCGGGTGCGTTCCTCGGCCTCTTTCTGACGCTGCTTGCGAGTCTCCCGAATACATTTCGACATATGCGTGGCACACGCTGTCGGGTTGCGGCCTTCGAGCTTGTAGCGCCGCTGGACGGCGTAGCCGCCCTTCTTGGCTCGCATGGAGCGGCCCCACTTGCTACGCTCTTCCGGTGTAGTGCGGGCCAACCTCTTCGCCTGTCCGCACAGAATGCCGTACACATACCCTGGCAGGCTCCTACGCTCACGCCACGGCTTGCAAAGCTCAAAGAGCCACTGCTCTGCCTCTCGGCGCACCATTGGCGGCAGGTCGCCAAAGCGACCTTCACGGTTGCGGTCCCGATACTTCTTGAGTCCTTCGATTTTCATAGGCCGTATTCCACCAGCGTGATTAGTGCGCGGCAAAGATCGGGCCAGCTTCTAGGTCTTCGTCCAGTGAGACAGACTCATCATACGTCTTAAACTTTTGCACTTGGATGACAAGGGATTTCTTTCCACATCGCAAGGTTGCGGTCTTAACTGCAAAATCTGGCTCCTCATGGTTGGCCGTCTTAATGGTACAGGGGGAATCGCCTTCGAGTTCCAAGTCGCGCATCGCAAAGTATAGTTGCCTTCCAAACTCAACTTCGTCACGTTCAGGTAGACTTTTCACCGCAGCATAGAGTTTTCCAGAGGCAAAGTATATAGTTCCGTGCCCCCTCCCTTTCTCCTTCGCATTCACTACCCACATGGACGTGACGCCCTTCGCAAGCAAGCCCGGTGGTGGTCCCTCTTTTTCCAGGTTGTAGGATTCGGATAGCTTCGTGAGGACGGCCCCCTCGGACATCCCTAATGTCAAGTCGGTACTACCTAGCGAGATTGTTTCTCGCGGCCCGCCAGACTGCGGCATGGCGAGCAGTGCGGTGGCAACCAGACAACCGAGAAGAAGCCCGAGCAGAAAGGTTCTCATATCGGTATCCTCGAAAAAGACGACTTGAGTCTCCGCCGATCATACCAAACAAGCAACCGAATCAAGGTCATCATACTTGATTCCCTAACTGAGTGGCCATAGTCCGCGCGTACAGCACCGATGGACCTAGCATCATCCTGTCACGCTACACGCGCTCGCGAAGCCGTGGCTTGATCTTTCGGAGCTGCGTGGTTGCGAAGGTTGCTGCGAAGGTAAGTTAGGGGAACCCAGGCCAGCGACGTTGTACACTTGTGGCATACGAAGCTGCTTGGTACCATTGCATTGCAAGGGAGTTTTCTATAAAATCGCTACTGTTGCTGTCCGCATCTAAATAATTGCGACCTAGCGAGGATGAACCATGTGGGGATTCAAAAAAGAACAACAAACCCTCGCGTTGAAGATCGCCTATGTTATCGAAGAGGATGAGGGTAGATTTCACGCTTTTGCGCCAGCTTTGAAGGGACTTCACGTTGATGGAAATACGAAGGATGAGGCTCTGAGAAATCTGGTTGCTGGAATTGGGGTCTACATAGATTCACTTGTGCGGCACGGGGACCCATTGCCTGTCGGTCCGTATTTGGCGGTTCACGATGAGGAACCCGAAATTCCGCAAGGGGCGTTCTTGGGCAGCTTGACGCTTCAATGGCCTTCCCTGCACACATCTGGAATCAGTTAAAGAATCTCACCGCAGAAGAGATCGTCAGCGCTCTTTTACGCGATGGATGGGAAAAAGATGCCTCAAGCAAAGGCGCGATTCTCGGCTACATCAAGAGAGGACCTCCGAATAGCCGCATAACGATTCATTACCATCCCAAGAAGAACTATGGCGCGAAACTCCTCACTGGCTTATTAGAACAAATTGGCTGGTCAGAGGAAGATATGCGCCGCCTTAAATTGATTAAGTGAATCAAACTGAATCACTACCTGCTCTTCCGAAGCTCTAGATACGCGGGAAGCAGACGAATATACTCTTCGATCTTTTCCGGCTCCCACGAAACTCAGTGCGCCAACTCGTTCCGTGCGCGGCACCCCCAGAATAATGCATCCATGGAATAGTCACGCTTCCTTCGAAACCTGTGCAACTAACTGGTCAAACGAAGCAGGTTGGTTCAAGAGGAACCCGCGAATATTTGTGGATGCGGTGAGTGTGAGCAGAGCACGTAGCCGCCTGAGCAAGCCCCGGCTCGACGTTTCGCGTTTGGGACCCCCTAAAGGTCCGCTGAATTCCTAGCCAGATTGTCTTCTCCTGTATGCTCACCAGCAATCTCACAGCAAAGTGGACGTAAAATCTCCCGCAAATCTCGTGTAAATCGAATTATTTTTTGTTTCCCTGCGGAATTTACTTGACAGGATTTTCCGATTGTGGCATATCATGTGGTGTAACAAAAACGGCTCTGCCAGTCGCGCTAACGACTAACAGAGCCTAACTCCCAAAGTGAGGTAAGCACAATGGAAGCTAAGACAATTCTACAGCATCACTCGTCAGTCTATTCAATCGTTACAGAGCAAATTCTCAAGCAATTGGAATCTGGCGTAGCACCGTGGCAGAGGCCGTGGACTACGCAAGTACCCAAGAACCTCGTAAGCGGACGCGGATATCGCGGTATCAACGTGTTTCTGCTGGCCAGCAATGGCTACGGCTCTCCCTACTGGCTAACCTATAAGCAGGCCACGGAACGCGGTGGCCACGTTCGCAAAGGCGAGCATGGCACAAAGATTATTTTCTGGAAGATCGGCACGCGAGAAACCGAAGACTCAGACGGGGACACTATCGAACGAAAGTCTATCCTGCTTCGCTACTACACCGTGTTCAACGTGGAGCAATGCGAGGGCATCGCTTCGCCGAGTGTTGCGCCCGCCGTCAATCCAATCGAGGAATGCGAGAGCATCGTTCGTCTGATGCCTAACGCACCCGCGTTTGAGCAAGACGGGCGCGCATGGTACAGGCCATCTACTGATACGGTAGGGATGCCATCGCGGAATGCGTTCAATTCAGCCGAGGAGTATTACTCCACACTATTCCACGAGTTAACGCACAGCACAGGCCACACGAAACGAGTAGGACGTGACGGAATCGAAAAGCTAAACACGTTCGGCTCTGAATCCTACTCGAAAGAAGAGTTAATCGCGGAAATGGGTGCAGCAATGCTGTGCGGTGTCGCAGGAATTGAGCGGAAGACACTCTCTAATTCTGCGGCCTATCTCAAGTCGTGGATTGACGTGCTCAAGAGCGATTCACGCATGGTGGTTTCAGCCGCATCCCAAGCGCAGAAGGCCGCCGACTACATCCAAGGGGGTGCGCTGTGAGCGCCCCCTCTTTTGCATTCCCTGTCCGCCTAAGTGAGAAGTATCGCCCGCGCAAGGTTGCGGAATTTGTCGGACTCCCCAAGGCCAAGCGCGTACTGACCAAGTTTGTGGCGAATCCCTACCCCTGCTCGTTCCTGTTCTTCGGGCCGCCAGGGGTAGGCAAGACTTCAATAGCGCAAGCGATGGCCGAAGAAATGGGCGCGGAGTTTCACCACCTGGGCTCGCAGAAATGCAACCTTGAGAACCTTGAACAAATCTGCCGCATGTGCCAGTACGTCCCGTTAACTGGCGGAATGCATTTCGTCCTGATTGACGAGGTGGATTCCGCATCGAAGGCCGCGCAGTTAGCTCTACTCTCGAAACTCGATTCGACGGACGCACCCAAGGGAACCGTGTTCGTTTTTACGTGCAATTCGACGGACGGACTAGAGCCGCGATTCCTTAGCCGCTGCTTGCCAATTGACTTTTCAAGTTACGGCATGGCCGGGGAGATTGCCGAGTATCTGGACAAGGTTTGGCACGCGGAAGGCGGAAACGGAAACGGGCCGGACTTCACGCGGCTGGCCAAGGAGTGCCGGAACAATGTGCGCGATTGTCTCGGACGTTTGGAAGTGGAATTGATGGCCCTCTAGGGCCGGAAATGGGGTAGCTGTGAAGAAAACCTATAGCACAAAGCAGGCCGCCGTAAAGATCGGCATAGGGTTCAGGAGCCTCAATCGCTGGCTGGCCCTCGGGACGATTAAACCGTCAACGGCAATCAAGATGCCGAATGGGCGCACGCTCTGGCTCTGGACAGACGCGGACATAGTCAAGGGGCGCAAGGTGAAGGCCGCGCAGAGGCCAGGCCCGAAGGCGATGCCCAGGAAAGGGAAAACGCGATGACAACGAGGATGGCGATTTATGCGCGAGTCTCGACCACCAATCATGGCCAGGACGTAACACTCCAGACGCGGGAGCTACAGCAATTCGCGGAAGCACGCGGATGGCAAATGGTAGACGCTTACATCGACGACGGAGTGAGCGGTACGAAAGACTCCCGGCCCGAATTGAACCGGCTGATGGCCGATGCACACAAACGGCGTTTTGACGTGGTAGCCGTCTGGCGGTTCGACAGGTTCGCTCGATCCGTTAGCCATTTGCTCAGGGCGCTCGAAACCTTCAACGCCTTGGGAATCGCATTCGTTAGTCTGAGTGAGCAGATGGACACGACCACGCCGACCGGGAAAATGGTGTTCACCGTCCTGGGTGCCGTGGCCGAATTAGAGCGCAGTTTGATAGTGGAACGTGTCAGGGCCGGATTGCGGAACGCCCGCGCCAAGGGAAAGACGCTGGGTAGGCCGCGTGTTGCCGTGGACGCCGCTAGAATAGGCCGTCTGCACGCACAGGGGTACTCTCTGCGGGAGATCGCCAGCGAGTTAGGGTATTCCCGCAGCCTTGTCCACAAAACCCTAGTGAATGATGGCTCTCGCGGTGTTGCAAACGCAGCCGATTAGCGGCCCTGTCTTTGTGTCCCGAAAAGAAATGTTTGCTGGACAAAATTCATCAGATTTTTGTGTCGTGCTTTGTGTCGTAACCCTGCCATCCTTACCGGTATTTGCCCCTCTCGCTGCCTGTCACTCGGCCATAGGCAGAGCACGCGGAATGCGCGTGAGACCCGCATAAACACTGCCTCTTGATGTCGCTCGCGCTCACTCAGTATCGCTCTCTGTCTTTCGCATTTGAGAACTGTCACGCAGGAGGTCGCGAGTTCGAGTCTCGTCGGCCCCGCCATTTTCACCTAATAAAATCAGTGAATTAGCGGAGCGTCTTCGTCGTCGCTCTCCTGAATTTGGGTCCATTTGGGTCCAATAACCTGCTCAAGTCACTCCACTGCGTCACGTTGGTGCTGCGGTATCGCGTGCGTGTAAATCTCCATCGTGACGTGAGAGGAGGAATGCCTGAGCTGCGCCTGGATTGTTTTCATCGACTCGCCCTGAGAATTCAACAATGTTGCATGCGTGTGCCGGAGCTCGTGCCACGAAACGCGGGGCACTCCTGCCGTCTTACACGCGGGATAGAGAACGCGCCAAAGCTGGTTTGGTAGCCGACGCAAACGTACAGTATTGTCGAAACAGAACTTGCATTTTTTCCTTAAGGAAGCGTTAGAATCTCGAATCGTGGATTGCAATCTACAGTCGTCGAGGAGGGGCACATGAATCCAAAGCGAGTTGGCCGGAGACGATTCCTGAAGGAGGGTCCGGTGCTGGCGGCTGGTTTGGCTGTGGGATCAATACCGATACTGTCCGCGAGGAGCCAGACCCCCGAGGCCGAACCACCCGCAAGAAGCTCCGCATCCCGGAATTCCTACGGCGAACGCTCCCGTTTCGAAGATTACTCCCTGCGCCGGTTGGGTGGGCAGCAAAAGAGCGATTACGGTTTTCGAAACCCGCTGCAAGACCAGACAGGCATAATTACGCCCGTGCCGCTTCACTTCATTCTTAATCACGACCGCAGTTTGCAATTTCTCCCAAATGACCCGCCCGATTTGGATCCAAAACAACATCGCCTGCTCATTCACGGCCTGGTGGATCGCCCTCTGATGTTCAGCCTGGATGACCTGAAACGGCTTCCCTCGGTCTCCCGTTTTCACTTCGTCGAGTGCAACGCGAACGGCAATCCCACCGGACCCTACGGCGAGCCTCGCAGAGCGGTGACTGCAACGGCGCAGGACACACACGGTCTCACCAGTTGCAGCTTATGGACAGGAGTGCCGCTCCCCTTATTGTTGGAGAAGGCCGGCGTACAAAAGTCAGCTACCTGGATCATGGCGGAGGGGGCCGAAGCGCCCAAACACTTCAAAAGCATTCCTATCGGAAAGGCCATGGACGATTGCCTTGTTGTCTACGGCCAAAATGGCGAGGCCGTGCGTCCCGAGCAGGGTTACCCAATGAGGTTATTAGTTCCCGGCTATGAAGGTATCAACAGCGTGAAGTGGTTGCGGCGAATCAAGCTGGTAGACGAACCCTATATGGGGAGATCGGAATCCAGTATTTACCCCAGCTTTAGAGTCGACGGCAAGTCGCGCTGGTTCCAGTTCGAGATAGGGCCAAAATCCGTCATCACACGGCCGTCGGGCGGACAACAGCTTTCGGGACCAGGATTTTACGAGATCAGCGGGCTGGCTTGGTCGGGCGGCGGGGTAATTCGCAGAGTGGAAGTCTCCACCGACGGCGGCAGGACGTGGAAAGATGCGCAGCTCCAGGATCCTATCGCGCGCAAGGCGCATACACGCTTTGTGTTCCCGTGGGAATGGAATGGCGAAGAGGCGACGCTGCAGTCGCGCTGCACCGATGAGCGAAACATGGTGCAGCCCACGAAAGAAGATATCGCCAAACTCTTCGGAGTCAACGTGGACTATTTCGTGACCGGGGCCAATCAGATAAACCACTTCAATGCCATTCAGCCTTGGAAGATCAGTTCGGGAGGGAGTGTGACCAATGCGTTGTTTCTCTAAGCTTCTCGCGCTGTTCATCGTTCTGACAGTCTGCGCTGCGTGCTGGGCACAGGCGCCCAATTCCGACAGATACAAGGGTGTCGGCCGCGCGGCAACGCCGGAAGAAATTAAGGCATGGGACATCTCGATCGGTATTTCGGGAAAGGAACTTCCGCCCGGGAGCGGGACGGCGATGGATGGCGCGAAGATCTATGCGATGAAGTGCGCCGTCTGCCATGGTCCCGGCGGAGAAGGAGGAATCGGGAGCCGCCTGGTCGGGGGCGAGGGAACACTTACGTCTGCAAAGCCTGTGAAGACGATCGGGAGTTACTGGCCGTTTGCGACGACGGTCTATGATTTTATCAACCGCGCCATGCCCACAGGTCAACGAGGATCGCTCGTCCCGGCCGAGATTTATGCCTTGACCGCCTTTATTCTCTATAAAAATGGCATCATCAAGGAAAGCGACGTCCTTGACGCCAAGAGCCTCCCCAAGGTCCAAATGCCGAATCGCAATGGATTTATTCCTGTGCGGGTGGAGGATATTCCTGATATCCAGAAGCGGGGTTGCCAAATCGGAAATTGCCCTTGAGGAATGGCGCATAGCCGCTTTCCCGGGGACCGCCATGCTGCTGGAGTGTTTCTCGGACACGTTGCTGGAAGAGTTTGCCGGGAGTTGGGAGAGCAGGAATTTTGCTCCCCTGAGCGGAGGCATTTGTCCTTTCGAGGCATCCAGGTGTGTATTGTCGGCCAGCCGGGCGCGCAATAGGAGTGGGAGGACACGATGAAGAATTCCGTGCGGGTTCTGCTCGTTGCTCTGCTGGCGGTTCCTTTGATCGGAACCGCGGCGCCACAACAAGAAAAAGAGGGAAAGGGTCCGCTGCCATGGGCGTACGGTGGCGACGCAACGCCGAATCCGCCCGCCGCCCCCAGTGACACGTCGCCACAGCACGTTCCCGGCAGCGACTTGTCGTTTACTTTCACGGAGGCCCGTGATCCCTTCGGTCCCGCCGATTGGCATCCCCGCGAGCACCCCCCGATGCCCGAGATCGTGGCGCACGGCAGGAAGTCTGGCGCAGGCGCATGCGCTCGCTGCCATTTACCGAATGGTAAAGGACGAGCCTCCAATGCCTCTCTCGCGGGTCTGCCTGTCGAGTATTTCGTGCAGCAGATCATGGATTTCAGGAACGGCCTCAGGAACACCGCGGAGCCAAGAAAGGCGAACGTGAAAAACATGATTGAGTACGCGAAAAGCATTACCGATGACGAAATCAGAGCTGCCGCGGAGTATTACAACTCGATTCCATATCCGGCTCCCCCTATGATGTGGATCAAGGTCGTCGAGACCAGGACTGCGCCAAAGACCTGGATCCTAGGCGATGGCGGGTTCTTGAAACTGGAGGGAAACCAGACCGAGCCACTCGGCAATCGCATTATCGAGGTACCGGACAATACAATCACACACTGGTATCTGCGTGACGATCACGTCCCTTACACAGCGTACGCGCCGATGGGGAGCATCAAGAAGGGTGAGGCGCTGGTTACCACCGGTGGCGTAGGCAAGACGGTTCAGTGCGGGATCTGCCACGGCGCACACCTCGAGGGCATCGGCCCCGTACCGGCACTCGCCGGCCGTTCACCAGATTATATTGGCCGCCAGCTTTACGATCTGCAGCACGGCACACGCAAAGGTCCGTGGTCTGGACTGATGCAAAGGGCCGTTGAGAAGCTGACTTCAGAAGATATTTTAGACATATGCGCCTACATCTCGTCGCGCCCGGTGCCTGCCGCCGCAAAGGCTGCCTCTGGCGAGGCGACCAATGAAACGCCGCGTTAGAGGCGTCAAACACGTCCTAGACAAAGGTCGAAGCGAAACTAACCGTTGTTGGATCTGAAACGAGCCTCCGCACATCATGGCGCGCCGTGAAATTGATGGCGCTGGGGGCTGTCAGTTTTTGGTTGCAGTCGTGGCCGCCGTCATTAGAAAATCGAACGCCACGGAACTTCCGGAGGATCTATGTTCAGGGCTAAAAGAGCGTTGTTCCTGTTTGCCGCGATGCTAGCGACGGCTGAAGCCGCGTATTCGCAGCAGTTTCGTTTTCACCTTCAGGAAGGGACGATCGACGATGTCCATCGGGCCATCCGAGATGGCCAGATCACCTGCCGAGGATTGGTCCAACTCTATATCAATCGAGCCAAAGCTTATAACGGGGTCAGCGACGTGTTGGTCACAAAAGACGGAGCGCCGATCCCGCCGGCGCCTGGGGTGGTTCGCGCAGGTTCGCCACTCAAGTTTCCGACCCAGACAGTAGCCATATCCACTCTGCTGCCCAATTTCGATCAGTATGCCGGACTGCCGATTGAGTTTGGCAGGATGGAGCCAACCGCGTCCGATCCGACTGTGCAGCAACAGTATGGCATGACCATCGGCATTCCCAACGCCGGTCAGCTCAATGCTCTCGGCACGATCAATATCCGCGGCGAGCGCTCAGTGACGTGCAAAGGCGATCGCGATAGGCGTCCGTCCGACGGGCCGCTGCCGCCCGGCTCGCCGGCGGTCTGCGAGGAATTCCGCAAGCAACCGGATGCGCTCGAGCGCGCGGCCGAACTCGATGCGCAATACGGCAGGAATCCCGATCTGGCGAAAATGCCCATGTACTGTGCCGTATTCTCACTCAAGGACTCGTATGACGCCAAAGACATGCGCAGCACGGGCGGCGCGGATGCCAACTACGATATCGATTTCCCAGCTCGGGACCAGACGCTCGTGGCACAGCTTCGGGAAAAAGGCGCCATCATTTATGCCAAAACAGCGAACACGGAATACAACGGACGTCCAGTTCCCGCTATTCGCGGCGGCGCCGGCGCGGAGCGAGGTACAAACAGGCCCATAAAGGTATTTGTCTCGACCCAAGGTTACCAGCGCAGCAGTTGGGCGGGAAATCCGAGTGATGTCTATGACACGACGCGCGCCGCCTCCTTGGGTTCAAGCTCTGGCTCGGGGGTCTCCGTGAGTGCAAACCTTGGGATGTGTAGCATTTGTGAAGAGACGAGCATGTCCTGCCGCGGTCCCTCCAATCACAACGCGGTGGCACTGATCTTGCCTCACAAGTCGCTCATTTCATTTCTCGGCGGCGCTATCGGCGCGGACATCTACAATGATCGCGCGGGCATTATGTGCCGCACGGTTAGGGACGCAGCAAAAGTACTGGATGCGCTCAAGGATCCGGCCAACGGATACTACGATCCACGCGACATCTTCACCACGGTTCCGAGATCGAGTGTCTTGGATAAGCCCTACGCCGCCAGCGCGGTTTCGCCGGGTACACGCGGCTCGCTGCGCGGAATGCGCATCGGGATTATCCGTGAATCGATGCTGACTTTCCCGGGCATAGAGGCTGACGAGCCGATTTCTCAAGCAGCGGCCAAAGAAATCAAGGCCATTCTGGGTGACTACCTGGGAGCTACTTTGGTCGAATCTGTCGATCCTCTCTGGCCGGATGATCCCAGCATGGAAAACATGAAGCCGTCCTACACACAAGCTCTAGCACAACTTGTCCCCGTATTTTTCCCCGATATTCTTTATCGCCTGACGCGTGACGGCCAGCCTCAATTCCCCGAGTTCGCCGCGAAGATCAAACCGACAGAATTTGCGCCGGGTAAGACGCTCGGATCCGGCACGATGAAACCTATTGATTACTTCCTCGATTTGGCTGAAGGACGGGTGCCCATCCCCAAGAACTTGAACATTCGTGCTATCGAGGAGGAGGTTGAATCCAACGCGTTCACGTTCCACTTCAATCAATACGCCCTGCGGCGAGCGGCCGATTGGAAAGAACGCGGATTCATCGAAACCTTGATCGATTTCCCCACACTCAATGCGCGGTCGAAGTTCTGGGGCGATGATCAGCGGGCGGCATTCAAGAATTGGGAAGAGATGGAAGACATGCGCAACGCGCTCGGGGAGCGGCAGGGGATCGACGAGCACATTATGATTCGAGAGTTACTGCGGCGCGTGGAAATGAAAGTTGTCTATGAGAACCACCTCGACGCCGTCGTGCGTCTCCACTATTCACTTCCGCCCGGGAAAATAGGCTTGGCGCCTCAGCCGGAGCCTCCCAATGACACCCGCGGTGATCTTCGCATGGGACCTTTTGCCGGTCTCAGCGAAGTCCTTATTCCTGCCGGGTATGTGCGAACAGTCTACGATCCCGTCTTTGTATTGAGCGCCGATAAAAAGCGATATATTCCGACCAACAACAACACGCCTACAACTCTGCCGCCGCCCGGTCTGCCCTTCTCCCTTGTCTTTCGGGCGGAGCCCGGAAAGGAAGACATCATTTTGAAGATAGCCTCGGCCTACGAAGCGGCTTCCAAACACCGTATCCCTCCGCCTGAGTTTGGACCCCTGCCAGGAGAACCGTAAGAGTTCGCCCATGCATACGAAGTCCGCGCCCTGCGAAGGCGACGAACTAAAGTACTGGCGCAGGGAATGCCTATTTCGGCCTTCTTGAGATACAATTCCCATGCGGCGCCATCAGGACCGGGAGGCTCCAGCAAGTTCTGTTGCGACGGCTTAGTTTCGCGGCTCAATGAATACACCTAAAGGAGGAAGTTGCATGAAGCTTTCTAGCTTTGGACGTCTTGCAGTTGGCGTGTCATTTTTACTGTTCAGCGGTTACGCCCTGGCGAGTCCGCCGGCAGTCAATTACCACCTGCTGAAGAAAGTTCCTTTGGCCGCAGCCCCGGGCGGCAAGGAGTATTTCGACTACATCACAGTGGATTCCGAAGCACGCCGCGTCTACGTATCGCACGGCACGGAAGTCGTTGTGCTCGATGCCGATAACTATTCCGTGGTGGGCACGATTGGCGGTTTTCAACGCTGCCACGGAGTGGTCGTAATCAAGGAACTTGGCAAAGGATATGTCACTGACGGTGACGCGCAGAAGGTTGGTATTTTCGATCTGAAGACCTTAAAGGTCACGGGCGAGGTCAAGACGAACCAGCCCGACACAGATTCTCTGATTTACGATCCCGCGTCGAAGCTCATCTTTACCTTCAACGGCGACAGCCATAACACGACGGTAATCGATCCGGTAAAAGAGGTCGTGGTCAAGAACATCGACCTAGTCGGCGCTGTGGAGTTCCCCGCCGTGGATGGCAAGGGGATGCTGTACGACAATAACGAAGACAAGAACGACGTGGTAGCCATTGATACACGCACACTCACGGTCAAAGCGCGGTGGCCGCTGGCGCCAGAAGGACAGGCCGTCGCGATGGCGATAGACGTCAAGAACCGGCGGCTATTTTCGGCGGGTCGCAACCCTCAATTCCTGGTGATGATGGATGCCGACAATGGAAAAGTCATTCAGTCGTTTCCCATCTCCGCCGGGGTGGACGCTAACGTCTTTGAGCCTGAGACGGGTCTGCTGTTTGTCTCGACCCGCGAAGGCATGATCCACATTTACCACGAAGATTCTCCTGACAAACTCAGCGAGGTCCAGACGGTCAAGACCGAGTACGGCGCCAAAACGATGCAAATTGATTCCAAGACTCACAACCTTTTCCTGAGCACGTCGGATTTCAATCCTCCGGCGGCTCCCACGGAAAAACAACCCCATCCGCTGGCGACGGCGAAGCCGGGAAACTTTCGCGTGCTGGTTTACGGGCGCTAAGTTCGACGGATCGGAAGGGCTGTAGGTAATCCGCTTTGTCTTCGATCCGGGCCCCATTCTTTGCAAATGAGGGACCAGGGCGAAGAGCAATCTTGTGAAAAGGCTGCGGAAGTCCGGTGCTCGCACTGGACTTCCGCAAAGCCTGCCCTATCTGGTGGACCGGCCAAATCTTTTCGCCGCGCCGATGAATCCGCCAGCGGGGCCCGGGCATCGAATCGCTGAGGAGGAACTACCAAAAATGCTACGCAAAGCATCGGCAGTCTGGAATGGTTCGTTGAAGGAAGGCAAGGGCACGATCTCAACCGAGAGCGGCGTCCTCGCAAAGACACAATACTCATTTTCCACACGCTTTGAAAACGGCAGCGGCACCAATCCGGAAGAGTTGATCGCCGCCGCGCACGCCGGCTGCTTTACGATGGCGCTCTCCGCGCAACTCGGCAATGCGGGCATTACGCCGGAAAGCCTCGAAACCACCGCCTCTTTGACCATGGAAAAACTCGATGCGGGTTTTACAATTACGAA
Organism: Terriglobia bacterium; assembly: GCA_041480265.1. Classification (GTDB taxonomy): domain Bacteria; phylum Acidobacteriota; class Terriglobia; order Acidiferrales; family UBA7541; genus Palsa-360. The sequence continues at coordinate 77,566 of JBGOZP010000008.1, read as the reverse complement.
GGTGCATCTCGACGTCACCGCGCGCATTCCCGGCGCGGACAAAGCGGCGTTCGAGAAGGCGGCGGAAGGCGCAAAAGCCGGCTGCCCCATTTCCCGCCTGTTGAAGGCGGAAATCACCATGACGGCGCGGCTCTCGGGCGAACACGCCGCCAAAGCGTAGAATTGCACCACGAGACACAGAAAGCTTGACCACGTATCCTGGGCGCTGCCGCGAGAACTATTTCTCTTTCGCGGCAGCGCCCATCCTGCATTTAGCCTGACTTCCGAAGCTGATTTGGGGACTTGGGGTTGAAATCCGGGAACGCCAATCTCCAGATTGGCGGTTTGCATCACGCCATTCAGGAGAATGGCGTTCCCGGGATCGCCGCCAAGCAGAGCTTAGCCGTTCCTCGGCAGAAAACATTCACCGCAATCTATTTTATTTTCGATCGGGGGAGAGGCCCTCGGTCAGCTCGATGTAGGTGCCCCAGGGGTCTGTCAGGAATACAACTTTCGTCTTCGAGTTGGGTATCTGGCGGACCGGACCGTCGAGCTTGATCCCTTGCGCTTCCAGTTTCTTCGCGAACTCCTGGAGGTCTTTTACCTCGAAGCCGATGTGGTCAAGCGAGCGGCCTTTGGTGGGGGCCAGCGTTATATCCTTTTGCGAAAAGGAAAGATTGACGCCGGGAAGATCGTCACAATCGACCCATCCGGGCGTCGACACTCGGGGGCGCTTGCCGGGCACCCCGCCAAACATTTTCGCGTACCAGGCCTGCATGGCGGGAATGTCCGTGGGGTAAAAATGAATGTGGTTCATCTGGACCGGGACGGAAAGCGAAGGATCGCCGAAAAATTCCACACGGATTCCGTCCGGCGCATGCACGTAGCCCTGGTTGGGATTGGAGGCCTGTTCGATCTCGACGTTGTTGGCTTTCCATCTGGCCAGCGTCGCCGGCAAGTCCTTCCATACAAAACCGAAGTGATCCACGATGGAGCCCGCCGGGGGCGCCGTAGGCTCGGCTTGCCGCAGCATAATAAAGACGCCGGGGAACTCGATCATGGACAGCGGCCCATTCTTGACGGCAGTGCCGCCCATCGTCTCCGTCCAGAAACGTTGCTGGGCTGCGACGTCCTTCACCGCGAGGTGGATGTGCCCCATGGTGACGCCCGCATTGTTCGGCGGCGCCATCTGGCCAAAGGCGGGGATTGCTGCGAGCAGGACCAAAGCGAAGATAGATCGAACCTTCATGCGGGGATACAGTATCAGCCTGCCCGGAGGAATGGAAGCGTGTGCTAACCTCTCGCGAGGCAACTTCAGGGCCGGCGAGCGTGGGGGGCTGCTATTTTCCTTTCGCGCGCCTATCATTTCTTGCAAGGAGAGGTTCGATGCACTCCAAAGTCCTTACCGATATGTTCGTACTCGCGCTGCCCGTGGCCGAGAAAGTTCTGCGCCCGGTGGTCGTTTATTTCTTTCTCGTAATCGGGCTGCGTCTGGCGGGCAAACGCGAACTTGCGCAGCTCAATCCATTCGACCTGGTCGTGCTGCTCACACTCTCGAACACGGTGCAAAACGCCATCATTGGGGACGACAACAGCATCACGGGCGGCGTCATCGGCGCCGCGACGCTCCTGTTGGTCAACTACCTCGTCGTGCGATTCCTGTTCCGTCACGAGAAGCTGGATCGGTTTGTCGAGGGCGAGGCGCGTGTGCTGGTCGAGAACGGAAAGATCCTGGAGGGCAACCTGACGCAGGAAGTCCTCACACGGCAGGAACTCGAGGCCGCGGCTCACAAGCAAGGATTTGGAGACCTGCGGGAAGTGGATCGCGCCGTGCTCGAACCAAGCGGCACAATTTCCTTCATTGCGAAAAAGCCGGCTCCGGAGGAGACGCGCCACCAGGAAATTCTCAAGCGGCTCGACGAGATGTCCCGGGAACTCGCCCAACTTCGCCTGCGCGAAGCGCCGCCCACCGCGTGACGCGGCTCGAAACGAGGAAAGACGTCTTCAGTGCAACAGAAACCCGGTCGCCGCGACCGCCAGGCCGGAGACCCCCGAAACAATCCCCAGGAACCAATAGAAACGTTTGCGCGACAGCAATGCCAGCGAAGAAATCACCAGAGCTATTTCCAGAAATACTTCGCCGAGGTCAAAACGATTTGCTTTGCGTTGCGCGAGCGCGGACTCCTTCTCGAGATCCTTCGCTTGTTCCTCAATTTCCGCCTGTTCTTTCGCGTAGCGCTCGGCTTCGTGCTGATATTTATTGCGGACCTTATCCTCCTGCGCTTTATCTTTGAATTCCACCATCGAGAGCAGGTCCACGCCCATCTCATAGTTGTGCCGGCGAATGTTTTTCGCCTGGTAGTAGGACCACTGGTCGCTGGCGCGCGCCTGGAACAAGACTTCCTCGGTATGCGCGCGGTGTCCGAGCAGGGAAACGACGGCGACGCACACCGCAAGGATGGCCATCGTGACCGAAATCGGCGCGAGCGACGGATTTTCGCGGCCATGTTCCGCATTTTCCTGCAGTTCGCTCAGTTCGTCCGGCATAGATTCTCACTCCTGACTGGATGGCCGGTGAATCGAGATCCCTCTTCCGGCGGAAAGCAATTCTACGATCACTCCGCCGCGCTCGCGAGGCTCTCACGAATCGCTGTGATCGTTCGGTCAATGTCCGCATCGGAATGCGCCGCCGAAACAAACAGCGCCTCAAACTGCGACGGCGCGAGGAAGATGCCGCGGTCCAGCATGGCGCGGAAGAACGCGGCAAACCGCCGCGTGTCGCATTTCTTGGCGCCGGCGTAATCCCGCACCGGTTCGCCCGAAAAGAAGAGCGTGAGCAACGACCCCACGCGCGCCGCAGTGGCCGGCACACCCGTTTCGCGCAGCGCCGCGGCGATTCCGTCGCCCAGCCGCTTCGCTCGCGCGTCGAGTGATTCGTAAAATCCAGGCGCGGCAAGCAAATCGAGCGTGACAATTCCCACGCGCATCGCCAGCGGATTGCCGGATAGCGTCCCGGCCTGATACACCGGGCCGAGCGGCGCAACCCGGTCCATCAATTCGCGGCGGCCTCCGTAGGCGGCAACCGGCAATCCCCCGCCGATGATTTTCCCCAGCGTGGTGAGATCCGGCGCAATTCCGAAGGCCGTTTGCGCGCCGCCGTAGCAGACTCGAAATCCGGTGATCACTTCGTCAAAAATCAGCAACGCTCCGTGCCGGGTTGTCAGATCGCGAAGATTCTGCAGAAAGCCGGGCATCGGCGGGACGACGCCCATATTGGCGGCGACCGGTTCCACGATCACAGCGGCGATCCTGTCCCGGTGCCGTTCAAAAAGCGCCTGCACAGCCGCGGCATCGTTGTAAGGCGCGTTGAGCGTCAGCGCCGCGAGCGCCTGCGGCACGCCGGGACACGTGGCGATCCCGAGCGTCGCAAGGCCCGACCCGGCCTCGGACAGAAAGCTGTCCGAGTGGCCGTGGTAGCAGCCTTCAAATTTGATGATGAGGTCACGGCCTGTCGCGGCGCGCGCCAGACGCACCGCGCTCATCGTCGCCTCCGTGCCGGAGCTGACGAAGCGCACCTTCTCGCAGGACGGAAGAGCAGCCCTGATACGCGTGGCGAGTTCGACTTCGAGCTCCGTGGGCATGCCGTAGCTTGTGCCGCGGCGCGCCTGGGCGGCGATGGCCTCGACGACCTTCGCATGCGCGTGGCCGAGAATCAGCGCGCCCCAGGAACACACATAGTCGATGTATTCATTCCCATCGGCGTCCCAAAGGCGCGCGCCTGCCGCGCGGTCCACGACGATGGGATCGCCGCCGACGGCGCGAAAGGCGCGCACGGGGCTGTTTACTCCGCCGACGAGAACTTCCTGCGCGCGGCGAAAGATTTCCTCGGAGTGTGGACGTTCCTTCTTACTTTGTTTCGGTGCGCTCATCGGTGTTTGTGGTCCGGGAGTTCGAAATCAACAGGCTTTCAGCCAACGCGCGACGTCTTTGGCATGATAGGTGAGCACGATGCTCGCGCCGGCGCGCTGAATGCCCGTGAGAATTTCGAGCACGATGCGTTTCTCGTCGATCCATCCGTTTGCGGCAGCCGCTTTCACCATCGCAAATTCTCCGCTCACGTTGTACGCGCCAATCGGCACGTCGAACGTCTCGCGGACACGGTGAATCACATCGAGATACGCCAGCGCCGGCTTCACCATAATCATGTCGGCGCCCTCGGCGAGATCCAGCGCGACTTCGCGAATCGCCTCGCGGGCGTTGGCGGGGTCCATCTGGTAGCCGCGCCGGTCTCCAAACTGCGGCGCGGACTCGGCGGCCTCGCGGAACGGCCCGTAGAATCCCGAGCAGTATTTCGCCGCATAGCTCATGATGGCGATGTCTTCAAACCCGGCGCCATCGAGCGCCTTGCGAATCGCGCCCACCCGCCCGTCCATCATGTCCGAGGGCGCGATAATATCCGCTCCCGCGCGCGCGTGAGACAACGATTCCGCGGCCAGCAACTCGAGCGTCGGATCGTTCTTGACCTCTCCGTTCTCGACAATGCCGCAATGTCCGTGATCGGTGTACTCGCACAGACACACGTCGGTCATGACCAGCAGATCCAGCTTCGCGCGGCGAACCGCTTCGATGGCGCGCTGTACGACCCCGTCGGCCGCGTAAGCCTCGCTGCCGCGCGCATCTTTCTTTTCCGGGATGCCGAACAGAATAATTCCAGGAATGCCGAGCTGCTCGACTTCCCGGCACTCTTCGAGAAATTTATCCACCGACTGCTGCGCGACGCCGGACATCGAACCGATCGGATTCCGCACGTTTTGCCCGGGGCACACGAACATCGGATAAATGAAGCCACGCGTCGAAATCCGCGTCTCACGCGCCAGTGACCGGATGGCTTCGCTGCGCCGCAGTCGCCGCGGCCGCGTTACGGGAAAACTCATAAGGACCTCGCTTTGGACGCCACGGGCGATGAAAAATGCCTGACGATGGCCGCGGCCATCGATTCGGCTGTAGCCTCATCCGCTTCGATCGCCACAGGCAAACCGGCATTCCGCAGAGCCGCGGCCGTCACCGGACCCACCGCGGCCAGCGCCGCTCGGGCCCCCAGCCGCGACATCACGTCCGCGCCGAGTTCGCCGCGCAGGTTCTCTACCGCGGATGAACTGAAAAACGATACAACATCCACACGAATCTCGCGCATCGCCTCGATGACTCCCGGCTCGGCCACGCCCAATCCGCCCGTATGATACGCCACGACTTCGGTAATTTCCGCGCCGGCGGCTTTCAGCGCATCCGGCAAGTCGCGTCCGGCGCGCCCGCTGCGCGGCAACAGGACGCGCTTCCCGGCCAGCGCCTCGCCCAATTCGCGGGCCAGGGCCACACCGCGAAATTCCTTCGCGACGTAATCAATCGTGTAGCCTTCCGCGGCCGCGGCACTGGCCGTCGCAGGGCCCACGGCAGCGCAATGCGGCCTGTCGCCGCTCTCTATACTTCCGCCAATTTTACGGCAGCGGCCGGCAAAAAATCGAACCGCGTTCGCGCTCGTAAAGAGCAGCCAGTCGTAAGTTTCGAGCGAGCCGATCGCGTGATCAAGCTGGGTTGTATCCGCGGGCTCGGAAAAACTCACTGCGGGAAGCAGCAGGACTTCCGCCCCGAGTCCTTCCAGGCGCTCTTTCAGCTCACGGGCCTGCTCTACCACACGCGTGACCACGACGCGCTTCCCTTCCAGTGGCTTGCCGGCGTTCATGCGCTTGTCCCGCGGCCCTCGCGAGCCAGCAGCGCAGCCGCTCCATCCGCAAGCAGTTTAACCGCAACTCTTCCGCCGATTGACACAGCCTCTTCCGGCGCGCCCCAGATTTTTTCCCGCAGGCGTTGGGCGCCATCCGGAGACAGCACCACAACTTCGAGCACGAGTTTCCCGCCCTCCACGCGTCCCCATGCGCCGATCGAGACCTGGCAGCCGCCTTCCAGGCCAGCTAGAGCGGCACGCTCGGCTTCGACTCCGCTGCGCGTCTCCGCATCGTTCAACGCAGCTAGGATTCCCAGAGTTTCGCCGTCATCGGCGCGCGCTTCGATTCCAATCGCTCCCTGCCCCGCGGCAGGCAAGCAGACCTCGGCCGGCAACACTTCGCTGATGTTCGCGCTCAGGCCCAGGCGGTCAAGACCCGCCTTGGCGAGGACGATGGCATCGTAATCGCCCCGTTTCAATTTTTCAATTCGCGTGTCCACGTTTCCGCGGAGATCGAGGATTCGCAAATCGCTCCGCGCATGCAGCAGCTGGGACTTCCGGCGCAAGCTGCTCGTGCCGACTCGCGCTCCCGGGGGAAGGCTCCCCAGAGAAGATCCCGCCGTGGAAAGCAACGCATCGCGCACATCTTGCCGTTTGCAGATCGCGGCAATCGTCAAGCCCCCGGGAATCTCCGTGGGAACGTCCTTCATACTGTGCACAGCCAGGTCGACCCTCCGCGCGAGCAGAGCGTCTTCCAACTCCTTGATGAAGACTCCCTTCGTCCCCATCTCGCTGAAACTCGTCTGTTGAAATTTGTCTCCGGAAGTCTTCACGATCACGAGTTCCGATTCCACGCCAGCGATGGCGCGAAGCGATTCCCGGATGCTGTTGGCCTGCCAGAGAGCCAGCGCGCTGCCTCTGGTCCCGATGCGCAGGACCTTCAAGGCTTCTCCCGATCGAGGTGAAAAAAATCTCGAAGCGTTTCGAGGTGCTGCAACTGGCGGCGCAGTTCGGGAATCCCGCGGAGGCGTTCGGCGGGATCGAGCACCACGCGTTTGAGGAAATCTTCGAGCAAAGCGGCAAACTGGGCGCGATCCCGTTCCGAGAGATGCGCCATCGCCGCCAGGTGTTCGCGCAGGAAAGCCTCGCGTTCGGCGGCGAGTTTCGCGCGAAGATCCCCGACCACCGCGCCCACCGCGACGCCCGCCTGCCAGTGCGTGAATTTTTCGATTTGCTCTTCGATGATGGCTTCGGCCCGCGGAATTTCCGCCGCGCGCGACTTCTTGTTCTGCTCCACAATTTCGGTCAGGTCATCGACGTTATACAGGTAGGTATTGTAAATCTGGCCGGCGTCCGCTGCGACGTTGCGCGGGACGCCCAGATCAATCAACAACAGAGCGCGATTGCCGCGGGCCGCCATGGCGCGTTCGATCGCCGCGCGCGTCAGAATCGGCTCCGCGCTGGAAACCGAAGTCACGATCAGGTCCGGCCATTCCAATGCCGCCGGCAGGTTCTCCCACGGGACGACTTCCCCGCCAAACTGCGCGGCAAGGGCCGCGGCGTGCTCCGCCGTGCGATTCAGGACGCGTAATTGCTTGATTCCACGGTCGCACAGATGCCGCACCACCTGCTCGCTGGTTGCGCCCGCCCCGACAATCAACGCGCGATGATTGTTCAGACGGCCGAAGATCCGCTCGGCCAGTTTTACGCCGGCAAACGCGACCGAAACGGGCCGCGTGCCGATTTCCGTCTCGTTGCGCACGCGCTTGCCGACCTCCAGGGCCCCCTGGAACATGCGGTTGAGCACCGGGCCTGTCGCGCCGTGATCGAGCGCAATCCGGTAGGCCTCGCGCACCTGGCCCAGGATTTCAGCTTCGCCCAGCAGCATCGAGTCAAGCCCCGCCGCGACGCGAAATAAATGTTGCACGGCGCTGCGATCGCGGTGACGGTAAAGCGACCCGTTCAATTCAGCCGGCGGCAATTGGTGGAACGACGCGAGGAACATCTCGACCGCGCCGGAGCTGTCCGTAGCGAGCTCGCCGGGAACTCCGTAAAGTTCGCTGCGATTGCACGTGGAAAGCACCAGCGTCTCTTCCAGGATTCCACGCGACCGCAACTGGTCGGCGGCTGCGCACGCCTGTTCGACGCTGAACGCGACACGCTCGCGCAGCTCGACCGTGGCCGTGCGGTGATTCAATCCGATGAGGACAATTTCCATTTACGAAAGGTCCGCCTGATTCCCCTGGATCACCGCGTTCACATCCCGTCAGAAGTAACGATGAAAGTGCGAAAGATAACGGTTCACGATACTGTAGCTGAAAATCACAAACACGAAATTAAAGATGCACAGCGCCGAGGCCCGCGCCCCCCGCCAGGCCGCCGTCCGCGCCAGCAGCGTGTAACCCACATACACAGCCAGAATCAAAATCGTGACAATCACCTTTGGATCGCCGTTCCAATACCGGCCCTGCAGACGGTGCGCCCAGATGAATCCGGCGGCCATTCCGGCAGCCAGCGATCCGCATCCAATCAGAACACTGCTGCGCGTCATGCGTTCGAGGACATCGAGCGCGGGAAAGCGCCACCCCACGACGCCCAGCCTGTGATCGCGCAAACGCCGGTTCTGCAGCAGAAAAATCACGCTCAACACAAAGGAAATCGCGAACGCGGAATACGCCAGAATGTTCAGCGTGACGTGAAATGCAAATAGCGGACCTTGCGCCGGGGGCGCCTTGATGGGCCGCGCCTCTCTGGCGTGCGCCAGCAGGAACACTATCAGCACGATCGGCAGCACAAACGGGCCGACCGATCGCTGGCGGTGGATCGCCTCCAGCACCAGATACGTTGCCGCCAGCAGCCACGCGCACAGCGACAGCGAACCGTAAAGGTCGTCATACGGCACCGCGTGGATCAACCGCGACCTTTCCAGCAGCGCCAGGTAGTGAAACCCAAGCGCCCCAAGCAGGCACGTGGTCGCACCGATCCCCGCGACGCGCGACGGTTCGCGCAGATTCCAGGTATAGAGCGCCAGGCTCACCGCGTATAGCAAGAGTGTCGCGACTACGTAGGGGTTCGTCATCAGATCGAATTCATACTAACTATGCCTTCTCCGTGCCCTTTGTGCTCTCTGTGTTCAATCTTTGTCTATACAACCTCACCCGCAAAAACACTTTCACCACAGAGGGCGCTGAGAACACACAGAAAAACCGGCAGGAACAAGAAAATCTGCCACCTGCAACCTATCACCTGCAACCTGTTTCCTCGACATTATAGCCAATTCCCGGACTGGAAAGCACGCAGGCGCTGGAAACTCTGCGCGATGCAGGCAATGCGAACTTTTGCTATGATGGCAATGTTGCCCGACCACTGATGACTCAATCGGCTCAACCCGTGAACCGCAAGGCCCTATTCCTGAGCGCTTGCCGCTGCGAGCCCGTCGAGCGTGTGCCGGTATGGATCATGCGTCAGGCTGGGCGTTACCTGCCCGAATACCGCGCCATACGCCTGAAGCACAATTTCCTCGAAGTCTGCAGGACTCCTGAACTGGCCGTGGAGGTCTCGCTGCAACCTTACCGCATCCTGGGTGTGGACGCGGTCATTGTTTTTTCCGATATCTTAATTCCGGCTGGCGCGATGGGGCTGCCATTCGAACTCACCGATAAGGGTCCCGTCATCGAATCGCCCCTGCGAACCGCAGCCCAGATCAGTGAACTTGCCATGTTCGACCCGGAGAAGGAAACCGGGTTCCTGATGGAATCCATTCGCATACTCAACCGGGAGCTGGGCCCGAACGTACCGGTGTTGGGCTTCGCGGCGGCCCCCTGGACACTGGCGTGTTACATGATTCAGGGCCACGGCAAGGATGGATTCCCAGCCGCCAAGGCCATGCTCGCTGATAATCCGAACCTGTTCCGTTCTCTGTTGGAGCGTATTGCGCACGCAACAGCGCGATACTTGAGCGCGCAAATCGCCGCGGGCGCCGCCGCGGTGCAGCTGTTCGACACCTGGGTTGGCGAGCTTACGCTCGAGCAATACCGCGCCTTCGCGCTCCCTGCCACACAACTTCTGATCGAAGAAATTGGCGCCGGCGACACGCCCGTGATTCTCTACACAAAAGCATCGAGTCACCTGCTTGGGGCCGCGGCCGAATCAGGCGCGACCGTACTCAGCGTGGACTGGCGCGTGGACTTGGCAACCCTGCGCGAGCAAATCGGACCCGGCATGGCCCTGCAAGGCAACGTGGACCCGAATGTTCTCCTCGGCCCCGAAGAAGGCGTGCGACGCGCGGCCTGCGAAGCCGTCGAGAAAACGGGCGGCATCGGCCACATCCTGAATCTCGGCCACGGCATCCTGCAACAGACGCCGGTGGAAAATGCGCGCGCATTTGTCAGCGCGGGGCAATGCGCTCCGGTCACCGCTGACGTGCGCCGGGAACGGGCACCACTTGGAGCCCACCAGAAGCGGGAGGGGGCTCCACTTGGAGCCCGCCAGGATTAGGACCCGACATGAGTGATTCGAGCCTGCATCTGCAGTTGAACCGGGAGCGCTTCGAAATCTCCGAAGCGTTTCTCGGAAAATACAATCGTCCGGGACCGCGCTACACCAGTTATCCCACCGCGCCCGTGTGGCAGGATAATTTCGGGCCAGATGACCTGGAACAGTTCTATGCCGCCGCGAATGCGGCGCGCACGCCTGTCTCGCTCTACATGCACCTTCCCTTCTGCGAGAGCCTGTGTCTGTTCTGCGCGTGCAACGTCGTGATCACGAAGGATCACAGCGTTGCGCCCCCTTATATCGAGAATCTCGAACGTGAAATCGACCATGTCAGCCGATTCGTGTCCCGCGACCGGCCCATCGTCCAATTTCACTGGGGTGGAGGCACGCCGACCTATCTGACGCCCGAACAGATGGAACAGCTTTTCCGCTTCACGTCCGAGCGGTTTACTTTCGCTCCTGATGCGGAGATCGGCATCGAGATCGATCCGCGCGTGACGACGCGCGCGCACCTCGAAACGCTGCGCCGGCTCGGATTCAATCGCCTGAGCATGGGCATTCAGGATTTTCACCCCGAGGTGCAGCAAGCCATCCACCGCGTCCAGCCGCTGGAAATGACGCGCGATTTGATTGCCGCTGCCCGCCAACTAGGCTTTGACAGCATCAATGTCGATCTCATCTATGGTCTGCCGCTGCAGACGGCCGAGCGCTTTGCCCATACCGTCGAGCAGGTGGTGGCGCTCGCGCCGGACCGTGTGGCCATGTTCAGCTACGCGCATGTTCCCTGGCTGCGCAAACAGCAGGGCGCGCTGGCGACACGCCTGCCCGAGGGCATGGAGAAATTCCGTATTTTCCGGGCGGGCCTCGAACACTTCCTTGACGCCGGGTACCTTTACATCGGGATGGACCATTTCGCGCGGCCGAACGACGAGCTGGCCGTGGCGCAGCAAGGACGCACGCTCCACCGCAACTTCCAGGGCTACACCACCAAAGCCGGCGCGGACCTTTACGGCATGGGCGTGAGCGCGATCAGCGGTGTCGGCTCTTGTTATGCGCAGAACGACCGTAACGTCGCTCCGTACGGCGAGAGAGTCGAGCGGCGTGGCATTGCCACAATGCGCGGGTACCGCTTGAGCGATGACGATTTGCTTCGCCGCACGGTCATCAGCCGCATTTTGTGCCATGGCGTCTTGCACATGAGCGAAATTGAGCGCGAATTCGGCATCGACTTCGGCAAGACATTCGCCCCGGAGATCGCGCGGCTCGCCCCGTTTGTTTCTGACGGGCTGCTCGATCTGGACAGCGGTGTGATTCGCACGTCCCTGCTGGGGCGAATCTTCATCCGCAATATCGCCATGGTCTTCGATCCCTATCTCGAAAAGCAAAATCTGGAAGGCCGTCCGCTGTTTTCAAAGACGCTCTAAGCCGGACATCTCAAAAGAAATCGGGGCATCAATAAAATTCGGCGCGTAACCGTGGGTGAAGCTGCTGCAACGCGAATCGACCGTAGGGGCACGGCATTGCCGTGCCCCTACAACTGCAAAATCGCCCAAACGCAATGATTTTGCCGCATTTGCGAATAATCTTTGGACGACTCGTGATATACCCAGGCTAACAGGGTGTGGGGAAAAGGGGGCGATTCCTCTCCGCTTCGCTTCTCGCAATGACACGCGTAGTGAGTTTTTCCGCAGCCTGCTAAGATATGGATCGAGGTCTCGTGTCCACTCCGGCGATAACTCCGTTTCCAGCAATTGTCATCGGCGGGGGAATTTCCGGCCTGGCGTGCGCCTGGCATCTGCAGCAGGCCGGGATTCCCGTGCGCGTCCTGGACGCCGGCGTCCGTCCCGGCGGCGTCATCACGACGAAGGAGCAGGATGGCTTTCGTTTCGAGCTCGGCCCCCAGAGCTTTCTCTCCACCCAGCCGCTGCTCCAACTCATTAATGGACTCGGCCTGAACGAGCAACTGCTGCGCGCGGACCCGCGCGCTCCACGATACATTCTCTTCCGCGGACAGTTGGTCCCGGCGCCGCTCGCCCCGCCATCTCTGCTGACGACACCCTTGCTCAGCCCGCGCGCGAAGTGGCGCCTCTCTACGGAGATGTTTCGCTCCACGACTCCTCCTCCCACGGACGAATCCATCGCCGCGTTCGTGCGCCGGAAATTCAGCGATGAACTGCTGGACCGGCTTGTCGCCCCTTTTGTCTCGGGCGTTTATGCGGGCGATCCGGAACAGTTGAGCCTGCGCGCCTCATTTCCCAAACTCCATGAATTCGAGTTGAAATACGGAAGCGTGTTGCGCGGCGCAATGAAATCGCGCCCGGCAAAGGGCGCACCCCGTCCGGGACTGTGCTCCTTTCGCGAAGGAATGAAAACTTTGCCGCGCATGCTGGGCCACCGGCTGGGCGATGTGTTGCGCAGTGAAACCACTGTCGCGGTATTGAGCCGCGGCAAAACGAACGGGAAATCGTGGTTTGAATTGGAAGTGACGCGCCGCGACCAAAGGGAGACTCTTTTGGCAAGCGCTGTGATCGTGGCCGAGCCGGTGAACGCGGCTTCAGATCTGCTGAAGCGCGTATCGGACAAATTCGCGGCCCCCTTTGCGCGCATCGAGTACGCGCCGCTGGCCGTAGTGGCGGCAGGCTATCGCCGTGAGCAGATTCGTCACGCCTGCAATGGGTTCGGCTTCCTCGCGCCCCGCGGCGAAGGGCTGCGCGTTCTCGGTACGGTGTGGAATTCCTCGCTCTTCCCCGGACGCGCCCCGGAAAACATGATTGGTTTCACCAGTTTTGCGGGCGGCGCCACCGATCCCGAGTTGTGCGGCTGGAGCGAAGAGAAGATCGCGGAAACCATAGGCGCTGAAGTCGCACGTGTCCTCGGCATCACCGGTTCGCCCGTGACGCGCCTGGTGCATCGTTACACGCGCGCCTTGCCTCAGTACAATCTGGGGCACTCCGAAATTGTTTCGGCGCTCGGTGCCGCCGCTTCCGCCGTGCCTGGATTGTTTTTGACTGGAAATTATCTGTCTGGCCCCTCGATCGGGTCTTGCGTCGAACAGGCGAGTCAAACTGCTGAAGCCGTCCGCGTCTATCTGGCGTCGATCGGGGTCGCGGGCGTGGGCGCCATCGCCCACGCGTAATCCCAGGTCGGGAACTTATGAGGGGGGAACGGGGGCTTGAGTCCCTGAAGTCTCAGTGCTTAAATAAGGGGCAAGATCATGGACGCAGCCCGATCCTCCGGCAACTCGACTGAATTCAAGAAGCCAGCGGCAACTCGCGTGATTTTCCCCGCGTGGGCCTGGGCTGCGGCGGTGGCGCTCGCACTCCTGACGGGATATTCAATTCGCCAGATGGGAAATCAAACCGCGCAGTTGGCCGAGCTGCGCCGGCAAGTCAAACTGGCTACGCTGCAGAACCAGGCGCTTCAGAACCAGTTCGAACTAGGACGCATGGTCGCTTCCGTCATGATCTCGCCGGATTCCTTGCCCCTCAAGCTCATGCCGAAGGACAAGAACATGCCCGTGGTGCATGCCTACCTGCATCCACACATGGGTGTGGCGATTACCGCCGATCAGATGTCGGAGATGCCCGCGGCGCGCACGCTTCAGTTATGGTCTATCCCGAAAAATGGCCAGCCCCTGAGCATTGCGATTTTCCATCCCGACTCACAAGGCCAGATTGCCATCGTCGCTCCCGTGGATATGCCGAGGAACCAGATTGCCGCCCTGGCCATCACGGAAGAACCCGCCGGGGGCAGCCCTCAGCCCACGACCGCCATCGCCTGGAGCGCGCAGCTCAATTAGTAAACCGCGCTTTGCCGTCTCTGTGACCTCTGTGTTCTCTGTGCTCTCCGTGTTAAGTCTTGCCTACTTGCGCGACTTCGCGCGCATCGCCAGCCGGGCCTTGCGCCGCTCGCCAGCCTCGCGATAGCGGCGCCGCTCTTCTTGCGTCTTGGGAATTACAGGGGGCACGGGACGCGGTTTGCCGCTCTCATCGAGAGCCACAAACGTGAGAAAAGCCGTGGTCGTGTGTTTCCGGTCTCCCTTACTGTAGTTTTCCGAGAACACTTCGACGCCCACTTCGATCGAAGTATGAAAGGCGCGATTCACCTGCGCTTCGAGTACGATGAGTTCGCCCACGCGGATCGAGTTGAGAAAATCCAGATGATCCACCGATGCCGTGACCACCTGGCGATGGCAATGCCGGTGCGCGGCGATCGCGCCGGCGATGTCGATCAAGTGCATGACGCGCCCGCCCAGGATGTTTCCGAGAAGATTCGCGTCCTGCGGAAGCACAATCTCCGTCATCTCGGTGCGCGAGGCGGCGACGGGCCGGCCGGGCAGAGGCATCCTCGAGCTGATCTTCGATAATTTTGTGGATCGTTTCATACGCGGCTCCAAACTCCGGCAGCGATTTGGTGATCGGTCCCGGGGCGACTATAATACGCGCTTCTTAGCCATGACCCAACCCCAGAAGAAAACACGCCGCCAGATGCTTGAAGAATTCGTCGCCGCGAAACCGAATGACGCCTTCGCGCTTTATGGCCTGGCGATGGAATGCGCCAACGCGCGCGATTCCGCCGCTGCCGAACAGCATTTCAAGACGCTGCTCGGTGCGCATCCCGCGTATGTAGCCGCTTACTTCCAGTACGGGCAGTTCCTCGCCAAGGTCGGACGCACGGAGGAGGCGCGATCCGCGCTGACCGCCGGGGTCGCCACAGCCCGGCGCACCGGCGACGACCACGCCCGCATGGAAATGGAAGCGGCGCTGGCCGAATTGGGCTGACGGGGGCTTTACGCCTCTCTGCAAACAATCTGCGCGATAGCGGGGTTTTGTATGTTGTAGCGCCCGTCCCGCCCGCGGGACGGGTATTTGCTTGCATGCGAAGAGGCGCCCGCCCGTTACTAGCCAGTGTCACGTCCTCCCAACGCGCTTGCCCGTCCCCTTCTCCAATGCTAGTTTCAACTGAGTGCTTCTCGTTGCGGAGACTGGCAAACCATGGCCCTGAGTGTTGACGACCTGCTGCGCCGCGCTGTCGAAACCAAAGCATCGGACCTTCACCTGAAGGTCGGCAATCACCCGTATCTGCGCGTTGACGGCTCTCTCAATCCGCTCACCGATGTTCCCCGCGTCACGCCGGAAGAGATGCTTTCCATGGCGTTCAGCATGATGACCAACCGCCAAAAACAGAAATTCAAGGAGACGGCCGAGCTGGACATGGCCTACGGCGTCGCCGGTCTGGGCCGCTTCCGCGTCAACGTATTCCAGCAGCGCGGCAACGTCGGCATGGTGCTCCGCGTCATTCCGACGAAGATCCGGACGATCGAGGAGCTTGACCTGCCGCGCGTCCTCGAGACCATCTGTGAAGAGCAGCGCGGTTTGGTTTTGGTCACGGGAACAACCGGATCGGGCAAGTCTACAACCCTGGCCTCCATGATCGACCGCATCAACACGTCACGATCCGATCACGTGATCACGATTGAAGACCCGATCGAATTCCTGCATCGCGACAAGAAGAGCTTCATCAACCAGCGCGAAATCGAGGTGGATACGGCGAACTTCTCAACCGCGCTGCGCGCCAGCCTTCGTCAGGACCCAGACGTCATCCTCGTCGGCGAAATGCGCGACCTTGAAACGATTGCCACGGCCCTGCTGGCCGCCGAAACCGGCCACATGGTCTTTTCCACCCTGCACACCCTCGACGCCACAGAAACCATTCAGCGCATCATCGCCGTCTTTCCGCCGCCCGAGCAGAAGCAGATCCGATTGCAACTGGCCGCCACGCTCAAGGCCGTCGTCAGCCAGCGCCTGGTGCGCCGCTCCGACGGAAAAGGACGCGTCCCCGCGGTCGAAGTCATGATCGCCACCGGGTACATCCGCGACTGCATCATCAATCCGGACAAAACGCGCCTGATTCACGACGCCATCTCCGCCGGCACCAGCCAGTACGGCATGCAGACGTTCGACCAGTCTCTATTTGAACTCTACACGCGCGAGCTCATCACCTACGAAGAAGCGCTCATGCGCGCCTCCAACCCCGACGATTTCAAGCTCCGTATCCAGGGCATCCGCTCCTCTGCCGACTCCGCCCGCGAAGAAATGGAGCGCACCATGAACGAGTTCGACCGCTCCGGCAAACGATAGTCACATGCAAATCTAGCCCCACCGTCCTCTGGAATTCGCTCCTTGCTTCGCTGCCTCCTTGCTTCCTTGCCTCCTTGCTTCTATGCTTTACCCATGCGCTCCTCTCCCCGCAAACTTTCCACCGAGACCGATCTTTACACAGCCGCGATCAACGGCCTTTCACGCCGCGCCTATTCGGTCTATGAAATGCGCACCTATCTGGAGCGCCGCGCCGAGGATCAAGAGATCGTTCCGCGCATCCTCCACCGGCTCAAACAACACAGATATCTCGACGATGAGCGCTATGCCCGGCAATTTGTCCGCCAGCGATCCGAAATACGCAAGCAGGGAGCGTTTCGCATCGCGCGTGATCTCCGCTCTCGCGGCGTGCCTGACCGCCACATTGAGGCCGCGCTCGAAGCTCGCGCCACCGAGTTCGATGAGGGCGCAATCGTGCGCGCCCGCCTGACGCGCCGCCTCAAATTGTTGCGCGGACCGCTCGACCAGCGGCGCACCGCTTCGCTCTACAACAGCCTGCTCCGCGCCGGTTTCGCCGCCGACACGATCCGCCGCGAGTTGCGCGCCCTGGCCAAGGTTCACGTGGAGGAGTTCCCAGAAGCCCCCCTCGAAGAAATCTAGTCTGTATTTCTCACAAGGCGTGTACCGGCCAGGAAACCGTACTCTGAATCTGCCTTGAAACTGCCGCCCCCTACCGTTACCCTAGAAATCCAGCCCACGCCACATCGGAGGAAACTCTTGAAAACTGCAAAATGGCTTTCCGTCATTGCTCTCGGACTTCTGTCGCTTCCTGGCAACACCGTGTTGGCCCAGGGCCACGGCAATGGACATCACAGGGACAAGCATGACGACCGTGACGATGATGACGACCGCCGAGGCTACGGGTTCGCCGAACATGATCGCGACCAAATTCGGGGCTGGTATGGCGAACATTACAGACACCTTCCCCCGGGCCTCGCCAAGAGAGATCGCTTGCCTCCCGGGTTAGAGAGTCAACTCGTCATTCGCGGCACATTGCCGCCGGGGCTGGAAAAGCGGGTGTATGTCGTTCCCGTCGAATTGGAGCGGCGATTGCCTCCTCCACCGCCTGATTGCGAACGTGTCGTAGTCGGCGGGCATATCGTTTTGAGGAATCGCAATACGAAAATTGTCCTGGATATTTTCCACTTCGAGTAGTACGCATCTCTTCCGGCAGGGCGGAGACCAGCTCCGCCCCTCTGTCCATAATCGGTAGGGGCACGGCAATGCCGTGCCCCTACGCATTGCGACAGCCCCCAACCGTTTGCAATAATGAGGCTGCGTGCCCCGCATGCTCGAACGTTCTTTCACGAGTCACGAATCACGACTCACAAATCACGTCATTTGCGGCTGCTCACACCGTCTGCCATAATGACTTCCCGGAGTCGAAGAAACTTATGAGTGACCAGGTTGCTCGAAAGGCCTTTCACGAGTCACCAGTCACCAATCACCAGTCACGCCACCTATGCTAAGCGGCAACGAAATTCGCAGCACATTTCTGAAATTCTTCGCCGAGCGCGGACACCGCATCGTGCGCAGCTCCTCGCTGCTCCCTGTCAACGATCCCACCTTGCTCTTCACCAACGCCGGCATGAACCAGTTCAAGGATGTCTTCCTGGGCCTGGAGCAGCGCGAATACACGCGCGCCACCTCCTCCCAGAAGTGCGTCCGCGCCGGCGGCAAGCACAACGACCTCGAAAACGTCGGCTTCACCAACCGCCACCACACCTTCTTCGAGATGCTCGGAAACTTCTCCTTCGGCGATTATTTCAAGAAGGACGCCGTCGCCTTCGCGTGGGATCTCATCATCAAAGAATTCGAGATCCCGCTCGATAAACTCTATTTCACGGTATTCGGCGGCGCGGAGGTCGCGCCCGGAAAAATCCTGGGCGCCGACGAAGAAGCCCTGAACCTGTGGGTAAGTGTCGGCGCGCCGAAAGGCCGCGTCATCCCCGTCCCCGGCCTCAAAGAAAACTTCTGGGCCATGGGCGACACCGGCCCCTGCGGCCCGTGCAGCGAAATCCATTACGACATGGGCCCCGCCGCCTCCGACCAGGGCCACACCGATTGCAAATTCGGCTGCGAGTGCGGCCGCTACGTCGAAATCTGGAACCTGGTCTTCATGCAGTTCAACCGCGATGCTTCGGGCGCAGTCTCGCCGCTGCCAAAGCCTTCGATCGACACTGGCGCGGGCCTGGAACGCCTCGCGGCTGTCCTCCAAGGCAAGATCAGCAATTTCGATACGGATTTATTCGCGCCGCTCATTGCGCGTGCCGCCGAGCTTAGGGGAGTTCGGCCCGGGGCGTCCGTGCGAAGCGACGCTTCCCTTCGCATCATCGCTGACCATGCGCGCGCCTCCACATTTCTGATTTCCGACGGCGTGGTCCCATCAAACGAAGGCCGGGGTTACGTCCTGCGAAAAATACTCCGGCGCGGCATCCGCCATGGTCAATTACTCGGCACAACGGAACCCTTCATGGCGGAAATGTCCAGGGCAGTTTGCGCCGCGATGCGTGGAGCCTATCCAGAGCTTGACGATTCGATGGAACGCATTTGGAAGACGATACTCGGCGAAGAAACGCGCTTTGCCCACACACTCGCCATTGGGCTGAAGAAATTGGACGAAGACCTGGAGGGGCTTGCCGCGCCGAAATTTCCTGCCTCTTCCGGCTCGTCTGGCGCGGCTGCTTCCTCATACGACGGCAAAAAAGCTTTCAAGCTTTACGATACGTATGGACTTCCGCTTGATTTCATAACAGACGCCGTTCGCGACCTCGGCATTGATTTCGATGAACCCGGCTTCCAGAATGCCATGCAGGAGCAGCGAACTCGCGCACGCGCATCGTGGAAGGGCGGGCACAAAGACGTCGCGAATCCGGTGTACGTGAAGCTCGCGGAAACGTATCGCACCGAACCGGACTTCTATTTCGGCACGACCGCGAAAGATTGCCGCATCGAAGCCATCGTCACCAAAGACGGCGCCGTGAACGAACTGCCGCCAGGCGCCGAAGGTGAAATCGTTCTCGATCGCACGGTGTTCTACTCCGAATCCGGCGGGCAAGTCTCCGACCTCGGGGCGCTCTGGAACAATGAGCACACCATGCACCTTGCCGACGTGCGCGGCGCGTATTACCCGGTCTCCGGGCTGATCGCGCACCGCATCGTGGCGAAAGAAAAGCTAGCCGTGGGCGACAGGGTCGCGGGCGACGCCGATGGCGCGCGTCGCGAGCACATCAAGCGCAATCACACGGCGACACACCTGATGCACGCCGCGCTGCGCAACATCCTCGGCACGCACGTCAAACAGGCCGGCTCGCTGGTGGAACCCGGCCGCCTGCGCTTCGACTTCTCCCACTTCGCTGGAATTGACGCCGCCGAATTGCGCGACATCGAGCAGCAAGTGAATGACGAAATCCTGCTCAACTCCGAGGTTCAGACCGACGTCACCACGATTGACGACGCACTCGCTTCCGGCGCGCTCGCCTTTTTCGGCGACCGTTACCCCGAGCAGAACGTGCGCGTTGTGACGATTTCCGATCCGTCCGCGCCCCGCGGCTTTTACAGCAAGGAGCTTTGCGGCGGCACGCATGTCCGCCGCACCGGCGACATCGGCGTCTTCAAGATCGCCGTCGAACAATCCACTGCCGCCGGAGTGCGCCGCATCGAGGCCATCACGGGCGCTCCTGCGCTTGCCGACTACCAGCGCGCGCGACAACTCCTCGCGGAAATCACCTCGCGCCTCGGCGTGAACGAAGAAAATCTCGCCGCGGCCGTCGAGCGCGCCGGCCAAACCCAGCGCCAGCTCGAAAAGCAGATCGAGTCCCTGAAACGCAAGGGGGCCCTTTCGAAACTGGACGACCTGATCGCCCAGGCTCGCACCATTAAGGGCGTCAAGGTCATCTCGGCCGAAATCGAAGGCCTGGACCGCGACACCATGCGTCAACTCGTGGACAGCCTCCGCCAGAAGCTCGGTTCGGGAGTCGTCGTCCTAGGCGCCGCGGAAGAAGGCAAAGTTGCTCTGCTGGCAGGGGTTACCAAGGACCTGACCTCGCGGCTGCATGCCGGCAAGATCGTCCAAGCCACGGCCAAAGAAGTGGGCGGTTCGGGGGGTGGCAGGCCCGATTTGGCAGAGGCTGGCGGAAAAGACACATCCGGGCTAAAAAGTGCCCTCGACCACGTTTACCCCCTCATCGAGCAAATGTTATAATTCAAAACAGCGTCAGGAACGTGTCTGGGTGAACCTCTCTCACCCTGTCGCGTTAATGTGTCTGTCTAACTGGAAGCAGAATCTTACTGCCTTCCCAGAGCCGATTATGACGTGGCAACGCTCCAATACGACCTGTATCCTGCTGGTAGCATTTGCCTTGTGCGCATTGCCGGCACACGGCCAGATTGTTTCCTACTTGGATTCCAGCGGGAAACTGGTCTTCATCAACGCCGAACCGACCCCCACCGGACGGCGGGCAAAGCCCGCAGACCCGCGGGCCGTTCTAGTCGCAGGTGTGTCGCCGCAAACAACCCAAATCCCGCCAGTTGCGTCTTCCACTATGGGAGCCGCGGGTCAGGCATACCGGCAGAAGATCGAGGAAATGATTCGCGAAACCTCTGCACGGTATAACGTGGATCCAGCTTTGATTCGCGCCGTGATTGAAACCGAATCGAACTGGAATTCGACAGCGGTTTCCCGCAAAGGGGCTTTGGGGTTAATGCAATTGGTTCCGGGAACAGCACAGCAATTGGGCGTGAGCAACGCGTTTGACCCGAAGCAGAATGTCGACGGGGGAGTGCGCTACCTTCACACGCTCCTGGAGCGGTATAATGGCGACCTGGACAAGGCCCTGGCGGCCTATAATGCGGGTCCAGGGGCCGTGGATCGCGCCAAGGGAGTGCCAGGGTATCGCGAAACGCGCGAATACGTCCGTAAGGTCACTGATTCTTACTTCCGGCCCGGCTCCGACCGGCTTCCCCATGCGTTTGGCGCGCCGCGTTCTATTTACCGCATGGTGGACGAAGACGGACGGGTAGTGTTTACGAACGAATGAGGCAAACCGTGCGGCCTGACGCCGCTACAATTCGACGTATCCTGTGCGCCCTTCTCGCGTTCTTTGCGTTTTTGTCCGTTTATGCGAACGCCGCGCGCGCCGACAACTCCTCCACCCGCCACGAGATTGCGAAAAATCAGTTTGATCGCGCCGAGAAGGAACGCCAGACGCTCGAGGCGAGTCCGGAAAAAGAACGCACGCTGAAAAACTACGCCTCGGTGGTGACTGCGTATCGCCACGTGTATTTGATCACGCCACGCGCGGCTGAAGTTCCCACCGCATTAAATCAGGTCGCCGCGCTTTATCGCGCCATGGGCGACCTCTTCGACGAAAAATATTACCAATTGGCTGTGAATACCTACCAGTTCCTGGTGCGCGAATATCCAACCAGCCGCTATCGCGAGGACGCCATGCTGGCCATTGGACAAATTGAACAGGACGATCTGCACGACCCTGTCCTCGCGCGGAAAAGCTATGAAGAATTCCTGTTGCTCCACCCGCGCTCTTCCCATGTCGAGGAAGTGCGCGCCGTCCTCGATCAGCTAGGCGAAGCCGGCGCCACCGGGCAACCCGGGCCCAAGACGTCCGGCGTCAAGCAACGGCCCCCCGCAACACCTGCCGTTCAGAAAAAAGCTTCAGCGACGACGGATACAAAGCAGCAAGCCTTGGTCGAAAGCAACGCCGCAGGCGGCTCCAGGCCGCAGGTGACGCGAGTCCGCACATGGAACGCGGACACGTATACGCGCATCGTGATTGATGTCGGCGCACAGGTGAAATACCAGGCGGCGCGCATCTCCGGGCCCGACCGCATCTATTTCGATATTGAAAACACAAAGATCGATCCCGACATGCTCCACAAGCCCATTGAAATCGAGAGCGGCGGCTTCTTGAAAAGCGTGCGCGTGGCGCAGAATCAATTGGGCGTGGTGCGCGTCGTTCTGGAAGTTGAACGCGCAAAGGATTATTCCGTCTTCCTGCTTCCCGACCCTTACCGGCTGGTCATAGATGTTTACGGCAGTTCCGCCGCCGCGGAGGAGGCTGCCCGCTCGAATGCCCCGGCGCCAGGCCCGACCAAGGATGCTCCATCCGTGAAACCGGGGAAAGCCGCTGCGGAACCGGCATCTAAGACACAGGCTAAAACTCAGGAGAAAACCCCCGCGAACTTCGCAGCCGCTTCGGCCGGAAACATCGAGGTCACACAAAACCGTAAGGGTAAGACCCAGCCCTCTTCGCCAGTGCCCCAGCCCCGCGAAGCAGTGGCCTCCAAGAGCACAGATACAGCGGCATTGAAACCCGCGGCAGCGCCATCCGCCAAGATCCAGGTCACCCAGGCTGCTAAGAACGTGGAGTCCGCGTCTTTGCCCCCGGCAGGGGCCGGAATGAATTCCGATGCGCCGCCGTTGGAGGCACGTCCGGCATCCGGGAGGGTAAAGTCCGTTCGCAACACGAAATCGGCGCACGACCAGGCGGAAGAGATGGGTCCGCCTTCCATCCCGGAACCGACCCGCGACGGCCAGCAATCTTTAAGCCGTGCTTTGGGTCTGAAAATCGGACGCATTGTCATTGACGCCGGACACGGTGGGCATGACACAGGGACCATCGGGCCTACAGGCTTGATGGAAAAAGACTTATGCCTTGACGTAGCTCTGCGCGTGGGGAAGCTCATTCAACAGCGATTGCCAAGCGCGGAAGTAGTCTATACGCGCGAGGATGATACGTTCGTTCCCCTCGAACATCGCACCGAAATCGCCAACGATGCCAGGGCCGACCTGTTCCTTTCGGTCCATGCCAATTCCAGCCCGGACCACAAAGCCCGAGGAATCGAGACCTACTACCTGAATTTCACCGGGTCAAGCGACGCCATAGAAGTCGCGACGCGCGAGAACGCTCTGTCGGAAAACGGAGTCCACGATCTGCAAGATATCGTGAAGAAGATTG
The DNA here is from genome assembly GCA_041480265.1 of Terriglobia bacterium. Lineage (GTDB taxonomy): Bacteria > Acidobacteriota > Terriglobia > Acidiferrales > UBA7541 > Palsa-360. The sequence continues at coordinate 54,236 of JBGOZP010000008.1, read as the reverse complement.
CGCGCAACGAAAAAATCGAGGAATCACGCGACTTGGCGGGGAGTATCCAAGACTCTCTTGCCAAACGCGTGGAGAATAGCAATCGAGGCGACCGCAACCGTGGGGTTCGTAAAGCCCCCTTCGTTGTCTTGATCGGGGCCAACATGCCCTCGGTGCTTGCCGAAATCTCCTTTATTTCCAATCCTTCTGACGAGCAATGGCTGAAGAAGCCGGAAAACCGCCAGCGCGTTGCCGAAGGTCTCTACCGGGGCGTTGAAACCTACCTCCACAGCACCAACAGCCTCACTCTCAATCAGGCGCATGCCATTCCCGGCAATCGTGCAGGAATAGTAGCGCGATCGGGGAACCCGCAGTAAGATCTTGGCGTCTAATAAGAAGCGACATGCGGCGACTCCTACTTACTACAATTCTGTGTTTGATCGCTGCCGCACGCCCGGCCGCCGCCCAGAGTGTTCTTCCCTCTTCCTTTGCAGGCTGGAGCGCCGCGGAACCCTCCGTTGTTGTTGCATCCACAGGGCTTGACCAGATTCTGGGCTCCGACACCGCAATCTTTCGAGAATATTATCTGAAGTCGCTCGAGCGGCGCTCGTACGCTCAAGGTGCGCGAACCGCGGCCATCACCCTATACCGGTTCCGCGACCCCAGTTCGGCTTACGGAGCCTATACCTACCTTCGCAACGACTCGCTCGCACCGTCCGGCCTGGGTTCGTTCGGGTGCGTCGCCGGGGATCGTGCACTGGTGGTTATCGGGGATTTTCTGCTGGACGTTGCCGCCAAGCCGGCGCGCCCTTCCGACGCCGACTTGAAGCTACTGGTTGCATCCCTGGACAAGATCGCGGACCACACTCCGTTTCCCTCCGTTGGGGAGCACCTGCCGGAAGAGGGTCTCGTGCGCGGTTCCGAGCATTATGTCCTGGGGCCGCGTTCGCTGGCTTTATACGTTCCACTCGGCACAGATGATTGGGTGGGTTTCGATCACAGCGCGGAAATCATCGTCGCGCGATATCGCCTCGCGGGCAAGGATGCCGCTTTGCTCATCGCCTCCTATCCGACGCAGCAGATTGCAGCTGATAGGTTTGCGGCCATGCTGAGGCGGTTTACGTTTGATCCGCCGGGTGGCGTTCCGCCGGATCAGACCGTGTTATTCGGAAAGCGCTCGAGTTCGCTGATCGCGGTTGTGATCGGGGTGCCCTCGCGAGAGGCCGCCAACAAGTTGCTCGACCACGTGCAATACGAAAGCCAGGTCATGTGGGATGAGCCGAAGCATACGCTGACCGATCCGACCATCGGAAGTATCGTCGTGGGAGCATTTTTCGGGACGGGCATAATCATGCTCCTCGCGGTCGCTGTTGGAGTTGGTTTTGGAGGCCTTCGATTGGTCTTGAAAATTTTCTTGCCCAACAAGGTCTTCGACCGCGAAAAGCAGATCGAGATTTTACAGTTGGGGATATACAGCAAACCTATACAGGCAAAGGACTTCTACGAAAAGTCTTAAGGATCTGTTGAAAATTAACGGCAAAGCTTAGGGAGAACCTGAGGTTAATTCAGCATCTGATTGATACTGCACGACTTAAGCATAAGCCATTTAAGCTACTTCTCTTCTTGACTTTACAGTTTCTGCTCTTCTAGACTCATCGCGAGGATAAAGGGTTCAGATGCCTTCCGCGCATAGGCACTGAACTATTCTCCCCTCTGGAAAGCCCGCCCCGACCACGTCGGGACGGGCTTTCTGTTTCCCACTGCCACTTCATTTTTTTCGAGTACGAGGCCACAGGTCAAACCTGGTCGAAGAATGGACGTGTTAAGGAATGCCCTTGTCTCCGCGCAGTGGGACTTCAGCAGGTAATCGTCATGGATGCGTTGGGGGTGCGGTGATGGACCAGGCGTCGGGCGGGGAGATCCAGGTGCGTGTGCGGTAGTCGCTCATCGTGAGAGCGATCAGCAGGGCCATCCAGAAAAAGCCCGCGAGCAAGATGATGCGCACCAGGCCGCCGCTGTGCCGGAGGTGCATGAAGAACAACATCACCAGGATCATCTTCGAGAAAGCAATGACGAGCGCCACGACGGTATTGACTGCGCCGAGATCGACAAAGGCCACGGCGGTCGTCAACAGGGTCAGACCTATGAGGCTGACAAAAACGAGCACATACGTCTTCAACGGCACAATCTGATGTGACATCAGTAACGCCCGCCTATCAAATAAAGCAACGGAAAAAGGAAAATCCAGACGATATCCACGAAATGCCAGTACAGCCCCACAACTTCAACCGGGGCGAAATAGCGGGGCGTAAAACTTCCCTTGCGCGCCCGGAGAACCAGCCAGAACAACAGCCCCATCCCAATAATCATGTGCAGCGCGTGCAAGCCGGTCATGGCGAAATAAAAAAAGAAATAGAGCTGGGCGTGGTTGAGGCCGCCCGGCGCCAGGCGCGCCAGGACATCTCCTTCCGGGGCCCAATCGAGGCTGGGGACAATGTGCTCGACGAATTTTTGGTTGTACTCGTAAGCCTTTACACCCAGGAACACGCCGCCGAGAATCATTGTCAGGATCAGGAAAACAACGAGAGCGCGCCGGTTGCCGGTCTGCGCCGAGCGCACCGAAAGCGCCATCGTGAGGCTGCTGGCCAGCAGGACGACCGTGTTGGCCGCTCCGAGGCGGATATCCAGGATGTGGCTCCCGCCAGCAAACGCGGCAAAATAGAGCCAGCGAAAGATCGCATACGCGGCAAACATGCCGCCAAAAAACATGATTTCCGTCACCAGGAAGAGCCATATTCCCAGCGTATCCGCATCTTGTTGCTGGTCGAGATCCTCGAACTGATGGGCCAATCCTGTGTGATCGATCTGCGCGTGTTCCGCGTGAACGTCAGGCACCGCTAGTTTCCTCCTTGGCCGCGTAGGCGTACGCTTCTTCGGTCACGATGGGCGTTTGCGCAAAATTCTCCGTGGGGGGCGGCGAAGAAGTTTGCCACTCGAGCCCCGTGGCACCCCACGGATTCGCCTCGGCCACAGGCCCATAACGCATCGACCAGAAAAAGTAAATCAGCGGAATCAGGTATCCGACTCCCAGAATGGAGGCCCCGGCTGAGGACATCACATTCAGCACCTGGAACTCCGCCGGATAGAAAGCATACCGCCGTGGCATGCCGAGATACCCGAGTATGAATTGCGGAAAAAATGTGAGGTTGAATCCGATAAAAATGATGACCGCCGAGAGCGCCGCCCATCCATTGGGATATTTCCGCCCGGAAATTTTCGGCCACCAGAAATGCAGCCCGCTGAGATAACCCATCACTGTGCCGCCCACCATGATGTAGTGAAAGTGGGCCACGATGAAGTAGGTTCCATTCAAGTGCACATCGGTGGCCAGCGAAGCCAGGAACATGCCCGTCAAGCCGCCCATAGTGAAAAGCCCGATGAAGCCGAGGGCATAGAGCATCGGGGCTTCATAGGAAATCGAACCTTTATAGAGCGTCGAGGTCCAATTGAAGACCTTGATGGCCGAAGGAATCGCCACGAGAAAACTCAGGAATGAGAAGATCAGCCCGGCGTAAACGGATTGCCCGGTCACGAACATGTGGTGTCCCCAAACCAGGAACCCGAGCACTGCAATCGCCACGCTGGAAAATCCGACGACCTTGTATCCGAAAATACGTTTTCGGGCAAAGCAGGCGATGATTTCGCTGACCACTCCCATGGAAGGCAAGATCATGATGTAAACCGCCGGATGCGAGTAGAACCAGAACAAGTGCTGGAACAGCAGCGGGTCGCCACCCAGCGCCGGGCTGAAGATTCCGACGTGGAACAGATGCTCCAGCGCGAGCAAAAATATCGTGATCGCCAGGACGGGCGTTCCCAGCGTCATGATGATGCTGGTGGCATAGATGGACCACAGAAACAGGGGCAAGCGGTACCACGTCAGCCCCGGCGCTCTCATCTTGTGAATCGTTACGATGAAGTTCAAGCCCGTAAGGATCGATGAAAACCCGGTAATGAACACGGCCACCGCGACCGCGGTAACCTGTGTGTTGGAGTACGTGCTGCTATAAGGGGTATAGAACGTCCAGCCAGTGTCCACGCCGCCCGCGAGGGCCGCATAGAGCGTGAAGATGCCTCCCACCAGGTAGATGTACCAACTCAGGAGGTTGAGCTTGGGAAAAGCAAGGTCGCGCGCGCCGATCATCAAGGGCACGAGGAAATTGCCCAATACGGCCGGTATCGCCGGAATCATAAAAAAGAAAATCATCACCACGCCATGCAGCGTAAACAGTTTGTTGTAGGTCTCCGGCTGCACCAGCGCGCCCTGCGGCTCGACCAGGTGAATCCGCATTAAAACGGCGAAAAAGCCCCCGATCATGAAAAACAAGGTGACCGAAACGAGGTACAACAGGGCAATCCGCTTGTGATCCAGCGTGAACAGCCAGGATCGCCAGCCATAGTCGGCGTTCAGATAATTGCGCGGCGCCTGCGCGCGCGGCGCCTGCGTGGCGGTGCTCATTTCTTCCCCTCTTCCTTCGGTTTCGTCTGCTCCTGGCCCAGCGAACGGATGTAGGCCACCAGGTCCAGGACCTGTTCCTCGGTTAGTTGCCCCTGGAATGAAGGCATTATCGGTTTATAGCCTTTCACAATCTTGGCGCCGGGAATCAGGAGCGACTCGCGAACATAGGCATCATCGGCGACGACGGATTGACCATTGGAGAGCGGAACCTGCTGCCCGTACACGCCGAGCAAGGACGGCCCCAGTCCCGTGCCGTCAGCAACGTGGCAGGTGCCGCAGCCGTTCTGCCCGAACACTTTTCGTCCGGCCGCCTCCATCGTTTCTCCCGGCACCCCTCCAGCCAGCCACTGTTCGTATTCGTCCGGCTCCATGACAATCACGGAACCAATCATGCCCGCGTGGAACGCGCCGCAGTACTGCGCGCAGAACAGGTGGAAGGTGCCGAGTTTGGTCGCCTCAAACCACAATGAGGTGTACCGGCCGGGTAGCACATCTTTCTTCACGCGGAATGCCGGAACGAAAAAATCGTGAATCACGTCCTCCGAGGTCATCGTCAGCTTGACCGGCCGCCCCAGCGGCACGTGCAATTCGTTGATTTCGCGCTGCCCTTCCGGGTGCTCGGCCTTCCACATCCATTGTTTGCCGGTGACAAAGATTTCCATCGATCCCGGCGGGGGTTGGGCATTCCGGAAATACAAACTCGAACTCCACACGAATAGCACCGCCACGATCAAGGTGGGGATGGCCGTCCAAAGGATCTCGAGAGGCAAGGAACCTTCGATGGCCTTGGGACGCTCGTCCGGCGAGCGCCGCCGGTACTTGATCATGAAATAGAAGATGATCGAGAAAATTAGAATCGTAAAAAAGAAAGTGATCGCGGTAATGAATAAATACAGCTGGTCCACCGACCGCGCGATCGTGGAAGCCTGCTCCGGTTGAAATGGAAGGCCTTGCATCAAGAGTTCGTCCTTTGCGCCGGCGATTTCATCGTGCTTTCGCTCCCACAGCCGAAGGCCCGCCGGGATGATTGCGTTCACGGCGGAACATCACCACCAGGAAGATTCCCAGCACCAGCACGGTTAGAAGCCCTGCCGCGCGCACAACGCGCATCACAATGAGCCCGTATTTTCCGGTCTCCGGGTCGTACTGGTAGCAGTACAACAACGCGTGGTCGGTGACGGTGCCGATCTTTCCCTGCGACGCCTCGACCAATCCAAGACGAAAATCCCGCCCCGGATACTGGACGCCATAAAAATAGCGCGCAATACGCCCCTCGGGCGTGAGGACCATGATCGCGGCGGCATGCGCATACTGCTTGATCGAAGAATCGTAAGCGTAATGAAAGCCGGCCGCCTGTGTGAGGGCGTCAATCGCGGGCTGCTCTCCCGTCAGGAAGTGCCAGCCTTCGGCGGCTCCGGGCCGCCCGTACTGGCCCGCGTAAACGTCTCTCTTCGCCTTGGCCAAGGCGGGCGTGTCTTTCGGCTCAAAACTGACCGTCACCGCTTCGAAATCCTTCCCCAGGTCGAGCGAAATCGCTTTCATGGTGCGCAGCTCGCCGTTGAGGACCTCGGTGCACAGCGCGGGACAATCGAAATACACGAGGGAGAGCACGATCGGCTTCTTCCCGAAGTAGTCGCCCAGACGCACGGCCTTTCCGTTCTCATCGCGAAAGACAATCTCCGGCGGAATCGGCCCGTTGAGACGCTGCGCGATGCTCACTTCGCGCAAGATCGCCGGCGCGGCCGTCTGCTGCGCGCGCGCGGGAAGCGCGAGCAGCGCCATCGTCATGACGGAAAGTGCCGTGACGGTTCTTGCTCTCAACGCTTGGCGCTCCCTTTCTGCGCGGGATTTTCCGCCGCGGAGGAAGATTGATCGGTGGCCACGGGCAATCCCTTTTGCAGCAGCAACTCCATCGCGCGCTCGATGGGAACACGCACGGTTCCGGTGGTCTTATTTTCCCAGGAGTACGATTGCAGAGATTGCTCCTGCTCCGCGCGGAATTGCAGCAAATCCCGGCGCGGATTTACCTGCAATTGCGGACCGGACGGCAACTGCCGCGTTCCGGCAAAGGGAGAAGCGGGCGCGAGGTTGCCCTGGCTGGCCGAAAAATACCGGAAAAGGCCCCAGCAGACGAGGGCCGTAAACACCAATGTCAGGCAGAGGTACACCAAAAAGTTGAAGACGCCGCGCACATTCGCATCGCGCACCTCGTAACCCGGCGAGCCCGTGGGAGCGCCGTGGGATTTATCCATGCTCGACGACATGCTTCGACTCTCCTTCCCTGCGCGGGTCGTGCGCCGGCAGAATCGGCAGCCGCTGCAACTGCCAGATGAAATACGCGAGCCAGATTCCTCCCATGCCGAACGGAAGCACCACATTCATCCACGTCAGGCGGGCATTGCCTCCGCCGAATGCCGGCAAAACCATCCAGTACATATCCACCAGGCGCATCAACAGAACCAAACCCGCGATAATCAGCAGCGAAGGCGTCCTCCGCTTCACATTGCGGAACAGCAAAAGGAAAAATGGCAGCGCAAAATTCAGCAACACCAGCAATAATCCGATGCGGCCCCAAGTCCCCTGCATGCGCCGAATGTACCAGGGGATTTCCTCGGAAAGGTTTCCGCCCCAGATGATCAGGAACTGCGAAAATTCCAGATACGCCCAGAGCATGACGAAAGTCAGCAGAAAACTGCCGAGGTCCTGAAAATGCGAGGGCTTCACAACTTCCGAGAGAGGTTCCCGGTCGGAAAGCCAGATCAGCACCGTGATGGAAAACGCCATCGCCGCAAGCGCCTGGCCCACCATGAACAGCAAACCGTAAATGGTCGAGTACCAGCGCGGTTCGAGCGACATCACCCAATCAACCGACGCGAAGGTGACTGTAAATCCGTATAACACCAGTCCGCCGCCGCTCAGGCCCCCCATGCGCGTCCGCAACCAGGCGCTGCCGCCCGCATCTTCGGCGCGGGACCACTTGTTCAGAAAATACGCGAGCAAAAACCAACAGGCAAAATAGAAAACCGTTCGTCCAATGAAAAACTCGGAATTCAGATACATCCGCTTGGCAAGAATTACGGGATCGCTCTGTCCGGGCCGTGACCACGTATAAAGCGTCTTCATGCCCGCCAGCAGCGGCAGCGCCGCAACCGCCATGAGAGGCAGGGTCCGGGTGCCGGCTTCGAGGATTCGCCGGATCACCAACGCCCAGTTCCCTCCCGTCAGGTGCTGCACCATCAACAGCGCCAGGCAGCCCAGCGTAATGCCAATCCAGAACAGGAACGCCACCAGATAGGACCGGAAAAACTGATCGGTGTCGCGCACTCCACCCACGACACAAACGGCGAGCAGGATCCCGCCGGCCAACACGAGCTGCATCGGCAGACGCTCCAGTTTCAACGTATTGTTTCCCATTTCTCTCATCGCGAGTTACCCTGCAATTTTCTCCGTTGGTCTTCCGGGACATCTTCGATCGGCACCTGGCGGCTGAGTTGCAGCGCTCGAATATAAGAGATGATGGCCCAGCGGTCCCGCGGCGAGACCCGGTAGCCGTAGGGATACATCACCCCAAAGCCGTTTGTGATCACGTCGAAAAAGTGTCCAACGGGCACGGCGCGCAAGCGGTCGGAGTGAAACGACGGCGGAGGGCGGAAACCCCGCTGCACAATCATGCCGTCGCCATCCCCGGACATTCCGTGGCAGGGGGTGCAGTAAATATTGAACCGCTCCCGGCCCCGGTCCAGAATTTCGCGCGTGACTGGGAATGGAAACGCTTCGGCGGGCGCGCCATTCATTTTCCCCGTGTATAGCAGCTCCTCGGAGCCTGTGGTCAGTTCACCGCGCGGCACGGTTCCGGCGACGGGCAAGCGCGCGGATTGACCGTCCTCGAAGAAATCAGTCGGGTCGAATGGATTGTAGCGCGGCTGCATGTGCATATCCTGACGGCACCCGGCGCACACCAGCAGAAGTCCAACGGCGGCGAAAGCCCAGCCGGATGGCATCCGATTGCTGTGCGAGAAGTTAGATCTCAATTTCAGACACCTCGCGCGAGGCCAGCGTCTCCAGGAATTGCCTGGTCTTTTCGCGGTCGAACAACGGATCGCGCGCCTTGATACAGAGAAAAAAACGGTCGCGCGAGGCCAGCGCAAAGCGCGGCACATTGAAAACCGGATGGTAGGGCGTGGGCAATCCGTTCATGGCCAGCATGCCGAACACGGCGGCGGTTGCGGCGAACAAGATCGTCAACTCAAATGTGATCGGAATAAACGCGGGCCAGCTATTGAGCGGCCTGCCGCCCACATTGATGGGATAGCTGATCACCGCGCCGTAATACTGGAGAAAGAAGCCCGAGCATCCGCCCAGGATCCCGGCGATTAGAACAACCAGCGGAAGGCTCGTGCGATGAAAACCCACAGCTTCCGCAAGGCCCTCGATCGGGAACGGCGAAAACGCGTCAATGCGGCGGTATCCCGCGCTCTGCGTGCGGTGGGCCGCCTCGAGGAGTTGCTCGGAAGTCTTGAACTCCGCCATCAATCCGTAAATCGTTTCCTTTTTCATTTTATCGTCAGCGCTCGCGCGCAACAGCGGACGGAGCGTGGATCACTCGGCCGCTTTCTTATCCTCTTCGTTCACCAATGACCGCATTTCAAAAATGGAAATCAACGGCAAGAAACGAATAAACAGGAAAAGCAATGCCAGGAACAGCCCGATCGTCCCGACAAACGTCGCAATGTCCCAGCGCGTCGGGTAATACATCCCCCACGATGACGGCAGGAAATCGCGATGCAGGCTGGTCACGACAATCACAAAACGCTCGAGCCACATCCCCACATTCACAACCATGGCGATGGCAAACAGGCCGCCCACGCTCGCGCGCACTTTGCGGGACCACAGGAACTGCGGCGTCACGATGTTGCAGGCGACCAGGCACCAGTAGACGACCGCGTAACGCCCGCCCATGCGGTTCAACATCATGTAGCGCTCGTACTGGCTGCCGCTGTAATACGCGAAGAACGCTTCCATCATGTAGCCGTAGCCGACGATCAGCCCGGTGGCGAGCAAGACCTTGCCCATGTTGTCCAGGTGACGCATGGTGATGAAATCTTCCAGGCCAAACAGCTTGCGCACGGGAATCGAAAGCGTGAGCACCATGGCGAATCCGGCGTAAATGGCTCCGGCCACAAAGTACGGGGGAAAGATCGTCGAGTGCCATCCGGGCACGATGGTGAAAGCGAAATCGAAGCTCACCACCGTGTGCACCGAGAGCACCAGCGGCGTCGCCAATCCCGCCAGCAGCAAGGAAGCCGTCTCGTGCCGGTACCAGTGAACCGCCGAGCCGCGCCAGCCCATCGCCAGAATGCCGTAGATGATCTTGGCGGGGCGATTTTTCGCCCGGTCACGCAGCGTCGCCAAATCCGGAAGCAGACCGACAAACCAGAACAGCAGCGACACGGTTGCGTAGGTCGAAACCGCAAACACATCCCACACCAAAGGGCTGCGGAAATTCGGCCACATTTTCATCGTGTCAGGGTATGGGAACATCCAGTAGGCGAGCCACGGACGGCCCATGTGGATGAGCGGAAAGATTCCCGCGCAGGCCACGGCAAACAAAGTCATGGCCTCGGCAAACCTGTTGATGGATGTGCGCCACTGCTGCCGCAACAGCAGAAGGATGGCGGAAATCAGCGTGCCGGCGTGCCCGATTCCGATCCACCAGACGAAATTGATGATCGCGAAGCCCCATCCGACCGGAATCTGAATGCCCCAAATTCCCACGCCCACAGCGAACAGGTAGGTGATGGCGTACAACAGCAACATCACCAGGGCAAACGCCCCGGCAAAGCCCAGGATCCACCACTTCGGCGTCTTGCGGGTCAGCACGATCGCGCTGATCTTGTCCGTGACGGAAGCGTAGTCGTGTCCGGGGCCGAGGATCGGCACGGGCTGGCGTTGCTCGGTCAGTTTGTCGGTCGGGCTATCGGCCATGTGTCATTCCAATTTAGACTGCCGCCGCTTTCTCGATCTCCGGGTTCGGATTGCGCAGCCGCGCTTGATACGTTGTTCTGGGCCGCGTATTCAGCTCTTCCAGCAGGCGGTAATTCAGGTTTTTCGCCTTCACCTTGGACACCCGGCTATTCGGATCGTTAATGTCGCCGAAGAAGATCGCTTCCGAGGGGCACGACTGCTGACAGGCCGTGACGATTTCGCCGTCGCGCACGCTGCGATCCTGTTTTTCGGCTTCGATTTTCACCGCGTTGATTCGCTGCACGCAGTAGGAACACTTTTCCATCACGCCGCGGCTGCGCACGCTCACGTTCGGATTGCGCATCCCGAACAGGCTGGGTGTCTCCCAATCCGAGTACAGGCGGAAGTTGAATCGCCGCACTTTGTACGGACAGTTGTTCGAGCAATAGCGCGTGCCCACGCAGCGGTTGTAGATCATTTCGTTCAGGCCTTCCGAGCTGTGGACCGTGGCCGCCACCGGGCAGACGACCTCGCACGGCGCGTCCTCGCAGTGCATGCAGAGCACAGGTTCGTGGACCGTGTGTGGGTCGTCCAGATTGCCTTCGTAGTAGCGGTCGATCCGAATCCAGTGCATCTCGCGGCCAATCAGGACTTCTGTTTTGCCGACAACGGCGATGTTGTTTTCCGCCTGGCAAGCCACCACGCACGCGCCGCAACCCGTGCAGGCGTTCAAATCCAGCGCCATGCCCCACGCGTAGCCCTCATATTTCACGTCCGGGTACAGCGAGAGCGGATTTTTCTCCACGTCGGCTTGCGCGAATTCCGGCTTCTTGCGGTATTCGTCAAGCGTCGCGACGCGCACCAGGTCGCGCCCCTCCATTGTGTTGTGCGTCTGCGTCGCGGCCAGCGCCCACTTATGGCCCGTCTTTCGAATTTCGAGTCCCCTGCCGATCCAGGGCGTGGCATAGGGGCGAATCCAGCCCGCATCGAAGCCCGTGCCCGTTCCCACGCGCCCGGCGCGCGTCCGGCCATAGCCCAGGAACACGCTCACGCATTCGTCCGCGTGTCCGGGCATTACCCAGGCCGGCGCAACAATGGTCCGGCCCTGATATTTCAGTTCGACGGCGTCTTCACTCTTGATCCCCAGGCGCTGGGCCGTCTTCGGGCTCAGCATGGCCACGCTGTCCCAGGTGAGCTTCGTCAGCGGCTTCGGCAATTCCTGCAGCCAGCCGTTATTTGCAAACCGACCATCCCAGACGGTTGGGTCGGGGCGGAAGATAATCTCAAGTCCCTGCGGAAAGGCTGCGGGAGTCTCTGCGCCGATTCCGGACTTCAATACAACCGGCTTGGAAGGGAATGCCGTATCGGCCATCACTCCATCGCGCAGTGCTTTCTCCCAGAACGCATCGAAGCGCGGCACGCCGACCTGTTTCGCCTGCCAGAATTCGCGCACGATATCGTGCGCGGTTTTCCCCGCCTGGCCGTTGAGCAGGGCAAGAAAATCGAGCTCTGATTTTCCACCGTACAGAGGCGCGATCAGCGGCTGAATCAACGTGATGGTGCCGTCGTACGCCTTCGCGTCGCCCCACGATTCCAGGAAATGCGCTTGGGGGAGATGCCAGTGACACAGCGCGGATGTCTCGTCTTCATAGAGTCCCAGCCGGACGCTGAACTCCACTTTCGGCAGGATTTCACTAAAGCCTAAATCCGCCGGGGCGTCATAGACGGGGTTCCCGCCGAGGATCAGCAGAGTCGTGACTTTCCCGGAGCGAATATCGTCGGCGAGTTCGCCCATGGATTGCCACTGATTGATTGGCGATTCTTCAATGGGTTGCGTGAAATAAACCGTCTTGTCGAAATTTCCCAGCGTGTGATTGATGGCGTGCACCATCGCATGCACGATCGCCGGCTGATGATCGCCCGCAACCACTAGCGACGCACCCGCATGTTGCTGGAGGTCGCGTGCGAGCGCCGGAATCCATTCTGGAGGCACGCTCGAAGAAATGGCCGGGCCCGCGGCGACGGCCACACCGAGCTGCTTGGCCAGCGTCCGCACAAAGCTTTCGATTTCCGACGCGCGCATCCGCAATCGGTGATCGGCCATCCCGCCCGTGCTGGTGGGCCTTGATTCAACCGCGTACAGCCGGTTCATCTTCGACTCGACGTTCTCGACGCGGCGCTTTCGTGAAAACTCGCGCGCGTACCGGACGCATCCGGGTCCACTGGTAAGCAGGTCTGAATCGAGCGTGAGAATCACTTCCGCGCGATCCACCCGGTAGACCGTATTTACATACTCGCCAAATGCGATCTTCGCCCCCTCGCGGACGTTGTCGCGCCCCACCGGCTCATACTGATGCCACTTCGCGGACGGGAAACCTTTCAGAAACACGCCGATTTGCGCGGCCAGCGACGGCGAAGTAATCGTCGGCGTCAGCAGCCTCAGTCCAGCGCCACTGGACCCCTTTTCCTCGGCGAGCGCGGCGGACAACTCATTCTGGAACTCAGCCCAGCTCCCAATGCGCCCATCGTGAATTCCCGCCTCTGAACGATCCGGATCGTACAACCCCAGCACCGCGGCCTGCGCGAAGGCATCGCTGGCTCCCAGGCTGCCCGGGTGGTCGGGATTTCCCTCGACCTTCGTGGGCCGCGCCATGTGGCTTTCGACCAACACTCCGGTCGCGACACCGTCCAGCGTCACGGCCGTCGCGTAAAACAACGGCTTGCCGGGGATGATCTGCTCCGGCTGGCGGACGTAGGGGACAATCTTCTGCGTGGGAAGCTTGGTGCAGCCGGTGAGTCCGGCAAAAGCCGCCGAGGCGGCCATCACTTTCAGGAGTTCGCGCCGGTCGAGAGCCGCGCCGAGATCGTTGGCCCCGTGCGGGAATTCATTCTCCGCATGGTCCCGAAATTCAGGGGTGCCAGCCAGTTCGTCGAGGCTGCGCCAAAAACGAGGCGTATGGCCCTCGCTGGTTGCCTGGCGAAGCGCGGCGATGTCCACATCGGGCCGCCCGCCGTTCTTGTTATCAGTCTCCATCGGTATACTCGCAAGCTCCACGCTTCACTTGAAGCGTTCAGCGTAAAAGTGGAGCCCGCACCCGCTCCCTGTTTTCTCTAACGGTGACACGTCGTGCAGTTCGTCAGCTTCTGCACTTTGTATTCCTTCATGAGTTGGCGGCCAAGAACCAGCTGGTTGCCCGGCGGCTGGTAGAAGGCATTGAAAACTTCCGAGCGAGGCCGCAGGTAATTCTCGGGCGCGTTGTGACATTCCAGACACCATCGCATATAAAGCGTCTGGGCGCGCCAGGTGATGTTCATTTCCCCGATAGGGCCGTGACAAGTCGTGCAGCCGACGCCCTTCGCCACGTGAATGCTGTGATTGAAATAGACGAAATCGGGCACGGCGTTTACCCGCGTCCAGGAAATCGGTTTGGAGTCCCTATAGCTGGCACGCACCGGCTCCAGCATGGCAGCACTCGTCCAAATCTGCGAATGGCAGGCCATGCAGGTCTCGGTGGCGGGCATGCCCGCCGAGGAAGACACTTCCACGGACGTGTGGCAATAGCGGCAATCCAACCCCAGTTCCCCGACGTGATGCTTGTGGCTGAAAGGAACCGGTTGCGTCCGGGCGTTGTTCACCTCGGTGACGTAGGGCGAGTTATTGGCGACGTCCATCGCGTATCCGAGCAACGCAATGAGGACCACCGCGCCGTATATGCTCACGCGCGCAATCGTATTCGTGCTGTGATGAAATATCTGAGACATACCAGCGTCACTCGGGGCTTTCTCCCGAGACGGACAACGACAGTCTTAGCGCCTCTCTGTAAGCCGCTCTAGCGGCTCCGATTTGCGGGTGACGGCGCGCGCGACCAAACGAAGGAATTTGCAACCCGGCAGATATACTTCACACTTCTAAATAATCTCTACCGAACCACTATTGGCACTTCTAAAATTTCAGATATATTTTTCGCCCGTCCGTCGCCCGCGGAAGATACTATAGCATTGCAAAAAATATTTCAAATGTTCTATTTTGCGAATGCTCAGAACGTCATGATCCGTGAAGAGGAACAGCCGGCGCCATCGCGCGCGGCGCGCAATCAAAATGTAACGCAAGAAAAGTCTTGCGCATCAAAGTCACATGAAAGTGTCGTGACGGGCAAAGACAGGCAACACATTGGACCGGTTCCCTCGCGCGAATTGATGCGGGGAGCGGGATTGGCGGCCAAGAGAACACCCCATGTGGATCGTACGCATCGCGCTTAACCGGCCGTATACCTTCATCGTGGCCGCGCTGGTCATCCTCCTGATGACCCCGATTGTGCTGCAGCGCACGCCCACCGACGTTTTCCCCGACATTGATATCCCGGTGATCAGCGTCGCCTGGAACTACTCCGGATTGTCCCCGCAACAGATGGAAGACCGCATCGTCTCGCCTTTCGAGCGCTTCATGACGACGATAGTGGGCAGCATCGAGCACACCGAGTCGCAGACGGTGGGGGGCCGCTCGGTCATCAAGACCTACTTTCAGCCTGGGACCGATGTTCATGTGGCCCTGACGCAGATTACCGCCTTCTCGCAAGTTATGCTTCGGCAGATGCCCCCCGGCATATCCGCTCCCATCATCATCACGTACTCCGCATCGACCGTGCCCATCTTGCAATTAGGTCTGAGGGGCCAGGGGCTTTCCGAGCAGGAATTGTTCGATTTGGGCGCGAACCTGGTCCGCAACCAACTGGCGACAGTGGCCGGTGCGGCCCTTCCGTGGCCTTACGGCGGAAAAATGCGCCAGGTGTCGGTGAACCTGGACATCCCGGCGTTGCAGGCGAAAGGCCTGTCGCCAGCAGATGTGATCAACGCCATCGCCTCCCAGAACCTGGTACTGCCCTCCGGCACGGTGAAGATGGGTTCGACCGAGTTC
Source organism: Terriglobia bacterium (assembly GCA_041480265.1). Lineage (GTDB taxonomy): Bacteria > Acidobacteriota > Terriglobia > Acidiferrales > UBA7541 > Palsa-360. The sequence continues at coordinate 38,859 of JBGOZP010000008.1, read as the reverse complement.
AACGTGGAGATGAACGGGTCACCCGATACGATTGCCGCGCTGAATAATTTGCCGATAAAGACGGCGAACGGCGCGACGATCTACGTGCGGGACGTCGCCTTCGTCAGCGACGGCTTTTCGCCGCAGGTCAACATTGCGCGCATGGACGGACAGCGCGGCGTGCTGATGGCCATCTACAAGACGGGCACCACATCCACACTCGACGTCGTGTCGCAGGTCTACGCCAAGCTGCCGCTCATCAAAAACCTCCTGCCACCTCAATTGGTGATAACGCCTCTATTCGACCAATCCATCTTCGTGCGCGCCGCCGTGCAGGGTGTGATCCGCGAAGGACTGGTTGCCGCCTGCCTGACGGCGCTGATGATTTTGTTGTTTCTCGGGAGCTGGCGCAGCACGCTGATCATCGCCCTCTCTATCCCGCTTTCGATTCTGGTTTCCATCACGATGTTGAGCGCGCTCCACCAGACGATCAACCTCATGACGCTCGGCGGGCTGGCCCTGGCTGTAGGGATTCTCGTGGATGACGCTACGGTAGCCATCGAGAACATCGAAAGAAATCTGGCGCAGGGCAAGGATACAGTGCGGGCGATTCTCGACGGCTCGCAGGAGATCGCTGTACCGGCGCTGGTCTCCACCTTGTGCATCTGCATCGTGTTCGTGCCCATGTTTTTCCTGACCGGTGTGGCGAAGTTTCTGTTCGTGCCGCTGGCCGAAGCGGTGGTCTTCGCCATGCTTGCCTCTTACCTCCTTTCGCGGACACTGGTGCCGACGATGGCGATGTATCTCCTCAAGAGCCACCACGGCGAGGAATACGCCACTGGCCATGACATTTTCTCGCGCGTGCAGCGCGGATTCGCGCGCGGCTTTCAGCGCATGCGCGAAAGCTACCGCGGCGCCCTCGCCTTCTCTCTCGAGCACGCCTGGATGTTCATCATTTTCTTTCTGCTGTTCTGCGCCGCCTCCGCGCCCATCGCGCTGGCGCTGGGGCGCGACTTCTTTCCCAGCGTTGATGCCGGCTTGATCCGGCTGCACATGCGCGCCCGCGCCGGCCAGCGCGTCGAGGAGACGGCCCGGGAGGCGGACGGGGTGGACAATCTTATCCGCCGGGTCATTCCCCCGGAAGACCTTGGGAACATTCTCGATAACATCGGGTTGTTCAACAGTACCGTCAACACGACCTACAGCAATTCGGGTGTGATCGGCGAGTCGGATGCCGAAATTCTCATCGGCCTCAAGCCCGAGCGCAAACTGCCAACCAAACAGTACATTGACGAGCTGCGGGAGCGATTGGCCGAAGAGTTCCCCGGTACGCAGTTCTTTTTTCAGCCGGCCGATATGATCAGCCAGATCCTGAATTTCGGCGTGCCCGCGCCAGTCGATATCCAGCTCATCGGCCCGAATGAGAAGGTCAACTATCAATTGGCACAGCAGATTACCAACCGCATCCAGCACATTCCCGGGGCGGTGGACGTCCATGTCCAGCAGTTGCGCTCTTACCCGGCGATGTTCCTGAACATCGACCGCACGCGGGCGCAGTCGGTGGGCTTGAGCCAGCAGGACGTGGCCAATAGCGTGCTGCTCACGCTGAGTTCGAGTTTCCAGATCAATCCTTCGTTCTGGGTCAACCCGGCCAGCGGTTTTGAATACAATGTCGCCGTGCAAGTGCCGCAGTACAAGATTGACTCGATGCAGGCGCTCAATAACATCCCGATTTCCTCCGCATCCTCGAAGACCTCGCAGATTCTGGGAAACATGGCGGCATTGAGCGTAATCGCCGAGCCCGCTTTGGTCAGCCACTACGACAGCCAGGCCATGATTAACGTGTATGCCTCGGTGGAAGGGCGCGATCTGGGCGGTGTGGATGCGGACATCCAGAAAGTGCTGGCGGACTTTCAAAGCAAGCTTCCTCGCGGCACGCAACTCGTGCGCCGCGGCCAGGTGGCCACCATGACCTCGTCCTTCGCCGGGCTGGGCGCCGGCGTGGGCGTGGCCATCGTTCTGGTTTATTTCTTGATCGTCGTGAATTTTCAATCGTGGATCGATCCCTTCATCATCATTACGGCCCTGCCCGGAGCCCTGGCGGGGATCGTTTGGATTCTGTTGCTCACGCACACCACTCTGAACGTGCCGTCGCTGACGGGCACGATCATGTGCATGGGTGTCGCTACCGCCAACAGCATCCTGATGGTATCGTTTGCGCGCGAACGCTTGAACGAAGGACTCAGCTCGACACAGGCGGCGCTCCAAGCCGGGTACGTCCGTATCCGGCCCGTGCTGATGACGGCACTGGCGATGGTCATCGGCATGGTTCCTCTTGCGCTGGGGCTGGGCGAGGGCGGCGAGCAGAATGCTCCGCTGGGCCGCGCGGTGATCGGCGGCCTGGTGGTCGCCACGTTTGCAACCCTGTTTTTTGTGCCCTGCGTGTTCTCTCTGGTCCACCGGCGCCACAAGCCCGGAAAACGCGCAGACGTTGCGGCAGAGATCGTTTCGTAGAAGATTCAGGATTCCAGGAGCCTGGAGGTTATGGCCGAAATCTATACCGATCCGAATAACGATTCACGGCACGGAGCGAGCACCAGCGCCGCGAACCGGGGCCGCGGCCCGATGCTGCGCTGGTTTTTCGTGCTTTTTGTGGTTTTCCTCGCGCTGGGCTTCTATGCCCTCCTGCAAAGACGATCCGAGCGCCGGGTCCTGGCCCAGCAGACCGAGCGGATGGCCGTGCCGTTCGTCTCGGTCATTCGCGCGACGCATGTCGAAGGCGAATCCGAAATGGTGCTGCCGGGCACGCTCAAGGCTTATGTCGAGTCCCCGATTTACGCGCGCACGAACGGCTACCTGCAGAAGTGGTACAGGGACATTGGAAGCCACGTCAACAAGGGCGACCTCCTCGCCGAAATTGACTCGCCCGAGGTGGACCAGCAACTCGCGCAGGCTCGCGCCGATCTCACCACCGCGCAGGCCAACCTGACCCTGGCCGGCACTACCTCAGTGCGTTATCAAGACCTGCTCAAGACCGATTCGGTTTCCAAGCAGGATGCGGACAACGCCAGTGGCAATTACGCGGCCAGGCAAGCCATGGTGCAATCGGCGGAAGCCAATGTGAAACGCCTCGAGGAACTCGAATCCTTTAAGCGCGTGTACGCGCCGTTTTCCGGCGTGATCACGCAGCGCAACGTCGATTCCGGCACGTTGATCAATGCCGGCAACGGCGGGATAGCGACCAAGGAAATGTTCGATCTCGCGCAGATCGATCCGTTGCGAGTATTCGTCTCCGTCCCCCAGTCCTACGGCCCCTCGATTCACTTGGGCATGAAGGCATGCCTAACGTTGTCCGAGTTCACAGGACGCACCTTCTGCGGCCAGGTCGCGCGCACAGCGAACTCCATTGACCCCGGCACGCGCACCTTGCTCACCGAAGTGGACGTGCCCAACCCCTCCGGCATTCTGCTCCCGGGCGCTTACGCGCAAGTGAACTTCAGCGCCAAGTTGTCCGGCCAGCGCCTCATTCTGCCCATCAATGCCCTGCTGTTCCGCCCGGAAGGAACCATGGCCGCGGTGGTCGGCCCGGATAGCCGTCTCAATCTGAAGAAAATCATAATCGGACGTGATTTCGGCGCCAACCTTGAAGTTTTGGAAGGAATCACACCGGAAGACAACGTCGTAATCAACCCTCCGGACGCGCTCGAACAGGGTCAGCAGGTCAACGTCACAGCGCAGAAACCCGAGGGCGCGCCGAAGGCGCAAGGGTCTCAGAACCCCAAGCAATGATCCGCGCAACCTCATGCAGTCCGGCTGCGGGGCGCCACTACATTTCGGCGGCTCGTAGTACAGATAGCCCTTATTTGGATGGGAGAACCGTAACCGCGGCCAATTTTCGGATCATGCCGTCGGGTTTGCTCAAGACGTAAAGTTCGCCGTCGCCGCCCAGGGCGATTCGAACGTCCGCGCGTCCCCCGCCGTAGACAATGCCCTCGGGATCGGTTTTTGGCTGGAGATGCTCCGCATCTCGCCAGCCGGTGGTCGCTCCGGCCGCCCCGGGAAGCACGCGGTCCTGAGCCGGTGTTCCTCCCTTATGCGCATAAGTCTCAGCGATCACGTCATACATCCGGCGCTTTATAGCGGTTTGGTTGGAAGTATCGTAGGGGCTTTTATACATCACCTGCAGTTCGTGAATTTCCGCCACTTTGTTGCGCTGTCCGCGCGTAGCAATCATTTCGGCCAAGTCCACATAAAAAAGCCGGCCGGTAGTCATGTCATTGAAGATATATTTTCCGCGCAGCTGCGGCATCAGCTTGCCCCGGTACACAAAACCGCTGCCGATCGCGTCGCCCTCATAATGACTGTAGACCGCGGCGGGGTACACGGGGGCAACCGGCTCGTCGAGCCCGTCCACGTGAAGCAGATCCCGGTCGGGGAATGCGACGGGTGGATTCTTCAGGCTGCCGGTCTTGCCTGCCTCGTCCACGAAAAGCTGCTCGTTCCCTTCCCGCTCGGAATAACCATAATTGGCGCCTTTGGTGACGATATCAATCTCCTCCCAGAAGTGCAGGCCGATATCGTTGACCAGTAGGGTCTTCGAAACCTCATCCCAATTCATGCGGTGGGGATTGCGCAAACCGTACGCAAAGATTTCACCGCGAGCGCCGGTCACCGCTACGAATGGATTGGGATCCGAACCAGTAGACGGAATGCGGTAACGTCCGTTCGGGCTGAGCATGTCTTTCGGATGCAAGTTGACGTCGGGAGTGATCCGCAAGATTTTGCCCATGAAGTTATTGAGTTGCTGTGGCAGGGTATGCCCAGGTCCCGGCGTTTCTCCCTGAGCGCCGTCGCCCACCGAGACGTAGAGGTTCCCGTAATCGTCGCGTCCGGGCCGGACCAGCGGGTTAAAAATCAAATCGGCCATGGGGTGATTGCGATCGTATCCTGCCCGTAAGAGTTCGCGCGCGGTCCCCTCAAAAGTGTCATTACGAATGTTGGTGTCGGTCCACTCAATCAGGACCGATTCAAGGTTCACTGGCCCGGCAGGAGGATTCACCGCGGGAGTCGTGGCGTGTCCCTTCAAGTCCAGATTCGCCAAGCGGGCATTCGTTGGAGCTGCGGACCCGCCCATGCTCGGTTTTTCAACATGCACAGTATAGAATTTCCCGTTTTTCGCGTAACCCGGGTCGAAAGCGATGGAAACAATGCCGGCGGTATTTCCTGTGTCGGACACAAACTTCGGAAAAACCTCCGCAAAATTGATATACGGCGAGAACTTCTTGGTCTTCTTATCCAGGATATACAGAGTGCTACTCTGGCCAACGACGAAAAAACGGGAAGCCGCCAGTGGAGCATTTGCCGGCTCCGAGCGCAGGGAATTTACGCGGCCCAATTGACCCTTAAAATCGATTGCGCCGGGTGTGGCCCCGCCGTGAGTCGAACTCGAAAGCGGCGGATTCGCATAATCCTCCAGCAAGACCGCTGTTCCGTCTTTGCCAACCTGAGACCGCGAGGGGTATTGCGCGGATACAATGGACGCACTCGTAAGGAAACCGACCAGCAGCATCCACCCAAAACGAAATCTCGCAGATCGCCCGCCCATCATTTGTGTCCTTGCCATTGTAGACCTCTCCTTATTTTATCCGCGGCAATCACAGGCGCGTTATGCGCCAAGAAAGTTTCGCTCGCCGGCACACGGGATGTTTCACGGGGAACGCCGGAACAGGCTCCGGCGTCTTGCAAGCTGCGGTGAAGTATACACAACCAGGGCCTGGAAAATCAGCTGGCGCGTCTACTTCCGGTGAAGGCATTCATCCGGCGGAATCCGGTTCCCGATTGTCTTTTGGCCGGCTCGAATGCGCCGCTCAGGATTGCACAGCAGAGCAGCGAATTCGTGACACAAGTCACAAGGGTCTGTGATTTGCGTCACAGCCCCCTAGTCCATTGACAGGAGAGAATATGGCGCATAAATTAAATGTTATACATAGTTCGCCTAGGCATTTTGTGTTCAAATTTTAGAGCGAGGTGATAGATGCAGCGTGCAACATCAAGAGCGAGCGTTATAACCCTGAGGATTGGTGCCGCGGTTCTATTGTTTTTCGTGATCGCAACCGAACGAGCCTCCGCCATACCTGCATTTTCACGGAAATATCAGACTTCCTGTGCCACCTGTCATAGCAATTATCCGGAATTGAACGATTTCGGAGAAGCCTTCAAGAAAAACGGTTTCAAATTCCCGAAGGACGACGAATCCTTTGTGAAGGAACCGCCTGTCCTGCTGGGGGCGAGGGCGCAACGGCAAGCGTTTCCGGGCGCAATCTACCCCGGGGAGATTCCAGGAAGTATTCCCATCGCCTTCCGTTACTCCGGCAATTTCAATTACAACTCCAAACAGCCGCCCGCTCTTTTGGCGACTGGTACTGGGTTTGTTCCCCGGACGGATCTATTTGCCCCAAATACGTTCACGATCATTGCCGCGGGCAGTATGGGACAAAGATTGTCATTCTGGGTGGACGATGACATTTCCACCGGAGGTTCCGGAGCCGACGGCGGGATGGGCGACGGTTATCTGAAGGTCAACGACGTGGGACATTACTTGCACCTTCCGAAAGACGCTTTGAATATCCGGTTCGGTCAATTCGAACTCGATCTGCCGTTCACGCAGGCTCGGAGCATCAATCTCACCGGGTACGATGTGTACAGCCAGATGAGCACGTGCCCGACAAACGGATCTCCGTGTACGGTCAATAACCCACTTTCCTTCGACACCGATCAACGCGGCATAGAGTTCGGCGGGTATCCGAATGATGGCAATTTTTCATGGTCGGTGGCCTTGCTGAATGGATCGAATGATTCCACTGCAACGCGAAGCTCCAAAGATGTTTACGTCAGAGTCTCGCAGCGCTTCAACCTCGAGCGGGATGCGAATGCTCGTAAGGAAGTCCAGGCCGCCAGTGCTACCGGTCCCAGAGACCACTCTTCCCTTCGCTTCGGCGCCTTCTATTACTACGGCCAAAATCAGCAGAATCAAGCCGGCGATCTGTTTGCGGGGTTGGGTACGCTTCGGGAACCTTTCTTCCGCACCGGGGGGGACATACGGTTCAAGTACCGGCAGCTCGAGCTCTATGGAATGGGAATGTACGGACGCGATCAGAATCTAGTGTTGAACGACTCTGAGTCCCCAACCGGTTTTATGTCAGGCATTCCGGTAACATTTTCCGGTGGATTCGCCCAAGCCAATTACTGGATCCATCCATGGATGATCGCGCTGATGCGCTACGATTTCGTGAACTCGTCTTCGGATTTTCTCAGCGGCGTTTCACGGTATCAAACACGTAACCGCTTCAGTCCCGGCGTCCAATTCCTGATTCGCGCAAACATCAAACTGAATCTGGAATATCAGCACCAGTGGGAGCAGCCAACCTCGGACCCGGCGGTATTTTTCCGGCCGAACGGTCTAGTGAGCGGGATTGATTTCGTCTTTTAATGTTCCAGATCGGACTTGCTTCTGAACGAGCGGTGCCTACTAACTAAGGAGAGAGAAAAATGTTGAATCTTCGTAAAGGAATCATTTTGACCGGAGCGCTCGCAGCTGCATTTTTGTTACCTTCTCAAATCCGGGCGGGTGAAATTAAAGGCAAAGTCAGTGTGGAGGGAATCAAGTCGGCCGGAGACATCGCGGTCTATGTGGATGCAATTCCAGGAAAAACATTTGACCCGCCCTCCGAGCACGTTGTCATCAACCAGCAAAAAATGGCCTTCTCACCGCACGTAGCGGTCATCCTCCAGGGCACGACGGTCGATTTCCTGAATAGCGACAACGTGGCCCACAACGTCTACTGGCCCTCGATCGGGGGCAACCGGAAACTGGCAGGCAATCTCGGCACCTGGCCCCAAGGCCAGAAAAAGTCGTACCAGTTCAAGGACTTGGGCTCAGCCGCGTTGCTCTGCAATGTCCATCCGGAGATGTCCGGCTATGTGGTTATCGTTCCCACTCCCTATTTCGCTGTAACGGACAAGGACGGCAACTACGAAATTAAGAACGTTCCTCCCGGCCAATACACGATCAAGACATGGAGTGAGGAGGGCAAGCCCGTCACCCAAGCTGTGACTGTTGCGAGCGACACGGCCACGGCCAACTTGGTTGTCAAGAAGTAGGGGAAACGGGACCCGGAGCCGTTTCAGTGACCGAGCGAACCAAACTTGTCGATCTGGAATGGCTCGAATCCACATTTCCCTGTATGCAGGCCTGTCCGGTCCATACCCAGGCCGGCAGGTATGTGTCTTTGATCGCGCAGGGACGGTATGAAGAAGCGTACCGTTACGCCCGGGTCCCCAACCCTTTCGCCTCGATCTGTGGCCGTGTTTGCGGGCATCCATGTGAGACCGCTTGCAGGCGCGGCCAGTTCGATATGCCCATTTCCATCCGGGCCCTCAAGAGATTCGTAACCGAACGCTACGGCCCGGAGTCGCGTAATCCGATTGACGTATTCCCTGAAAAACCAAAAGTGGTTCATCCCGAAAAGGTGGCGATCATCGGTTCCGGCCCGGCCGGGCTTTCGGCGGCCCATGATCTTGCTCTGCTGGGCTACCAGGTCACGGTGTTCGAAGGATCTTCCGTGCCGGGAGGCATGCTCCACCTCGGCATTCCGGAATACCGGCTTCCGCGCGATGTCCTCCAGGCGCAAATCAGGGAGATCCTGGATCTCGGTCCCGAGCTGCGATTGAACGCACGCCTGGGCCGGGACTTTTCCCTGGCCGATCTGCGCGCGCAGGGTTATCAGGCCGTGCTATTGGCTTTCGGGCTGCACCGCAGCCGCGACTTGAATGTGCCTGGGAACGACCTCGATGGCGTCGTAAAAGGCATCGATTTTCTCCTCAACGTGAACCTGGGCTACCAGTTTTCGATTGGAAAGAAGGTCGTAGTCATTGGCGGAGGGAACGTGGCCATAGACGTGGCCCGCTCCGCTTTGCGCCAGCAACAGCGCCAGACGCTGGATGTACTTGGCAGAGTCCTCTTGCCGGACAGTTTGACGCCCAGCGAAATGTCCGTGGCCATGAACGAGATGATGGATATCTCGCGCGAGGCTTTGCGAATGGGCGCGAGAGAGGTGCACCTGATTTGCCTGGAGTCGCGCGAGGAGATGCCGGCGCACGAACAGGAAATCGAGGAAGGCAGCGAGGAAGGCCTGAAGATTCACCCTTCTCTCGGCCCAAACAGGTTTGCCGGTTCGAATGGAAAATTGACCGGCGTCGAGACGGTTCGCTGCACCTCGGTCTTTGACGCGCAGCACCGCTTCAATCCGGTTTTCGAACCCGGCTCCGAAACGGTGATCCCCTGCGACACGGTGATTCTGGCGATCGGGCAGTCCTCGGATGTTTCGTTTCTTACTCCCGCGGACGGCATCGAGGTCACCAGGCAGGGCACCCTGAAAATAGATCCGGAATCGCTCATGACCACCGCGCCGGGAATTTTTGCCGCGGGCGACATCGCCTTTGGTCCTCGCCTGGTGATTAGCGCGGTGGCCGACGGGAAAAAGGCCGCGGAACAAATTGACAAACACCTGCGCGGAGCCGCTTGGAAGCCCCAACCGAAGTTTGTCCAAATCACCGTCCTGGATCACCATGAGATGGCCGAGAATTACGATGAATACTCTCGCCTGACCGTGCCCGTGATTCCGCTGGAGCGGCGCACGGGCGTGGCGGAAGTCGAAATTGGATATACCGAGGAGCAGGCGCGGGAAGAAGCCTCCCGGTGTCTTCAGTGCTGGATCAATACGATCTTCGAGGGCAATGAGGAAGAAGGCACCGAATGCATTCTCTGCGGAGGGTGCGTGGATGTTTGCCCGGAGAACTGCCTGCAATTGGTGCCGCTGTCGCAGATTGTATTTTCGCAGGAAACGAAGGCAAGATTGCACGTCGAAGCTGAATTCCGGATGATGGATCTGCAGCACCTGGCCGCCGAGGAGCTATCGGTGGCCGAAGGCTCCGTGATGGTCAAAGACGAAACGATCTGTATACGTTGCGGCCTTTGCGCCGAGCGATGTCCCGCTCATACGATCACGATGGAAGCCTTCGAAGTATTTGATGCCGCGCAACTCGTCCAGATCGAAAGGATTGGATCCAGGCCATGAGCGCAACCGAACATTCCAAACCTTCTCCCGCGAGCGAGGAACAAAGCAAATCCGGGAGCGTGACACGCCGCGACTTCTTGAACGATGTCACGGCCGGCGCTCTGGGCATCTCGGGGCTTGGCTCACTCGCCGTCACTTACCAATACTTTTTGCCGAACGTCTTGTTTGAGCCTCCCACAACATTCCGGGCGGGGAATCCCGATCAATTCCCTGTCAACTCGGTTACGTTTTTCCAGGAGCAGCAGGTTTACATCGTGCGAACCGACAAAGGGTTCTACGCGGTTTCGGCCGTATGTACGCACCTCGGCTGCATCACACAGTGGAAGCCTGAAGACAATCAGATTGCCTGCCCCTGCCATGGAAGCAAGTTCAGGACCGACGGCACAAAGATCGAAGGGCCTGCGCCGCGGCCCTTGCCCCATTTCTTGATCGCGCTGGCAGCCGAAGGCGAGCTGATCGTGAACAAACTCGAAACGGTCAATATCGACCAGATATTGAGAGTGTGAACATTTTTATGGCGACCTCATTGAGCCAAGGAATCGAAAAACTTCGCGGCACGCGCGCCTGGAAATCCGTCTTTCGCCGCGGGCCGGCGAATACGAACCGCACGCGCAGCCTTGCTATTTTTGGAAACCTGTTCCTGCATTGGATGCCCGTCAAGGTCCGGGAAAAGTCTCTTCGGGTTCGGGCGTCGTATTATTTGGGGTCGATTTCCTTCCTGCTGTTCGCCACGCTGACCTTGAGCGGGCTGTTGCTGATGTTCTATTACCACCCTGCCGTGCCGCAGGCGTACCGCGACATGAAGGATCTTCAATTCGTGGTGTCCAACGGGGTCTTTTTGCGGAACATCCACCGGCTGGGGGCGCAACTGATGGTCCTGGCGGTTTTTTGGCACATGTTCCACGTGTTTTATCGTGGCGGATACAAGCCACCGCACGAATTCAACTGGGTGGTGGGAGTGCTTCTTCTTTTGATCACACTTTTCTTGAGTTACACCGGCTACCTGTTGCCGTGGGACCAGCTGGCGTTTTGGGCCATTACCGTGGGGACGAACATCATTTCTGCGATGCCGTTCGTGGGAGGCAAGATCCGCTTCACGCTGCTGGGCGGGAATCTGGTGGGGGAAAACGCATTGTTGCGGTTCTATGTATTGCACTGCGTGGTGCTGCCGCTGCTGGCAGTCATTTTGATTGCCGTCCATTTCTGGCGCGTGCAGAAGGACGGAGGACTGACGGTGAAATCCGAAGATGGCCGACAACAATAAAATCGAAACCGGGTTCAGCTCGGACGCTCGAAAGGATCCGCAGCGGATCGTTTTCGTGACCAGGAATACGTCCGCGAAGGTGCAAGGCCACCCCGGCCCGCAACTCATGGCCTACCCGCATTTGCTGGTGCGGGAGGCGATTGCTTTCCAGGCGCTGGTTTTCGTTCTTGTGGTCATCGGTCTGTTCTGGGATGCGCCGCTCGAACAGCTGGCCAATCCTTTGCTCACGCCGAATCCCGCGAAAGCACCGTGGTACTTTCTTGGGCTTCAGGAGTTGCTGCACTATTTCCCGCCTTTAATCGCGGGGATCGTCATCCCGACGCTGGTCGTCGTCGCCCTCATCATTATTCCGTACTTCAAAGTCAATGTGCAGGGCTTACCCCTGTGGGGCAAGAACCGGCGCCAGCGGTTGGAAATTTTTCTCGGCGTGATGCTGGCTTTGGTGGTCTTGCTCGTCGTCTTCGAGGCTTGGACCGTGCTGGTACCCACTGTGCTGGTAGGCGGCGCGGCGTTGGCTTCCTATTTCGCGCCGCCCGGGAAACGCCCGTGGATTGATTATTTACGGAGGCATTCCCTTTCCTGGTGGGTGATGACGTGGTTCATCCTGGTCGCTCTGGTGCTCACCTTGGTGGGCACGTATTTCCGTGGACCGGGCTGGTCGTGGGTATGGCCTTGGAGGCCCTATGCGAGCTGAGGAGATGGGCAAAGTCTCGCGGCGGGTCCGGCTAACCTTCGCGGTTAGCAGTGTCGTCTTTCTTGCGGTCCTTGCGATTTCGCCGGTAAAGGACTATCGACGAGAATGGAAGCGCTACGAGCGGCGGTATATTCGCTTCGCGCAGGGACGGCCGGATTCGAAACGTCTTCTTGCCGATTCTCGCCCCGAGATCGATCAGATCTGGATTCCTGGCATGAATGTAGTGGACCGCTGCACGACCTGTCACCTGGGGATCACGCAGCCCAGTCTGATAGACGCGTCGGTTCCCCAACCCTTCCGCGCGCACCCTGGCATTCCACACCGGGTGCGTGACTGGGGCTGTACGGTCTGCCATCGCGGCCAGGGGCCCGCCACGGAAGTGGCGGAAGCGCACCAGACCACTCTGGCCTGGGAACAGCCAATCTTGCCTACCAAGTTCATTCAGGGCGCCTGCGGAGCTTGCCACCGTGCCGGCCTGCCGGAAACGCCGCGTTTGAACCGCGGGCGGGAGCTTCTGACGAAGTTGAATTGCGTGGGCTGCCACCGCTTGCAGGATATAGAACGCCCGGCGATGCTAGGCCCCGACCTGACGGGCATTGGCGCGAAAGTTTCGAGGAGATGGATCTACAAATGGCTCAAGGAGCCTCGGACACTCACCGACAGCACCGGAAATGTTACGGTCAACGGGTATGAAACGGGGCCTGAGTCAAGGATGCCGAAGTTTCGCCTGACCGAACAGGAACTCAGCGGTCTTTCCGCCTACTTGAGCACACTGCGGGGCAAGCCCGGCGAAACCTATCGTCTAAATCCGGCCATTCTCGCAACGTGGAGTAAACGGTCCGACGCTGCCGATCAGGGCGAGGTCAGATTCCGGCAGATGTTTTGTTCGACGTGTCATTCGCTGGCCGTTACCCGCGCCGGTGAGACGAAGCTCATCGGCGGCAACATTGGCCCCGAACTGACCAAAGTGGGAAGCAAGGTGAATCCGGATTGGTTGTTGGCGTGGCTCCGCAATCCGCAGGCCTATTTACCTCACAGCCGTATGCCCCGCTACCAGTGGTCCGACGAGGATTTATACCTTGTTTCGAAGTATGTCGAAACGAAGCTCACGGATTCCGATTTGCTCGCCAATGCGCCCCAACTGGGCGCGCCCACCGATAGCGAGGTCCAGACAGGCCGCCTCCTGTTCGTCGAGAAAGGCTGCGCGAGTTGCCATGGCGTCGCGGGGGTAAATCCACAGCAGGATTTCGGGCCCGATCTTTCCGCGCTCGGCGGGAAGAATATCTCCGAACTGTTTTTCGGGCGCGCAAACATTCCGCACACTCTGGTTGCTTATATCCGCGCCAAACTTACGGACCCTCTCTCGATGACTCCAGCAGCGCGCATGCCGCAGTACGACTTGGAAGCGGAAGACCTCGATGCAGTCACGACGGCGCTGTTGAGCATGACCGGCAACCCGGCGACCAGCGGGATGCAACAACTGGTCGTCACGCGCGCGCAAGCCGCCTCTCATCCGGCGGGAGCATTCGGCGAAGTGTATGAGCGTTATAAATGCTATACGTGCCACAAATTCAATGGCTACGGCGGTGATTTGGCGCCGGACCTTTCCTACGAAGGCAGCCGCGCGCAGCGCCCATGGCTCATCGAGTTTCTGAAAAAGCCTCAGACGCTGCGGCCAACGCTGGTTCTGCGAATGCCGCAGTTCAACATGACGGACAAGGAAGCGGCCACGCTGGCCGATTACATCGGGATGGTTCTGCAAAGCCCCGCCGTCAATCTGGCCGCGGTGGATGAAAAGCAGTTCACCCCGGCGATGGCCGCGGTCGGCAAACAGCTTTACGAGATCAAGTACCAGTGCCAGGCATGCCACACCATTGGCAGTACCGGTGGCTACGTGGGACCGAATTTGGAAAATGTGGGCAATTGGGTGACGCCTGCCTGGATCGAGGCCTGGCTGAGAAATCCGCAGGCGCTAGTGCCAGGCACAATTGAGCCGCGGCGAAGCTTCACGGAAGAGGAAGTTAAAAATCTTGCGGCCTATCTTATGACACTGCGAAAAAGTGCAAAGCGGCAGGAATCGGCGCAGGCGCAGGCATCTTCATTCGAGGGGAGGATCGCTTCTCGATGAACATGAGGACCTGGGTAACCCTATTGCTCCTCTCACTGGTGACTCTCGCATCGGCCTGCCGGAACAGGACGGCCGAGCCTGTACCGGATCCATTGGTCCGAGCCTATGACATGGAGTCCGACTGGAACGATCCGCAGCGCACGATAGCCCTCAATTATGAACAGTCGCAAGGCAAGCGGGTGTTTTATACGCAATGTGTGTGGTGCCATGCGGATACCACCCCGGCCGGGCCATCGAACCGTTCGAATGTAAATCCGAATCCGCCCTTGATGAACGATGGAGCGGCTCTCAACAAGGAAAGCGACGAGTACATGCGCAACCTGATCACCCTGGGCGGAAGCGCCTTGGGCAAGTCTGCTATGATGCCTCCATACGGGCGGATGCTCAGCGACGAGGATATCCGGGATGTCATCGCTTTTACGCGCGCCATTGCTGTCCCCGCTTATCAGTCGCCCGTGCGGCCCGGGGCGCAATACTCGGTAAAATAGGGGAATGATGACGACCAAAAACACGAAACCTCCGCTGCTCTCTCCGAGATCTGGATCTCTGGCAGCCGGACTGGCCATCGTCTGGTTTCTGAGCGCGGCGGTGCCGGGCCGGGCGCAAGTGAGTCCATCTGAGATCGTGAGTCCGGAGCTCAAAGCGGCTGAGGCGCAGTACTTTCCGCAGCTCAAACAGCTCAACCAATCCATTGCAAGAATCAAGTTTCCCTTCTCCTTCTTTCTCAGCCGGTATGTGGGGCTGGACCCGGCCAAGCAGGCCGAGACGGATTCCCGCGGGCTGGAATTCGTAAAATTCCACGACCGGATCGTGCTCAAGGTGACCGGAAATTACAATGCCGCGTACAACGCCGAGCGTGTTACCCAGAACGAGCGCGCCAGCCGCACCTTCCATGAAGTGATTGTCCCGATCATGGGTCTTGTAAAAGAGCAATTCCCCCAGGACGCGGCTTGCGACGCCATCGGATTCGAAATCTCGTATCATTCGCGCACAGGCACTCGTAACTACGATTACGAGGGCAAGGAAATTCTTGTCGCCGTCTTTGAAAAAGCAGATGCGTTTGCCTTCTCGCAAGCGGTGGACGATTCCGCCCGGCAGGAGATTTTGAACCGTTCGGAGGTCTACCTGAATGGCGCGGCATACGGGCTGTCGTTGAGCGGAACCGACTCGCTCAACGTCGAGGGCCTTGACCGGCCAAGCTCACACAAGGTTTCAGAGCATCCCGCGGCGCAAGCCACCCCCCACGCCACTTCGGAGCATCAGATCAATTCCAGCCTGCTATTTGGAATACGAACCCCTTCACCGGCGGCTACCCCGGCTTCGGATACGTCGCCGGCCGCGCAGACCGCCTCGATCAAACTCGAGCCCGCATCGGACAGCGCCGCCGTCCCAGTCCCAGCTGCCATGACGCAGGCCGACGCCGACAAACTCCAGGCCCAGTATCAATCGGAACTCGATGCGTTGGGCAAGGAAGGGGCGGCAAAATTTCACTTTGTGGATTACGCTCCCCCATCGTTTATCGTCTTCCAGAACCGGATTGCGCTGCAGATGACGTTGCGAAATTCCGGACAATTCGATCCTGAAAAGACCTCCATCTATAAGCGGGCGGCACGGAGTTTTGATCTCTTTCTTGCGCCCCAGCTCAAGGACCTGCTTGAGAAAGTTCCCCCGAAGGCCGAGTTCAGCGCCTTCGACCTTACGATCGTCAATCCGCTGGCTGCCGGACCGCATCCTTCCTCTGAAGCGATGGAATTTGTCATTCCGCAGAAGGTCCTGCGTAAATTCGTCGACGCCGAGATCACGAATCAACAAGCCGTTGACCAAAGCATTGTTCTGGTGAACGGAGTCCGCATCGCGCTCAACCTGCAACTCGTTGAATGACCGCCCGCGGGGGGACACATGAGCGCGGCGCGCATGAAAGTTCCGGAGTGATTCGCACTTCTCTGTTCCCCGTCCGGCGTTCCGTATGGGTTAATTGTGCTATCGCACCGTCACCTATCCCTTGCTTTGGTCAAGGACTGGACGTAAAATTTGAAAGTTAAACTATTTCGAAGCTATGAGCCATTGGATTTGGCAAGGTTGCATTGCGCGCTCGGTTCAAGTAAGCCCACGGGAGAAACCACGTCATGAAGGAACGACCCCGCTATCCTGGAATTCGATTGACCGCCAACGGGAACCAGCTTGTCTCCTACCATACGGAGACGCGATTAACTGACGCTGGAATCTTCTATCCGATTACGCCGTCCACGGAAGGGGGCGAGCTATACCAGCAGGCTTTTGCCGAGGGCAAGCTGAATGTTTTTGGCCACAACACGATTGCTGTCGAGACCGAAGGTGAGCACGCCGCGCAGGGCGGCGCCATCGCGCACTCCATCTGTGGCCGCCGGGTCGTCAATTTCACGTCGGGCCAGGGCGTAGTTTACGGAGTCGAGCAGTACTATCACGCGCCGGGCAAGTGCTCCACCATGGTATTGGAAGTGGCCGCGCGGGCGCTCACCAAGCATGCGTTGAATGTGCACTGCGGCCACGATGACATTTACGGAGCGCTCGACACCGGCTGGATTATGTTGTTCGGCAAGGACGCCCAGCAGGCCGCCGATCAAGCGCTCATTTTGCGGCGCGTGACGGAGCTCAGCCTGACTCCCGGCATGAACATTCAGGATGGATTTCTCACCTCGCATCTCGAGCGCACCTTTTACAAGCACGAATCGGCCCTGATTCGTGAGTACCTGGGCGCGCCGGAAGATATCATCGATTGCCCGACCGAAAGCCAGCGCATCCTGTTTGGCCTAAAGCGCCGGCGCGTGCCGCGCATGATCGATCTGACCAACCCCGTGCTCCTGGGCCCCGTCCAAAATCAGGAGCACTACATGCAGGGCGTGGTAGCGCGGCGCAACAACTTCACCGAACCGATTCTGCGGTTCCTGGAGGAAGCCTACGAGGATTTCGGAAACCTGACGGGCCGCTATTACGGCCCGATCACCCAGTTCAAAACAGAGGACGCGGACACGGTCTTCGTGGCGCTCGGTTCGGCTGCGGAGAATATCGAAGCGGCAGTCGATTATCTGCGCGAACGGCGGAACGTGAAGGTTGGTTCCATCCATCTGAATATCATTCGTCCCTTCCCGGAAGCGGCCGTGATTCGTGCGCTGGCCGGCAAGCGCAACGTCATCATCCTCGAGCGTACCGACGAAGCCATGGCGGGCGACAATCCCATGGGGCGCGACATCCGAACGGCCATGAGCAAGGCGCTGTTGATGCAGGGGCATCCCGCGCAAGCGGGCCTGCCCTCCATTACGCCGGATCAGATGCCGCGATTTTTCTCCGGCGTCTACGGCCTCGGGTCCCGCGATTTCCGGCCTGAGCACACGATTGGCGCCTACGAGTTTGCTGCAGGAACACGTACGCGCAAGGATGGGAAGAGCGCCGCCGACGGAGTCTCGTCGTTCGTCCTGGGCGTCGACCATCCCTACGAAGTGAAATCCGACGACGCTCCGTCTCTCCTGCCCAAAGGCGCGGTTGCTGTGCGCTTCCATTCCATCGGGGGATGGGGCGCCATAACGACCGGGAAAAATCTTGGAGCGATCCTGGGTGACCTGAACGATCTGCTGTACTCACGCGACAAGGTCGTGGATGAATTCGGCAATCCCAAGGAGATCATTCACGTCAGCGCCAACCCGAAATACGGTTCCGAGAAAAAAGGCGCCCCCACTTCCTACTTCATGGTTGCCGCCCCCAAACGAATTCGTGTGAATTGCGACCTGCGCCACGTGACCGTGGTGCTCTGCTGCGATCCCAAGGCCTTCACCCACACCAATCCGCTGGATGGCATGGCCGAAGGCGGCAGCTTAGTCTGGGAATCGGACCAGGAAGGCGAGCGGGCATGGGAGCAGCTTCCCATGTGGGCGCGCAGACAGATCATTGACAAAAAGATCCGCGTGTTTACGCTGCCCGGATTCCAGATTGCCCGGGATGCCACCGATCGCGCGGATCTCCAGCTGCGCATGCAGGGAAATGCCTTCCTGGGCGCGTTCTTTGCGGTTTCACCGGTATTGCAAGAGTTCGGAATCACTCCCGAGCAGTTCCGAGAGGTTGTCCACAACCAATACGTCAAGAAATTCGGCCGCCTGGGCGAGGCCGTCGTGAAATCCAATATGGAGGTCATGACCCAGGGATTCGAGAAGGTTCGCGAAATCCGCGTCGGAGAATTGGAAGCGCCCGATCGGTCGAGCCTGCGCGGAAAAGCTCTATTGCCGGTGTTCGACGGATTTGGCGAAGGAATGAGTTGCGGGTCGGGGTGCGGCTCGATCCCACTGCCCGCGGGCCAAGCCAAGCGCACGCCCCTGACGCAAGTAGCCACGTTCGATGCCGAGTTTCGCGCGGGCTTGGGATACGACCAGCCCGCCTCGACTCTCGCCTCGATCGGAGTGATGGCCGCGGGCACCGGCGCCACGGCGTCCAAGTATGTCGCTCGCCGCGAAACGCCCCTGTTCATCGCCGAAAATTGCACGCAGTGCATGGAGTGCATTGCCGTGTGTCCGGATACGGCGCTGCCGAATTGTTCGCAAGACTTGGAGACCGTGCTGCGGGCGGCCGTCGCGTATTACGTCACGGATTCCGGCGAGCGTCTCAAGATGCTCCAGTCGCTGCCGGCGATTAACAAGAGGACACACGAATTGATGCGGGAATCGCTCGCCGCTAAAGCTCTCACTCCGCTTCCCCAACTGCTTCGGCAGGTCACAAACGAGGTTGACGGATTTTCCGACGAGGCCAAGCGGCAATTCTTCGAGATTATCGAGAAAGTTCCGATGGCTTTTCAGAAGGTGAACGCGATTTTTTCAACGCCGGAAAGGAAGACGCCGGGCAGCGGCGGCGTATTCTCGATCTTCGTTTCAGATCTATGCAAGGGATGCGCGGCCTGCGTTACCGCGTGTGGTGATCACCAGGCGTTGCGGATGGTGGCGGAGACCGAGGCGGTCAACGCCGAACATGAGACCGGAACGGCCTTTCTGAATCTGCTGCCGGACACATCGCAAAAATACCTGGGACTGTATAACGACACGCATCCACAGGACTCCAAAACCGCGACGCTGCGCAATTTGCTGATGGTGCGGCGCAACTACGATGCGCTGGTCTCCGGCGACGGCGCGTGCGCGGGCTGCGGCGAGAAGAGCGTGCTTCGGAGCATTGCCGCGGTTACGGAAGCCTACATGCGGCCGCTCTATCACGCAAAAGCCGAGCGGTTGCGCGCCAAAGCCAGCGACCTTGAGAAATTCGGCGTACAGAAGCTCGCCGAGTTGAAAGCACGAAATGAAAAAGAGTACGGCCTGGTGCGCCAGGCAGTCGCTCACCTGGTGATGGGTTTGGGCGGCGAGGACGACAAGGACACCAAAGGGCGCATCGCCGCGCACGGCGCGATCTCCGATAGAGACCTCGTTGATGCCATGGCCACGGTGCTCCTGCAAGACGCCTTCAACCACATGAATTTGCAGGCCATTGACGGACGCCTGGCCAACGGGATGTCCGTGATGGCCATGGCGGCTCATACCGGTTGCAACACGGTCTACGGATCGACGCCCCCGAATAACCCTCATCCGTATCCCTGGATGAATTCGCTCTTTCAGGACGGCGTCACCGTGGGCTGGCTGCTCGGCGAGAGTTTTATTGTGGATCACGCTCGCCGGTCCGTCATTCCCGAGCGGCTGGCCGATGCGCTGTTGTATCGGACCGAAACCATCCTCACCCCGCGCGAGTATGATGAATTTTCCCATTTCACCGACGCTCTGATGACCGACCAGGAGATTCTGGAGCTCCCGAAGGTATGGGTAGTAGGCGGCGACGGCGGCATGGGAGACATCGGCTATCAGAACACCTCGAAGGTGATCCTCCAGAACCGGCCGAACGTCAAAGCCCTGATGCTCGACACGCAGGTTTACTCAAATACCGGAGGCCAGAACTCGGACTCGACGCCGATGCTGGGCGGGAACGACATGAACGTATTCGGGACAGCTAGTCAGGGCAAGATCACTGAGAAGAAAACCGTCGCCGAAACGTTCCTGGCCGGCCATGGGTCGCCGTTTGTCGCTCAGATTTCGATTGCGAATGCTCCGAAGCTCTATCGGGCGATCCTCGATGGGATCGAGTATCGCGGGACAGCCTTCCTCCAGTGCTTCACAACCTGTCAGCCGGAACACGGCGTGGCCGACGATATGGCGCTAACGCAGGCGCAGCGGGTTCGCGATTCCCGCGGGGCCCCGGAGTTCATCTTCAACCCACGACTCGGCGAAACGTACCAGGAAGCGCTCGATCTCAAGGGCAATCCCTCGACCGAGAAGGACTGGTACGAGACGAAGTTCAAGGCTTCGAACGAGCCGTACCGGTATACGGTGGCTCATTGGTGCGCCACGGAAGCGCGCTTCCGCAATCATCTGAAAAAGATCATGAAGGACGATGCGGCCAAGCTCATTCCGTTGGAGAACATGCTCGTCCGCATCACGCAGCAGGACGTGGTTTACCGGCGCTGCCTAACTCCCAACCACAGGTCCTACATTTCCGACTTCGGCGTTTACATCAAGATACAGGGTGACAATGGCGACATAGAGTACCGCTCGATCTCACGCCAGTTAGTCCTGTTCTGCGTCGAGCGCCGCAAGGCCTGGCGCATGCTCCAGAGCAAGGCGGGCATCGAGAACAAAGAATACAAAGCGCAGCGTTCGATTCTTGCGGACGTGGATGCGGGCAAAATCTCCAGGGATGACCTTTGCTCGCGCGCGGAAGATTTGCTGCGGGAGCGCATCGGCGCTCCTGCGGCAGCCGCCGCCCAGGGGAAGAAACCTAATTTGGTGGCCGAAGGACAGTTGGTCGGCGACTAGCGAAGCGCGTCACCCGCGCTGCTAAGATGGCAATCAGGCGGGTCCGCTGGCGAGTATTCTTTGCACGCGTTCCGCCGTGCGCACTACCCTCGCATCCTGCCCATGGTCAGCGGTAAGCTGCAACCCAAGCGGCAGCCCGCTCGCAATCGGCATGGGGATAGAGATTGCGGGTGTTCCTAAGGCGGTCCACGGCGCGTTCATTCTTGGATCGCCGGTGGATGCCAAGCCCAGCGGCGCTGGCCCGGTAGCGGCAGGGACTAAGATCACGGGTGTAACCTTGTACATCTCGGCCACTCGGGCCTTGCACTCCGCGATGTACCGCCTGGCCTCGTCGTACCGCTGCTCAGAGATCTGGAGACCCTCCCGAACCAAGTCCGCAAGATCCGCAAGCCGCGAGCCGTACTCGTTGAAGCGTTGCTGGTGGAATCGAGCGCCCTCGTAGAACATTACGGTGGTGGCCGCATCGAGAAGCTTGGCAAGCATTCCAGCGATATCAATGGACCGGACAGACACGCCCGCATTTCGCAACCGTGACACTGCATTCTGAAAAGCAGCCGCCATGGCAGGCTCGACCTCAGGCATGGGTTCGGGCGCTCCCAGGGCAAAATCCTCTGCGCGGCCTACAGGATGTCCCATCAATTCCCAGAGCGCGAGCATGTCTGTTGGTGTGTGTGTGTAAAACCCGAGGGTGTCCAGGCTTTTCGAGAGTGGGAGAACGCCCTCCATGGAGAGCAGACCGTAGCTGGGCTTGAATCCAGTAACCCCACAATAGGAAGCGGGCCGCAGCATCGACCCCATTGTCTGTTCTCCGATAGCGAACGGAACCATACCCGCCGCCACGGCAGCTGCCGAGCCGCTGGAGCTTCCGCCCGGCGTGTGCTCCAAATCCCGTGGATTGCGAGTTGGGGCGGGCGTGCGATACGCGAAAGCGGTGGTTTGCGTTTTTCCCAGCAAGATCGCTCCGCGTTGGCGCAACTCGCGAACAATCGCGGCGTCCGCAGTGCCGGTTCGCCCCTTGTAAATGGGTGAACCATATTCCGTCAACAGACCCTTCGTCTCAATGATGTCTTTTACTCCGAAGGGGATCTCGGACAGTTCCCCATTCCCAGTGGGCCGCTGTGGCAACACCTGGGCCCAGGCGTGAATGGAGGGGTCCATTTCCCGAATGCGATCCAGGCATGGCTGTAGCGCAAGCTGGCGCGCTTTGCGGGAGGCATGCAGCCACTGCGTGAGTGTTTCAAGACGAGTTGTTTGTGAGGTGGCACGCATAGCGGTGGCGCCCGCAGCCCCTGCAATGCTGGCAAAAAGGAAAGTTCGACGATTCATCATATGGCTTCCAAAGCCGCTCACAGAGCACCCAACCACAACTGAGTCGGAATCTCTGATTGAAACTTGATCTTTCCGCAAGACCATAGGCCAACCGTCCAACCCTGTCAAGCGCAGATCGCTCTTGCTATCGTTAGCACATGATAGGTCATGGAGTTTCGTTGACGATGTGCGCCGCGTGTGCTATCAGGGACAGCGCTTTCCGCGGGAGGAGGCTTGCGATGACAAAGATTCGCGTGCTGTTGGTGGCAGGGTTCATGGCCGTTTCGCTTCTGGCATTGGGTCAGCAAACGAAGAAGTCCGACTTGGAAAAAGAACTCTGGGACGCTGAGCAACAGTGGCTGTGCAGTTCCGGCGCCGGACCCTATCATAAGGACATTAAGGATTGTGTGGAATTCCGGAGCAAGTATTGGACCGATCAGTTTTTCGAGGTCGGCGCGGATGGGAAGGTTTCAACCAAAGCAGAGATGATTGCTTCGCAAACCGCGGGCATTCCCACACGCGTCCCCGGTGTCGGACCTTATCCCAGCGACTTTAAATTAATGGCGGTTTACGGAAACTTCGCCATGGCGACCGATCACACGCGTTTCAAAAGCGTCGATGCCAATGGCAAGGTCTCCTTCACGTCGGAAGTCCGCTTCCTCCGGCTGTTTGTGAAGGAAAACGGAAAGTGGAGGCCTGCCGGCGGGGCGGCCGTTCCCATCGTCGCGCCGAAATAAGCGCGAACAAGTCGCCTAAATGAGGGTTTACCACCTGCTTCAACCAGCGGGATGCAAAAGTAGTGGAGCCGAGGCCCGGACTTGAACCGGGGACCTGTCGATTACGAATCGACTGCTCTACCAACTGAGCTACCTCGGCCTTGTGTAATTCACTCTAGCATCGCGTGGAAAAAACTGTCAAACGCCGCGATGGAACCTGCTGCGAGAAACGCCTATTGCGAAAACGGGTACATCAGCCAGCCGATCCCCACCGCCACCAGCAGGAACGCCAGGAACGCCCAGAGGAAATACTTCACGCGTTCCGGCATCCCGTGATTGGAGAGCAATGCAAAGGTCGCCGATACAACGAGCGCGAAAAATGCCAAAGCCTGAAAATGGGTCAGGGCGGAAAGAAATGCGTTCATCTACGTTCTCCGCCCGCGGCCGATTTCATACGCCTCGAGCACGGTCAGGAAATTGAGCATCCCGGCGGTCGCGAACAGCCTTGTCCCATAGTCGCCCGAAGCGTGCGCCACGTCGGGTCCGGCGCTCTGGATCGTATGCGCCAGAAAATAGAATCCTCCCGTGCCCAAGTCCGCAAAATATCCCAGGCGATCGAACAAGTCCGCCGGATTCCCGCCGAAGACGCCGCCCCGCATGGCCAAGCCGGCGCACGCCAATCCTCCCACGCACAGGAAATACACGATTGCCTTGCCCCACTGCCGCAGCAGCAGGTGTCCAAGTCCCGGGATGGCCCAACCGGCCACCGCGGCGGAAATCCCCAGCGCCGCACTGCCTGAGCCCTGTTCGTTCTTCACCGCTTCGCTCACGTCCATCGCCCTCACGCCAGAAGCGCCGGCATTTCGGTCTGCACCGCGCCCGTCACGTCCGCATTTTTTTCGTCCACGTACACGTTCACTTCACTGCGCACGCCGAATTCGGGCAGGTAAATTCCCGGCTCGATGGAAAAGCACGTGCGCGGTATGACGCGCCGCACGTCGTGCGTTTCCAGCCCGTCCATATTCGCGCCCGTGCCGTGCACCTCCTGGCCGATGTTATGGCCGGTGCGGTGCGTGAAATATTTTGCAAAGCCGGCCTTGCGAATCACTTCGCGCGCCGCGCGATCCACCTGCCAGCCTTCGATCACGCGCCCGGCCTTCACATTGTCCCGCACATAGGCGACGGCCGCATCGCGCGCATCCCGCACGATCCGGAAAATCTTCGCATACTTTTCCGGCACTTTCGCGCCCAAGTATCCGGTCCAGGTGATGTCGTAGTAGACGCTGTTGGGCGCCAGCGTTTTCCCCCAAACGTCCAGCAACAGCAGATCGCCTTCGCGCACCGGCGCGGAACCTCGTTCCTTCGGCTCGTAATGCGGGTCTCCCGCATGCGGCCCGACGGCGACGATGGGCGGCGAGTCGGAGGTCACGCCGCTGGCGCGAAATTGCCCCAGCATCCATTGCTGCAAATCGTACTCGGTGAACGATTCCTTCGCGCGCACGCGCCGCGCCGCTTCCGCAAATGCCGATTGCGTGATGCGGTCGATCGTGCGGCCCGCGGCTCGATGCGATTCGAGCTGTTCCGGCGTCCACGCCGCTTCGAACTGCTGCACCAGGTCCGCCGAGCTTACAACTTTGCAGCCTTGCGCGCGAATCAGCTCGACGGTTCCCGCATCCACGAGCGATATGTACGGGATTCGGTTTTTCGGCGAATACTGCATCGCCACTTTTTTCGCGCGCCCAACCAATTTCTTCAGATTCTTTTCCAGCTCCTCGGCCGCCGCGTAGACCATCTTCTCGCCGGGCAGAGAGTCGAGCGTAGCCGCTTCGATCCGGTGCACCAGTTTTCGCGGCGCGCCTTTCGCGGGAATCATGTAGAACCAGCGCCGCTTGGCCATGGCGTGATCGAGTCCGAGCACGCGGTAGGCGATCGCGTCCCGATGGAGGATGTCGTAGAACAGCCATCCGTCGAGCTTCTGCTCGTTTAGCGCTTTCTGGATGGCGGCAATGTCGGGCATATGGGTGTGTTTGCGAGTCACGCCGCCGCGGGCAATAATTTTCAGTCCGCCAGCGCGCAAACTGCTCCGGCAGTCACGCCACGAACTTCCACGCGCTTCGTGCGGCTGCGCTCGCCCGACGTGATTCTAACAGCCGATAGCGGCACTTTCAAACTTGCCGCCAGAAACCGCCGCAGCGCTTCGTTTGCGCGGTCGTCCACCGGCGGAGCCGTCAGGCGGATTTTGAGCCCATCCTGCCATTCCCCCGCGATTTCTTCGCGGCTCGCCCTCGGCTGCACTCGCACCGCAAAGCTCACCGCGCCGTCCTTTTCCGTGATCTGCACGAGGTTTTAATCCTTAGGTTGGCAGGCTCCAAGGGGAGCCCGCACCCGTTTCTGGCGGGCTCTAAGTAGAGCCCGCACCCGTCTTTCGTTCGCCGAATAGCGCCGTCCCCACGCGGATTTCGGTCGCGCCCTCTTCGATGGCCACTTCGAAGTCGTGCGACATCCCCATGGAGAGGACCGGCAGCAATTCTCCGCCCAATGGCGCGCGCAGCGCATCGCGCAATTCGCGCAGGCGGCGAAAATAGGGCCGCGCCTTCTCCGCATCTTCGAAATACGGCGGCACGCCCATCAGCCCGCGCAATTCCAGATGAGGCAGCCGCAGCACAGCCTCCACAAGACTCGGCAATTCGCCGTCGCTCACACCCGATTTCGCGGCCGCCGGGTCGAGCCGCACTTCGATCAGCACGCGAATCCGTCCTCCTCGCACCACACCTCTCGAATTCTCGCTTTTCTCCGTGCTCTCTGTGCTCTCTGCGCTCTCTGTGTTGAGTTCCCTCTTTGTCCGATCCAGCCGCTCCGCCAGAGCGATCCTGTCCACCGAATCAATCGTATGAAACAGCCGCGACGCCCGCGCCACCTTGTTGCTCTGCAAGTGCCCGATCAGATGCCAGGTGGCATCCAGGTCTGCCAGAGACGCCTGTTTCGACTCCCGCTCCTGAACGCGATTCTCGCCGAAATGACGCACGCCCGCCTCATACAACTCGCGGATTCGCCCGGCCGGCTGCATCTTCGAAGCGGCGATGAGCGTGATATCTTCCGCGCGACGCCCCGCGCGTGACGCCGCGCGCTCCATGCCTTCACGAGTTCGTGCCAGATTCTCAGCCATCCCGGTCGGTGCGCCACTCATCGCCTGAATTTTAACACGCGCCTCGGCGAATCCCTCTCCACACGCGGGACTTCCTTGCGACAGCGCCACGCTCACGTTAAACTTGAATTCCAATCATGACGTCACGCGGAAAACTGATCGCTCTCGAAGGAATCGACGGCTCGGGCAAGCGCACGCAACTCGATCTGCTGGCGCACGCGCTCGAAGCGCGAGGCCTGCCAACGATGTGCATCAGCTTCCCCCGCTATGAATCTTCCTTCGGCAAACTCATTGCCCGCTATCTCAACGGCGAATTTGGCGCGCTGGAAGCCGTGGACCCGCACTTCTCCGCCCTGCTGTATGCCGGGGACCGCTTCGAAGCGAAGGGCGATCTCGAAGCGGCATTGGCTGCGGGAAAGATTGTTCTCGCCGACCGCTATATCAGCTCGAATCTCGCGCATCAGACGCAGCGCGTTCCGCCCGAACTACGCGACGATTTCCTGGCGTGGCTGAAGCGTCTCGAGTACAGCCTCTACGGCCTGCCCGTGGAAGACCTGATTGTATATTTGCGCGTTCCGGTGGCGGAGGCGCATCGCCTGGTCGGCCTGAAAGCCGCGCGCGGCTACACTTCGCTTCGTCATGATATTTTGGAAGCGGACGTAGCCCATCTCGAGGAAACCGCCAGGATTTACGACCGCCTGGCTACCGGACCCAACTGGGCGCGGGTTGACTGTACCGACCCTGCATCCGGCATCTTGTATTCGCCCGAGGAAATTCATCGGACGTTGCTGAACATCGTGGATTCGCGCATCCTTTCCCGGGCGGCGGCTGAACAGTGAGACGCGGGAGACGTTCATGAGTTTTTCTGAATTCATCGGCAACCCGCGAACGGTGGCGGCGCTGCGCGGCATGTTGGCGGGCGAGCGCGTCCCGCATGCGATGTTGTTCAGCGGACCGCGCGGCGTCGGGAAATTTACCTTGGCGCGCATGTTCGCGCAGGCCGCCAACTGCGAACGGCTTCGCGACGACTTCTGCGGCGAGTGCGTCACGTGCCGCCGCATCGCTCTGCTCGCCGACACGCGCCCGCTAATCGAGCAGGGGCTGGCGGCGCGCGGTGAGCGGCCCGACTCCGCCACGGTCGAGCGCGTTCCCCTCCTGCTCGAAACGCATCCGGACGTTTGGGCCGTTGTGCCCGATCCCGTCCGGGCGAAGGACCCGGTTGTGCGCCCTGTGCTGCACGTAGGCCAGCTCCGCGCCGTCCAGCGCGCCGCTTACTTCAAGCCCCAGGGGCGGCGGCGGGTTTTTATCCTCGATGGCGCGGACACCATGCGCTGGGATTTTGCGAATATCTTCCTGAAGATTCTCGAGGAGCCACCCGAGTCCGCCACCCTGATCCTGATCGCGCCCAATCCCTTCCAGCTTTTGCCGACGATTCGTTCACGGTGCCTGCAGTTTTCCTTTGTGCCGCTTACGACGGGCGAGGTCGAGGAAATTCTTCGTGTGCGCACGGAAATGAAACCCGCTGAACGCAAACTCGCCGCGCAGCTTTCCGAAGGAAGTCCGGGCGCGGCGATGGACCTGGACCTGGAGGCCGCCACGAAGCTCCGCCGCGATTGTCTGACGGTCCTCGAACGTTCGCTGGAACTGCGCGGCGTCTCGAATCTGTTTGCGAGCACCTCCGCGCTCGCCAAGAGCCAGGAAGTTGCGTTTGAAAATGTCCTGGAAGTGTTCTATAGTTTACTTACGGACCTGCTGGATTTGTCCTGTTCTCCTTCGGAAAAAGTGTTGCGAAATCCAAGTCTGCGCAAGGATCTCGAAGCACTGAGCAAGAAGGTGGACGTGAGATGGGTCAGCAAGGCCGTTGAAGGGTTTGACGCGCTCCACTCCCGGCTGCGCCGGAACGTAAATCGGTCGCTGGGTCTGGACGCTGTGGCTATTTCCCTGGCCCGGACCGCACCGGGCGCAAAAAGTCCCGTTTCGCGTTAGGAATGTAACCGTGTTCGGCCCTTGTGCATCATAGCTGGTGAATCCGTTCTCGTCATCATTAGCACGTTCAACTAATAAGAAGGAGTCTCATGGTGAACCGCAAACTATTTCGTCCTACTCTTACGGAAGTTAAAGAACCCCACGTAAACCGCACTCATATCGCGGGACCCCAGCCGCATAAAAAGCCGGCTCCCCCGGAACAAACGCATGCGGAAAACTTCTATTGGATCAAGCAAATGCAGGCGCGCACTCCGGTGGCCGTCGTGCTTAACGGCGGGGAAATATTGCACGGAATAATCGAGTGGTATGACCGCGACTGCATCAAACTGACGCGGACCGGCAATCCCAACCTCCTTATCTATAAGCAATGTATCATGTACGTACATAAGGACGGAGAAGAAGCCTCGCTCGGCGGATCGAACGGACAGTAGTGCCACAATACGGCGCCGCCTGTAATCTGCGGCGATCGGAAAGCACGCACCGCCTGACGCGTCGCGTGCCCATTCTATCGCCGCTTGATTTTTTTGGCGCCCTTCTTACCTCGTCCAGCCTGTCTGGGCGGCATAATCGCAAAGGTCATAAGGGCCTGGCTGACCAGGCGCCCGTCCGCGTCCGTTACTTCGCAATCCACAACGCTCGTATTTCTTCCCTGGCGCAAGACGCGCGCGTCGGCCCTGATTTCCCCATGCTCGACGGCCTCGAGAAAATTGATTTTCATTTCGATGGTGGCGACGCGAGCCTCCACGGGCGCTGCCAGCGTTGCCGCGAATCCCCCGGCCGTATCGGCCAACATCGCCAGGACCCCGCCGTGAACGACGCGATGGACCTGCTTGTGCAATTCGAGTACAGGCATACGGAACACCGCCCGTCCGCGCTCCGCCTTTTCCAGCACAAACCCGAAATGGTTGATGGGGCTGCTATGGCGCAGCCGGCGCGAAACACGCGCCAATGCCGTCTTGCTCAATTTTCCCCGTGGTCTCATCTTTAGGCCCTTTCACCGAGCCAGAACCGGCTCTCCGCAGAATTGTTGCAAAAATATTGACACCTCGCACCCCTCCCCCGCGTCCAATGAGGGTATATCAGAAGTTCGGGAATCTAACATCCCGCCGGGGCGCCCGCAACAGAATCGCTGTCCTGTTCCGGGCTTGGTTTGCTAGAGTCGTAGATTCATGAAGCATCTAAGACCCGTCGTCCAGCGGTCTTGAGGGGCAAAACGTGCCGGACGCTCGAAAACTTATGAAGATTGGGATTACTTGTTATCCGACATATGGCGGCTCGGGTGTTGTGGCCACCGAGCTGGGAATGGAGCTGGCAGCGCGCGGCCACGAAATCCATTTCATCAGTTACGCCTCGCCCATCCGGCTGACCGACGCCAACGGGCGAATTCATTTCCACGAAGTGGAGATTTCGAGCTATCCCCTGTTCGACCACGCTCCGTACGCGCTTACTCTTGCGGTCAAGATGATGGAGGTGGCCGAATCGGAATCTCTGGACCTGCTGCATGTACACTATGCCATCCCGCACTCGGTCAGCGCGTTTCTGGCTCGTTCCATGGCCGCGCCCAAGCGGCTGCCCTTCATCACGACCCTACATGGTACGGACATCACACTGGTCGGCAACGACCGAAGCTTCCTGCCCATCACTAAATTTTCGATCGAGCAGTCCGACGGCGTGACGGCGATTTCCCATTACTTGAAACAGCGCACCATCGAAGCTTTCGACATCAAGCGTCCGATCGAAGTCATCCCGAATTTCGTAAATTGCGACCTCTATTCCAGGAAGGACAATCCGGCCTTGCGCGCCGAATGGGCCCCCGACGGCGAACCGATCCTGATGCACCTGTCGAACTTTCGTCCCGTCAAGCGTGTTTCGGACGTTGTCGAGATCTTCGCGCTCGTGCGAGAGAAAATTCGCGCGAAACTCGTCCTGATCGGTGACGGCCCGGACCGCGGAGCCGTGGAGTATATCGTGCGCAAGAAAAAACTGGCCAGCCACGTCCATTTCCTCGGAAAGCAGGACCGCGTCTACCAACAACTCTCGCAAGCAGACCTGTTCCTGCTGCCTTCGGATCTGGAATCGTTCGGGCTGGCAGCGCTTGAAGCCATGGCCTGCGAAGTTCCGGTCGTGGCTTCGAACGTCGGCGGCGTCCCCGAAGTGATCGAACACGGAGTGGATGGATACCTCCATGAGCCGCGCGACATCCAGACGGCTGCGAAATACGCGCTCGAAATCCTGTCCCGGCCGGACCGCGGACGGGAGATGGGCCGGACCGCGCGCAACAACGCAAAGAAAAAGTATTGCGCCAATGACGTAATTCCACAGTATGAAGCGTACTATCGCCAGGTGATTGGCTCTGCCGCCGCCACACCTGCATGAGGAGCTTCAGAAGAATAGCGTGGAAGGATCGTATGCGATTCGCGCGCTGTTTTCTGATCGTGTAAACCTATCGCGGCATTCCAACTGTTGTTGATTGTCTGCGTCCATCAAGTGTGGGAATATTCTCTCCGTGTCCATTCGCTTTCGCGCCCTAAAACACCGCAACTTTCAGCTCTTCTTCGCGGGCCAGCTTATTTCGCTCATTGGCACGTGGATGCAGTCGACCGCGCAGCTCTGGCTCGTCTACAAGATGACCCACTCGGCGGCCCTGCTCGGCATTTTCGGATTCGCCAGCCAAATCCCCATTCTCTTCCTGGCCTCTCTCGGCGGGTATGTGGGTGACCGGTACAACCGTCACCGGGGAGTGATCTGGACACAAACCGCGGCTTTGCTCCTGTCGTTCGTGCTGGCGGCGCTGACACTGCTCGGCATCGTGCGTGTCTGGGAAATCATCCTGATCGCGTTTTTTGCCGGCATCGTGAATGCGTTCGACGTGCCGATCCGCCAGGCGTTTCTGATTCAAATGGTGGGAAAGGAAGACCTGCCGAACGCCATCGCTCTGAATTCCTCCATCTTTAATGGGGCGCGGGTTGTGGGTCCGGCCATCGCCGGCATCGCCATCGCGTGGATCGGCGAAGGCTGGTGTTTCTTCCTGAACGGCGTCAGTTTTCTGGCTGTGATCCTTGCGCTGTTGATGATGCGGATCGAGAAGATCGAGTTCCGCGCCGGCAAGGGTTCACCGCTGCAAAACTTCATTCAGGGCTTCCGCTTCGCGATGAGCGACCCGCCGATGCGCTCCGCACTGCTGCTGTTGAGCCTGATGAGCATGCTCGGTCTGCAATATTCCGTGTTTCTGCCGATTTTTGCCGGCGACATCCTTCATGGAGGGGCGCGCGCGCTGGGGCTGCTGCTGAGCTGCGCGGGGGTGGGAGCGGTCATCGGCGCGCTGCACTTCGCCGCGCGCACCGACTACAAAGGCCTCGTGGAATGGATTGCCGCGACCTCCACGACGTGCTCCTTGGCACTCATCCTGTTTTCACAGTCGCGCGTCTTCTGGCTGTCCGCGCTGATGCTGCTGGCCGTCGGTTTTTCGGCCACCACGCAAATGGCGGCCACAAATACCATCCTGCAAAGCCGCGTGCCCGATGAGCTGCGCAGCCGCATCATGGCCGTGTACGCGATGATGTTCATGGGCGTCCAGCCGCTCGGCGCTTTGATCGCCGGCGGTTTGGCGAAGCGGATCGGCGCGCCGTATGCGCTTGCGGCCTTTGGAACGGTCTGCTTTCTCGGGAGCCTGTTCTTTGTGTTCCGTGTAGCCATGCGGCTGGGGCGCGCGCCGGGCCCGGCGGAACCTCATGCAGGATTGGGGCGATAGAGCCAGTGTGGGAAGATTATTCTCGCGGTTGGCAATGGACCAGCCGTAATACCGCACGTTTGCAAATTTAAGGGGAAAAATGCTGTGCCCCTGATGTAATCTTTCCGCATGAGGCATACTAACGCCGCGTGACAATCGGACTGAAACTCTTATAGCTCAGGAGACCTGTGTGAATAAGGAGAGCATGAACGTGCCAGTGCGCCAGAAGATGTGGCTTTTCGGTCTTATTCTCGGAGTTTTGGCGCTGCTGGCGAGCCCGGCGCCTGCGTGGTCCCAGGTGTCTGCCGCGATAGCCGGAAGAGTGGAAGATGCCTCCGCCGCTAGTGTGGGCGGCGCAACCATTACCGTGAAGAGTCTGGAGACCGGGGCGACACGCGTCGTCACTACCGACGACGCGGGCAACTACAGGGTCCTTTCCCTGCCACTGGGACCGCATGAGGTGAAGGCGGAAAAGAAAGGCTTCAAGGCGGTCATCCGGAGGGGGATCAATTTGAAAGTGGGACAGGAAGCCGTGGTAAATCTGCGGCTCGAAGTGGGCGAATTCGTCCAGCAAGTTGCCGTTTCGGAAGACGTTCCGGTAGTCAATGTGACGACGGCGTCGGTTTCGGGAATGGTTGGGGAGCGCGAGGTGAAGGACCTGCCGCTCAACGGCCGCAGCTTCGATAATTTGCTTTCCCTCAACCCGGGAACCATCAATTACAGCGCGATGAAAAGCCCTCAAACCAGCACGAGCAACGGAAACATTTTCTCGGTGGCCGGGCGGCGCACCTCGGAGAATCTGGTCTTGTTGAATGGCATTGAGTACATGGGGTCGAGCCAACTGGCCGTCACCCCCGGCGGAGTCAGCGGTGAACTTCTGGGGATTGACGCCGTCCGCGAATTCAATGTTCTCACCGACACCTATTCCGCCGAATATGGCAAACGCGCCGGGGCGCAAGTTAGCGTCGTCACCCAGTCCGGAACCAACTCATTTCATGGCTCCATTTTTGAGTTTCTGCGAAACAGCGCCCTCGATGCGCCGGGATATTTTGACCAGGGGTCCACTCCTCCCTTCAAGAGAAACCAATTCGGAGGCGCCGCGGGTGGCCCAATCAAGAAAGACCGCTTGTTCTTGTTCGGCAACTACGAAGGATTCCGGCAGGCGTTGGCGGTCAGCAGCCTCAGCATTGTCCCGGACGCAAATGTGCGCCTGGGCCAAATGCCGAATTCCGGCACCGGCGTATACAGCCCGGTTGCCAGCCTGAACCTTTCCATGTTGCCCTACATGTCCTTCTGGCCTCAGCCCGATCCTGGTCTCAGTGCGGAGTTGATGGTCCCGTCGAAGACTCTGCCTAACACGATGGTGCCGAGCGGGACGGCGTACTCGCACAACAACCCCAAGCAGTACATCCGCGAAGATTTCGGGACTCTGCGCACGGACTACAACATCGGGGGCCGCGATTCTCTTTCTGGAGCTTACACAATTGACGACGGCAATAGTCTGAACCCTTTGGCCGATCCTCTGTTCGCATCGTATACCCCGCTGCGCTTGCAAGTGTTCAGCCTGCGGGAAACGCACATCTTTTCACCGCAGGTCCTCAACACGATCAGTGCCGGGTTCTCCCGCGCGTCTTTCGGTCTGACTTCGGTTCCCCCGGCCTCCTTCCCTTCCAGCCTCTCTTTTGTCACCGGTGCCGGACCTGGCGGGATTGTCGTTGGAGGCGGCGCTACAACGACCGCTAATGGATCCATCACTTCCGCGGGCCCTAGCAATGCCGCCGGCGTCTGGAATCGCAGAAATCTCTTCACCTATGCGGACACATTGCAAATCAGCAGGGGAATTCATCAGATCAGCATCGGTGTCTCGTTCGAACGGCTCCGGGACAATGAAGATTCCGCTTCGCGCCAGTCAGGGCAAGCCACCTTCAGCAGCCTGACGACGTTCCTGCAAGGCACGGTGACTTCCTTTCAAGCCGTGCCGGTCCACAGCGAACTCGGTTGGAGAAGCCTTTTGGGGGCGTGGTACGTCGAAGACTCGATCAAATTGCGGCACAATCTCACACTCCGCGCCGGCCTTCGCCACGAATTCACCACCGGTTGGAATGAGGCGTTCGGACGAGCTGCGAACTACGTAACCGACGCGCAAGGTGTGCTTGTGACGGCTCCGGTCGTGGGCAATTCGGTGTTCACCCAGAACAACGCGAAACGCTTGTTCAGCCCCAGAATCGGCCTGGCTTGGGACCCCTTCGGAAATGGAAAGACGGCGATCCGTGCCGGATACGGGATGTATTACTCGCTGATCGACGATCTCGCTTTTCTGTTGAACTCGCTGCCTCCGTATAATGGCTCGGCTTCCTTTTCAGGCTCCATATTTCCGCCTGCTGCGAATGCGATTATTCCTGTCACAGCGGGCGTGCCCCCGCCACCTTCTTGTGGCCCGGGTGTTGCCTCACCCTGCACGACCTTTGCACCTCAAGGAATCCAAGCGAATGCGAAAACTCCCACGGTTCAGGAGTGGAATTTAACCGTCGAGCAACAGCTAAGCCACAACACATCTCTTCGCCTGGCCTATGTTGGGTCCTTTGCCTATCATGAGCTGCTCAGCGTAGATCCCAATACCATTCCGGCGCAGATTTGTTCGCTCCCGACCTGCTTGTCGGGTGGCATTGCCACTACCAGCTTTGGTAAGGGCTCCGTGCCCCAGGGCGCGCAGTACATTCCTTTGAGCACGCCTCCGGGAACCCGGCCGAATCGTTATCTTTCCGCTGGATTCTTTTGGCTTACCGAGGGCAACAGCAGCTACAACGCGTTGCAAATCGACCTTACACGGCGCCTGAGCAAAGGCCTGCAATTGCGCGGCAATTACACCTGGTCGAAGAACCTCGATATAAATTCGGGGCTGACAGGCGCCCAGGCCAACAATCAGGCTCAAATGGTGCTGGACCGCAATGATTTGCGAAGAGACTGGGGGCCGTCCGCTTTGAACGTTACCAACCAATCCAGTATTTCAGCCCGCTACGAACTGCCGTTCGGCCGCAACCAGCGTTGGTTGAATAGCGACAGCAACCTCGAAAGCAAACTCATCAGTGGCTGGCAGTTGAATGGAAT
This sequence comes from Terriglobia bacterium, assembly GCA_041480265.1. Taxonomy (GTDB): domain Bacteria; phylum Acidobacteriota; class Terriglobia; order Acidiferrales; family UBA7541; genus Palsa-360. The sequence goes on along the minus strand of JBGOZP010000008.1, from coordinate 3,793 downwards.
CGCAACGATATTGAGCGGCTTCCCATTCACTCCCCTAATCGGCTCGAATCGTTCCGGCGATGGCGATACCAGAAATCCTGATAGGCCTTCCATAAACCCTTCGTTCTCAGGGCCCGTACTGCTTCGCACTCCGAACCAATGGTTCGATCCGAATGCCTTCACTCTGCCAACCCCCGGCACCTATGGGAATTTGGGCAGAGGAACATTGGCCGGGCCGGGCCTGGGCGACGTGGACCTGTCCGTATTCAAGGACACCGCCCTATCGGAAAAAACCACCTTGCAATTTAGGACGGAAATTTTCAATCTCCTCAACCGGGCAAACTTCGGCTCCGTCAACACGACCGTATTTTCGGCAGGCGCCGTCAACGCCTCCGCCGGAACCATTACCACCCTGGCGACCCCGTCCAGACAGATTCAATTCGGATTGAAGTTGATTTTCTAGCGTTGTGTCCCGCAAATGCCTAAAATATTTCGGCTCTCTCCGTGTCCTTTGTGCTCTCGGTGAACTCTGTGTTTAATCCTTTTCTGTCCGCCGCAAGACCGCGCATCACGCATTGGAGGCAGGAACGCCTGTAGAGGAATGGGATTCGGCCGGGATCAACTCAGGAACTTCGATACGAATTCGTGTCCCTTCACCTTCCCGGCTGGAGATATCCATCTGGAAATCGCCGCCGTAGAGAACTCGCAGGCGCTCGTGCACATTGCTGATTCCGATCCCCTCTCCAAACACTTGCGACATGCGGTCCTGGGGGATGCCGACGCCATTGTCTTCAATTTCGATGACCAGACGCGCATCGCGCGTTGATGTGCGGATCGTAATCTCGCCCCCGCCGATTTTGGCGGCCAGGCCGTGCTTGAGAGCGTTTTCGACAATGGGCTGCAGGAGCATGCTGGGGACGAACGCATCGAGCGTGTGTTCCGCGATCTGCTTGTGAATCTGCAAATTGTCGCGGCCAAACCGGGCGACCTCGATATCGAGATAGTCGTCAATGAAGTCGAGTTCCTCTTGCAGCGGCACGAACGTCTCATGCTTTCGCAGCAGCCGCCGCAGAATATTGCTCAATTTGATGACCACTCCGCGGGCCGTGTCAGGATCGTAGCGAATCAGCGAAGAGACGGTATTGAGCGTATTAAACAGAAAATGCGGATTGATTTGCGCTGTCAGGGCGTCCATGCGCGCTTTGAGCAGCAATTGCTGGTGTTGTTCGAGATTCATCTCGATCCGCGTGTTGTTCCAGATCTTCATCGGAACCGCGACGGCCATCACTGTGGAGAGCAACACCAAGGCCACCGCCCAGCTCTGGCCCACGTCCAGGTAAAACAGCCACTGCGGCTTGGTGGCATGACCCAGCGCCTGACGGCCGAGTTCCAGCGCGATAATGGCGCCCAAGGGCAGCATTTCCCAGCTCACCTTGGCCCTGCGAAACAGCCGCACCACCCACCGCGGCGTGCTCAGAAACGTGAACGGACCGAGTTTCCAAATCTCTTCCGTGTTGGGAACGCCCTGACGAATCAGTCCTCCGACCAACCCCGCGGCCGCCGCGACCGGCATCGACAGCCACTCATGGTTGATAAACGCGGGCAGGCTGATAATCGACCCGCCCAGCGGTCCTACCACGCGCCCTCCCAATAGTCCGAGAAGAAATGACCCTTCCAGCATGAGGTCGGCGGCGCGATAAGGGTGCCCCACGATTCGCAGGATCACGCCAAAGGCCAGCGGCGGCGTCACAAACAGCATGAGTTTCAGTTTCTGGTCCGAATCGCGGACTTCGGTGAAGAGAACCTTTCGAAAGATGGCCGACCGCGCAAGCCAGGCGCAAATCGATGCCGCCGCGCCAACATGCAGCAGCAGCGTAAGCAGCAGATCCCCGCCGAAGGTCAGTGTGTTCATCGAACTTGTATCCTGCGGCTACGTTAGCCAATCGCCTGGACGATGTAAAGCGCCGCGGCGCGGCATGCGCCTGCTATAATACGTCGCTCTCCATGCCACGCAAAACATCACGACAAAGCCGCCACGCACGCAAGACGCCGAGCGCCAGCATCCGCATCGTCGCTCGCGCCAAGCTCCCCACGCGATACGGTCCGTTCGAAATTCTCGGAATCGAGGGCCGCAGCCCGCAGGAAAGCGCCGTAGCCCTGGTGCATGGCCGCGTGCGCGGCCAGACTCCGCTGGTGCGCATCCACTCGCAATGCCTCACCGGCGACGTGCTCGCCTCGGAACGCTGCGATTGCCGCGCCCAACTCGAACTTTCTCTGCGCCGGATTGCCGCGTCGCCGTGCGGCGTATTGCTGTACCTGCCGCAAGAGGGCCGCGGCATCGGCCTGATGAACAAGCTGCGCGCCTACGAGCTTCAGGACCGCGGAATGGACACAGTGGAGGCCAACGAGGAGCTTGGCTTTGCCGCCGACTCGCGCGACTATGCGTTTTCAGCCGCCGCGCTGACGCTGCTCGGGGTGCGGCGTGTGCGATTGCTTTCGAACAATCCGGATAAAGTGCAACAACTGGAAAGCGCGGGAATCCGCGTCGTCGAACGCGTGCCGTGCCGCCCGCGTACTTCGCAGCTCTCCCACGCTTATTTGGAAACGAAGCGCACGAAGATGGGTCACCTGCTGGACAGCCTGTAAGAAGAACAGTCTCCGTAGCATTAGGGTGTTGTGGCGCCGGCGAGACGCCGGCGCTACGCACAGCCGGCTTTCCACAATAAGAAATTTGGTTCCCACACAACCCACGCCCCGTTTGCCGTGAGCTATGTGAGCTGACCTACCCGCCGCCCACCAAGTGAACAATCTCGAACCGGTCGCCGGGCTGCACCGCGGTGGAGGCCCACTGGGACCGGGGAAGAATTTCGAGATTGCGCTCGATGGCGACGCGGTCGGCGGGCAGGGCGAGATGCGCGAGCAGACCAGTAACGCCGAGCCCCGCTGGGACTTCGCGCGTTTCTCCGTTCACTACAATCTGGATGCCTGCTGTCATTTCGGGGACGGCGCTGGAGATTTGTCGCCTTGCTTTGCCTTGAGCAGAAAACGCAGTTCCCCGTGGAGAACGCCCGTCGAGGCGCGAATCACAAGCGCAGTTCCCTCGGTGATTGTTGCAGGCAGTGGAAATGTTAGCGTCGCCCGGCCCTTCGCATCCGTGCGCGCGTGGGATGGAGTGGCCCGATCCTGCATGCCGTCCAGAAAAGCCGCAATCTCCACCCCGCTCATCGCCTCAGCCGAACCCTTTCGTCTCAATTCGACTTCGAGCGTCGCGTTGCCCGAGGCAAGCCAGGATTTTGGATTGAGCAGATGGATTTCGAGTTCCGCATTCGAGGCCGCCGCGGGCGCTTTAGCAGGGGCGCCTCCCGGCACGTTGAGTTCGAGCGTCCCGGCTTCCAGTTGCGCCATCACCTCATGGTGCTGTTGGGAGAGGCGTTCGTGCAGCCGTTCTGCCAGGGCCTCTCCCTCCGCTGTGCCGCCAGTCAAGTCCTCGTAGCTGCTGGTGTGTTTGTGGACCACGCGTCCTGCCACGTACACCACGGTGTCAAGATAAGGATGCGCGGGACCGCGGTCCTCGGTCTGGACATGATATACGGCATTGCCGACACGCACGTTCGAATTGAACCCGAAGTTCATGCGATAGCTCGCCTTCCTCGTTTCAGCGCGCCCGCCGGTTTACGGAAACTGTTAACATCTTTTTTTGCGGCGCATTTGACCCCTGTTGTAGCAACGTAAAAATGTCACCCTAATGGCCCGATGAAAATGTCACCCCCCTGAGTGAATTCATCCACCGTTGAGGTGGAGTTTGGTATCTGCG
>JBGOZP010000007.1:0-130671 GCA_041480265.1 Terriglobia bacterium | reverse complement strand
GTCTGGCCGTACTCAATCAGAACCTAAACAGAGCAGTGTTCCGTTTGAATCTACGCCTGCGAACGACTTTACCGCTAGAGACTCCTGAAAGTTGACTTCGGGCTAGTGTTGCGACGACCCATTGAGACCGCCCCGTTTATCAGGAGTTGAGTCTACTGGCTGGCTGGGAGTGCTTGCTGAGGGAAATTACAGCTAAGCGGATGCCTCCGAATTCTGCCTTACAACGAAGACGACGCGTGAGTTGCCGCTGTCTTTGTTCCATGTTTCTTCGAAATTGGCCAAGGGCACAGCTTCGGTATCGATTTTCAGCTTGCCGGGTATCACGGCTTGCAGCACATCGCTAATCGCTCCGACCAAGCCTTTGAGTGGAATGCTTCCGATGCCGCTTCCCATCAGTACCAGCCCGGACGAGCGAAGGGCTGCCCCAGGCAAAGTAATGTTCCCTCCGCTCACAGCGCCGATCTGAACGAGGCGGATGGGCACTGCATCCTTGCCTGCTTTTGCCGCCGCCACGATTAGGATTTCGGCGCTCTTTCCCCAGAGATAGTCGAGTACAACGTCGATGCCTTCGCCCCCAAACTGTTCTTTGAACGCCATCTCCAGTTCTTTGGGGGATTGAATGAGAGGGATGGTTGCATCCGCGCCAAGAGCCTTCACTTGTTCCAGAGCCGCAATGTCGCGGCCGGTCGCGATGACCCTCTTCGCTCCCATGTACTTGGCAATTTGCACGGCCAGGCGTCCTGCCGTTCCCGTGGCTCCGTTGATCAGCACATTCTCGCCGGCAATCAGATGTGCGCGTTCCTTGAACGCAGCCCAGGAAGACATCCCCGGAATTGCTATTGCAGCAGCGGTGATGTCATCCACATCATCCGGCAGCGGAACGCACTGCTGCAGCCTCACCGCGACCTTTTCGGCCATGCCGCCGAACGGCTCTTTGGGCAACACGAAATAGACGCGTCGGCCATCCTGGGTCCGGCCAACACCGTCGATACCAACGACGGCAGGAAGACTCCCAGGAGATGTGTGGTGTGAACCGGAAGCGCGGCTTTTCGTGACGTGGCTTATAGCGGACGCGGTGACGGCAACTAATTCTTCTCCCACTTGCGGCACGGGGTCGTCAAAGTCGGCAAATACTGGCGTCTTGCCCGGTTCCGTTATGATGGCGGCTTTCACTTGATTTCCTCTTTTCTTCCTCGCTGTGCCCCGCTGGACGAAGACCGGAGCATTTTTTGAAGGCCCGCTAATTTCGCGAGTTCGTAGTTCACATTTGCTGAGGTTTTCTTAATCATACGGGTGCGGGAGAATTCGTCAATTCACAGGGCAGGCGGGGACAAGAAAAGAGAGGCGCGTGGCAGAATCACAAGCGCCTCTCTTACAGCTCAATCAATTTTTACCGTACCTCAAGGATCACCTCCTTCTCGACAGGAATGTCGATACACTCATTATAAAACCATTTATCCGAACAGCCTATGGGCAATTTCAGCTGCCGCGATACCTAAGATGCTGTGGTCAGTTACCGATAAGACAGTTTCTCAGGACCTATCCGTTCGGTGACATCTTCCAGGGATGGTATTATGCGGCATCAGAAGGAATTAGGAGAATCCAACGCCAAGTCTTGCAGAGCAAGTCAAGCAAGCCATTCAGCCATTGATTGGCCTGCCACGAGCGAAGGAGCGAAGCGAATGAGTCGAGTTGTGCGGAAGAGAGGATTTGAACCTCCACGACCATGCGGCCACGAGCTCCTGAGACGTGAGGATTGAGCGGATCCATGCGAGCAGAACCGCGCGGGACGGGACTGGATCCGATCAGGAGTGGACCGAAGTGAATCCGTCGAACAGCAGATCTCGCACAGAGTCGCACACGGCGGAGTCCGGAGCGATGTTCAGTCGGCTCAATTCGTCGGGTTCCGGCCGCTCGGGCTCGATGAGCGGAGAAACCAGTGGATGGCCCCCCATTCTCCAGCCAATTCCGGCCCCCAGATGACCGGCCACTTTCTGGCGACGGGCGACTGCGCGTGAGGCCGCGCAGTCACCCCGCCCACCAGATCGGATCAAGCCCAGTTCACCCCGATCGTCTAGGAGGCTCGAGCCGTCACTTATTGATCTTCTCCTTCAGCCAGTCGGCCATTTGTGGGATCACGACTGGCCAGTACTCCACCGCGCAATGCTCGCCGAGGCCGAGCAGCCACAGATCGCCCTCCTTCGCCGACTGGTAGGTCGACATCAGGTCCGCGACGGGGTTGCCGGCATCGCGCGTGCCGTTGACCACGAGCATAGGCCCGTTGATCAGCTTGTCTCCGGGTTTTGCCTCAGGCGCCAACGAGTTCTTCCCGCCCAAGTGCAGCCCCCCACACATGGCCACGATCGCTTTGACGCGCGGATCGTTTCGCAGGGCCGCACGCAACGTGGCGCCCGCGCCATAGCTTTGCCCGAAGAAGCTGATGCGCTTGGTATCGAGATCCCCTCGCTTCAGGTAGGTCTCCAGGACGGCGAAATTGGCGTCCGACTTGAGATCTCTGTCCCACTGCCTGCTCTCGCCGAAGCCGGGCAGGTCGAGGGTGGCGACGGCAAATCCTTTGGCGAGCATGTCCTGGATGGGGCGCCAGTGGTTCGCCTTGTACTGGTCGACGCCCCCGCACCAGATGACGAGCGGCGGCTTCTCGACGCCGACCGGCTTGTGCAGATAGGTGGTGATCTGGCCGTCCTTGTACGGCACCTTCACCACCTCCAGCGGCACGTCGAACAGCTTGCCGCCCTTCTGGTACACCCGCAGCTGCGCGTCATAGGCCTTGGCCTCCTGTTCCGAGTTGATGCTCGGGAACCAGGCGAGCGCGTAGTAGACGCTCGAGGTCATGTAGGCGTCGAGGGCCGCACGCCGCGGTCCGGTCTTGACGAGCGCGTCGCCGCGGTCCTCGTAGTACTTGCCGAGGACGCTCCACTCGTAGACCCACCCTCCGGCGGCGTCGCCTTCCTGCCTCACGATCCGCTGGACCGCTTGCCGGATGATGTGTTCATCGCCCCCAAGGTACGCATACGCCCGGATGCGGCGCTCCTCGAGTACCACCTTCCCGTCTTTGAAGTTCGGGCTCTTGGCTGTCGCCTGGACCGCGGGCAGGGCCGGGGCCTGGGCGAAGCTGGCCGAGACAGCTAGGAGTGAGAACAATGGCACGGCCAGACCGATCGCCACTGATCCGCAGAGTGCCCACGTAAGGGTCTTCCTGAGACGAGGCATAAGCATAAGATTGATCCTTTATATATATCGCCAGATGAGACGATCGGCGCAGTATAGTACTCGGTGCGCCGCGAGGCAAGACGGATTCATCGAAGCGGCTCACGCCCCAGACTGCCCGAGGTTTCTGTTACCTGGGCGATCCCCTGTAACCGTGCCACTTCGCCCCATAGTAACTCTGTCGCCTGCAGCAGAGCTACCAGCATCGGCCCCAAGTCCTGGTAAGTCATCTTATCGGAATGTGGCTTTGGGCGTCATAGGCCGGATTTCCACCTTCCGATAAGACCATTTCGGTTTACAAGGACGACCTGAGTATTGGAAAGCGGGTAGTGCCCACTCTTGCGCGGCTCAGCTCCTGGCTGGCCCAATACGCCATGCCGTGGAGGAGAAGAGCAATCCGTCTCGGGCCATCGTAGCCAATAGGCAATGGCCCACGCCCTAGGGCCGAAGATCACACCAATCTGTGACGCCGATCACTGAGCGGACTTGCGGGGTCTGCCAACGTGTTTTTGTCTCGTCTGACGATTTCATGGCAACCGAGTGGGGGGCGTGACGACAAAAGGAAAGGATGGCAATTAAAATGAATCGCATCCACGCGCATTCGCTTGGCGTTGCGTTCGGTGTCTTCCTGGCGCTTTGGCACACACTCTGGGCTTTCTTGGTCTGGATTGGCGCCGCACAGTGGCTGCTCGATTTCGTCTTTCGGCTGCACATGATCACGCCGCCGTATAAGGTTGTAGCCTTCAGCTTAGGCACAGCCCTTGCTCTTGTTTTGATAACGGCCTCTATCGGCTATGTCACGGGGTTCGTTATCGGCGTCATTTGGAACCGCTGCGCTGTGCGCACAGCAACCAACTAGACGTCATGCGGGTTCGGTCGCCAGATGCTCTCGCGATTTTGTCTCTCGGAGTCGGATCGACAGGACTCCTATCGCGGGGCTCTTACTTTCAGCCGTACTTTGGACGGATCAATCCTCTTCTGGCGGTCACGTTCCTGTTGAACGCAACAGAACGGACATTCTGTTGCAAGCTAACGGTTTGAAGAAAGCAGGACCACTTACGTTTTCCAGGGCTGCATATTCATGCGCCACAGATCTGTGAAGCGCGGAGCAGCGCATCAAATATTTGATTCTTGCAGCGGAGGCGAAAGAAATGGCGAAATCCACGCGGGCGAGTTCTAACAAACTGTCGGGTGACCGTCGCAATTTCTTGAAGGGAGCCGTTGCTGGTACGGCAGCGCTGCTGGCGCCAGCGGAGATGGCCCGGGCTGCTGCCGCTGGGGTCGCAGCGCAGGATGCCGATTCCAATGGATCTTTGGGTGTCGAAGTGCAGACCATGGATCGCTCCGGGTCCGACTTCATGATCGACGTCATCAAATCCTTGGGTATCGAGTACGTGTGTGCCAACCCGGCCAACACTTTCCGCGCGTTCCACGAATCGTTGATCAACTACGGCGGCAACAAGAATCCCGAATTAATCACCTGCATGGATGAAGAACACGCGGCTGCCATGTGTAATGGCTACTTTAAGATTGAAGGCAAGCCGGCGGCCACGATTTGCCACGGCACGGTCGGGCTGCAGCACGCCGCCATGGCGATCTATAACTCCTACGGTGACAGAGCGCCGATTTTTATCATGGACGCGAACAAAATGGGCGCCGAGTCGCGGAATAACGGTTCAGACTGGGAACACGCCTCCTCGGACCCCGCAGCGCTAGTTCGGGAGATGACGAAGTGGGACGACACTCCATCGACCCTCCAGCTCTTTGCCGAGTCCGCAGTGCGCGCTTACAGAATCTCGATGACTCCTCCGACGATGCCGGTCTGTCTGGTGATGGACTCGGCCCTTCAGGAGAAGCCAATTCGAGAGAGTAACTTAACCATCCCGAAACTAAACCTGCCCGCGCCCCCGGTGGGCGATTCAGGCGCAGTCGCAGAAGTAGCCCGGCTCCTGGTCCAGGCCGACAATCCTGTGATCGTTCCCGACCGCGCCGCTCGCTCGCAGGCCGGCATGGACCTTCTCGTCGAGCTTGCCGAGCTGCTCCAGGCACCGGTCATTGACAAAGGCGGACGGTTGAATTTTCCAACCCAGCACCCTCTCAACCATTCCTACCGCGCCCGCCCGCTGATTTCTAATGCGGACGTTATCCTAGGTCTTGAGGTACAGGACTTCAATGGCGTTGTCATGTCCACCGAACACCGTATTGGTGACCCCATTTTTACGCGGGTAACGAAGCCCGGTGTGAAGCTGATCACCATCAATTCCGATGACCTCTTCACGAAGTCCGTTTTCCAGACTTTCCACCGATTCACGGATGTGGATGTTCCCATTGCGGCGGACGCGCACGCGACTCTGCCCTCTCTGGTTGAGGCTGTGAAGCGCTTGGTCACGACCGACCGCAAAACGGCGTATCAGGCTCGGGGCGCGAAGCTTGCCTCGGCACGCCAGCGGTGGCTCGAGCAGACGCGCGACCTCTCGGCGAATGGTTGGGACGATTCCCCGATCAGTACTGCCCGCCTGTGCGCTGAATTGAGAGCGGCGCTCAAGGGCGAGGACTGGTCATTAGTGTCGACAGTGATGCATGAGAATTATTGGCCCCTAAAACTGTGGACCTTTGACAAGCACTATCAGTACATTGGCGGCCCTGGCAGCGGAGGTCAGGGTTACGGCGCGCCGGCCGCTGTGGGTGGCGCGCTCGCCAACAAGAAGTATGGCCGCCTGTCGGTCAACATTCAGTGCGACGGCGACCTGATGTATAATCCCGGCGTATTGTGGACTGCGGCGCACCACCGCATCCCACTCCTGACGGTCATGCACAACAACCGTGCCTACCATCAGGAAGTGATGGAAGTGCAGAGCATGTGTAATCGGAAAAATCGCGGTATTGACCGGGCCAAGATAGGGACCGCGATTGAAGATCCCAACATCGACTATGCGAAACTCGCAGCGAGCATGGGGATGTATTCGGAGGGTCCGATTACAGATCCCAATGAGGTTGGCCCGGCTATAAAACGAGCAGTCGCCGTCGTCAAACGTGGTGCACCGGCGCTCGTCGACCTTGTAGTTCAGGGACGCTAGGGCGTGCGGGAAGAAGGGGACAAGACAGCGAGATTGAACATGAAAAGCCTTCGTGGATCACTACCCGACGTAGTCTTGAGATCTGCATTGGGCGCGCGACTTTCAAGCCCAGGGATTGGACTCCGCCTTCTCCGGTTCGCCGGGCCTATCTTAGTCGCGGCGATCTTGATGGTGAGCATTAGTCGGCTGAATGCCCAGAACGCGGCTCCCGCATCAAGACCTGTGAAGAGTGAGGCGGAGTCTCAGGGCGCAGCGTCGAAGTCTGCCGAGGCTCCCAGCGGGAATGCCGAAAACGGAAAGAAGCTTTACCTGAGATACGGCTGTGACGAATGCCACGGGACCCAAGCGCATGGCGGAATGCGTGGACCGGAGCTCGGCCCGAATTCTATCCCATTCGAGGCATTCCGTGCGTACGTGCGTCATCCCACGGGTGAAATGCCGCCATATACGGACAAGGTCGTTTCCGATCAGGAATGGGCTGATATCTATGCTTTCATAAAGTCAGTTCCACGCCCTCGCGATGCAAAGACCATCCCTCTTTTGAATCTTAATTAAGCCGGGTGCGCCACGCTTTCCCATCCATCTTTCTCGGAGCGAGGATGAATCTCATTGTAATCCGAAGCGATATAGTTGGCCCTCTATAGCTGGTTCTTGTATCGACACGGAGCGTTCAAACTAAAAGCTACCTCAACTCTGCAGGAATGCGTAACGGGTCACGCCAAGACCTACGGGCTGCGGTACGTCGGCTACTACCTCTCCTCTTCGGCGGTCCTGACGCTCATCGGCCTGCTCTTGATTCGGGAAACGAAAGACGAGGACCTTGCCGGTTCAAAGGTTTGATTTTCAGCCTGCTGCGGATACGTCGAATCGCCCGGTGCCACAAAACCAGCCGGCCAGATCGCCGGGACAATTCCACGCTCGCTTGGTGCTTGCACAACGGCCAGGCGAGCCCCTGCGAACTGGCCGGGGCAGTAGTAGTAGATTGATTCTCAGCAGGATAATAACTTACTGCTTAGGCAGCGGTGTTGCATCTGTCCTGGGCGGCAGGACCGGCAACTCAATCCTGGGTTGCTCGCCGGTGAGCGTTTGCAGGAACGCGACGATAGCGTTTTCCTCCTGTTCGGTCAGCTTCTGCCCGAGTTGGCTGGTACCCATGATGGCCACTGCCTGCTTCAGGCTCCAAACTTGGCCGGAATGAAAGTAAGGCGCTCTCACTGCCACGTTGCGTAGCGGGCCTGCGCGGAAAACATACTCGTCGCTGGCCGTCTTGGTTACCGCGAAGCGTCCCTTGTCGTTCGGCGGCAGGATGTCCGCGCCGGGCTTTTCGACAACGCCAAAGGGGAAATAAGCCTTGCCACCCACGTTAATCCCGTTGTGGCAGGCCGAGCAGCCCTTATCCATGAAGAGTTTCAAACCCTCCTTTTCCTGCGCGTTCAAAGCACTGGAGTCGCCTTCGAGAAACTGATCGAAGTGGGATCCAGGGGTAATCAGAGTCGCTTCAAACGCCTCGAGCGCCCTGGTGATGTTGTCGAAGGTCACGGGTGAAGCCTCCTGCGGAAAGGCTTTCTTGAACTGCTCGACATAGCCTGGCATTGAGCTTAATGTCGTCTCTACTAGCGCGGGTGTGGCGTTCATTTCGACGCCCGCCTGGATCGGCCCCTTGGCCTGCGCTTTCAGATCCTCGGCTCTGCCGTCCCAGAACTGAGCGATGTTGAAGACGGCGTTGAAGACCGTCGGGGCCCGGCGCGGTCCTTTTTGCCAGGCGTGACCAATCGATGTGGGTCCGGCATCCACGCCACCGGTGCTCAGGTAGTGGCACGAGTTACAACTGATGATTTGGCTGGCCGACAGGCGTGGATCAAAGAACAGCATTTTGCCAAGTTCAATCTTTTCACGGGTGACGGCATTGCCCTTCACGGCTGGGACCGCTGACGGGATCGGTTTGAAGCTTTGTTGAGCCCGTTGCATCAGATCATCCGCCCGTACGGGCAGCGTCGTGCCCATGAACACCACGAAGCTGGCCGCACACAGGACTAATCGTTTCATGGTAGCCTCCTAGGAGCCAACTCATTCGCAACTTCCGATTTGGACCTCTGGCTCGGACACATCGTACGCATCTCCTGGGAGTACGTAGTATTTTTTAACGTTTATACCTTGTTGATCAAAACTTGCTGTGTCACCCGACACAGACTCTAGTGATTTTTGTCACAACGTACTCGGTATCGGATAGCATTGGAAATGGGGGCCACATCCGGATAAATTCTCATCAGCATGTGCGTAGCCCCTTTCTAGGTCCTCTAAACTCGTTACTGAAGCACTCTTGGACGATGCTCCACAAGAAAAAAGGGCGCCCCGACGGAGTCGGGACGCCCTTGAACTGCGTTTGCACGTCCGCCGCTCGCGGCAAGCCGAAGCGGGGGAGTGCAGGCTGAGCTGGGTTTAGTACATTCCGCCCATGCCGCCGCCTGGACCACCACCGTGTCCACCTGCGCCTGCAGCGGCCTGCTTGTTGTCTTCCCGGATGTCGGCCACCAGAGCTTCGGTGGTGAGCATCAGGCCGGCAATCGAAGCGGCGTTCTGGAGGGCGAGGCGAGTGACCTTAGCGGGGTCAATAACGCCCGCCCTGACCATATCGCCGTACTCTCCGGTTTCCGCGTTGAAGCCGAAGTTGTCTTCCTTGCTTTCCCGCACACGGCCCACGATGACTGCGCCTTCGTGGCCCGCGTTCAGGGCAATCTGCCGCAAGGGTTCCTCGAGCGCGCGCTTGACGATGTTCACGCCGATGGCCTCTTCGGCATCGAGCTTGAGTTTGTCGAGCGCCGCGATGCAGCGAATCAGCGCTACGCCGCCGCCGGGGACGATGCCTTCCTCGACTGCCGCGCGTGTGGCGTGCATGGCGTCTTCGACGCGAGCCTTCTTTTCCTTCAGCTCGGTTTCGGTTGCCGCGCCCACCTTGATCACCGCTACGCCGCCGACCAGCTTGGCGAGGCGTTCCTGCAGTTTTTCCTTGTCGTAGTCCGAGGTGGTTTCCTCGACCTGCGCGCGGATCTGCCGGACGCGTCCTTCGATTTCGCTGGACTTGCCGCCGCCTTCGATGATCGTGCAGTTGTCCTTGTCAATCGTGACCTTCTTGGCCTTGCCGAGGTCTTCCAGCTTGACGTTCTCGAGCTTGATGCCGAGATCCTCGGTGACGGCCTTGCCGCCGGTGAGTGTGGCGATGTCTTCGAGCATGGCCTTGCGGCGGTCGCCGAACCCGGGAGCCTTCACGGCGGCGCACTGTAGCGTGCCCCGCAACTTGTTCACCACCAGGGTCGCCAGGGCTTCGCCCTCGACGTCCTCAGCGATGATCAACAGCGGCTTGCCCAGCTTGGCAATCTGTTCGAGAAGGGGAAGCAGGTCCTTCATCGAGCCGATCTTTTTCTCGTGGATGAGGATGCGCGCGTCTTCGATCACGCACTCCATGCGTTCGGGGTCGGTGACGAAGTAGGGGGAGAGGTAGCCGCGGTCGAACTGCATGCCTTCGACCACTTCGAGGGTGGTCTCCATGGTCCGCGATTCTTCGACGGTGATGACGCCGTCCTTGCCCACCTTCTTCATGGCTTCGGCGATGATGCTGCCGATCTGTTTGTCGTTGTTGGCGGAGATCGTGCCGACTTGCGCGATCATGTCGCCCTTAACGTCCCGGTGGAGTTTCTTGATTTCTTCGACCGCGACTTCGACGGCGCGCTCGATGCCGCGCTTGAGCGCGGTCGGGCTTGCGCCGGCCGCCACCGTCTTCACGCCTTCGCGGAAGATGGCTTGGGCCAGCACGGTCGCCGTCGTGGTGCCGTCACCTGCGACGTCGGAGGTCTTGGACGCAACCTCGCGCACCATCTGTGCGCCCATGTTTTCGAGCGGGTCCTGCAGTTCGATTTCCTTCGCTACGGTCACGCCGTCCTTGGTGATGATCGGCGCGCCGAATTTCTTTTCGATCACCGCGTTCCGGCCCTTGGGGCCGAGCGTGATCTTCACTGCGTCGGCTAGAGCGTTGACGCCGCGGAGAATCGACTGGCGGGAATTCTCACCAGTCACGATTTGCTTTGCCATGATTCTATTTCCTCCTCTGAATTTTCAACGATTACGGCCCTCATCCGCCTTAGCGGGCAGGGGATTAAAGTTACTTTTTGCCGCCCGCAGCCTTGGCTGCGCCGGAAAGCTTGGCAAGGATTTCGTCTTCACGAAGAATCAGGTAATCCTCGTCGTCCACTTTGATCTCGGTGCCACTGTACTTGCCGAACAGCACCCGGTCGCCAGCCTTTACGTCGAGGGGAATGCGTTCGCCCTTCTCGATTTTGCCTGCGCCAACGGCGATCACTTCGCCCTCTTGCGGCTTCTCTTTGGCCGTGTCGGGGATGATGATTCCGCCCTTGATTGATTCTTTTTCTTCAATCCGCTTGATCAAAACGCGATCATGCAGCGGAGTTACGTGAACTGACATCGTTTCTAGCCTCCGTTCGATTTATTCGTGGCGGGCTCCAAGTGGAGCCCACACCCTGAATCGGGATTCTTGACCAAGGAGCACGAGGTCGCTCGTTAGCACTCCTCTTGGTCGAGTGCTAATATAGCAGATAGGAAATTCCTGTCAAGTTAACATACAGTGACAATGCACACCGGAATGTGGCCGTATTTGCAGTTAGTACTATTGTTTTCAACAATTTAAAAGATATCCTGCATTTCTTGGGAATTGCTTGCTGCTGAGATCTCTTGGAACTACGAACAACTGCCCGCCCCAAAACCGGGCGGCCTCTACAAGATCTACTGCCACACAACTGGTTTTGTAGAGGCCTCTCCGTCCCGCGTTTTTTCGGGACGGAGAGGGCAGGTTTCTTTTCTGACTTGCCAATCGGAATTGGTTTGATTCTGTCGTCAGTCTCATTAACAATACGGGCGCATCCCGCGATGCGGGATGGAACGCACCGGAAAAAGCTTGCGGCCGGCCAGGGCGAAACTTGAGCGACCACTACATCGAATTCCGCAACGTCAGCAAGGCCTTCGATGACCATGTCGTCCTCGACGACGTCAGTTTCTTCGTGGACCGCGGGGAGACGTGCGTCATCCTGGGGCGCAGCGGCGTGGGGAAATCGGTTGCGTTGAAGCATATTCTGGGATTTCTGCGCCCGGACTCGGGCTGCGTGCTGGTCGGCGGCCAGGACATCACGGAGTGGAGCGAAGAGGAATTGAGGGAGATTCGCCGCCGCGTAACGATGGTCTTCCAGTCGGGCGCGCTGTTCGATTCACTCACGGTCGCCGAAAACATCGCCTTCCCGCTGGAAGATCGCGCGGACATGACCGACGAGCAGAAAGACGCGCGTGTCGCCGAGCTGGCCGAAATGCTCGAAGTCACTGAGGTTGCGGACAAAATTCCATCCGAACTGAGCACCGGAATGAAGCGCGCCGTCGCCATTGCGCGTGCGCTGGCCCAAGACCCCGAAGCGATCCTGTATGACGAGCCCACCACCATGGTTGACCCGCTCATGGCGGCTCACACCAGCAACTTGATCCTGCGGCTCAAGGAGAAGTTTCACAAGACGTCGGTCGTCGTCACGCACGACACGCATCTGGCGAAAAAGCTCGCGGATCGCGTCGTATTTCTCCACGAAGGCCGTGTCGCCTATTTCGGCCCGTGGGCCGGCTTTGCAGCCGCGCCGGAGCCGTTCCTGCGCAACTTCCAGCGGCAGGATGAACTGATTCCCGCGCTGGATGTGACCGCGTGAGCCAGCCTCCGCAGGGGACCTCCAATCCAAACTCCGGTGGGCTCCCCTTCGGAACTCAGGGTAAACAAGTAGAGCCCGGACCCAAGCAGCAGCTTCGCCGCGTGATGGGTTTTTGGGATGTGCTGCTGTTCTGCATTGCCACGGTGCTTGGGCCGCGCTGGATAGCCGCCGCGGCGCGCAATGGCCAATCTTCGATCAGCTTGTGGATTCTTGCGGCGGTCTTGTTTTTCGTGCCCACGGCGTTTGTGGTCGTCGAGCTCTCGACGCGTTTTCCCGAAGAGGGCGGCCTGTACGTTTGGACGAAGATGGCGTTCGGGGATTTCCACGGCTTTGTCGCGGGATGGACGTACTGGACGTACACCATTTTCTACTTCCCGGGACTGTTGATGGCCAGCGCCGCGATGACTGCCTACGTCGGTGGCGCCGGAACCGCATGGCTGGCGGAGAACCGCACCTTCTTACTCATCGGATCATTCGCGCTGCTGGTGATTGCAGTCTGGCTCAACATGATCGGGCTGCACATTGGCAAGTGGCTGCAGAATGCGGGAGGAGTCGGTACGTATATTCCGCTCCTGATGATCGTCGCCGTGGCGCTGCTGCTTTGGGGACGGCAGGGCTCGGTGACGCATTTCACGGTGGCCGCGATGCTGCCGCACTGGAATTGGGACACCGTGAATTTCTGGTCACAGATCGCATTTGCGTTTACAGGCCTGGAACTGGTTTCCGCGTTAAGTGAGGAGGTCCGGGACCCGCAGCGCACGCTTCCCAAGGCGATCTTTGCTTCCGGGGGGCTGATCGCAGTGATCTACATGGCCGGGACCATTGCAATCCTGACGATGATTCCCGCCGATGTGGTGGACCCGAAGAGCGGAGTCTTTCAAGCCATCACGACGGGTTCCACGGCCCTGCGAATGGGAATTGTAGGAGTGATCGCGGCGCTGCTGGTCACCGTAGGAAATGCCGGCGGAGTCGGAAGCACTGTCGCGGGGGTATCGCGAGTGCCCTTCGTTGTGGGCATTGACCGGTATCTTCCATCGTGGTTCGGTACAATTCATCCAAAGTGGAAAACCCCTCACCTTTCGATTTTGGTGCAGGCGGGACTTTCGGCAGTGGTTCTGGTGCTGAGTCAGTTCAAGGCGACGGAGAGAACTGCGTACGTGGTGCTCGTCTCTGCCGCAATCGTTCTGTACTTCATTCCATTTATTTACATGTATGCGGCTGTCATCAAGCTTGCCTGGAGAGAGGACCGGGAGAAGAACAAGACCGCAGTGCTGATTCCCGGCGGGAAACTGGGTGTTTGCATCTGCGGAATTTTGGGATTGCTGGCAGTGATTGCCGGCATTTTCTTCTCGCTCATTCCGCCGGGTGAGGAGACCAACAAGGTCTTGTTCGAGGTCAAGGTGATCGGCGGGACGTTGGGCACTATCGCGGTGGGACTCGTTTTGTATTATCGCGGGGCGCGGCAAAAGGCCGCTGGCGGTAACGGCTAGCTCAGCAGTTTGCTGAAATCTTTCCTGGGGTGTCATTCCAAGGAGCGGAACGACGAGGAATCTCTCTTCGGATTTGGCTTTCTGCGATGAGAAGTTCCCCGCGGTGTCTATCCAGTTCCTTTCCGGGGCCGGAATGGCAACGTTCCGGATTTGTGGTAGCAGGCCAGTTTCCGAGAAGAGGACTTCACAGGATGTGGCCGGCCTGCAATACCATGTTTCACTTGTGATGCGGCAAATTCCCAACAAATTTCCAACTTGCCGGCAAGCAATTCTCGTCCGAGGATAACTTCCGATTAGCCGACAATTTGGGAGTTTATTAGATCCGTTTAACTCATGGCCTATTCTCGCGTTGAGCCTTGTCGTGAAGAAACTGAATGAGTAATTTGCTGACTTCCTCTGGCTGCTCTTGCTGTACCCAGTGCCCGGCCCCCTCCACCAGATGCGTCCCCAGCATTCGGATGCACGCTGTCTTCTGCATTTTCTCGAAGTCTCCGGGGGTTTGATAGACGCCCCAGTCGCTCTTCCCGCCGATAAAGAGTGACGGCACATCGATCGTGCGGCCGGAAAACAATTGCAATTCCGTAGTGTACTTGCCGATCCACCTTAGGCGATAGCCGTCCAGTCCGCCCTGGAACCCGGTCTTCCCATACTCCGTGCTATAGACCTTGAGCTCATCGTCGGGAAGCCATTTGCACTCGCCGATCGCGGCCGCCGATGGCATCTCCGGGGCAACGGTCTCCGCCATTCCCTTATCCAAATCCATCACATAGTACCGGGGCAGCTTGGCCCACTCGCTGGCGGTTCTCGCCTTGAGCGGGAAGGGGGCGTTTTGCTTCCAGTCGGCACTCTTCATGTGGTAGTAGGCGCGCAAAAAAGCATGAACACCTTGCGGAGCGTGCCACATGTTGTCGTTGGCTTCGCGTGTCGCGTAATACCGCGTGTAGTGCTTCCGTGGGGGCTTCAGCGCTGCCAGTTCGTCATAGATGCGGTCCTCCGCTCCAGCCGGGTCCACTACAGTGTCCGCCTGCGCCGAATCGGCAGTGTTGAAAGGCAGCGCCGGTGGGCCAGCAAACGGTGCGCTCATCATCACGACGGAGCGGAAAACATCCGGCCGTGCAACTGAACACCAGGCCGCAATTGGTGAGCCCAGGTCGTGCCCGATCACAGCGGCCACGGAGCGGTAGCCGAACGCTGAAACCAAACCCAGCGTGTCCCTGACCTGGTTAAGAGTCCCGAAAGGATCGAGATCATCGTCGTAGCGGACGTCCCATCCTGAAGTTCGCCCGTAACCCCGCCGGTCCGGGGCGATTACATGAAACCCCGCCGAGGCGAGGGGCAGCATCACCTTTCTCCAGCTGTAGGCGAGCTCCGGGAATCCATGAAGGAGCACGACACAGGGACGGTCCTTCGCCTCAAAGCCCGCTTCAAGCACATGCATCCGAAGACCGTTGATGTGATTGACGAAGCGCGATCTTATGCCTTGGGGAAGAAGCGCCGGATTGTATGGCACTTCGGTCGCAGTCGTGGCGGATGACTGTTGGGCAGCGGCGATTGAGCGCGCCTCCTTAATCAGTGCGGCAGGCGCAAGAACGGTCGCGAGACCTTGAATCAGTCGACGGCGTGTAAGCAAGCTACCGCCAAGCAACCCAACCACGTCATCTGTTTTCTTTCTCAAAGCTCCCTCCCCGAGTCACGACGCACCCGGAAGTTATACGCTCGCTAGCTTTGAAACGGTATCTCTAAGATTTTCTACCGCCTGCGCCGGATTCCGCCCGAGAAACGGTCTTATCGGTAACTGGCTGTTTCCCGACTGACCTAAAAGCCCTCTTCCACCAAGCGAGCAACGCTTAGGCGCGAAACGAGAGATTCCTGCCGCGCTTCCATCAGGCGTTCGACGTATTTCGCTAGCACGTCGCACTCGACGTTCACCGCGTGTCCGACCTTGAGTGAAGACAGATTCGTGTGCTCGTAAGTGAAGGGAATGATTGCTGTTTCGACGATGCCGTCGCGCCAGCCGGCGACGGTGAGGCTGATGCCGTCGAGGGCGATCGAGCCTTTCATGGCGACGTAACGCGCGAGTTCAGCGGGGACGCGGACGGCGAACCACCAGTTCGCGCCTTCGGATTCGAGGCGCGCGACGCGGCCGACGCCGTCCACGTGGCCTTGCACGAAATGGCCGCCCAATTCCTTCATGGCCGTCAGCGGACGTTCGAGATTGACGCGCGTGCCGGGCTTCATTTCGCCGAGGCTGGTGCGGCGCAGCGTTTCGCCGGAGAGATCGGCGGCGAAACTCTCGCCGGAGATGTCCACTGCGGTCAGGCAGCAGCCGTTCACCGCGATGCTGCCCGATTTCGCGAGGCCCGCGGCGAGCGGCCCGGCGTTCACACGGATGCGCGCCCCCGTATCGCCGCGCTCGATCAATTCGATTGTGCCGACGTGCTCAACGAGTCCGGTAAACATCGTGGAGATATCCTTCGACTGCGAAATCGGCGCCAAACCGCGCCATCGTAATGTTGTGAAGTTCCTGCGCGGATTGCAGGCCGTGCGACGCGGCTGCCACGCCTGAAAAGCCGGCGACCTTGGGCGCGAAGAACACACGCATCTTATCCACAATTCCGGCTGCGAGGGAGGCGGAATTCAAAGTTGCGCCCGCTTCGAGCAGCACGCTCAAGATTTCGCGGCGGCCAAGTTCGGCGATGACCGCGCGCAGATCGGGCTTCGTGCCGCGGCCCGCGACGCGCACGATTTCGACTCCGGCGCGGCGCAGGGCGCGCGCTTTCGGCGAATCTTCGCGCGCGCGAGTGAATACGAGCACGTCGCCATCGGCCGAGCGCGCCAGCTTCGAGCGCAGCGGGAGGCGCAAGCGCGAGTCCATCACCACGCGCAGCAGCTTGCGCCTGCGCGGCAAGCCCGTGCGGTCGGTGAGCAGCGGATCATCGCCGAGCACCGTGCCGATGCCGGTCAGCAATGCGTCGGAGGCGTGGCGCATGCGCTGCACTTCGGCGCGCGATTCGGGCGACGATATCCAGCGGTCTCCTATCCGCACCCGCAAGGGCGGCCGCGCGCGCCCTCCCCGATGTGATCGGGGCAAGCGCTGATGCGGCAGCACAAGCTGGCCGTCGAGCGTGAGTGCGGACTTGAGCGTCACCAAAGGCAGCTGCGTCACTACCCATTTCGCGAAGGCTTCGTTGAGGCGGCGCGCCTCGGCCTCGCGCAAACCGACAATAACTTCGATGCCTGCCGCGCGCAATTGCTTGAAACCGCGCCCGGCCACAGCGGGATTCGGGTCCGCCATGGCCGCCACAACGCGCGCAACGCCCGCGGCGATGACTGCTTTTGTGCATGGTCCCGTGCGTCCGGTATGGCAGCAGGGTTCGAGGTTGAGGTACAACGTCGCGCCTCGCGCGGCTTCCCCGGCCGCGGATGAATGCGCATCCTGACCTTCAGGGGTTAAAACCCCTGAGGAAATCGCAGACTTTATTCCGGCGGGCTCCAAGTAGAGCCCGCACCCGATGTCGTGCCTGAAGGCACGACCCACAAGACCTCCTTGTTTTTCTGTGGATCGTGTACCCGCTGCTTCCAGCGCGACGATTTCTGCGTGACGCAAGCCCTCGTAGGTGTGAAACCCTTCGCCCACCACGCGCCCGTCCCGGACCAGCACGGCGCCAACCATCGGATTGGGACTTGCGAGCGCGACGCCGCGTGCCGCCAGCTCCAGCGCGCGATCCAGGAAGACGGCGTCGGCGGCAACCGTGGGAGTTGTACCCGAGTATGTGGGCGCGTTCATATATTCCGACGGGCTCCACGCTTCACCTGATGCCCTTCGCTTGAAGGGCTCAGGGTAAACGTTCAGCGTAAAAGTAGAGCCCGCACCGTTTATTCTGGCGGGCTGCAAGTACAGCCCGCACCCGAGAGTGCTCAATCGAACAGGGAAGATACGAACATTTCAGCGTCGAACGGAACCAGATCTTCCACGGATTCGCCGGTGCCGACGTAGAGCACGGGCAAACCCAGCTCGCGCGTGATGGCCACGATAATGCCGCCCTTGGCCGTGCCGTCCAGCTTCGTCAGAACAATGCCGGTGACGCCGGCGGTGGCGGTAAATTCGCGCGCCTGCACAAGCCCGTTCTGTCCCGTCGTCGCATCCATCACGAGCAGGACCTCGTGCGGCGCACCGGGCACGATTTTTGCGGCCGTGCGCTTCATCTTATCGAGCTCGGCCATCAGGTTCGACTTCGTGTGCAGGCGTCCAGCGGTGTCCACGATGACGACGTCGGCATTGCGCGAGCGCGCGGAAGACAGAGCGTCATAAACGACCGCAGCGGGGTCGCCGCCCGATTTCGTCTTGATGATTTCCGCGCCGGTTCGCGAAGCCCACACGGCGAGCTGCTCGATGGCGGCGGCGCGAAAAGTGTCACCCGCGGCGAGGATCACGCTGCGGCCGTCCTGTCGAAGGCGGTGCGCGAGCTTGCCGATCGTGGTCGTCTTGCCCGTGCCGTTCACGCCGACGACGAAAATAACGTGCGGGCGCGCCTCCTGTGCGGACGAGGAAGACCCGTTCGGGGAAGGCAACGTGCGCAGAACATGAAGCAGCTGGCTTCTCAATTCCGCTTTGAGATCCGCCGCACTGTTGAGGGCGTGCCGCTCGAGCTTTTGGCGCACCGCTTCCAAAATTTGGTGCGTGGTTCTCGGACCGATGTCGGCGGCGAGCAAGACGTTCTCGAGTTTGGTGAGCAACTCGGGATCGATTTGTTTTTCGCCCGAGACGAGATCTTCGACCCTGGCAACGATCTGCGACCGCGTTTTCGAGACCGACTGTTTCAGCCGGTCGAGCAGCGATCCTTCGCCCTTCTTGAATATGGAAAACATAGTTATGCAGTGGCCGTACGCGCCAAACCACTTATTCTAGCAGAAGAGCGTTACACAGAGAGTTTGCGGAGAGCAGAAAGGGCACAGAGCGCGAAGGACCGGCCCAAAATATTGCAAGCTTGCGGGGCGCAATTCTAGTTGGAAGGCGGGTCAGGCGGCATGATTTCCGGCGCATCGGCCGGTGCGGCGCCGACGCGCTCGACGATCACGCGCTGGATATGAACGGGCGTAATCGGCATTTCGCCGGCGTCGCGCGGGACTCTCGCGATGGCCTTCACAACGTCCACATTCTCGCACTGTCCCCAAATCGTGTAGTGGCCGTCGAACGCCGGATAAGCAGTCTCCGTGATGAAAAAGTGAGTGTCGTTTGTGTTTGGCCCGCTATTGGCCATCGCCAGGCGGCCCGGCACATCGAACTTGAGCGACGGCGCGATTTCGCTCTTGTACGGAAAGCCGGGGCCCTCCGGATGTCCCACGCCGGTACCCAGAAGATCGCCGCCTTGAATCATGACGTTCGGAATGACACGGTGAAACGTGAGGCCATCAAAAAACTTTTTGCGCAGGACCTGCTTTGTTTCCGGGTGCACATAGGAAAGTTTCCCGATGGCCAGGCCCACCATGGCGTGTACGGTGACCGGCGCCTCTGTTTCGTACAACCTGCACGCAATTTTTCCCTTGTCGGTTTCCAGCGTCCAGTACAGGCCGGATTTTCGCTTATCCGCCGGCGCCGCGCCCGAGGTTGCCGCAAGCAGCCGGGGCGCTGTCCCGGGAGACCCGCTGCAACTGAACGCCGCGAAGAGCGCAGCCAGCAATACCTTGCGCTTTCGTGTTTGCATGGATGGGTTCGCTCCTTGAAAACTCAGAACGCAAGATTTCGCGTAGCTCGGGTTTCGATTCTGTTTTCGCGCAGGACGATAGGACAGGTATCCAATCGCGTCAAGGTCAGGCCTCGACGAGAACGGCAGTCAGACGGATCTTGCCGTCGCGTACGGCGCGGGCAAGCGCATCCGCGACGACGGGATCGAATTTTGCCCCCGCAAGGGAGAGAATCGTATTCAGCGCGAACTCGAGATCCATCCCCGACTGGTACGGCCGGTTCGTCGTCATGGCATCGAACGTATCGGCCACGGCGATGATGCGGGCCATCATTGGAATCGCGTCGCCCTGCAGGCCGTAAGGATAGCCGCCGCCGTTCATATGTTCGTGATGCAATTCGATGCCCGGCAGCATTTCCTTCAATTGCGCGACCGGACGCATGATATTCGCGCCTTTGGATGGATGTTGCTTCATCAAATCAAATTCTTCCGGCGTCAATGCGCCGGGCTTTTTCAGGACACGGTCGTCCACGCCAATCTTACCGACGTCGTGAAGAAGCGCGGAGATACGAAGGTTGTCCAGTTCCGTCTCCGGGAGCTCAAGCTGCTGGCCGATAATCACGGAATACTTTGCCACGCGTCCCGAATGGCCGTGCGTGTAGGGGTCCTTTTCGTCGATGGCCGCGGCGAGCATGCGGATGGAGCCCAGGAAGAGCTCGCGGTTCTCCGCCGCCGCTTGCTTCAACTGCTCGACGAATTCTTCGATGTCGCCGGCCATGCTGTTGAATGTTTCGGCTAGTTCACTGATTTCCGCGGCGCCCTGGACCGGCGTGCGCTGGTGGAATTCACCGCGGCTGATGGCGCGCGTGGAGGCCGCCAGAGCCCGGATCGGCGTGCTGATGCCAACGGCAAACAGGTAGCCGAGAATCAGCGAGGCGAATGTGACCACAAGCACAAATTTGAGCGCCTGAGCGTTCAACTCGGTGACGCCCGCATCTTCGCGGGCTTTGTTCAGGCTGCGCTGCGCGACCACGGCCCAGTTCAGATCCGGAATGGTGCTGTAGGTCCCGACCATTTCCTCCGAACTCCCGTTCACCTGCGCGATAAACCGGCGCAACGTCTCGGTCGTGCGCAGACCCTTGGGGAGTTCAATGAGTTGTGAAACCACGGCCGAACTCTGACGTGCATCCGAGCCAGGCACGAACTGCCGCATCTCCGGATGCGCCACGATGTGTCCGCTATGATCCACGACGAAGACCACTCGGCCGCGCATACTGGTTTCCTGGAGCCGCCGCAGGATTCCGTCCAGCGATACGACCGCTGCGAGCATCCCGGAAAATTGATCGTTCACTTGCAGCGGCACGGCCATGATGAACGCGGGCCGGTTTTCGGGGCCGATGGCCAGCGGATCGCTGCGAAACACCAGCGATTGCATGCAGGTGGTGAACGCGCGTTGCAACGCCTTGCTGACAAACGGGTCCTGGTCGGCCTGGAAGTTGCCGGCACCGTTGCCCCGGGCGTTCTTGCCAACCGCGGTCAAGTACAGAATGTTGGGATTGCTGGCGACAAAATTTTCCAGCACACGGGTCAATTGCGGCGCCCGCTGAACGTCGCCCACCTTGTCTACCAAATCCGTAAGCGCCAGAATCTGCCGCTCGCTGATCAGTTGTTGGTAAAGGTTGGTGTCGAATAGCTGAATTTCTTCCCCGACCGACCGCGTCACCTCGGTCTGCTGCACGCTTTCGGTGTCGGTCAATTTCTCCTGACTGAGCTGAAGCACCTGCCGATGATAGAGCGCCAGTGGCAGCACGCTGACTAACAACATCGCACCCAGCACAATCCAGAGGATACGCGGGCGGTGCAAGTAGAACGATTTGATGTATTCGAGGTTCAAGGTCGAACTGATCCCACCCTTAATTCTACGTTCCGGATGGCGGCGATAGAAGGGTAGAAACCCAAGTTGCTACGGATTAGCTACGGGGGTGGTGGGACAGGCGCTCCTGCCAGTCCAGTTGGAGCGACAGTCAACTTCGCCATTTCTGGGGCGCAGTCATGGTTCCGTTGGCCCAGGTCCGGCATCCGGACTCGGGTGGAGTCCAGCGAACTCCCGAAACCGGAGGTAAGTGTCATGCCTGCACGAAAATAAGGACTTACGGGCTATTCCTGCTTCAGGCGCCGCTCCATCAGCTCGCGGATGACGTCCCGCGTCGCGCGGCCTGCGGCCAAGACCGAATGCACCTGTTCGGTGATGGGCATTTCGACACCCGTGCGGCGGGCTAGTTCGAGCGCCGCCGCCGCGCTTCCGACCCCTTCGGCGACCATGCGTGTCGCACCGAGGATATCTTTGAGTTCGCGGCCCTTGCCCAGCTCGATGCCGACCGAACGGTTGCGGCTGAGGGCGCCGGTCGAAGTCAGTATCAAGTCGCCTACACCGGCCAAACCCGCGAGCGTGTCGCGACGCCCGCCCAAGGCCACCGCCAGCCTCGTCATTTCCGCCAGGCCGCGCGTCACCAGCGCCGCGGTCGTATTGGATCCGAGGCCCAGGCCTGTGCACACGCCCGCCGCGATGGCGATCACGTTTTTCACCGCGCCGGCGATCTCCGTGCCGATCACGTCGTCGTTGGTGTACAGCCGGAACGTCGGGCCGGAGAATTCCTCCTGCACTTGAGCAGCGAGCGCTGCGTCGGCCGACGCGAGGACGACCGCCGTGGGGTCGCCGCGCGCGACTTCGAGGGCAAAGCTCGGCCCCGAGAGCACAGCGATGCGCGGCGGGGGATTCTGTGCGAGTTCCTCGGCAATGACTTCGCTGATGCGCGCATGCGTGGCCGGCTCGAGGCCCTTGGTCGCGCTGACGAAAACCGCGCGGGGATCCAGATGAGGCCGCATGGCGCGATACACGGCGCGCGCGTGCGCCGAGGGCATTACGCCCAGCACAATCTCCGCGCCGGCGAGGGCTTCCGGAAGAGCGCCGGTTACGTCAACCTCTACGGGCAATGCGAATCCGGGCAGGTAGATTTCGTTGACACGCTTCGTGCGCAGCAACTCCACGACGTCGGGACTGTGCGCCCACAGTGCCAGCCGGTGAGGGCGCGAGGAACGCGCCAGCACAATGGCCAGGGCCGTGCCCCAGCTCCCGCCGCCGATGATCGCAATTTTCTTCACGAATTCTTCCGCCGCAACTCGAAGCGCGGTTCCGTGCCGGCCATAAGACGCTCGATATTGTCGCGGTGCTTCACGATGACCAGAATAGCCGCCAGCAACGTGCCCGTCGAGAGCGCGACCGGCGGGGCGTGCCCGGGCGCGTAGAGCACGTAGACGAGCAGCGGCAAAGCCGCCGCCGCGGAAACCGACGCGAGCGAAACGTAGCGCCAGAAAATAACGACGATGGCGAAGACCGCGACCCCCACGGCGACAGCGGGCCAGCAAATCATGAGAAATACGCCAAGCGTGGTGGCTACGCCTTTGCCGCCCGAAAATTTCAGCCATAGCGGAAAGACGTGGCCCAAAATTGCGGCGAGTCCCGCGTACATCATGAAGCGGATGTTGCCATCCGAGAAATGCCCGATCAGCCACACGGCAAAGAAACCTTTTGCGGCGTCGAGAACCAGCGTGGCTATGCCAATGGACCAGCCCGCCGCGCGCGCCACATTCGTTGCGCCAATGTTTCCACTTCCCATGGCTCGAACGTCGCCGCCGCTCCGGGCACGCACGAGCAGATAGCCGAACGGAATCGAGCCGAGCAGATACCCCGCGAGGACCAGCAGCCACAAGATCGCAACACCGACTGGCGTCTCCTGATTCACAGCGGTTCGCCCTCCGCGAAACGGTATGTCGCCAGCCGAGTATATTCCGCCCCGGCGGGTTTGTGGATGCTTTGATATAGATGAAATTCTTTAGCGATGTCGCCGCCGAATTCGAGTGATCCCGCCGCAGCGATGGCATCGTGTAATTCATCGAGTCCGCGCGGAGTTTCAAATCGCGCGAGCGTGAGATGCGGCGAAAACACGCGCTGTTCGCGCGCGATGCCCAGCGGCTCAAGCGATGTTTCTATCGCCGCGGCGAGCGCGCCCAATTCCGCGCCCGCTTCGATTCCGGCCCAGAGCACGCGTGGCCGGCGATTGTTCGGAAAAAATCCCACGTTGCGAAATTTCATTTCGATGGGTTCGGGCAATCGGATTCGCGCCAAAGCCGCTTTGATCAGCTCAGTGGTTTCCGCTGGAACTTCGCCAATGAATTTCAGCGTAATGTGCGCGACTTCGATGCGCGCCCATCGCGCGGACGGGCGCGGGCTCCGCTTGGAGCCCGCCAGAATATTCTGGCAGGCAGGACGCATCTTCGCGATGAACGCGCCGATGGCGGCGCGCACAGCTTCGGGGATGTCCAGAGCAACGAAGAGCCGCACGCGGTCAGCCCTTCGCGCCTAGTTTGGGCTGCGCGCCATAGAGAAAATATCGCCGCACCAGGTCGAGCGCGGTTTGCGAGGCCTGCCAGCGGATGCGGTCGCGTTCGCCGGGATAGCGCACGCTGCGCTCCTTGCTGCCGGCCGCGTCGGCGATGGCGACGTGCACGGTGCCCACAGGTTTTTCCGGAGTGCCGCCGGTGGGACCGGCCACGCCCGTAATCCCGACACCCAGCGTCGCGCCTGTGCGGCGGCGGATTCCGTCGGCGAGGGCGATGGCGACTTCGGCGCTGACGGCGCCGCGCGCTTCGATGATCTCCGCGGGGACGTCAACCCAGGCGGATTTCAGCGTGTTGCTGTAGGAAACGACGCCGCCCAAAAAATAGGCGGAACTTCCCGATATCCGCGTGAGCCGCTCGGCAAGAAGGCCCCCGGTGCAACTTTCGGCCGTGGCGATGGTCGCGTGATGGAGCGTCAGTTCGCGAGCCACGACCTCTTCCATGGATTCTCCGGCCGTGGTGAACACCGCCTCACCCAGCGCAAGCACGATGTTGTCCTGGATCTGTTGAAGCAGTTGCCCGGCGGCTGCCGTGTCGGCAGACCACGCGCGCAGGTGCACCTGAATTTCTCCCGGCGCTGTCAGGATCGTGGTTTGCACGTCCTTATGCCGCGTATAAATCGGCGCGATGCGCTGATCGACGTCAGACTCTCCCATCCCGGCCACGCGCAGCTCGCGCGCCAGAAGGCGCACGCCCGTCGAGAGACGAGCCAGGCGCGGCTCAACCTGCGCGCTGAACATGGCTTTCAATTCGTGCGGGGGGCCGGGGAGCAGGACGACGATGCGGCCTCGCGTCTCCAGCCAAAGTCCGGGCGCGGTGCCGCGTTCATTTTCGAGCACGGCTGCGCCTTCCGGCACCAGCGCCTGCCGGGCGTTGACTTCGGACATGGCGCGGCCAAGCTGCCGGAAGCGCGCTTCGATCTTGCTCATGACGGCGGGATCGCGTGCGAGCTTCCGCCCGAGCAAATCGGCCACGGCATCGCGTGTGCGGTCGTCCTCGGTGGGACCGAGGCCTCCGCTCGAAATGACCAGCTCGACGCGCTCCATCGCGCCGGCAAAGGCATCCCGCAGAGCGGGGAGTTCGTCGCCGACCACGGTCTTGCGGGTGACTTCGACGCCGAGGCGGTTGAGCTGCGCGGTGAGATAAAGAGAATTGGTGTCGACCCGATCCGGGGTGAGCAGTTCCGAACCGACCGCGATGATCTCAGCTTTCATCTTTGGATTAGCGGGGCAAGGGCAGACCCTCGACGTCCCAGTCGAGGCTGAAGAGCGCGTTGCTGGTGGCGAGAATGGCGCGATGCCCCGGCAAAAGCGCCAGGCCCACAAGGCCGCTTCCGCCGAGCACCAGCTCGGCGCTGGCATCGGGAGCGATTCGCACGATACCGCGGCGCCCAGCGTACGATGCGGTGACGTAGAGGTTTCCTTTGCGGTCAAACGCCAGTCCCTGCGGCCTGCCCAGACCACGGAAGAAGGTGCTGATCTCGCCCTTCTGGTTGATGCGATACACGCGGTCGAAGCTGGACGTTGTGGGGCCGCTGACAAACAGTTCGCCGGTCGGGCTGAACGCGAGATGGTAGGCCGCGACGGAAGGCTCGAGGGTCGCAAACACGAAAATCTCGCGCGAGGGGCTGATCTTGAAAATCGTGCCGCTGCGGTCGCCCACGAACAAGTTGCCGATCGTATCGAACGCAATTCCGGTCGCGGTGCCCATGCCTTCGACCCAAAGCTGTGAGCGGCCGTCGGGCGTGACGCGATGCACCGTGCCGTCGTTGCGGCAGGAGACGTAGAGGTACCCTTCGCGGTCCAGCGCCAAGCCGGT
This sequence comes from Terriglobia bacterium, assembly GCA_041480265.1. GTDB lineage: Bacteria > Acidobacteriota > Terriglobia > Acidiferrales > UBA7541 > Palsa-360. The sequence continues at coordinate 105,163 of JBGOZP010000007.1, read as the reverse complement.
CGGATTCATCAACTCGGTGACGAACGGCTTCACCATATAGTTGGGTGTGATCTTGTAAAGCGAGACGGCAACTTGCTGCCCGCGCTGGCCGCTGTAGGTGACGTAAATATTCCCTTCGATGTCCACGGCGGGATTGGCGACGGGATGAAGATTGTCGGCAATCTGCATGCCGAGATGAAATGCAAAAGGCTGGCTATGCGCGCGCGAGGTTTCCACGCTCACGACCCCGCCCACGGCGCCTTCCGGCACGCGCGCGATCATATGATTTTCGGCTGAAATCAGCAGGCTCGCCTCGGCTTCCCCGAAGCGCACGCGCGGGCGCGTGTTAGGGCGCGGCACGAAACCGCTGCCGTAAATCGTGACGTCCCCGCCGGGAATGGCCGCTGCCGGGAGGATGCGATCAATGTGTGGTATGCCGTTGGTGTTCAACTTCACTCTCGAATCGTCTAGACCTTAACACGCGAAACAGCGGTGGTTCAAACTCGATAGGACTTCAGGGGCGAAATCCTCATTTTGTCCGGCTTCTGGATGTCGCGGCGGAAGTCGAAGATCCCGACCTTGCCGGGGCCGCGCCCCACAAAACCATGTGTGTGGCAGCTCTCAGAGGCCGGCTGCTCGGGCAATCCAGAGACCCAACGCCGCGTAAACTCCCGCAATCCAGTCGTCGGCCATGATTCCCAGGCCGCCGGGGAGGGATTCGGCTTGCCGCGCGGGAAACGGTTTCCAAATATCGAAGACACGAAAAAGTATAAAGCCCAGGAGCCAACTTTTCCAGTTCAACACGGTGAACGGAGAAAAGTAAACCAGCATTTGGCCGCTGACTTCATCAATGACGACAAATTGCGGATCTTTCTTGCCAGCATGCTTTGCTGCCCGGTCCGCGACGTAAACGCCGAGTATCGCGACGAGCACCACGATTACATATTGCACATAGGCAGGCGTGAAGCCCACGGTCCAGAAACTAGCATCTCGTTCCATATTCAGGTATTGCAGAGTTTTTCGCGACGAGAGCCAAAGCAATCCCAGCGATATCGCGACGCCGCCAAGAGAGCCGAACGTTCCCGGAGCCGTTGGCAAGTAGCCAAGACCAAATGCCGTCGCGATCGCGAGCGAGATGCGCGGCTTTTGTGCGGCGCTACTCGTCGTCGGGTTCGTCGTGCTCGCTTGGGGCTGGCTCATTGGTCTCGGCTTCTTCCGGCTCCGATTCGTCCATCGGCACGGCCACTTTGTATTTTTCCATGGCCCAGTTTCCGAGGTCGCGCTCGCGGCAGCGGTCGCTGCAGAAGGGAAACTCGGGAGACGTTTCCGAATCCGTGGGCTGCTTGCAAATGGGGCATCGCAGTTTCATGAGTCGGCGGCTAATGCCGCTCTGATTTCTGGGCTTGCATGGCACGGCTAAAGCCGTGTCCTACGAACCCTGTTCCAACTACGCCAGGATACGCAGCGTTGCACCAGTCGAGACGCGTTGCACCGGCGCGGTCGCGGCTGATTGCACCGCAGCTGGCCGCGGCACATCCAGAATTTCCACGACCCGCCCAACCAGATCGTACTCGTGTGTTTCGGTGATTTCGACAGTCACGAGATCGCTCGGCTGTGCGGTCAGGTCAGTGCCCGGCACTTGAATGTCATTCAGGTACAGCTTGCCGTCAATCTCGGGCGCCATGGATTCGAGCCGGGCTTCCCAGACCATTGGCGTGTCGTTCGAAGGCCCTTCGACCAGCGCGGTCGCGCGCTCGCCGCGAAAGCGCCGCAGTTTGCGCGCGGATATCTTCTGTTGAATTTCCATCAGGCGATTCTGCCGGTCCTTGATTGTTTCTTCGTCAACCTTTCCGTTGAGCGCGAAGCTGGGCGCGTTATCCACATCCGAGTATGGGAAGACGCCCATCCAGTCAAATTCCGCGGCGCTCACAAAGTCGCACAATTCGCGGAAGTCCGAATCGGTTTCGCCTGGGAAGCCGACGATGAACGATGTTCGCAGCGCCACGCCGGGAATTGTCGCGCGGATGCGATGCAGCAACCGCAGGAACGCCTCGCCGCTTGAGCCGCGCTTCATGCGCGCGAGGACGTTGCGGCTCGCATGTTGCAGCGGCATGTCCATGTACTTGGCAAGGCGCGGGTGAGCGGCGATGGTGTCGAGGATGCGTTGGGTGACGCGGTTCGGATAGCAGTACAGGAAGCGCACCCACTGCAGGCCTTCGACGCCAGCTAGCCGTTCGAGCAACAGCGGCAGGCCGTCACGCAATCCAAGGTCTTCCCCGTAGGAAGTGGTGTCTTGTCCGATCAGCGTCACTTCGCGGACGCCGGCGGACGCCAGGCTTTCCGCTTCGCGCACGACAGACTCGAACCGCCGGCTGCGGAATTTTCCTCGCAGCTGCGGGATGATGCAGAACGTGCAAGGATGATCGCAGCCTTCGGCGATCTTGATGTACGCGGCGTGTTGCGGCGTCGAAAGAATCCGAGGCGTGAGGTCGTGGTAGAGATACGATGGCAGGTCCGCCGAGGCTCCCGCATCGAATCGCAACTCGCCTTCGATGGCCGCCAATATGTTTTCGATTTCGCCGGTGCCGACCACGGCGTCAACTTCGGGGATCTGTTCGAGGATTTGCCGCCGGAAGCGCTCCACCAGGCAGCCGGCCACAATCAATTTTTTTGCGGCGCCGAACTTTTTGTATTCGGCCATCTCCAATATCGTGTCAATCGATTCTTTTTGCGCGGGCGCAATGAAGCTGCACGTATTGACGACGAGCACTTCGGCTTCTTCCGCGCGGGGCGTGAATTCATAGCCGTGGCGCGCGAGAATGCCCATCATGACCTCGCTGTCCACGAGATTTTTCGGGCATCCCAGGCTGATGAATCCGGCTTTCGGCATGTAAGGCGCCCCCGCGACCGCGGAGCGGTTCCATCATTCTAGCATGGCGCGGAGTTTGCTGTCCCCGGGCCGTTCAGCGCCCGCGGAGGAAGGACTGAAGGCCATCGAGGAGCGAAGAAGCCCGCCGCCGGTCGGATGCCTGCCCGCCGAACCGCGCCGAGTGGTACATCGCGGTCAGTTCGCGCACGGGCGCAGTGAGATTGCCGTCCGGGAGAGATGCCGCAAACTCGAGCGGGGTCTGCCCTGGCGCCTTGCGAATACCACGCCGGGCGAGCAGCCGGAGCATTTCGTTGTACTGGAGCGTTGCCAGGTGCGGCGTCATCGCGGCGGAGGTGGAGACGCGCAGACGCCATAAAGTCATCAGCCGCTGCCGGATGGTTGGCTGCAGCAAGAGTACGGAGATACAGATTGCGGCGAGGATCGCGAAGGAAGCCGGCAGAAACGCCGCTGTGTGGGCGGCTCGGGACTGCCAGAGTTCCAGCCGGTCCGTGGCGATGCGCCGCGCCTCGGCGAACGTTTTGCGTACCCACGCGGTCCAGTCGCGCGACACGTGGCGCACGTTTTGCGCCAGCGTGATCTGATGCACGAAATCGTAGTTGATGATCCATTCGCTCCACTGCAGCTGGAACCAGTCCCAATAGCGTCCGATCCGCGAGAACATCCCTGGCGGCGGATCGTTTGCCGACGGCGTGGGGTCAAACGTCATCCAGCCGTAGGAGGGGAAGAAAACTTCGACCCAGCTATGGGCGTCGCTGGCGCGCACGATAAAATCGCCGCCGACGTCGTTATATTCCCCGGTAAGAAACCCGTTGACATACCGCGCCGGGATGCCGATTGATCTCAACATTGCCGTCATGGCGGCGGCGAAATACTCGCAGTGTCCCGCGCGCTTCTGGAACAGGAAGTAAGCAAGAGGGTCCGCCGGGGGCGATCCAGTCAGATCGAGCGTGTAACCGTAGTGCGCGCGCAGATAGCCCTCCAGGGCGGCCGCTTTGTCATATGGATTTTGCGCTCGCGCAGTGATTTGTTTTGCCAGCTCCGGGATGCGCGGGTCGAGGGTCGGCAATTGCAGATATGTTTCGCGCATGGATGCCGAATAATCCGATCCGGCTTGGCGCAGAGCCGCCGGCGGCGGAGTCGGCAACACCGAACGTGCTTCGTACTCCATCCGCGCAAAATTGTGGTAAGGATTGAAGACCGAACCCGTGGAATCCACCAGCAGGTAGGACCGCCGCTGACTCATGAGACTCGAACCGGCCTCGCTGTTGAATCGTCCGCGCACGCTGTCGGCGTGGTTGACGAAGAATAGCGCCGTGCTTGCGATGGGCTCGAGCAGTACCTTGTAATGGATCTGCTTGCCGATGGTTCTCCGATTCGCTTCGCCGGAGTCCAGATGGAACCAGCCCTCCGGGGACGGCGTGAGCGTAGCCGGGTTGTGCGGCTCGTTGTACCAGCGCTTGCCGTCGAACGTGGTCAGCGCAATCCCGCGCCAATGCACGCCGCGCGCCGCATCGAGACCGCCTTCCACGCTGACACGCATGACCACCGCGCCGCTCTTCTTGATTTCGCCAATCTCGCCAAGTTCGACATCTTCGGTGAAGCCGGACATCAGCGTGGGCTGCAAATTGAGCCCGGACATGTAGCCGCCGGCAAATCGCGGGAGGATCAGGAAAATAATGGCGCCGACCGCGAGCGACCCCAGGGCGATGGCCGCGGAGGTCGCTCCCAGCGCGTTGTGCAGGCGGTTGGCGGCGCGGGTGCCGTTCTGGATCGGCTGGGCGATGGCGCCCTGCGCGCTGCGCCACATTTCGAGGCCGACGAACGTGGACACGGCAAACGCCAGGAACGCAAAGAAAAACGCGAGAAAGGCGGTGTCAACCGTCAGGATCGCCGAGGCCAGCATGGACGTGAAAGCCATCAACGTCAGAAACAGATAATCGCGGGTAGTCGAAGCGCTGTAGAGCCGCACGATCATGGCGAATAACATCAGGTGAATGGTTGCGAGCAGGGCTGCGTAGAGTCCGGGATTCTGCGCGTCGCCGGACAGCGCGCGCGAAACGATCCATAGATCGAACGGGAAGTATATGAAATACGCGATGGTGACCCAGTTCCCCACGCGGTTGGAAAGCTCCGGCCCCTTTCCGCGCCACCATCGGTAACCCTTAAATAGCAACGCGGCTGGAGGCAGCAGGATGGACGCCAAATCCAGTTTTCCGGTGGAAACCACCGTCAGGACGCTTGTCAGAAGAAGGAAATAAAGAGAGATCTCAAAATGACGCCTCAGGGCGGAGAGATCCCCGGAAACGGGCGCGGTCCCGCCGATGCGGGATTGGAGCCCGCCAGAAGCGGGTGCGGGCTCCGCTTGGAGCCCGCCAGATAAAGGACGAGCCTCGGGAATGTGGCCTGCGGTGTCCATGGCGCGAACATCAAGTTTAACATCCCGTTCGCGCCGCACACCGGCGTGAGACCAATCAGATAATGTGTTGTAGGGCGCGGGCTCCACTTGGAGCCCACCAGAAGCGGGTGCGGGCTATACTTGGAGCCTGCCGGAACATGGACGCAAGTGCAGGATCCGCTTGATTCCGGTAGTGGGCCAGCTTCCGATAATTCTGTTTCTCGGGAGTTGACGAGGCAGGCGTGGCGCGCGCCTACGGTAATCGGCAGACGAAATTCTCCGCCTGATCGGTGCTGCCGGTTCCTTTGTATTGCGCAACTTGCGGATACGGGCAGAGCGGACGCGTGCGGCTGACGCTGCCTTTCGTTATCTGTGACGCGATAATCTCCTTGGGCGCCACGCCGTGTTCCCGCCATTGTTCCAGTGCGGTCAGCGTGTCGAATACGTTGGGGCCCTCGCCGCCCCCGCAATGCCCCATGCCGGGCACCATGTAGAGCCGCACGGAATCGTCGACTTGATTCTTGCCCAGCGCAGTGACCAGCTTCTCGTAATAGTGCACCGACGATAGCGGCGCGACGTTCTGATCGCCCCAGCCGTGATAGATGAGCAGTTTGCCTCCGCGACCGACAAACGGTTTCAGATTTGGAGACGTGGGGCTTATGGTGCCGTTGTCGATCTTCCTGGCGAGCGCCAGGTGCTGGCCGACATCGAGAGTCAGGTAATCCCAGTTTGGATCCTGGAACACGATGTATTTGAAAAGGTCATCGGCCATTGCGAGCGGCCTCGGCCCGCCAGCCATCCCGGCCCAGCGCAGCTCGCTTCCGGGCTCAAATCCAGGAAAGACCTCCTCACCCGTCTTTGGGTCGTTCAGAGGCGCGTAGAACTTCTTCGCCGTCTCCACCTGAGCTGGCGTCAGGCAATTCGGGCCATCGGCGCCTTTGCACTGCGTCACCGCCGGGTCGAATTTGCAATGTGTCGGGTCATCAATGATGCCGTCCTTGACGCCGTCGCGTGCATCGCATGCATCCAGCGCGGCTTGGTGCAGCACCGAAAACTTTTCCGGCGGAATCCTGCCGGCTGGATCCCGGAGCATCGCCTGGGCCACGGATACCAACTGAAAGCTCTCGCCCGTTCGGTCATAACCTGGATCTCCGGCAATGATGCCTTCGAAATCCTCGGAGAAGCGTTGCGCCTCCGCGAACGCCTGTCTGCCGCCGCCCGAGCAGCCGGTGAAGTACGATAAGCGCTGTGCGGTGCCGTACAGCGCGGCAATCACGGCCTTGCTCTGCACGGCCGTTTCGTGAATCGCGCGATAGCCGAAATCGATCACCTTTTCTGGATGGCCCAGGGCAAAGCTCGCGCTGCCTCCCACATGTCCAGTATCGGTGGACGCGGTGGCGTATCCGCGCCGTAATGCCTCCGCAAGCGCACCATATTGAATGTCGCCGTTCCAGCCGCCATTCCCGACCTCGTGGAACTTGCCGTTCCAGCCGGACAGCGGCAGCCAGGTTTCGGCTTTGATGTCCGAGTCGCGGGATGGTGTGATGGTCAACGCCACGCGGCAGAACGCCGGAAGGTCGGCAAACCCCGCGTCCGCACCCGCCGGCGGTTTGAATTGCCCCGCAGAAACCACTTGCGCTGAAGTGACGGTGGCGTTCGACAGGGTGAACGATGCCAGGCGCCCACACGCGGCCGCGTCCATGGATAGGTGCGCTGACGGTGCCTGCGCATTGACCGTCCCACCCAGGTAAACGAGCCCACCCAGCAAGATGGCAAACGTGACGGCGACCGTGGTCCTCATAAGCGTCCACGCCCTACCTTTCAATCCTGAGCTCGTTCTGCAACCAACTCCGACGACAATTCGAGGGGCCACTCATACACGGACATGCTGTTTACCATTGCTTTGTCTATCTGTCCATCAGTTGTACTGCCGACGTCCATCGCCGGGGGATTCTTTGGCACTAGCTCCCTCGAAGTCGCATTCTCGGAAAATGGCCCTAGGCCTCCCGCTCTGCGTTGGCCACATTCCGATAATTCCGTTTCTCAGGCGGAATCCGGTCTAGGTGGCGGTCAGCCTTCATCGCAACACGCATCTCGAAGCGCGCCAGTTCCCGTTTTACTCGACAAAGGGGTTGTTTTCGAGTACGCCGTGACCTGGGAAGAATTGTCCCCTTTATGACTTGCGAAGCTATCCGTTCAAGTGGAGTTTGCTGCTTGTCAAAGATTTTGACTCAAACCTAAAGTAAGCGGCCCGAGCACGTCCCCGTGCCAACCGCGCCAAGTTTTTCTAAACTACTTCATCTCCAGCACGAATCCCAAATTCGCCGGCTGGGTCGGAATTGACTTGAACGACTTGCCCGCCAGGAGTTGCTGCTGGTCATCCACACTTTTCTCCCATGTCGCAAAGCTTACGCTCAGCGAAACCATCGCTGCTCGAATGGTTCGAGTAATGGAGATTGCGTCCTGCACACTTGAGATCGCGCTGATTGGGGTGAAACCTGACATCGCAATATCCATGCTGGCGTTGGCAATCTTGTATCCCATCTTGAACTTCTCGCCCCCGCTCATGCCTTCGGTTCCCAGCTTGGAATCCTCCAAACCCGGATAGCGAACAAACAGCCGGGTGTAGTTATTGGCAAACCTCCGCGCCTGCGGACCCTCTATGGGTGTGAAGGAAGGCAGGTAAATCGGGGATAGAGTGATTTCCTGTTGGACAAGTTTCAGTTTGAGCAGCCCATTGTTGGTCTCGACTTTCTTGATATCGCCCAAGGCCAAGTCGAGGGAATCGAAAACTTGTTGGCGCGGAGCGTCAGGTTCCACCACCAGGTCTCCCAGGCCGTCTTCTCCTGCTGGCTTGCTGGGCGGCGCCGGCTTTCCATTCTTGTCATACGACGAAAGGGAGATCAGACGAATCCTGTTTCGACTCAACTCGCACTTCACCGCTTGATCCTGCTTATGGCCGCGCATTTCGGCATAAAACGAAACTGGTAGGCCCTGGCTGGCGATTACATCAAAACTCCTGGTTGCCGAATTGCCGTCGTTTGCCTGCATAAAGACCAATCCCATCAGCTCGTTGGCTTCCGCTCCGAGAGGGAAAAGAGCAAGAGCGATCTGAAGATGCTCACTCGCCCGCGACAGTTGCTGCTGCGCATAAGCAAAAGGTATGGCAAAGCCACCGACTTTACCCCGTGCTTTGCCTTCATCCTCTTTCTTTTTCACACGCGCGCGCCGTACCCGTAAGGCGCTGCGGTTTTCGGACCCGTTAAAGGTCAAGTTCATGGCCCGGTTGAACAGATCAGAAACAATGTCCCCCGCGGCGTCAACCTCCTCGTCATACTTGGATCGTTTCGCGTCCAGGGTGCTGAGATGCAGTGCCGCCTCGTCTTTGGCACTCTGCTCGGACGTCAGCTGTACATAGCGAGTAAAATTCTCTCGCGCTCGATCTATGTCCCCCATCGCTTCATAGAGCAGCGCCAATTTCCATTTGGTAAGGGCGAATTCAGGCGCCAAGTCGCCGGCCTTGTTGAGATCTGTAAGTGCACGATCATATTTGCGTTCCGCAAGGGAGTCGTACACCGACGCATAGAGCCGGCGAATTTCTATTCCGTTCTGACCCGGCAAACTCAGCACCGATTTCAGGTCAGCAATACGGACGTGTGCTTCATCGCCATCCAGTGCGCCAGGCGCCATTTCCAGGTATTTCTCCAGCAGCCTGACAGCCTCCGCGGCCCGTCCATTGGTCTCGGCGCAATTCGCGAGATTGAAGGTCGCAGACGGACTGCTGGCTACCGTGCCCTTGAGCTCGCCAAGCGCATCGCACAAACTCGATCTATGACTCGCAGTGGTGTTGCCATGCGTACTGGCTGGCACGTTTGTCTTGAGAGGCACCTGAGACGACGGTTGCGCGGATGGGGTGCCGGCTTCGGAGGACGGCTCCTCATCGCCTGCTGCATCTTCCAGGGATGCGTCCACTCCGATGCTCTCGGAGAGACGGTTGACCCGGCCGATTCGATCTTTGTCGCTGTCGTTCACCGAAAGCCCGTTCTCTCCCGTAGTGAAGTAAGTAAGTAGCTGCGAGAGTTTCTGTTTTTGCTTCGGGTCTGCCGTACCTGTTTTGGCCTTACCCAGGTATTCGAACGCTTTATTGCGTTCACCGAGCTGGTAGTAGCAGAGCGCCAGATTGTACGCGAGCACAGACTGGAAAGCCTGTAGTTTCATGCCCTCGTCCAGCGCTGTGGCAGCCTCCTTGAACTTGCGCGACTCGTAGAGCTTACGTGATTCGCTCAAGGTATCCTTCACCCGCTTGTGAATTTCTTCATCCAAATGTTTGATGGCCTCAGTGACGTCTTTCACCTCGATAAGCGCCTGGGACTCGGCATACTTCGTGCGTGCATCCGCCAGTTGTCCAGTTTTCTCAAGCCTTTGGGCTTCCGCAGTCATCGTCTTGACTTGAGCTTCGAGTTCTTTTTTCTGGGTCTTTTCCAAATTGTCCGCTGCCAGTGAGGAACTGAAGACGAGAATCAGGAGAGTCGTTTTAATTCGCATAAACCCCTTTCAGGGAGGTTCTCGATTACGCGATGAAGGTGTTTTGCAGCATACCATGACCAAGCTGAACTTGATGCGGCCCAATCCAAGCCTCGCTAGGTAAGGCCACGTCATTGTCCGTGGTCAGCGTTAAGCTGGCCTCATGGTTTCTCCGCAAGCAGACAGCCAGTTCACGATAAGATTCTCGGAATGTAGGTTTCTCTCTGCTGCGATCTCGGCCAGTTGCCGATAATTCCTGTTTATCAGGCACTGGTGTGCGGTTTCATTGTGACGATAGTGCTAAGCGTCTGAAATCATCTTACTTTTTGACAACAGACCCGTTAGCTGAAGCCTGGGCTCGACATCGGTTTGAACTATAATAAAATCCGCCGAGGTGAGTGCCATGAAAAGGAAACTGTTAATCGCGGGGCTGCTTTCGATTGTTGCCGCCTTATGCGGAGGTGGGTGGGCAGGTGCCCAGCAGGCACCCGCCACGGAAATAGCCGGAGGTCCGGGAGGCAACGCCTTTTCGGATCCGGAACCTGCGCAGGGTGCACGCGTGATAGAGATACAGGTACGTTCAGGGGATCACGTAGATTCGGTGCAGTTGGTGTATATGCTAAGCGACGGGCGTACCGTCACGGGCCCGCAGCACGGGGGCGGGGGCGGCGGACTTAGCGTTTTTCATCTCGACGCCGACGAGTATCTTATCGGGATATCGGGCCGTTCCGGAGCCTACATCGACTCAATCCGATTCGAGACCAGCGAGCGAACCTCTCCCACATTTGGAGGGAGCGGGGGAAGCCGCGATTTCCGCATCAATGTCCCGGCTAACGCTCAGGTCTCGGGTCTTGCCGGGCGCGCCGGGCAATATCTGGACGCCATCGGCCTGACCTTTACCCCTATGCGCCGCGGATTCTTTTCTTCTTTCGGGAGCGCGCCGCAGCCCGGTCAAACGTCCCTTGCTGGCGGCTCGAGTGGCACGGACTTTCTCGACGGCGATATCCCCGCTGGAGCCCGTATCGTCGAGGTGCGCGTGGAGGCGGGAGAGTTCATCGATTCGGTTCAGATGATTTATAGCTTCCCCGACGGCCGTCCGATCGAGGCAGCTAGGCACGGCGGAGAAGGAGGCCGCGCCGCGAGTTTCCGCCTAGAACAAGGTGAATACATCGTCGGCCTTTCCGGTCGTTGCGGCCGCTATGTGGACTCGTTGCGCATACACACCAACATGCGCACGTCGCAGCTCTTCGGAGGGAGTGGAGGGGAAAGGGATTTTCGAATCGACGTTCCAGACGGCAACCAGGCCATCGGGTTCATCGGCCGCTCGGGAAAGTACCTTGACGCAATCGGCCTCATCTATGCGAGGACTTTCGCTCCGCAACGTGGGTTCCGTGACCGTCGGCGCGACAGGTAATACGGTCCGATGAGCGCACTCCGCTATTATCCAGGATGGATGGAACCGCTTTGCCGGACGACCAAGAGTCTGGGCTTCCATAATTCCAACGACTAAGTCCCGTGAAGTCTTCTCGGAAACTGGCGCACTGCTTTGATTCCGGGCAATTCACGGCGATCGCTTTCTTAATTTATGGCTACGACGGGTTTTTGGAATGAGTGATCGCGGCGGCGGCGATTTTTCGCGTGGCGCTCGAAATCGGCAGGCGACCCAGGCGCCGTAGAATTGGCGTGCGCCCTCCGTCGATCTTCGGCAGGCGATTCACCCTGATCAGAAATGGCACTAAGCGGATTTCGTGGAATGTCACGGCGTGACGCGCAGTTCTGAGCTGTATCAACTGACCATCCGCGACTTTGACTCCGAATTTTTCCCGCAGGTGCTTGGCGAGGCTGGTAACCGCATCCGCGTCTGTTGCAAGGGCAGGGAACTGCCACATGCGCGAGAAAAGCGCTCCATCACTGCCGGGTTGCCGCACCAGCAAGGTCCGACCGAGCGGGTCTATCAGCACCGCGGCTGCGAGCGCCACTTTCACCGATGCCCGCTTCTTTCTTGCGTCGGGCAATTGCCCGGCAATTCCTCGCTTCCGCGCGAGGCAGCACCCGGCAACAGGGCACTCTTCGCACTTCGGCGATTTTGGTATGCAGACAGTCGCGCCCAATTCCATCAGGGCCTGATTCCAGTCACCGGGCGCGTTTCGGGCGAGAAGGTGTTGCGCGGTGGCTTCTAGTTTCCGCCAATGCGCAGGAGCGCGTAGATCGCCCCGCAAGGCGCCCAATCGCGCCAGGACGCGCGCCACATTTCCATCCAGCACCGCGAGCGGCTGGTCGTAAGCAATGCTGAGCACCGCGGCCGCCGTGTAGCGTCCAATTCCCGGCAAGGCGAGCGCAGCGTCAAACTCGCGCGGGAAATGGCCATCGTGGCGCGTAACGATTTCCTGTGCCGCGCGATGCAGATTCTTTGCGCGGCTGTAATACCCGAGTCCCGCCCAATGGCTGAGCACCGCTTCGATTCGTGCCCGCGCCAGCGCCTGCATGTCCGGGAACCGCGTCAGGAAGCTCTCATAGTAGGGCACAACCGCCGCAACGCGGGTTTGCTGCAGCATGATTTCCGACAGCCAAATGTGGTACGGGTCTTTTGTTCTTCGCCAGGGGAGGTCGCGCTTGCGAGCGGCGAACCAGGCAAGCAAGCGGCGCCTGAATTTCCGGAGTTCCGGCAGGGTGCGGGCTCCACTTGGAGCCTGCCAGAATCCCGACAGTGCCACGATACTCACGCCACGCATTGTCGCACATCGAGATTTCAAGCGGGAGGCGTGCGCGAGGCTGAAACTAAAGTGACGGTATGAACAAAATGTACGAGGAACTCCACAGCTGGGTGGGAATCGAGCCACGCGGCTGGCTGGTCAGAAGGATTTTGAAAATATCGGGCGCATCGGACAGCGAATCGAGGAAGCTGTGGTCACGCTGGGCCTTCAGCGGCGCGACGCGCGCCAGGCACCGCAGGACGTCGTAGACGATTTCTTCGGCGGGCGCTCGCGTGGTCGCATAACCCGCGGAGCGAAACTCGAGCATCGAATTGATTTCGTAGAAATGCCACGCCAGCCCGGCGCAAAGCGCCACGGCGCGCTCGAATCGTTCGGCGGAGCGTCCGGAGTTCTCCTCGCGCGGGTCCGTGTAAGGATCAAACGCCAGCATGACGCGGCGTTCGTCCTCGCGAGCGTACTCGCGGACTTGCAGGACCCCTGTTCTTGCCGAGGCTTTCCAGTCCACGTGCCGGGCGCTGTCGTTGAATTGATAGCTGCGGATCGAATAGAGATCGTTCCCGCGTCCTCGCTGATAACTTTCCAGTTCTCCGCTCACCAGTGGCAGAATTTCGAAAAATTCAGCGGTGGGCTCGACGGGAGGGTACACCACGGCTTCGATTCCGGAATCCACGCGGCGTGTCTTTTGGAGAAAGCCAAACGGGAATCTCGTGCGCAATCCAAGGGCATCCTGCCGGTAGACCCCGCGCTGAGGAAACACAAGCTCCACGTTTTGCCGCACGGCCTTCTGATGCGGAACGTGCGGGAAGTAGATGGGGCGGGCCAGAATGCCGGGAAGAGTCTTCGTGGAGGACTGTTTCTTCGCTTGCGGACTTTGCTCGCCCACCAGCAACACGGAAAACGACGGCATCGTCTGCTTCGTGTTATGGAGTTCGGCGATGGCCATGATCGGCCGTCCGGCGAAGATGTGTTCGGGCAGTTCGAGCTGGACGTCGACCCCGCTCAGCACCAGACGTGAAAGCAGTCCTGAAATCAGTACGCCCGCGAGCAGGCATGCCAGGACCATGAAGAGAAGGTTATTCCCCGTGTTGAGCGCCGCCACCGCGACCACGAAGATACCGCCAAGATAGACTACGCCCTCGCGCGTCAGCCTGTATTCGATCTTGTGGGTAAGCCACCACAGCGGCGAGCGCCGCGCCAGTACCGGCACAATCGTCAGCGCCACCCAGCCCGCCAGCGCCAGCGCCGCCAGCGCCGAGATGCCCGCCAGCAGGAAGTGTCCTGCTTCGGCCGCCGCGCCGGAATAAAGCGCCAGGAACAGCGCTGCCGCGAGCGCCGCCAAGGCAACGATGAAACTGCGCCAACTGGGCCGGTCGAGGCCATGCCACCGGGTATTCTGGGGGGGGCCAATCCGAGGAGCCACCCGTCGTTCGAAGATTTCGAAATTCATTGAATTCAGGCTTTCCTCAAAGGGGAACACGCGTGGCTTCCATGATTTCGCGCAGAATCGATTCCACCTGCTCCGCTTTTTTCTGCGTCGTGGCGAAGCGCGTGTTGACCATGACGCGGTGCGCGAATACCGGCAGAACGAGTTGCTTGAAGTCGTCCGGCGTGCAGTAGTCGCGGCCTTCCAGAAAAGCCCGCGCCTGCGCGGCGCGTTGCAGCATCAGCAGGCCGCGAGGGCTTACGCCGAGCGTCAGCTGTTCGGTGCGGCGCGTCTGCTCGACGATATCTATGGCGTAGTCGCGCAAACTGTCGTCTACGCGCACCATTTCCACCGCGCGCTGCATCATTTCGACCTCGGCCACGTCCATGACGGCGGAGACTTCCGACGGCGCATCTCGTCCGCCTGTATGCTGCCGCATGATCTCCCGTTCGCTTTCGCGGGAAGGGTAGCCCATGCTGGTGCGCAGCAAGAACCGGTCGAGCTGCGATTCGGGCAGCGGGTAGGTGCCGTGGTGCTCGATGGGGTTCTGCGTGGCCAGCACCATGAACGGTCGCGGCAGCTTATGCGTGCGGTTGTCCACCGTCACTTGCGCCTCGTTCATGGCTTCCAGCAGCGCCGACTGCGTCTTCGGCGTCGTGCGGTTGATTTCGTCCGCCAAAACGATGTTGGCGAAAATCGGGCCCGGCTTGAAATCGAACTGCTGCTCGATCTGGTTGAACACGCTGGTGCCGACCACGTCGGAAGGCAGCAGGTCCGAAGTGAACTGGATGCGCTGGAACGAGCAGTGGAAGGAGTTCGCCAGGGCCTGCGCCAGCGTGGTCTTGCCCACGCCGGGGACGTCCTCGATCAGCAGGTGGCCCCGGGCCAGCAGCGCGATAATCGCCAGGCGGATGACTTCGTCCTTGCCGCGAATTACGCGGGCAATCGAACCTTGCAACTGCGCGATCTGGTTGGATGTGGCTGTGGTCATTGGTTGAAAATCCTTGGCGCTTCTGCTACAAACGAACCTCAAGTTCACGGGCGATTAGCTCAGTGGTTAGAGCGCTCGCTTCACACGCGAGAGGTCCAAGGTTCAAGTCCTTGATCGCCCACCATTTATTTCCGGCCATACCCGGCGCAGAAAAGCGTGACCGCGCCGGCGGCAAAAGCCAATAGCTATTCTAAAGGAATCCCGCGTGGCCTCGACTCTCCGATTTCTCCAGTTTTTCTCATTAGGCACCTGGGTGGGCAGCATTCTCTTCTTCAGTTTCGTGGTCACCCGCGGCGCCTTTTCGGTCTTGCCCAACAATGACCTGGCGGGAGCGCTCGTGGGCTACACACTCGCCCGATTGCATCTGATGGGGATTGTCGCGGGTTGCATCTACTTGCTGGCGACGGCTGCCAATGCCGGGCGCGGGCTCTACTTGGAGCCCGCCGGAAGCGGGCGCGGGCTCTACTTGGAGCCCGCCGGAATAAGATTCGTTGGGGCGCTCGCGCATCCCGCGGCGTTACTTGTTGTTGTGATGATCTTGTGCACCACGGCTTCGCAATACGGCGTGATTGCGCGCATGGATGTCCTGCGCGCGCAGATGGGATCGGTGGCCGCCACGCCTGCCGGCAGTCCGCTGCGCGTCGCGTTCGATCGCCTGCACCAGTACTCGGTCTGGCTCGAAAGCGTCGTGCTTCTCTCCGGACTGGTCGCGCTCTTCCTTACCGCCCGGCAGAAATCTTCCTAGGTTTCGTTTTGCCCGAAGGCTTCGCCTTCATTTCATCGGCGGCGCGCCAGAGATACCAGCTCGCGATGGAGCGGTAGGGGCGCCAGCGCTCGCCGTGTTCGAGGATCGCTTGCGGCTTGGGCGCGTCCTCGTGGCCGTAGACAAGCTGAAAACCTTTGCGGATTCCGTAGTCGTGAACCGGCAGGATGTCGGGCCGTCCGAGCCGCGACATCAGAAACATCTGCACGGACCACTCGCCGATCCCGTGCACACGGGTAAGGCGTTCGTGGATTTCCTCGTCGCTCATCCGCCGAATCTTGCCCAGCGGCGGGACGGTGCCATCGAGCGTCTTGGCTGCCAGGTCCTTCACCGCCGCAATTTTTTGCCGCGAAAGCCCGGCGCGCCGCAACTGCAGTTTGGATGCGCGCAGGATTTCTTCCGGAGTGGGAAAGCCGCCGGCGCCAAGCACTTTCACGCGCCCGAAAATCGCTTCCGCCGCCTTGCCGGCGATCTGCTGATAGACGATGGCCTGGAGCAGGCTGGCAAACGGGTGTTGCGGCTTTCGTTTCTTCGTAGGAAAGCTTCCCACCCGGCGAATGATTCGCGCGAGGTGACGGTCCGCGCGTGAAAGCTCTCGCATTACGAGCGCGGCGTCGACAGGGTAATGAGTCTTTGCCATGGCGGAGCACGAAGCATAGGGTCGCCGTGCGGATGCGTCAAGAGACTAGCCGTGAGGCGTCGGGTGCGCGGGTATGCTACGATTTGTTCTCTATGCAAACAGGGATCATTGGGCTTCCTCAAGTCGGCAAGACTACGCTTTTCAAAATTCTGACTCGCGCGCAGCTGGACGAGAAGGCGGCGCGCGGGGCCACGCATGTTGGCGTTGCGCGAGTGCCCGAGCCGCGGCTCGAACAACTGGCCGCGCTCTATCACCCGAAGAAGATTACTTATGCCACGGTCGAATACGTAGACGTCGGCGGAATGGTGAAGGACCGCGCGAAAGACTCCGCTGTGCTGGCGCCGTTGCGTGAAGTGGATGCGCTGGCCCACGTGCTGCGCGTCTTCGACGATCCGGCCGTGCCCCACTCGGCGGGCTCGATTGATCCGTTGCGCGATGCCGAGGTGCTTGACCTGGAACTCATGCTCTCCGATCTTGACCAGATCACGCGCCGCATCGAGCGCGTCGAAAAAGACCTGAAGAAGAAAAAAGAGCCGGTTCTCGAGCAGGAGCTGGCTCTGCTGCATCGCTGCCAAACCGCGATCGAATCGGAAAAGCCGCTGCGTGAGCTCGAATTCAATCCCGAAGAACGCAAGCTGATCACCGGCTTCAAATTCCTGTCGCAGAGGCCGATGCTGTATGTCTTGAATCTGGGAGACAGTGAAGTGGCGGAACTCGACACGGCTGTCGAACGCCACAATCTTGCAAAGCTTGTGGGCCGTCCGAACACGGCGATCGTCTCCATCTGCGGACGCATCGAGGCCGAACTGGCCGAACTGGACCCCGCCGAAGCCGCCGAGATGCTTGCGGCCTATGGCTTGAAATCATCGGGGCTTGACCGGCTGATTCAGGCGACCTATCACCTGCTCGGGCTGACTTCCTTTTTTACCGCGGGCGAGCCCGAGGTGCGCGCCTGGACGATCAAACGCGGCATGAGCGCGCAAAAAGCGGCCGGAGCGATCCACTCCGACATCGAGCGCGGATTCATCCGCGCGGAAGTGGTTCGCTGGGATGATCTGCTTGCGGCGGGAAGCCTCCCGGCGGCGCGCGAGAAGGCGCAGGTGCGCCTGGAAGGCAAGGAGTACGTCGTGCAGGAAGGCGACGTCATCCTGTTCCGGCATAGCGGCTAGGGTGCGGGCTCTACTTGGAGCCCGCCGTAAAATGATGTGGGGCTGACGATGCCGATCCCGCAAACCATTCCGGCTTCTCACATGCTGCTGGCGTTGCTGCTTGGCCTGACCGCGGCCGCGGCCAATGTTCTCGGCGGCTTGTTTATCCTTCATCGCGAATGGTCGCGCCAATACCTGAAATATTTTCTCGCGCTCGGCGCGGGTTTTATGCTGGCCGCGGCCATTCTTGAGGTTCTTCCCGAGTCGGTCGCGTTGACGGGGCGCCGCGCCTATTTCTTCGTGCTGGTCGGTTATTTCATCGTTCATTTCTTCGAGCATAACCTGGCGCCGCACTTCCATTTCGGAGAAGAAACGCATGTCGAAAAATTTGTGCCGGGACACGCGGGCCTTTCCGCATTGCTGGGGCTTTCCATTCATACATTTTTTGACGGCGTGGCGATCGCATCCGGGTTTCTCGTTTCCGGCTGGCTGGGCGGTATAATTTTCCTGGCCATTGTGCTGCACAAGATTCCTGAAGGTTTCACAGTCGCGTCGCTGATGCTTGCCAGCGGGCAAAGCCGCCACACGGCCCTGCTGGCCGCCATCTGGCTGGGCGTCGCGACGGTTGCGGGCGTCCTCCTGATGGGAGTGCTGCACTCGCAGGTGGGCTATGCTTTGCCGATTTCCGCGGGTGTCACTCTGTACGTGGCGGCGACAGATTTAGTTCCTGAGGTGAACCGCGAGCCCGATACGCGCATGGCATTGCTTGTTTTCCTGGGCGTGGCCTTGATGCTTTTCCTCGGCAGGCTGTTCCATTCGTAAGCCGGAACGCCGGGCGGGAAACCGGTTTCTCTGAGTGGGCAGGGAGTTAGTGTGAGAAAGCGAACAATGAACATCGGCGGTGTCTTCCTCGTCTTACTGCTTTCCGTCATGCTCGATCCTTGCCTGCGCTCCCAGACGACGCCACCGTGGAGCCACAGCGCGAATAATCCCGCGGCCGAGCAGGGATATCAATTCCAGGTTGAGGATGTGGACAACGTTCCGGACCTGCACGGAAATCCCGAGGACGCCAGACTCGTGTTATTCATCGGCGGCAATCAGTTTTTCGTATTGCCCAAATTGATTGCAGGTTTCCAAAAACTGCATCCTGAGCTTCGCGGCCACATTTTTTATGAAACCTTGCCGCCCGGAATCATGCGGAAACAAATGGCGAGCAACAACACCCTTACGCTGGGCAACTTCACACTTCATGTAGAGCCGGACGTGTATGAAGCCGGAGCCGGGGTCCTGGAGGAGATGGCACGGGAAAAGCTGATCGAAAACGCAGTCCCGTACGCGACCAACGACCTCGCCATTATGGTGGCGGCCTCGAATCCGAAGAATATCCATTCGCTGAACGATCTCAGCCGGCTGGACGTGCGAGTTGCCATGCCCAATCCTCAGTGGGAAGGCGTCGCAAGCCAGATCGGTGATTCTCTCCGGAAGGCGGGCGGGGAGGCGCTCTTTCATAGTGTTTATGAGACCAAGGTCCAGAACGGCGCCACATACCTGACGCAGATTCATCATCGCCAGACTCCCATGCGGATTCTGAGAGGCGATGCCGATGCGGGCGTCACTTGGGCTTCGGAAGTGCGTTTTCAGATGATGATTGGGAACTCCATCGCAGGAATCGAAATCCCGCGCGATCAGAACACCACGGGCGCCTATGCCGCTGGCGTCTTGCGCAATGCTCCGCACCAAGCAGCGGCCCGCGCCTGGGTTGCTTACCTGACGACGCCCGAGGCGCAGGCGATTTATAGGGAATACGGGTTCGGCCCAGCCAAGTAAGATGGCGGCAAATTGAGGCTGGTAAAGCCTGGGGGACGATTTCAAAACAGACCCAGTAACCGTTTAGCCACAATTGCGGAAATCCTCTCCGGAAAACTCCACTCTAAGTGTAGTCACGATTCTCGTGGCAGACGCTACCTGTAGTGGTTTTCTCGAAACCCTCCACAAGCCGCATCGTTTTCCACAATAAAATATGAAAAGTCGCGAGTTTTCTCTTGACAAGTTTTCGAACCTGTCTAGAATCGTGGCACAAAGTGGGAGAAAGTGGATGCAAGTGAAGTTCAGTGGCGAAATGATGGGGACCAGTGGAGCAGTTCAGAGGTAAGGGGTAAGCGCTTTTCATGCTCTTTGCGCAGACGATTACATGCTACGGGGAAACATACCGGCAAAAGTGGACGAGAAGGGCCGTCTCAAGATTCCCGCGGCCTTTCTGGAGAAGCTCAAAGAGCACGGCGATCGCTTCTACGTGACCAGTGAAGAAGGCGACCATGCGCGGATTTACCCGATGAAGGTTTGGGGAGAGATTGAAGAAAAGCTGGCGAAGATCTCCTCTTACAACCGGGCGAAACAGAAATTCCTGACGCGCACGAACTATTACGGTCAGGTCGTGGAGATCGACGGGCAGGGCAGGGTCCTGATTCCGGCGGTGCTCCGGGAAGCCGCGCAAATGAAGGGTGACGTGGAAGTGATGGGTCAACTGACGTATCTGGAAGTTTGGAACCACACGCGGTTCATGGACAACATGAGCAAGAACCAGATGACGGACGAAGACCGCAAGACGCTCTCTGACCTGGGCATTTAGTTTGGACGCGAAGCACACGCCGGTGCTCGTCGAAGAGACGATCCACTGGCTGGCCATAAAGCCCGGCGGGCTGTATGTGGATGCGACCGTGGGGCTCGGGGGACACGCCATCGAAATCGTCCGGCGGCTGGGGGCCGGGGGACAGTTTGTGGGGCTGGATCGCGACGCGGCGGCGCTGGAAATCGCGCGCGGCAGGCTCGCGGAGTTCAAGGACAAGGTGACTTTGGTGCACGCCAACTTCTCACAAATCGGCGAGGTTTTCGCGGAGCGAAGGCTCCCGCCCGCCGACGGCGTGCTGGCGGATCTGGGCGTATCGAGCATGCAACTGGACCTGGGCGAACGCGGCTTTTCTTTCCGCACGCGCGGCCCGCTCGACATGCGCATGGACCGCGACATGGAAGAGACGGCAGCAGACATTGTGAACACGGTGGAAGAGAACGAACTCGCCGACCTGCTCTACCAACTTGCGGAAGAGCGGGATTCACGCAGAATCGCCAGAACGATTGTTCGCGCGCGTCCCATCCGGGACACCGAACACTTGGCAACGGTTGTGGCAGGGGCCCGAAAAGTAAGGGGAAGGCAGAAGCTGCATCCCGCGACAAAAACGTTTCTGGCGCTGCGGATTGCGGTGAATCGAGAGATGGAGGAACTCGGGCAGTTTCTTTCTAGGGTTCCTGCCACACTATCTCCCGGCGGCCGGTGGGTGATGCTCAGCTATCACTCGCTCGAAGACCGCCCAGTAAAGCAGTGCTTTCAGCGGCTGGCCCGGGAGGGCACGCTGAAGATTTTAACGAAGAAGGTGATTCAAGCTTCGGAGACGGAAATTGCGGCCAATCCGCGCGCGCGCAGCGCGAAAATGCGCGTTGCCGAGAAAATGGACTCCGAGCGGCACGAGGCGCCGCAAGAGAAAGAGTGGCGGCAATGACCGAATTCTTTACTGTCAATGAGATCGATAATTCGCGCCTGGTGCGCCCGATGGCGCCAAACCGCATGCGCGAATGCGCCCGGCTGGTTTTGCTGGGCGGAGCGATCGCGTTGTGCGCGTTTCTGTATGCCTGGCAGCATTTCCAGACCATCCAGTTGCGCTACCAGCTCGAATCGCTGCGTGGCGAGCGTTCCCAGGCCGCGGAGCTCAATCAGGAACTCAGACTGGAAGTGGCCGGCCTGCGGGCGCCCGGACGAATCGACATCATCGCGCGGCGTCAGCTCGGATTGACCGCGCCCGCGCCCGGCCAAGTGGCTCCCATGGATTTGCCGCCCGGCGCGGTACTGGCGGAAGCGCGTTCGACAGGCGCGGCGGCGCAACGCTAACGTTTCTCTAGCGGGCTCCCCTTCGGAACTCAGGGTAAACAACTAGAGCCCGCGCCGGAGCCGGAAGACCTTTTGACCCGGAGTCCCCGGCAAGAATATGGACCTGCGTAGTCCCCGGATCCGATTACTGATAGTGGCGGGCCTGACGGCCCTCTGGACGGTGGCTGCGGTGGGCCGCCTAGCCTACCTGCAACTGTTCCGCTACAGCGAATACTATTCCCGCGCACAACATCAGCAGCAATTGATCGTGGACGTCGGCGCCCGGCGCGCGGAGATCTTTGACCGCAACCTGAACGCGCTGGCCATGAGCGTGCCGGTGGATTCCTGCTTCGCCATTCCCTCGGAGATTGCCGATCCCGGCATGGTCGCGCGGTTGATCGGGAAAGTCCTGGGCGTTTCATCCGACGAGATCGCCACACGCCTGGCCGGTTCTCATTCCTTCGTCTGGATCGCGCGCAAGCTGCCGCCGGAAAAGGCGGAGAGAATTGCGGCGATGAACCTGCGCGGGATTTATTTCCAGCGGGAAGGCGGGCGCTTCTATCCCAAGCGGGAACTGGCCGCGCACGTCCTGGGTTATGTGGATATTGACGAGAAGGGGCTGGGCGGCGTCGAGTATTCGCTCGACGATCAAATTCGCAGCAAGCCCGGCAAGATGCTGATCCTCACCGATGCCCACCGCCGCTGGTATGACTCCACCGACAAGGCGCCGGAGACAGGCACGAGCGTCGTTCTCACGCTCGACGAAAAAATCCAATACATCGCGGAGAAGGAACTCGCACAGGCCATTCACGACACGCAAGCAAAGTCGGGCACTGTCATTGTCGAGAACCCGAACACCGGCGAAATGCTGGCCGTCGCCAACTGGCCCACGTTCAATCCGAACGCTGCCAAGGATAGCAATCCCGAGTCGCGGATGGACCGTGCCGCCAGCGCGCTCTATGAGCCCGGGTCGGTCTTCAAGATCGTGACGCTTTCGGCGGCCATCGATCAGGGCATTACGAATCCGAAGGAACTCATCGATTGTCAGAATGGCGCGATTTCCATCGCCGGACATCGCATTCACGACCACAAGAGTTTCGGACTGCTCACCGTTTCCCAGGTGCTGGCGCATTCCAGCGATGTGGGCGCGATCAAGGTCGGCTTGCGACTGGGCGCGCCCAAATTCTACGGTTACATCCGGGCCTTCGGCTTCGGCCAGCCGACCGGCGTGGATCTGCCCGGGGAGAGCCGCGGAATGCTCCGCCGCCTGGAAAATTGGACGCCGGTTTCGGTGGGCTCGATTTCCATGGGGCAGGAAATCGGCGTGACGCCGTTACAGATGATCACCGCGATGTCGGCCATGGCCAACGGTGGGCTTGTCGTGCGGCCGCACATCGTCCACGCGATGCGCCGCGGCACGCAGCTCAGCGAACTGCCGCAACCTCCGCCTCGCCGCGTGATCCGCGAAACCACTGCCGCGGCCATGCGCGGCATGCTCGAGGGCGTCGTGCTCAACGGCACCGGCAAACTGGCGCGGCTTGACGGTTATACGTCGGCAGGGAAGACGGGCACCGCGCAGAAATTTGATACCGCGACCGGCCATTACTCTCCGCACCAGTTGATCGCCTCCTTCGTCGGCTTCGCGCCGATCAACACGCCCGCCGTGACGATACTGGTACAGCTCGATTCGCCGGTCGGCATGCACGAAGGGGGGCAGGTCGCCGCCCCCGCGTTCAAGCGCATCGCACAGCAGGTGTTGGCCTATTTGGATGTGCCACAGGATATTGCTGTTCCCAACGATGTTCTTCGAGCGAACCGCCGGCATCGCAGTGACGAAGATCTGGCGGACGTGGCCGATTTCAATCCGGTACAGGCCGACACGGGTATCGCAGCTACAGATTCTGCTCCGGCGCTGCCACCACATGCGCTCGGATCGTCAGCGCCAACCGTCGAATTCGCGGAGGGAGAAGGAATCCCCATACCGCAACTCCAGGGCAGGACCGTACGTGAAGTCACCGAGCAATGCATGAAACTTGGACTGAATCCCGTGCTGGCTGGCACTGGCATTGCCGTGGAACAGTCTCCGGAGCCCGGAGCCATGATCCGCCGAGGCGGCCGCATCACCGTGCGGTTTGCCCGCGACGCTTCCTTGATATCCGCGGCGGCGCGGAGGAGAATCCGTTGAGGGTGAGGACGGGAAGCGTGGCGGACTACAACGAAGACCTCGCGCAAAAGAAACTGGCCGGCGGAAGCCGTGGTGCAATCCGGCTCGTGAAATTGCTGCGGGGCATCGAAACGGAAGGAGGGGCGGCGAACGGCGATCTGGAGATCGCGGAAGTCGCTTACGACAGCCGTAAAGTGAATCCGGGAACACTGTTTGTCGCCATCCGCGGTGAGAAAACCGACGGAAACAACTTTGTGTCAGACGCGATGGCGCGCGGAGCGGTTGCCATCGTGAGCGAAATGACAAAGCCGGAGACGCTTCCCGCGGAAATTCCCTGGATCAAAGTTCAGGATGCGCGCAAGGCCTTGGCCGGCGTTGCGGCGAACTATTTCGGACGTCCCGCCGACGTGCTGAAGCTTGTGGGTGTGACGGGTACCAACGGTAAGACGACAACATCCTATCTGGTGGACTCGATCCTGCGGGCCGCGGGCTGCGAAGTGGGTTTATTCGGCACGATCGCCTATCGGCTGGTGCGCGAGACGCGCCCGGCGAGCCACACCACTCCGGAATCGCTCGACCTGCAGAGTTTTTTGGCGGACGTGGTCCGTGCCGGAGGCACCCATGCGGTGCTCGAAGCCAGCTCGCACGCGCTGGCCCTGGATCGT
The DNA here is from genome assembly GCA_041480265.1 of Terriglobia bacterium. Lineage (GTDB taxonomy): Bacteria > Acidobacteriota > Terriglobia > Acidiferrales > UBA7541 > Palsa-360. Next base: position 80,948 of record JBGOZP010000007.1, on the reverse strand, counting down.
TTGTGGGGATGTCCGTTCGCAGTGGCGATTTTCACGAACCTGACGCGCGACCATCTCGATTACCACAAAACCTTTGACGAATATTTTGCCGCAAAGCGGCGCCTGTTCGAAGGCACGGGCGCGGCGGCGCCGGGCGCGGCTGTCATCAATCGTGACGATGCCTACGGCAAGCAACTGGCCGGGCTTGCAGCGCGCACGCTGACCTATGGACTGGAACCCGGCGCGGAGATAACGACGCGCAAGCCGGCGATTTCTTTTTCCGGCATCGAATTCACGGCCGAAACGCCGCTCGGAAAGATCGAGATCCGCTCGCCTCTGGTCGGGCGAATCAACGTCTACAATATTCTCGCGGCCATCGGCGCCGGCGTGGCGCTGGATCTTGCCCGGGAAGTGATTGCGGCGGGCGTCGCGCAGCTTTCCGCCGTGCCGGGGCGTTTCGAACGGATTGACGCGGGCCAGCCGTTCCTGGTGGTGGTGGATTACGCGCACACCGATGATGCGCTGCGCAACCTGTTGTCCACCGCAAAGGAACTCAATGCGGATGGGCGCATCATCACGCTGTTTGGTTGCGGGGGAGACAGGGATCGCGCCAAACGTCCGTTAATGGGGGAGGCGGCGGGACGCTCAAGCGACATCGTCGTGCTGACTTCGGACAATCCGCGCAGCGAAGACCCGCTGCTGATCATCAACGACGCGATTGTCGGCGTCCAGCGCACCAAGGCGAAGTCCCTGGTGGAGCCGGACCGGGAGCGCGCCATCGAAATCGCGCTGAATGAGGCGCGTGCCGGTGACATCGTGCTGCTGGCGGGCAAGGGCCACGAAACTTCCCAGGTCTTGCGCGACCGGACCATCGCTTTCGACGACCGCGAAATGGCGCGGCGGAAGCTCCGCCAGCGCGGCTACGGAGAATGAATGATTTCAGCGCTCCCATTGAATGGCTGTTGGTTGTGGTGAGCGGCGCTAGTGTCGTGAGTGGGAAGTTTGCTGTCAAAGTGAGTCACTTCCCACAGGGTTTGTGGGTCGGACCTTCAGGTCCGACAATGGATCCGGCGCTAGAGAGGGGCTTTTAAGCCCTGAAGCTTCAGGGGCTAAAGCCCAAATCTCACTGCCATGGCATTGTCGGAGCTAAAGCTCCGACCCACAAAGCGTGCAAGCCATCTGTTGCACACTTTGGGACCAGGAAACAGATTCCGGTGCCCGGCAAGGAACGTGCTCTTTGTCGGGTGCGGGCTCTGCTTGGAGCCCGCTAGGATTGATGTAAGGGACGCTGATCCAGGGTGAGCCCAGACCGGTGAGACCCAGCCCCTTGAGGACGCTATGCGGTGGACGGTTGAAGAAGTGGCTCGCGCTCTGGGTGTTACGCCGCCCGGAGGCCTCGACACCCTGGCCCGGCTGGCCGGTGTCTCGATTGATTCTCGGACCGTGGCTCGCGGCGAACTGTTCGTCGCGATACACGGACCGCGTCACGACGGACACAACTATGTTGTGGCAGCCCTGGACGCTGGGGCCCTGGCAGCCGTCGTGGCGCAAGATCGCGCGGCAGGATTCGCGGAGCCGGTTCGCTCCAAACTTTTTATTGTTGCTGACACGCTCGCCGCGCTCCAGGGGCTGGCGCAGGCCGTGCGAACGCGTTGGGGGCGGCGCCTGGCGGCCGTCACCGGCTCGGCAGGGAAGACCACAACGAAAGAAATTCTGGCGGCGCTGCTGGCCTCGCGGTTCCGCGTACTGAAATCCGAGGGCAATCTGAACAACGAATATGGGCTGCCGCTGCAGTTGCTGCGTCTGGATGACTCGGACGAGGCGGGCGTGGTCGAACTCGGCATGTCCCACGCCGGGGAACTGCGGCGCTTGGCGGAGATTGCGCGTCCGGATGTGGGCGTGGTCACGCGAGTCGCGCCGGTGCACCTGGAATTTTTCCCGTCCGTGGATGAAATTGCGCTGGCGAAACGCGAATTGATCGAAGGGTTGGCGGGGCGCGAGAGTGTGGCCGTTCTCAATGCGGATGATGCGCGTGTGGCGCGGTTCGCCGAGGTTGCGCCTGGACGAGTCGTGACGTTTGGGTTTGCCAGCGGCGCGGATTTTCGCGCCGAAAACATCGACGACCGCGGAGCGGACGGCGCCGAGTTTGATTTCGTGGGGCCCGCGGGCCGCGCGCGGCTTACGCTGCCGCTCGCCGGGCGCCATAACATCTCGAATGCGCTCGCGGCGCTCGCCGCTGCCGGCGTTTGGGGTGTCGGAGCTGCTGAAGCGAAGGACGTATTCCCCCGCCTCGAGCCGGCGGGGATGCGCGGGCGCGTGCTGCGCTACAGCGAAGGTTTTTCGGTGATTAACGATTGCTATAACTCGAATCCTGTCGCGCTGGCGGCGATGATGGAGATGGTCGCGCACACGCCCGCGTCCGGACGGCGCATACTCGCCGCCGGCGAGATGCTCGAACTTGGGCCTTCTTCCCCAGAACTGCACCGTGAGGCTGGCCGCGCAGCTGTGGCGGCAGGAAAGCTGGATTGGATCATCGGCGTGCGAGGCGATGGGGAAAGCTTTGTTCGTGGCGCCATCGAAGCCGGCCATCCCGCCGCCCGCGCGAGATTTATCGGTTCGTCAGACGAGGCGGCTGGATTCATTGCGGACCTGCTCGCGCCGGGCGACCTGCTGCTGGTGAAAGGTTCGCGTGGGGTGAAGATGGAGCGCATCGTGGAAGCGCTCGACGCCCGCTTTACGCGTTCGAACGGTGCAAAGGCGCCCGTGACGCGCGGCACATCCAAGGAGCGCGGCTGAAATGCTTCTCTATCTCTTCTATCATGTGCTCCAGCGCTATTTTCATGCGCTCAATGTATTTCGCTACATTACCGTGCGGACCGCGCTGGCGAGCATCACGGCGCTGCTGCTCACGCTCGTGCTCGGCCCCTGGGTGATCCGTCAACTGCGCGTATTGCAGATCGGCCAGTTCATCCGGGAAGAGGGTCCGAAAAGCCATCATGCGAAAGCGGGGACGCCCACGATGGGCGGCGTGTTGATCGTGAGCTCGACCGTCATCCCCACGCTGCTTTGGGGGGACCTCGAGAACGCCTACGTCTGGCTCGCCGTGTTTACGATGCTGATTTTCGGGGGGATCGGGTTTATCGACGACTACAGGAAAGTGGCGAAGCGGCAAAATCTGGGTCTTAGCGCCAAGCGAAAATTTTCGCTGCAAATTCTGGCCAGTTTCGCTGTCGCGATCTCTTTGCTGACGCTCACGGCGGCCGGCACGTATTCCACACAGTTGAGCGTTCCGTTCTTCAAGAATTTTCATCCGGACCTGGTGATCCATTCATTGCTTGCCCGGCCCTACATCTATTCGGCGGCCTATCTGCCGTTCCTGATCTTCGTGGCGTCGGTCATGGTGGGGTCTTCGAATGCGGTGAACCTCACCGATGGTCTGGACGGGCTGGCGATCGGCTGTGTGGTCGTGGCCGCGGGCGCGCTGACGATTCTTACCTACGTGACCAGCCACGCGGGTTTCTCCGCCTATCTTGACCTGCAACATCTTCCTCAAGTGGGCGAACTCACCATTTTTTGCGGAGCGTTGGTAGGTTCGGCGCTCGGGTTTCTCTGGTACAACGCGCATCCCGCGGAAATATTCATGGGGGATGTCGGATCGCTGGCGCTCGGCGGGTCGATCGCCATGGTGGCGGTGGCCATCAAACAGGAAATCCTGCTGTTTTTTGTTGGCGGGGTCTTCGTGCTGGAAGCGCTTTCGGTGATTCTGCAGGTCGCGTCGTTCCGCCTGACCGGGAAGCGAATCTTCCGGATGTCCCCCTTGCACCACCATTTCGAACTGGCGGGATGGAGCGAGTCGAAAATTATTGTGCGGTTCTGGATTGCGGCGCTGGTTTTCGCGCTATTTTCGCTGACGACGCTGAAGCTGAGGTAAACGTTGAAACCGGGAATCGAACTCGCGGGAAAACAAGTGCTGGTGGTCGGGCTGGCCCGCACGGGGATTGCCACGGCGCTGTTCTGCGCCGCGCGGGGCGCGCGCGTCACCGCCACCGAGGAGCGTCCCGAATCGCAAATCGCCGAAACCGCCGCGAAATTGCGCGCCGCGGGCGTCACACTCGAACTGGGCGGCCACCAGCCGCGGACCTTTGTCCAGCAGGACTTGATTGTCCCCAGCCCCGGCGTGCCGCCCACGCTGCCGGCTCTGGCCGCGGCCCGTGCCATCGGGATACCGGTGTGGAGCGAGATGGAACTGGCCTGGCGCTTCCTGCGGGGCCACCTGGTGTGCATCACCGGTTCGAACGGCAAGACCACGACGACGTCACTCATCGGCCATATTCTGGAAACCGCTGGGTTGCCCGTGCAGGTTGCGGGAAACATCGGCACGCCGCTGATCTCGCGCGTAGATGTGTCGAGTGACGCGGGTTTCACGGTCGTCGAAGCCAGCAGCTTCCAACTCGAATCGATTTCCGCTTTCCGTCCGGACGTCGCCGTGCTGCTCAATATCACTCCCGATCACCTTGACCGTCATGGCTCGCTCGATGTCTACGCCCGCGCCAAGGCGCGGATGTTCGAAAATCAGACGGAGGGCGACGCCGCCGTCCTGAACGCGGATGACGAGGTGGCGCCGCAGTACACGCCTTCGCGGCCGCAGGTCTTCTGGTTCAGCCGGCGGAAACGGGTCGCCAGCGGCTGTTTTCTTCGTGGCGATGAAATTGTTTTCCGGCGTGAAGGGTCGGAGACGGTTCTCCTGCTCCGCGCAGACATTGGCCTGCGCGGCGATCATAACGTCGAAAACGTTTTGGCGGCGGCCACGGCGGCGACGCTCGTGGGAGTCGAGCCTGCGGCGATTTCGAAAGGCGTGCGCAGCTTCGCGGGTGTGGAGCATCGGATTGAATTTGTCGCCACGATTTCCGGCGCCGAGTATTTCAATGATTCCAAAGCCACCAATGTGGATGCCACGCTGAAGGCGCTCGATGCCTTTCCGGGGAACTTGCTGGTGATCCTCGGCGGGAAGGACAAGGGCAGCGATTACACGATTCTGCGCGAGCCGTTGCGGCGGCACGCGCGCATGGCGCTGCTGATCGGCGCTGCCGCCGACAAAATTGATGCGCAACTGGGCGGCGTCGTTCCCGTCGAGCGAGCGGGCACGATGGCGCGCGCCGTGGAACTCGCCGCAAAACTGGCGCGTCCCGGCGACACCGTCTTGCTGGCGCCCGCCTGCGCGAGCTTCGACCAGTTCGAAAGTTACGAGCATCGCGGACGAGTCTTCAAACAACTCGTGCGCAGCCTGGCCGAGAAACACGAAGCGGATGAACTCGCGAGGAGGGTCTGACTTGCCCCGGCATCTGCAAACCGACCGATGGATGTTTAGCTCGACGGTCGCGCTATGCCTGATCGGCGCCGTCATGGTTTTCAGCGCCTCGGCGGTCACGGCGCGCGACGAATTCGGCAGCGGCTATCATTTTCTTCTTCACCAGCTTCTCTGGCTAGTCCTGGGCGTAGGCGGAATGATGCTGCTGATGAACGTGGACTACCGCAGGTTTCGCCGCCCCGAGGTCATTTTTACGGGATTATTCGCCGCGCTCGTGATGCTGGCGGGAACTTTCTTCCTCGATAAGTCGCACGCGACGCATCGCTGGATTCGCCTGGGCCCGGCCAGTTTGCAGCCCTCCGAGTTCGCCAAGCTCGCCGTGATTTTCTATCTGGCATGGTTCCTCGAGATGCGCCGCCATCCTGACAGCTTTGGCATGAACGACTGGAAGCGCACGATTCTCCCCGCATTGGGACCGGTGCTGCTGCTGGCGGGATTGATCGCCATGGAACCGGACCTGGGAACGGCCGTGGAGATTTTCATTATTGCCATTGTGATGCTGTACGTCGCAGGGCTCAACGGCAAGTACATTATCGGAGCCGGACTCTGCGCCTTGCCGGTTATTTATCTGCTGATCGTGCGGGTTTCGTACCGCTACGAGCGCGTTCTGGCCTTCTTGAATCCCACCGCGGACCCGCAGGGACGCGGCTTCCAATTGATACAGTCGTTGATTGCCGTGGGATCGGGCGGATTCACCGGCGTGGGCCTGATGGAGAGCAAGCAAAAACTGTTTTACCTGCCGGAAGCGCACACCGATTTCATTTTCGCCGTGCTGTGTGAAGAGATGGGCTTCATCGGCGGAGCGCTGGTGCTGGGGCTATTCGCCATTTACGGCTGGCGCGGGATGCGCGCCGCGTTCAAGGCCACGGACGAATTTGGCCGCTTCGTCGCGCTGGGCATCGCGGTCATGGTCCTGAGCCAGGCGCTGATCAATCTTGGCGTGGTGCTGGGGATGATGCCCACGAAAGGCATTCCGCTGCCGTTCATCAGTTATGGCGGTTCGAGTCTGCTGGTGATGCTGCTGGCGACCGGCGTGCTCCTGAACATCAGCCAGCAGGTGGAGTAAGTCGAACGCGCACTTCATAACAGCGGGCTCTAAGTGGAGCCTGCACCCTGGGAGTGCCGTGTGACGGAAGCGGGGCAAGGAAAGTTGAAGCTGCTGATTGCGGGAGGCGGTACGGGCGGCCACGTATTCCCGGCGCTGGCGGTTGCTCGTGAATGGATGTCGCGAGGAACGGAAAGGGAAGTGGTGTTTGTCGGAACGCAACGCGGAATTGAAGCACGCCTGGTGCCGGAGGCGGGGTTTCCGCTGGAGACGATTCGCTCCGCGGGCCTGAAAGGCATTAGCGGGCTGCGGCTCGCGCGAAATCTCGCGAAGCTCGCTCCCGCGATGTGGGATTCCTTCGCCATCATTCACCGGCACAACTTTGCCGCGGCGCTGGGAGTTGGGGGATACGCTGCCGGGCCGGTCATGCTCGCTGCTGTCTTGCGTGGCATCCCGACTGTCGTTTTCGAGCCGAACGCTGAGCCGGGGTTTACCAACCGCGTGTTGGCGCGCCTGGTGACCCGCGTCGCCACGGCTTACGAGGCGCCAACCAAGCTCTGGGGGCGCAAGGCGACACTTACAGGGATTCCCGTACGCCCGGAATTTTTCGATTTGCCGCCGCGCGCGCCCGTCGAGCCGTTCCATATTCTGATTACCGGCGGCAGCCAGGGCGCGCTGGTCATCAACCGCACGTTGGCCGGCGCCGCTGACTTGCTGGCCCCGCAAAGAAATCGCATCTCGATCGTTCACCAAACGGGTGAACGCGACTATAATGCGGTGTGCGCGGCTTATGCGCGGTGCGCAATCAACGCGGAGGTGCTGCCCTTCATCGGGAACATGGCCGAGCGATTTGCCCAGGCTGACCTAATCGTCTGCCGCGCGGGCGCGATCACGGCTGCCGAAGTCGCGGCGGCCGGGCGCGCGGCCATCTTCATCCCGTTCGGCGCCTCCACCGACAGCCACCAGTTGCGCAACGCCCAGGAGATGAAGCGCTTTGGCGCGGCGCGTTTGATTCCAGAGCCCCAGCTCACTGCGGAACGTCTTACGCAGGAAATTTTTGCGTTGCTCGATCACCCCCTCGAGCTTCAAACCATGGCGGCCAATGCGCGCCGGCTGGCAAAGCCGCGCGCCGCGCAGGAGATCGTGGACCTGATCGAAGGGGTGCGGGCTCCGCTTGGAGCCAGCAGGAATTAAAGATGCGGGCTCCGCTTGGAGCCAGCAGGAATTAAAGATGCGGGCTCCGCTTGGAGCCAGCAGGAATTAAAGATGCGGGCTCCGCTTGGAGCCAGCAGGAATAATAAAGAGGCGGCGCTCCGATGATGGTGACATTTCGCAACTTCAAACGCATTCACCTGGTGGGGATCGGCGGGATTGGAATGAGCGGTATTGCCGAAGTGCTGCTGACGCTCGGTTACTCGGTTTCCGGGTCGGACTTGAGAACCACGGCCATCACCGATCGCCTGCAGAATATGGGCGCGGAAATTTTTGAGGGCCACGCAGCCGGGAACGTTCACGGCGCGCATGTCGTGGTCGTCTCCTCCGCTGTGCGCCCTGACAATCCCGAAGTCGCCGAAGCGCTCCGCCAGAAGATTCCCGTCATCCCCCGCGCTGAAATGCTCGCGGAGCTGATGCGCCTGAAATATGGGATCGCCGTCGCCGGCGCGCACGGCAAGACGACCACAACCTCGATGACGGCTTCGGTCCTGGCCGCGGCGGGCCTCGATCCCACGTTTGTCGTGGGAGGCCGCGTGAACCACATCGGCGCGACCGCGCGCCTGGGCCGCGGCGAATACATGGTCGTCGAAGCGGACGAAAGCGACCGCACCTTCCTGCTGCTGGCTCCGGTCGTTGCCGTGGTCACGACGATTGATCGAGAGCACCTGGATACTTACAAGTCGCTGGCGGAAATTCAGGAAATCTTCACGCAGTTCGTCAATCGCGTGCCGTTCTTCGGGGCCGCGGTGCTTTGCCTGGACGAGCCGAACGTGCAGGCCATCATCCCGAACGTGCACCGCCCGGTCATCACGTACGGCACTTCGAGTCAGGCCGATCTGGTGATCAGTGGAATCGAGCTTCAGGGACTCGAGAGCACGTTTCACCTGACCTACCGCGGGGATGACCTCGGCAAGTTTCATCTGAATGGTCCGCCGGGGATTCACAATGTGAGGAACGCCGCCGCCGCCGCGGCCGTGGCGCTCTATCTGAACGTGCCCGCGGACCTGATTCGCATCGGGCTGGAAGAATTTGCCGGTGTGGGCCGGCGTTTCGACGTCAAGGGCGTCATCAACAACATCACGCTGATCGATGATTACGCCCATCATCCGGCCGAGATTTGCGCGACACTCGAAGCGGCGCGCGGCTGCCATTTTAACCGCATCCTCGTGCTCTTCCAGCCGCACCGTTACACCCGGACCAAGCATCTCTGGGACGAGTTCTGCCGCGCCTTCAATCAGGCCGATCTGGTCGTGCTGACCGACATTTATGCGGCGAACGAGCCGCCGATTCCCGGCATCACCGGACAGGCGCTGGCCGATGCCATTCGCGCCGCCGGACACAAAAACGTCGTCTTCCACAGCTCCATGCAACAAGGAATCGAGGAGCTTCTGAGGGCCGCGCGCCCCGGCGACGCGATTCTGACCATCGGCGCGGGCAATGTGAGCCGCGCGCCGGGCGAACTGGCGGTTTTACTGGGAGCAAGGGTTTCCCCGCATCATGCGCATTAGCGATCCAAAATTGATCGGAGCATTCACCGCCCTGGGCGTCGAACATGAGACGGGTGTTTCGCTGGCGGAGAGAACTTCGCTCGGGATAGGGGGCGCGTCCGACCTCTTGCGGATTCACCGTCATGACGCATTGCCGGAGTTGGTGCGCCTGCTGAAGCAATCCGGCATACCATACCGCTTCCTCGGCGGCGGGAGCAATGTGCTTCTCCCCGACGGCGAACTGCCCTGGGTGATTCTGCAACTCGAGCGTCAGGACCCTGAAATCCGCATCGAGGGAAATTCGGCGCTGGTGGATTGCGCCGCGGACCTCGGCCGCATGGTGACGACCTGCGCCAAGGCCGACCTCGGCGGCATGGAGGGTTTGATCGGCGTGCCCGGCAGCGTCGGAGGGGCGCTGCGGATGAATGCGGGGGCGTACGGCACGCAGATCGGATCGTTCGTGCGGGAGGTGCGGGCGTATCGCGCCGCCACGGGCCGGATCGAAACTCTGCGCGGCTCTGAAATAAATTTCGAATACCGGCACACTTCTTTCGCGCCCGATGATATTATGCTCACAGTGCGACTGGAACTGCCTTCCAAACCGTACCGCGAAATACTGCAAGGAATTCGTATCTGCAATGAGAAACGGCGGGCCAGCCAGCCGCTCAACCAGAAAAGCGCGGGCTGTATTTTCAAGAATCCGCCGGGCGGGTCGGCCGGGCGCATGATCGATGAGCTTGGCTTGAAAGGCCATTCCGTCGGGGATGCCCGTGTCAGCGACCGCCACGCCAATTTCTTTGTCAACGCCGGACACGCCACCTCCGCCGACATGCTCGCGCTGATTGCCGATGTGCGCCGGCGCGTGCGCGAACGTTACGGCGTCGAGCTGGAAGAAGAAGTGATCGTGTGGAAACAATCATGAGCGCGGAACCAGACTATCTTCCCGCGGACGCTCTGGCCGAAGAGGAGCCCAAGTATCTCCGCCGGCAGAAGCCATTGGAAATCCGCAAGCGCAAATTCAGCCGGAAGACCTGGCCGCTGTACCGCCGGATCTTGGTTGGAGGAATTGCCGTGCTTGCCGCGGGGCTGCTGCTGTATGAAGCGGGACATTACTTCCTGTTTTCCCCGGGCGTCATGCTCGAGCGCGCCGACCAGATCGAAATCGAAGGCAACCGGTTCGTTCCGCCCGGCGCCATCGTCGAGAAATTTTCAGCGGACATGGGCCGCAGCGTCGTGCGCGTCCCGCTCGGGGAACGCCGCGAGGCGCTGGAGTCTCTGCCGTGGGTGGAGCAAGCCAAAGTGCAACGCGTGCTGCCGAACCGCATCCGCGTCGAAATCACCGAGCGCACCCCGGTCGCATTCCTGCGCCGGGCGAACGAACTTGCCTTGGTGGATGTTTATGGCATGATTCTGGAGCGGCCGGTCGAGGGAGAATTCCGCTTCCCGGTCGTGAGCGGCGTCGGCGAATCCATGCCGCGCGAGGTGCGCGAGCAGCGCATGAAATTGTTTGTCGAGTTCATGAAGGAAATCGAGCTGGCCAGTCCCGGCGCCGACGATCACATCAGCGAAGCGGATCTCTCGGACGCCGCCGATCTGCGCGTGACGCTCGCAGGATTGGGCGCGGCCCCAGGCAAGGCCTCGCCGATTCTGGTACATTTTGGCGACTCCGATTTCGCCAATCGCTATCATCTGCTGGCTGAGAATATCGGCCAGTGGCGCGCGAGCGCGGGGCGCGTGGATTCGGTGGATCTGCGTTTCGCGCGGCAGGTGGTGGTGAATCCGGAAACCAAGACCGCGGCGGCCAACACATCGCAGAGCGCTCCCGAGCCGGCGCAGGCTGCGCGGAAGCGGCGGTAAACAGTTTTGCAGGACTCCGTTTCGGGCGCTGTCCCCGCCCGGGCCGGAAGGAGAACACGAAGGAGTGGCGGTTTGACCAAAAAGGATAAATATCTGATTTCGCTGGACGTGGGCAGCACGAAAACGTGCGCCATCCTCAGCGAAGTGGACGATTCTGGAGCAGCGAAGTTTATCTCCATGGGCGCGGCGGAATCGAAAGGCCTGCGCAAGGGACTGATCGCCAATCTGGGCGCGACGGCAACCTCCATCCGGCGCGCCGTCGAAGAGGCCGAAAGCGTCGCCGCGGTGCCTGTCGAGCGCGTCATTGTCGGCGTCGCCGGGAGCCACATCCGGGGAGTCAACAGCCGTGGCGGTATCACGCTGGGGCAACGCGCGCGGGACATCGACCGCGAGGATATTCGGCGCGCGGTTGACGCCGCGCGCAATATCACGCTGCCCAGCGACTGCGTTGTCCTGCACGTGCTTCCGCAGGAATTTATTGTGGATGCGCAAGCCAACATTCGCGACCCGCTGGGCATGGTGGGCCAGCGCCTCGAGGTCAACGTGCATCTGGTGACCTCCTCCGCCTCCGCGATGCAGAATCTGGTCATCGCCGTCAATCAGGCGGGCATCGAGGTGGCCGATACGGTGCTGGAGCCCCTGGCTTCGGCGGAAGCCTGCCTCACGCAAGATGAACGCGAACTCGGCTGCTGCCTGCTCGACATCGGCGGCGGCACGACGGAACTGGTCGTCTTCGGCAACGGCATGCTGCGCCACGCGGCGGCCATTCCCGTGGGCGGCGACCATTTCACCAACGATCTGGCGGTTGGATTACGCACGCCAATTCCCGAGGCGGAAAAGATCAAGCGCGAGCACGCCTGCGTTTTTAAAGATCTGCTGTTGGAGGATCGCGCCATCGAGATCGCCAGTGTCGGCGACCGTCCGCCACGCACGGTCTTTACGCGGATGCTGAACGAAATTGCCGAGCCGCGAGCGCAGGAATTGCTCTCGCTCGTGCGCGATGAATTGCAGCGCGGCGGTTTTGGTGCGATGATCCCCGCCGGACTGGTGCTGGCCGGCGGCGGAGCGCACCTGAAGGGTCTGACCGAGCTGGCCGAGCGCATGTTTAATTTGCCTGTGCGCCTGGCTGCGCCGCGAGGTCTGGAAGGCATGCCCGCGGAGCTTTCCCAGCCCGAGTACGCCACGGTCGTGGGTCTGCTGCTTTACGGCGCGCGCGCACGGCGCCAGGCGCCCCAGCGGCCCGCGAACTTTGTAGCCAAGATCAAGAGCATGTTCGCCGGCGCGTAACACGCGGAACTCCGGCGGGGCAGGATTATTTTTCCGGGGGAGGACAATTATGACGGCCAAAGACACGGGAATTCGCATTTCGTTCAGCGATGAAAATCATCAGGGCGCGAAGATCAAGGTGATCGGCGTGGGCGGCGGAGGATGCAATGCCGTCAACCGCATGATCCGCGCCAAGGTCGAAGGCGTCGAGTTCATTGCGGCGAATACGGATTTGCAGGCGCTCAAGCTCTCGCAAGCGCCCGTCAAGCTGCAGTTCGGCGGGAAACTGACCAAGGGGCTTGGCGCAGGCGCCAATCCTGAGGTTGGCCGCAAAGCGGCGCTCGAGGACACGGACAAGATCATCGAAGCCCTCGAAGGCTCGGACATGATTTTTTTGACCACAGGCCTTGGCGGCGGCACCGGAAGCGGAGGCGCTCCCGTCGTCGCGTCATTGGCGAGCGAACTCGGGGCGCTCACGGTCGCCGTCGTCACCAAGCCGTTCGCGTTCGAAGGCAAGCGCCGCATGCAGCAAGCCGAGCAGGCCCTCTCCGAACTGGTCGGCTGCGTGGACACCGTGATTGTGATTCCCAACGAGCGGCTGATGGAGACCGTCGAAACCGGCACGAGCTTTTTCGAAGCATTTCGCATCGCCGACGATATCCTCCGCCAGGCCGTGCAGGGCATCAGCGACATCATTACGATCCCCGGAATTATCAATCGCGACTTCGCCGACGTGAGGACCATCATGCAGGGGCAGGGGTACGCCGTGATGGGCACCGCCGTCGCTTCCGGTTCGAATCGCGCCGTCGACGCCGCCAACCGCGCCATCAACAGCCCGCTGCTCGAGGACAATTCGATTCAGGGCGCGCAGGGGATTCTCATCAACATCTGCGGATCTTCCAGCCTCACGCTCCACGAAGTGCACGAGGCCTCTTCCGTCATCCAGAAAGCCGCGCACGAAAACGCCAACATCATTTTTGGCGCCGTGATGGACGAATCCATGAAGGAACAGGTGAAAATTACCGTGATTGCCGCGGGATTCCGCGAAGCGGCGCGCCGGCAGCCTCAGCAGAAGCCGGCGTACCTGCCCAAGACATGGAAGGCGGGACGCGAGGGACAAGCTGTGGAGCCTCAGGATGTCGCTGTGCAAGAAGCCCCGCGTCCCGTCGTCAACGAAGTGATTCATCAGGAGAATACTTCTCCCGCGGATGATCTCGACGTGCCGACGTTCCTCCGGCGCGCGGCGCAAAAAGCGTAGCCCTCTGCCCTGCTCCAAGTTTCCGCCGGGGCGCTTGCCACGCGCCCCGGCGCTGTTTCCCTCAATTTCAGTTCGAAACCGCACAGCGCGATTTGGCAACGAGGCAAATTTTGCCGCGCACCGCCGATGGCGAATGGGAAGTTCCTGCCTGGCAAAGTCTGGGAATCCGACAAGCAAGAAACCTGTGCAATCATAAGATCTTTGGAATCCAATTGTTGCGAGCCTGAAGTCCCGCCTCACAACTTGGCAAGCGGCCTGCTCTCTGAAAACCGTGAATAACGCGGGGGAAACTTGGACTTTGTGAACGAGATCATTTCCCAGCAAGGAAGAACTAAAGTTTGCCAGGCCATGCCGTTCGAGCATTTGATGCGGCTTCGGCGTGGCGGCGGTTCCCATGCGGTACTGAGACTTCTCTAATGAGGTGAATCATGTCGGTTACTGGTATTGCCAGCAGCATCCTTTCTGCCGTAAGCGGATCACCAAGCTACCAATCCCGCTTTCAGCAAATTCGAAGTGAATTCCAGCAATTGGGGCAGGATCTGCAATCCGGCAACCTGACCCAGGCGCAGTCGGACTTCGCCACGCTGTCGCAGAATCTGTCGGGCACAAGTCAAAACAGCACCGCTGCGACTACCCCAGCTGCGACTACTACCGCTGCAACCACCAGCAACAACTCTGTGGCGCAGGCATTTGCCCAGCTAGGGCAGGACCTCCAGTCGGGGAACCTCCAGGCGGCTCAGCAGGACTTCGCAACCCTTCAGCAGGATGCGCAGCAGAATTCCGCGCAGGTCGGAGGCCATCACCACCATCATCATACGGAAAGCTCGCAGAATTCTTCTTCCGGGCAGCAGACTAATTCCCTTGTCCAGGATTTCAGCCAACTGGCCCAATCTCTGCAGGCGGGAAATCTTCAGGGATCTCAATCGGCCTTTTCGACGCTCCAGAACGATCTGCAGCAAATCGGAGGTTTCATCACATCCGGATCGGGCAGCACCAGCGGCACGCCCGCGCCGGCGATATCTGGCAGTCTGAACGTGACTGCCTGATCGGGGTCTGCTTGCGTCGGCGGGGTTCTGTCGCCAGCCGGGGAGCGTAAGGTACACTTGCGCGCATGGCCCACGGAATCCGAGTGCATGCGGGGATCGTCGAAGAAATGCTGCGGCATGCGCGCAGCGAGCCGCGCACGGAATGCTGCGGCCTGCTTGCCGGGCACGACGCCATCATCACGAAGATTTTTCCCGCGAAGAACGCGCTCGCCAGTTCAACCGCTTACGAAATCGCCCCGCAAGAATTGTTTCAGTTATTCCGGCGCATGCGCGAGGAAGGCCTGGAGCATCTGGGCCTCTATCATTCGCATCCGTCGGGCGAGAACGCTCCGTCGCCGCGCGACAATGAGCTGGCTTACTATCCGCACGAAGCCTACTTCATTATTTCACCGCAGCCTGGCGCGCCGCATCCGGTCCGCGCGTTCTCCATTCGCGAAGGCCACGCACAGGAACTCGAAATTGTCATTGCAAACGTGTAGGGGCACGGTTCACCGAGAACGTTCTCCGTGAACGGCCCGCCGCGGCAGGTGCCCCTACTATCCGCCGTTTCACAGCAATGCGCCTAAGTGAGGGCTTCCCGCGCAGTTTTGTAGCGCCCCGATGCATCGAGGCGTTTTTACGCTGTGCCAGCTACGTAAGAAACCGTCCCGACGCGTCGGGACGCTACGAAGAGACGGTGTTCAGCAACCAAAGTTGTAATTTCCCTTCCACCCACTCGCATCTTCGTGACAAATGCGGGCTATTTCTTCGACGGGCGAGCGGCGAGCACCGAGCGGTAGACTTCGCGGACCTGGCCGGCGGAACGTTCCCACGAATAGTTTTTCACCAAGTCGTGCCCGCGGCGGATCAGGGCTTCGCGCGTCACGTCCTCCGTGAGGATTTGCCGGATGCCGCGCGCGATCTCGAAAATGTTTTCCGGGTTGACCAGCAGGGCTGCGTCCGCGAACACTTCCGGGAGCGAGGACACGCTGGAAGTCAGCACGGGCGTGCCGTGCGCCATGGCTTCGAGCGGCGGCAGCCCAAACCCTTCGTAGAGAGACGGAAACAGAAATGCCCGCGCGCGGGAGTAGAACACCCGCAGCACCGGGTGCGGCACGAATCCAAGGAAGCGCACCTCGCCCTGCACTCGCGAGCGCAGCACGGCGCGGCGCAAGTCCGAGTGCTCCTCCGCGGAATCCCCGATCAATAGCAATTTCAGCCCCGCGTATTCCGGATGATCCCGCAGGTCCGCCTTGGCCACGGCGAAGGCCTCGATCAGGCGGGGCAAGTTTTTCTGCCGTTTGATGTTGCCGGCGTAGAGCACGAACGGATCGGTTACCGCGTGGCGTTCCAGAACGCGATCCGCATCGGTGGGCATCGGTTCGCGCAGGAAGCGTTCGTCGAGCGCGTTGTAGACCACCTCTATTTTTTCTTCGGGCACGCCGAACACGCGGGAGAGTTCGCGCTTGGAGGAATGCGAAACGGCCATGATGCGGTCCGCGCGATTGAGCGCCCGCCGCGCAAAGAACAATCGCCCGGCCTGCACCAGCGGCGTCGCTCCTGCCGGCGGCGCGAACACGTCGGTCAAGTCGTGCACGGTGATCACCAGCCGCGAGAACACCACGGCGGGCGCATAAAACCACGGCATATGGAGGATATCCACGCCGCGGTTGCGCAGTAGAAACGGCAAGTGCAGGTGTGTATGGAACGAGCCGGGCTCGGCGTGGTATTCGAGCAACTGGAAATTGGCGGGGAGCGCGTCGAGCAAATTGAGGTGCCGCTGCTGTCCGATCAGCAGGTACTCCGTCTCGCTGTCGGTTCGCGCGAACTGGTTTACGATGTTGCGGATGTAGGTGCCGATCCCGAAATCACCGGCGCGCCGGATATCGATGGCTACACGCATCGGCGCCGGCGCTTAGCCAGACCCGCCGCCGCTCTCTGCAAGCGACGGTGCGATTTCCCAGCGGCGGGAGTAGAGAGGGAATTGCGTCGCGAACTCGGCGACCTCGGCGCGAATGCGGCGCTCCCGTTCGGCGTCGCCCAGATGTGAAAGCACTTCGGCAATCCACGCGGCGATGCGTGCCATGTCGCTCTCGCGCATTCCGCGCGTTGTGATGGCGGGAGTGCCCAGACGGATTCCGCCCGCGGTCATCGGCGGGGTGGGATCGAATGGGATCGAATTTTTGTTGACCGTGATGCCCGCGCGATCGAGCGCGGGTTGCGCGTCCTTGCCGGTGACCCCGCGCGAATACAGGTCAATCAGGAAAAGGTGATTGTCCGTACCTCCGGTGACGATGCGGAAGCCCGCTTTAGAAATTTCGGCGGCCAGTTTGCGCGCGTTCGTGACAATCTGCTGCGCGTATTCGCGGAATCCCGGATCGGCGGCTTCCTTCAGGCATACGGCCTTGGCGGCAATGATGTGCATCAGCGGGCCACCCTGCGTGCCGGGGAACGTGATGCGGTCGAGTTCCTTCGCGTACTGCGTCTTGCAAAGCACCAGCCCGCCGCGCGGCCCGCGCAGCGTCTTGTGCGTCGTTGTGGATACGAAATCGGCATGCGGCACAGGGCTCGGATGCACGCCCGCGGCCACCAGTCCCGCGATGTGCGCCATGTCCACGAAGAAGAGCGCGCCCACCGCCCGCGCGATTCCGGCCATGCGCGGAAAATCAATGACGCGCGAGTAGGCGCTCGCTCCCGCGACGATCATTTTCGGCTTGTGCTCGCGCGCCAGACGGTCCAGTTCGTCGTAGTCGATCGTCTCGGTTTCTTTGCTCACGCCGTACGGAATGAACTTGTACATCTTGCCGGAAAAATTGAGCGGATGCCCGTGCGTGAGGTGCCCGCCGTGAGCCAGATTCATGCCCAGCACGGTGTCGCCCAGTTGCAGCGCGGCCATGTAGACGGAGATGTTCGCCTGCGTGCCCGAATGCGCCTGCACGTTGGCGTGCTCGGCGCCGAACAGCGCCTTCGCGCGGTCGATCGCAAGCTGCTCGACGCGGTCGGCGAATTCGCAGCCGCCGTAATAGCGCTTGCCCGGATAGCCTTCGGCGTACTTGTTGGTGAGCACGGAGCCCATGGCCTCGAGCACCGCTTCCGAAACGAAGTTTTCCGAGGGAATCAGTTCCAAACCGGTGCCCTGGCGGCGTCCCTCCTCGCGAAGAGCGTCCGCGATCTCGGGATCGACTTCCGCAAGCGGCCGGTTCATGCGTTGTGCAATCGTCGTGTTCATATTATTCCGGCGGGCTCCAAGTGGAACCCGCACCCTCGTCATGTTTTGTGTGCGCGCGCTTGATCCATTTCGCTGATCTTGTCGATGCGCCGCTGGTGCCGCCCTCCGGCAAACTGCGCGTTCAGGAATTCCTGCACGATGGCAATCGCTTCGTCCTCGCCGACAATCTTCCCGCCGAGCGCCAGCACGTTGGCGTCATTGTGCTCGCGGGCCCGGCGCGCCGTCAGCGAATCGTGCGCCAGCGCGGCGCGGATGCCGGCCACCTTGTTGGCCGTGATCGAAACGCCGATTCCCGTGCCGCAAACCAGGATGCCGAGCGGATCTTTTCCTGTGGCGACTCGCTCGCCAACCGCGCGCGCGAAGTCAGGATAATCCACCGATTCCTCCGAGTGCGTGCCCACGTCGTCCACACCGTAGCCCGCGCCTTCGAGATATTTCTTGATGGTTTCCTTCGCGCGAAATCCGGCGTGGTCGGCGCCCAGCGCAATGCGCGGTTTGGAGGAGGAGTCTGCCACTCGCGTACCACCGCGATTCTATCGGAATCCACGAGGGATTTCCAATTGCAGTATGATTCGGTGGCTCCCTAATTTGGATTTTATGTGGCTCTATTATCCTCTGGGGGACCACATTGAATCCATCTTCCAGAAGGGCCACCATACAGGCCCGTGCTGACATCCCATCTATACCGAAAATAAGTCTCTCTGGGTCGATCAAAAACGTCTTTGTACTTGATGCATCCCCAAAAATGAACAAAGGCTTTTCCTTGATTGACGCTGTCAATGTCGCCTTGGTCCAGGGTGAATTTGGGTTGCAAGAACGTCATCCGATTCTCTATTGGGTTGTGTTTGGTAAGTACGTTAGGAATGCCAAACATTCGATATTCGACGAAGCCACTAGTAGGGGGTTCTGGAGAGTCGGTAATAAGCGCCCCCAGAGAGGAAGAGACAACATATGCCTCGGCATCTGCCGGGCCATAAACGCGAAGGTTGTAATTTGCAGTGTGAGCTAATGCGGGAAGGGTCAAGCTAAGCAGATTGATTTCCACGCTAACCCTCGCACGCTCCTTATTGATAATGATTTCAATGTTTTCCTTGGCGGCACCGGCACTGGCTTGTGCGGCAATGGCGGCCCTGTCGGCTACAGCGACGGATTCGTCCAGCTTTACTGCTTGCCGTTCCATCAACTCAGCTTGTCGTTTCATCAGGTCTGCTTGTTGCCGAATAGCGCTGAGCGTGCGCCACAAAAGGCGTACTTGCAATCCGCCTACTACAACCAGCAGCCCACTAAAAACCCAATATCCCCAATCCACCCAATCCCGCTTTGGGGGGACTACCATCACAGGGGGAAGTTTGCTGATGCTTACGGGATGCTGTGCATCATCGGCTCCTTGCTCATTTCTATTGGGATCATAGCTTGGGGTGCCGTTCGCATAGACAGAGGGCTGCGATTGAGCGGGTGGTGTCTTGTTGGGGTTGGCTTGGCTTTGGACACGCTCGCTTGTAGCAGCGGATTTATTGGCTATCTGCCGTGGGACAGGTAGAAGCGTTTGCGTGACGGCCAAGATGACAGCCAGAGCCAGAGCATCCATGGTGAAGAAATTGTAACACCACCATAGCCACCAATCGGACCGCATATGAGTGGATTAGGAGCACGCCACGTGTCGCAATTCAGAGGTGAGCAATTCAAATTAGGGCGATGTAGTAGGACTTGACACCACACCCAAATGGGGCCAGAATCGCAAACGTGACAGGCAGGCTGGATTTATAGTGTCTTTAGTATGTGCCGTTTTCTGTTTCTTCCTAGTTTGCCTCATTATGACGACCCGTGTCCTCGCTCACAATCTGGGGCGGCAGCGGATTCCCGTCTTTGTCCTTGCCCATCCCTTCAATCCAGCCTATCCAACGCACCATGAAGGCGAATTTCACATAGCGAGGCTCGCTGAAGGCATCCCGATAGTTTACGATTCCCCACATAGCAAAGCAGTGTGGCGGACCGCATTGTTTGATCGCAGCAACTTCGTTATCGGGGACCCTATTGGGAAGATTTCTTGTGATTATCTTTGCCAATCCTGGCGCAATAAAGCTGACGCTTACTCCAGCGGTATCGTCTGGCAACGGAAATTCAAAGTCATCAGGAATTGGGGACGGCAAGATGCCCACAGCGGCCCGGAAGGTGACATCATAAGCGGGGGTGCTTCCGCGGTTGGTCAGAAGTGCTTGTGCCTCGAAAACAGGATTGGCATCTTGGTAGAACGCCGCATTGAAGGTGGCAGACAAATAGGCACGCCCACCCAATTCCGTGACAATTTTTTGCCGATCAGCAATTTCTCTAGTAATTCCGACACTTTCTCTTACGGACTGTACACTGGAGGCCATGCTGGTGGCGATCCCTTCCATAGCTGTGGATGCGCGGGTTGCCTCTCTAATAGATGCCTTCATATCATCAGTTTGGCCTTTGGCAATTTCTTCCATCTTGATGATCGTTTGACGCAAGCGGCGAGCTTGCAGGGCGAAAACCAAACCCTGAATGATACCTATCAGTACGATGGCACCAGTAAGTTTAACCATCCACCAGTTGACCGCAGTTTGGTCCTTTCGATCTTGTTTTATGTCGGCGGTTTCTTCATTAGTCTTCGGGGTTGGGAGAACTTTGACGACAACCGGAGAGTTGTCAGTACCGCGAAGATCGTCATTGGTTTGCTTGTTAGTGGCATTGGGATGCTTGTTTGGCTCACTTGGTGATTGTTTTTGATTTTCTTCGCGTAGCCGCTCTGCGCTTTGCTGCGCGGTAATGGGGATGGGTCTTAGGATGATACTCAGCGCAACGCCGACAATAAAAATGAAGAATCTTCTGCGCGTATTTAGTGGACATGGCGTTTCATCCATGGAAAAAGCTCCAATTGGACTGGTTTCTTTGTATTGTGCTGAAGGGTCTTCCAGTCAGGACACTTCAGCATGCCGCTACAGCACCCTCAAAGATGTCGTCATTTTCGCGGTTATTGAACCGATACGAAAATTCGTTCAGGTAAAGCGGGAGGTACTTCCGACTGACATTGTGGTACGTCCCAACGATGCCCCTCTTGAGCAAGCTCCAGAACGAATCGAGATTGTTTGTGTGTATTTTCCCATGCACATACTCGCCAGTAGCATGATGTACTTTCTTGTGGCGATAGCCGAGTCTGCGGAGGTCGTTATAGCCCCGCCATTCATCCGTGGCTACCAGATTCACCTTGTCGCTGACTGTCTCATTGACGAACGCATTCAAGGTAGCCTTGTCCGTGCTTTCGATGATTCGGCAAACCACGCTACCTTTGCGGGAAATCGCGCCTATAACGCCAGTCTTCCCGCTGCCGCCTGTAATGTGACTCTTCTTGTCCCAATGGCGATTCTTGTCCTTGCCGCCGATGAAGGTTTCGTCCACTTCCACGATGCCCATAAGCTTCTTGAAGTCGGGGTCCATCATGCCAGCCCGGAGTCTGTGGCACATATACCACGCGGTTTGATGGGTAGTGCCGATCTGTCGGGAAATTTGGAGCGCACTGACGCCTTTCTTGCTATTGAGCATTTGCCAGAGCACTTCAAACCACGTCTTGAGGGACACGTTGGTATTCTCGAAAACGGTGCCCACCGTGACGGAGAAGCGATAAGCGGACCGCTTGGTCGGCGTGCAAGACTTACAGACCCAATGCCATTGACGAGAAGTGAGTTTATAGACCTTGGTGTTGGCGCATCGCGGGCAAGCAACGCCTTTAGCCCAACGGCGCTCCATCAGGAATTTCTTGCAGGCATCATCGTTCGGGAAGGTTTCCATGAGTTGTTTTAGTGTCATCATAATGGATATAAATTAGCAGAATGCAGATGTGGTGTCAAATACTATTATATCGCCCAAATTAGGACACTACCTATGATTCTGAGTGGGAGACGTTTCTTGGCCCGGGTGCTAGCGAGGCACTGCGCGTCGAGCACGTGGCGGGGTTAATCCCGAGCACCTCCCCGACTTGGGAGACCGGAAAGCCTCGCTGTATAGGTCGGGAAAGTACCGGCGGATGAAGCGCTTATCCGCTGCGGAT
The DNA here is from genome assembly GCA_041480265.1 of Terriglobia bacterium. Classification (GTDB taxonomy): domain Bacteria; phylum Acidobacteriota; class Terriglobia; order Acidiferrales; family UBA7541; genus Palsa-360. The sequence continues at coordinate 59,150 of JBGOZP010000007.1, read as the reverse complement.
CTAGCGGCGAATTCGCGGATGCTGGCCACTCGCTTATTTCGGGGCATTTCCTTGTATCTGAGAGCAATTGCTTTGATTAAATGGATTTCCGACATCGGGTCAGACTCCGGAAAAAAGTATGCAGCCAATTTGCGTTCCTGACAAGAGTGGTGAATCGTCGCGTCAGCAGTAAATTAGTCTCCGACGTGCCTGTTTTTCAGGGCCTGGTCTTGACCTTTTCACTTGCAGAGATAATCCTTGCTTCTACCCTATCGTTCTCAGATGATCTGCAAACGCGACGGAACGACAAAGCTGGTTGGGGGAGAGAATCATGAGAGGGAAAACAATGAGGATAACCACAATCGCGGCGATCACGCTGGCGGTGACTGCCGGATTTATTTTTCTATTCGCCCAGAAAGCTCCGGCGCAGGGCGCGGAACTTGTCGTGTTCACCTCGGACGGCGTGAAGACGTCCATGGAGGAACTGGTTCCGCAGATCGAGCGCGCGATTGGGCGCCGGCTCAAGATGGAGCTTCATTCCTCGAAGGCGCTGGAAGAAAAGATTCTGTCAGGCGAGTCGTTCGATGCCGCGATTCTTTCGTCCGAAATCATCGATGATTTGATTCAACACGGAAAGATCGCTGCCGGCACACGCGCCGACGTTGCCCGCGCCGGAATCGGAGTTGGCGTGCGCGCCGGGGCTTCCAAGCCCGATCTCAGCACGCCTGAAGCGCTGAAACGACTCCTGCTGGGCGCAAAATCCATCAGCTTCAATCCGATTGGTGCAAGCGCGCCGCATATCTACGAGATTTTTGATCGTCTCGGAATTTCCGAAAGCGTCAAGTCCAAACTCATCCTTGACGCTATAGTGCCAGGACGCCCTCAAATGAACGTTGCCGAGGGCAAGGCGGAACTCGTCGTCACGCTGATTCCTGAGATTAAAAATTTTAAGGGCGTGGAACTTGCTGGTCCGATCCCCGCGGATTTGCAGAGCTACGTAAGCTTCTCGGCCGGCGTCGCAACCAATACACCCAATGCCGATGCGGCCAAAGCCCTGATCAAGTTCATCACCGGACCCGCGGCGGCCCCAACCCTGAAAGCCAAGGGCCTGGAACCTCGCTGAGCGCAGGCGACGGGATCGGACTATCGCCTTAGCCGGTGCATAGATTGCTGAACGGAACAGCACGCCAAATTTTCCGCAAGTGGACAGACTCGGCCACTGATTTAGAACTGGAAGCGCGTAATCGAATTGGAGCATATTGAATCGGCATGCCTGTCGAAAGCATTCTTCGAGGACTCGATCGTTTCCACAAGCATGTTTTTCCAAAGCACCGGGACCTATTTCAAAAACTGGCCTTGGGACAGCGACCGGGGGCCCTGTTCATCACGTGCGCCGATTCCCGGATCGATCCCTGCATGCTGACGCAAACCATGCCCGGCGAGCTGTTCATCTGCCGCGTGATCGGCAACATCGTCCCGAGCTATCCCAGGACGATCGGCGGCGTTTCCGCGACCATCGAGTACGCGGTAGGAGTGTTGGGCGTAGCCGACGTCATTGTCTGCGGGCATACCGATTGCGGCGTGATGAATGGCGTCCTGAACCCCAAGGCGCTCAAACCTCTTTCAAACGTGACCGCCTGGCTGAGTCATGCCCAACCCGCCCGCCGGGCCGCTGCGAAATCCAAGGAACAATTGGCCAGCCCTGAATTCCTGCTCTCGCTCACGGAACGCAATGTGGCCGAGCAACTCAAGAATCTTCGCACCCACCCTACGGTCGCGGCGCGCCTGCGGCAGGGAAGCCTGCGGCTCCACGGCTGGGTATATCACATCGGACAGGGGACTGTGACCGCCTACGATCCTGATCGGAATGGCTTTTTCCCGATAGACGAATCCATAACTCAGAGAACCAAACTGCGCGGAGCCAATCGGAAGGCTGTCAAGAAGCGCGCTAAGGCCTGAAACGCATTTGCTTTCTATCAGGGCCATTGGTTGACACCTGCGGAAGCGTCGGATACGCTTTCTTTTCTTGGCATTCACCACTCCACACGACAGCAGCACTACGGGTGCGGGCTCTACTTGGAGCCTGCCAGAAAAGGACCAGCGCGCATGGCGGATTTGAAGCTCCCTTCTCGCACTGAAGATTTCTCGGAATGGTATAACCAGCTTGTGCTGCGGGCGGAGCTGGCCGATTACGCGCCGGTGCGCGGCTGCATGATCGTGCGTCCCTACGGCTGGGCGTTGTGGGAAAACATCACGGCGCAGCTCGACCGGCGTTTCAAGGCCACCGGGCACGTGAACGCGGCGTTTCCGCTGCTGATTCCGCAGAGCTTCATCAGCAAGGAACAGTCGCACGTGGCGGGGTTTTCGCCGGAGCTGGCGGTGGTCACGCACGGAGGCGGCGAAAAACTGGAAGAGCCGCTGGTCATCCGCCCGACATCGGAGACGATCATCGGCTACGCCTACGCGAAGTGGATTCAGTCCTATCGCGATCTGCCGGTTCTGATCAATCAGTGGAACAGCGTGGTGCGCTGGGAACTGCGCACGAAGCTTTTCCTTCGCACTCTCGAATTTTTCTGGCAGGAGGGCCACACGGCGCACGCGACCTATGAGGAAGCCGAAGCCGAAACCCGCCAGATGCTCGACATTTACACCGATTTTGCCGTGAACGAGGCGGCGGTTCCCGTGATCCCCGGTCGAAAATCTTCCTCCGAGCGTTTTGCCGGCGCCGATGCGACCTATTCGATCGAAGCCATGATGGGCGATGGCAAGGCCTTACAGGCGGGCACGTCGCACAATCTCGGCCAGAACTTCGCGAAGGCGTTCGAAATCCGCTATCTCGATCAGGCGGGCGCTCTGCAACACTGCTGGACAACGTCGTGGGGCCTTTCGACACGGTTTATCGGCGCCATCATTATGGTTCATGGCGACAATCAAGGACTGATTCTGCCTCCGAGGCTCGCGCCCTACCAGGTGGTCATCGTGCCCATTTTCAAGACCGACGAAGAAAAGGCGCTGGTGTTCGAGGCCGCAAAGAAAATCCGGGAACAGCTTGTGAAGGCGGATGTCCGCGTGAAAGTGGATGAGCGCGAAGGACAAAGCCCCGGCTTCAAGTTCAACGACTGGGAAATGCGCGGCGTCCCGCTGCGAATGGAGATCGGACCGAAGGATGTCGCCAAGGGCAGCGTCGTGCTGGCGCGCCGCGACAAGCCGGGCAAGGAAGGGAAGGTCTTTGTTTCCCAGGAGGGCATTGTTGGGTCCGTGCAGCAACTCCTCGTGGAGATTCAGAAGGCGCTGTTTGACCGCGCGCTGGCGTTCCGTGAAGCGAACACCTTTGCGCCGAACAATTTTGACGAGTTTCGAGAAGCGGTGGAGAAAGGTTTCGCGCGGTCTTACTGGTGCGGCGACAGCAAGTGCGAAGACCAGATCAAGGAAACCACGAAAGCCACCCTGCGTTGCATCCCCATCGAGCAACCGGGTGGGACCGGGCCTTGCATCTTCTGCAGCCAGCCGGCGAAGGAGCTAGCCATATTCGGGAAAGCCTACTAGGGCTTCTCCAGCAAGAATGCTGAAAGAGCCAAGCGATCCGGCAAAATGGCTCACTGCGGCGCCTTGTTCATATAACAGCAACAATATCAATGACATGCGGAAAGTAACTGCCCCGCAACCCTTGCAGCACACTCTCTCGACACCTAACGAGGCGAGTGCTAGCATCACAGTCATGAACTTTTTTTCGAATCCGAGTTCGACCGGGAATGCCCGAACCACTGTCGTAGGTCACACAAGCAAGTTGTGCCGGCACACACTCAAGCAAGGCTGGCCGAAGCGCGACAAGCAAAGAGGCGCGGGACGGTTCAAGGCGATTGTCTGGACGTTGATTCTGGCAACGTTTGTCTACGTCTGCGTCAAGGTTGTCCCCGAATTGGTCAACGAGTATCAATTTCAAGATGGCATTCAGACGATCGCGCGATTTGCCTCTGTGAACCATCAGCCTGTGGAACAAATCCGCGCTGCCGTCCTGAAGGAAGCGCAAAAGGATGGTGTGCCTGTTGCCGCCGAGGACCTTAAAATCGAATCGGTGGGCGGCAATATCAGAATCAAGGCAGATTATTCGATAACGATAGACTTGATGGTTTATCAGTGGACCCTGAATTTTCACCCCGCTGCCAGTAACGACTCATTGACGTAGAGCGAGCGTGATCGAGTGGGGAAATCGCTCGCCAAGGGTGCGGGCTCCGCTTGGAGCCCGCCGGAATTTGGTCCCTGGCCCCATTGTTCCGCGAATCGCTCACCCGCCGGCGATGATTTTCCCCACTTTGGATGAGGATTCCGAAATCTGACGCCGGACCGTGTACACTTGTTCCGGTGGCGCATCTTATGTATATAGGTTGATTTGTAGTTTTTTGCGGCGGAATGGAGAACCATCTTGCGCATTCGCTTCAAACGGATTTTCTGGGCATCCCGCTTTGGCCTGGTCTTGCTTGGAACCGCACTTCTTCTTCTACTGGCAGCCACAGGCGTTGCGACGTATTACTGGATTTCCTATGGCCGGATGATTGACCTGCGGCTATCCGGGCACATCCAGCAGACCACGGCGCGAATCTACGCTGCTCCACTGCGAATTGCGACAGGACAGGCGCTCACCATTGGGCAACTCGCAAACCAATTACAGCGCGCGGGCTATAGCGAACTGGACGTCAAAGGGACGCCGGGCCGCTACATTTTGCACGGCAATGAAGTCGAGATCCGTCCATCGGACGAGTCTTACTTCAACGGCAAGAACAGGCTCGTGGTCGGTTTCAGCGGCAATGAGGTGCGGAAGATTTATTCGATGGACACCGGCGCGGCTGTCGATTCGGCCGAGGTCGAGCCTGAGCTCCTGACCAGCCTGTTCGACAGCTCGCGCGAAAAACGCCGGGCCGTAAGCTTTGACGATATTCCGAAGATCCTGCGCGAAGCAGTGCTTTCGGTGGAGGACCGGCGTTTCTTCGAGCATCCCGGCTTTGATTTTGTGCGCATTCTGGGCGCGGCCTGGGCGGACATCCGCCACGGCGCGCGCGTCCAGGGGGGAAGCACGATCTCGATGCAGGTGGCGCGCAGCTTTTTCTTCAGCACGGACCGGACCTGGCGGCGGAAAGTCGCCGAGACCGTGGTGGCCCTCGAACTGGAGCGGCGCTTCACCAAGGCGCAGATTTTCGAACTCTATGCCAATGAAATTTATCTCGGAAATCGCGGCAGCTTCGCCATTCATGGTTTCGGCGAAGCGTCGCTGGCCTACTTCAACAAGGATGTCCGCGAAGTGACCCTGACCGAAGCGGCCTTCCTGGCGGGAATCATCCACGCGCCGAACCGCTATTCCACAGCCGAGCGGCGCCCCGAGCGGGCCGTCGAGGCGCGCGACCGCGCGCTGTTGGCGATGACCGAAAACCACGTCATTTCACCCGATCAGGCTCGGGATGCCAGGAAAATCCAGTTGCACATTGTCGGAGGCGGACTCGAGGGAAGCACGGCGCCGTATTTTGTGGACATGGTGAAGGAACATCTGCTCGACCGCTTCTCCGAAACGGAGCTGCTTTCCCAGAGTTTTCGCGTTTACACCACGCTCGATCCTGAGCTGCAACGCGCCGCCGCCGAAGCCGTCGATATTGGCGCCAAGAACGTTGATGCCCAGCTGGCGCGGCGCTATGCGCGGTGGCTGAAGAAGGGCCAGCCGGTTCCGCAGGCGCAAGTGGCGATTGTCGTTCTCGATCCGCACAACGGGGAGATCAAGGCCTTGATCGGCGGGCGAGACTACGGCCAGAGCCAGCTCAACCACGTGCTCGCGCGGCGGCAGCCGGGTTCCGCGTTCAAACCGTTTGTCTATGCGGCGGCGTTCGAGGGCGCGGTGGACGGCGTGCAACCCATCGTGACTCCGGCGACGACGATTATGGACGAGCCGACGACGTTTGACTTCGATGGCAAGGAGTACACACCCAACAATTATGGCGAGAAATTCCACGGCAAGGTCACTCTCCGCGAGGCGCTCACCTATTCGCTCAATGTCGCCACGGTGAAGGTGGCCGAAATGGTGGGTTACACGCGCGTCACGGACATGGTGCACCAATTCGGCCTGGATCCCTCCATTCAGCCGACGCCCTCGGTGGCTCTCGGCGCCTACGAAATGACGCCGCTCGAAGTCGCCGGCGGATACACCATTCTGGCCAATGAAGGCGTGCGCGCCGAGCCGATGTTCATCCGCAACGTGGTCAATTCCAGCGGCGAGCCTCTCGAACACGACGCGATGCGCACACGGCGGGCGCTGGATCCGCGCGTCGCCTACCTGGTGACCAGCATGCTGGAGGATGTGATCGACCACGGCACCGGAGCGGTCGTGCGCGCTCGCGGGGTTACGGCGCCGGCGGCAGGTAAAACGGGCACTTCGCGCGACGGCTGGTTTGCCGGCTACACTTCCAACCTGCTTTGCATCGTCTGGGTGGGATTCGATGACAATCGAGACCTCGGGCTTTCCGGCGCGGCCGCTCCCGCGCCTATCTGGGCGGATTTCATGAACCGCGCCATCGCGCTGCCCGCCTACCGGAACGTCCAGCCATTCGTAATGCCGGAAGGCGTCACTCGAGTCACCATCGATCCCGACACGCTGCAACTGGCCACCCCCGCGTGCCCGATCACACGCGAGGAAGTCTACATTCACGGCACCGAGCCGAACGAATTCTGCGCTGTGCATGGCGGACGCATGGCGAGCGACGCTCCGCCTGCTTCCTGGCTCTCGCGAATCTTTGGGGGCGACAAGTCCAAAGACGCGGAACCTTCACCGCCAACTTCGCGTGCTACTACAGGGGCGAGTTCCGTTCCTGGCGCGAATAGACCCTCCGCGCCAGCTTCGGCAGAAAGTCAGCCGCAGCCTGAGGAAGAGAACAAAAAAGGTTTATTCAGGCGCATTTTTGGTATCTTTGGGGGAAGCAAGAAGGACGCTGGCAAGCCAGGCCCGGCAACGCAGGATCCACAGCAATAAAACGGCGTCCGGAAGGATGGCCATGAACATGCAACTTCTCACCTGTGTCGCCCTTATTCTTCCGATCTTTGCGGTAACACCGGGATTGAATGCGCAGCAGCCTGCCGCGAATTCTACTCCCCCGCCTTCTCAGACGCAGACCAGCACGGATACGCGGCCCGCGCTCAGCTCGAGAGACGCGGCCGTTCAGCGCGCAAAGGTCCTGATGGCGGAAAAGCGGTATGAGGATGCGATCCATGAGTATGAGGGCCTTCTGAAAACCGAGCCGAAAAATGCGGTTTATATGAACATGATCGGCATCGCTTACCTGAACATGTCCAACTTAAACCAGGCGAAGAAATCCTTCGAACGCGCCATCAAAGCGGACAAGACTTACGCCAGCGCCGTGAACAACCTCGGCATGGTCTGGTATCAGCAGAAAAACTACCGCCGGGCCATCCGCGAATATCAGCGGGCCGTTGTGGTTGACCCCAGTCAGGCCGGCACGCACGCGAATCTCGGGTACGCGTATTACAAGACCAAAAAGTATTCCGAGGCGGCCGCCGAGTTTCGAAAGGCGCTTGAACTCGATCCGCACGCCTTCGAGCACAACGAGCGCGTCGGCACGATGATGCAGGATCGCACCGTGGAAAACCACGGCCTGTTCTTCTTCATGATGGCGAAGGAATATGCCCAGGTAGGAGACGCGGAACATTGCGCCGACTATTTGCGCAAATCCCTCGACGAAGGCTATAAGGACGTTGCCAAGGCAAAGACCGATCCCGCGTTCAAGAAAGTCGTGAACGATCCCATTGTGCAAGGCGTTCTTTTGTTGATTACACCCGGCGATACGAAAACCACCAAGACTCCGCCCGGCGCGTAGAGCTTGCCGGCGCGGATTCGTTTGGCTGCGCGCACGCCGCGCGGCCTCTGCTACAATGGGTTCACGATGCGCCCGCGATTTTTCCGGATCGGGCTTCTGGGTGTTTGCGCGGCCTTTCTGGCGGCCGGTAGCGCGGTGCCGCCAGCTTACGGACAAGCCGGCAGCGCTTCACGCGCCACCTCGGAGGGCGCCCATTCCGGAATTCTCCTGGTATTTCCATTCGAAAATGACAGCCGGGTAGCGAGTCTCGACTGGCTGGGCGAAGGCCTGTCCGAGCTGACCATCGAGCGCTTGCAAGACAAAGGGATCAGCGTGCTTTCGCGGCAGGAGCGCCTGGCGGCCCTGGAGAAGATCGGGTTGCCAGATTCCGCCCGATTTTCTCACGCGACAATGGTCAAGATTGCGGCGGAAGCCGATGCCGATGACGTTGTCTTTGGCCGGTTCATTTCCGACGGCAAGACGGTGACGCTGGAAGCGCGCGTGCTTCGCATTAGCCCGCCGTGGCTCTCTCCGCCGTACACGCAATCGGGTTCGCTCGAGAGTCTTCTTCGCCTGCATGCGCGCTTGTCATGGCGGATGTTGTGCGTCCTCGAGCAAAAGAATTGTTTGCAGCAAGGAGCGAATGCGGACGAATCCAGCTTTGCGAACCCGCCCGCTTCGCTGCGTCCCGACGCGCTCCAGAATTTCGTTCGCGGCATTCTCGCTTCCGACGATGAGCCCCGCCTGCGTGCTTTGCGGGAGGCGGCGCGGCTGGAACCTGCCTGGGATCGCCCCGCATTCGAACTCGGCCAATTCTATTTTGCGCGCCGCAATTGTGAATCGGCGTTGCCATGGTTTTCGCGTGTGCCGCCCAATCGCCCGGACGGCCCCGAGGCCGGCTTCGACATGGGGGTGTGCCACCTGCTGCGAAATGACGCGGCAAGGGCCGAGGCGGCCTTCTCCGGTCTGTTGGAACGCGCCCGGAGCGCGGACCCGAAGGAGCATCTGCCGGAATTTTCCGAAGTCCACAACAACCTCGGCGTCGCGCGCCTGCGCCTCGGGAAAGGGAGCGAGGCGGCCGCGGAGTTCGAACGAGCCGAGGCGCTTGCCGAGGAGCAACCGGATTACTGGGTAAACTTCGGCGTCGCAAAGCTGCTTGCCAAACAGCCCGCGGCAGCCCTCGCGCCGCTCGAACACGCAAGGAAACTCGATCCGAACGATAAGGGCGCGCGAGCGCTGTTGATCTCGACGTTCGAGTCGCTGGGGCGCGCTTCCGATGCCGCCGCCATTCGCGCGGAATCAGGCGAAAGCGGCGGCCTCGCAGTTTCACCCGCACCCCTAGACCCCGCCGCGCTGGCGCGCCTGGCGCGGGTGTCCATGAAATTCGATCGCGCGCTGTTGCATCCCGGCGTGGATCCGCCTGCCGCCCAGCCTTCGCACGGAGCGGATTCACAGACGCGCGAAGACGGCGGAGGGAACCGATGAGGCAGGATCGCATGATCCTCGCGAACATTTCCGTTCTGCGGCGCGCCTGCGCAGGGCTTGCGTCGATTGCATTTGTGGGAATTCTGATGGCCGTTCTGGTGTTACATGCGCGAGCGCAGGGCGCCGCGCAATCTCCAGCGTCCGCAAGCGCCAGGGCGCAAGTCATCGAGCTGCGCATTGGCGAGGAAATCGAGCCCGTCATGGCCGAATATGTGGACAGCGGAATCGAAGAGGCTGCCCGGCGCCATGCCAGTCTTGTCCTGATCACGATGGACACTCCCGGAGGCCTTTCCACATCCATGGAGGAGATCATCCAGCACATCCTCGACTCGCCGGTACCGGTGGCGATTTTTATTTCTCCCGCCGGGTCTCGCGGCGCTTCCGCGGGATTTTTTATTTTGCTTTCCGCGGACATCGCCGCCATGGCGCCCGGCACACACACCGGAGCGGCCTCACCGCTGCTCGCTATTGGCGGAGTTCCTCTGCAGGTGGACGACACGCTGAAGAAGAAAATCCTGAACGACGCGACGGCATTTTTGCGCAGCTACTCCGCAAAGCGCGGCCGCAACGTGGAGCTGGCCGAATCGGCTGTCACCGAAGGCAAGGCGTGGACCGAGACCGAAGCGCTCGACGGCAAACTGGTGGACCTGCTTGCGAATTCACCCGAAGATTTGCTGTCGCGCCTGGATGGGCGTACCGTCAAGCGCTTTGACGGCTCAACCGTCCAGCTTGCGCTGCACAATCCGGAGCGCGTGCCGCTGGAGATGTCGCTTCGCCAGCAGTTTCTCTCGCGGATTGTGCAGCCGGACGCGTTCTTTATCCTGCTGATCGTGGGCGTGCTGGGTCTCTACACGGAGTTCACACATCCGGGAATGGTGGCCCCGGGAGTGATCGGCGGAATTTCTCTGGTGTTGGGGCTGTACGCGATGCATATTCTTCCGGTGGCGCCCGCGGGCGTCGTGCTCATCGTGCTGGCTCTGGGGCTATTCATCCTGGAGGCCAAGTACACGAGCCACGGTGTGCTGGCGATTGGCGGGATCGTGGCGATGCTGCTGGGCGCGCTGATGCTGGTGCGATCGCCTTTGACCCATGCCGGCGTGAGCCTAGGCGTGGCGGTTGGCGCGACGCTGCCGTTTGCGCTGATCACGATTCTGCTGATGCGGCTCGTGCTGCGCTCACGCTCCTGGAAACCAGCGACGGGGCGCGAACAAATGGTTGGCAAAGCAGCCGAAGTCACCAATGCGCTGGTGCGGCTGGACGGCAGTGAAGCTTTTCAGGGGATGGTGCGGTTGCATGGCGAACTGTGGCGTGCTGTCGCGCGCGAGGCGATTCCGGCGGGCGCGCATGTGCGTGTGACCCGCATTGATGGACTGACACTGCATGTTGTGCCGGCCGAAAGCCGTGCCGAGAGCCGGTAAGAATTTTCACGCGTCGCGTAAGACTGCCGCGGCTGGCGGAGCGTGACGATCTTCTTGCTGAGGAGGATGACATGGATGTCTCATTGTACGGATTCACGATCGCGGTGTTCATCGGCCTGATCTGGTTTTGGAATTCACTGTATGTCATTAAGGAATGGGAGCGGGGGGTCGTCCTGCGCCTCGGGCGCATGCAGCCGGAAGCCAAGGGCGCGGGCTTGCGCGTCGTATTCTGGCCGATCGAGACGCTCTACCGGATTTCGCTGCGGATCGAGACGCTCGACGTGCCTTCGCAAGACATCATCACGCGCGACAACGTATCGGTAAAGGTGAACGCGGTCGCCTATTTCCGCGTGGTGGATGCGAATCTCGCGCTTTCCCAGGTGCAGAATTATCTCTACGCGACGTCGCAGAAGGCGCAGACCACGCTGCGCAGCATCGTCGGCCAGTTCGAACTCGATGAGATCCTCGCCGAGCGCGAAAAGGTAAACAGCAAGCTGCAAACGATTCTTGACCAGGATACCGAGCCTTGGGGTATTAAGGTAACGAAGGTGGAAGTCAAGCAGGTGGACATTCCGGAGCAGATGCAGCGCGCCATCGGCCGGCAGGCGGAGGCGGAACGCGAACGCCGTGCCAAAATCATTCACGCGGAGGGCGAAGCCCAGGCATCGGCAAAGCTGGCGGAGGCCGCCAAAGTGCTCGAAACGCAACCGGCCGCGATTCAGCTCCGCTACCTGCAAACACTGACCGAGATCGGCGTCGAGAAAAACACGACCATCGTGTTCCCGCTGCCGATTGACATCATCAACGAATGGGTCAAGACGCTCGGTTCGAAAAAATAGATGGCCTCAAGAGAAAAAAAGAGCGGCGGCGAGTTTGTGCTGGAGAGCAGGCACCTGGTCGGGCTATTCCTGCTGCTCGTCGTAATTTTCGGTGTTGTGTTCACGCTCGGCTACCTGATGGGCCGCGGCCAGTACGATTCCCGGCTCCGCGCGGCGATCGGCAAACCACCCGAGGCCGCCCCGCCTGCCGCCGTTCCGGCGCCCAAATCGAAAGGCAAGCCGGAAGGCGAAACTGCGGCGCCTGCGAAGACAGGTTCCGATTGGGATTTCTACCACTCCGCCGAACCGAAGAAGGTCGAAGACCATTTGCAGCCGGTGAAAAAGACCGTTGCGGCAGCGCAATCCCCCGCGCCAAAGCCTGCCGCCGCTGCTAAGCCTGTCGCGCCGACGAAAACCGCCTCTCCGGCAGGCGTGCCGCTGGTCGCGGAGGGAGCGATTATGCTTCAGGTCGCCGCGCTCCAGCATGAAAGCGACGCGCTGGCCCTCGCGCAGGCTCTGCAACAGAAAAAATTTCCCGCATTTGTCATTACACCCGGCACGGACAAGTATTATCGCGTCCAGGTTGGGCCGTACGCCAACGCGCAGTCCGCCGCGTCAGCGCGGCACGACCTCGAAGCCAAGGGATTCAAATCCATTATTAAGCGCTGAAGTTCCGCAGTAGTGGGTCAGTGTGAAAGATTCCAGCCGTTTCCCACAACGGGACTTATCGGGATGTGGCCGACCCGCAGCGCCGAAGTTTAAGCAGTTTGTTCGGGATTCGGCTCAGACTCTTCTTCCTTGAGGGGTGTGAAGTACAACCAACGCAGCAGAAGATACCAGACTAATAGGAGCAAGACGAAAGCGATGGCGGGGGATGCTGCAGCTCGCAGCGGTGAGCCTGAGAAAGCGGTGGTACCCGGCACAAGCCCTCGATATAGATTTCGTGTCGCCCACGCTGAAACCGGCGAAGTAAACACACTCACAAAGTACTGCACAATTTCCGCGAGTACGTACCCGAGGGCGATAGCACCAATAAAACTCTCCACGAGGACTCTTTTGAGGCGATCAACCATGATTTCTCCTTGCTAGCGTGACGCGGCATTCAATCAAGCTACGGAACGGTGCCACTTTATATACCCAGCGCGACAGTACCCATGCCGCGCTGAGGCTAATAACAGCGTTAAGAAAATGAATGAATGTGGGGATTTGCGAGAACCAGTAGCCTAAACTGAAAGTGCCAAAACCGTATGGAATATCACGGATCGCCACCACGGTAACCAAAAAACCAACTACAGAGAGAATCGGTGGCCCTATAGCACGAACTCCCGAATCTAGCGACCAGATGAGCAGAACCGCAATTGCAACGGCTGCAATATGTGAGTCGGCCAAAACTTCGCGAAGCGTGGGTCTCACGATTTCCCTCACTGGCTCGTACTATCGCAGGAAAGCCCGATTCAAGCAATCGGATAGCGCCCGAGAAACGGCGATCTGGGAAGAGACGGCCTGCCTACACGGCCTCAGACTGCCCATCAAACTGATTTACTACCAGTTCTCCACGATGGAGACCCGATGCGGACGTTTCTCCGCGTGCAGCGTGGGGATTGCCGGTCTACAATGCCGAGGCCATGACCTTGTCGAGGACGGCTCGCCTGCTGCTTGCGCTCGCCTCCGGCGTTGCGCTCGCGCTGGCCTTTCCATTATTCAACCTCCCGCTGCTCGGCTGGATTGCGCCGGCGCTCCTGATTGTCGCGGTATGGAACGCGCGACCGAGGTTTGCTCTCCTGCTGGGGTGGCTGCAAGGCGCGGCGTATTACGCCCTCAGCGTGCCCTGGTTCTACACCGTGATGCGGCAGTATGGCCCGCTCTCGGTGATGCAGGCGGGCGCGGTTTTTGCTCTGCTGGTGTTCGCCACGGCGGTATTTCACGCCGCGTTCGCTTTCGCAGTCGCCTGGATGGGCCGCTTCGGTCCCGCGCGCGCTTGCCTGGCCGCGCCCTTGTTGTGGGTGTCCATGGAATTCGCAATGATGCATCTTCCCGACATAGGGTTTCCGTGGAACCTGCTCGGGTATGTGGCAGCCGGGAATCTTGCGTTTGTGCAGTTGACGGCAATCACCGGAATCTTCGGCCTTTCTCTCCTGGTTGCTTCCTACAACGCTTTCACAGCCTGGACGATCCTGCAAATTTCACAGCGCAAGGGGCCGGCGATCAAAGTGTGGGGCCTGTCAACCGGCGTGTTGATCGTGGCGGCCCTGGCCGGACCCCGGCTTGTCCCGCAAGCCGCGCCGGATCATGTGGCGCATTTGGTGCAAACAAATTTTCCGGTGGCCATGAGCTATCCCGCCGGCTGGATGCCCGCGCATGCCTCCGATCTTGACCAGCTCGAACAGATCAGCATCGGCGCGGCGCGGAAACAGCCGGGAATCGTGGTCTGGCCGGAGGTCCCGGCGCCGTTTTCGCTTCAGGACGGGCTATTCCTGGCGCGCGCCCAGCGCATTGCGCGCGGCGCGCGAGATGGTTTTCTGCTGGGCGTCGTGGATTGGAAGCGTGTGTCCGCCAGCCGCATCGAGCCGACCAATAGCGCCGCGATGCTTGGCCCGGACGGCGCATTGAATTTTATGTACGACAAGATTCATCTGGTGCCGTTCAGCGAATACGTCCCGTGGAGGAATTGGCTCTTCTTCGCCAGAGATTTAACGGGCCTGGTCGGGGATTTTCACAGCGGCTCGCAGTACAAAGTAGGCCGTAATTCCGGCGGGCCCTTCAGCGTCTACATCTGCTATGAAGGAATCTTTCCGAACGAAGTGCGGCGTTTCACTCTGGCTGGGGCGGCGCTGCTCATCAACATCTCGGACGACGGCTGGTTTGGAGGGTCGTCCGCCCCGCCGCAGCACCTGGCGATGGCGCGCGTGCGGGCCGTGGAAAATCGCCGCTGGCTGCTGCGCGATACCAACAACGGGATCACCGTGTCGGTGGACCCCTACGGACGCATCGTCGCGCGCCTGGCGGCCAACATTCGCGGCGAGCTCGACGCTCCCTATGGATTCCGCACGGACGCGACGCCGTATGTCCGCTGGGGCGACTGGCTGCCGTGGCTGTGCGTGATCGCTGCTCTCGTGTTACTGTTGTCTGGGGCGCGCGGCGTAGTCTATAATATATACACGGGGTCTAATTAGATTCCGATCCCGAAGCTTATAGGACACACATGGTCATTGAAGATTTACAGCGACGGCAGGATGAACTTCAGAAGCGAATCGAGCTAGTGCGGAGCTATCTTTGACGTTGCCCGCAGCCGCGCAACCATCGCCTCGTTAGAAGCAAAAACCTCTCATCCGGATTTTTGGCAGGACCAGGAGCAAGCGCAAAAGATTCTCCAGCAGCGAAAAGTCGCGGAGGAAGTTGTTGCGTCCGACACGAAGCTGGCGCGCATGCTGAGCGATATCGAGACGTATTTTCATCTCGCCGAGGAAGAGACCGACGTGGCCCAGCGCGATTCGCTGCTCCACGATATCGAGCGCGAAATGGCTGCCGCCGACGCGTATGTCTCCGAACTCGAGACGCTTACCCTGCTCTCCGGTGAGAACGACGGCCTGAACGCCATCATGACCATCAAATCCGGGGCCGGCGGCATGGAGTCGCAGGACTGGGCCGAGATGCTTTTGCGGATGTATCTCCGCTGGGCGGAGCGCAAGGGATTTCGCGCGACGGTAATGGACTTGACGCCCGGAGAAGGCGCGGGACTGAAATCCGCGACGCTGCGCGTCGAGGGCGAGAATGCTTTTGGATTTCTCTCCACCGAAAGCGGCGTGCACCGTCTGATTCGGATTTCCCCGTTCGATCAGGCCGCGCGCCGGCACACTTCCTTTGCCTCGATTTTTGTCATCCCCGAAGTTGACGATCGCATCGAAATCGTCGTCAAACCCGAGGAGGTGCGCATTGACACGTTCCGCGCCGGCGGCGCCGGCGGACAGAACGTGAACAAAGTGGAAACCGCGGTGCGCATCACGCACCTGCCGAGCGGTATCGTCGTGCAATGCCAGAATGAGCGCAGCCAGCACAAAAACCGCGAGCTGGCCATGAAAGTCCTGCGCTCACGCCTGTACGAGCTGGAAATCGAAAAACGCCAGGCGGAGACGCGGAAGCTGGATGAAACCAAGCGGGACATCAGTTTTGGCAGCCAGATCCGCACGTATACGCTCCAGCCGTACCGGTTGGTAAAGGACCATCGCACGAAGTTCGAAATGGGCGATGTGGATCGCGTGCTGGACGGCGACCTCGATCCCTTCATCCGCAATTATTTGCTGTCGCGGCGCAAAGGAACTCTGGGTGGCGGGACGGGTGCGGGCTCTACTTGGAGCCCGCCAGAATCGGGTGCGGGCTCTACTTGGAGCCCGCCAGAGGAAGATTCCGCGGACGAAACGTAGCTCCCATCGGGCCGGGCCAGGTGTCCGCCGGAGCATTACGACCCCGAAATTCCGCTGTTTAATGTTGGCATAACGCGTCCAGGCCCAATTCGTTGACACCGCACTATGCCCATGTTAGCGTCAATGCGGTCTACGGGGATTGCCTCGCAAGATTTTGAGCGATAATTCTATATAGGTTCCCTCCGAGGGGTGCTGGTTTGAGCGAGAACAAGCGGAAATATCTGTTTACATCGGAATCGGTCACGGAAGGTCACCCGGACAAGATTGCCGACCAGGTTTCGGATGCCGTATTGGACGCGGTACTCAAGGAAGATCCCATGGGCCGCGTGGCATGCGAGACGCTGGTGACAACGGGTCTGGTGATGGTCGCTGGTGAGATCACGACCAAGGCCGTGCTCGATTATTCCGACATTGCGCGCGACGTCATCCGCGACGTTGGCTACACGCGCGCCAAGTATGGATTCGACGCCGACACTTGCGCCGTGGTCTCCTCGATCAAGCGCCAGTCCCCGGACATCGCGATGGGTGTGGATACCGGCGGGGCGGGCGATCAGGGATTGATGTTCGGCTTTGCGTGCGATGAGACCGAGGAATTGATGCCGCTGCCGATTATGCTCGCGCACAGGCTCGTGGAGCGGCTTTCGCAAGTTCGCCGCCAGGGGATCGTCGATTTTCTCCGGCCCGATGGCAAATCGCAGGTGACCGTCGAGTATTATGGCGATCGTCCCGTGCGGGTGGATACCGTCGTCGTCTCGACGCAGCACAGCGATTCCGTTTCGAACACCGATTTGCAGAAGACGATCCTTGAGGAGGTCATCCGCAAAGTCGTCCCCGCCTCCCTGATGGACAAAAGCACGAAATTTCACATCAATCCGACCGGCCGCTTCGTTGTGGGCGGGCCGATGGGCGATGCGGGGCTGACCGGCCGCAAGATCATTGTGGACACCTATGGCGGCTACAGCCGGCATGGCGGCGGCGCGTTTTCGGGTAAGGATCCGTCGAAAGTGGACCGTTCGGCCTGCTACATGGCGCGGCACGTGGCGAAAAATCTGGTGGCCGCGGGAGTGGCGCGCAAGGTGGAAGTTCAGCTCGCGTACGCCATCGGCGTGGCCGATCCGGTTTCGGTGATGGCCGACACGTTCGGCACGGGCGCGATTTCCGATGAAAAGATCACCGAGCTAATTCGCAGCACGTTCAAACTCACGCCGCGCGGCATCATCGAGTCGCTCGATCTTCGCCGGCCTGTGTACAGGCAGACGGCTTCATTCGGGCATTTCGGACGTTCGGGCCCGGGATTCACCTGGGAGCGGACCGACAAAGCGGACGCGATCCGCAGCCAGGCGGGATTGGGCGCGAGAGAAGTGGCCGCTCGCCGTTAAACCTCTGCGATTCATCGCCATTTCATAAAACAGGAGAATTTCGCGTGACAAAGACTGCACAAGGAGTAGCCGGCGACGTCAAGGATATGGGCTTGGCCGAGCATGGCAAGAGAAAGATCGAATGGGCGAATCAGCAGATGCCCGTGCTGCAGCTGATCCGCAAACGCTTCATCAAGGAGCAGCCGCTCAAGGGAATCCGTTTATCGGCGTGTCTGCACGTGACCAGCGAGACGGCGAATCTGGCGATCGCGCTGCGCGATGGCGGAGCCGATTTGGTTCTCTGCGCGTCGAATCCTCTTTCGACGCAAGATGAAGTTGCGGCGTCGCTCATCAAGGATTACTCGATTCCAACCTACGCCATCAAGGGCGAAGATAACGCCACGTATTACGCGCACCTGAATGCCGCCGTGGATCACAAGCCGCAGATGACGATGGACGACGGCGCGGATCTTGTGACCCTGCTTCTCACCAAATACGCTCACCTGGTTCCGGGCGTGATCGGCGGGACCGAAGAGACGACCACCGGCGTAATCCGGCTGCGCGCCATGGCGAAAGACGGCACGTTGAAATATCCCGTCATCGCCGTGAACGACGCGGAGACCAAGCATTTCTTCGACAACCGCTACGGCACCGGGCAATCCACCATTGACGGAATCATCCGCGCGACGAACCTGCTGATCGCCGGGCTCCGGGTGGTTGTGGCCGGCTACGGCTGGTGCGGCAAGGGCGTTGCCATGCGCGCCAAGGGCCTGGGCGCCGACGTGATCGTCACCGAGATCAACGCCGTGCGCGCCATCGAAGCCGTCATGGATGGCTTCCGCGTGATGCCTATGGCCGAAGCCGCGAAAATCGGAGACATCTTCGTCACCGTCACCGGCAACAAGTCTGTCCTCACCGGCGAGCACTTCGAGAAGATGAAGGACGGCGCCGTGATCTGCAATTCCGGCCACTTCAACGTGGAAATCGATATTCCCGCCCTCGAGAAAATGTCCAGCGGAAACCGCATCGCGCGTCCGTTTGTGCAAGAGTATTCCGTGAAGGACGCCCGCAGAATTTATCTGCTGGGCGAGGGCCGCTTGATCAATCTAGCCGCCGCGGAGGGGCACCCCGCCGCCGTGATGGATATGAGCTTCGCCAACCAGGCGCTGTCGGCCGAGTACATGATGAAGCATGCTTCCGAACTGAAGCCTCAGGTCTACGTCGTGCCGGAGGACATAGACCGGCAGATCGCGAGGCTCAAGCTCGAGTCGATGGGCGTGCAAATGGACAAGCTCACACCCGAGCAGGAGCTGTACCTCGCTTCCTGGTCCGAAGGCACGTAGTGTCCGTGTTTTCTCTGTGCCCTCTGTGTTCTCAGTGTTGAAATCTTTTTTTGCACTGTCGGCCCTAAATCCATGATGCGCGACTTCGCCAACTGGGCGCTCGAAACGGCGCGGGTGCGCGGCGCCACGTACGCCGACGCCCGCGTCATGGACATTCGCCACCGCGATCTCTCCACAAAAAACGGCCAGGTGGGCACGCTCGCCGAATCGGAATCGCTCGGCATTGGAATTCGCGTCGTCGCGCAGGGGTCGTGGGGGTTCGCTTCCACCGATCGTCTGACGCGAGAGGGAATTGCCGCGTGCGCCGCCCAGGCGGTCGCCATCGCCAAAGCGTCGGCGCTCGCCAAGCGCCACGATGTCGAGATGGTTCCCGTCGAGGCGTATCAGGACACCTGGCAGAATCCCTACGTCAAGGACCCGTTCCGCATTCCGCTCGAACGCCAGTTGGATTTGTTGCTATCGGCCGACCGCGAAATGTCGCGCGTCAAGGGCGTGACGCTCACGGAAACTTCCATGGCCTTTCGCCGCATCGAGCAGCTGTTTGCTTCCTCGATTGGTTCGGCGATCCATCAGATCAAGATGCAGTCCGGCGCGGGAATCGTCGCGACCACGTTTTCCGGAAACGAGATTCAGAAGCGCTCCTACCCGAACAGCTTCGGCGGGCAACACCAGCTCGCGGGCTACGAACTGGTGGAATCGCTCGATCTGGTGGGCAACGCCCCGCGCGTCGCCGAAGAAGCGGTCGCGCTGCATTCCGCGCCGCAGTCGCCCGAGGGCACGAAGACGATCATCCTCGACAGCTCGCAGCTCGGCCTGCAGATTCACGAATCCATCGGCCATCCCATCGAGCTCGATCGCGTGCTCGGCATGGAAGCGAATTTCGCCGGCATGAGTTTCCTCACGCTCGAAAAACTGAACAAGCTGCGCTACGGTTCGGACATTGTCAACGTCGTGGCCGATGCGCGCCTCGAGCACGGGCCGGGACTCGGTACCTTTGGCTACGACGATGAAGGCGTTCCCGCGCAGTGCACACCCATCATTACCGATGGACTGTTCACCGGCTACCTTTCGAACCGCGAAACGGCCGTCACCATTGGCCTCCAGCGTTCCGGCGGCACGATGCGCACCGAATCCTGGAATCGCTTGCCGATTATTCGCATGACGAACATCAGCATTCTGCCGGGCGCGTGGCGTTACGATGACCTGATCGCCGATACCGACGATGCCATCCTGATGGAGACAAACCGTTCCTGGTCCATCGACGACCGCCGCTACCATTTTCAGTTTTCCACGGAAATTGCCTGGGAAATCAAGGGCGGCAAGAAAACGCGCATGCTGAAAAATCCCAGCTACAGCGGCATCACCACCGAATTCTGGAATAGCTGCGACGCCATCTGTTCGCGCGAGTATTGGACGCTCTGGGGCACGCCCAACTGCGGCAAGGGCCAGCCCATGCAGACCATGGGCACAGGACACGGAGCTTCGCCGGCGCGTTTCCGTAACGTCAAGCTGGGCGCCGCATTCGCCAAGTCATGAGCGCTGCCAGTGTCTTGAGTCAGAAGTTTGCTGCCAAGGCTTTGCCGGGCTCCAAGTAGAGCCCGCACCCGAGTCAGCCACTCGGGACAAGCTTTGTGGGTCGGACCTTCAGGTCCGACAATTTCGGTGACCGGGAGAAGGGCTTTTAAGCCCTGAAGCTTCAGGGGCTGAAGCCCCGAACGTGGCTGACGTTTCATGTCGGAGCTAAAGCTCCGACCCACAAACCGAGTTGGGCATTTGTTGAAGAATTTATGACTCAGAACACTAGAAAATCTGCGAAGAAAGGCCAGGCCGCCGCGCGGCGCAAGTCCGGCCCTGCTGTCGCGGCGTTGCATCTGCTCTCCGACGCGGAGATGCGCCGCATTGCCGAAAAGGTTTTCAAGCTGAGCGACGCGGACGAGACCGAAGTGGAAATCGGCGTTGTCTCCGATGCGCTAACGCGCTTTGCCAACAACACGATTCACCAGAATGTCGCGGAGCAGTCGCTGACCGTGTCGGTGCGAACTGTGCTCGATGGCCGCACGGCGCGCGCGACCACCAACAAGACGGACGAGGATTCGCTGCAACGCGTGGTTGCCGCCTCGAAAGCGCTGGCGCGCAGCCAGCCGCGCATTCCTGGCCTTTTGCCGATGCCCGGGCCGCAGAAGTACGGCAAGGCCGCGCGCTACTTCGAAAACACGGCCTATGCCACGCCTGCCGACCGCGCCCGCGCCGTCGCCCGTATTGCCGAGATGGCCGAGAAGAACAAACAGACGGCGGCCGGCATTTTCACAACGGGCGTGACGCAATCGGCGATTGCCAATACGAAGGGCCTGTTCGCGTCGCATCGCCAGACGCGCGCCGAATTTTCCATCACCATCCTCGAATCGGATTCCTCCGGCTGGGCCAAGGCCAACGCACCCGATCTCGACCGCATCGATCCCACGGCGCTGGCTCGCAGCGCCGGCGAAAAATCTGCCGCGTCGCGCAAACCAAGCGAAGCCGCTCCGGGCAAGTGGACCGTGATTCTGGAGCCTGCCGCGGTGCTCGATCTCGTCGGGTTCCTTTTTTACGATTTTGCCGGGACGTCGGTGGCGGACCAGCGCTCGTGCTTCAACAAGCGCATGGGCAAAAAAGTTCTAGGCGACAACATCACGCTCCACGACGACGTCTTTCACCCGCTGCAATCGGGCGCGCCCTTCGATGGCGAAGGCATGCCCCGGCAGAAAGTGCTGCTGGTCGACAAGGGCGTGCCCACGAACCTGGTGTATGCGCGCGCCACTGCAAAAAAGATGAAAGCGAAGCCCACGGGCCACGGCTTTTCCTTGCCGAACGATTATGGCGAAGCGCCCATGAACCTGGTCTTCTCTGGCGGCAACTCTTCCGTGGACGAAATGGTGCGCTCGACCGAGCGCGGCGTCCTCGTCACGCGGCTGTGGTACATCCGCGAAGTCGATCCCTACGAAAAAGTGCTTACCGGCATGACGCGCGACGGCACATTCCTGGTGCAGGATGGCCGCGTCGCAGGCGGCGTTCGAAACTTTCGCTTCAACCAGAGCATGCTCGAAATGCTTTCGAACGTCGAGCTGCTGGGCGCCGCCGTGCGCGCCGCCGGGGAAGAGTCGTTCGAAATGGTCGTCCCCCCGATGAAGGTCCGCAATTTCCACTTCTCCGAAGTCACGAAGTTTTAGCGCAACCTATTTCGTAATTTTTCTGTCATCTATAATCCCTCGTCCTCACGACCCGTGCAGTGCGTCTGAGGCGGAAAGGGTATTTTTCGCAGGCCCATGCAAAAGCCCCGCTTCTGAAGAGGCGGACTACAGCAACCCGGCATCGTACATGCAATTGCTGTAGCCCGGGTCTTCAGACCCAGGGTTTTCCCTCCGGCATTTGAGAATCCTTCTGAGCTCTTCTCAAAATCTAGGATACAGGGAACTGTCAGCGCGGCAATCCAATCCAGCAGCATGAAATTTATCTTGTTACGTTGATTCTAAGTATTTGTTGATCTCCTATCTTCCCGCATGTTGCACACGAATACCTAAGACCGAGTGAAATATCGCTAAATTGAATGAATGGCTGAGAGGGCTTCACTTTCACTGTCATCTTTTCCAAAGACACGCCAGGATTTAGGGCAGCGAACATCTTATGCCGTGCGTTTTCTGGTGTTCCAGTAGGTTTGTCGAAACCGTTCGGTTCCGCAGCAAACACACATTGATCACATACCTGTACCCATATCTCTGCCGAGGTTGCGGCAGTATCGGAAATGTTTGTGACGGTAAAGTCTGCGGAAAAAGAACCATCATTATCTGGTCGCAGTTCTTGGATCAACATTGGCAATTTTGAATTATTCCAAAAACTAAACTGTAGTTGTGCATATTTAGGTTGTGGAACACCTACCTTACTTATGCTTCCACTCAAATCTGATTCGGTTTTTGAAACCTGGCTGGAAAGGCTTCTCAACGTCCCGCTAATTTGCTTTGTAACATCTTGTAAGTCTTTACGAACCGCAGCAATCTGTTGATCCGAGTGCAGGTTCGATTCGCTTACCGCAGACATGACCGCCTGCTTTTGGGTGGCCACAGCGGTTTGCCGCGATAGGTGCTGTTGCCTTGCGAGCAATACACTCCAGATCAAGCCAATTGTTATGATTCCTATACGCCAAGCCATATGCGCCCGTCTCAAATCTGGAACAAATGCAATGAGAATAGATAACCCGACCGGGAGGCAGGCCACTGCGAAATCCACGACGACGCTCTGTAAATCTGGATCGTTCCAATGTTTGGAAAACCACACGGATGTAAAAAGGGCTGCCGCCAAAGCAACGGCGGCCAAAAATGTGTACCATAGGCTGCGTAATGACATAAACAATACATTATATACCTCACTTTGCGCGACGTATTTGACCGCTTGTTCTTACCTGTCGTACATACCTCATCCGAACGCGCCATTCCTCCGTAGTATCCAAATAGGGGTAGAGTCGAGCGGAGACCATGGACCGACGCAGATTCATATCGATTGCCGGGGGTGTGGGGCTGGGCGTTCTGCTACTGCGTTACAAACGTGAGGCTGTTCTCTGCTTTTGCGATGACGTTTTCCTGGACCTGGATGAGGTCCGAGTCTGCCCAGGTCATGCCGAGCAGTGTGAAAGCGTCGTTGCCACGCACAAAAGTCAGCAGCACGACCGACCAATCGCGCCCGTCGGCCGTTCCGCGCGAGCGCTGCTGGACCGCCGGCACTCCGGCAATCGTAATGTTGCGGCTGGAAATCAACCGATAATTTTCGTAAACCCCACTGAGCGCCTTCGCGGTTGCGGCAGCGTGCGTATCGAGCGAATCTTTTGCGCGCTCGCGGCCAATGACCAACAGAGTGGTTTGATCGCTCGTGCCGAGCGCGGCGACCGCGTCGGGCAGCGCCCTGCGAGCTGCTGGGATCAACTCCCAGCTTGGCGGCTTGTACATCTGGAAGCCGTAGGTGTAGTTCACGTACAGGTTGCCGCGAATGTCGTCGCGGATCACCGGCGGTTCGGGCGGAGCCGGAGGAGCTGGCGGCGGGAGCGGGGGAGACGGCGGTGGCGGCGCAGTCAGCGCAGCGATTGTCTTCAGGGGCATGGGCTCATTTTTTGCGGCAGCGGGAGATGCCTTTGCCGCGGCAGGAAGCCTCGGGGTTGCCAGCGCATTCATCGCCGATGGAGAATTCACTGTCGAGGGGGATTCCTTCGCGACCGCAGGCGCTGCAGCGGGCGCGGCCGCGGGAGGCGACGTGACGGGCGTGGCTGATTTCGCCTTTGGCTCAGGTTCCTTCTTCGCCGCGGAAATACTGATGTCCGCGATCTTGTCCTTTTGAACGAGCGCAAATCCGTAGGAAGTTTCGATCTTGAAGGAGTCGTTTTCGAAACCGACGATGGCGCCGCTGAGTTTCGTGCCGTCTTTCAGGCGAATTTCATCGGCGCGCGCCGCCGGCGTGGCGGCAAAAATCGTCGCCAAAGCCAGCCCGGAAATCGCGCGGGCATTCATGCCATTGAGTATGGCAACGCCTCAACCGTTGAGCAAGCCCGCGGAATAGCAACGTTTCCTGCGCGCCACAGGGTGGAGGGTAGGGGTACGGTTCACCGAGAATGTTTGCCCTGAACCCTTCAAGTGAAGGGTTCTCCGTGAACGGCATGCCGTGCCCGTCCGAATGCCTAATATCCGGTCCAGACCCCGGCGGCGAATTTCTTAATCGTAGCGAATCCAAGGCGTTCGTACAGTTGCACGGCACGTTCATTTCCCGACGTCACCGTGAGCGATGCTGTGGTGAAGCGTCGGAACCGCAACGCCTGTAAGGAAGCCTCCATTAACCTGCGGCCGAGCCCGTGTCCCTGGTATCCGGGCATGACGCAGATTTGGGTGGTGTGGCCGACTCCGGCAGAGACGCAGGAATTCAGGACGACTCCGGCAAGATGACTTGCATGAGGCGGGTGGAGCACGAAGGACGCATCGGGCTGGAACTGCCCGCAGCCGGGGAGGATGATGATGTTCTTGAGGAAATGCAGTGCGCCGGATTCGCTGCGGTACTGGTCATTGATTTCGCCGTCGACGTGATTCGCATAGGCGAGCTGGATCAACCGCGCGCAAGATTCGAAGTGGCGGTGGTCCCACCGTTCCAGGATCAGCCCCGCGCCCGGACCCTCTCGAATGAGCCCGGGAAGAACGTCGAAGGCCGGATCGGCATTTTCCCGCGGGAGCGACGCGAGCATGAACTGGCGCAAGTACAGACGAAAACCGTACTCGGAGAGGATGGGATCGAGGGTGTAACCAAACGGAATCAGTTGCGCCTCGATGCGGTCAAGCTTGGGGATGCCGCTCAGGGTGGTGAGCGTGTCGGCGAGCAATCGCTGGCTCAATTCTTGTTGGGAGTAACGCGGGGAAACGAATAGTCCGCCGACCAGCCCCTTGTGTGCTTCCAGCACATAGAACGCATATCCAACCGGCTTGCCGCCGTTGATAACGGCCGACCCGGTAAGCGACCTGGCATCCACGAATTTCTTGATCAGGTCAACAGATGCGCGGTAATCCCACCGCAGCTCCTGCCGCCACTGTTGCACCTCTTCGGCCAACAGCGGCTCCAGCTGCCTGGAAGTTAATTGTCGCAGGTCCACAATCTGCATGCAGTATCTTCCCGCCCCGGGGTTTGAACCGTACACCAACTCTTTTACCATAATGCCGGACGCCAGGTGGAATTCGGAAACATTTACTTCATCGAGTTTCCGTGGCTCGCGGCCAATTGTGTTAACATTTGCCGGCCGAGAGTCGCGCAACCCGCCCTGATCATTTCGGCCAGGAGGGCAGTGCCGCTCTCCCTGGATACCTATCCGAGCACATGGCTTTCATTTCCGAGCTCCGCTATCCTACCCGCTGGTACTCCAAACTCGTCATTGCGTTTCTGGCGCTCTTTTTTTTCGCGTTCCTGGCGGCATCCGCGATCTCCGGCTACCTGGTGTACGAAATCGTATTGCCGGCGCGGAGCCAATCCAATTTCGATCTGAAGAATTTCCCCGGGCGCCCGGAAGCTGTTTCTTATACGGTGGCTGGCGAAGGTCCGCGCGACGGTTGGTTCTTCCCCGGCCTGAAATCAGCCCCCACAGTAATCCTTTGTCCGCCTTATCAGGCGAGCCGCGGAGAACTGCTTACACTTGCTTCAGCCCTGCAGGATCACCAGTACAACGCATTCCTATTTGATTTCTCCTCGCACGGGTCGAACGGGGGCCATTCGACGCTGGGTTTTCAGGAGAGCGCGGAACTGCGCGCCGCGATCAATGCGGTGGCGAATCGCGGCGATGTGGATCCCAACCGGTTCGGAGTGTGGGGGGTAAACCTCGGCGGTTACGCGGCGCTTTCCGAGGCGATGGGGGACAAGCGCGTGCGCGCGGTCGTTGTGGAATCCCCCTACGCTCATCCGGAAGAGATGGTTGCGTTGCTTGTCGGCCGCTCGGGGCTTGGCTCGCTGCCACTGGTCGCGCGTATGGCCCGGTGGGGATTCCGTTTGGTGAATTATCAATATCGGAACATACCGTCGCTACGCGTGAATCTCGGAAAGCTGGCGGGAATCGCTCAACTTTATCTCGAATCCCTCGACGACCCCACGCTTGGGGCGATCACGCGCGAACTATTCCGCGCATCGCCGGCCCCGCACGATCTCGCCGTTCTACCGCATGGGAATTATGCGGGAATGCTGGACGAAGAAAAACGCAACTACGAGAATCGGGTCATCAGCTTCTTCCTGGTGAATCTGCCGCCTGTCGGTGAGCCTGCCCCGCGCAATTAGCGGCAAGGAACAACCTTTCATTTCCCGGATTGCCGGCGCTATCTCAAATCGATGAAATATATTTTCCCGTCCTCAGTTGCTAGAACGGAAGCGGCTGCGCGACTGTTGTGTAACAGCAGAAACTGAGTCACTCGTGGCAATCCCTCTCTGCTGGTAAACAAGAACGAAGCTTTGCTTTCAGGCGTCCATTCAGCCAAATCTTTTTGAAAGTAGTAGTCCAATCCATACTCGTAGGCGCGAGGCAAGTGAAAAACCGCAACTTCACCCGGTTTCGGCGCATACGAGCGAATGACCGAAGCCGCCGCGGGTCTTGTCGAGACAATCGAGTCAAGCGCTGGCATGACCCTGCATTCTGCTATCAACAGGAGGATCACGATTGTGCAGGCGGCTACGCCGATTGCAGCATTCCATTTGCGGCGGAGCGCAAAGAATACGATCAACGCGCCGAACATCAGCGATACGCCGAAGGCAATCTCAACGCTTCGAAGAGGGTTCAGAGCAAGGCCTGGTTCTGGAGCGAAACTCGGATGGAACTTCGCGCGTGCAATTCCAATCAGGGCGGGAAATACGATTCCGATGCTCGCGACGACGGGTCGAATGATCCTGGATTTCAATTCGTTTTGAAGCGCGAAACTTCGCGCGAGCAGGAGAACCGCGGGCGGAATTGCGGGAAGGATGTATCCCGGCAGCTTGGACTGCGAAACGCTGAAAAACAGCAGCGTAAATAGCGCCCAGCCAGCCATGAAAAGCGACGGCGATTTCATCTCTGTTTCCGAGTTCCAGTTATGGGCGGCATCAGCCAGCGCGGTAGCCGCGAGTGGCAACCAGGGAAGAATGCCAAGAAGCAGGACCGGGCCAAAAAACCAGAACGGCTGCCGGTGCTCGAAAACGGGAGTGAAATACCTCTGAAAATTGTGCTGCCAGATGAAGACGCGGAGAAAGCCGGGATTGCGCAGCGCGCAGAGGACGTACCAGGGCAGCGCCGTCGCGCAAAATACGATGATGGTGAGAGGATGCAGGAATCGGAATGGAGCGCGCCACTGGCGGGACAGCGCGGCCCACAGCAATGTGGCGCCACCGGCGAGAATTACGGCCGCGGGGCCTTTTGCGAGCACGGCCGCGCCAAGAAAAAATCCAAATGCGGCGCGTAAGAGCGGGGCCGGCTGCGGCTTTTGTAACGTCTCCATGGCGATGGCCATGGCGGCGGTCAGCAGCCCCGCGAAGAGCATGTCCGGGCTGGCGGCGCGCGCGAAACCGATCATGGCGACCGAAGTGGGCAGCATCAGGAGCGCATACCAGGCTGCGCCCACGCCGTAAGAACGCAACGCGGTCCAAGCGACCGCAAGAACAGCAAGCAGCGCCGCGAGCGCCGATGGCAGGCGGGCGGCAAATTCACTCACGCCGAAAATGCGCATGGCCATCCCGGCTGCCCAATAGTAGAGCACCGGCTTTTCAAACCAGGGCGTGCCCCACAACCGCGGCGTGACCCAATCATGCGTTTCGGCCATCGCGCGCGCGATCGCAGCGTAGCGCGGCTCGTCGGGACCTACCAGTCCGAGAGCGCCCAATCCGCTGAACAGGCACACGTAGAGCACGGCGAGCGCGAGCGGCACACTCCATAGCGGAATCTGGATGTGGCCCTCGTCAACGGCGCGCGAGCGAATTGGGGCGGCAGGATCCAAGCGGCTGAGTCTAGCACTGGCGCGAAGAGTTTTCAGCAGCGAGCCGCGGAGGCTTTCTTTCCAGCGGGATCCACGCCCCGATCCGATCGGGGCGTTCAGCGTAAAAGTAGAGCCCATACCTGTTTTTTCTAGCAGGCTCCCCTTCGGAACTCAGGGTAAACAAGCAGAGCCCGCACCCGTTATAATCCCCGTGTGCGACAACGCCTGGAATACGCGGCGGTCTGGCTGCTGCTCAAGACGATTGGCGCGACGCCTCGGCCGCTCGCTCGATTTGCCGGCGCGCGCGTAGCGGCATTCCTGTTGTGGGTCCGGCCTGGATTGCGCCGCGCGGCGATGGAAAATTTGCGGCTGGCGTTTCCCGATGGGAGCGGAAAACAGCGACGGGCGGTAATAGGCGGCATGGTGCGGCAACTGGGCTGGATGGCCGCGGAGTTCGCGCACTTCCCGAGTTATACGAAACAGAACATCGAGCGCATCGTCCTGCTCGATGGATTCGAGAATTTCGCGGCGGCACAGGCGCGCGGCAAAGGGGTCCTCTTCCTGACCGGACACATGAGCGCGTGGGAACTCGCGCCGTTCGCACAGGCCCTGTTTGGCTACCCGCTTCATTTTCTTGTGCGCGCCATTGACAACCCACGCGTGGATGCGCTGATCACCCGTTACCGCTGCCGCAGCGGGAACATTTCGATCGAAAAGAACCAGTCGGCCCGGGCCGTGCTGAAGGTGCTGGCCGAAGGCGGAACGGTGGGGATCCTGGCCGATCACAATACGTTGCTTTCCGAAGGCGTGTTTGTTGACTTTTTTGGCATTCCCGCCTGCACGTCGGCGGGCCTTGCGCGATTTGCCCTCCATACCGGAGCTGCCGTCGTGCCGGGTTTTCTCCACTGGGATGCGGCTTTGCGGAAATACAGGCTTTGCTTTGAACCCGCGGTAGAACTGGTTCGTACCGGTGACGACGTCAAAGACATTCGCGAGAATACCCAGCGGTTCATGCGCGTTGTGGAGAGCTACGTCCTCCGTTATCCGGACCAATGGCTTTGGCTGCACAGACGGTGGAAAACACGGCCGCCGGGTGAGGCGCCGATTTATCGCGATTGAGCCCCCACCCGTTGGAGCCCGCCGGAATTAAAGACGAGGAGATACAGATCATGACACGCACTGCAAACGAACTCGCCGAATTCCTGTCCTGCGCGCTCGAAGGCGACGGCTCGGCGCGATTGTCGGGCGTCGCCGCGCCGGACTCCGCCGGCGTCGCCGACCTGATTTACGTGGAGAGCCGGCGCCATTTGGATCGGGCTGCCGCTTCCGAAGCGCGTTGCGTCGTGCTCGCTCCGGGTCTTGTGCTCGAGGGAAAGACATTGCTGCGCGCGGAGAATCCGAAGCTGGCCTTTGCGCGGGCGGCCGCCTGGCTTGTGCCGCCCGCTCCCATAGCGACGGGCATTCACCCGACCGCGGTCATTTCGCCCATGGCGCAGCTTGCGCGCGGAGTTGCAGTGGGCCCTTACGCCGTGATCGAAGAAAACGTGAAGCTAGGGGAAGGCACAGAAATTGGGGCTTTCTGCTTTGTGGGCCAGGGCTCGCGGCTGGGCGAACAATGCCGCCTGCACCCGCGCGTCACGCTGTATGCGGGGGCTTTGCTGGGCGACCGCGTGATCGTGCATGCCGGCGCAGTGATCGGTTCCGATGGGTTCGGCTATGTGGCGGAAGGGGGGAAGCGCGTGAAAGTCCCTCAGGTCGGTCAAATTAAGATCGGGAGCGACGTGGAAATCGGCGCCAATACGACGATTGACCGTGGCTCGCTCGAGCGCACCGAGATTTCCGCAGGGGTGAAGATAGACAATTTGGTGCATATCGCGCACAACGTACATATCGGCGAAAACACGGTGATGGCTGCGCAAACGGGGATTTCAGGATCGGCGGTGATTGGGAGGGATGTGGCCTTTGGAGGGCAGGCCGGCCTGGGCGACCATTGCCGGATTGAAGATGGCGCCGTGGTCGGCGGGCAAGCCGGCATCCTGCCCGGCAAAACCATTCGGAGCGGGCAGATTGTCTGGGGTACCCCTGCGCGGCCTCTGGAAAAATTCAAGGAGCAATTCGCTTGGTCAAGCCGCCTGCCGGAACTGGCCGAACGAGTCCGCAGGCTTGAAGAAAGAGCGGGGCAGGGCACGGTCTAGATGGCCTGTGTCACTGGGCTGCATCGGACCTGTGTTTTTGAAACGCGAGGGGCTATCATCTCGTCTAACAACGGCTGCAATCCTTGTTGACCCGCGTCTAAATACTGCCGATAATAGGACTTCGAGTTTCAGGGTCCCGTGCTTGAGGGCGGATGGGGTAGTTTGTCCGGGCAATGGCAGGGGGGATAGTCGAGCCGAGGCATTAATAGTGCCAAAAATCGGCAGTTACGTGTATTCGGCGAGCTATCACTTCGCTGAGGGTATGCATCAAACGATTTTTTGAAGTTGGGACATAAAGATGGCTCTGGGAGCACGCCTACAATTCGAGCAGCCTCCGGATGGTCGCTCCTCCGGAGTGTTTCCGGCAGTGGCCGAGCGCCTGAACGAGGCGATCGACCGCGGCGTCAGTTACCTTCTTTCGCTGCAGACGTCGGAAGGCTACTGGCACGGGGAACTGGAAGCGGACACGACCCTCGAATCCGACTACATCTTCTACCTGAACGTCATCGGTAAGGCGCATCCCGACCGCATCGCGAAGCTTGCGAACTACGTCCGGCGCCGCCAGCTCGAAGACGGCGGGTGGAACATTTACTACGGCGGGCCCTCCGAGCTGAACGCCACAGTAAAAGCGTATGTGGCCTTGCGCCTGGCCGGGGATGCGCCGGATTCCGCGCATCTGCGGCGCGCTTGCCGCCGCGTTCACGAACTCGGGGGTCTCGAGGCGTCGAATTCCTATAGCCGGTTATATCTTGCGCTGGTAGGCGCCGTCGGCTGGGACATGGTGCCGGCGGTTCCTCCCGAGCTGATGCTTCTTCCGAATTGGTTCGCGATCAACATTTACGAAATGTCATCTTGGACTCGCGGGATCGTGATTCCTCTGACGATCCTGTATGCGTACAAGCCGCTGTTTGCCGTGCCCGGCGGCGTTTCCGTGGACGAGCTGTATCGCGATCCTTCCGGGAAGGCCACCGCGTTTGATTGGGATAAGCAGCTTTTCAGTTGGCGGAATTTCTTTCTGGCGCTGGATCGAGGCTTCAAGCTGTACGAGCGCATCCCGTGGAAGCCGCTGCGGGAGCGGGCGCTGCGCCAGGCGCGGGAATGGCTGTTCGAACATATCGAGCGCACCGAGGGATTGGCCGCCATTTATCCCGCCATGATGAACGCCATTTTTGCCCTCTTGGCGCTGGGGCGCTTGCCGGACGATCCGCTGACGGCGCGCGAGATCCGCGAGTTTGCGCGGCTGGAGATTGAGGAAGGCGATACGATACGCGTGCAGCCATGTGTTTCTCCCGTCTGGGACACCGCGATCGCCATGGTCGCCCTGGAAGAGGCGGGTTTGCCGCCCGGGCATCCGGCGCTGATCGAAGCGGCCAGTTGGCTGCTCGAGAAACAGATTGCCGGGCCAGGCGACTGGATGAAGAAGACTCCCGGGGTTTTGCCGGGGGGGTGGGCGTTTGAATTCCGCAACGATTTCTACCCCGATGTTGACGACACAGCCTTCGTATTGATGGCGCTGCAGCGCGTGGATTACCCCGACAAGGCGCGCATGGAAGCAGCCACACGGCGCGGCCTCACCTGGCTGCTCGCCATGCAAAATGACGACGGGGGATGGGGCGCATTCGACCACAATAACGACCGCCAATTCTTGTGCCACATCCCGTTTGCCGACCACAATGCGATGATTGATCCTTCGACCGCGGATGTGACCGCTCGCGTCGTCGAATGCCTGGGCTGGCACGGCTGGCCCGCAACTCATCCCGCCATCGCGCGCGCGGTCAAATTCCTGTTGAAGGACCAAACCGGCGAAGGGGCGTGGTTCGGGCGCTGGGGCGTGAATTACGTGTACGGGACCAGCGGCGTGCTTCGCGCGCTCGAAACCGTGGCTCTCACGGCGCGCCAATACTGCCAGCGCGCGGTCGAATGGTTGCGCAAGGTCCAGAATCCCGACGGTGGGTTCGGTGAATCGATCGCCTCTTATTATGATCCGGCCCTCAAAGGCCAGGGCGTCAGCACCGCCTCCCAGACCGCCTGGGGTTTGATCGGATTGCTCGCGGCAAGCGATCCGGACGATCCGGCCGTGGCGCGCGCCGTGACGCATCTGGTCGAACGCCAGCAATTCGATGGCTCCTGGGACGAGAAGGAATTCACCGGCACGGGATTCCCGTGCGTGTTTTACCTGAAGTATCACCTGTACCGGAATTATTTTCCTCTGTACGCGCTGGCGCGGTATCGCAACATCACGCAGCGAACCGCGCAGTTTTCCGCCTTGCGGCTACCTCCGCAAGAGTTTGATCGGCAGATGGCAACCCAGGAGAATGGATGAGATATCCTTTGAAGATGACGGCCAATCTTGCGAAATACGTCGCAAGCCAGCGCCTGCGCGGCACGGAAAAATTTCCGATGGTGATGATGCTGGAGCCATTGCACGCCTGCAACCTGACGTGCACGGGATGCGGCCGGATCCGCGAGTACAAGTCCACGATCAATGAAATTATGACCGTGGAGCAGTGCCTGGCGGCGTCGGATGAATGCGGCGCGCCGGTGGTTTCCATCTGTGGCGGCGAGCCGATGATTTATCCGGAGATTGGCAGGCTGACGAAAGAAATTCTGGCGCGCGACCGGCACATCATTTTGTGCACCAACGGGATGTTCATCCGCAAGCGCCTCCATGAGTTCAAACCCACTTCCAGCTTCTTCTTCAACGTGCACCTGGACGGGCTGGAGCGAACGCACGACCTGTGCGTGGAGAAGGACGGCGTATTCCGCGAGGCGGTCGAGGGAATCAAGGCCGCCAAGGCCGCCGGATTTCTCGTCTGCTCGAACACCACGGTTTACAAAGAGACCGATCTCAACGAGATTGCCGATCTCTATTCCTTCCTGGACACGCTCGGCGTGGACGGGTACATGCTCTCTCCGGCCTACGGTTACTCGGCCGTGCAGACGCAGGACATCTTCATGTCGCGCGCGGACATACGCGAGAAATTCCGCGAGGCGGTCGCTCTGCTGGACAAATTCAACCTGATGGTTTCTCCAATTTATCTGGATTTTTTGAGGGGAGAACGCGAACTGGACTGCACGGCCTGGGGAACGCCGACGTTCAACCCGCGCGGGTGGAAGGGCCCCTGCTACGTCATCACGGACAGTCACCATGAGTCGTATCGCGAAATGATTGATAAGACGCCGTGGGAAAAATACGGTCCGGGCCATGACCCGCGTTGCGCCGATTGCATGATGCACGTGGGATTCGAGACCACGCCGGTGCTCGGCGTGAAGCGCCAGTTGGGCGACACATGGAAAATGTTGAAGTGGCAGTTTTCCGGACGGATGGGCGGTAATCCGGACGGAAAGGCCGGCAGCGGACCGGAAGATGGGCGCACAGGAGGCGGCACGCTGATGCCTCCGCCGCCTCAGAACACGGATTTGGTATCGGCGGACGGCAGCTTGCGAGTTTTATGAAGACGCTGGTCACGGGAGCGACAGGCTTTCTGGGCAGTCACGTAGCGCGGCAACTGGCCGGGCGTGGCGAGCAAGTGCGCGTCCTGGTGCGTCCCACAAGCGATACGCGCGCTCTCGAAGGATTCGAGGCGGAGCGTGTCATCGGAGACTTGCGGGATCGGGCGTCGCTCGATCACGCCCTGGCGGGCGTCGCGCGTGTATTTCACGTGGCCGCGGATTACCGTCTGTGGGCGCGCAACCCGCGAGACATTTACGAATCTAATGTGACGGGGACGCGCAATTTGCTCGAATCCGCCCGGCGCGCCCGCGTGGAACGTTTTGTGTACACCAGCACCGTCGCGACGATTTCCGTTCCCCGCCAGAATGGGTTGCCGGATGAGTCCACGCAATCGTCTGTCGGGGAAATGATCGGCCATTACAAACGCTCGAAGTTTGAAGCCGAGCAGTGCGCGATGCGCGCGGCCGAGGCGGGTCTGCCGGTTGTGATTGTCAATCCGACAACTCCGGTGGGGCCGGGCGACTGGAAGCCGACGCCCACGGGAAAGATCATCGTGGATTTATTGAACGGGCGCATGCCGGGCTACGTGGATACGGGTCTGAACTTTGTTCCGGTCGAGGATTGCGCGGCGGGGCATTTGCTCGCCGCCGAATGCGGGCGCGTGGGCGAGCGCTACATTCTGGGTGGCCGCAATCTGACGCTCAAGGAAATGCTCGACAAGCTCGCGGCGATTAGCGGGCGGCGGGCGCCGCGATGGAAAGTGCCGCACGCTCTGGCCTATGTGGCGGGGTGTGTGGACATGGCGGTGTCGGCGGCGCTGGGCCGTGAGCCGCGGATTCCGCTCGAAGGCGTGCGCATGGCCAGGCATAAGATGTTTGTGGACGCCTCGAAAGCCACGCGCGAGCTGGGCTTCACTCCCGGGCCGATTGAAGAAGCGCTCGAGCGCGCGGTACGCTGGTATGAAACAAACGGATATGTGGCGGCGCGAGGCGCGCATATGGTAGCGCGCGCGCACGCGGCATAGGAGGAGATCGGGGTCGATGAAGATTCTGGTCACATGCGCGGTCCAAGCGGAATTCGCCCCGTGGGAGCGCCGCCGGAAGTTTCGGCGCTTGCCGGGCGAGTGGCCGTGCTTTGCGGCGCAATTCAGCGGCGCGCAGGTCCGCGTGGTCCTGACGGGCATGGGGCAGACTCACGCTCTCGAAGCGGCGCGGCAAGCTTTCAAAGACCGGCCCGACATCTGTATCTCGACGGGATTGGCGGGCGCTCTTCGCAGCGATTACCACCCGGGGGATGTCCTGGTTGCTCGCCTGGTGAGCGAAGTTGGCGAACCTGTCGCCGTGGCGAGCCACGCGGAGCTGCTTTCGACGGCGGTGGATTGCGGCGCGCGGCAAGTGGAGCGATTCGCGACTTCGCGGACGATTGTAGCGCGCGCGGAAGAAAAGTCGCAGCTCGGCCAGCAGGCCGAAGCGGTCGAAATGGAAAGCTATACGATCCTGGCGGAAGCGGCGCGGCATGGCGTGCCGGCGGTGGCCGTGCGGGCCATCAGCGATACGGTGGATTTCGAAATGCCTTATGATTTTGCGCGCGCGCGCGATGAGCGCGGACAGATCCGCATTGGCGGGATAGTCAAGCAAGCGCTGCGCCGCCCGTCCGGCTTGCCTGCGCTGCTCACGCTGGCGCGCGATTGCCGGTTTGCTTCCCGCCACCTCGCGGATTTTCTGGACGCTTACACGGGAACGCTCGGCGAGAGGTTGATTCCGGTCGAGCCGGATCTGGTGGCCAGCCTATGAGCCGCTCCGGGGCCATGCTCGAAACATCCCTCGCGGCGCCTCCGATTCCCGCCACGATGCGCGCGGGTGTCTACCGCGGCAAAGGGCGCGTGGTTGTGGAAGACGTTCCGGTGCCGCAAATTACCGCGGGTGAAGTGCTGATCCGGGTCGCGGCGTGCGGAATTTGCGGCACGGACATCAAGAAGATCGAGCATGGTTTTGTCGCGCCTCCGCAGATCTTCGGGCATGAAGTTGCCGGCGCCGTCGCCGCTGTGGGCGCGGGAGTCGCCCGGTGGAAGCCCGGCGACCGGGTCATGAGCTTTCACCATATTCCCTGCGGGGAGTGCTTTTACTGCAAGCGAAGTCTTTATTCGCAGTGCGCCGTATACAAGAAGACGGGCTTGACCGCGGGTTTTGATCCCAATGGCGGTGGGTTTGCCCAATACGTGCGGGCGATGCCGTGGGTGGCCCAGCGTGGCATGCTGGCGATTCCGGACGAAATTGATTTTGAAGAAGCCACCTTCATCGAGCCGGTTAATACGTGCATCAAGGCCGTGGAAAAAGCCCGTATTTCCGCCGGCGAGACCGTATTGATCATGGGGCAGGGGCCGATCGGGCTGCTCTTGATGATGCTTTCGAAACTGGCCGGTGCGGTGGCTATTGGCAGCGATCCGATGCCGGAACGCCGCGCGAAGAGTATGTCGCTGGGCGCGGATATGGCTGTCAATCCTCGTGAC
Source organism: Terriglobia bacterium (assembly GCA_041480265.1). GTDB lineage: Bacteria > Acidobacteriota > Terriglobia > Acidiferrales > UBA7541 > Palsa-360. The sequence goes on along the minus strand of JBGOZP010000007.1, from coordinate 22,841 downwards.
GCGCGGTTTGCGGATGAAATCCGGTCGCGCACGGAGGGCCGGGGCGCCGACGTGGTCCTTGTGGCCGTGCCGTTTCCCGCCGCGCTGACCGAGGCGCTGGCGATTGCCAGGCCCGGCGGCCGCGTTCTTCTGTTTGCGCAGAATGATCCGGAGATGCGGATCGAGTTTCCGGCGGCGGCCGTGGGAGTCGAAGAAAAGGAAATTCTTGGCAGTTACAGCGCGGCGGTCGACCGGCAGGAAAAAGCGGCACGGCTAATCTTTTCGCGTCAATTGCCGGTGCGCGAACTGGTTTCTCACCGGTTTTCATTGGAGGATATGAATCGGGCTTTGCAGCTAGCTGCTCACCCCGAAGGCGATTCTTTGAAAGTGGTGATACACCCTTGATAAGAACTGAAAATAATAAACGCAATGGTCACATGACGGCCGCGGTTTTGTACGGACGCGAGGACCTGAAAATCGAGAGGATCGATATTCCCAGTCTCGCGGCAGACGAGGCGCTGATTCGCGTCAAAGTGGCGCTGACCTGCGGCACCGACCTGAAAGTCTGGAAGCGGGGATACCACGCGCGGATGATCACTCCGCCGGCCGTTTTCGGCCACGAACTTGCCGGCATCGTCGAAATGCTGGGCGCGGATGTGAATGGCGGCTTAAAAGTCGGGGCGCGCGTTGTTCCGTCGAACTCGGCGCCCTGCGACGTCTGCATGTTCTGCCGCAAGGGACAAAGCAATCTTTGCGAAGACCTGCTGTTCAACAACGGAGCTTACGCCGAGTACATCCGCATCCCTGGCCGCATCGTCCGCCAGAACATGCTGGTGATTCCCGACCACGTTTCGTTTCAGGATGCGGCGATGGTCGAACCTCTGGCCTGCGTTTTGCGCGGCATTCATGAGACGGGCATCCGGCCCGGCGACACGACGGTGGTGATTGGCTGCGGTCCCATCGGATTGAAGTTTATTCGCATCCTTGCCGGCCGCGGCGTCAACGTGATTGCGCTCGGCAAGCGCCCGATTCAGATTCGCGCGGCGGAGCGGTCCGGCGCGCGCGCCGCGTTCATCGCCACGGAAATGGCCGATCCTGCGAAGTCTGTGCGCGAACTGACCGAGGGCGGCCGCGGAGCCGATTCGGTCATTGAGGCGGTCGGCACGCCGAAGACGTGGGAATGGGCCCTTCAGATGGTGCGTCGTGGCGGTACCGTGAACCTATTCGGCGGCTGCTCTCGCGGCACGCTGGTCCAGGTGGACCCCAACGCGCTCCACTATTCCGAGATCACGATCAAATCCACGTTTCACCATACGCCACGTTTCATCCGGGAGGCCCTCGAAGCCATTGCCCGCGGTGAAATCCGCTCGAGTGATTTTGTGAATGCGGAGATCCCGCTCGCCGACCTGCCGCAAATGTTTGAGCACATGAAAAATCGCAATGGCGAAATGAAAGTCGCGGTGATTCCATAGCGATTGGCCTCCACACGGAGATCTCTAGGCCGCGCCGCGGACCCGCTGGCCGGCCGGGCGACATGCAAATTCCTTCTGAGCTGGAAATTTCCCGCGGAATGCCTCCGCCGGGCTGTTCTGTCGCGGAAGCCGAACGCTACACGCGCCGGCTCGCCACGCGCCACTACGAAAATTTCAACGTGGTTTCGTGGCTGCTCCCCAAGCGCCTCCATCAGCATTTTTACAATGTCTACGCATACTGCCGCTGGGCCGACGACCTGGGAGACGAGATTGCCGATCCCGCGCGCGCCCTCGAGCTGCTGGACGGCTGGGATCAGGAACTGCGCGACTGCTACGCGGACAAGCCCTCGCATCCGGTGTTTGTGGCGCTGCGGCGGACCATCCGCGCGTGCGACATTCCCAGCGAGCCGTTTTCGGATCTGCTCGTGGCGTTCCGCCAGGACCAGACGGTGCGCCGTTACCCGTCCTGGAATGGCCTGCTGGGCTACTGCCGTTATTCGGCAAACCCGGTCGGGCGCCTGGTGCTCTACCTTTGCGGTTATCGCGATGCCGCCCGCCAGCAGCTTTCCGACGCGACTTGCACCGCGCTCCAGCTCGCCAATTTCTGGCAGGACCCCGGGCGGGACCTGGACAAGGGCCGCATCTACATTCCGCTGGAAGCGCTCGCGGCGCATGGCCTCACGGAAGACGACATCGTGGCGCGCCGCTTCGATGCGCGGTATGTTGCGCTGATGAAGGAACTGATCGCGCGGACGCGGGAATTGTTCGCACAGGGTTTGCCGCTGGCCGGGATGGTGGGCGCCGATTTGCGCGTGGACATCGAGATGTTCAGCCGCGGCGGGCTGGCCGTGCTGGACTCCATCGAGGCCATTGGCTACAACACGCTCCAGCACAGGCCCTCGATACCGAAGTCGAAGCAGCTCCGATTGCTGATGAGCGCGCTCTTCGAGCGCCTGTTCGCCCGCGATCGCGCGCCTATGCGCGCTGCGCCCTTGCTGCCGGCAGGCCCGGCGATTGTTGCGGGCGGCTGTCTTCCGTCAAACATCGGAAAGCTGCCTCGCGGTATCACGAGCGAAGCCGGACAGTCTTATGCCGAATGCAGGCGCGTGGCCAGAAATGCGGCCAGCAATTTTTATTACGCGTTTTTCATGCTCCCGCAGGCCAAGCGCGACGCCTTGTGCGCGCTGTATGCGTTTATGCGGCTTGTCGACGATGTTTCAGACACCCCGGGAAGCGAGGCGGACAAGCAGCGCGGCCTGGCGCGCTGGCGCGCCGCTCTCGATGCCGCTGTGGCGGGCGATGTTTCGGGGCATCCGATTCTTCCCGCGTTTGCCGATACGATCGGGCGCTTTCACATTCCGCCGCGCTATTTCCACGACCTGATTTCCGGCGCGGAAATGGATTTGACGGTCGGAAATTACGCGACCTTCGATCGCTTGCGTGAGTATTGCTACCGTGTGGCGGGAACCGTGGGCCTCACGTGCTTGCAGGTATTCGGATTCGACGATCCGCGCGCGCCGGACCTGGCCGAGAAGCTCGGTATCGCGTTTCAGTTGACGAATATCCTGCGCGATGCGCCGAAAGACTATGAAATGGGCCGCGTCTATCTCCCGCAGGAAGACCTCAAGAAATTTGGCGTGCGCCCCGAGGATCTGGCGCATGGGCCCCTGACGCCCGCGCTGCGCGATCTATTCGCGTTCGAAGCCGGACGCGCCTGGGGTTTCTACCGGGAAGGCGTGCAACTGATCCCGCGCGTGCATCCGGACGCGCGCGCCGCGCTCTGGGCGCTGACGCGGATCTATAGCGGGCTGCTGCGGCGCATCGAAGCGCGCGGCTACGATGTTTTCTCTGAGCGCGTGCGGCTGAGCACTCCCGAAAAGACGGGGATCCTTCTGCGCGCGCGGCTGGGCTGGTACTCCCAACACAATGTCCTCGAAGAGCGTGATCGTGATCGGCGGCGGCCTGGCGGGACTTTCCTCGGCCGTCGCGCTGGCTGACGCCGGCTACCGCGTGCGTTTGCTCGAAAAACGGCCCCATCTGGGCGGCCGGGCTGCGTCCTACGCGCTGCCCGGCGGCGAGCACGTGGACAATTGCCAGCACGTGACGCTGGGCTGTTGCACCAACCTCGACGATTTTTATCGCCGGGTTGGCGCGGCGGACAAAATTCGTTTCTTCGACCGGCTGCTGTTTGCGGCGCCGGACGGGCGTCGCGGCGCCATGCAATCCTCCCCGTTGCCTCCGCCTCTGCATCTGGCGCTTTCGTTTGCACGATTCCCTCTGCTCGGCTGGGCTGACAAATTCTCGATCGCGCGCGCGCTGCTCACCATTGCGCGCAGCGGCGGCCGCCCGGCGGACCTTTCGAGCGATGCGGGCGGCGTCACCATGCTCGCGTGGCTTCACAAGCATCGCCAGACCGCGCGGGCGATTCGCCGCTTCTGGGAAGTCATCCTGGTCAGCGCGCTCGATGAGGAGTTGGATCGCACCGATGCTCGTTACGGAATTGATGTGTTCTGGAAGGCGTTTCTTTCGACGCGGCGCGGCTACCGCGTCGGCATTCCGCGCGTACCGCTCGGAGAGCTTTACGACGAGTGCAGGGAAGCTATCGGACGCCGGGGAGGGGAAGTTCTGTTGCGCGCCGGCGTGCGCGGATTTCGAGTCACGGGCCGCGAAGTGGATGGCGTCGAGAGGGAAGACGGCTCGGTGGAAACGGCGGACTATTACGTTGCCGCGGTGCCGCACGACATTCTCCCCGCATTGCTGCCCGCGGACGTGGTGGAACGCGAGCCGGTGTTTTTGAATCTGCGCAACCTGCGGACCTCGCCGATTACGGGCGTCCATCTCTGGTTCGATAGAAAAGTGATGAGCGAGCCTTTTCTGACGCTGCTGGACAGCACCACGCAGTGGGTCTTCAACAAGACGCAACTCTACGGCGGCGCGGAGACGGAAGGGCAGTACCTCCAGCTTGTCATCAGCGCGTCGTATAGCTTGGTGCAGTGTTCGCGCCAGCAGATCATCGAGCTTTGCCTCAACGAATTGCGGAAAGTGCTCCCAGCCATTCGCGAAGCCAAGCTGGTGAAGGGAACCGTCGTCAAGGAAACTTCGGCCACATTTTCGCCCGCGCCCGGCTCGGATCAGTGGCGTCCGGCACAGAAAAGCCCGCTGACAAGACTTTTTCTCGCGGGAGACTGGACTGCCACGGGCTGGCCATCGACCATGGAAGGCGCGGTACGCAGCGGCTATCTTGCCGCCGAAGCGGTCCTCTCCGAGGCGGGTGTGCCGCGGAAATTCTTGCAGCCCGATCTTCCCGCGGAAGGTTTTTCCAGTCTCTGGTAGCACACTTCAGTCTGTGCGGTTTTGGTTTTGCGCTGCGTCCAGCACGAAACCAACCCCAAAACCAACCCCGCACAGACTGAAGTCTGTGCTACTTGGCGCGGGAATTCACATTTTTCTTTGTTTTATGTGTTGTGCGGGACGATTCAGCGTATGATAGAGGTCCCCCCGGAGGTTCCCTTGGAGCGGAAGTATAAGCAGCAGGGCTACATGAGTGCCGACAAGCCCGAGAAAAAACAGAAACGGCCATCGGAAGGCCATCCCCGGCAAGAGCAGATCGGGCCGCGCACGCCGCGCATGGTCGGCACGGTCACGCGCGCGCGATGCTCGAATTGCGGCGCCGTGCTGCAGCCGGGTTTCGATCCGAAAGGCAAGTGCCCGCAGTGCGCTTTCGACCTGCACTGCTGCAAGCAATGCGCCTATTTTGACACCGCCGCGCGATTCGAGTGCATGCAGCCGGTTACCGAGCGCATTGCCCGCAAGGACCAGCGCAACGATTGCACGTTCTACGAATTTCGCACGACGATCGAAAAAGATACCGCGCCATCGGCTCCTCCCGCGGGGCCTGCGGCTTCCGCCGAACGCGTTTCGCGTCCCCGCGATGCCCGCCAGGCGTTCGAGGACCTTTTCAAGAAGTAACCCTGAACTCCGAAGTTGATTTGGGAACTTGGGGTTGCAATCCGGGTACGCCAATCTCCAGATTGGCGGTTTGCATCACGCCATTCTGGAGAATGGCGTTCCCGGGATCGCCGCCAGGCAGAGCTAAACCTGAATTCCCCTGTGGAACCCATACCGAACGCCCTAAGCCATGAGTTTTGAGGTGATGTTCCTGTCTCCCGATCGAGAAATGACCGGACAAAATCCAACTTCGGCGAACTTGGATTTCCACACCGAAAATCATTTCAGAGACGAAAGACAACCTCCGTGTCATGAGCCGGTTTTCGGGTGGTCGCGCAAGAAATCGGAGAGACCGCATCTACCCTCCGCACTACCCAACTTCGGATTTCAGGTTCATCGGAATTTTCACGCCGGATTTGCGCGCGAAGTCAATGGCTTCGGGGTAGCCCGCATCCGCGTGCCGGGCGACGCCGATGCCGGGATCGTTGGTGAGCACGCGTTCGATGCGCGCGGCCATCTCCGGCGTGCCGTCGGCGACGATCACTTGTCCGGCGTGCTGTGAATAGCCGATGCCGACTCCGCCTCCGTTGTGGATCGAAACCCAGGATGCGCCGCTGGCGGTGTTGAGCATCGCGTTCAGGAAAGGCCAGTCCGCCACAGCGTCCGAGCCGTCGCGCATCGCTTCGGTTTCGCGATAGGGCGAAGCGACCGAGCCGCAATCGAGATGGTCGCGGCCAATCACAATCGGCGCTTTCAACTCACCGCGCGCGACGAGATCATTGAGCGCCAGACCGAATTTCGCGCGCTCGCCGTAGCCGAGCCAGCAGATTCGCGCGGGCAGCCCCTGGAAGCGCACGCGCTTCCGCGCCAGCCGAATCCATCGCGTCAGCATTTCGTTCTGCGGAAACATTTCGAGCACAAGTTGATCGGTGCGGTAAATGTCGGACGGCTCGCCCGAAAGCGCCACCCAGCGGAACGGTCCGCGCCCTTCGCAGAACAGCGGCCGGATATACGCGGGCACGAAGCCGGGGAAATCGTACGCGTCCTTCACTCCTTGCTCGAAGGCGAACGTGCGGATGTTGTTCCCGTAGTCGAACGTCACCGCGCCGAGTCTCTGTAGATCGAGCATGCCGCGAACGTGCGTGGCAATCGAATCGAGCGCGCGGCGCCGGTATTCGCCAGGATCGCGCCGGCGCAGTTCAGCCGCCGCGGCGACGTCGAGGCCCTGCGGCACGTAGCCGCCCACCGGATCGTGCGCCGAGGTCTGATCGGTGAGCAAATCCGGCACAACACCGCGCTTGGCGAGCGCGGGAATCAGGTCCGCGCAGTTTCCTACCAGTCCCACCGAGGCCGGCTCGCGCTTGCGCACGGCGTTTTTCAGGATGCGCAGCGATTCGTCGAGGTCGTTGACCATCACGTCGCAGTAGCCGGTCTTGACGCGGCGCTTGATGCGTTCCGGGTCCACGTCAATCCCGAGAAACGCTCCGCCGTTAAGCGTGGCCGCGAGAGGCTGCGCGCCGCCCATCCCGCCCATCCCGCCCGAGACCACCAGTTTTCCGGCCAGGTCCCCGCCAAAATGTTTCCGTGCCGCCGCCGCGAATGTTTCGTAGGTGCCTTGCAGGATTCCCTGCGTTCCGATGTAGATCCAGCTTCCGGCCGTCATCTGGCCGTACATGGTGAGCCCGGCGCGGTCGAGTTCGCCGAATTTCTCCCAGTTGTTCCAGTGGCCGACCAGATTCGCGTTGGCGATCAGCACGCGCGGCGCATATTCGTGCGTGCGGAAGATTCCGACGGGTTTGCCGGACTGCACCAGAAGCGTCTCGTCATTTTCGAGCGCGCGCAGCGCCGCCACGATCGCGTCGTAGCAGGCCCAGTTTCGCGCCGCCTTGCCGCTGCCGCCGTAAACGACCAGGTCCGCGGGGCGCTCGGCCACTTCGGGGTCGAGATTATTCATGAGCATGCGCAGCGCCGCTTCCTGCTGCCAGCCCTTGCAGGAAAGCGTGGCGCCGCGTGGCGCGCGGATAGCCCCGCGGCTCGCGGGTGTCTCGATGGTGGAGTCGGCCATTGCGGTCATCTTATTACACAGTGCCCGCAGAGAACAGGCACGCTTGCTTGTTCATGGCAAAAGGCGAACGGGAAAGAGCGCCCGTATTACTGAGTTTTGAGTTTGGTGGCAGTCCGGGGCGTGTAGCCAAACAAAGCAATCAGCATTTGATCTATTCGATATCCTCGAATAATCTTCTAGGCAGAATGACGGGCTTCGTAGATATCACTCCTCCAGTTCGATACTCCTTCGCAGAGCGAAGTGCCGCTCGTCTGAGTTTGAGCAAGTCGCGATTCTTCTTGGTTCTCGGCTTGGGAGCTCACTTCGAAACTGAACAAAACCCGCTCCCCGCGACACTCGTTACTTGCTCCAAGCCTAATATTGTGCTGAAGGTTGTCAGGCTGGCGAGTCAAGAGAGGCTTTGGTCCCATAACGAGAGGGCTCGAATCCTCATAGAATTGAAGGGGCGGCAGTCACCTAGATCACGCGTTGCTACAGCGAACAGGATCGTTAGTGCGATCGGGGGATTATTTGCTCATGTTCATCACACTGCGTATCACGACCTAGCGCCGTACCAAATTCCGAGAGAACTAGTAAAGGGTACTGAAGTAAGCGAGGAAAAAGTCGAGGAGCTAGAGGCTCACACAGGACGAAACCCGTACCCGGCTGGTATTCAAGTGCGGCTGCGCTCATGCGTTATCATCCCTGAACAACTTACGGCAACGATCTTCTATCTACTCCCGTTTGTGCTTCAAAACGAGACCTTGTTCAACGCGTGCAGTTTTTTCCGCTCGTGCTGTTCAGAGTTCAGCTTCATGGATGGAGTGGTCCGTGAGGTTCTGGACGAGCCGAAGCGAGGGCCTGAAAACGAAATTGAAAGGCTGGCCCTAGAGAATGTCGTTCTGCAATCGTTTCGCATTGTCGAGGCAATCGTCGGTGAGCCGGGCAAGGGCGCAAAACGTTTTCGCGAGCATCTCAAAGCGTGGGGTATTGACTACAACGAACGGGTCGGCTTTCTGGGACGCCGCAAACACAGGTTGGAAGACCAAATACGCTGGCTTCAAAATGCTCGTGATTCGGCAGCTGCTCACGGTAGAAGAAGTCGCCCCAATCCCTTCACGCTGTTCGAGGCAATGGAGGCGCAGCACCTCGCAGATGAAGTATTGCATCGCGCCCTTTGGTGGACGGCTGAATCACTCGGGCGCGAAGGGGATGAATCCGAAGTAGCCTTCCTGTTGGAAGCGATGTTTCCCAACTATCCGGGCTGGGCTAAGGACAAAAAGCTATTCAGGGGCGAACGTGCAGTTGATTTAGCACGAACACGAGGTGGCCTAGCGAGGATTCATAAATACCAAGAGCGGCGAGTGCGCGCTCTGCTCGATTGAAAACTCTAAAAAGCATTGTTTAGCTCTACAGGAGAAGACCCGAGGCTGCAGGGATTATCAATTTCCGATTAACGCATTTACCGGACAAGTGTCGCAAGGTTCCTCAGAAGCCCGCTTCTGGGAAGCCGCTGGAACCTTTCAACCTGATCCATTACTCAAGAGGAAGTTCGATTGCACCCGCGGAGATTCGTGCGGTATCGTTCTTGTTTCACGCCATGGCCTACGCGACACTTACGGAAAAGTTGCTGAGCGCGATTGACCGCGTTCCAAGTGACCGCGCGGTGTTGTTCAGGGTCAACGGGCGCTGGGAGCCCACGTCGTCCGCAACACTTCTGCGGCGCATCGCCGGGCTTTCGAGCGCGCTCGAACAGCTCGGCGTCAAGCCCGGCGATCGCGTCGGCTTGTTCGCCACGAACCGCCCTGAATGGCACGTCGCCGATTTTGCGATCCTAGGGCTTGGGGCGGCTAGTGTGCCCATCTATTTCAACGAATCGCCCGACCGCATGGTCTACATCCTGAATCACTCCGGCGCGGAGATTGTTTTCGTTGCGGGAGAGATGCAAGCGCGCCGGCTTCTCGAATGCCGCGGCCGGCTCACGTCCGTCAAGCACATCATCTGCGCGGCCGCGCCGCCGGATTTCGGCGACGAGGTCCTTCGCTATGAAACTCTCGCCGAGACAGCCGGCGATGGAGCCATCGCCGAATACCGGCTTCGCTCGGCCAGGGTGACCTCCGACCAGGTAGCGACGATCATTTACACGTCCGGCACGACGGGGGAGCCCAAAGGCGTCGTGCTCACCCACGATAATTTCAGTTCGAACGAAGAGGTTTCCGCCGAGGCGTTTGCGATGACGCCTGCCGACACAGCCGTAAGCTTCCTGCCGCTTTCGCACGTCTTCGAACGCGTCATGGCCTATGCCTACCTGTTTCGCGGCGTGCCGATGGCCTACGTCGAGCGCATGGATGACCTCGCGCAGGCCCTGTTGGAGGTCCACCCAACGATTGCCGCGGCGGTCCCGCGCGTGTTCGAAAAGACCTATGCCAACATCCTGCAGAAAGGCCAGGAGAACACGGGCGTAAAGCGGCTTATTTTCGATTGGGCCATGGGCGTCGCCCTGCGTTCCGTGCGGTGGCGCGCTTACGGTGAGCACGCGCCGCTCGGACTGCGCATCCGCTGGGGCATCGCCGATCGCGTGGTGTATGCAAGAATCCGCGACGGCGTGGGCGGCCGCATGCGCGCTTTTATTTCCGGTGGTGGACCGCTCTCCCCTGAACTCGCCGAATTTTTCTGGGCCGTGGGCGTGCCGGTCTATCAGGGTTACGGCCTGACCGAGACTTCTCCCGTGGTCAGCGCGAATTGCCCAAACGCAAACCGGGTAGGGAGCGTCGGGAAACCGATTCGCCATGTGGACGTGCGTATCGCGGAGGACGGCGAGATTTTCGTGCACGGCCCGTGCGTGATGCAGGGCTATTACCAGAAACCGGAAGAAACACGCGCCGTGATTTCACCGGACGGATGGCTGGCGACCGGCGATATCGGCCGGCTGGATGCGGACGGCTATCTTTATATAACCGACCGCAAGAAGGACCTGTTCAAGACGGCCGCGGGTAAATTTGTCGCCCCGCAGCCGATCGAAAACCTGCTCAAGTCGAGTCCATGGATATCGAATGCAGTCCTGGTTGGAGACAAGCGCAAATTTATCGGCGCTCTCCTCGTGCCCGATTTTGCGGCCGTCGAGGCCGCCGTTCGCCAGCAGGGCCGCGAGTTTGCCTCGCGCGAAGAGCTGGCCGCGGATCCCTGGGTGCACGGCCTCATCGCCAAGGAGGTCGAGCGGTTTAATTCCACACTCGCGCAATACGAGACGATCAAGCGGTTCGCGCTGCTCGATCACGATTTCACGTTCGACAACGGGCAGCTCACCTATACTCTGAAACTCAAGAGGCGCGTTATTGACGAGCATTATTCGAAAGTGATCGAAAGCCTTTACGCGGACACATGAGCGCGCCGTCCACGCGCGTGAGTGACACAGTCTGTGTTACGGGCCTCGATCGAGATACAATGTTGTGGGGAGATTTGAAATGAGCGACCAACTGGTAATTGCCGGGCGCGGGTTTCGTTCGCGCCTGATCGTCGGCACCGGGAAATACCGCAGCTTTCAGGAGATGGCTCAGGCGCACGCAGCGTCGGGCGCCGACATGGTCACCGTCGCCGTACGCCGCGTGAACCTAACCGACCGCGCCAAGGAATCATTGCTCGACTACATTGACCGCGAAAAAATCTTCATTCTGCCGAACACGGCGGGATGTTACTCGGCCGACGAAGCGGTTCGCGCGGCGCGCCTGGGGCGCGAGGCCGGACTGTCGAATTGGGTCAAGCTCGAAGTGATTGGCGACCAGCAAACTCTGTTTCCGGACACGGAAGAGCTGGTCCGTGCGACGCAGATCCTCGTGAAAGAGGGCTTCATCGTGCTGCCGTACACAAATGACGATCTCGTCGTCGCGCTCAAACTGATTGACGCGGGCGCCGCGGCCGTGATGCCGCTGGGTGCGCCCATCGGCTCCGGCATGGGCATTCAGAACCACGCCAACCTGCGCATCCTGCGCGAACGCATCACCACAGTGCCCATGATCGTTGACGCCGGTGTGGGAACCGCGTCCGACGCCGCCGTGGCGATGGAGCTGGGCGCCGACGGCGTGCTGATGAACACGGCAATCGCCGAGGCGCAAGACGCCGTCCTGATGGCGGAAGCCATGCGCGACGCCGTGGCCGCCGGACGCAAGGCGTTTCTGGCCGGGCGCATGCCGAAGAAACTGTATGCGTCCGCATCGAGCCCTCTTTCCGGTGTCGTGCGCTAGGAATCACGTTGTGTTGCTCCCGCGTCATGAAACAAATCTCCTCTCGAAAATGAGCATTTGGGGCCGCGGCCCCGGCAGGGCCGGGATCTTCGACTTCGGCCGCGGCATCCTCTTGATCTGATCGAAAAGGGTTCGAACCCCTGAAGTTCCAGAAATGGCGCGCTCGTGCCGCGCAAGCCGGCAAAGGAATTGATGGCGGAGAAAACGACAACGCGGCTCGCCTACGTAGATTGGGTCCGGGGATTCGCCTGTCTGATGATGTTCCAGACGCATTGCTATGATTCCTGGCTCGGCGGAGCGGCGCGCCAGGGACAGCTCCTGAAATGGTCGCAACTCGGCGGCACGCTTCCCGCGCCGCTGTTTCTTTTTCTTGCCGGCGTTTCATTTGCGCTGGTGACCGACAAGCTCCGCCAGAAGGGAATGGGGGCCGATGAAATCGCGCGCACGACGATTTTGCGCGGCGGGGAAGTCTTTCTGCTGGCCCTGCTCTTCCGCTTACAGGAGTTTCTCCTCGGGCTGCCCCGCGCGCCGTGGACCGATCTGCTCCGCGTGGATGTTCTCAACATCATTGGGCTGTCGCTGATGCTGATGGGGCTGGCATGCCGGATCGCCGCTGTGGGCGGTGCGCAGGATATCCGGCATCTGCGCAGGAGAAGCGCCTGGACAGCTGTCGCTGTCGCCGCGTCCATCGCCGCCCTCACACCGCAACTCTGGACTACCTGGCAGCCGCACTGGCGCGCGTGGTGGCTCGAGTCCTACATCAACGGAGTCCACACGTTCGGCACACCGCAACCCTGGCTGTTCCCGCTGTTTCCCTGGTCCGCGTTCGCGTTTGCGGGATTGGCCGTTGGCTTTCTTTTGCTATCGGATTGGATGCGCCGGAAGCAAACTGCCGCCCTTGCTTTGACCGGGGCGGGAGGCATTGCGCTGATCGCTCTGGGAATCTGGCTGGACGCCCGTCCGGCGCGCCTTTACGCCGTATACGATTTCTGGCACACGAGTCCCAATTTCTTTCTCATCCGCACCGGCATCGTGATGGTGATTCTGTTTGCGGGCTATGCGTGGTGCCGTTGGGGAGCGGGGCAGTGGGGTTTCAGCCCGCTGGTCGAGCTGGGCAAATCCTCGCTGCTCGTTTATTGGGTCCACATTGAATTTGTCTATGGCGGATTGTCAATCGTCCCCAAGCGCAGCGTGGGAATCGCGACGGCCACGCTTGGCCTGGTTACAATTTTCACCGCCATGACGCTGCTCGCGGCTGTCCGTAACAGATTTCCAGGCCAGGGCGCGGAACGATGGGCTTTGTTTCGCCGCACTGCGCGCACCTGATCCGCATTTCTCACAAAACATCCACGATCTGGCAGCAGCGCGTTTGAATGAGCGCTTCCTGCAAGGTTTTGTGGCGCCGGCGTCTCGCCGGCGGTTTTGCGCATTGCTGAAGGCCGGAGAAACCGCCGGCGAGACGCCGGCGCCACAACACCGCCCGAAGCTTTCCTTTAGGCGCATTGCCGTGAAACGCCGAACGCTTTGCGAAAAATGCGGGCTAATTAAAATCAGGACGCCGGTGCAAGTGGAAATTCGCAGATTGGCGGGAAGGGTTACTTCTGCAATTCCGGTCTTTGCGGATCGCCGGGCTTCGCCGAATCGGGGAGCTTGTAAATAATCTCGCCAGGCCGCGCCAGGCCCATCTCTTCGCGCGCGATGCGTTCGATCGCGTTTGGATCGGTCTTGAGAGAGTTTACCTGCCTGGCCAGAGATTTGTTTTCGTCGTTGAGTTTTCCGATTTGCTCGCGGATCTGCTCGATTTCCTTCTGCGACCGCCGCATGGCGATGAAACCATGCGCTCCGAAGACGTCGTGCACCAGCAGAGCAAACAGCGCCAGGCCGAGGACTTGCCTGGCATTTTTCCGCAGGTACGCAGCCGCATCGCTCGGAGATATTTTCGGAAATTGCATCAATCTCTAGCTCCCTGCGCCGCGTCCGTATCTTGGCGGGCTCCAAGCGGAGCCCGCACCCCAACCCAGGCGCACGTTTCGCTCGCCAATTGCGACGCCGCTTCGCGCGACGCCGCTTCCGTATAAACCCGCAGGAGCGGCTCGGTGCCCGAAAGACGCAACAGCACCCACGATGCGTCGGCGAACTCCAGCTTCAATCCATCGGTGCGGTCGAGGCTGGCGACTCGCCGCCCCAGAAAAGTCGTAAATTCTGTTTTCAGCCGCGCAATTGTCTTCAATTTTACATCCTCGGGCAAGTGAAGATTGGTCCTGAGCGGCCAGCACTCGCGCCCCACGCGTTTGAACAGCGCGCGCAACTGCTCGGCCAGCGGCACGCCCCGGACCGCCACCATTTCCGCCACCAGCAGGCACGCCAGAATGCCGTCTTTTTCCGGAACGTGGCCGCGGATCGAGAGTCCCGCGCTTTCCTCGCCGCCGAGCGCGATCTTGTCTTGCTGGATCAACTCTCCGATATATTTGAAGCCCACGGGAGTCTGGTAAACCGTGGTGCCGTAATGCTCGGCCACCGCGTCCATCAAGTGCGAAGTGGCCACGCTGCGCGCAGCGGGCAATTTCCATCCGCGCGTCTCAACCAGATAGTCATACAACAGCGCAAGGATATGATTGGGCTGCATCCATGCGCCGTCGGAATCGAGGATGCCGAACCGGTCGGCGTCTCCATCGGTGGCCAGGCCGACGCCCGCTTTTTTCGCAACCACCGCGTTGCGCAACGCATGAAGATTCTCCTCGGAGACGTCCGGTCCGGAGCCGTCGAACAGCACGTCCCGGTCTGTGCGCAGCGCTTCCACGGTGACACCCTGGGATTTCAGCACGCGGTCCAGGTACCCCGCGCCGCAACCGTGGAGCGCATCCGTGACGACGTTCAGCTTCGCATCGCGCATCGCCTTGAAATTTACAAGCTCCGCAAGGCGCGCGAGATACGTGTCTCTCGGATTGATTGTTTCAAACGCGCCGTCCGGCGATTTTGCTGGGGCGCATTCTCCGAGCTTGGCGGCTCGCGCTTCGATGTCGCGCGTCACGTCAGGGAGCGCCGGGCCGCCATCGGGTCCGGAAAATTTCAGGCCCTGATATTCCGCTGGATTGTGGCTGGCGGTGAAGTTGATGGCGCCATCGGCCTTCCGCCGCAGAATTTCGAACGCGATGGCCGGGGTCGGCGCCGCGCCTTCGCAGAGCAGTACGTGAATGCCGCGCTCTCGCAGAATCTGCGCGGCAGTTTGTGAAAATTCCTCGCCGAAAAATCGCGTGTCGTGCCCGACGAGCAGCGTAGGCTTGGCCTTGCGGCTGCGCGCATGGTCGGCGATGGCCGCCGCGGCCAGCCGGACGTTCGCGAATGTAAAATCCTCCGCGATGATCGCGCGCCATCCCGATGTCCCGAATTTGATTGCCGCGGTCATTATTCAGGCGGGCTACAAGTATAGCCCGCACCCGTTTGCGAATAGAATACGCGTCTCCGGCGGAGTATTGTAGCGTGGCGCGCAAGCTGCGAGTAGATGCGATGCGCCGGAAGCGAGAAAGAGTAACGGGGTAGGAGGATGTCTTGACCGACAAATTTGTGGTTCTGGTGACGTGTTCCACAGCTGCCGAAGCGCGGCGCATCGCGCGTGCCGTGGTGGACGCCAGGCTGGCCGCTTGCGTCAACATCGTTCCGGGTGCTGTCCAATCCATCTATCGTTGGAAAGGCAAGGTCGAATCCGCGCGGGAACGCTTGCTGCTCATCAAGACTTCGCGCAAGCGCCTGGCGAAGCTGCGCGCGGCCGTGGAACGCCTCCACTCCTATGACGTTCCCGAGTTCATCGCGCTGCCGATAGCCGCGGGTTCTCCCGCCTACCTTGCCTGGATTGACGAATGCCTCGAATAATCTCCCCGCGTGTAGGGGCACGGCAATGCCGTGCCCCTACATTGGTATGCCATGCCCCAACATGGCATGACGTTCATGGAAAACGTTCTCGGTGAACCGTGCCCCTACAGGTCAAATGGTCCTGAGCGCCTGATCGAGATCCGCGATCAAATCTTCCACGTCCTCGATTCCGACGGAGATGCGGATCAGTCCGTCGGTAATGCCGATGCGTTTGCGGACTTCGGGAGGGACGGAGGCATGCGTCATCGTGGCCGGGTGCGAGATGAGCGTCTCGACTCCCCCGAGGCTTTCGGCGAGGGAACACAGCTTTACCTGGTTGAGCATTTTTCTCGCATTTTCCAGGGTGACCACATCGAACGAGATCATGGCGCCGAAGCCGCGTTGCTGGCGGACCGCGACATCATGGTGCGGATGCGAAGGCAATCCCGGGTAATGGACGCGCTGCACGCGGGGATGGTCTTCGAGGAATCGCGCGACGGCCCGGCCGTTGGCGTCGTGCTGCTTCATGCGCACCGCGAGCGTTTTGATCCCGCGTGACACCAGAAAGCAATCCATCGGCGCAAGTCCCGCTCCCGTCGAGCGTTGCAGAAAATAGATTTTCTCGACATCGGCGGGCCGCGTCAGGATGGCCGCCCCTCCCACTGCATCGCTGTGGCCGTTCAGGTATTTCGTCAACGAGTGGACGACGATCTGCGCGCCGAGCGCGATGGGGGATTGCAGGTACGGGCTGAGAAAGGTGTTGTCCACCACCAGGGTGGCGCCATGCGCCGCGGAAATTTTCGCTACGCCCGCGATATCGGTAACGCACATGGTGGGGTTGGTGGGCGTCTCGACGTAAATCATCTTGGTGTTTGGCTGGATGGCCCGCTCCACCTGCCCGAGCGAAGATGTGTCCACGAAGCTGAACTCCAGCCCCCATTGCACCAGGAACTGCGTCGTCAGCCGGATCACGCCCCCATAGACGGCCTCCGAGATGATGGCGTGGTCGCCCGGGCGCAGCAGCCGGAACACCGAATCAATCGCAGCCATTCCAGATGTAAATACAAACGCCGCGCTGCCGCCTTCGAGGCGGGCCACGGTCCGCTCCAGCGCCCGGCGGTTCGGATGCGCCGTCCTCGCATAGTCGTAGCCTTTGTTCTTCCCAAGCTCTTCCTGAACGTAGGTCGAGGTTTGATAGATTGGCGCGACGATCGCTCCCGTCGTTGGATCGGGTTCCTGTCCTACGTGGATGGCATCGGTTGCGAATCCCATGGGGAAGCTCCTTGGCTACGATTTCTTGGCGGGCTACAAGCGTAGCCCGCACCCGTTGTGCCGTCCAACTGCGGGCCGGGGTGCTTTTGGCTCCCGGCGTTTCTCTCACTTCGCTGAAAATAGGCGGATAACAGTCGCGAACACCTGGAGTTTGGAGCTTGCGCTGCGACTCGAATTGTCAGCCCGTCGAAAGTAGCGCAGGACCGCACGCGAGTCAATCCGCCCTTCCGCACCTTGAACCGACCGCGCCCCCCGCCAGACTTCCCGGGCGAGATTCTCCACATCCAAATCCAAGGGCTGTTCATGCTTTCTTTTGATCTACTCTTGCGCGATGGGGTAAAAAGGACAAAAATGGTCATTGTTTGCACTTCTGAGAGTTCCCAGTCGTTTTGCCGGGAGGGCGTCATTCGATGAACGCCTCGAATCGCATGAAAACCATTCTTGTGATCCTGTTTTCGCTTGCACTCCTTGTTCCTTTGGCCGCCCGAGGGCAGGACAAGGACACCGCCCCTAAGGGGAAACCCAGTGCGTCTTCGAACTCTGTTCATTTAACAATCGTCGTAACCGGCGGAGAAGACAAGAAGCCCGTTGACAGCGCCAGCGTCTATGTGAAGTTTGTCCAGGAACGCGTGTTGGCCAAGGACAAGAAGATCGAGATGAATCTCAAGACCAACCTTTCCGGAGTGTGCCACGTTCCTGAGATTCCGCGCGGGAAGTTCCTGGTTCAAGTGATCGCGCCCGGCTGGAAGACTTTCGGCGAGTACTATGAAGTGGACCAGGCAGAGCAGACGATCAACATTGCGCTGGTGCGGCCTCCCAAGTGGTACTGAGCAGGAAGGGCGGCGAATCCCCACTGCCGCTTCACATTTTTTTACGAACGCATTCTTTTTTCTCCCCATTCTGAAATGTTTGGAATCTAAAATGAACTGAGCAATTTTCATGCCAGTGTATTTCGAGATGGGATTGCCTCATCTTTGTGCAAACAGCGCCAAGCTCTTTGTTTCGCGTGTTATAAGAATTCTCCGATCATTCTTTTCCACAAACTTTTCAACACACCTGTTGAAATCGCGGTGGGCACGGATAAGTTATTGGCGGGCTCCAAGCGTGCCCTCTCCGTCCCGAAGAACACGGGATGGAGAGGCCTCTACAAAACCGTCCTCTGTTGGTGGCAGTTGATTTTGTAGAGGCCGCTCGCTTTTGGGGCGGGCAGGTGTTGGTTCTCTCCAGCGCCAAACTGAGTCGCTACCCCGTTATGCGCGCCTTTGACCGCCTGTGCGTCAGGTGTTAGATTAGCGGTTCCGGAGTCGTCGCAGGGAATTTGCCGATGGGCGAGAAACCCTACAAAGGATTCGTGGTCTGGCATCTGCTGTGGAGCAACCTGGGCGTCCGTCCGCTGCGCTCCGCGCTGAGTGTGCTGGCTCTTTCTCTGCAAGTGTTCCTCGTGCTGCTGATTGTCGGTTTGACGTCCGGGGTTTTGACCGACTGGCGCACGCGCGCGGAAGGAGTCGGCGCCGACATTATCGTCCAACCGCCCAACTCGTCCATTTTCTTCGCCTTCTCCAGCGCCGTGATGCCGGAAACGCTCGTGGATACAATCGCCAGCCTTCCCGGGGTAGACGAAGTCGCGCCGGTTCTCATCGTCGTGGATCAGAACAAGCTGGGCGTCGTCTACGGCATTGATTACGGCAGGTTTGCGGGTCTCAGCAACGGCTTTTCGTTCCTTTCCGGCGGCCCCTTCCAGCAACCGAACGAGGCCATGGCCGATGATCTGGCCGCGCATTCGCGCAAACTTCAAGTCGGCGCCTCAGCCACTCTGATTGGTCATGAGTTCAAGATTTCGGGAATCGTTGTGCATGGCAAGGGCGCGCGATTCTTCATCCCTCTGAAGACTGCGCAGGACATCGCCGGCGCCGATAAGCGTGTTTCCATGTTCTTTGTGCGCAGCAAAGGCGGTACGGAAGCGGTGCGTAATGAACTGGTGAAGTTGCTTCCTACGTATAAGATTCGCTCGATGGCGGAGTTCAGCACGCTGATGACTTCCACGAACCTCCCTGAATTGAAGCCGTTCATTCGTTCTTTTATCATTCTGGGCGTGGTGATTAGTTTCCTGGTTGTGCTTCTCACCATGCACACGATGGTGCTGGAACGCACGCGCGATATCGGCATCCTGAAAGCGCTGGGATCTTCGCGCCTGGAAATCTGCGGAATGATCGTGGGCGAAACGTTGGTCCTGGTCGCCCTGGGCGTGGCTTTCGGGTTGCTCTGCACCTACAGCATCGTTGCGGTCCTGCACCGGACGGCTCCGACGCTCCAGATTGAAATCGAAGGGATCTGGATCGTTCGCGCGATCCTGCTGACGATTGGGGGCGCGATCGCAGGGGCGCTTTATCCCGCGCTGCGCGCTGCCCAGAGCGACCCGGTCGAGGCCCTGGCGTACGAGTGATCTCAAGACCGTTTGGTTCCCACGATGGTGAGTCCCCGCCGATTTTCTTCCTCGATCCCGGAACCGCGAATCTGATTGCATCGCCGAAATCAAATCTGATACAAGAATGGGTGATACGAGGAAGGTTCCGGCAGCTCGGATCTCTCGCAGACAGGAGAAACAGAACAAATGACGCTCCCAACGACCCGGCGCGTGAAATATGTTCTGGTCATCGCATGTGCGATGTGCAGCTTCGTGTTTGTCAATTCCGCCGCGGCACAATTTCATATCCCAGGCATGGGTGGTGGCAAGAAGAACGAAAAGAACCAACCGCCGCCAGCGCCCGACCCAACGCAGATGCCGCAGATACCGCCGCAAGCGCAGCAGCGCCAACAAAGGAACGACCAGAGCGATCAGGCGCAAGCAAAACCACCGGGCGTGCCAGTTTCTCTTGATAGTCCGCTCTACGCCGCCTTCAAGCAGCTCGAACAGCAGTCGGGATACCGCATTCGCATGACCATGATCACCAATGATCCTCGTTTCGCGCAGATGGCAGCCAGGGGCATGGGCATGAAGGGGCCTACGGAGATTATGGTCCGCGGCAACACGCGCCAGGTAGTCATGCACATGGGCATTCCTGCGACCGACATTCCGAACACCATTGACGATTGGGAAATCCGCGGTCTGGTGCAAGACGGGAAGGCGGCCCGCCTGATTACGTCGCCTGCGGTGCCGCGCATAATAAAGCTCAGCGCGGAGAAGATGCAAATGCAAATGGCGATGCTGGAGCAGCAAGCTGCCGGCGCGGTCAAACAAGCGATGGCGCAGGGCCCGGCCGGCGCGGTCACGGCCGGATTGGCTGTATCCGCAGTCGCCCTTGCGGCGGTGATGGCGCCTCGGCTGTTGAAAAAAGAGAAAGATTTCTTCTCTTGGCAATGTACGCCCACGCCCGCCGGCGCTGACGCGGACGCTGCCAGGAAAGATCCCGCGCAACTAACGGACTTGCGCGTAACCGATGATCAGATGGTTGAGGGTGTGGCGGCCAGCGCCTACGAGTTCTATGTGCGCGACGGCGACACTTTCCGGGGCCCGGTTCACATGCTCGTGGCCAAAGACACCGGACTGCCGTTCCGCCTGGAAATGACCGACCCGCAGGCCCGTGGCGGCATGCAAATGGACTACTACGACGTCAACAAGCCGTTGAACATCGAGGTTCCGTCCTGCCTTGCCAACGGTAAGTAACCGGCCAGGGATTCATCGATGATCCTGGCAAAGGTCATCACCGGCGCGAAGGACCACATTACTGGCACCCCTAAAAATTTGATCCCATGCGGATGATGCGCGACCGTAGGGGACAGCAGGGCCTGTAGCCCTGGTCATTCTTTTGCCGGGCTCCCCTTCGAAACTCAGGGTAAACAAGTGGAGCCCGCACCCGTTCTTGGCGGGCTCCAATCCCGCATCGGCGGGACCGCACCCGCTCGCACACAGGGATCTCCCAGGTGATTTTCGAACATACTTGTGTAAGACTGGATTGCTCGGGTGACTGGCGGCTCACTTGGCCTCAGGCGATTGTATGGCCGCTACTTAATTTTTCTTTATCATATTGAAAAGGAATGTTGATGCCCCCTTCAGGTGATAAGTTCTACCACGCGCGGATCATTGCCCGTCGCGACGTTTCAGACCATTTGTGGGTTATCCGCATGGATCCCGGCGGCGACTATCATTTCACGCCGGGCCAATACGCCACGCTTGGCGTTATCACTCCCGAAAAGCACTACGAGCGGGCGTACTCCATCGCCTCGGCGCCTCACGAAAAGTTCCTGGAATTTTTCATCGAATTGGTGCCCGGAGGCGACGTGACGCCGCGGATTCACCCGGCCCGGGTAGGCGACGAATTCACTTTGCGAAAAACCGCTAAGGGGCGCTTCCACCTCGATACCACCAGTGGCCGCACCAACCATCTCCTGCTGGCCACTGTGACCGGCGTCGTCCCGTTCGTCAGCTATGTGCGCTCTCTGCATCGCCAGTGGAAGGATGCCGCACTTTCCGGCGAGCATAAATTGTTCCTGCTGGACGGCGCCAGCCGCTCCTGGGAGATGGGATATCGCCAGGAAATGGAGCAGTTTGCCGCCGAGGTTCCCTGGCTTACCTACGTCCCCACGGTTAGCCGTCCGTGGGAGGACAAGGCATGGACAGGTGAAACCGGCCGCGTGGATGATGTGGTTCGCAAGTACGCGGACTCCTGGGGCCTTGCTCCGGGGAATACCAGCGCCTATCTCTGCGGACATCCCTCCATGATTGAAAATGTAAAAGGCATCCTCAAGCGCCACGGCTGGCAAAAGAATGAGGTAATCGAGGAGGCGTACTTTATTCCCGGCAAAGAGGTGGTTGCGCCTCACAAATAGGGCTGCTGGCAAATCGCGGAGAACAGAGAGACGGGTCTCACGCCAAGCAGCCTCAACGCTGCTCTGATGCGGCCCGAGTGCACAGGCCCTGACAGGGCCGGGATCTTCGACTTCAGCCTGTGTGGTTTTGGTTTTGCGCTGCGTCGAACCAAAACCGCACAGACTGAAGTCCGTGCCGCTAAACCCCCGTGACCGGACGCAGCTACGGGTTCATGAGAAATGCAGGCTAACTTTCTGCCGCCTTGGACTTGCCAATTGCTTCTCGACCTGCGACCACCGCCTCGCTGATCTTTTGTTGGCCGCGATCCATTACGTCTTTCACATGCAGACGAGTCTGCCGAACCTTTTCATTGGCTGTGTCTATGCCGTTGAAGCACTTGTTCGCAATCCATTGTCGAGTCTCGGTCCCGGATTTTGGAGCTAGAAGCATGCTGACCGCGGCGCCGATTCCCAGTCCAGCAACCAAGCAAGCAAATGTTGACCCTTGACAGCTGCTTTGCGTTGTCGTGCTTTGAACATCACTTTGGTTTTTCATAAGTCCCCCTTGTGAGCCACCGTTGCGTGGCTGCTCCATGTTGAATCTCGATTACAACGCCCTCCAGGCGGACGAAATCCTCATTCCCGGCGGGCGGGTTTCGATCTGGCTCAAGCATTCTTGTCCGCAACCTTCGCGCATCGGCCAGCGCGAGCATTCGCTGAGCCGGAGGCGAGGCTCGTCCCAAATCGCCTGCATGCCCATAGACCTGGCAGCCACTTCCACCACCGCGGCCTGGCGCGTCTCGGGGCAAGTCACCAGCCTGGTCCCGCGAAACCTGGAGTAAACACGAATCCCCTGGATTACCCGATACCCCAGATAAGCCGCCACCACAGTGAAAACGATTAGAAACAGCATGATACTGAGGTCGAATACTGCAATCAGTACTTCCATATATGCCTCCTCGCAATACCGTGACGCATCGAGGCCGATCGTTCTATCTACTTTTTACAGAACAGCACATTGGCGGCGCTAAATCTGTGACCTGCATCACTCTTCCTTGTGACCTGGCAGTTGGCCTGATTCCGAGAATCCCTGCCAGCTCAACCGGTCGATGCAACATCATCTGATATAAATCTTTTCTCTAAAGGTGGTGTTTATGACGCAAGCGAGACGGGTGAAGCTTTCCGCGACGCAGAGGACCGACATGTGGAGTCGTTGGAAGGCGGGACAGT
>JBGOZP010000006.1:0-130701 GCA_041480265.1 Terriglobia bacterium | reverse complement strand
GAGTGCTGAAACTCGGCGCAGTCCACCTTGATCACCGCGCGAGGGTCATTGAACAGGATTTCCGCCGCCGCTTCCACGATGCGCGTCTTCCCGGATCCCGTAGGCCCCAGATAGAGCAGGTTGCCCACCGGACGGTCTGTCGAGCTCATCCCCGCGCAGTACACCTGGTACAGGTCCACCAGCGAGCGGACTCCCTCTTCCTGGCCGACGATCCGCTGGCGCATGGCCGACTCAAACACCTGCGACTCATAGCTATGACGAGTCGGATCAAGCTTAGTCGTCGCTGCTCTCATGGCTCCCCCAGTGGCGCCCTGATTCCTGCTTTCGCGCCTCCAGACTACGCAGATATTGCGGGCAACTGAGATGCCAAACTCTGCAAGTTCCTGTGGTCATGCTAAGGACTGCCAGATAAGCAAGTTACGGAGTAAGGGGTTCTGGTCGCTTTGCTGTGTTTGCTCAGTAAGCCTCCTAGGTGTTCAGAAAGCACACATCATGATTCGCATTGAGACAGGATTCTATTGATTGTTGCTGGCAGAGAGCCATCTATGGCGGAGGACTTTTGAAACCACTCCCGAATTCCGGGTAGTGGGCTAATTACATGTTGCCGGGAGTCCCGGAGGGACGCTACTGCGTAGCCCACTGCGCTTGCCCTGAACGAAGTGAAGGGGAAGCGGTCGGAAACCGTGTCGGTCATGACAAGAAAGCCCCGACAGGGGCGGCACTGCCGACTCATGCACACGAAATTAGCCCACCACCGAATTCCGCGGCGATTGTGAACCCGCGTGGAAAAGTGTTAGATTCCGAAGCTCAGTGTTGAATCAATACGCGCGGGATACACGCCACCTCCTGATTGGAAAAGGTGCACGATGTTCAGGACAACGATACTTCTATTGGTTTTCGGTATATGCGTGACCGGCCCGTTGGCCGCTCTCCCGGATAATCGCGCGCCGTTGGCGCTCGCAGGCCGAGTGAGTTCGGAGACTGCGAGGCCGATGGAGGGTGTCCTGGTCAGAGCCAAGGGCATGGGCAGCAGTATGAGTGTCACCGTCGTGACCGATCGCAACG
Organism: Terriglobia bacterium; assembly: GCA_041480265.1. Lineage (GTDB taxonomy): Bacteria > Acidobacteriota > Terriglobia > Acidiferrales > UBA7541 > Palsa-360. Next base: position 129,636 of record JBGOZP010000006.1, on the reverse strand, counting down.
GGCGTTATGCATTTCCGGCCAGCCAGCTGGCGCCGCGAAACTACAATCTGGACATTCGAGCGGCCGGCTATGAACTTGCCAACCCGGTGTCCGTCGAAGTCGAGTCTGGCAAAACAGCTCGCGCCGACCTCAAACTCGCAAAGGCGCAAGACCTCGGTGCGCAACTGACCAGCGCGGAGTGGCTGCTTAGCATCCCAGGCACGGAAGAACAGAAGAGCCAACTATTTCGATGTGCTGCCTGCCACTCCCTTAAGCCGATCGTGGAGAGCACCTATGACGCGAAGGGATGGCTGACTACCTTTGCGCGGATGCGCGGCTATTCGGAGCAGGCCATCCTCACACATCCCGTCGAGTTACCTTACAAAGTGACCGTAAGGCCCGATCCGGATTTCGCGCAATATCTGACCACAATCAATTTGAGTTCAAGAACAAAATGGGACTATGCGCTCAAGACGCTTCCCCGTCCGGCCGGCAGAGCGACGCGGGTCATCATCACGGAATACGATTTGCCCGACCCCGGCCGCCTTCCGCATGACGCCGGCCTCGACGATAAGGGAATGGTCTGGTACAACGATTTCCGCGAACCGCTCATCGGCAGGCTGGACCCGCGGACCGGTGAGACGAAAGAGTGGAGCTTTCCGCCGTTGAAAGTGGGTTTTCCTCCGGGAACATTATCAATCGAACCCGGCGTGGGTGGCTTGCTTTGGGTTCCGCGATTCCGCCAGGCGGGAATTACCCGGTTCGATTCACGGACAGAAGAGTTTCAAACATGGCCGGACGCGCCGGAATACAATAACGATCACTCGATTGATGCGCAAGTCGCTCCCGCGCCGGACGGCACGGTGTGGTATCCAAGTGGCGACAATCTGAAAATGTACCGGCTCGATCCCAAGACGGGCCACATTGATGCATATCCGATGTACCCCGATTACCACCCGGAACAAGCTGGATCCGGGATCATCGTCCAGTTCAGCTATAACAACAAGCCTGAGGGCCACTTCACCTATGGAGTGGCCGCGGATTCGAAATCGAATGTCTACTTTTGCGATATTGTGGGCGGCAACATAGGAAGAGTGGATGCGAAGACAGGTAAAGTGACTTTGTTCAAGACACCGACCTTAAATTCCGGTCCGCGAAGAATCTCGATTGATTCCGAAGACCGCGCGTGGTTTGGGGAGTATTACGCGAATACTGTGGGGATGTTTGACCCCAAGACAGAACAGTTCAAGGAATGGAAAGCGCCTACGCCCTGGGCCGGCCCCTACACGGCCAAGAAAGACAAACACGGCGACGTTTGGACCGCGGGAATGTCCACGGACCTGATCCTGCGGCTCAATCCCCGGACAGGCCAATTCACTGAATACATGTTGCCGACTGTGGACGCCAACATTCGGCACATTGATGTGGACGACTCCTCAAATTCAATTGCTGTGTGGGTCGCGGAAGTCCATCAGGGCAAGATCGCCAAGATTGAACCGCTGGACTGAGTTTCTGGGCGAAACATTCCGATGCAAGGTTTGTGCCGCCTACCGCGGGTCGACCTTCCGGCGATTGGAAACAGCCGGCGGAGGAACACCTGACGGCAGGGTCGCGGGAGCTTTTGCTTCGCGGACGACAACTGTGGTCGGAGCTTCGGCGATCTTTCCGCCAGTGGCCTTCGCCATCTGCGCTGCCGCGCCCCGCCGCAATTTTTCCGGGGCGGGAACGACGGCGCCTTCGCCTTCCTTTTGAAACGACAGATGGATGGTCTTGCCATCCCAATCGACGACGAGCATGTCACCAAGGCGCACCTGCTCGGTCGCCAGCAGGTTGGCCAGCGGATACACCACGTGCTTCTCGATCGCTCGCTTCAGGTGCCGCGCTCCGTACTTGAAGTCGGTCCCTTCCTGCAACAGGAATTTCCTCGCCGCCGGCGTCGCTCGAAACAAAAACTGCCCTCGCCCGGTGTCGAGCACCCGCTGCTGCACCATCCCCAGCTCTATCTCCAGAATCCGCTCCAACTGCTCTTCCCGCAACGGATGAAACACCACCACCTTGTCCAGCCGGTTCATGAACTCCGGCGAAAACTTTTTCTTCGCCGCTTCCTGCGCCGTCCGTTCCACCTTTACATCCAACTTGTCTTCCATCTTGTCCTGCGGTTGCGCGAAGCCCATCCCGCCCGTCATCAGCTCCGAGATCTCTCCTCCGCCCAGGTTCGACGTCAGAAAAATCATGGTCTGCGACAGGTCCACCCGCCGGTTATCTCCCAGCGTCAGCGTGGCCTTGTCCAGAATTCCCAGCAGCAACTGCCACAGCGCGTCCGAGGCCTTCTCAATTTCATCGAACAACAGGAAACTCAGCTTCAGATCTTCGCGGTGATACTTCGCCAGATCTTCCTGCGTGATCAGCGGATGCGTCTCCCGGTGTCCCAGATAGCCTGGAGGGGAACCGATCAGCTTGGCGATCTCGTGCGAGTGCTGGAACTCGGCGCAGTCCACCTTGATCACCGCGCGAGGGTCATTGAACAGGATTTCCGCCGCCGCTTCCACGATGCGCGTCTTCCCGGATCCCGTAGGCCCCAGAAAGAGCAGGTTGCCCACCGGACGGTCTGTCGAGCTCATCCCCGCGCAGAACACCTGGTACAGGTCCACGAGCGAGCGGACTCCCTCTTCTTGGCCGACGACCTTGCTCTTCAGTGCGGCCTGAAATTCCTGCGACTCCACGCTCCTGAGCGTGGGGTCCAACGGTTGTCGCGATGCGCGGCTGTTGCTCATGGTCTATCTCCTACCGGAACTTCCGGATGGCATGTACGCCCCGGTGCGGGGCGCGATCGAATTGATCGAGTTTCACTCCCACGGTGGAGTGCAGAAGACGTAATTGGGTAATGATCTCGTGGCCTTCTTCCGGAGCTTGAGAAACATCGAGCAGGGGCGGGAAGAGGTCGGCCAGATCGAGATTCAATGTGCGGAGAGTGGAGATGAGCTTTTGGACTTGAGTGGATCTCGGATCGAAAAGTTCAACCCGGCTGTTGACTTGCTCGCGAAGCCGGCTCCAGTCCACATCTACGAACGGGTGGGAACGGGAAACTTGGCGCACGACATCATCGGTGATCCTGGGGCGTTCGCCGAGCTTGGCCAGGTACAATTGCTTGACCCGGCCGCCTTCGCGGACGTTATGAACCAGGTAAAAAGCGTTGCCTTTGCGCCGAAGAAAAGCCATCGTTCGCTCCTGGCACCGTCATCGAAACTGTAGTGTACGCCCTATCCACTACAGCTGTCAATTTCGATGTCGCCGGCCGGGCTGCGTTGCTTCGTATGAGTAACTCCCCCTGGCCAGGGCATCGCGGCCGGGCTTTCGTGCGAACTGCGGGCTGCGCTGCCTCATTTCCGTTCGAACTTGTTTGCAACATTTACAGCCAATACATCACTCATTATTTGGATGCTGAATTCTCTGTTTTCGATCAGCAGTGTGCTCGGAAGGAATGGGTTTTAGTAGCACAGGCTGAAGTCGGAGATCCCGACCCTGTCGGGGCCTGTGCTACTGGGTTGCTACGAAGTTCTTGTGAGAAACGCGAGGGAGTACCGCTACAATGGGTGGCTCGACGGAACGAACGCCGATGTCCTGGGATCGTGTTTACACGCTGGTGAAAAAGATCCCGCGCGGGAGAGTTGCGACCTACGGCCAAATCGCGCGGGCCTTGCAGTTGCCCGGCGGCGCGCGCGCCGCGGGACGCGCGATGGCCTCCTGTCCGGGCGGCCGCGGAATCCCGTGGCATCGCGTCGTAGGCGCGGGCGGACGGTTGCTCCTGCGAGAATCGCGCGTGTCGCTACAGCGGAAGCTTCTGGAAAGCGAGGGCTTGCGCGTCGCGGAAAGACGCATTGAAAATTTCTCAGCCCGCCAGTGGCTATCGGGCAAGAAGAGCCGCCGAGGGTGATCTGAAAAGAAGAGATAGTGAACGGGCCGCGACGCGATTCCCCCGGTGCGAAGCGGATATGCTATAGATAAGGACCCATGTTGAGCACAGCCGTGATCGAAGTCGAGAACCTGACCAAACGCTATGGCGACGTAGAAGCCCTGCGCGGCGTGAGCTTTTCGGTCAGCGAAGGAGAAGTCTTCGGTTTGCTGGGACCGAACGGCGCCGGAAAAACGAGCACGGTCGAAATTCTGGAAGGCCTGCGCACGCCGGACAGCGGCCGCGTGAGCGTTTGCGGGCTTGATCCGCAGCGCAGCGGCGCGGAGTTCAAACACGTGATCGGCGCGGCGCTGCAGTCCACGGCCCTGCCCGACAAGATGCGCGTGCGCGAAGCCCTCGATTTATTCGGCAGCTTCTACCCGCGCCGCCGGGGCACGGCCGAACTGCTCAAACGCTTCGGGCTCGAAGAGAAGCGCAACGCGTTCTATTCGCAGCTTTCGGGAGGACAGAAGCAGCGCCTGGCGCTGGCGATGGCGCTGGTCAATGATCCGCGCGTCGTGTTTCTGGATGAGCCCACCGCGGGGCTCGATCCGCAGGTGCGGCGCGAAATCTACGACATCATCGAGGAACTCAAAAAAGAGAAGAAGACGATCCTGCTGACGACGCACTACATCGAAGAAGCCGAGCGGCTGTGCGACCGCGTGGCGATTGTGGACCACGGAAACGTCATCGCCCTGGGCACGCCCCGCGAGCTCAAGCAGCGTTCCGGCGCCGTCACGCGAATCACCGTGCGCGTGGCCCGGCCGGAAACCAACGGCGCGTTCGACACACTCGAGGGCGTAGCCGAATGCCGCACCGAAGCCGACGATTACCTGCTGTATTCGACGCACGTCCCGCGCACGATTGTCGCCCTGGTGAAGCGCCTCGAAGACCAGAATAACGAGCTTGTCAGTCTGGAAATTGCCGCCCCTTCGCTCGAAGATATCTTCCTCGAGCTGACCGGGAGAAGGTTGCGAGATTGAGCCATACCTGGGCACTCACGCTGAGCCGCATGCGCCTGGCGATTCGCAATCGCGCATTTTTGTTTTTCAGCCTCATCATGCCGATTGGGTTCCTCTTCATCTACGCGGGAATTTTCGGGAGCGGCAGCCGCCAGGCGATGCCTTATCTTCTGGCCGAAGTTCTGGCGCTCACCGTGATGGGAAGCTTCTGGGGCCTGAGCGTTCAACTGGTGACGTTCCGCGAACAGGGCATCCTGCGCAGATTCCGGGTTACGCCTGTGGGATCGAGCGCCATGCTGGCTTCCAGCCTGCTGTCCAATTATGTGATGACCCTTCCCAGCATCGTCATCGAATTTTTCCTGGCGCGCTGGATCTTTCACATGACGGGGACGGGAAATTTATGGGGAGTTTTCGTCCTGGTCACCGCGGGCACGATCAGCTTCGCTTCTCTCGGGTTGATTGTGGCCAGCGTCACCAACACAATGCAAGAAACCCAGATCATCAATCAGATCATCTGGTTCATTTTCCTGTTTCTTTCCGGCGCGACGATTCCTCTGCCAGTCCTGCCGAAGATTGTCCAGGGTTTCGCTCTCTATCTGCCCGCGACCTATCTGGTGAGCGGATTGCAGCGCGCCATGCTCGATCAGGCGGGTCCGGCCAGTCTGTGGGCCGAACTGATTTCCATGCTGGGATGCGCATTGATCGCCTTCTTGATTTCCGCGCAGCTTTTCCGCTGGGACTCGGAAACCAAGGCCCCCCGCCGCGCAAAGCTCTGGGCGGTATCTGCTATTATTCCCTTCCTTTTGCTGGGAGCCTGGGAAACGGCGCATGGACGGCTGCGCAGCCATGCCTTGATCGATTTTCAATCCATTACGCAGCCGTCTTCGCTGGAACCTCCGGCGCGCTGAAGCGTGGCCGGGCGCTAACCCTTCCCGTCCATATTGGCATCGCGGGTGACGGAAACGCGCCAGCCCGCAAGCCGGCGTGAAGCCCTGTGCTATAATTCCGTCAGTTGTTAGGAAAACGCTGGAATGTGTTTATGGATTCGCAGCGCGGAGAACGCCGATGGGCATGAAACCGACTGAAAAAATATGGCATAACGGCAAGCTGATTCGATGGGAAGACGCGACCATTCATGTCCTTTCCCACGTCGTCAGTTACGCCTCCGCGGTCTTCGAAGGCCTCCGCTGCTACGAAACCAAGAACGGGCCGGCCATTTTCCGCGTGCGGGAACACTTTCAGCGCATGATCAATTCCGGCAAGGTCTATCGCATCGAATGGCCCTACACGGTGGAAGACCTCTCGAATGCCGCCACGGAAGTCGTGCGCGTCAACAAGCTGAATTCGTGCTACCTCCGCCCGATTGCCCTGCGTGGGTATGGGGATATCGGCGTGGGAGGGCTGAACGTGCCCACCGAGGTTTACATCGCCTGCTGGGAATGGGGCCGCTACCTGGGTCCGGAAGCGATTGAAAACGGCGTGGACGTCTGCGTCAGTTCGTGGAACCGCATGGCGCCCAATACGCTGCCGAGCATGGCCAAGGCTGCCGCCAACTACATGAATTCCCAGTTGATTCACATGGAAGCGCATGCCAACGGCTATTCGGAAGGAATCGCGCTCGATACCAACGGTTTTGTCAGCGAAGGGTCGGGGGAAAACATTTTCGTGGCCATGGACGGAGCGTTGATCACGCCGCCGATGGGCGCCAGCGTGTTGCCGGGCATCACTCGAAATTCCGTGATGAAGCTTTGCGAGGACCTGAAGATCCCGGTGCGCGAGCAGATGATCCCCCGCGAGATGCTGTATATTGCGGACGAAGTTTTCTTCACCGGCACAGCGGCGGAAATCACACCGCTGCGTTCGGTTGACCGCATCAAAGTGGGCAAAGGCTCGCGCGGGCCTATCACCAAGGCGCTGCAAGAGGAATTTTTCGCGATTCTCAGCGGTTCGCGGCCTGACCGCCACAACTGGCTCACGCCGGTCAGCGTGCCGTTGGGCGCGGCTACCCGTTGAGGACTGCCGGTCGCGCAGACTCCCAACTTTGACACGAGCACATCGCCATCCGTAGAATCGAACTTTTCTAATTCCGGGGTAGCAGGGATAGTTTTTGCTGTCCGCTTGCCTCGGAGGCGTTTCCATGTACAACAAACCGCAAAAACTTGCCGCTGAGTTCGCCGGCACGTTCGCCATCGTCTTTTTTGCCGCCGGCTCGATCTGCGCCGATCAGTTTCTACGCACCAGCGGGCAGGTAAGCCTCGGACTGCTGGGCATCGCGCTTGCCTACGGTCTGGCGACCGGCATCATGGTGACGTCGCTGGGACACATCTCCGGAGGCCACTTCAATCCGGCGGTCACGATCGGATTCTGGGTTACGCGCAAGCTTTCAACATTTGACACATTGACCTATTGGGTGGCCCAGCTAGGGGGCGCCGTGGCTGCGGCGTATCTCCTGCGGCGGCTTCCGTTCGATGTTTGGGCGACTGTGCAACTCGGTACGCCGGATCTGGCCAGCGGCATCACGCGCACCAACGGTATGATCTTCGAAGGTGTGATGACGTTCTTTCTGGTTCTCGTCGTTTTTGCCACGGCCGTCGATCCTGGCGGCGCCTTCAACAAGATTGCGGGCTTTGCCACCGGCCTGACAATCACGATAGCGGCGCTGTTCGGTGGCCCGTTCACTGGGGCGGCGCTCAATCCTGCGCGCGTGTTCGGCCCTGCGCTGGCCGCAAATCACTGGACCAACCACGGGGTCTACTGGATCGGCCCGCTGGCCGGCGGCGTAGCCGCAGGCTGGGTCTACGACACCTTGTTCCTGAAGAAAACCTAGCGGCCGAGTTTACAGCGCGATCCAGTAGCACAGGCCCCGGCCCTGTCGGGGCCTGTGCTACCCGGCGATGAATTCTGCAGCAATCCGCAGCCTGGCATATAATGGTCGGATCGTGAACCGCCTCAGGGGATGCAGATGACCACGAAACCCGCAACGCTGGGTGAACTGCGCAAGCTTCGGGGCTACGCGCCCGGAGCCGCGCGCCGCACCGTCAAGGAAGAACTCCGCGAGAATCTATTGAAGAAGCTCGAAGCCGGCGAACCGCTTTTCCCCGGCATTCACGGATACGAGGAAACCGTTTTACCGCAGATCGCCAACGCCATACTGGCGCGCCATAACTTCATCCTGCTCGGTTTGCGCGGGCAGGCCAAGAGCCGCATCCTGCGCGGACTGGTCGATTTCCTGGATCTGGAAATTCCCTACATCGCCGGATGCCAGATTCATGACAATCCGCAAGCGCCGCTGTGCCGCTCCTGCCGGGACCTGCTTGCGGAGCGCGGAGACGTCACGCCGATCGCCTGGCTGCCGCGCGACATGCGCTTTGTCGAAAAACTCGCCACGCCCGACGTCACGATTGCGGACATCCTCGGCGACGTGGACCCCATCAAGGCGGCGCGCTCCGGGCGCGACCTGGGCGACGAGCTTACGATTCATTACGGATTATTGCCGCGCGCCAATCGCGGCATCTTCGCCGTGAACGAATTGCCGGATCTGGCCGGAAAAATTCAGGTCGGCCTGTTCAACATCATGCAGGAAGGCGACATTCAGATTAAAGGCTATCCAGTGCGGATGCCGCTGGACGTCCTGCTGGTCTTCACCGCCAATCCCGAGGATTACACGGCGCGCGGCAAGATCATCACGCCGCTGAAGGACCGCATCGGCTCGGAAATTCGCACGCATTATCCCGCGACGGTCGAGGAAGGCGTCGCGATCACCGCGCAGGAAGCCTGGGTGGCGCGTGACGGCGGCCGGGCGGCCGTTGATATTCCGGATTATATCCGCGAAGTCATCGAACAGATCGCTTTCCTGGCGCGAGAAGACAAGCGCATTGACCGCCGCTCGGGCGTCAGCCAGCGTTTGCCGATCGCGTGCCTGGAAAGCGCGGTCAGCAGCGCCGAGCAGCGCGCGGTGCGCAACCACGAGGCGCGGTCTTCCGCGCGCATTGCCGACGTCTACGCCGCTTTGCCCGCCATCACGGGAAAAATGGAGCTCGAATATGAAGGCGAACTCAAGGGCGCGGAAAATATCGCGCGCGAACTGATCCGCAGCGCCGTGGGAAAAGTGTTCAGTAAGCACCTGGAAGGCGCCGATCTCCAGCCGGTCGTGCAATGGTTCGAGCTGGGCGGGGAACTGAAAGTGCCGGAAAGCGCGCCCGCATCGGAAGCACTGGCGCAGCTCAAGCGGATTCAGGGACTGATGGAGCAAATCCCGCGCCTCGGCGCCGATGGCCGCGGCGGTCCCGCCGGGATGGCCGCCGCCGCGGAGTTTATCCTCGAAGGACTCTGGGCGCACAAACGCATCAGCCGCAACGAGGAGCGCGGTTTCCACGCCGAACGTCCCAAGGTCCCGGAACCACGCGAACAGTTTCCGCGTCCGCCGCGGCGTCAGTTCAATTAGGCGCCGGTGATTCAGGAGATGCCGTGAAATACATCCGTTACACAAAATACACGGGCGAGCCGGGCGGCGGCGTGGATCTGCAGGAACTCGTCAAGCGCCTCTCCGATTTTTTCCTCCAGAGCGGGTATGAATCGCAGTTCTACGGCATCTCGGAGATGGACCCGGAGAAATCCATGGAGGCGCTACGCCAGGCCATCCAGCGCGCTTTGGAAGAGGGCGATCTGCTTCCCGGGCAGGAGATGCGGGACCTGCTCGACGGCGCTCTGGAAGAACAAGAAGCCAAGATGAAGGAGTTGATTGACCAGTTGATGGACCGCCTGATGGAGGAGGGTTACGTCACCGGCCAGCCGCAAGTGACCGGCCCGCCGGAAAAGACGCCGCGCGGACAAGTGGGGCAGGGCCGCGAACGCGACGCCGAGGCGCGATTTGAAATCACCGACAAAACGATTGATTTTCTCGGCTTCAAGACGCTGAAGGACCTGATGGCGTCGCTGGGGAAAAGCAGCTTCGGGCGTCACGACACGCGCGACCTCTCCACCGGCGTCGAATCCGGCGGCGTTTCGCGCGCCTATGAATTTGGCGACACGCTGAATCTGGACATCAGCGCCACCCTATTCAACGCCGTGCGCCGCGACGGCGCGCGCGTTCCCATCGAGCTCGACTATCCCGATCTCATGGTGCACCAGACCGAATACCAAAGCTCCTGCGCCACTGTGCTGATGCTCGATTGCAGCCACAGCATGATTTTGTATGGCGAAGACCGCTTCACCCCGGCGAAAAAAGTGGCGCTGGCGCTTTCGCACCTCATCCGCACGCAGTTTCCCGGCGATTCGCTTCATCTGGTGCTGTTTCACGACTCCGCCGAAGAGATGCCGCTGGGCGAGCTGGCGCGCGTGCAGGTCGGCCCGTACTACACGAATACGCGCGAGGGCCTGCGGCTGGCGCGGCGCATCCTCTCCCGCCAGAAAAAGGACATGAAGCAGATCGTCATGATCACGGACGGAAAACCTTCGGCGCTGACGCTCGATGACGGGCGAATCTACAAGAACGCGTTCGGCCTCGATCCCTTCGTGGTGACGCAGACGCTCGAAGAAGTCGGCCGCTGCCGCCGCTCGGGAATCCTCATCAATACGTTCATGCTGGCCAGCGATCACAGCCTCATTCAGTTCGTGCAGAAAGTGACGGAGCTGTGCCGCGGCAAAGCCTACTTCACCACGCCCTACACTCTCGGCCAATACCTGCTGATGGACTACATGCAGAAAAAGACCCGCCACATTCACTAGCTGGAATGTCCCGAAAGAAAACCGCGCAGTAGCACAGTCCCGCAAAAGCGGGACTGTGCTACCAAAGGCCCCCGGACACAGGCCCGCGATTCGACGCAATTTATTTCTTGAGCGTGGCGCTGACCTACTGGCTGTTGTTTTCCAAAGGACTTTTCTTGTGTTTCGGCGGCTTGAGGCGTTTGTCGGGGATGACACGCTGCGCCGGCGGCGGCCCGGCCGCCTCGCGAGCGCGCCGCCGCGCTTCACGCCCGGCGGTAAATTTCTTTGGTTTCCGCTTGCTTCTGGCCACGATTGCCTCACCCATCACAGCGTCGCCTGGCCAGATTATCAGATTTTCCCCAAAGCGGCTGCATTCTCTGTTGCGGCGAGCAGTGGGTTGCGGGGGACCATGGTGGCGAACTGGTGGGATCGCGGGTTCTAGTGGCACAGGCCCCGACCCTGTCGGGGCCTGTGCCACTGCTAGGGCGCTATCAATCGCGGCGGGTGGAGACAGGGGCGGCGGCGGTGACGGCTTCGACCAGTTCGAACACCTTGGGGCTGGTGCAGACTTCGTAGTAAGCGCGAGAACCCGCGGAACCGATTTTGCCATCGGGCAGCAACTGGCGGACGAAACCCCGGCGGATCAGCACGGGCTCGTGCCCTTCGCCGACGGGAGTTTCTCCCAAGTAAAAGGTGACGCGCTCCTTGCCCCAGAGCATCACGCAATCGGCTTCTATCGGCTTCAGGGCGATTTCTTCCTGCAACTTCTGAAAACCCTCTTCGTTTACTTCAACGCCGTTCAGATTGAAGCGAATCAGGAATTCGTCCGCTTCGTCTTCGGCCACGCCCTCCATCATGGTCTGGAACAGGAAGAGGCGGAACAGGGAGGAGTTCTGCGAGAGCAAGCGCTTCGCGGCCTTCGAACAGCTGGACAGCCGGTCGGACAAGTTCAATGCCCGGGAGATCATGATGCGCGAGTCCGATTCGATCCAGTAAGTCGGCGCGGACCCCTGGTAGGCGATGCCGACGCCCAGCTCCAGGCGCGGCAGGTCGGTGGACTCGGACCGTTCATTGTAGGCGGCCGAGACAGCAAGAATCTGGCGGGAGAGCGCGCAGGCCTTGGAGACGGCGCGTTGCTGTGTGCGGTTGGATTCCGTCTCGTAAATGGCCAGCACCAGCGCATCGCCTTCGATGAAGACTTTCGCGGCGCCGTAGCGTTCGAGAATGCGCTTCACCGGCTCATAGAAATTCAGGCTGAACAGGGAAGCGGGATTGAGTCCGCGGGCCAGCAAATCCTGGGTAATCTTTGTGGAGCCGCGCACATCGGCCTTGATGATCGTGTGGGAGAGAACCTTGTCTTCGGCGGGGCGCGCTTCCTCCGGCAGAATAAATTCGTACAGGGTGTTGTTCAGGCCGGAGAGTTCGCGCGTGCGCTCGTTGCGCACCAGATTGACGCGCTCCATGGCGGCTGTCAGGCGGTCGTAATTGCGCATGTCGCGGCGGAGGCGCATGAAATCCTCGGCAAAGCGGAGCGCGACAGCGCGCGCCTCGTCGCGAGGCGTGCGGCGAATCCTCTTGGCCAGATCGTCGATGCGCTGCATGGAAAATTGCCGCGCGGGAAACTGCTTGAGGATGTCCTCGACGCGCTTGCATTCCTCGCGCGAGACGAGCGCCTTTTTCAACTGCTGCAAGTGGATCGGCGGGCAATAATCGTGGCAGATGTTCCGCAGTTGGTAGCTGGCCAGAACGTGAAAGAGCAAATCGCGCTGTTCGATCCGCGCCACCCATTCCTCCAGCAGCCGCGCGCGCGTCTCCGCCGCCGCGCCGCGTTCCTCGCCGGGAGCGTTGGCGTCGAACAGGCGGCGCGCGTTTTCCGGCTGATTCAGATAGTCGCCCAACTGGCTTTGATACTGCCCGGCGAGATAATCCGCCTTGCTTCGCGCCTCTTCGATGCGCGGCCCGAGGGTCTCGAGTTTATGCCTTACATGACGAAGCCTTTTCTCCACATCGGTGATCGCCGCGCGGAGGCTTGCGGGATCAGAGCCGAAACCCACGCGCGCCATCAGGCCGTCGGTGCGTTCCATGCGGCGCCCCAGCGTGGCGTGCTCTTCCTCGAGCCGGGCGATTTCCGCGCGGGTCGCCAGTGTGTTGTCCACCAGGTCCTGGTGTGCGCGCAACGCCTCGCTCAACTCGCTGCCCTGATTTCCGGCCAGGACCGATTCCCTCAGCAAATCGAGCAGGAGAGCGTCAAACGTCTCGAAGCGGTCCTGGTCGCGCATATAACTTCCGAGCAAGACGTATTGCTCGAGAAAAAGCACATCGTCCTTGCCGCCCTCCACGAAGGCCAGACGATTGCCGAAGATGTCGTAGCTTCCGGCGGATTCCTCGCCGAACAGGGCTTTCCGCGATCTCGCCAGACTGTTCTCTTCGATCTCCGCGATGGCCTGAAATACGTGCTGGCCCGCCTGGCGATATACATTCCGGCGGTCCGCTTGCAGTTCCGCCAGCCGCGCTTTGATCACGTGGGCCTGCTCGGTCCGGTCAAAATGCGAGCCGCGCGAGCGAATCCATTCCTTGCCTTCGAGCATGAGATTCGCGAATTGCGTGCCGATCTCCTGTGTCAGGAACTTCAGCAGCGCGACGCGCAGCAGCAGATCGATCTCGATATTCTTCTCGTACTTGGCGTGCTGCAGTCCCGCGTGCAGCAGGTCGGAAAGCGTGCGCTTCCAGGAGGCCGCCTCTGGCGGGCGCGAGGCCCTGCGTTCGGGCTGTGAACGGTCGGTGGGTGAGAGAAATGAGAGATTTGCGCCCTGGCGAATGAGCTCGAGCAGGTAAGCCGCGGTTAAATCCACGAATTTTGGGCTTAGGAAAACGTCATGGTGGATGTTGTCGACCCCGACGGCCAGCGTGGCCAGAGACAGCTCGGCCACATAGGTCTTGAGGTTGATTCGCGCGGGGTTGCCTGCGGGAAGCATGGATGTACGCTCGGGCATATCAGAATCGAGAGAGATTCCCACTTAGACTAACAAGCGGGGAGAAGGCGAACAATGCGGCGTACCCTACCCGTTAACAGTCAAGCCCGCACATACGCCTAGGGCGGTGCGGGCCGGTTGTCCAGGGGAGTGGGGTCCTGCCACGCTCGGATTTAATCGGATGTTCCGGAAGAGGGTTTCGGCTTCCAGCGCAGCACGGGTTTGCGCGCGGCGGCGACGTCGTCGAGGCGGCTGACGCGCGTCGAATGCGGCGCGGTCTTCACCAGTTGTGGATTCGTGGCCGCTTCATCGGCAATCGCGCGCATGGCGTCCACAAACAAGTCGCATTCTTGCTTGGATTCCGATTCGGTGGGTTCGATCATCAGGGCGCCGGGCACGATCAGCGGAAACGCGGTCGTGTACGGGTGGAAGCCGTAATCAATCAGCCGCTTCGCGATGTCCATGGTGTTCACGCCGTTCTTCTTCTGCCGCGCGTCGCTGAAGACGACCTCATGCATCGAGGCGGACTTGTACGGGAGGTCGTACACGTCTTCGAGTTGCTTCCGGATGTAGTTTGCGTTGAGGACCGCGTCCTCAGTGGCCTGGCGAATTCCCGGACCATACGCCAGCGTGTAGGCGAGCGCGCGCACGAGCACTCCGAAATTTCCTCCGAACGCGCGCACCCGGCCAATGGATTTCGGCCGGTGGGTTTCCAGGGCCAGCTGCGCGTTCTTTTCGGCCAGGACAGGAACCGGCAGATAGGGTTCCAGGATTTTCTTGACCATGACGGGTCCGGCGCCGGGTCCGCCGCCGCCGTGCGGCGTTGAAAACGTCTTGTGCAGGTTCAGGTGCATCACGTCCACGCCAAAGTCGCCCGGGCGGGTCACGCCGGCCAGAGCGTTCATGTTCGCGCCGTCCATGTACAGCAGGGCGCCGTGCGCGTGCAGGATGTTGGCCGCCTCGGCGATGTTCTGTTCGAACACGCCAAGCGTGGAAGGGTTTGTGACCATCATCGCAGCCACATCCTCATTGACGATTTCCTTCAGCCGCGCCAGGTCGATCTGGCCGCGCTCGTCCGAGCGCACGTTTTCCACTTCGTATCCCGCGATCACCGCCGTGGCCGGGTTGGTTCCGTGCGCGGAGTCGGGAATCAGCACCTTCTTACGCGGACGGCCCTGCGTGTCTTCGAGATAAGCGCGAATCAGCAGCAGGCCGGTCAGTTCTCCCTGAGCTCCGGCGGCGGGCTCGAGCGTGCCGCTATCCATGCCCGTGATTTCGGCGAGGCAGTCCAGCAACATCTTTAGAATTTTCAGGCAGCCCTGCGAGAGTTCCCGCGGCTGGTAGGGATGCTCGGTGGCGATGCCGTCCAGCCGCGCGACGAATTCGTTCACGCGCGGGTTGTACTTCATCGTGCACGATCCGAGCGGATACATCCCCAGATCAATCGCGTAGTTCCAGGTCGAAAGACGCGTGAAATGACGGACCACCTCGATTTCGCTGACTTCGGGGAATCCCGCGACGCTTTCGCGGACGTAGGCCGCGCCCAATGCCGCCCGCGCGTCCACGGCGGGCACATCGAGAGGAGGTAGCTCGATCCCGCGCTTGCCGGGCGCCGATTGTTCGAAAATTAGCCCTTCGTTCTGGCTGACGTGCCGTCCCGCTTTTTTAATCCTATCGGCCAATGCAAGTCTCCTCAAACCGGCTTCGACAGAATCTGCCGAAGCGCGGCGGTCATGCGTTCGATTTCGGCTCGCGTGGTCGTCTCGGTGACGCAGAACAGCGCACGCTTGGTCAAGTCCGCATAGAAGCTGCCGACGGGCAGCGGCCCGATAATTTTCTCCCGCAGCAGATCAGCATTCACCATTTTCACCGACCGCGGCAGCTCGACAACGAATTCATTGAAAAATGGGCCGGAGAATGTCCGCCGCACGCCAGGGATTTTCTCGAGTTCTTCCAGCGCAAAGCGCGCCTTGGAAAGATTCTGGGCCGCGAGTTCCTTCAAGCCCTCTTTGCCGAGAAGGCACAGGTGAATGGTCACGGCCAGGGCGCAGAGCGCCTGGTTAGTGCAGATATTCGAGGTCGCCTTCTCCCGGCGGATGTGTTGCTCGCGCGTGGCCAGTGTGAGCACGTAGCCGCGCCGCCCCTCCGTGTCCAGCGTCTCGCCCGCGAGGCGTCCGGGCATCTGCCGCACAAATTTGTCGCGCGTGGCGATCACGCCGGCATAAGGTCCGCCGTAACTCGGCGCCAGACCGAAGCTCTGCGCTTCCATGGCCACGATGTCGGCTCCGGCGGGCGGCCGCACGGCGCCGAGCGATACGCCCTCGGTAATGGCCGCGACGAGCAACGCTCCCTTGGCGTGCGCCAGTTCGGCCAGATGCGCCGTCTGTTCGATCACGCCAAAAAAGTTTGGCGACTGCACGACGACAGCAGCTGTCTCTTTGTCGATCGCCGCTTCCAGGCGCGCCGCGTCCATTTGCCCCGTGGCGGTGAATCCAACTTCTTGAATGCGCAGCCCGAGGTTGCGCGTGTAGGTGTCGAGAACCTGGCGATATTCGGGATGCAATGACCGGGCCACGACCACGTGGCGCCGTCCCGTGATCCGCTCGGCCATCAGCACGGCTTCGGTGGTGGCCGTCGAGCCGTCCCACATCGAGGCGTTGGCCACCTCCATGCCGGTCAGCTCGCACATCAGCGTCTGAAATTCGAAGATGGCTTGCAGCGTGCCCTGGCTGATCTCCGGCTGATAGGGTGTGTACGATGTCAGAAATTCTCCACGCTGGATCAGGGAGTCGGTGACCACGGAACACAGATGGTTGTAAACGCCGGCCCCGAGGAAGCTCGTATAGCCGCGGGAATTCTCCGCCGCGCGCGCGCGGAAATACTCGATGATTTCGTACTCGGAAAACGGACCGGGAAGACGCAGCGGGGCTTTCAGCCGGAATTGCTCGGGAATGGAGGCGAATAAATCGTCTATGGATTGCGCGCCGACGGATGCGAGCATTTCGCGGCGCTCGCTTGGACTCTTCGGAAGATAGCGCATCAGGCCGAGGCTTCCTTTTCGGAGACGAACGCCTGGTACGCGGCTGCGTCCATCAGGCCAGAGGCCTCGGCGGGATTGGCAAGCTTGATCTTGACGAGCCACGCGGCGCCGTGCGGGTCCGAATTGACGGTTTCCGGAGCAGCCGAGAGCGCGGCGTTCGTCTCGAGGATCTCTCCGGACACCGGGGCGTAAATTTCGCTGACCGCCTTGACGGATTCGATCGTGCCGAATAATTTCCCGGCGGCGATCTTCGCGCCCACGGCCGGCAATTCGACATACACGACATCGCCTAGCTGATGTTGCGCGTAGTCCGTAATTCCGATCGTGCCCGTGTCGCCGGACACTTTGATCCACTCATGTTCCTTGGTGTAACGATAGTCGCTTGGGTACATCACAGCTCCTTGGAAATTTGTCCTGGGCGCGTCCCCACGCTTCGCGCATTTATTTCGGGCGTTTGTAAAACGGCATCGCTACGATCCGCGCGGGCGCCTGTTGCCCGCGAATTTCAACGGTGATTTCGGTTCCAGGCGCTCTGGAAGCCGGCGGAACGTATGCCATGCCGATGTTTTTCTTCAGAAACGGTGCGGGCGACCCGCTGGTGACGCGTCCGGCCTGCTTGCCGCTGATCGAAATCAAGTAGCCATCACGCGCGATCAACCGGTCCTGCATTTCGAAGCCGGCGAGCACGCGTTCCACGCCCTTCTCTTTTTGCCGAATCAGAACTTCGCGCCCGAGAAATTCTCCCTTTTCCGGTTTGCAGATCCAGCCCAGGCCAGCCTCCCAGGGAGTCGTGGTGTCGTCGATTTCGTGGCCATACAGGCACATGGACGCTTCCAGGCGCAGTGTGTTCCGCGCTCCCAGGCCGCAAGGCAGCAGGCCGTGGCTCGCGCCTGACTCCAGGAGATTGAACCACAGCTTCTCGGTATGTTGGGGAGCAAAGTAAATCTCGAAACCGTCCTCTCCCGTGTATCCGGTGCGCGCCAGCAGGCAATCCACGCCATCCACAGCGCCGAACGTAAAGTGATAATACCGGACGGAATCGAGCGGCACGCTTGTGAAGCGCTGCAGGATTGCCAGCGCCTTCGGACCCTGGATGGCAAGTTGCGAATAGCGCTCGCCGGCATTTTCGATTTCGGCGCCGGCGCGATTGTGCGCGCGAATGTGCTCGAAATCCTGATCCTGATTGCCCGCATTTACACAGAGCAAATAGTGCGTGCCGGAAATCTTGTGCACGAGCAGATCGTCCACGAAGGTGCCTTGCTCGGTCATCAGCCCGGAATAGTGAGCCTGCCCGGCGGCGAGCCTGGCGGCGTCATTGCAAGTGACGTGTTGCACCAGATCGATCGCGCGCTCTCCGCGGACTTCAATTTCGCCCATGTGGCTGACATCAAACAGGCCCGCGGCCGTGCGCGTAGCCATGTGTTCGGCGAGAATGCCGGAATATTCCACCGGCATGTCCCACCCGCCGAAGTTGACCATCTTGGCGCCCAAGCGCCGGTGTGCGGCGTTCAATGCGGTTTTGCGAGGTTGTGTGGTGGTTGAGGCAGTCACGCGGAATTCTCAGTGTTGACAACGCGAAATTAAAATTAACATGCGAGTTTGAAGCGTGTCAAGAAAACGGCTCGGTGGATGTTTGGGTAAAGCGCGATGGAAAATGGTGGTTTGTAGCACACAGCGTTCATGAGCTTCCATCCCCTGAGGCACTCAAGCGTCAAGCCGAAAGGATTAAAGAAAACTAGCTGAGAGGTATACCGTGATTTTTTATGCCAGCGCGTAACACGCGCAGGTTTCGGTGAATGACTCCTCTTCTTTGGCCAAGCGAATAATGAGCCGAAACTTACTTCGTGTCCGCCGATTGCGGTGGTAGGGGAGCTCCCTGTGCCAACACGACCTGCCAATTTCCGTGTTGTTTTGCGAAGATCCGAACAAATCGAAACTCTCCACCGAAATGGCGGCCCTTGTCTTCGCCGTCCACGGTCACATGTTCGGACAAGATTGCCACGTTGCCGTAAAAGTGCACCTGCGTTTCACGCGGGTTGAGCACCTTGAATACGCGGTCGGTTCTTTTCATGTTCTCCAGCATATGGGGCTTGTCCAATAACTGACCCTGCGGATTTAGAGCGAAAAAATCATCCGCAAATATTTTATCCAGATAGGCGATGTCCTTGTTCTCTTCCGCTTCGATGTAGCGGTTTCTGAAATCTATGATGTCCTGAACGGCCTTGTTGTGGTTCTTCACCTTCGACATCTGGTCCTGAGCGAGCAAAGGTATCGCTAAGAACGCTGCCAAAGCCGCGATACGAGCGGTTTTCATAGCACAACCTTTCGTCTGCGTTTCGACCACGTTGTCGCGATAGGGACCGTCTAAAGCGGGACTTTCATTTCGGGCTCCCATCGCTTATGAGTGTACAACAACATGTCTATTTCGCATTGATGGAGCCCCAGGCGGGTAGACCTGCGGGCCAATTCTGTTAGGATGGCAAAGCGGGAGGAATTTCCAAGCGGCCAGAGTTGCAATGCCGGAGGGATTCGATAGCTGTGTGGGTCGTGGCACATCGAGGGGCTTCAGGATACGCGCCGGAAAATACGATGGCGGCGTTCCGGCGCGCCGTCGAGATGGGCGCGCGCTTCATTGAGACCGACCTGCACCTGACGCGTGAGGCGGGCGTCGTGGCCATTCACGATGCCACGCTCGACCGCACCACGACCGGCCATGGCCTGGTCAAATTGCAATCGTTCGAGCAATTGCGCGCGCTCGATGCCGGCTCTTGGTTTCGCTCGCCTTCGGGGGAATCGTTTGCCGGAGAGCGCGTCCCTACCCTGAGTGAAATCCTTCAGTTTGCGAAGGAACGCGACATCATTTTTTACCTGGAGATCAAGTCCGACGCGGCCTGGGGAGTCGAGCACGCCGTCGTCGCCGCGCTGCGCGACACGGGCGAAGCCGCCCGCGTCGTCATTCTCTCGTTCGACGCCGCGACGCTCGACTCCGTCTACCGGCTGGACCCTACCATCATGACTGGTTATCTGTGCGAGCAGCTGTCGGACGATCTCGTCGAGCGCGCGGTGCGGCTTGGCGCCCGGCAGATTGTTCCGCGTGGAGACCTGGTCACGCCCGCCCTGGTCGAAAAGGCCCATCACGCAGGCCTCCAGGTCGCGGCCTGGACCATCAACGAGCCGGAGCAGATGCGCCGGCTGATCGCCGCGGGAGTAAACGGCATCATGACGGATTATCCGGACCGTCTCGTCAGTCTCTTACAGGAAAAATAGCGGTGAATTCGTTTTCGCCTCCGTGGTTCTTGAATTTCTCTGTGCCCTCTGTGCCCTCTGTGTTAAATCTTTTCTGTCACGCCAAACAACTCCACAAATTGAGAGATGGAGAGTTCCTCGGCGCGAGCCTCCGCGGACAATCCCGCTTCGCGCAGAGCCGCCTCGGCGTGCGTCCCGAGCCGCGCTCGAAGATTGTTCCGCAGAGTTTTTCTTTTGTGCGCGAAACATTCCTTCACAAAGTCCAGGAATGCCTTTTCATCGTCCACCTTAAGCTTGGCGCGCTCCCCCGGCATGCGCAGACTGACCAGGGCGGAGGCGACCTTCGGAGGAGGGCGAAACGCGCCGGGAGGGATGCGCAGCACCAGCTCGGGCCGGCTGAACCACTGCGAAACGACCGAGAGGTACCCATATTCGCGGCGCCCGGGCGGCGCCACGATCCGCACCGCCACCTCGAGCTGGATCACGATGTGAATTGCGGCGATCCGGTCCGCGTGTTCGAACAGGCGATGCAAAATCGGAGAGGTGATGTAGTACGGCAGATTTCCGTACACGGAAAAACTCGCGCCCTTGGCCAGGGCTTCAAAATCGACCGCCAGCACATCGCTTTCGACGACTTCGACATTTCCCAGCGGCGCGGTGACTTCGCGCAGGCGCGCCGCAAGCCGACGGTCCAACTCGATGGCGATCACCTTGCTGGCGCGTTGCGCGATGCGCGAAGTCATTTCCCCGTGGCCGGCGCCAATTTCAATCCAGACGCCCTCTCCCAAACGGATGGCGCGCGCGATGCGCTCCTGCCAGCTTGCATCGGCGAGGAAATGTTGTCCCAGCTTCTCGGGTGACATGGCAGGGAAGTGTACCAAGAGATGTGCCGCTGCGCGCGACGTTCCGGCGGCATGATCCTTGACGGCTGAGGAGGCTTTCAGTACGGTGGATGTTCCGGACGGGGGATATGAGAATACTCTTTGTCGCATCCGAAGGGCTTCCGTATTCGAAAACGGGAGGTCTTGCGGACGTGGTGGAAGCGCTGCCCAGGGCGCTCGTTGCACTGGGGCACAAAGTCGCCGTGCTGCTTCCGCGGTACCGCAACACGAAAACTGCGGCGGCAGCGTCGCTGCGCCTGACCATCCCCATGGGGGATCAGCTGCGTTTCCCCGAGATTGTTGTTGGTGGCGTTCGCCGCGGTGTGCGCTACTACTTTGTCGAAGACGCGGAATACTTCGATCGCGACCAACTCTACGGCGTGGATAGAAAAGATTATCCGGACAACGCGGAGCGGTTTGCGGAGTTCAGCCGCGCGGCCATCGAGTTTGCCAAGCACGTTTGGAAGCCCGACGTGATCCATTGCCATGACTGGGAATCGGCCCTGGTGCCCGTGGTGTTGCGAACGCAGTACGAGAACGATGCGACGTTTCAAGGCATTCCGGTAATTTTCACGATTCATAACATGGGTTATCACGGCACGTTTCCCCGCGAGACCATGGAGAAAATCGGGTTGCCCGAGAGCCTGTTCAAGATCGACGTCATGGAATTCTTCGGGCGCGTGAATTTCCTGAAGGGCGCTCTGGTCTTCTCCGATTACCTGACGACGGTAAGCCCCAAATACGCGGAAGAAATCCAAACGCCGGAATACGGGCACGGGCTCGACGGAGTAGTGCGGAGCCGCGCGGACCGGCTGACCGGAGTTCTGAATGGCGCGGACTATGCGGCGTGGAATCCGAATAAAGACAAACTCATCGCCGCGAAGTATTCGCCGAAGGATTTGTCGGGCAAGCTGGCGTGCAAGAAAGACCTTCTCGAAGCGTTCGGCTTGCCCCCGGAGACCGTGAACAAACCCATGATCGGAATCGTTTCGCGGTTCGCCGGCCAAAAGGGATTCGATCTGATCGCGGAGGCGGCGCCGGATTTGCTTGCCGAGGACGTAGCGATTGTTGCGCTGGGAGCCGGCGAGGAGAAATACGAAAAGCTGTTACAGGAGTTGGCGGAATTGTATCCCGGAAATCTCGGTGTAAAGGTCGCTTACGATAACACTCTCGCGCATAAGGTCGAAGCCGGGGCCGACCTGTTTCTGATGCCTTCACGGTACGAACCTTGCGGGCTGAATCAGATCTACAGCTTGAAGTATGGTACGGTGCCCGTGGTGCGAGCGACGGGCGGTCTGGACGACACGATCGAGGCGTTCGATCCGGTGACGGGCCGCGGCACAGGATTTAAATTTCAAGCGTATGAGGAAGCGGCGATGCTCGGCGCGATCCGCCAGGCTCTGGCCGTATTTCGAAACGAACCGGCAACGTGGCGGCGAATCCAGACCAGCGGTATGGCCAAGGATTTCTCCTGGCAGGCATCCGCGATAGAATATGCAAGGCTTTACGAGGTGGCGCGAAAATCTCGAAACCCCAAGGCCGCAACTTCATCTAATTAAATCGGGGCAAAGTGGGGTAAGATGTCCCCCGCAGCCTCCATACGAAAGGGCTCTCATGGCAGATAATGTTAGCAATGTGACTGACAGCACGTTTCAGGCCGAGGTCATTGACGCAAGTAATACTCAGCCCGTGATGGTGGATTTTTGGGCGGAGTGGTGCCGGCCTTGCCACATGCTGGCGCCGGCAGTCGCCGAAATCGCGACCACCTATGCGGGGAAACTCAAAGTCGTGAAATTGAACGTCGACGAAAATACGAATTCCGCAGGCAAGTTCAATATCCGCGGCATCCCGACGCTGCTCATCTTCAAGGGCGGACAGGTTGCCGAGCAGGTGGTTGGCGCGGTCCCGCGCGACCAAATCGAGAAGGCCGTCCAGCGTCATATCGTCGCGTAAGCACTTCTTTTTTCTGTGCGCTCTGTGCTCTTTGTGTCCTCTGCGTTGAAGTGTTCTCGCTCGTGAAAGAAACGATTCAACACGGAGGGCACAGAGGGCTTCAATCGAATTTTCAAAAAGCACCCAAGCTTGCCTTCTCTGCGGGTGCCATGTAGCATAAGCGTTCCGCGGGTTGTGAAATCCCTCCTTGTGAATGTGTGGCTGTGGAGCGGCTCTGAGTACGTGCCCGCCTGAAGGCGGGCGCTACAACGTAGGAGTAACCGGCTGATGAAGTCGATCGTGGTCGTAGGCGCCCAATGGGGCGATGAAGGCAAAGGCAAGGTGGTGGACTACCTCGCGGCGTCGTTCGATTACATCGCGCGATGCGCGGGCGGGCACAACGCGGGCCATACGGTCATCTACAACGGGAATCGCTTCGTCCTGCAACTCATCCCGTGCGGAATTTTGCGCCCTGGCAAGCACGCGGTCATCGGCTCGGGTGTCGTGGTGGATCCGGCGGCCCTGGTGGCGGAGCTGGACACGCTGGCGAAGTCCGGAATCGACGTCACCGGCCGGTTGCACCTTTCGAATCGCGCGCACCTGATCTTTCCGTATCACCGGCAGATGGAGAAGGCCGCCGAAGCGGCGCGCGGCGCATGGAAAATCGGCACAACGTCCCGCGGGATCGGCCCAGCCTACGAAGACAAGATGGCGCGGCACGGAATCCGCGTGGGCGATCTGTTGAATCCGGCGCGATTCCGCGAGAAGCTGGAGCGCGTGATTGCCGAGAAGGACGCTGTGTGCCGTGCGACGTACGGCGTGCCCCTGGATACCGCGGGGATGGCCGAGCAATACTTGGCGCTGGGCGAACGCATACGGCCCTTGGTGGCCGATGCGTCCGTGCTCATTAACGATGCGCTCGATGCGGGGCGCTCGGTCTTGTTCGAAGGCGCGCAGGGCACAATGCTCGACATTGATTTCGGGACCTATCCGTACGTCACCTCTTCGAACGCGATTTCCGGCGGCGCCTGCACGGGACTGGGCGTAGGCCCCACGCGAATCAACGCCGTCGCCGGGGTCACCAAGGCCTACACCACGCGCGTGGGCAGCGGTCCTTTCCCGACGGAAATGCCCGAACTCGAGGCCACCGAAGTGCGCGACCGGGGAAAAGAGTACGGAGCGGTGACGGGCCGGCCTCGGCGGTGCGGTTGGCTGGACTTGGCCGTGCTGAAATACGCGATCCGCATCAACGGGATATCCTCGTTGATTGTGACGAAGCTGGACGTGTTCGACACTCAAAAAGAGATTCAGGTTTGCACGGGCTACCGTTACAACGGCGCGCCGCTGCAAGAGATGCCGGCCGCAGCCGAGGATTTGGCTGAGGTCACGCCGGAATATCGCACCCTTCCAGGCTGGCAATCGGATACCTATGGAGTGCGGGATGCCGGGAAGCTGCCTCGCGCGGCCGTGGACTACCTGAAATTTATCTCCGGCTTTCTCGGCGTCGAGGTGGGCATGATTTCGACGGGTCCCGAACGCGATGCCACCATCGTATGTTCCGGCACGCAGCTTGCCACCTGGATCTGAGCAATGAACACCATACTGCCTTACGCTGAGGCGCGGCAGAAAGTGATGCGGGTCGCCGGAGCCCTCCGGCAGCCGCCGCTGCAGGAAACCATCGAAATCGAGCAGGCGTTTGGCCGCGTCCTGGCGCGCGAAGTGCGCGCGGACCGCGATTATCCTCCCTTCGACCGCTCCACTCGCGACGGTTTCGCTCTTCGCGCCGCGGACGCGGCCGCTCCGGGCGCCCGGCTGGAGTGTGTCGGCGAACTGCGCGCCGGCGGCAGCTATGAGGGGACAATCGGTCCGGGGCAATGCGTCGAAATCATGACGGGCGCAAGCGTTCCCGCCGGAGCGGACGCCGTCGCGATGGTCGAACACACGCGTCGCGATGGACGGACCATCACGTTCGAACGCGCGGCGGAAAGCGGCGATCATATTGTGCCGCGCGGCAGCGAAGCCCGCGCGGCTGCGTTGCTGGTGGCGGCGAACTCGCGCCTGGGCTACGCGGAAATGGCTCTCGCGGCGCAGGCGGGCGCTGCGCGCCTTGCCGTGTTCGCAATTCCGCGCCTGGCGATTCTTTCCACTGGCGATGAGGTTGTGGACGCGCGGGCGACTCCCGGACCTCTTCAGGTGCGAAACAGCAACGGTGTTTCCATCGAAATATTGGCGCGCACCGCGGGCGCTCACCCGGTCCAGCTTGGAAACGTCCCTGACGAGAAAAACGCGCTCAGAAAAGCCATTGAACGCGGCCTCGAGGCGGACATCTTAGTTCTCTCCGGCGGCGTGTCCATGGGGAAGTACGATTTGGTGGAGCAAGTTCTCAGCGACCTCGGCGCGGAATTTCATTTTACCGGCGTCGAGATTCGTCCCGGGCGGCCGGCAGTGTTCGCGACGTGCCGGGGAAAGCTCGTTTTTGGGTTGCCGGGCAATCCGGTGTCAACCATGGTGACGTTCGAACTGTTTGTGCTGCCGGCGATCGATCTGTTGAGTGGCACGGCGCCGCGTCCTCTGCCGGTGTTTTGCGCCAAGCTGGCCGCGCCGGTCCGCGAAAAAGGGTCCGTGGTTCATTTCCTGCCGGCTCGGATCGAATGGGAGGGCAGGGAAGCGCGGGTCACGCAGTTGCCTTGGAAGGGATCCGGGGATATTGTTGCGCTGGCGTTGGCTAATGGCTTCTTAGTGGTTGGTCCCGGGCAGGTTGAGATGGCTGCGGGAGAGTGGGCCGACGTGCTGCCGCGACGCGGAGCAATTTAGGTGGCATTTTGAACGAGGTGTAGGGGCACGGCATGCCGTGCCCCTACAATGGTTTGTAGGCTTATGCCAAAACTGACGCATTTCCGGAAGCGCGGGGAAGTAGCCATGGTTGACGTGACGGCGAAGGCCGTCACGGAACGGACGGCGGTGGCGCGCGGGTTTGTGCGCATGTCCGCGGGGGTGTTGCGCGCGCTGCGCCAGCAGAAGTTGCCCAAGGGCAACCCCCTGGAAATCGCGCGAATTGCGGGAATCGCGGCCGTGAAGCGCACGGCGGAATGGATACCTCTTTGTCATCCGCTGCCGCTGACGCACATTGATGTGACTGCGCGGCTATGCAAGAATGGCGTAGAGATCACCTCGCGCGTCACGGCGACCGCGCAGACCGGCGTGGAGATGGAAGCGCTGGTGGGGGTGTCGGCGGCGGCGCTCACTGTGTACGACATGTGCAAGGCCGTGGACAAGGGCATGGAAATCACCGATATCGTCTTGTTGGAAAAAGTCGGCGGCAAGAGCGGGCATTACCTGCGCCGCAAAAATAGCGGTTCTTGATGACAACTTCTCCTCATGACGTTCAGATGCTGATCGTGGACGACAATCCGCTTGTGCGCGGCCTGATGTGCCATGCGATGGAGCCGTATTGCACCGTGATTGCCGCAACCGACGGCGCCGACGCTCTGCTCAAGGCCATTGACAGCCCGCCCGACTTGATCATCTCCGATTTCCGGATGCCCGGGCTTGACGGGCGGCAGCTTTACGAAAAATTGCGAGGCCGGGATAATACGAGGAATATTCCTTTCGTATTTGTGGCCAGCCGGGGAGATATCGAGGAAAAGCTCCGGCCCGCGGTGGGCGGCGGCATTGAGGACTTTGTTCCGAAGCCATTCTTTGTGGCGGACCTGGTGCGCCAGACCAAGAAGATCATAGACCGCCTGCATCTGGAGAAGATGCAGAAACATGCGTCCCGGCCCGGCGTCATTCAAGGGCGCCTGGAAGAGATGAGCGTGCCGGAGTTGATGCAGTCGCTCGAGATGGGGCAGAAATCGTGCCGCCTGTCGCTGCGCCGCGGCGAGGAACGCTGCGAGATGTATTTTACGGCCGGACAGTGCAAGCACGCGAAACTCGGCGAGATCGAGGGCGACGCCCCCGTCTACCATGCCGTTGGTTGGAGCGATGGCGAATTCGAAATTGATTTTGGCGCGAACTCGGACCGCGAGACGACCACGCACTCCACCACCGGCCTGTTGATGGAAGCGATGCGCTTGCAGGACGAAGCCGAGCAAAATAAAGTGGAAAGTTAGCCCCTCGGCATGCGTGTTGCCATTCTCACCATAAGCGATTCAGTCTCAAGAGGCGTTCGCGAGGATGCGTCCGGGCCCGCGCTGCGCGAGCGGTGCCGTCAGCTCGGCTGGGACGTGATTTCCGAAGCGGTGCTGCCGGACGAGCCCGTATCCATCCGGGAACGGCTCGTATCGCTCGCCGACGGCGGCGTGGCGGAGCTGATCCTGACGACGGGCGGCACGGGAATCGGTCCGCGGGATTCCACTCCTGAAGCCACCGCGGAAGCCTGCCAAAAATTATTGCCCGGAATCCCTGAAATGATGCGCGAGTACGGCCGGAAAAAAAATCCGCGCGCAGCGTTGTCGCGTGGCGTGGCGGGAGTTCGAGGGAGCGCGCTGATCGTCAATTTCCCGGGAAGCCCGCGCGGCGCCGTCGAATCGCTCGACGCGGTCGCCGACCTGCTGCCCCACGCGCTGGAAGTCCTGCGCGGCGCCCGCCACGATTAATTCGCAATACTCACAAGAACGTCGAGTAACACAGACTTCACAGACTGCGGAAAAAGGGGCGAAGCTTTGTGGGTCGCGGCTTCAGCCGCGACATAAAGCCTGCATTTCCCTCAGGGGTTTTAACCCCTGAGGGCATTGCAGAGAGTTTTTCCGCAGCCTGTTCAGTCTGTGCGGTTTTGGTTCGCTGAACGCAGCGCAAAACCAAAGACGCACAGGCTGTGCTACCAAACGCCGCTGCGCATCGTCTTGCCCTGCTTGGCCAACGCTGTTCACGCACGCAGAAAAACAACCTCTTGCAAGTACCTCATACGTTATACTCTGCCCGTTCCCGGTTAGGGGGCGCTCATGGCGATTCTCCCCGGCAGACGTCTAGGGCCCTACGAAATTCTCTCCGCTATCGGTGTGGGTGGAATGGGCGAGGTCTATAAGGCCCGCGATACCCGTCTCAATCGAATCGTTGCTATCAAGGTTCTTCCTGCTCATCTCGCCGACCGAGCTGAATTGCGCGAGCGGTTCGAACGCGAAGCGCGCACCATCGCCAGCCTAAATCATCCTCATATCTGCACGCTCTACGACATTGGTCACCAGGATGGCATCGATTATCTGGTGATGGAGTATCTCGAAGGCGAGACGCTCGCGCAGCGGCTGCTGAAAGGTGCGCTGCCGGTAGAGCAGGTGTTGCAATACGCCATCGAGATTGCTGACGCGCTCGACAAGGCCCACCGCAAGGGCGTGACGCACCGCGATTTGAAACCCGGCAATGTCATGCTCATCAAGACGGGGACGAAGCTACTGGACTTCGGGCTGGCCAAGTTGAAACAGGAAGTAGCTCCGGCCAACTTGAAGCTTTCGGAACTCCCCACGGCGAGCGACCCGTTGACGGCGAAGGGGACCATCGTGGGGACTCTGCAATACATGGCCCCGGAGCAGTTGGAAGGCAAAGAGGTAGATCCTCGCACAGACATCTTTGCCTTCGGCGCAGTGGTCTATGAGATGGCCACGGGCAAGAGGGCCTTCGAGGGCAAGACCCAGGCAAGCGTGATCGGAGCCATCATGTCCTCCGATCCTCCGCCGATGTCATCGCTCCAGCCGATGACGCCACCGGCGCTGGACCGTGTCGTTAAGAGATGCCTTGCGAAAGAAACGGATGAGCGCTGGCAGAGCGCAAATGACCTGGCGAATGAGTTGAAGTGGATTGCCGAAGGCGGCTCGCAGGTCACGTTAGCCCCGACTGCCGCAGCGAAAGGCATCCGCGCGCTCGCGCGGCGACCGTTAATCCTAAGCCTAGGTATCTTGCTGTTCGTTGCGGCGATCGCGGGCCTTGCCGCTTGGAATCTGAAGCCCGCGCCTGTAGTAGCGCCGCAGGCTGTCACCCGCACGGTAATAAATCTGCCGCCAGGCCAACAATTGGCGGGTCTGGATAGCGGTTCTTCTTTGGCTATTTCGCCCGATGGCATGCGTCTTGCATATGTCGCGCGACAGGGCGGCACGCAGCAGCTTTATCTGCGAGCGATGGATAGCCTGGAAGCTCGGTCCGTTCCCGGCACCGAAGGAGCTATCGAACCTTTCTTCTCGCCCGACAGCCAATGGCTGGGGTTTTTCACGGGCGGAAAGCTGAAGAAGGTCTCGGTGAGCGGGGGAGCGGTGGTGACCCTCGGCGATGCTGCGGTCCCTTTCGGGGCTAGTTGGGGCAGCCAGGGCACGATCGTGTTCACGCCCGCAATCGGAATTCTCCAGCAAGTATCGGACACCGGGGGCGCCGTAAAGCCAGTCACGCATCTCCAGCAAGGCGAGATCGCCCATGGCTGGCCGGAGTTCCTGCCGGGCGGCAAGGCACTGCTCTTCGCTACCAATGTCGGGGGCGGAGCTGTCGCGAACCTTAAGGTTGCGGTTCAATCGCTTGTATCGGGCGAACGGCGGAGCCTAGTCCAAGGGGCGTCGCATCCCCGCTACGCGCCCTCTGGGCACATGGTCTATGCGCAAGGGGGGAGCCTGATGGCCGTGCCGTTCGACTCACAGCGGCTAACGGCCACGGGCGCGGCCGTCCCCGTAGTAGAGGGCGTCCTGCAACTCACCACAATCAGAGGAGCCGCCGCCCACTACAGCATTTCTTCCACAGGATCGCTGGTCTATGTTCCGGGGGGCGTTGAGACGAGCCAACGCAGGCTGGTGTGGGTCAGTCGCAATGGGGCGGAGCAGTCTTTGGCCGCTCCTGCGCGCGCCTACAATTACCCGCAGCTTTCTCCCGATGGCCGGAGGGTTGCCGTGGGGATCATGGAACAGGAAACGCAAACCTGGCTGTACGATCTTGCCCGGGAGACGTTGACCCGCTTGACGTTTGAAGGAAATACGAACTACGCTGCGGTTTGGACACCGGATGGCAAGCGAATAGCGTTTGCATCAAGCAAGGAAGGCCCGCTGAATCTTTTCTGGCAACTGGCGGACGGCAGTGGCGGTCTGGAGCGGTTGACAACCAGCGATTACATCCATTTTCCGATGTCCTGGTCCCCGGATGGGCAACTGCTGGCCTTCATGGAAATCAATCCCACCACGGGAAGGGACATCTGGGTGTTGCGGATGGGCGACCCTTCGCTAGGCTCAGGGCAAGTCCTTTCGGCGGGATCGGGGCAAGTCCGCAAGGTGCTGCCGTTCCTCCGAACACAGTTCAGCGAAACGTCGCCCCGTTTTTCCCCCGACGGGCGCTGGCTGGCCTATATTTCGGACGAATCGGGCCGCTATGAGGTTTACGTGCAGCCCTATCCGGGTCCAGGCGGGAAGTGGCAAATCTCGACGGAAGGCGGCACGGAGCCAGCGTGGAACCCTAACGGGCGGGAGCTGTTCTACCGCAGCGGCGACAAAATGATGGCGGTGGAGATCGCCACTCAGCCTGGATTCGCTGCGGGCAAGCCCCGGGTACTGTTTGAGGGACAGTACGCGCTGAGCCCGGGAACGTTCCTCAATTACGACGTGTCTCCCGACGGCCAGCGCTTTCTGATGCTCAAGCCCAGCGAGTCGGCGGATGCGGCGCCGACGCAGATCAACGTCGTGCTGAACTGGTTCGAAGAGCTGAAGCGCCGCGTGCCGACCGGGACGAAGTGATCTGGAACTTGTCTCATAAACCCCCTTAGGCGCAGCGTGCTTCACGCTTCAGATACAAGGGGCTAAAGCCCCAAGCCGTGCGAACCTGAATGTCGGGGCTGAAGTCGAAGATCCCGACCTTGTAGGGGCCCCGACCTCCGAAACACCGGAATCATTCCGACAGCACTGGAATCGTTCCGACAGTTTCCAAATTAGGACACTACCGCTTGCAGAGTGAAAAATAAATGGGTGCGGCACAGGACTTCCATTCGTCAGGCATTTATAGCGCTCGTCCCGCGGCAGCACCCGAGGACCAGGCCCATTGAAAGTTGAAGCCACCCAGATGTCCGGTGACATCCACGACTTCGCCGATGAAAAACAATCCCGGCGCTTTCATGCTCTCCATCGTCTTGCTCGACAATTCATCGGTATCCACGCCACCGGCCGTGACCTCGGCCTTTTCATAGCCTTCCGTGCCCGCGGGTTCGAGAATCCATTCATGGACCTGGCGCTCCAGTTGCGCCAGCGCCTGGTTGGTCCACGCGCTCGGCGCGTGTAAATCAAGCCAGCGCGTAGCGAAGCGCTTCGGGAGAAATCCCTGGAAAGCCGAACGGGCAGCGGCCATATTTCTGACCCGGGCTTCGAGAATGGCCGCCGTGACATCCCGGTCAGGCGCCAGGTTTATAGAGATGGGGCTGCCCGCGATCCAATAGGAGGAAATTTGCAGGATCGCCGGTCCGCTCAGCCCACGGTGCGTGATCAGCATCTTTTCGCGAAACGCGCGGGGCGCGCGAGAATACGGATTGCCGGTGGCGGCAATGACTTCCGCGGAGACGCCGGCCAAATCGCAATACTGCGTGCGATCTTGTTCTCCGAGCACGAGCGGCACAAGCCCCGGCCTGGTATCGCGAATTTTCAACCCGAATTGGCGCGCCAGGTCGTAGCCAAACCCGGTGGCCCCCATTTTCGGGATCGAGAGTCCGCCCGTCGCAACCACGAGTGCCGGTGCGTGGAAAGCGTCAGAATCGGTCCGCACCACAAACTCCGTTGTGCGCTCGACCTGCTGGATCCTGCTCTTGAGAAATACTTGCACCCCCGCGGCGTGGCATTCGGCTTCGAGCATGTCCGCAATGTCATGAGCGGAGCGGTCGCAGAACAGTTGCCCGAGAGTTTTCTCGTGGTAAGGGATGCGATGTTTTTCCACAAGAGCGATAAAGTCCGCGGGCGTGTAGCGGGCCAGCGCGGATTTGGCGAAGTGCGGGTTCGCGGAAATGAAGTTTTCCGGCTGGCAATGCAGATTGGTGAAATTGCAGCGGCCGCCGCCGGAGATAAGAATCTTTTGTCCGGCACGCTCGCCGCGCTCAACAATCGCCACCCGGCGGCCGCGTTTGCCGGCCTCGATCGCGCAGAGAAGCCCCGCGGCTCCCGCGCCAAGAATTACCGCATCAAATTTGTGCACCATGGTGTGGAGAAAAAACGCCCGGACGCCGCCGCGAAAGATGATAGCGAAAGATGTGCGGGAGGTATACCCTCGTGTGTGGTCGAGCTTTAGTAGCACAACCCCGCCAAGGCGGGACTGTGCTACTTGCACGGGTGTGATCGCTGTCACGCGGAAGTGTCTCGCCCGTCACAGCGCGGAGCGATCCGGAGTGGTAACGTAACTTTGGTTAAGAGATGGCGCAAAGCAAAAGGAGGGCGTCATGCTCAGGCAAGATTATCTCTTCATGGCATTGCTCATGTTCATCCTCCTGCTCATGCATCATTGGCTAGGCGGACATCACTTCAGGCACTGAGGTGTAGGGAGCCGATTCAGCAGAGGCAGGGGGCAACGATAGCGCTCACGGGAACAAGCACCAGGGGTGTTGTCATTCTGGGGCAGCGTGAAATCTCATATCCTTTATCCGAGCTAGAATGAATGAATGGAACGAAAGATCTTCTGGACCTTGTGGACTGTACTAGGCTTGCTGGCGGATTTCATTTTGCCGTTCTGGTGGGCGTTCGCGGCAACCATTCCATTGGGCGTTGTGAGTTGGTGGATCGCTTATCGCAGCGACTGGTTCTAGCGGAATCTAGATAAAACCTGAAAGAAAGATTCCTCACGGAGTTTACCCCACCCTTGCCGTGACCCGGAATGACGCAAGCAAGACGTTTTCACAATCGTTTCTGATTGAACGCAATGCCGCGCGATCCGCGCTTGCTGGTTTTGCTTCGCCCGCCGCTTCAAGCTAAACTGATGTTGGGAGAAATTCGAATCATTTGCCGCCGATTATTACTGCACAGGGACTTTCAAAGAGATATGGCGCCGAGCCGCTATTCCAGGATATTTCGTTCACAATTTCTGAAGGGGAACGCATCGGCCTGATCGGCCCGAATGGGTCGGGCAAGTCGACTCTGCTGGAAATTTTGTACGGCCGGGTACAACCGGATACCGGGGAAGTGGCGATCCGCAAGCGCACGCGGCTGAGCTGCGTCACGCAGATTTCGGAGTTTGCTCCCGGCGCCACGGTGCGTTCTGTGATCGAGGGCGCCCTGGAACGGGCGGGAGTGCCCGACGCAGAGCGAGCTTCCCGGACCGCGGAGACGCTTGGCCGCGCGGGTTTCTCGGACATGGAAACTCCCACGGAGGCATTGTCCGGCGGCTGGCGCAAACGCCTCGCGATTGTCGAGGCGCTGGTGCAGGGGCCGGACGTGCTGCTGCTCGACGAGCCGACCAACCATTTGGACCTGGCCGGAATTAATTGGCTGGAAACACTTTTGCAGAACGCGCCGTTTGCGTGCGTGGTGGTTAGCCACGACCGTTATTTTCTCGAAAATGTCGCGACCGAAGTGGTTGAGCTTTCGCGCCTGTATGAGAATGGTTTTCTGCGCGTCAGCGGAAACTACAGCACGTTCCTGGAGGCGAAGGAGGAATATCTTCACGCGCAGCGAAAACGGCAGGAATCTCTCGAGAACATGGTCCACACGGAGATCGAATGGCTGCGGCGAGGCCCCAAAGCCAGGACGACGAAATCGAAAGCGCGCATCGATACCGCTCACGAAATGATCGGAGAGCTGGCGGACTTGAACGCCAGGACGCGCACCACCAGCGCCAGAATCGATTTTTCGGCGACCGACCGGCAAACCAAGCGGCTGATCCAACTGGAAGACCTTACCTACGCGATCGGCAATCGCACGTTGTTCGAAGGAATTAATTTCACCATTACGTCGGGAATGCGAGTGGGACTGGTAGGCCCGAACGGGAGCGGCAAGACCACGATGTTGCGCCTGCTGCGGGGAGACATCGAACCCACGCGCGGCGAAATCCGCAAGGCCGGCGCGTTGCGCATCGTGTACTTCGACCAGAATCGCGAGCTGGATCCGGACATCAGTTTGCGCCGCGCACTCGCGCCGGACAGCGATTCCGTCATTTATCAGGACCGGGTGATTCACGTCGCCGCGTGGGCGGCGAGATTTCTGTTCGATCCCGAGCACTTGAGCCAGCCGGTGGGAAAACTTTCCGGCGGCGAGCGCGCGCGGGTATTGATCGCGCAGCTCATGCTCCAACCGGCGGACGTGTTGCTTCTGGACGAACCGACCAACGACTTGGACATCCCCACGCTGGAAATCCTGGAAGAGAGCCTGCTGGAATATCGCGGAGCGCTGGTGCTGGTCACGCACGATCGCTACATGCTGGATCGCGTGTCTACCATTGTGCTTGGCCTGGACGGTTTGGGCGGGGCGGAACGCTTTGCCGATTACTTGCAATGGGATGTGTGGCAGCGCGCACGGCAAACGAAAGGGAATCCGAACCTGAGCAGCGGACCGCGTCGCTCGGCCGCGTCAGCCAGTCCGCAGACATCGGCGGGGAAGAAGAAGCTTTCCTACATAGAAGCGCGGGAACTTGCCACCATCGAGGAGCGCCTCGCCGAAGCGGAAAGAGAAGTTGACGCGAAACGCGCCGCGCTTGAAGACCCCGCCATCACAACCGACGTCGCGCTGCTGCGCGACGCTTGCTTCCAATTGGAAGAGGCGCAGAAAACGATCGACACTCTCTACGCGCGCTGGGCCGAGCTGGAGCAAAAGCAACGCTAATCGTAGGGGCACAGCCCGGGAACGCCATTCTCCTGAATAGCGTCTTTCAAACCGCCAATCTGGAGATTGGCGTTCCCGGGCCAAGCCGTGCCCCTACGTGCAAGTTATTCGGGTTCGCTTAGTCCGCCGCTGTGTGTTTCTTCCCCGTGGCAATAATCGCATCAATGTTCAGTCCCAGAGCCTTCGCCACGCCTGTCCCGTAAGCGGGATCGGCTTTGTAGAAGTGCTGGATCTGCAACTCTTGAATGCGCTGCGGAATGGACTTCATCGTGGAAACGATGTTGCCGATCAGCCGCTCGCGCGCGTCCGGCGGCATCAGGCGGAAGAGATTGCCGGGCTGCGTGTAGTAATCGCTGTCCAGGCGGTGATTGTGGCGATCCACGGAGCCTGAAATTGTCCGCGGGCGCTCACGGTACGCCGGATCCTCGACGGGCCCGCCGAAACTGTTCGGCTCGTAATTCGTCGCCGAACCGGAGTTGCCGTCAAAGCGCATGGCGCCGTCGCGATGATAGGTGTGAACCGGGCACTGCGGCTTGTTTACCGGCAGCGCGTCGTAATTCGAGCCCAGGCGGTAGCGGTGCGCGTCTGGATAGGAAATCAGCCGCGCCTGAAGCATTTTGTCCGGCGAATACCCCATGCCGGGAACGATATTCTTCGGCTCGAAGGCCGCCTGCTCGACTTCGGCAAAGTAGTTCACCGGGTTGCGGTCGAGCACGAGTTCTCCCACGTCGATGAGCGGGTAGTCTTTGTGCGGCCATACCTTGGTCAGATCGAACGGATTGATGTGGTACGTGTCCGCTTCCTTCTCTAGCATGATTTGAATGCAGACGCGCCATTTCGGAAAATCGCCCTTGGCGATGGCGTTGAAGAGATCGCGCTGCGCGTAATCGGGATCCACGCCGCGCATTGCGTCGGCCGCTTCGCGCGTGAAGTTCTTGATGCCTTGCTTGGTCTTGAAATGCCATTTGACGTAAAACAACTCATTCTTGCCGTTGATCAGGCTATAGGTGTGGCTGCTGTAGCCGTTCATGTGCCGGAAACCGTCGGGAGTGCCGCGGTCGGAGAAGAGAATCGTTACTTGGTGAAGCGATTCGGGGGAGAGCGACCAGAAATCCCACATCATGGTGGGGGATTTGAGATTGGTTTCGGGGTCGCGCTTCTGCGTGTGAATGAAGTCGTCGAACTTTAGCGGGTCGCGAATGAAGAAGACGGGCGTGTTGTTGCCCGTCATGTCCCAATTGCCTTCTTCGGTGTAGAACTTCAGGGCAAAGCCGCGGGGATCGCGTTCGGTGTCCGCGGAACCTTTCTCGCCGCCCACGGTGGAGCAGCGAATGAATGTCGGCGTGCGCTTTCCGGCCGCGGAAAAAAGCTTCGCGGTCGTATATTTCGACATGTCGGGTTTCGTACAAACGAAATAGCCGTGCGCGCCGGAACCCTTCGCGTGCACGACGCGTTCGGGAATTCTCTCGCGGTTGAAGATCGCCATTTTTTCGAATAGCTGGTAGTCCTCAAAAACGATCGGGCCGCGCGGACCCACGGTGAGGGAATTCTGGTTGTCGCCAACGGGGCGGCCTGCTTCTGTAGTCAGTTTCTTGTTTTCTGCGGACATAGGTTCTCCTTTTCACGGTCACAATAATGGAAGGGCGTCTGCGCATCCAATATATGTATTTATAGCTCGCATGGGACGGATAGGCAATGCCTGGGGAATCCCGCCTGCCCCCGTTCTGGCTGCAACCGTCCGGTGAGGGGATTGTGGGAAAGCCCACAGCCGGCCTGGCCGCCGCATGGGCGGAGTAGTAGCACAGAGGCACAGGCCCCGACAGGGTCGGGATCTCCGACTTCAGCCTGTGTGGTTTTGGTTTTGCGCTGGATGCGGGAAAAACCGCACAGTCCCGCACTGGCGGGACTGTGCTACTAAAACCCGGGGCTAAACTTGCCGCTTTT
Source organism: Terriglobia bacterium (assembly GCA_041480265.1). Lineage (GTDB taxonomy): Bacteria > Acidobacteriota > Terriglobia > Acidiferrales > UBA7541 > Palsa-360. The sequence goes on along the minus strand of JBGOZP010000006.1, from coordinate 93,275 downwards.
TTAACCCATTCGAGATCTCCCCCAGGCGGTAACCTGCTCCGCGCACCGTGTGGATGAGCCTTTTCGGCGTGTCTACATCAATCTTTTTACGCAAATAGTTGATGTAGACGTCGACCACGTTGGTCAGAGTATCCGACGAAAGCTTCCAGACATCATGGAGGATGGAGGGGCGCGACACGTTGTGTTCGGCGTTGAGCAGGAGGTATTCCAATAACGCGAATTCCTTGGGCGTGAGTTCGATCGAACGGCCACCGCGATTTACAGTGCGCCGCACGCGATCGAGTTCCAGATCCAGGCTGCGCAAGACGGACTCGTTGGGGAGAGTGCTCCGGCGGAGTAAGGCGCGCACGCGAGCGGAAAGCTCGGAGAAAGCGAACGGTTTGGTTAAATAATCGTCGGCGCCCGCATCGAGGCCGTGGACGCGATCTTCCACGCGCGCGTTTCCTGTAAGGATCAGTACGGGCAAATGAGGTTTTCTACTGCGTACCTCGCGCAGAACTTCTATCCCGCTCACATCCAGCAGATTCAGATCCAGAATGATAAGGTCACATTGGCCGGCTTCCACCATCTGCAGGACCTGGCGGCCCGAACTCGCAATTTGTACGTCATAGTGCTCGTCTTGCAGTCCACTCGAAAGAAACTTGGCGACCGGTAGATCGTCGTCCGCGATGAGAATGTGCATAAGAAAACCCTTTGAGGGAAACGGAATGTCAGTGGAAGGGGAACTCCAGTTTCTGCGTCACATTAGAAAATGTCAAGAGAAGGAAGCGGAATTAGACTGCGCCGGCTCCAAAATGAAACATGGAGGGGACTTGCTTGCGCGACTCGAGCTGGACTGCCAGCAAACAAGTCCATTTGGCCGGAGAGGGGCGCCAGCTCCCCGCCTCCCATTTCAGCCTGCCAGAGACAGTCGCGCCTCCCTAAGGGAAAACTAAGCCTTGTTTGCAGCAATCTGAGTTGACACCAGAGGCTATATGACATAGCGTACTATGTAGAGAGAGCCGAAATCGAGAGATCCGGTTATGTCCTCCACTCCACTAATCCCTGACAAACCCTCCCGAAGGGAAAATCGTAGATTGCACCCGCGGCGGAAGCTTGAGCGGCTGGCGTACGCCGATCTCGGCCCAGACAACGGGGGTGTCCTTATCGAACTCGGCCAAGGGGGATTGAGCTTCCAAGGAGTTGGACCTGTGGGGGAGGCTCAGCTCATTCATCTTAAGTTCACGCTGCCAAGCATGAGCACGCGCATCGAAGCCACCGGTCAAGTTGTATGGTCAAACAATTCCGGAAAAGGCGGTGGCCTGCGGTTCGTGGATTTGGACGAAGAAGCGCAGCAGCAGATCAAAGAATGGATTTCTAGCGAGACCCCGTTCAGCGGTTCCGAAAAGCCTGTTACAATCCGTCCTGGAGCCCCCCTGGCTCCCGAAAACTCCAGCCGAATTCAGAGCAAGTTACTGAGCCTAAAGGATATAGCTGAAACCCAGAGCTTCGCGGTTCCGCCCAACGGAGGCGCCAGACAAAGCCAGCAGGAGGTGTCCCTTGCTCCAGAAGCTGGGTCTGCCGTAGCCCACGTCAGTACGTCCGCGACGTTGCCGGTCAGAACGACTTGGAACCAAACCAGCGGGAGCCGCTGGTATTCGCCTGCTCCATTGCCAGATTCCTCCCTCGCTCCAAGCACGGCAGCAGCCGCGGGCGCCGTTAAAGGGAGTAATGATCCCGTAGCGCCGAATGTCGAGGAGGCTCTTGCCCAGATCCAGAGTCTCCTTAGCCGCCAACTCGAACAGCAAGACGAGCCCGGATTGAAACTTGAGGTGAAGTGGCGAGATATTAAGATCGCGATTTATTCGGTAGCTGCCTGCCTTCTGGTTCTGGCCCTCCTTATGGCGACACATATTATCGATTTCCAATCCGACCAGGCAGCCTCCAGCCAACCAATAATTGTTGGCGGCAACGTTTCTCATTCTCAGGTCGACATGAGTGAGAGCCAGGTTTCGCCCCGCAACATTCCAAGCGAGATCGTTCGAGGCACTTCCTCAGGACAATCCGAACAGCACGACCCAACCCCTGTCCCGCGCCCTTCAGCATCCCCTGTTAGGGGGCGTCTGGTTTCAGAGGTGACGCCTCCCGTAGCCCTGCAACCTTCGCTACCGATACAAAGCGAAGTGACAGGTGCGATCCCGGAGGCGAACCCGCCCAGGGCGCTGGAGGCTCCTGTGTCGAAACCCGCGGGGGCTCCCGATATGGTAAACCTGCGCAAACCGCTCCAACCTGGGCCAGCCAGCGCCCTCCGAGTGAACAGTTTCCAGAAAGCCGAGCTGATCCAGCGCGTTGAGCCCGTATACCCGCTGCTAGCGAAACAGCAAAACCTCTCAGGAGCCGTTCAGGTGAGTGCCACGATTGGCAGGGATGGCAAGCCGCATGGACTCAAGCGTGTGAGCGGTGACCCGACGCTGGCGCAGGCGGCGCAGTATGCCATCTCCGGTTGGCTTTACAAGCCGGCCGTGCTCAACGGAGAACCTGTCGAAGTGCGGACGGTCATCACCATCAATTTCCAAATCATGCCGTGAAGGATACGGAGAATCTGCGCTGTTTACGGCATGTCGCAGGCGTGTGCCGAATCCAGTGTTCCAGGCCCGCAAATAGGACTGGACTTCCTTGCGGATAAGATTTTCCCGGTGACCATGCATTCCACGATGGCATGAAGTGGCCGGATCCCCGCCTGCTCTGTTTCAGATTGACAGGGCCATGATCACAGCAACCGCACATTCCCAACAGTCGTGGTTGACTTCCTGCCGTGTAGCTCTTGTAATGGGTTACTTCAGACTATGAGAATGCTTTCGAATATCTTCGCGTGAAAAGTCCAGAGACAGCAGCCTCCAGCCGCTTTGCATCGAAGCGATCGTCATTTCTCGTCGCCGCGGGGATTCTTCTGAGCCGGATCGCGGGACTGATTCGCGACAGGGTCTTCGCACACTATTTCGGAAATTCCGATGCCGCGGACGCTTTCAAGGCGGCCTTCCGGATTCCCAATGCGCTTTCGAATCTTTTCGGTGAAGGAGTTCTCTCCGCTTCCTTCATTCCCGTGTACGCGGGTTTGCTCGCGCGCGACGACGAGAAGGAAGCCCGGCGCACAGCCGGAGCCGTCGCGGCCCTGCTGGCGCTGAGCACTTCGATTCTGGTTCTGCTGGGAGTTCTGGCAACTCCCTACCTGATTGACGCCATCGCGCCCGGATTCGCCGGCGAGAAGCGCGAACTGACGATTCGCATTGTGCGCATCCTGTTTCCCGGGGCCGGGCTGCTCGTGCTTTCCGCGTGGTGCCTCGGAATATTGAACAGCCACCGGCGCTTTTTTCTTTCCTATACCGCTCCCGTGATCTGGAACGCGGCCATGATCGCCACGATGTGGGGATTCGGCGGACGTTACGCGCAGTATCCGCTCGCCGTGGTTTTATCCTGGGGCTCGGTGATCGGCAGCGCGCTGCAGGTGGGTGTACAACTGCCTGTCGTCCTGCGGCTGCTGCGCGGCCTGCACCTCTCGCTGGCGTTTCACCTGGAGAATGTGCGCACGGTCGTTCGAAACTTTGTCCCTGTGTTCATCAGTCGCGGCGTCGTGCAGATCAGCGCCTACGTGGACGCACTGCTGGCGAGTTTGCTGCCGACCGGTGCCGTGGCGGCTCTGGCGTACGCGCAGACGCTCTATACGCTTCCGGTCAGCTTGTTTGGAATGTCGGTTTCGGCGGCGGAGCTTCCCGCCATGTCCGGCGCGGTCGGCGCGGAGTCGCGGGCTCCACTTGGAGCCCGCCAAGATGAAGTCGCTGAAACGCTGCGCGCGCGGCTCAATGCGGGCCTGCGCCAGATCGCGTTTTTCGTCATTCCATCGGTGGCGGCGTTTCTTTTGTTGGGAGATGTTATTGTCGCCGCGATCTATCAGTCCGGCCGTTTCACTCATGCGGACTCAATGTACGTCTGGGGAATCCTGGCGGGATCGACGGTGGGTTTGCTGGCGTCCACGCTCGGGAGGCTCTATTCGTCCACCTATTACGCCCTGAAAGATACGCGCACGCCGTTGCGCTATGCGGTGTTGCGGGTGATCTTGACCACGGTTCTTGGATATCTCTCGGCCATCCCCTTGCCGCACCTGCTGGGGATCGCCTCCAGGTGGGGCGTAGCGGGACTCACGATTTCGGCGGGCGTTTCTTCGTGGGTCGAGTTCACGCTGCTTCGCCGCAGCTTGAACCGCCGAATCGGCGCCACGGGCCTTTCCCGCGTGTACCTCGCCAAGGGCTGGGCCGCAGCCCTGTTTGCCGCGGGAATCGGCAGGGCGCTGCTACTTGTCGTCGCTCATCGGAATCCGATTGTGGCCGCTATCGTGGTCCTGGGCGCGTACGGGACATTTTACTTCGCCGGGGCATTCGTACTCGGCCTCTCCGAAGTCCGCGCCCTGTTCGAAATGTTGTTACGTCTGCGCGCCCGTTCCGCTTAGGCCTGAATTCCGAAGTTGATTTGGGAACTTGGGGTTGAAACCCGGGAACGCCAATCTCCAGATTGGCGGTTTGCATCACGCCATTCAGGAGAATGGCGTTCCCGGGATCGCCGCTTAGTGAAGAGCAAGATTCAATTCGTACCCTTGGCTTTTAGCATTCCGGCGTCCAGAGGTTTGCTCGCGGGAGTCTCCGGCGGAGCGGCCCGGAGATATTGCTTAGGCCAGGGAATCTTGTGGCCAAGCTGGCGCGCCGCGCGTAGAGGCCAATACGGCTCGCGTAGAAATTCCCGGGCCATCAGGACCAGATCGGCCCGATTCTTGGCCAGGATTTCCGCTACCTGTTCCTTGGTATCGATCAATCCGACCGTGCCGGTCAGGATTCCCGTGTCGCGGCGAATTCGCTCGGCGAAGGGGACCTGAAAGCAGGGCCCCACGACGATCTTCTGGTCAGGCACGAGGCCCGCTGAGGAACAGTCCACCAGGTCCACGCCCAACGGCTTAAGCTGCTTGATGAGTTCGACCGATTGATCGAGGTCCCAGCCGCCCTCTTTCCAGTCCGTGGCTGAAATTCGAATGAAGAGAGGAAGTTGCTCGGGCCATTGCTTGCGGACTGCGGAGACCACTTCCCGCGCCAGCCGCGTGCGGTTTTCGAACGAGCCGCCGTATTCGTCGGTGCGCTCGTTGCTTAGCGGGGAACAGAACTCGTGGATCAAGTATCCGTGCGCGGCATGAATTTCTATGACTTGAAAGCCTGCGGCAAGCGCCCGGCGCGCCGCGTTCGCAAACGCTTCCACGACGCCTCGAATCCCTTCCTTTGAGAGAGCCTGGGGCATAGGGTAGTCCGCCGAGAATGCGCGGGCGCTGGGCGCGACAGGGACCCAGGCGCCTTCTTCCGGCGAAAGTTTACTGGAACCGACCCAGGGTTTCTGTGTGCTCCCTTTTCGGCCGGCGTGCGCGAGTTGCATGCCGGGCACCGATCCCTGGCTCTTGAGGAAGTTGACAATGCGCCCCAGGAACTCGATGTGCGCGTCGTTCCAGATTCCCAAGTCGTCCCCGGTGATGCGGCCTTCGGGCGATACGGCGGTGGCTTCGGTAAATACCAGGCCGGCTCCTCCTACCGCGCGGCTCCCGAGATTCACGAGGTGCCAATCATTCGCGAAGCCATCCTTGCTGGAGTACTGGCACATCGGCGAGACGGCAATGCGATTCGGCAACGTGATACCGCGAATTGGAAGTGGATCAAATAGGAGCGCCATGGTTTCCCTCATGAGATGGCCGGCATCGTTCGGTTCGCCACAATCTCTGGTGGGCATCTGAGGGCGCGGGAGCAAGTCTTTGTAATGCCCGCCACCGGCCTCATGCCGGGAATCATTCTACAGGATACAGGGAATCCGTCAGCATGTTTCCTGACCCAATCGCCGGGCAGGTTCTTCAATCAATTTCCTGTGTGACGATGTGAACATCCACGGCCGGGGCGTCGCGCAAGAAGCGGTGGATGGCCGTCATGTAGAGATATTTCCGCCATCCCTCGACCGCGGTGCGGCCGAAAATCACCTGCGTCACATGTTTGTCGCGGACGAATTCCGCGGTGGCGCTGGCCACGTCTTTTCCCTTCAGCTTGACCACCTTCGCGCCCAGGCTTTCCGAGAATTGGATATTGGCGAGGAGTGATTTCTGGTCCGCGTCCGATGTGTCCTGCCCGAAATCAACATAGATAGCATAAAGCTCGGCATCCATGCGGCGCGCCATGCGCGCCGCGCGTGCGATCAGATACTGCGCCCTGGGATTTGAGCTGAAACATACGGCCAGGCGCTCGCGCACCGCCCAGGGCTCCTGAATATCTTTCTGCTCCATATAGGATTCCAGGCTGCGGTCCACCTGTTCGGCCACCTGGCGCAAGGCGAGCTCGCGCAGGGCGATCAGATTGCCTCTCCGAAAGAAATTCTTGAGGGCCTGGTCAACTTTTTCGGCTCCATAGACCTCGCCACGCTTCATGCGGTTCTGCAGCGCTTCCGGCGTCAGATCGACCATGACGATTTCCGAGGCGTGCTCGAGAACCCAGTCCGGCACGGTCTCGCGGATTTTGATTCCCGTGATCGAGCCCACCGTCGGAGCGATGCTTTCCAGGTGCTGTACGTTCACGGTGGAAAGCACTTCCATTTTCGCGTCAACCAGATCCAGCACGTCTTCATAGCGCTTGCGGTGTTTGCTTCCGGGGATGTTGGTGTGGGCCAGTTCGTCGACCAATACCACCTGAGGATTCCGCGCCCGGATCGCCTCGGGGTCCATCTCCTCGAAGAGGGTGCCCTTGTACTCGATGCGCTTGCGCGGGACCTGCTCGAGCTGGGCGGCGAGTTCCGCGATGTTTTTCCGCCCATGCGTTTCCACATAGCCGATCACCACGTCTTCCCCGCGGCCGCGCCTCCGGATCGCCTCGCTCAGCATGCCGTAGGTCTTGCCGACGCCCGGGGCATAGCCCAGGAACAGCTTCAGGATTCCTTTACTTCTCTTGGCCGGGGAGACCTCCTCCAGCCATTGCTCTGGCGTCTTGGGCATGTAACTATTGTCGTTTACTCTGTACGGAAAATGCTAGGCTAGAATAAATTTATGATGAAGAAGCTGCCTATTCTCATCGCGCGGTACGCGGCCGCCCTGGCCACGGTCCTGCTGATTACTTATCTTTCCAGATATGTACCCGGCGTGAATGCCACGACGTTTGCCTTCGCATACCTGCTTGCCATCCTTGGATCGTCGGCTCTTTGGGGGCTCGGCGTTTCGATTTTCATGTCGTTGGCGGCCACCCTTTGCTACAACTATTTTTTTCTGCCGCCTACCGGCACGTTTACGATCGTCGATCCGCAGAACTGGGTGGCGCTCTTCTCTTTTCTTGTGACTTCGGTCCTCGGAAGTAACCTGGCTGCGCGGGCGCGCAACCAGGCCGCGGAAGCCAACCGCCGCCGCCGGGAAGTGGAGCGGCTGTATGGATTCAGCCAGCGCCTGTTGAGCGCGGGCAATCCCATCGAACTGCTCAATGCCATTCCGCGCCTGATCGTGAATACGTTTGAAGTGGGGGCGGCTGCCCTGTTCCTCACGGACAAACAGAAGATTTATCGTTCGGGGATGAATCTACCGCAACTCGATGCGGACTCCTTGAAAGCGATCGTCGCGCGCGAGGATCTGCAGATTGACGCGGAGCGCAGCGTCTGCTTCGCTCCACTTCGCCTCGGCACGCGTATTCTCGGCAGCGTGGGCGTCTCCGGCCCCGTGCTCTGGCGGCAGTCGCTGGAGGCATTGGGCACGCTGATCGCTGTCGCTGTCGAGAGGGCGTACGCGATTGAAATGGTGGGAAAGACCGAAGCGGCACGGGAAGGCGAACGCCTGAAATCGGCGTTGCTCGACGCCATCGCGCATGACTTTCGCACGCCACTCACTTCCATGAAAGCTTCCGTGACCAGTCTGCTCTCGGGTCCCATGCTCGAGGAAGGGCAGCGGAACGATCTGCTCAACGTCATCAATGAGGAATGCGACAGGCTGAACCGCCTTGTGGGTGAGGCCGCGGAAATGGCTCGCTTGGAAGCCGGCGAAGTGAAGCTGGAACTCAGGCCGCACCGCGTCGACGAATTGATTTCCGCGGCTCTGGATGCTTGCAAGAGCGCATTGGGAACCAGACCCATTCGAATGGAGAGCAAGAATCCCGGCCTGCTTGTCCTCGCCGACCTGGAGCGCGCCAGGGAAGTGCTTGTGCATTTGATCGAGAATGCGAACCTGTATTCCTCTCCGGACCAGCCGGTCACGATCAGCGCGGAACAGAAGGACGATTTTGTGCTCTTCAGTATTGCGGACCGCGGGCCGGGCATTGATGACGCCGAACTCGGCCGCATTTTCGACAAATTCTACCGCGGTACCGACCAGCGCTACCGTGTGCAGGGAACCGGCATGGGTTTGCCGATCGCCAAGGCCATTGTCGAGGCGCATGGCGGCACAATTGGTGTGATCAGCCAGTTGGAGCAAGGGTCCGTATTTTCCTTCACGCTGCCGATTGCCGGGGGAGCAAACGAACGCCGATGAGCACACCCACCATTCTGGTCGTTGATGATGAACCTCAGATTCGCCGCGTGATGCGCACGACACTGTCGAGCAACGGATACGCTGTCCTCGATGCGCGCAGCGGGGAAGAAGCCCTGGAGATTCTGCGAAAAGAACGGCCGGATCTCGTGCTGCTCGACGTCAACATGCCGGGCATGGGGGGACTGGAAGCCTGCCGCGAAATCCGCGAGCAATCCGATGTGGCCATTATCATGCTGACCGTGCGCAACACCGAACACGACAAAGTGCTCGCGCTTGATGCCGGCGCGGATGATTACGTCGTCAAGCCCTTCAGCATGGAAGAGCTGCTGGCGCGTATTCGCGCAGCTTTGCGCCGCACAGCTTCCGGGGAATCCGTCCCCGCGTACGTTTCGAGCGACCTGGAAATTGATTTCGAACGAAGAAAGGTCCTCGTGCAGGGCCGCCCGGTGCGGCTCACACCGAAGGAGTTCGAATTATTGCGTCATCTGGTGTCGAATCAGGGCAAGCCCCTGGAGCACCGGCGGCTCCTGCAGGCGGTCTGGGGTCCGGACTACGGCAACGAGACCGAATACCTGCGGGTATTTATCAACCAACTGCGGAAGAAAATCGAGCCCGACCCGGCGCATCCCAAGTACATCCACACCGACCCGTGGGTGGGCTACCGGTTTGAACCGACCACGCCTTCACCGGCGAAAGCGAAAAAGAAATAGCGCTTAGCGCAGCGGGTGGACGGTATCCAGATCCAGATTCAGCTCCAGGACATTGACGCGCGGCTCGCCGAGGAAGCCGAACTGGCGGGCTTCGGTGTGCTTCGCGACGAGAGCGCGCACATCGTTTTCCGCGATGCCGCGCTCCCGGGCCACTCGAGGGGTCTGAAACGCCGCTGCTTCCGGAGAAATATGCGGATCGAGGCCAGAGGCGGACGTCGTGACCAAATCCATCGGAACGGGCATGTTTGGATTTTCCGCCCGGAGTTTTTGCACGTCGCCGTTCACGCGATCGATCAGCATCTTATTCGTTGGCCCGAGGTTCGAGCCTCCTGAATTGCCGGCATCATAGCCATTTCCCGCAGCCGAAGGCCGCGAGCGAAAATATCCGGGCGAAGAAAACGCCTGCCCGATCAGCCGCGAGCCAACTATCTTTCCATTCTGCGTAATCAGCTCACCGTTCGCCTGCTGTGGGAAAATCAGTTGCGCCAGGCCGGTCACGGCGAATGGGTAGATGACGCCCAGCAGAAGCGTTGTGGCGACCGTCATCAGGATCGCGATCTTCAGATTCTTCAGCATATTCGTTTCCTCAGGCCCAATGCAGCCTTGTAATCATCATGTCGATCAGCTTGATGCCGATGAACGGCGCGATGATGCCGCCCACGCCATACACGAGCAGATTCCAGCGCAACAACGCGGAAGCGCCTGCCGGCCGGTATTGCACGCCGCGCAGCGCCAGCGGGACCAGCGCGACGATGATCAGCGCGTTGAAAATCACGGCGGACAAGATGGCCGACTCGGGTGTCTGGAGTTGCATGATATTCAACGCCTGCAGCACGGGGAATGCGCCCGCGAACATCGCCGGAATAATGGCGAAATATTTTGCCACGTCGTTGGCCACGGAAAATGTGGTCAGCGCGCCGCGTGTGATCAGCATTTGTTTGCCGATCTCCACCACCTCGATCAGCTTCGTGGGATTGGAGTCGAGGTCCACCATGTTCCCGGCTTCTTTCGCGGCCTGCGTGCCGGCGTTCATCGCCAAGCCGACGTCGGCCTGCGCCAGCGCGGGAGCGTCGTTGGTGCCGTCCCCGGTCATGGCCACGAGCTTGCCTTTGGCTTGTTCCTTGCGGATCAGCGCAAGCTTGTCTTCAGGCTTGGCTTCCGCCAGGAAGTCATCCACGCCGGCTTCCTGCGCGATGGCCGCCGCGGTCAGGCGGTTATCTCCCGTGATCATGATGGTGCGAATTCCCATCGCGCGCAAATGATCGAAACGTTCCTTCATGCCACCTTTGACGATGTCCTTGAGCCGCACGGTGCCCAGGATGCGGTTATCGACCGCCACCAGCAGCGGGGTCGCGCCGGAGCTGGCAACCAGCTGTACCATTTCGTCGACCTGCACAGGCACCTGGCCGCCTTTTTCCGTCACATATTTCTTGATCGCGTCGGGCGCGCCTTTGCGGATCGCGCGGTTGCCGAAATCCACGCCCGACATGCGCGTGGTGGCGGAGAACGGAATGAAAGTGGCATCGAGAGAGGACAACGGGCGCCCGCGCAGGCCGTATTTCTCCTTGACCAGTACGACGATCGAGCGTCCCTCCGGAGTTTCGTCGGCGAGAGAGGCGAGCTGCGCGGCGTCGGCCAGCTCCGCGTCCCGCACGCCCGGCGCCGGAATCAGCTCGGTCGCCTGGCGATTTCCCAGTGTGATGGTTCCCGTCTTGTCGAGCAGCAGTGTGTCCACGTCGCCCGCGGCTTCCACGGCGCGGCCGGACATGGCCATCACGTTGCGTTGAATGACGCGGTCGATCCCCGCGATGCCGATCGCGGAAAGCAGCCCGCCAATCGTGGTCGGGATCAGGCAGACCAGCAGCGACCACAGCACGAACGGGCTTTGCGGCGCTCCGGAATAAATGGCCATCGGTTGCAGTGCGGCCACCGCGAACAGAAAAATGATGGTGAGGCCGGAAAGCAGAATGTTGAGCGCGATCTCGTTGGGCGTCTTCTGGCGCGACGCGCCTTCCACCATCTTGATCATGCGGTCCAGGAACGTCTCGCCGGGATTCGACGTGATGCGCACTTTAATTTCGTCCGAGAGCACGCGCGTGCCGCCAGTCACCGCCGAGCGGTCGCCGCCCGACTCGCGAATCACGGGCGCCGATTCGCCGGTGATGGCCGATTCGTCTACCGCGGCCACGCCTTCGACGACCTCGCCGTCTCCGGGAATGAATTCCCCCGCGGAAACCACCACCACATCGCCCGCGCGGAGTTTCGATCCTGAAATTTCCTCCTGGCTGCCATCGGCCTTCAGCTTATGAGCGATGGTTTCCGTGCGCGCCTTGCGCAACGTGTCGGCTTGCGCCTTGCCGCGCCCTTCGGCCATGGCTTCGGCAAAATTGGCGAACAACACCGTGAACCACAGCCAGATCGTGATCTGAAACTCGAAGGCAAACGCGTGCGTGTGATTCAGGGTGTTGCGCACGAGCTGAATCGTGAGCATGGCCGCGCCAATTTCCACGACGAACATCACCGGGTTCCTCATGAGCGTCCGCGGATTCAGCTTTACGAAGGAATCCCACAATGCGCGGCTTGCGATTCCCGCGTCCCAGATTGACTTGCCCTTCTTGGTTTGGGCCATCATGTCTTCATCATCCTCAGAAAGTCTTGCCCGCGTGCATCAGCAGGTGCTCGAGAATCGGGCCCAAGCTGAGAGCGGGGAAAAACGTAAGGGCGCCGACGATCAGAATCACCGAAATCAGCAGGCCGGTGAACAACGGCGTCGTCACAGGGAACGTCCCCAAAGATTCCGGCACGTACTTCTTCTTAGCCAGGCTGCCGGCAATCGCCAGAACCGGAATGACCATGAAAAAGCGGCCGAACAGCATGGTTGCGCCGATCGTTGTGTTGTACCAAAGCGTGTTGGCGGTGAGCCCGGCGAACGCTGAACCATTATTCGCGCCTGCTTCCGCATAGGCATAAAAAATTTCGGACAAGCCGTGCGGTCCGGCGTTCGCGATGCTCGACGTGCCGAATTTGGGCGCGACCACCGAAATCCCCGTGAACCCCAGAACCAGCAGCGGGTAAACCAGAATCGTGAGCATCGCCATCTTCACATCGAAGGCTTCGATCTTCTTGCCGAGGTATTCCGGCGTGCGGCCCACCATCAGCCCCGCGATGAAAACAGACAAAATGACGAACACAATCATTCCGTAGAGGCCGGAACCGGCGCCCCCGAAGACGACTTCACCCAGCAGCATGTTGATGAGCGGAATCATTCCGCCCAGCGGCGTGAACGAATCGTGCATCGAGTTCACTGCGCCGCAGCTTGTGTCGGTCGTCACCACGGCCCACAAAGCGGAATTTGCAATGCCGAAGCGAACTTCTTTGCCCTCCATATTGCCGGGAGACTGCACATGGTTTGCCGCACCTGGAAGCAGTGGGTTTCCCCGCGCCTCAGCCGCATATGCCGCCGTGACGCCGGCAAGGAACAAGATCGCCATGGCGCACCACACCGCCCAGCCGTGGCGTGGCGAACCCGTCATTTGCCCCAGCGTGTAGGTCAGTCCCGACCCGATGGCAAAGATCAGCACGAGCTCGAAGAAATTCGTGGCGGGCGTCGGGTTCTCAAACGGGTGGGCGCTATTGGCGTTGAAGAATCCCCCGCCGTTGGTGCCGAGCTCCTTGATCATTTCCTGCGATGCCGTGGGGCCTTGCGCGATGGTTTGTTCGCGCACGACCTGAGTCGTCACCTTTCCGTCTGCCCCTGTTGTCTGCACCGTCTGCGGGTCCACGAGCTGCACGCTTGTGTAGGGCTTGAAGTTCTGCACCACGCCTTGCGAAACCAGGAACAGCGCTCCCACGATGCACGCCGGCAGCAGCACCCACAGCGTCGCGCGCGTCATATCCACCCAGAAATTTCCGATCGTGTCCTTCTCGCGCCGCGCGATCCCGCGCACCACGGCGATGGCCAGAGCGATGCCCACGGCAGCGGAAATAAAATTGTGATACGCCAGGCCGGCCATTTGCGTCAGGTAGGACATTGTGGTTTCCGGCACGTAGGCCTGCCAGTTCGTATTCGTCGTGAATGATGCCGCTGTGTTGAACGCGAGGTCCGGCGGTACGGCTGCGAGTTTTTGCGGATTAAGCGGCAGCCAGTTCTGGAGCCGCTCGATCAGATAGAGCACAACCATCGTAACGCCGCTGAAGATCAGCATCGCGCCGGCGTATTCCTTCCAACCCATCTCGGTGGTCTCGTCCACCCCCGTCAGCCGGTACAGAAGCTTTTCGATTGGACGCAGCACCGGGTCGAGAAACGTCTTCTCGCGGTTGAACACGCGCGTCATGAACGCGCCCAGCGGTTTGGTCAGAGCCAGCACCACCACCAGGAACAGTAGGATTTGGAACCATCCGTTGTTTGTCATGGTCAGAACTTTTCCGGACGCAGCATCGCGTACACCAGATAGACAAGCAAAGCAGCACAAACTGTGAGCGAAACAATCGTATCCAGCATTTTCCTTACCTCAATCCGTCACAAAACGTGACATAGAGCACTGACGCCACAAAAAAGACCAGTGTGGAGATAAAAAAGATTGTATCGAGCATGGCTATTCAAGCTCCCCCGTTTCCGTCCAATAAGCCGATCGCATCGAATCGTTCTTGCGTTTCCGCCCCATCCCGCATCATATCGCTTTCAGCGTGTGGGAAAGCGCTTTATAGGCGTCTCACCGGTTCCATCAGCAGAATCTCGATGAACTTCCTTGCCTTGCAGGCTGCGCCCTCGCACCTGCAACGGAACCACTGACAGACCCGCCCGCGCGCTATGAGAAACGGACGCGGGCTCTACTTGGAGCCCGCCAGAAATAGGGTGCGTCACGACGACGGCCTTCTGTTTATGCTTTTGCGGAAACTCAATCGCGTGCCGCCATGTGCCCGCTTTCTTCGGCCAGTGCCCCTCTTTCCAGAATTGAACAAACACGTACAGCAGAAAAACGACGCCCAAGCCATTCAGTGCGGTAAATATCACCATGGCCATAGGACCTCCTTCAGGCGCCGTTGCGGTGGCAGATGATCTTGCAGCCACTCCCGCGTTCCACTGAGACATCATGCGTTTTTCGAGATTAGGAAGTCATGCGAGCGTCGTAAGGATTCCGTAAGCCGCCAAGTGGCCTGCTTTCTGTCAAGTTCCCTTGCTCGCAAGGGAACACACCCCTAGAATAACTGCTTCGTCCTTATGCCTTCTCGACCTCACCAGTACAGTCTCGGTCGTCTCACGGCAATATTCTTCCTGGCACTGCTGGCTGCTTCCAGCGCGTTTGCGCAGGAGCGCGCCGATTGCCGCGCGTTCCGCAGCGCTATCCTGCATACCTCGGTGCGCTATTGCGTCTTCCTGCCGGCGAATTATTCCGCTCCGGACGCGAAAGCGCAGCGGTACCCGGTTCTGTACCTTCTGCACGGCCTGGGTGGGAACGAGCAGGAGATGGCTTTAACCGGGGAATGGAGTGTGTTGCAGGATTTGCGGCGCGATCACAAGGCCGGTGATTTTTTGGTCGTCGCACCGGACGGATGGGACACGTTCTACATCAATTCGCGTGACGGCAAGACGCTTTACGGCGATTTCTTTCTCCGGGAATTTCTGCCGTTCATAGAGCGCGCGTATCGTGTCCGGGCAGGGCGCGCCGCGCGAGGGATCGCGGGATTTTCCATGGGAGGCTATGGAGCGCTGCGCATCGCCTTTGCGCATCCGGAACTATTCGGCTCGGTGAGCGCCCATAGCGCCGCGTTGATGCGGGATCCGCCGCAGGGTGTCAACGCCGGTGCTTCAGCGGGGAATTTGGCGGCGAGGATCCTGACAAATGTTTTCGGCAATCCAATCGACCAGGAATTCTGGAAACTCAATAGCCCCTTCCTTCTGGCGAAGAAAAACCCCGCCTTGCTTGTAAAAACAAAAATCTATTTCGATTGCGGCACGGAGGACTCCTACGGCTTCTACCGCGGCGCAAGCGAATTGGACCAGGCGCTCCATTCCCTCGGGATCCGTCACGAGTTTCACCTTTACCCGGGCGGGCACAGCGTTTCCTATCTGCTCGCGCACCGCGAAGCCTCGTTCGAATTCCACTGGCGCGCGTTCGAATCGGCTCGCTGAATCATGCGGCATTTCGCGTATCCGCTTGGGGGCGGAGACGCATTTTCCGGATTCCCCATTTCCGCAGTCCCCGCTTTGGACTAAAGTAGTGTTTTGCCCGGACCACGGAATGGACGTATAGTCTGCACCGCAACGAAGGAGCTCGCATGAGCGCAGCTGAAGCCAGTGCTTCCATTCAAAACGCCGCCAATCCGATGGAGATGACGTGTATCAATACCATCCGCACGCTCTCCATGGACGCCGTGCAGGCGGCCAATTCCGGGCATCCCGGCACGCCGATGTCTATGGCGCCGCTGGTCTATTGTTTGTGGCAGGAATTTCTGCGCTACGATCCGAACGACCCGCTCTGGCCCAACCGCGACCGGTTCGTCCTCTCCGCCGGGCACGCTTCCATGCTGTTGTACTCGATTTTGCATCTTGCCGGAGTCAAACAGGCCGGGAAGAATCAAGAGATTCTGGATGCGCTGTCGGTTCCTCTCGATGAAATCAAGAAATTCCGCCAGCTCGGCAGCCGGTGTCCCGGCCACCCGGAGTCGCACCTGACAACGGGAGTGGAAACGACGACGGGGCCGCTCGGCCAGGGCGCCGCGAACAGCGTGGGGATGGCGCTGGCGGGCCGGTGGCTCGCGTCGCGCTATAACCAGCCCGGATTCGAAGACCTCTACAATTTCAACGTCTACGCGCTAGCCGGCGATGGCTGCCTGATGGAAGGCATTTCGAGCGAAGCCGCCTCGCTTGCGGGCCACCTGAAGCTTTCGAATCTCTGCTGGATCTACGACAGCAACCGCATCACGATCGAGGGCGGGACGCCTCTGGCGTTTTCCGAAGATGTGGCCGCGCGATTCGCGGCCTATGGCTGGAATGTTGCGCACGTCACGGACGCCAACGACCTGAACATGATTCGCAGCGGCTTCCGCGCGTTCTTGCAGACTACGGACCGTCCCACGCTGATCATCGTGAATAGCCACATCGGCTGGGGTTCGCCCCACAAGCAGGACAGCCACACCGTCCATGGCGAGCCGCTCGGCGAAGAAGAGGTCCGGCTCACCAAGCGCAATTACGGCTGGCCCGAGGATGCCAAGTTCCTGGTTCCCGGCGGCGTGTACGAGCACTTCCAGACCGGCATCGGCCAGCGAGGCAAACAACTGCGCGACACGTGGTCGGCGCGATTTGACGCCTTCGGCACGAAATACCCGGCGCTTGCCGATGAAATCACGCGCATGGAGCATCGGCAGCTTCCCGAGGCATGGGACAAGGACCTGCCGGTGTTTCCCGCCGACGCGAAGGGCCTTGCCACGCGCGAATCTTCCGGCAAGGTCGAGAACGCCATCGGCAAGAACGTGCCCTGGCTCATGGGTGGGTCTGCCGATCTCGCTCCTTCGACGAAGACGCTTCTGACGTTCAGCGGGGCGGCTGATTTCGAAGCCGGAAATTATGCCGGGCGGAACCTGCACTTCGGCATCCGCGAGCACGCCATGGCCGCGGTCATCAACGGAATGAGCCTGACGAAATTGCGCCCCTACGGCGCAACCTTCTTCGTTTTCACGGATTACATGCGGGCCGGAATGCGCCTGAGCGCTCTGATGGAGATTCCGGCCATCTACGTTCTCACGCATGATTCCATCGGCGTCGGCGAAGATGGCCCGACGCATCAACCCATCGAACATCTGGCCATGCTCCGCGCCACACCCGGCATGGTCGTTCTGCGCCCGGCCGACGCCAACGAAGTCGCCGAGGCGTGGAGGGTCGCGATGCAGTTGCAACACGAGCCTGCGCTGCTGGTCCTCACCCGCCAGGCGCTTCCCACGCTCGACCGGACGAAGTTCGCGCCCGCGGCAGGCCTTGCGCGTGGCGCGTATGTGCTGGCCGACGCTCCCGGAGGCAGACCCGACGTGCTTCTGCTCGCGACCGGCAGCGAAGTCTGCCTTTGCGTGGAGGCCTTCGAACAGCTTTCGAAACAGGGAATCAAGGCCCGCGTCGTCAGCATGCCGTCGTGGGAGCTGTTCGAAAGACAGGAGCAGGCGTATCGCGACTCGGTTCTGCCGCCCGGGGTGAAAGCGCGTGTTTCGGTCGAGATGGCGGCGACGTTCGGCTGGTCGCGCTACGTGGGCGAGGCGGGCCACAGCATCGGGATGCGCGGTTTCGGAGCCTCCGCGCCGCTCAAGGAGCTTCAGAAACATTTTGGCTTCACTGTGGAGAACGTTGTCGCTGCGGCGAAGGAGCAGATTCAGCCGGCGAAGCGCTAGGCTGAATATCTCATCTGAGAATTCAAGTTGAAAGCGAAGATCACCTGTAGGGGCACGGCATGCCGTGCCCCTACAGCGTACAAAACCGACGAGCCGCAATGTCCGCCGCTCGAAATTCAGATCCAGGGAGGAGGCATGTGATGGACGCACCGGAACTATGGAATCGTTACCGGCAATATCACTGCCGCGTGGATTCGCTGGATCTGGCGCTCGACATCAGCCGCATGCACTTCGATGAAGGTTTCCTGGCTGCGATGGAGCCGGCAATGCAGCGCGCCTTCAACGACATGGACGCGCTCGAATCGGGCGCCATCGCCAATCCGGATGAAAAACGCATGGTGGGGCATTACTGGCTGCGCGCGCCGCAACTCGCTCCGGCCCAGGAAATCGCGCAGGAAATTACGGCCACGGTGGAAGCGATCCGGAAATTCGCCGCGGACGCGCACGCAGGAAAAATCAAGCCGCCATCCTCGACGCGATTCACGCAAGTGCTGGCGATTGGTATCGGCGGGTCGGCGCTGGGTCCGATGTTCGTGGGCGACGCGCTCGGCGATCCCGGCGCGGACCGCATGCGCGTGCATTTCATTGACAACACCGATCCCGACGGCATCGCGCGCACGTTTGGAACGCTCAAAGGGCTTCTCCAGGAAACGCTTTGCATTGTGACCAGCAAGAGCGGCGGCACGCCCGACACACGCAACGGCATGATTGCCGCCGCCGCCGCGTATCGCGCCGCCGGCCTCGATTTTTCGCGGCACGCCGTGGCCGTCACCATGTCAGGTTCGCAGTTGGACAAGCTGGCGTCTTCCGAAGGCTGGCTCGCGCGATTCCGGATGTTCGATTGGGTGGGCGGCCGGACCAGCGAACTCTCCGCCGTCGGGCTGTTGCCAGCCGCATTGCAGGGGATCGATATCGAAGGCATGCTCGCAGGAGCCGCCGCGTGCGACGCGGCCACGCGCGTTCACGACACGCACCGCAATCCCGCCGCGCTGATGGCGCTGATGTGGTACGCCGCGACGGATGGAAAAGGGAAGAAGGACCTCGTCGTCCTCCCTTATAAAGATCGCCTGCTCCTGTTCAGCCGCTACTTGCAGCAACTCGTGATGGAGTCTCTCGGCAAGGAGCTCGACCTCGATGGCCGCCGCGCCGAGCAGGGGATTGCGGTCTATGGCAACAAAGGGTCCACCGACCAGCATGCTTTCGTGCAGCAATTGCGCGACGGCGTGAACAATTTCTTCGTGACCTTCGTCCGCGTCCTCGAGTCCGGCGGCGCACCTATCGAAGTCGAGCCAGGCGTCACTGCCGGTGACTATCTGCATGGCTTCCTGGTCGGCACGCGGGAGGCGCTCTACGCCAACGACCGCCAGTCCATGACGATCACGATTCGCCGCGTGGACGCGCGCACGGTCGGGGCGCTCATTGCCCTGTTCGAACGCGCCGTCGGCCTCTACGCCTCGCTGATCCACATCAACGCCTATCACCAGCCGGGCGTCGAAGCCGGGAAGAAGGCCGCCGCGGCCGTGCTCAGCCTCCAGGCAAAGTTGCTCGCCGCGCTATCGGGTACGCCCCAGACCGCCGGCCAGATTGCCGCCACGATCGGCGCCGCGGAGTCGGCCGAGAGCGTCTATCTCATCCTCGAACACCTGTCTTCAAATGGCCGCGCCAAGATGGCTCGCGCCGCCGATCCGGGCTCGGCGACGTTCACGCGCGTGTGAGGGTGATGTGGGGTTGAGGGCTCGCTTCCTCTAGCGGCGCTTCTCAGGGCCCATCTAATTGATGTACTGGAGATGTCTTAGCGATTGTTCCAACACCAAGAATTCATTTCAGATTGCCCGACTCAAATTTAGTTTGTTGCCTCCGTACGGCACTCGTCCCGACGCCACTGTATTCTTGCGTAGTGCTCTTCGTTTGTGCCACCGTTACGGAAAATAGACACCTTCTCCCATATGCCTGCTGTCCCATTGCAATCTTGGGTGGGAAAGCAGACCGCATTTACGAACATGCCCATCAAAAACTCGCCTCGCTCATTCTGAGGCACGATTTCATCGATGATTTCTGTCAGCTGATTGGAATCGAATGTGCCGTTCCACAATCTCTGAGGACTTATGACAATCACGCAGACGTGCCCGCTAGAGCCATAACTTGTCGAAATTACTATTCCAGGTTTGACGAGATATGTTTCCGAGATTGGTGGACCATAGCGCTCGTGTAGGGTTTGGGCTGTATCAGCAGGGAAAGAGCCTTGAAAGATAAAGAGCGAAAAGATGATGCTTAGCGAACGTAGCCACATAATGGCCGCTCCTTTTGGGGGGGCTTCCAACTATCCCGTGCCACGCTATTTCTCTCTTAAGTGCTCAGAAGCATAGAGGATTCATCATTGGAATGCCCTAGCTATTAGACACCGGATTCGCGTGAATTGTTCAGCGGTTGAGTTGACATTGGTATTCGATTCCCTAAGAGAAGGCGGCTTCCCGGAGACTTACTCAATGCCACATCGAGGATTGTGGAACGCTTTTCTGTGAAAGTGATTCAAACGCTGTCTGGATTTCTCACGAGCACGCTGCAGGAGGTTCTGGTTGGTTTTGGAGCAAGCAGACGGCACAAACATAGGTCCGGCGCGGTCCAATAACACAGGCCCCGACAGTGTCGGGATCGCTGACTTCAGCTTGTGTTCTTAAGAATGCACAACTGCGAAAAGCACACAGACTAAAGTCCGTGCTACCAAACAATGCCGCGGGATTTCCGCCTACTTTTTGTCAACAAGCTTCAGCGAAGTCCACGGCACATTGCGTGTGATGTGGCCCTGACCATCTGTCGATTTGAGATTCGCTGTCTGCATGAGCGAATTGATGTCGGCCACTTCAAACACACCATCTTGTTGTGCCACACCTACGCGGGCGCCCCTCTTGGGGATCGTCACACTGGTTTCGGTATTCATTGGGTCCTCCAGTCATCAGCCCTTACGAGCGTTGCCTGACACTTGGCGGGTTCCTATACGACCTATTCATACGCCTAGATGGCTGCAATAGCCAGAAGTATCATTTTGACTTGACCTCTTAGAATTACCGGCAGGCGAACAGAGGCCAGTGCTAACCCGCAGTTCCCACGACGATTCAAATGGGTAGAATGGAAACTATAATCTCGGTCGCTGAACACAGGCTCTTCGTGGCGCCGGCATCTCGCCGGCGGTTTCTTTAGCAGTCAGCACAGCGCAACAACGCCGGCAAGATGCCGGCGCCACAAAACCGTGCGGGAATCGCTCCTTTACGCGCATTGACTTAGGCCAGCGAGGAGGTTTGAATTCGCGGAATTGGAATGCGTCAGGTGGTCTTCGAGGCCACGGGAGCGGCCGTGCGCGAGTCGCCGTTGGATTCCACGTGTTCGAGATCGAAGACGCGGTGCAAAGCCTTCACGGCCTTTTCCATGGCGCCGGATTCCACCAGGAAGGAGATGTTGTACTCGGAGGAACCCTGCGCGATGGCGATCAAATTGATGCCTTCGTTGCCCATGGTGCTGAAGACGCGCCCGGCAATGCCCGGCGTGCCGCACATATTCTCTCCAACCGCCGCGACGACGGCGACGTTGCGATTGACGGTCACATGCTCGAGTTCGTGGTGGCGCACATCTTCGTACAACGCATCGCGCAGCGCTTTCTCCGTGCGGACCGCGTCGGCGGCCTGCACGACGAAACAGATGCTGTCCTGCGAGGAGGATTGCGAAATCATCACGATGTTCGCGCGGACCGAGGCGGTGGCCGCGAAAATGCGCGCCGCGATGTCCGGCACGCCGATGATGCCCGGTCCGGCAACGGAAATCAGGGCGACGTCGCGCGTCGCCGTAACGGCTTTCACGCCATGCAGCGTCGGACGGACCGTCTGCGCGATTTTGGTTCCCGCCTTGTGCGGCTCGAAGCTGTTGCGAATCCACACGGGGATGCCGCTTTCGATCACCGGGCGCAGGGTCATCGGGTGCAGCACCTTCGCGCCGAAGAACGCCAGCTCGCCTGCCTCGCTGTAGGAAACTTCGTCGAGCGTGACGGCCTCGGGGACCAGCCTCGGGTCCGCTGTCAACACGCCGTTCACGTCGGTCCAGATGATGACTTCCTGCGCGTCCAGCGCGGCGGCCAGAATGGTGGCGGAAAAATCCGATCCGCCGCGGCCAAGTGTCGTCGGAATACCTTTGGCGGTCGCGGCGATGTAACCGGTGACGACGGGAATTCCGCCTTCCTCGAGCAGCGGCCCGAGCGCAGCACGAGTTTTCTCCCGCGTCAAATTGGCAAGCGGGCGCGCTCCCCCTTGGACCTCATCGGTAACAATCAAATCGGTCGCGTCGAAGGCCACGCCGCGGCAACCCATTTCGCGGAGCACGGCGGCCACAATCCGCGCCATCAGCCGCTCCCCCGAGCCTGCGATCACGTCGAGCGCGCGCGGAGATAATTCCCCAAGAAGAGCGCAGCCCCGGCAGTAGTTTGCCGCGCGTTCGATCAATGTTTCGATTTCGGCGAGCAGCTCTCGCCGTTTTTCGCCGCCGGAAATCAGTTTCTCGATGGCTTCCCGGTGTTTTGTTCTGAGCGCGGTGGTGAGCGCTTCCGCGGCGGCTTCATCGCCGGCGGCGGATTTTCCCGCCGCGGCGATGAGAGTATTGGTTACCCCGGACATCGCGGAAACCACCACGACGACGGAGAGGTGCTTGGAAGCTTCCGCGGCGATGCCGGCCGCACTGCGGATGCGCGCGGCGTCACCGACCGACGTGCCGCCGAACTTCATTACCTGGATCGGGCGGCTCATCGCACTTTCACCTCGGCTGTGGGCGTAGATTTGTCGGGCGACGATTTTGCGGCAAGCAGGCCGCGAGCCTGCAGCAGTTCGGCGTTTAGAATCGCCGCTCCGGCCGCGCCGCGAATCGTGTTGTGTCCGAGCACAACGAAACGGTAGTCGAACACGCTGTCCGGGAACAGCCGCCCGACGGTCACGCTCATGCCGCCGCCCGCATCGCGGTCCATGCGCGGCTGCGGGCGGTCGTTTTCCATGCGCACGATGACGGGATGCTCGGGAGCGGTGTGCAGCCGCAGTTCCTGCGGAACGGAGCGGTAGGTGGAGAGCGCTTCGCGAACTTCTTCGAGGCTCGCGCGTTTGGCCAGCTTCACGCGTACGGCCACCAGGTGTCCGTCGGCGACGTTCACGCGATGGCATTGCGCGCTCACCGCGAACGGAGCGTTCTCGAATGCGTTTGGCCCGAGACGCCCGAGAATTTTTCGCGTCTCGCTCTCCATCTTCGGTTCTTCCCCGTCAATGAAGGGAAGCACATTGTCCACCACGTCCAGCGAAGGCACGCCCGGATATCCCGCGCCCGAAACCGCCTGCAGCGTCGTGGCAATAACCGCCTCGATGCCAAATAGCTTGTGCAGCGGCGCCAGCGCCAGCGCCATGATGATCGTCGAGCAATTCGGATTCGTGACGATGTAGCCGCTGCCGAAACCGCGCTGCTTGCGCTGCCGTGCGAGCACGTCCAGATGGTCCGCGTTAATTTCGGGAATCAGGAGGGGAACGTCGGCGTCCATGCGGAAAGAAGAAGCGTTGCTGATCACCGGATATCCGGCCCGCGCGAAATTTTCCTCCGCGGCCCGCGCGACATCGGAGGGCAGGCTGGAGAGCACCACATCGCAATCCAGCGGCGGCTGCGGCGATTGCACCACCATTGCTTTCACGAAGGCGGGCATGTCGCCAACCAGCCGCCACGTACAGGCTTCGCCATACGGCTTTCCCTGCGAACGATCCGACGCCGCCAGCGCCGTCACCTCAAAACCGGGATGGTTTGCCAGCAACTGGACGAAACGCTGGCCGACCATTCCGGTCGCGCCCAGAATTCCCACCCGCACTCGATTATTCGACACTGCCCCTCCCGGAAGAATTATGAAATGGATGTTGCATCGCCAGACTCAAAATCTCCGGGCAGAGCTCGCTCGATAGCTCTCCCTCGCTTGCTTCATCGCTCGCTGCCGCGCCGGCGACAGACCCGACAACCAGAAGCGATGGCGCCGCCGCCGCGGGACATTGCGGCAATTGCCCGACCGTTGTGCGGTAAATCGTTTCGGCGCGGGTGGTCGCGCGCGAGATCACGACGCACGGAATCTCCGCGCCGATTCCCGCTGCCTGCAATTCAGCGGCAAGCTCGGCATACCGATGGCCCGGCATGTAAATGACGTAGGTGGTGTCATCCGCCACGTGCCGCTCCTGGGTCAAGCCCGTTCCGCCGGCGCGGTGAGCCGTGACGAAGACGACGCGCGAAGCGTGCCGCCGGTCGGTGAGCGGAATTCGCGCCGAAGCCGCCGCGCCCAGAGCAGCCGTCACTCCGGGAATCACTTCAAACTCGACGCCCGCTTTGCGCAGCGCATCCATTTCCTCACCGGCTCGGCCAAACAGGAGCGGGTCGCCGCTCTTGAGCCGCGCAACCGTCTTGCCCGTGCGCGCCAGGCTTACCATCATTTCATTGATTTCAGCCTGAGAAATTCCCTTTGTGCCGCACCGTTTTCCCACATTCACTACCTGCGCCGTCGGTGGAAGCGCGCGCAGAATTTCTTCCGAAACCAGATCATCGTGTAGCACGGCGCCGGCGGACTGCAGTACGCGCCACGCCTTCCGCGTCAGCAGCTCCGGGTCGCCCGGGCCGGCTCCTACGAGATAGACTTTTCCCGGCATCTCGATTGCAACTCCTCTTGTTTCACGAGTCCGAAATCCCGAAGTAAATGACTCGTCCGGTTTGTGGGTCGGAGCCCCGACAAGGTCGGGATCTTCGACTTTAGCTCCGACATTCACTCTCTTCAACCCGGGGCTTTAGCCCCTGAAACTTCAGGGCTTGAAAGCCCTCTCCTTGGCTACCCTAGTGTCGGACCTGAAGGTCCGACCCACAAATCTTTTCGGAATCGGAGAGCTTCGCCAGTCAACTTCCGATTCGATACGCTAGCGCACCTCGGGGTCGAGGCTCGCGTACTGATGCAGCAGGCGTTTCCGTTGCTCTGGAGGCATCGGAAGGCTGAGCAGTTCGTCGCGCGTTTGTCCGAGTTTCTCCAGCCATTGTTCCCATTCGGGGCCGAACTGCTGTTCCAGGTCTTTCCGCAGCCGCTGGGCGAGCGCGGGGCTCAAACCGCCCGTGGAAATGGCGATCTGCAACTCTCCGCGCCGCACCACGGCAGGGAAATAGAAGTCGCAGCGTTGCGGTTCGTCCACGGCGTTGCACAACACTCCGCGGCGTTGCGCTTCCGCGTAAATTTCGTCATGCAGCGCGGGCGAATCGGTCGCCGCGATCACCAGGAAGACGCCCAGCAGGTCGCCCGGTCCGTAGGCGCGCGCGTCCCACTCGATGCGGCCCTCGCGCGCCCATGCGCGCACTTTGGGCGTGGCCTTCGGCGCAACCACGTGCACCGAGGCTGCCGTGGCCAGCAGGCTCTCGATTTTTGCCTCGGCCACCGTCCCGGCGCCTACGACCAGGCACCTGCGGCCATCCAGTTTTACGAACATGGGGAATAAACTCATCTGATTACTCCGGCGCGTGCAGGCCGCATTCCTTCTTGGCGAAACCCGACCAGCGCCCTGCGCGCGGATCTTCTCCCGTCTGCACCTGGCGCGTGCAGTAGGTGCAGCCGATGCTCGGATAATTCTGTTCGTGCAGCGGATTGTAGGGCACGTTGTTCGCGTGCACGTATTCCCAAACGTTTTCCCAGGTCCAGTCCGCCAGCGGATTCATTTTCACGAGGCCGAACTTTTCATCCCACTCGATTTTTTTGGCGTTTGCGCGCGTCGCGGCCTGATCGCGGCGGATGCCCGTGGCCCACGCTGTCAATTCGGCCAGCTTTGCCTGGAGCGGCTCGACCTTGCGCAGCGCACAGCACTTGTTCGGGTCGACCGACCATAGAGCCGGCCCGTGCAGCTCGGCCTGTTTTTCCGGCGTGAGCAAAGACTTCACGCGCTCGACGCGGATTCCGTATTTCTTCTCAATCCGCCCGATCAGCGCATAGGTTTCCGCGAAAAGAAAATCCGTGTCCAGTGTGAACACACGAATGTCTGGACGCACCCGCGCCGCGAGGTCGATCAGGGCAACGTCCTCCGCGCCGAAGCTCGACGCGATGGCCGCGTGCGGATGGAACTCCGCGAGGCCCCAGCGCAGGACCTGCTCGGCGTTCCAGCGCTCCGCATCCGCCTGCACGGCGCCTATTTTTTGGTGTGCCGCTGCGCTCATCGGTATCTGTGCGCGCCTTCCGCGCGATTTCTGTCCATAAACAAAAAACGCCCGCGAGCTTTTGGCTTCGCGGGCCGCGTTTAAGAGCTTGAAGGATGTCTTACCGCGCTTGCGTATCCTTGGCTCCCAAGGGGGTCCGCGCCGCCCGAGTACACTTGGGCGTGCGCGTGATAATCGTAATTCCCTTGGAAATGGACATCATCATTGCCTCTACAGCTTAAATCAGGGGCCGAAATTGTCAAGACCAAATTCCCGGCGAGGCGCCTGGATAGCTCCCCAGGGGCCGCATCCGCTTCATCTACAAGCATCTGCCGGCGCCCCACCCGCGATCGAAGGCACGACCAGGACGCGATCTCCCTCGCGAAACTTGTACTCGTTGCCGCCGAGGAACCGGATGTCTTCCTCGTTGACATAGATGTTCACGAAGCGGCGGACTTGCCCGGCGTCATCGCGCAGATGCTTGTTGATCGCGGGAAAACGCTGCTCGATTTCTCCGAGCAATTCGGGCAGCGTCGCGGAGCTGCATTCGATCATTTGGACTCCGTCGGTGAACCGGCGCAGTGCTGTGGGGATTTCGACAGTAATTTTCATTTCGATTTTAGTTTCCTGGCTCCGAAGTTCCGTAACAAATGATTTTTTCGGTTTGTGGGCCGGAGCCCCGACAAGGTCGGGATCTTCGACTTTAGCTCCGACATACTATAATCTGCACCCTGCGGGGCTTCAGCCCCTGAAGCCTCAGGGCTTAAAAGCCCTTTGTTAGTCCACCCTTTTGTCGGGCCTAAAGGCCCGACCCACAAACATTATTTTCCTGCGACCGCGACCATGCGGTCGTTTATGAACGACTCGAATTCGGCCAGGCGCGGAGCAATGGCCGGGGTGAGCGTGTATTCCTGAGAAATGGCGTCGATCGTTTTGAGGCCATTGCCGGTGATGCACACCACTGTGGTCTCATTCGCGCCGATGTATCCCTGCTCGATGAGTTTCTGGGTGACGCCGGTGGTCACGCCTCCGGCCGTCTCCGTGAAAATTCCTTCGGTTTCGGCCAATAGCTGTATGCCCTTGACGATTTCAGGATCGGAGATGTCCTCGGCCCAGCCGCCGCTGTCGCGAATCGCGCGCGAGGCGTAGTAACCGTCCGCGGGATTCCCGATGGCGAGTGACCTGGCAATCGTCGCGGGCTTTTGCGGTTCAAACCGGTCGAGCTTGCGCTTGACGGCGTCCGAAATCGGAGAGCACCCGGTCGCCTGCGCGCCGAAGAATTTTACCTTCTTTTCCGGGACCAGGCCCAGGGCCATCAATTCCGAAAACGACTTGCGAATTTTCGTGAGCAGCGAGCCTCCGGCCATGGGCACCACGATGTTGTCCGGCAGGCGCCAGCCGAGCTGTTCTGCAATTTCGTAGCCCACGGTCTTCGAGCCTTCCGCATAGTAGGGCCGCAGGTTCACGTTCACAAAGCCCCAGGCGAATTTCTCCGCGATCTGCGAGCACAGCCGGTTCACCTGATCGTAGTTGCCCGCGATGCGCACCAGCTTCGCGCCGAAGACCTGCGTGCCGATAATTTTTGCGGGTTCGAGATCGGCGGGAATGAAAATCCAGGCGTCGAAACCTTCGCGCGCGGCCTGCGCGGCCACGGCATTGGCCAGGTTGCCCGTCGAAGAGCAGCTCACTACTTTGAATCCAAACCGGCGAGCCGCCGCCAGCGCCACCGCCACCACACGGTCCTTGAACGAAAGGGTGGGGAAGCAGACGGCATCGTTCTTGATGTAGAGATTGCGGACGCCGAGCTTCTGGCTCAGGCGGCGTGCTTTCACGAGCGGCGTAAAGCCTGTCGGGAGAGTGCCTTGGAATCCTTCGGGGAGGGGAAGGAGTCCGCTGTAGCGCCACAAATTTGTAGGGCCCGCCTCGATATTCTTGCGTGTAAAGAGGCCGCGCACGACATCCATGTCGTAGGTGACTTCGAGCGGCGAAAGGCACTCGTCGCAGAAGGAGCGTGCCTGATTGCCCCATAACTTGCCACATTCACGGCACTTAAGCTGATAATGTTCGGCCATATCGCCTTCCTGCTTTCGTAGACAATCGGGTGCGGGCTCCGCTTGGAGCCTGCCGGAATACTGTCCTGGCTGGTTGAACTGCTGCGGGAAAGGCGGCGGGAGAGGTATAAACTAAAAAACCCTCCACGCCAAAGAATACGGGGAGGGCTCAAAATCTTCGCTGAGTGCTCGTCCGACTCTTTAGCAGTTTTTTACGTGGAGCAAGTTGCCTTAAATCGCCACGTGTCCAGCCACTGCAAATCTACAACACATCATTTTTCCCATATTTGGGTAGCCCGTGTCAAGGAGTTTTGATCGCAGGATGGTGTGTAACTTTGGTCTTGGCCCAGGAACGGCTGCCCGCCCATAAATCGGGCGGCCGCTACATAAACAACACCTACCAAACAGTGTGGGAAGGATTTCGCCTTGCGACCGCTTGAGCGTTCGGGTAATCTAAATACGATGAAATTGGCCGTACACCCTGGGAAGAGTGTTGCTTGTCGGTGCTGTTGTCGGGCAGCCGGCTGCGCGTGTCTTCCATCAGGGTGGGTAGGGTAGTCAATCTGGCGCAAGATTCTTAGTCGGGCACTGCTGCTGACCCACCACCGGAAGACCTGGTTGGTGGGTTTATTGTTTTTGGGGCACAAAAACAGATGGCTAACACTTCGAGAGATACCGTGAAATCAACCGCCGCGGACGCGGGCCTCCATGCCCGGCCTGGGTTCATTGCGACGAAGACGATGAACTACCTGAAGACTCTGGAGGCCGAGAGCA
Source organism: Terriglobia bacterium (assembly GCA_041480265.1). Lineage (GTDB taxonomy): Bacteria > Acidobacteriota > Terriglobia > Acidiferrales > UBA7541 > Palsa-360. The sequence continues at coordinate 64,596 of JBGOZP010000006.1, read as the reverse complement.
TCCAGATTTTTCGGGAGGCGGCGGCGGAGTTTGCGCGGCCGGTGATGCTGTATTCCATCGGAAAAGATTCGTCGGTGATGCTGCGCCTGGCGCAGAAAGCTTTCTATCCGGGGAAAATTCCGTTTCCACTGCTGCACATCGACACGAGCTACAAATTTCCGGAAATGGTTGAGTTTCGCGACCGCTACACGCGTGAAATTGGCGTGGAGCTGATCGTGCACAAGAATCAGGAAGCGCTCGATGCGGGCGCGAACCCGTTTGCGCTTGGCACACAGAAATGCTGCAGCCTGCTGAAAACGAAATCCCTGCTGGACGCGCTGGCCGAGGGCGGCTTTACCGCCGCGTTTGGCGGAGCGCGCCGCGATGAGGAAAAATCCCGCGCCAAAGAAAGAGTGTATTCCTTCCGCGATTCGTTCGGACAGTGGGACCCCAAGAATCAGCGCCCGGAATTGTGGAACATTTTCAATTCCCGCATCAACAAAGGCGAAAGCATTCGCGTGTTTCCGCTCTCGAATTGGACCGAGGCGGACATCTGGTTTTACATTCACCTCGAACAAATTCCCATCGTCCCGCTCTATTTTGCGAAAGAGCACGAAGTCGTGATCCGCGACGGCTCGATTGTCCTGATCTATGACAAATCGCAGCTCCTGAAAGGCGAAAGCACGCAGCGGATGGTCTGCCGCATGAGGTCTCTTGGCTGCGTGCCGTGCACCGGGGCGATCCGCTCGGAAGCGGACACGGTGCCGAAAATTATCGAGGAGATGATTTCCTTTCGGCGCTCGGAGCGTGAAAACCGCGTGATCGACCATGACGAAGAAGGCTCGATGGAGATCAAGAAGCGGGAAGGCTACTTCTGATGAGCGTCACCGCGAACACGGAAGCCTGGGGCGGCTTCGAATCCTTCATTGACCAGAATCTGGCGAAGGAACTGCTTCGATTTACCACGGCCGGCAGCGTGGACGACGGCAAATCCACGCTCATCGGGCGGCTGCTGCACGATTCCAAGTCGGTCTTCGAGGATCAACTCGCCGCCGTAAAGAAAAGCCGCATCAATCGGTCCGGCGGCTCCGTGGACTTCTCGCTGCTTACCGACGGCCTGCGCGCCGAGCGCGAGCAGGGCATCACCATTGATGTGGCCTACCGCTATTTCGAAACGCCCCGCCGGAAATTCATCATCGCGGACACGCCGGGCCACGAGCAGTACACGCGCAACATGGCGACCGGCGCTTCCACCGCTCATCTGGCCGTGATTCTGATCGATGCCACGAAGGGCGTGCTCGCGCAGACGCGGCGGCACACCTACATCGCGTCGCTGCTGGGAATTCCCAATGTGCTGGTTGCCATCAACAAGATGGATCTTGTCGAATACCGCGAAGACGTCTTCCTGCGTCTGCAAAAGGATTTCGAAGTCCTGGCGAAGCAACTGGCCGTGCCGCACGTCGTGGCCATCCCGATCAGCGCGCTGGCGGGCGATAACGTGGTCGCGCGATCCGCGCACATGCCGTGGTATCACGGGCCTACTTTCCTCGAACACCTGGAAAACGTTCCGCTGCTGATCGAGACGATGTCGGGCGCGGTGCGTTTTCCTGTGCAATACGTGATTCGGCCGGACGCCAGCTTTCGCGGATTCGCCGGCCAAGTCGCCAGCGGCGTCATTCGGCCGGGCGATCCGGTCGAGTCTCTTCCTTCGGGACAGAAGAGCCGTGTGCGGTCGATTGCCACGTTCGATGGAGACGCGCCGGAAGCGTTTCCCCCAATGTCGGTCACGCTGACGCTCGAAGACGAAATTGATTTGAGCCGCGGGGACATGCTGGTTTCGCCCGGGCATCCGCCGCGCGTCTCCCGCCACTTCGAGGCCATGGTCGTGTGGTTTAACGCGGAACCTGCGGAGCCGGGACGCAGCTACCTGCTCAAGCACACTTCGCGGAGCGTTCGGGCCAAAGCCCTCAAGATTCGTTACCGCGTCAACGTCAACACGCTGGTGCAAGAGCCGGTGAACAGACTGCAGATGAACGACATCGCGTACGTCGAATTCGAAACCGTCAGCCCGCTTTTCTTCGATCCGTACACGCAAAACCGGATTACCGGCAGCTTCATTCTGATCGACCCGATTTCGAACGCCACGCTCGGCGCCGGCATGATCCGCGCGGACCTGTCAGACCAGACGGTGGTCGAGGACGCCACGCAAAAGTCCGTGACCGCAACAGAACGTTACAAGCGCCACGGGCACTACCCCGCGCTGATTCTGGTGGAGGGCAATCCCGCCCTCGCGGTGCGCCTGGAGCGCGCTCTGTTCGACGATCACTTCGAGGTTGTGCTGGTAAGCGGCGAGGACGCGCCTCTCCAGATTCTTGAGAGTAATTTAAGCGTTTATCAGGACATGGGGTTGGTCGTGATCTATTCCAGTGACGCGCTCGCTCCCGAGGCAAAGCACAGCCTAAGCACGCTCGTGGCGGGCCGCTTCTTCGATCTTTCCACCTCGCAATTGCCCGCCGAGGAACCCGAAGCTGTGCGGAAGATTCTCTCGCTCCTGCATCCGCTTCGCGCTGTGGCGGATCACAAAGATTAAGAGCTGATGAACGGACCGGTGGCACAGACTGAAGTCCGTGCTACTAAAGCTCCCCGCGAGCAAATCCATGCCCATCTTGACGAAGGCGCCGGCGCTAATCTCGCTGAACGCCTAACACGTATTCCTTTCCATCGCGACGGCAGTACGTGACGGTTCCTGAGATCTGCTCGATGCCCCACTGGAGGATCAGCTTTGACCCCACGCTGATGGGCTCCTTGATCCGCATACTCGCCCCTCCACGAGACTTGTCTTCGAGCTTTCCGGGAGTAATGCGCGGAGTCCCGGTTTTGTCTTCCCACAGCGCTCCGATCCACGCCATGATTCCCGCCCGTGGCTCTGCTCTCTTCTCACGCACACTACCCCTATCGGCAAAAATTTAAAATAGTTCACTGCCGGCCCTTCCCGCGTCAGGACAAGCAAGATGCCGGCGCTACCTCGGCACGATGGGAAAAGGCAATTTGACCCACGCCGAGGCGGGGTGCTATCGTTCTTTTGTCTTGGTAGAGGTGCGGAAGCAAAGAGTAGCCCGGCCGGCGTTCCGAGGAGCTTCGGAGGCCCGAGCGAAAGGTGCTAGTAGTATTTTCCGCCGAAGTCGCCGACGGCAGTCCCGCCGAGGCGGCTGGGGGGCTTGGCTAACACCTGCCCACTGTCATCCGAGGAATCGGATGGAGCGCTATCGAGGAGCGAGGCGTCCTGAGTTTCTCCGCGCCCTGCTTCTTCCCCTGCGCACCGTTCCTTCCTGGGATTACAATCGCCCATACAGAACAGTAGGGGCACGGCATGCCGTGCCCCTACTGAATGAAGCCATTGTACGGTTTGGCGGAGCGGATGCATCCATTCGAAATGACGCGCGCGCTGGTCGACATGGAGTCGATCACGGAGAACGAGAAGCAGGTGGGTGAATACCTGCTCCACTATCTGTCCGGGCTGGCGGCAGGCTCAGACGGCCGGGCGGAAGCCATGGCCGTTACGCCGGAGCGCTTCAATGTGTACGCGGAATGGGGCCGCCCCGTGGTGGCGCTTTCGACGCATATGGATACGGTGCCGCCGTTCTTCGAGTCGCGCGAAGACGAGGATTACATCTACGGCCGCGGCGCCTGCGACGCAAAAGGGATCATCGCGGCGATGATTGCCGCGGCGGAAAAGCTGCTCGAGACCGGCACGCGCAACTTCGCGCTGCTGTTTGTCGTCGGAGAAGAGCGGAACAGCGCCGGGGCGGACGTGGCCTCGCGCTCGCCGCGCGGCTCGCGCTACCTGATCAACGGCGAGCCGACCGAGAGCAAAGTGGCGCTGGGATCAAAAGGGATTTTGCGCTACGAAATCGTAGCCAAGGGTAAAATGGCGCATTCAGCGTATCCCGAGTTGGGCGAATCCGCCATCGAGAAGCTGCTCGACGCGCTGGAGGCGATTCGCCGGATGCCGCTGCCGGAAGATCCGGTGCTCGGGCGAACCACGATGAACATTGGGACGATTTCCGGCGGGCGCGCCCCAAACATTATTCCGGACGCGGCGAAAGCGGAATTGGCCATCCGCCTGGTGGGCGACGGGCGTAAAATCGATCAAGCGTTGCGGAGCGCGGTGGGAGAGCGCGCCGAGGTCCGGGAAATCCTGACGCTTCCAGCGATGCATTTCCAGTCGCTCGATGGATTTCCCACGTCGGTGGTAGCGTTCACGACCGACATTCCCGTGCTGGCGCCGGCATGGGGCGAGCCGTTCTTGTTCGGGCCGGGCAGCATTCACGTGGCGCACACGACGGAAGAAAAAATTTCGAAGCGCGAATTGCTCAATGCGGTCGATACGTACGCAAAAATGACGCGGATGCTTCTTGGCCGGGCGGAAGCGGGTGCGGGCTCTACTTGGAGCCCGCCGGAAGCGGGTGCGGGCTCTACTTGGAGCCCGCCGAAAAAATGACATGCCTAAGAACCTCGCCATCGTCGGATACGGGAAAATGGGCCGGTTGATCGAACAGCTCGCGCCGGAGGTGGGCTTTGCCGTCGGCCTGAAGCTGGATATTGATACGAATGTGAATCAGGCGGCAATCACGCCCGAAAATTTCCGAGGCGTGGACGTGGCGATTGAATTCTCGACTCCGCACGTGGCCATCGCCAATCTCGAACGGCTTTGCGCGATCGGGGTTCCTACCGTGGTGGGCACGACGGGATGGTACGGCGAACTCGAACGCGTGAGGGCTTTCGTCGAGCGGAGCGGGACAGGCGTCGTGTGGAGCGCGAACTATTCGATCGGCGTCAACGTTTTCCGCCGCGTGGTGGCCGAAGCCGCGCGATTGCTGGCGAACGAAGCCGAATACGGAGCCTGGGCGTGGGAAGTCCATCACTCGGCGAAGAAAGACGCGCCCTCGGGGACACTGCTCCAATTGGTGGAGGAAATGAAGCGCGCGGGATATACGCGGCAGATTGACGCGAGTTCGAACCGCGCGGGGGCGAATCCGGGCACGCACGAAATCGGGTTCGATTCCGCTGCGGACACGATCACGCTGCGGCACACGGCGCGCAGCCGCGAAGGGTTCGCGCGCGGGGCGCTGAAGGCGGCGCAGTGGGTGATCGGCAAGCGCGGGCTGCACGAATTTGGAGAAGTCATCTTTGCGGGCGACGCGAAAGCGATGCGCCGCCCCGCGGATTAACGGGTGCGGGCTCTACTTTTACGCTGAACGCCCCGATCGGATCGGGGCGTGGAGCCCGCGAGTATCGGGTGCGGGCTCTACTTGGAGCCCGCCAGTAGGAGGAGGCCACCATGTTTACAGGATTCAGAGGATGCGGCACGGCCATGGTCACGCCGTTCCAGAAGGACCTGGCGCTCGACGAAGACGCGCTGAGGCGGCTGGTGCGCCGGCAGATCGCGGCGGGGATCAATTTCCTGGTGCCGTGCGGCACGACGGGAGAAAGCCCCACGCTGACGCACGAGGAACACCTGCGCGTCGTGGCCATCACGCTGGAAGAGGCCAAGGGCAAGGTGCCGGTCCTCGGCGGCGCAGGCGGCTACGATACGGCAAAAGTCATCGAAATGGCGCGCGAAATCGAACGCATGGGCGCGGACGGAATTCTTTCGGTCACGCCGTATTACAACAAGCCGACGCAGGAAGGGCTCTACCAGCATTACAAGGCCATCGCCTCCGCGATCTCGCTCCCGATCATTCTGTACAACGTGCCGCCGCGCACCAACGTGAACATCGAGCCCGCGACGTTGCGCCGCCTGACCGAGATCGAAAACATTATCGGCGTCAAGGAAGCGTCCGGGAACATCGCGCAGATGACGCAGATCATCCAGCAAGTGCCGGAGGAGTTTCTCGTGCTTTCGGGCGACGATTCGCTGACCCTGCCGCTGGTGGCCATGGGCGGCCGCGGACTGATCTCCGTGGTTTCGAACGAAATCCCCGCGGAAATGACGCGCCTGGTGCAATTGTGCCTCGCGGGCGAATTCGCAACGGCGCGCGCGCTACAGCGGAGATTTATGCCGCTGATGGAAGTGAACTTTATCGAGACCAATCCCACGCCGGTGAAGGCGGGGATGGCCGAAATGGGTTTGCTCGAGCCCGTCTGGAGGCTGCCGCTGGTGCCGCCGCGTCCGGAAAATCTCGCGAAGATTCGCGCCGTGCTGGAATCGCTCGCGCTACTCGAAAGGGCCCACGTTGCCAACCGCACTTGAGCTGCAAATCGAAGCCTTATTCGACGCCAAACCTGTGCGCTATACCGAAGAGGACCGGAAGCTGTTCGGCGCGTTCAAACAAGAGCTGAACGCGGGGCGCGTGCGCGCCGCCGAACCCGATCCTTCGCAAAAAAGCGGCTGGCGGACCAATTCCTGGGTAAAGAAGGGCATCCTCGTGGGATTTCGCATGGGGACGATCGTGGATATGTCGATTGATGCCGGGAAACAGCCCTTCTTCGATAAGGACACCTACCCGGTGAGGCATTTTGCGGCGAGCGACGGCGTGCGCATCGTGCCCGGCGGTTCGAGCATTCGCGATGGCTGCTACATCGGACGCGACGTCGTGTGCATGCCGCCGATGTACGTCAACGCGGGCGCCTACGTGGGCGACGGCACGATGGTGGATTCGCACGCGCTGGTGGGAAGCTGCGCGCAGGTTGGGCGCAACTGCCACATCTCGGCGGCGGCGCAGATTGGCGGGGTGCTCGAGCCGGTGGGCGCGCTCCCGGTAATCATCGAAGATGAAGTGCTGGTGGGCGGGAATTGCGGCGTCTACGAAGGGACCATCGTGAAGGGCCGCGCCGTGCTTGGCACCGGCACGATCCTGAATCGTTCGACGCCGGTTTACGACGTGGTGCGCGGCCAAGTGTACGCGGCGACGGAGACGGAGCCTCTCATCGTGCCTGAGGAAGCCGTGGTGGTTGCCGGTTCGCGCGCATTGCCGCGCGGCGTAGGCAAAGACTGGGGCATTTCGCTCTACACGCCGGTGATCATCAAGTACCGCGACGCCAAGACCGACACGAAAATTCAGCTCGAAGATTTGCTGCGTTAACTCGTATAGCTCGCGAATATGCGCTTTGCGTGGCGCCCCGACGGGTCGGGGCGTTTTTTTTTGACTTTCAATACTGCGCAACAACGCCGGCGGGACGCCGGCGCCACAAAACCGCGCAAGAGGCCGCGCTACTAGGTCGCCAGGATCAATGTGGATGGTGCGGAGACCGGAAGGGGCGCCACTTTGCGGAAGCCGGCGTCCTTGAGCCAGGTGCGGTATTCGCGGAGTGTGAAGACGTTGCCCTCGGTGGAGTGCGGCAGCATGTTCAATCCAAACATCACCGGCATCGCAGGTCCCGTGCGGGCATCGTTCGGAATCTCTTCTGGGAAAATAAAGCATTCCACGGCGCACCGCGCGCCATTTCCGTGAGCTACTTGATCCCGATGACCATCGAGTCTTGCCCGGCGAGGCGCTCGACTCGCGCTTCCCGGAATCCCGCCTCGCGCATCCAGGCGCAACATTCCGATCCGCAGAAGTCGAAACCTCCGGGCGTCTCAATCAGCATGTTGAGGCTCATCAGCAACCCCGTCACATTTTTTCGGCGCTCGTCGTCGATCACACATTCCAAAACCAGAAACGCGCCTCCCTCGGGAATGGCTTCGAACGCCTTTGCAATCAGCCTCTTTTTTTCTTCCAGGTTCCAGTCGTGCAGGATGTGGCCCATGATGATCACGTCCGCTTTGGGCAGGGGCTCCTTGAAGAAATCTCCGGAAACGAATCGGACGCGGCTCGCCAGTTCCAGCGATCGAACATATTCCTCGGCAATTGGTTTGACGGCAGGGAGGTCAAACACAATCCCGTTCAGATGAGGATGGGCCATCGCAATTTGCGCCGCAATCCCGCCTTGCGCCCCGCCAACGTCCGCGAAAGACTTGTAGCGGTCCCACGAAAACTTTTCAGCCATGGCCCTGGCAGCATTCATGCTGAGCCCGGTCATGGCTTGCAAGAATCCGCGCAAACGGCCCGGATCGCTGTAGATGGCATCGAATGGGTTTGCCGCTCCCGTTTTTATTTCATTCTGCGGTTTGCCCGTGCGCAGCGCCTCGGTGAGCGAGCCCCAATACACGTAGAGCCGCGCGCTGAACATTTCCAGGATTCCGCCAAGGTAGGATGGTTTCGAACGGTCCAGGAAGTAATCGGCCTCGGGGGTATTCGAATAGACCTGCTCTTTCCGTTCCAGCAACCCCAGAGCCACGAGGGAGTCCAGAAAGTCCCGCGCGCTGCGGGGATGAAGTCCCAGCTGTTGGGAAAGGGCGTCGCCGTCCATCGGATTGTTTGCGAGCCTGGTAAAAACACCCAGCTCGGTTGCGCTCAATAGTGTTTTGGAAGCCATGAAGCCCAGGCCCAATTGCATGATGTGCTCCGGACTTGGACCAGAAGCGGCGGATGGAACGCCCGCGCCTTTCAGACCAGGGATCGCCATCGAATTATTTTCCTCCACCCTTGTTTGGGATATATGAAAGCTGACGTTAGGCTAGCTGCAAGCATTGCACGGTGTCAATGAGTATGACCTGGGTGAATTTCCGCCCCGGCGCTACCGAAACCGGACCGAATCTGCCGCAGATCCGCCGGCGAGGGAATCCATGCGGAAATACACCGGACCTCTGTTATAATTAAAACGTATTCGAAGGGAAGCAGAGACTCTGTGCATCCTTCCGGGTGCCGGCAATTGCCGGCCCCTCGTGACTCCCTCCGGTCCTCATCGTCGCCTCCAAGCGATCTGAATCCGGCGTCTAACGGTGGCCGCGGGACGTAATATATTTAGAGATCGAAAGAGAGAAGAAAGAATATGAAGAATCTATTCGTCGGCAACATGAGTTTTCAGACGACCGAGGCGGATTTGCGCGCGCTGTTCGAGCCTTTCGGGCAAATTACCCGCGTGCACATTGCGACGGACCGTGAGACCGGCCGGGCCCGGGGATTCGCTTTTGTCGAAATGCCCAACGATGCGGAAGCAGCCAAGGCCATAGCAGGTCTCGATGGAAAAGAGGTCGGCGGGCGCAATCTGAAGGTGAACGAAGCGCGCCCCAAGTCCGCATCTAGCGGACCACGCGGCGGCGGAGGCGGCGGCGGGTTCGGCCGCGATCGTGGCGGGGATCGAGGCGGCGACCGGGGTGGTGAACGTGGCGGCGAACGAGGCCGTGGCGGGAAACAAGGCGGACGATTTTCAAACGAGGATTACCGCGACAGCGCGCGTCAGCCGCGCGAGCCGCGCTGGTAGCACGAAGCTGTGCCCTGGCAGGGCATCCGGCAGTTTGTCCAGCGCGCGAAAGTTAAGGAGACATTATGTCAACCTCTAAATCTACATTTCAAAAACGACAGAAGGAAATGAAGCGGCAGGAAAAGCAGCGCATGAAGGCGGAACGCCGCGCGCAGAAGAAGCTCGCAGGCCCTTCGGTAGGCGGGCCAGTGATTGAACCCTACATCGATCCATTGGGATTGCCGGACTTCGGCCCTTCCGACGCCGAGACGCAGGAGTAAGCGGCAATACCCCGTGTCGATCCTTCAAACTCTCCCCTTATTGTGGCGATGCCGCGGATAGGTGTGCGGCTGTCGAAAAGCGCCATGGATGCGCCCGATATTTATCCCGCCGTTTCCGAACATTTCCTGAATCTATCGGCGAGGGAAGTCTCACCCCCCGCGCAGGATTCAGATTGCCCTGGCGGATCGTTCCTTCCATCACGATTCGCGTAGAGCGGAAATAATTCATCCAGCATCACGACCTGTCAAAAGTGGCCAGGTTCATCACTGCCCGGGGACCTTGGGCCAACCGATTCAGAAGAAATTCGATCCCAGGCCGTTCTCTTCCAGTTCTCAACGAATTTCGCTCCTACGCCCCAGGAGGGAAGGGGCATGAGCAGCCGCAGGGAAAGGCCGTTCAAATAAGGTTCGTACATGTCTCGAAGCTCGTTCAGTTTCAGATCGCCGGACTCTGTGCACTTGGGTGTTCCGCACTCCGTGAGCAAGGCGCGCACCTCGGGGAGATTTCCCGGCGGAAGGCGGTCCACGACAGGAGGAACAGCCCGGACCCTCAAGACCTCGGACAAATCTACGACTGCATGGCGCGAAATCGCGAAGGTCAGCTGCGCCTGCCATTTGGTCCCGCCGGTACCGTACGCGATCATCAGTGCGCTCACGTCCAGGACAGCCGCAAACGCCGCAAGCCAGGATTGGTTGTCGTGTTGAGAGCGGAAGTAGCACAGCGCCGGGTAGGAGAGATGGCTTTCCATCAACTGCGCGGCCCAAACCTCCCAATCACGAAGGTACTGGCTGAGCACGTCCGCGTCGCGAAAACGAGCGTGCCGGCGGAGCAACTCCGCGGCAGTGGGCGGCGAGCCCGCGCGCGCGTCAAGCAGAGAGATGTTCAGTTCCCGTTGCGAAAAGGCTCCGTAAAGCGTCGGCAGATAGGAAATGACGATGGCTAGGAAGCCGAAGCCGGTTCCGGACTCCGCGACCGTAATCACGCGCGCGAGCGTCGTGCGCGGCGTCACGTCCCCCAGCCCGAGCGTAAAGAATGTGGTCCCACTCAGGTAAAGATCGGTTCTGAATGAGGCAGCCTCTCCCGACACATTGAGAGACGATCCCGCGGCCCAATGCAGCATGGCGAACGTAACAATCAGCGCGAAGGCCCAGGTTGCAAAGAGCATCAGCAAGGAAAGCGGGCCGAAGTAACTCAGGTGCGTCTCCCGCAGCTTCGAGGAAGGGAGCCGCCGATTGACGGCTGACCAGACAGCCCAGGTGACCGGGTAAAACAGGCGAACCAGACGAAACGAACGTGTAACGCGGCGGGGCAGTATGATGGTCTCAAACGCGTCCCAGAGCGTCACGAAGAGAATGAGGAGACCCAAAATACCCACGAAAACGTTCATTTTCACTCCAACGGTTTAACTGACGATATCAGGCTTTTGCGGATAGAAGAAATTCCTGGAGCGCGGAAAAGCGATTGGGAAATGGGATGGACTGCTTGGGGCGATCCAGGAAGGATGCAAGCCGCCCCGGCATTTCGGGCCGCAGACCTGTGGCGCGGGCGACGGTCTCCGCGAACTTCGCGGGATGCGCGGTGGCCAGGACGACGCCCTGAGCGGCCGAGTGATTCTGCTTCGCAAAGCTTTCCCACCCGAGCAGGCCCACAGCCGTATGCGGATCGAGCAGGTAGTGATGACGCTGCTCCACGTCGTGCATGGCGCGGAGTGTTTCCTCATCGCTGAAACTACAGCCCCAGATGTCGTGACGGATCGCCTGCAGATCGTTGTCGTAGAGGTCGACGATGCGCGCGAAGTTGCTGGGATTTCCGACGTCCATGGCATTGGAAATCGTGTGGCGAGATGCGCGCGGAATCAATTTACCGCTCCGCAGGAATTCGGGAACGACGTCGTTTGCGTTGGTCGCGGCGATAAATTGCGCGACCGGCAGGCCAATGCGCTTGGCGAACAGGCCCGCGGTCAGGTTGCCGAAGTTTCCGCTGGGCACGGAAAATACCACGGGAGTGGCGGCGTCGCGAAGTTGCGAGCAGGCGGCGAAATAATAAAACATCTGCGGGATCAGCCGCGCAATATTGATCGAATTTGCCGACGTAATCGTGACTTTTTCGGCGACCGCGGAATCGACCAGCGTCTGCTTGGCCAGGCGCTGGCAGTCATCAAATGAACCGGCGACTTCAAGCGCGGTGATGTTCTGTCCCAGCGTGGTGAACTGTTTTTCCTGCGCCACGCTGACGCGTCCGGCGGGGTAGAGAATCACGACGCGGATCCCAGGGACTCCCAGGAAAGCATGAGCGACAGCGCTGCCCGTGTCTCCGGACGTCGCCACGATGACCGTGAGTTGCTGCCCCGATTCACGGACGAAATATCCCATCAGCCGCGCCATGAAGCGCGCGCCAAAATCCTTGAACGCGAGCGTCGGGCCGTGGAACAGCTCGAGGATGTGCAGACGTTCGGTGAGCGGGACCAGCGGCACGGGGAAATCAAAGGCGCCGGCAACGATTGCGGCGAGCGCGGCTGGAGGAATATCGTCGCCGAGAAATAATGCGCCGGCCTCTCGCGCCAATTCCGGAAACGAAAGCGAGCGCATCCGCTCGAAAAAGTCGCGCGGCAGGTGCGGCATCACGACCGGCATGTACAGGCCGCCGTCCGGCGCGGAGCCGCTGAGGATGGCATCGCGCAAAGAGACTTCCGGACTGCGGCGCAGAGTGCTTCGGAACTTCATCGCGCGGGCCGGGCCAGTGAATCGAGAAGTTCAAGAAATCCGCGCGCGTCGGGTGCGGCGTCTCGCAGGCGGGCCATCGTGACAATCCGGCGCGCGTACCGCTCGTAAAGCTGTTTGCGATGCTCGATGAGCTGAGGATAGCAACGCGCGACCGCGTCCTTCGCCGATTCGCCGGGACGCTGGGAAAACTGGCCGCTCCACAGGACGGGTTTTGGGTCGGACAAGTATCGCGCGATCAAGGTTTCCTCTTCCGCGGGCGAGGCTTCCAAATACACAACCGTGGTGAGGCGTTGCAGGCGCCGGCATATCTCTTCGCCCGTGTACACAACGCTCCCGGTGGTGTCCAAGACGATGCCTTCGCCGCCCGACGCCTCAATTTCGTCCAGCGCCTCGCGCATGGATTCAATTTCACACGCCAGATATTTCTGTTCGCGCTCGCGGTACGCAGGCTGATCCGGCCAGCCCATCCATGCCGCGACGCCGCCAATACCGCGGTAGCCGCCGGCGCTCAGCTCCCCAGCGAGCTTCTTCTCGATCCGATCGTCAATGCTGATTGCGCGGAATCCCGCCGCGGCAAGTTTCCGCGTCCAATAGGACTTGCCCGCGCCGGACATTCCGATGAAAGAAAGTTTGATCACACACGCCCTCGGCGGTGCCGCCCCGCTGCCTGATCGATAAACCCCGCAGCCTGGGGAATTTGTTCGCGGTGGTCCAACTCCATTGCCGCTCGGGAGAAGCAGTGATCGCCCCGGAGACTGCCTACAAAGCATAGCGTCCCACAACGTCCCCCGCAAGCGGCGAGTCGGACGTACTTTGCAAATTCGTGCTGCGGTGAAATGGTTCGCATTTTTCAGTAGAACTTTGCTGAACGCATGCTCTTCGTGGCGCCGGCGTCTCGCCGGCGTTGTTGCGATGTGCTCGCTGCTGAAGAAATCGCCGGCGAGACGCCGGCGCCACAAAACCTGCGCGGGAACTCCCTTTGCGTGCATTGTTATGAAATGCTGAACCCTTTGTGGAAGACGGTGGTGATTTACCCGTGCTGACTGCGCCTATTGCGGTAACAGGGCGAGAGAGTCCCGCACGACGTCGTATACGAAGTTCAGTTGGCCGGGGGTAATGATGTACGGTGGAAGGATATAGACGACATTTCCGAGAGGCCGGAGAAGAACGCCGCGATTCAGGAAGAACTTGTAAAGGCGCGGGCGAAGCGAAGACAGATATCCGGCATCCGGAACTTTGAGCTCGATCGCCGCGACGGTTCCGATGTGGCGGACGTCCGCTACACCGGGATGCGCGGCGAACTCGGGCAGGCGCGTGGCATGCACGCTCTCGATCGCGGCGATGCGGTCGAAGACCGGCTCGGTGTCGAAAATTTGAAGATTGGCGTTGGCCGCGGCGCAAGCGATCGGATTGGCCGTATACGAGTGTCCGTGAAAGAAAGTTCGGGAACGATCGGCCCCAGTAAAGGCATCGTGGACGCGGCCGGTTGTGAGGGTGGCGGCCAGCGGAAGAAATCCGCCGGTGAGGCCCTTGGCGACGCACAGTAAATCGGGCGCAACCCCTGCGCGCTCGCAGGCGAACATCCGTCCGGTGCGGCCAAAGCCGGTCAGAACCTCGTCGGCGATGAGCAGGACATCGTGGGCGGCGGTGAGGCGGCGGATGCCGGCAAGAAACTCTTCCGGATGGACGATCATGCCTCCTGCTCCCTGAAGCAGCGGCTCGACGATGACGGCGGCAATTTCGTGGCCGCGTTCCGCAAGCATCTGTTCGAGTTTTCCCAGGCATTCGATGTGGCAGGTCGCGCGCTTCAGGCCGACAGGACAATGCGCGCAGTGGGCGGAATGCGCGCGCAGGACAGGGAGGCGAAGCGTTTCGAATGGCGTGGTGAATGGGGAATCGTCGCTCACGGACATCGCGCCGGCGGTATCGCCGTGATACGCGTTTTCGAGCGCGACGATGCGGCATTTCTCGGGGTGGCCGCAATTCCTCCAATACTGAACCGCTAATTTGAGGGCGACTTCCACGGCGGTCGAGCCGTCGTCCGAGAAAAAAATGTGCCGCAGCGGCGCGGGCACGATTTTTCCGAGACGCGATGCCAGCTCTTCGGCCGGTTCGTGCGAAAACCCCGCAAACAGGACGTGTTCCAGACGCGAGGCCTGCCCGGCAATCGCGGCAGCGATGGCGGGATGCGCATGGCCGTGCAGATTGACCCACCAGGACGATATCGCATCGAGAATCCGGCGGCCGTCCTGAGTTTCAAGGAACACGCCGTCGCCACGGAGAATCCGGAGCGGCTCGGGATCGGCGCCTTCGTGCGTGAACGGGTGCCAGAGATGGAGGTCGCGTGCACTCATGGCCTAGGGAAACGCCAGCCGGTCGAAATTCTTCTCAAACACTTCGAGCAGCGCCGCGCGGTGGATTTGCGCGAGTATGGGAATGTGTCCGATCACGCGCGCACGGCCGTAATGCTCGATGGCGCGCCGGTTTTCGATGTTTTCCGCGCCGATCAGGACGACGCCGCGGACCTCCAGATGCGCGTTACGAAGCGCGGCGAGAGTCAAAGCCGTGTGATTGATTGTTCCCAGCGACGTGCGCGCAGCGACGACTACAGGAAGGCCGAGACGCCGCATCAGATTCAGCATGAAGTCATTTTCGTTGAGCGGCGCCATCGCGCCTCCCGCGCCTTCCACAATACACGGACGATCACCCAGGGGAGCAGGCAATTCGAATGTGTCGAGGGCTATTCGAACCCCTGCTTCGCGCGCGGCCAGGTGCGGCGAAACGGGCGGGCCGAAGCAGTAACGCTCCGGCAGGAGCCTTTCCTCAGGGCACGCCGCCCACAAGCGCACCGCATCGCGGTCCGTGCCCTCGAGGGCGCCGGTCTGTACAGGTTTCCAATACATCGCGTCGAGCGCGGCGACCAGCAGCGCGGATAGCACGGTCTTGCCAACGCCCGTATCGGTGCCTGTTACGAAGAAGCCGCTCATTGGGAGAGAGGAATCACTGGAGCAGGCGCGATTTCTTTGCGGATTTCAATCAATGCGGCGGAAAAATCGGCGAGCATGGGCTGAGACAGTCTTGCAGTCAGCGACACGCGCAGGCGCGCCGTGCCGGGAGGAACGGTAGGCGGCCGGATCGCTCGCACGCCGAAGCCACGTGCCTGCAGGCGCGCGGCAAAGGCCAGCGCAACGTCGTTCGACCCCAGCACGATGGGCACGAGGTGTGATTCGCTCCCCGCGGTATCGAATGCGTTGCGTTGCAGCTCACTCCGGAGAAAGCCGCCGAGTCTGGAAATGTGCGCGCGTTCCTCCTCTGCTCGTGCGGCGAAGCGCATCCCGGCGGCAACCTGGGAGGCAAAATAAGGCGGCAAAGCCGTGTTGAAAATGAAGGTGCGCGCGCGATTGATCAGGAAACGGCGCAGGGGCTCTGAACCGCAGACGAAAGCCCCGGCGGCGGCCAGCGCTTTGCCGCACGTGTGGACCGTAGCAAACACGCGGCCGGCAAGGCCTGCCTCTGCGACGTAACCCCGGCCCTCCGGGCCGCAGACGCCGGTGGCGTGCGCTTCATCCACAATGAGTTCGGCCTGATAGCGCGCGGCGAGCGCGGCAAGCTCCCGAAGCGGCGCGCAACTGCCGTCCATGCTGAAGATGCTTTCGACGACGATGAATCGCGCCCGTGAGCCGGAAAGACTCCAGCGAAGTTCGGCTTCGAGAGCGTTGAGATCGAGATGCGGAAAAATAACGCGCTTGCACTTTGCCAGGCGAATGCCGTCAATGAGGCTGGCATGGTTGGCGCTGTCGGAAAAAACAACGTCTTCGGGACGGAGAATGGCGCTCAGCAGGCCGATATTCGCCGCGTACCCCGAAGTGAAATAGAGCGCGGCCTCGGCGCCGATCCACCGGGCGAAATCATTTTCGAGCGCGGTCCACGCCTCGTCGTGGCCGGACAACAGACGCGAGCCGGTGGAAGCGATGCGCGCCGCGGACTCCAGGGCTTCAAGGACCGCTTGTTTCATGCGGGGATCGGTGGCGAGACCTAAATAGTCATTCGAACCAAGATCAATGCCGCGCACCGTCTCCAAATGACGGAGTTGCGCCTGCGATTCGAGATCGGCAAGTTCCGCGAGAATGCGCTGTTCCATCTTCACGGCGGGGTTTCACGGAAGCGGCAGGCGTTCGAGCCCGAGCGACTCGAGCATGGCGGCATCGTCTTCCGGCTCCGGATTCGGCGTGGTAAGCAATTTTTCGCCGATAAAGAGCGAATTCGCTCCGGCAACGAAGCAAAGGGCGACCGCTTCGCGCGAAAGCGAGCGGCGCCCCGCGCTCAAGCGAACCATCGAGGCGGGCATAAGGATTCGCGCGGTAGCGATGGTGCGCACGTAAACCAGCGGGTCGAGCGGCGCCTGCTGTCCCAGCGGAGTGCCGGCCACGCTCACGAGCGCGTTGATCGGGACGCTTTCCGGATGCGGGTTCAACGTGGAAAGCTGATGCAGCAGGCCGACGCGGTCCTCATCCGACTCCCCGAGGCCCACGATCCCGCCGCAGCAGACGGTGATCCCCGCTTTGCGTACGGCGGCAAGCGTTTCTAGGCGGTCGCTGTAGTTGCGCGTGGTGATGATTTGGCCGTAAAACTCGGGCGAGGTGTCGAGGTTGTGGTTGTACGCCGTCAGGCCGGCTCCGGCCAGGCGTTCGGCCTGCGTGTCGTCGAGCATTCCGAGCGAGCAGCAGACTTCCAGGCCGAGTTGCGCGACGCGGCGCACCATCTCGAGCACAGTTTCGAAATCTTCGCCCTCCTCCACCTGCCGCCATGCGGCGCCCATGCAGAAGCGCGTCGCGCCTTCACCGCGGGCGCGTTCGGCAAATTCCGTGACTTCGTCTATGGGGAGCAGGCCGCCACGCGCCACGTCCGTAGCGTAGTGCGCGCTTTGCGGGCAATAGGCGCAATCTTCAGGGCATCCGCCCGTTTTGATGGAGAGCAGGCGGCAGAACTGCACGCGATTCGGGTCATGGAATTGCCGGTGCAGTTGTTGCGCTGAGAAGAGGAGATCGGGCAGCGGCTGCCGGTAAATTTGACGAATCTCTTCGCGGGTCCAGGCGTGACGCAAGACGGGCTTGGTGGCCGAGACGTTTGTTAGGTTTTCCGGCAAGCGCATTCTCCCGAGTAGCGATGATTCCGCGTTCGACCTGCCCCATTCCGTGTCCGGTAGGGAGGACACGAGAGACTGGCCTCCGCGGGGACTTAGGCGGGTGCATTTTAGCGCAGAACGGCTTGGAATGCCGCACTGGCTCGCACAAATCTGGCCGGCAACTAGCCAGGGAACGCGCGCCATAAGTTTTCTACATAGAGGAATGAAAATTAGATTCGGGGTCTGCGCATCGGCGGACTCAGCCCCTGGATAGAAGACTTTGCACAGGGCCTATGAATTGGCCTCGGCGGCTTCGAACATATCGGCAAGCTCAAGTCGAAGATTGCCGGCGTTGCTGGCGTAGCTGAGCCCAACTTCAAGATCAAGCAAGCCGGCGCGGATCATGCGTTCCAGTTCGCCGTCAAAGTGTTGCATGCCCTCGTTCGTCCCGTCGCGCATGGCCTCCAGCAAGGTCTTGCCCTCGCCCTCTCCCTTTTCGACGTACTCGCGGGTGCGCATGGAGGATTTCAGGATTTCGACGATGGCGACGCGGCCTGTACCGTCCTTTCGAGCGATCAGGCGTTGCGAAATGATGTAGCGAAACGCTCTGGAGACGCGGCTACGGATGGCCTGTTGATCGGACAGAGGGAATACGCCGATGATACGCTCGATGGTTTTTGAGGCATCGATCGTGTGCAGCGTGGAGAAGACAAGGTGTCCGGTTTCCGAGGCCTCCAGCGCAATCTCAATCGTCTCCTTGTCGCGCATTTCGCCAACCAGGATCACCTTAGGCGCCTGGCGCAACGCTGCCCGGAGCGCCAAAGCGAAACTCGGGGTGTCGCTATGGAGTTCCCGCTGGTGGATGGTTGATTTCTTGTGCATGTGCAGGAATTCGATGGGGTCTTCAATGGTCAGGATGTGGTACGCCTTTTCCTCGTTGATCTTGTTCAGGATGGCCGCGAGCGTCGAGGATTTGCCCGAGCCGGTCGGCCCGGTCACCAGCACAATGCCGTTGCGAAGTTCCGAGATTTCACCAAGATGCGCCGGCAGTTGGAGCGATGCCAAATCGGGGATCGTCTGGGGGATCACGCGCATCACGATCGCGTAGGTGCCCCGTTGTCGAAAGACGTTCACGCGAAAGCGCGCGGTTCCCGGCAGACTATAGGACAGATCGGTCGATCCCTCTTTATCAAGCTTGTCGGCTACAATTTCATTTTTCCCAAGCAGGTCGGTGGCGATGCGGCGCGTCGCATCCGGCAAGAGTTTTCCGACCCCGGCAATATTCACTTCTTTCAACTGGCCATTGATCTCGACCTGGGGCATCCGGCCGGGTGAAAAGATCAGGTCGCTCACCTGCTTGGAAGCTTGCAGCATGGTCGCGACAATCGCGGCAGTGGACACTATGGGCGCAGCCGGTGTGGCGGAGGGAGCACCCGGATTCGATGCAGGTGCTTTGGGCGGCAGCGCGGCAATGTCCGAACTCATTAAAATCTCCTGGATAACCTGCTAAGTTCGGCGAAAAAAAAGGTCGCCGGAAGCTGCCCGCAGAGGGGGGTGCGGCTAGTTTTTCTTGATGCGAGTCCGGGAGGAGGCCCTGATTTCTGTGGCGATAGCACGTGTGGCTTCAGGCCCTATGCCGACAAACTCGACCCCACCCCTATACAGGGAAGGCAATAGCAGGCTTCACTCCGAGTCTGTGCTTCCACGTTCGAACGCGTCAAGCGATTACGATGGCGTCTTCGGGAAATGTGTCGAAGTGTTTACGAGCATTCCGCGCAGGCCGATGCCGGGTGGACAAAGAAAGTAGGATGTTTTCGCCCGGAAGGAGCTGCGGGGAAGATTCCCGAGGCGGGATGGCGAACTCCCGAATCAGGATTCCAGAGCAGGCTGGGCGACGAGCGCCGCAGTGCAAGCTATTGAAAGATAAACAAAACTAAGGAAATCGTGAACCGGCGAGGACCATCTGGAATGGTTGCCAACTTGCAAGGTGGTAGAGCGTGGACGCATTCCGAATGACGGCCTTCACGAG
This sequence comes from Terriglobia bacterium, assembly GCA_041480265.1. Lineage (GTDB taxonomy): Bacteria > Acidobacteriota > Terriglobia > Acidiferrales > UBA7541 > Palsa-360. The sequence goes on along the minus strand of JBGOZP010000006.1, from coordinate 45,173 downwards.
TCTTCGAGCGAGGGGGAAGGGGCTTGCTCCAGGATTTGTGACAGTCGTTCCCACCTGCCTCTGAGAGGGAAGCTAGGATGGATGACCCCACGCCCCGGTCAAAAAAAGGCCGGGCAACGGAACGCGTCTTTGGGGCCCTTGTTCCCAAGCGAGGGCCCCTTTCTTTTTCCGGATTTCTTCTGGCGGGGTCGGGTTCTGGCGGGCTTCAAGTAAAGCCCGCACCCGTCTAAATCTGCGAAACTGTGGCTACAGGTTCCACGCGCCCCAGCACCGGAATTCGCGCTTCCCGGAGAACGTGCGCGACTTCGGTTTCCTTTAGCCGCGAGGCGTCATACTCAAAAGACAGGCGGTTGTTGATTTCGTCCACGCGGAAGCGGCGCAGCCCATAGGTGTTGGCGAAGCTGCCCAGAGCTCGCAGTTGCTCCGGTTGCAGCGGCGACTGCAATTGGTAGGTAATCTCGATCAGCGTCATGGGCGCATTATAGCAGCAGATCCCGCGCCTGCGGTCCACTTTACATAGGGGGAGGGGGTATGCTATAGAAGGCGGTTGGATATAAGGCGCGCGGGAGAGAGCATGGGAAACAAGAAGACAGCGACGGCGTCCAGCGCCGCGGCATGCGGCTGCGCGGCGCACCCCAAAAGCCGCAAGGCTCTTGGCGTGGATCCGGAGATCAAATCATCGAATCTGAAGCGTTTGCGGCGCATCGAGGGGCAAGTCCGCGGCTTGCAGCGTCTGGTCGCCGAAGACCGCTATTGCGCCGATATTTTGGTGCAAATTTCCTCTGTGCGGGAAGCGCTGCGGTCCGTGGGACGCGCGCTGATGCGCAATCACCTGCTGCATTGCGCTTCCGAGGCGATCCGGGACAGCGCGCCGGGGCGCGCCGAAGCCATGTACGAAGAATTGTTGAATCTGATGGACAGGCATTCGAGATGAGGGCGCTATGAGCATTCCGGCCAGTTCGTTCGAAAAAGATCCGGTTTGCGGGATGATGGTGGATCCGGCGCGCGCGAAAGCGACACACGAGCACGCGGGCAAAACATTCTATTTCTGTTGCCGGGGCTGCCAGGAGAAATTCAGCGCGGACCCGGAAAAATATCTTTTATCCCGCGGGCTCCAAGTAGAGCCCGCACCCGAATCTGGCGGGCTCCAATCCCGCATCGGCGGGACCGCACCCGTGCCGAAAACGCTGGTGGGCATTGCTGCTGCGCCGTCGCACACTGTACAAATCGCGCCTGCTCCATCCGTTCCTCGGCATAGCGTGCCGCCTGCGGCTCCGCCCGCTACTCCCGCGGCTCCGAAGGCCGCCAACGAATACACCTGCCCGATGGATCCAGAGGTGCGCCAGCAAGGGCCGGGCGATTGTCCCAAGTGCGGCATGGCCCTGGAGCCGGTTGTGGGCCTGCCGCAGACGACAAAGACGGAATACACCTGCCCCATGCATCCCGAGATCGTCCGGGATGAACCAGGGTCCTGCCCGATTTGCGGGATGGCCCTGGAGCCGAGAACAATTACCGCGGAAGAAGAAAAGAATCCGGAACTGGTGAATATGACGAGGCGTTTCTGGATTTCCACGGCTCTCACGATTCCGGTTCTGCTGGTAGCGATGTCGGACTTCGCGCCATCCATCTCCCCGCTGATGCGATGGGCGCCACTAAGAGCCTGGCAGTGGTTCGAATGGATCGTGGCGACTCCGGTCGTGCTGTGGGGAGGCTGGCCGTTTTTTGTGCGCGGCTGGCGATCCCTCGTGACGCGCAATTTGAACATGTTTACGCTGATTGGATTGGGTGTGGGCGTTGCCTACGGGTACAGCGTTATTGCCGCGCTTCTTCCGGGAATCTTTCCCGCGTCGTTTCGCGGGGAGGGCGGCGAAGTTGCGGTGTATTTTGAGGCTGCCGCTGCCATCACCACGCTTGTTCTCCTCGGCCAGGTCATGGAGCTTCGCGCGCGAAGCCAGACCGGCGCTGCGATCAAGGCTCTGCTCGGGCTGGCGCCGAAGACGGCGCGCTTGATTCGGGAAGATGGCTCCGAACTCGATGTGCCACTCGATCAGGTCAGTCCTGGCGATCGTTTGCGCGTGCGCCCGGGCGAAAAGGTCCCGGTGGACGGCGTGGTCCTTGAGGGCTCGAGCAGCGTAGACGAATCAATGATCAGCGGCGAGCCCATTCCGGTGGAAAAAATCAAGGGCGCGCGCGTCACGGGAGCGACCGTGAACGGCACGGGTTCGCTGGTGATGAGGGCGGAGCGTGTGGGAGCGGGAACGCTGCTTGCGCAAATCGTTCGCATGGTCGGCGAAGCGCAGCGCAGCCGGGCGCCGATCCAGAAGCTGGCCGACGTGGTGGCCGGATACTTCGTGCCCATCGTTGTCGGCATTTCTGCGTTCACATTTGCCATCTGGGGTGTGTGGGGACCGAATCCGCGCATGGCGCACGCCATCATCAACGCGGTGGCCGTGCTGATCATTGCCTGCCCGTGCGCGCTGGGGCTGGCGACGCCTATGTCCATCATGGTGGCGACAGGGAAGGGCGCAACGCTCGGTGTGTTGTTCAAGAATGCCGAGGCCATCGAATTGATGCGCAAGGTGGACACGCTGGTGGTGGACAAGACGGGCACGCTCACCGAAGGCAAGCCAAAACTTGTGTCGGTCGAGCCAGCCGGCGGATTTGATGCGGGCCGGCTGCTGCGGCTTGCGGGAACGCTCGAACGGGGCAGCGAGCACCCTCTGGCTGCGGCGATCGTCAACGGCGCGGAAGAACGTGGAGCCAAGCTCGGCGCAACCGAGGCGTTCGAATCCTTGACGGGCCGGGGTGTCCGCGGACGCGTGGAGAATTGCTCTGTCGCTCTCGGGAATTCGAAACTTCTCGAGGAGTTGCGCGTCGAGCCAGGAGCGTTCGCTGCGAGGGCGGAGGCGCTGCGAGCGGACGGCCAGACGGTCATGTTTGTGGTCGTCGAGAACAAGGTCGCGGGGATGCTTGGAGTCGCCGACCCGATCAAGCAGACGACCGCGGAGGCGATTCGCCAGCTTCACGAAGACGGCATACGCATTGTGATGCTGACCGGCGACAGCCGTACGACCGCTCAGGCGGTGGCCGGCAAGTTGAAGATTGACGAGGTGGCCGCTGAGGTTCTGCCGCAAGACAAGGCCAGCATCGTAAAGCGGCTTCAGGGCGAAGGGCGTTTTGTGGCCATGGCCGGCGACGGAATCAACGACGCGCCGGCGCTGGCGCAGGCGCAAGTCGGCATCGCCATGGGTACCGGCACGGATGTCGCGATGGAGAGCGCCGGAGTAACGCTGGTGAAGGGAGACCTGCGCGGCATCGTGCGCGCACGCTCGTTGAGCCGCGCCACGATGCGCAACATCAAGCAGAATCTGTTTTTTGCGTTTGTTTACAACTCGCTGGGCGTGCCCATCGCGGCGGGTATTCTCTATCCGTTCTTCGGCCTGCTGCTAAGCCCCATGATCGCGGCGGCGGCGATGAGTTTTAGTTCGGTGTCCGTGATCACGAATGCGCTGCGCCTGCGCAGGGTCAATCTTTCTGTGTAATTCCAATTTCCAGAAGCAAAGCCCCACCCTTGCTCCGCAAGGATGGGGCACCCGGCTTTTTTTCAGAAGCGGCGCTCGCGACTAAACCTGAATTGCGAAGTTGGTTTTGGGAACTTGGGGTTGAAAGCCGGGTACGCCAATCTCCAGATTGGCGGTTTCTATGACGCCATTCAGGAGAATGGCGTTCCCGTGCTCGCCGGCGAGTAGAGGGTTGGCTACCCGCCTTCTTACGAACCTAAAGTGCAGGAGTTCGCGCGCGTCACTTCTGATTCAGCAAGACATTGATGGAACCCATGATTTCGGGCGATTGCCAGTCCTGTGGGCCTACGATCTTGCGCGCCAGGCGGCCTTTGCGGTCAATTAGGTAGGTTTCCGGGTACATGGACGTCCCGTAATCGGCGGCACTCTTCTTGCTGGCGTCACGGTAGGTGGGGAAGACCACGTGGTTGTCCGCGAGGAATTTTTCGTAGGCGGTCTGATCTTCGTCCACACTCAAGCCGAGGACCATTCCGCCCCTGGCCGCAATGTTCTGTTGAAGGCGATTGAGTGATTGGGTTTCTTCGAGGCAGGGTGGGCACCACGACGCCCAAAAGTTGAGCACTACAACCTTGCCGCGCAGATCGGCCAAATGCGAGGCGCCTGTAATCTGAAGCGGGAAGTCTTTGGCTTTGCGTCCGGCAAGGCTCGCCTCGCCCTGGCGATAACTTGGCATGGCGAATACGTACAAGACCGCTGCCACCAGGATCAAGGCGATAGGGCCGAGGATTTTGTGCTTCATCGATTCCGCTCCGGTCTCTATAATACATTATTCCGGCGGGCTCCACGCCCCGATCCGATCGGGGCGTTCAGCGTAAAAGTAAAGCCGCACCCGGTTCTGCCCGGCTTCGTGCGAGATGACTTGCGGGCCAGGAATTAGCATGTGTGACAAATAGGGTCTAGAAAAATCTGCTCCACGGGCAGCAATGAGAAGCGGTTCGGACCTACGAGGATGACTCTCAAATACCAATCTGGTGATGAGATAAAGAAAGGTGACCGCGTGCGTTTCCATGGCGAACCATGTGAAATCGAGCTGGTGGCGGCAGAACTCGGTGATCCAGAAACTGACTGGTACGTTCAGGAGTATGGCGGTGGGGTGATGATCCTGGAACTCGAGGGAAGAGCGTTTGGGCGTGTCTTTATTCATGCGGATCAACTGGAGAGGACAGAAGATTTGGAATTCATAGCGAGAGCCCAAGAGCCGTAGATATTCTGAACAGCCGACTACCTGCCGATTCATTTAACCGATGACCATATCTGCCAGCATTTCCGCGATCGTGCCGGCGCGCAACGAGGAAGCTACGATTGCTTCCGCTGTGGATTCGCTTGCCGCGCAGCCGGAAATCAAAGAGATTTTTGTTGTTAACGATCAGTCCTCCGACGGCACGGCTGCGGAACTTGAGCGGCTGTCCGCGCGATACAACCAACTGCGCGTCCTCGAAACAAAGGCGTTGCCCAACGGGTGGGTAGGGAAGAACTACGCCGTTTCGCTGGGCGCCGCGCAAGCCACAGGGGACTGGCTGCTGTTCACAGACGCCGATGGCGTACACCTGCCGGGTTCGACGGCTCGCGCGCTGGCCGACGCTGCGGCCACTGGCGCGGGCCTGGTGTCCTATTCGCCCGAGCAGGAGACGCATACGTGGTGGGAACGCGCCTTGATCCCGTTCGTCTACACGCGCCTGGGGCAGAAGTTCTCCTACGACGCCGTAAACGATCCCAATTCTCCGGCCGCCGCGGCTACCGGGCAGTATCTGCTCGTCCGGCGGGAAGACTACGAAACGATAGGGGGTCATGCGGCGGTCGCGGGTGAAGTGCTCGAGGACGTGGCGCTGGCGAGGCTCGCCAAACAGGCCGGAATACGCCTGCACTTTGCCTCCGGGCTGGGAATCATGCGCGTGAGGATGTACCGGACGTTTGGGGCGATGTGGGAGGGTTGGACGAAGAATCTGTATCCCCTGATTGGCGGGATGTCGGGCGGGACATCGCGCGCGGTGGGCCGTGAACTGCGCGGGGTGGTCCCCTGGATACCTTTGCTGCTACTTCCGCTTACGCCGCTGCATCTGATCTGGGGAGTGCTTGGCGTGGTATTGCTGGCGGGGCGCCACGCGGCGTATGCCGCCTCGCTCCGGCGGAATCGTTTTCCATCCGCGCTTGCCTTATACTATCTGGCAGGGGTTGCGCTCTACGCGGCAGTGCTTCTTACCTCGGAATGGCGCTATGCGCATGGGCGCGTGTCATGGAGGGGGCGGGAGTACCCCGTGAGTCGTGATTTGTGACTCGTGATTCGTGACTGGTGACCGGTGACTGGTGCAAACTCTTGATTCGCCGGGCTCATACCTTATGGTCTATCTGACACGCAAAATCGAGTTCTCGGCGTCGCATCTGTATCACAATCCGGCATTTTCGGCCGAGGAGAACCGGCGCATCTTCGGGAAGTGCAATAACCCGCACGGCCATGGGCACAATTACGTCCTCGAGGTAACGGTGGGCGGGGACCCGGACCCAGCCACGGGCATGGTGCTGGATCTGAAGGAGTTGAAAGAGATTTTGCAGCGCGAAGTAAGCGACCGTATGGATCACCGTTTTCTCAACTATGAGGTTCCCGAGCTGGCCGGGCAGATTCCGACCTGCGAGAACATCGCCACAGTGATCTGGCGGCTGCTGGAGCCGAAGATCACGCGCGGGAGTTTGCATCGCGTGCGCTTGTACGAAACGCCCGACTTGTTCGTCGATTGCTACGGCGAAAGCAACGGCGCGGGAGCGGCGCCGGGTGTGTCGAGATGAATCTCCATCTGACGCGGCGGTACCGCTTTGCAGCCTCGCATCGCCTGCACAGCGCGCAACTCGGCGAAGCAGAGAACCTGCGCGTCTACGGCAAGTGCAACAACCCTTACGGGCACGGCCACAACTACGTCGTCGAAGTCGCTGTCTCAGGCCCGGTGGATGCTGCGACGGGGATGATCGCAAATCTGACCGGCTTGGACGCATTTGTCGAGAGGGAAGTGATCGAGCCGTTCGACCACAAGTATCTGAATGAAGAAGTTTCCGGCTTTCGCGAGCGCGTGCCGACAACCGAAAATCTCTGCATCGAAATTTTCAACCGCCTGCGCGAATTTCCAAGCGCCAAACTCGAGCGCGTGCGCCTGGAAGAGACCAGCATGAACAGTTTTGAATACGCGGGAGAGCCTGCCGGGAGCGGCCGATGACTGAAAAAACAAAGCGTACCGAAGAACTCGCGCTGAGCGAACCTGTCAGCGTGGAAAAGGCGGAGTCCATCGCCGGTCTGGTGCGGCGGATGCTGCATTTGATCGGAGAGGACCCGGACCGGGATGGTTTGCGGCACACCCCCGAGCGGTTTGAAAAAGCCCTGCGGTATCTGACCAGCGGCTATCACCAGGATCCGGAAAAGCTCCTGAACGGGGCCATGTTCAGCGTGAGCTACGATCAGATGGTGCTGGTGAAAGACATCGAGATTTACAGTTTGTGCGAACACCACATGCTGCCGTTTTTCGGGAAGTGCCATGTGGCGTATATCCCGGACAAGAAAGTGGTCGGGCTGTCCAAGATTCCCCGGCTGGTGAATATGTTCGCGCGGCGGTTGCAAATCCAGGAACGTCTGACGAGCCAGATTGCGGGCGCCATCCAGCAAAAAATCGCTCCGCTGGGTGTAGGCGTGGTGATCGAAGCGCGGCACTTGTGCATGGTGATGCGCGGCGTCGAAAAACAAAATTCGCAGACGGTGACCAGCGCCATGCTGGGCGCGTTTCGCGAAAACATGCAGACGCGCGAAGAGTTTCTTTCTCTGATTCGCGACAAGTGAGAGAAGCAAGGGAACAGGCGACAGGTGACAGGTTGTTGGTGTCAGATGTTCCTGATTCCGGCAGTTTTTTCTCCGTGTCCTCTGCGCTCTCTGTGGGGAAGCTCTTTTCTGCCAGCGAAGGCAAAAGGCAGGAGTTCAACACAGAGGACACAAAGGGCACAGAGGGAAGATGCGTGCCGCGCGCGGACTTGCGGGGGAGCGGTTTTGGCCGCCCGTTTGACTTGCAGAAAGATTTTGCATGGGAGCGAGGGCGTGTGTTAGGCTCTTAAAGTCGAAGAGAAGACGAAACGAGAGCGGAATTCAGTGGGTTCGGCGGAGAGGACGACTTGAGAGAAGCTAAGTCAATGTTGATCGAGCAGTATCGAGCGCACGTGAAGGATACAGGCTCACCAGAAGTCCAGATTGCCTTGTTGAGTGAGCGAATCAACTACCTGACGACGCATCTGAAGTCGCACCTCAAGGACCATGCGTCGCGACGCGGGCTGATCATGATGGTCAACAAGCGCCGGCGGCTGCTGGATTATCTTAACCGTCGCGACCCGGATCGGTATCGCGAGATTGTCGAACGTCTTAGTTTGCGCAAGTAACTGTCCCGCAAGCGCGGGGCGCGGTCGCGCCAACGAAATCTCCGAGCCTATGCGGAGCGATGTAAGTTTCTGGCGGCTTTTGGGCGGTGTCGCCCGGCCGCTTTTTTTGTAGGTGGACTCCGGCCTCCCTCTCGCCGCCGTCTTCGTCATTCTCTTCCAAACAAAACGGGATGCATCCATCCCGCACTCGAACAGCTTTCCGCGCGCGCTATACCCGATGGTTCGGGACGCGGCGGCAAAACGAAAGGAATTTCATTTATGGCGCAAGCAGAACCAGCTCCCCATCAGGTTAAGGTCGAGGTCGGCGGACGCACACTGACGCTGGAGACCGGAAAAGTGGCAAAACAGGCCAACGGCGCGGTACTGGCGCGGTATGGCGATACGGTCGTGCTCGTCACGGCCTGCATGGATACCAAGGCGAACGACAGGGATTTTCTCCCGCTCACCGTGGACTACCGGGAATACACCTATTCGGCCGGGAAGATTCCCGGAGGATTTTTCAAGCGTGAAGGGCGCCCCTCGGAGCGCGAAATTCTGACCTCGAGAATGATCGACCGCCCGCTGCGCCCGCTGTTTCCCGAAGCGTGGCGCAATGAGACCCAAATCGTCGCCATGGTGCTATCGGCCGACAGCGAAAATGATCCGGACATGATCGGGATCACCGGCGCTTCGGCGGCGGCGTTTATTTCCGATTTGCCGTTCACGACGCCCGTAGCGGCGGTGCGCGTCGGCCTGGTCGAAGGCAAGCTCGTTGCGAACCCGACGGTTGCCGATCAAAAGACGAGTCAGATGAACATCGTCGTGGTCGCCACCGAACACGCCATCGTGATGATCGAAGCAGGCGCCATTGAAGTCAGCGAAGACCAAGTCGCGGACGCGCTGGAATTCGGCCACGAAGAGATCAAACGCATCATCGCGGCGATTCGCGAACTTCATGACAAGGTCAAGCCGAACAAGGTTACCGTGCCACCCCTGCCGTTTGATGAAGCCCTCGCCAAGCAGATCGAACAGAAATACGGCGCGCGGCTGCACGACGCTCTGGACACGGCGAAGCACCCGAAGAAAGAAAGCTATCACCTGATCGACGACCTCAAGAAGGAGATCGCCTCCTCGATCCCGGAGGAGGAAGACGAGAAGCGCAAGCTGGCGGCTCGTGCGTTTGAGCGGTTGCGCGAGCGTTACTTCCGCGAGGATATCCTCGAGCGCAATCGGCGCCCCGATGCGCGCGCGTTCGATCAAATCCGGCAGATTACCTGCGAAGTCGGAGTGTTGCCGCGCGCGCACGGCTCGGCGCTGTTCACGCGCGGGGAGACTCAGGCGCTGGCGACGACGACGCTGGGCACGAAAGAAGACAAGCAGCGCCTCGACCTGCTGTTTGAGGAAGAATCGTTCAAGCGTTTCATGCTGCACTATAACTTTCCGCCCTTTTCCGTCGGAGAGGTGAAATTCCTGCGCGGGCCTGGCCGGCGCGAGATTGGGCATGGCGCACTGGCCGAGCGCGCGCTGGTGAACCTGCTTCCGCCGGAGACCGACTTCCCGTACGCGATGCGTCTGGTGTCGGACATTCTGGAATCGAACGGGTCATCCTCGATGGCCACCGTCTGCGGCGGCTCGCTCGCGTTGATGGACGCCGGCGTGCCGATACGCGCGGCATGCGCGGGTATTGCCATGGGCCTGGTAGTCGAAGGCGACAAGGCGGCCGTGCTGACCGACATTGCCGGAGCGGAAGACCACTACGGCGATATGGACTTCAAAGTCGCCGGAACGCGCGCCGGAATCACCGCGTTGCAGATGGACATCAAGGTCGGAGGCATCAGCGTAGCCATGATGCGGAAGGCGCTTGAGCAGGCGCGGCACGGGCGTTTGCACATTTTGGACATCATGGACCAGACGATTTCGACGGCACGTGACAAAATGTCGATCTTCGCCCCGCGGCTGTACCTGTTGCAGATCCCCACCGACAAGATCCGCGACCTGATCGGCCCCGGCGGGAAGAAAATCCGCTCGATCATCGAGGCGACCGGCGTCAAGATCGACGTCATGGACGACGGCAAGGTGCATGTGTTTGCCAACAACGGCACCGCCGCAGACGAGGCGCTGCAGATGATCCGGGATATCACGGCATCGGCCGAAATCGGCAAGACATATCTCGGCACGGTGGTGCGGCTGGCGGAATTCGGCGCTTTCGTGGAGATTTTTCCGGGCACCGACGGCTTGCTGCACATCAGTGAAATCGCCGAGCAACGCATCAAAGACGTCCGGGACGAACTGAAACTGGGCGACCAGGTGCTCGTCAAGGTGCTGGCCATCGAAGGCAACAAAATTCGGCTGTCGCGTAAAGCAGTCCTGCGCGAGCAGCGCGAGAAACAACAAAAGGAAGCAGCGGGGCAGTAGGGCTGCCGTAAAACAAGCGCGCCTCGTGCGCGCGCTTGACGGGTCGTTTACAAGACGGGGAGGCGAATCATCGCCTCCCCGTTTTGCTTTTGTGGCACAGGCTAATGCTGTGCTACGAAACCTGAATTCCGAAGTTGATTTGGGAACCTGGGGTTGAAATCCGGGAACGCCAATCTCGAGATTGGCGGTTTGCATCACGCCATTCAGGAGAATGGCGTTCCCGGGATCACCGCCAAGCAGAGCTAAAACCGCGGGTTAACTGACGCGGCGGATGCGCGCGCCGACCGAAGAGAGTTTCTCCTCGATGCGCTCGTAGCCGCGGTCGATGTGGTAGACGCGGTCGATGATTGTTTCGCCGCGCGCGACCAGCGCGGCCAGCACCAGCGAGGCGCTGGCGCGGAGATCCGAAGCAATCACGCTCGTGCCGGAAAGCGTTGTGGGGCCATGGACGACGGCGCGGCGCCCTTCAATGGAAATATTCGCGCCCATGCGGATCATTTCGCTGGCGTGGAGGAAGCGATTTTCGAAGATTGTTTCCGTGATCACCGATGTGCCTTCGGCCTGCGTCGCCAGCGCCATGAACTGCGCCTGCATGTCGGTCGCAAATCCTGGATATTCCTCGGTCCTGACGTCGGCGGCGACCAGCTTTTTTGCGCCGCGGACCGACAGCGTGCCCGGCGCGGTCTCGCGGATTTCGACGCCGGTTTCCCGCAGTTTGGCGATGACGGAGGCCAGGTGTTCGGGGACGCAACCCGTGAGTTCGAGCGCGCCGTTCGTGATGGCTCCCGCCACAAGAAAAGTGCCGGCTTCAATCCGGTCCGGGATGATGGTATGCCGCGCGCCATGCAGTTCTTTTTTCCCCTGCACGCGAATCGTAGATGTCCCCGCGCCCTCGATTTCCGCGCCCATTTTGATGAGAAGATCCGCCAGGTCGGCAATCTCCGGTTCGCGCGCCGCATTTTCGATTTGTGTTTCACCTTCGGCCAGCGCCGCGGCCATGAGCACGTTTTCCGTTCCGGTGACGGTGATCTTGTCGAAGAAGACGCGGCCGCCGCGCAGGCGTCCTCCGCCCGGAACGCGCGCCTCGACGTAACCGTGCGAAGTGCCGATCTCCGCGCCCATTTGCTCGAGCGCTTTCAGGTGCAGGTCCACGGGCCGCGCGCCAATCGAGCATCCCCCGGGAAGCGAGACGCGCGCGGAGCCGGTGCGGGCGACGAGCGGGCCGAGCGTCAGGATCGAGGCGCGCATCGTGCGCACCAGTTCGTACGGCGCTTCGGCGCCATTGATTTGTCCGGCCTGGATGATCATGGCGGTGGGCGGAACTTCGGGCACATCGACGATTGCGCTCATGTGCGCGAGCAAACGGCCCATCGTGATGATGTCCCGCACGCGTGGAATATTGTCCAGCTCGACGCGGCCGGAAGTCAGCAGCGCCGCCGCCATCGCGGGCAGGGCGGCATTTTTCGCGCCGCTGATGCGCACGGAACCTTCCAGCGGCCTTCCACCTTCAATGAGGAGCTTATCCATGTGGTCTTTGCCGGCCTTTTGAAATTTGTTGTTTGCGAGCAAGAGCGTCGCGTACGTTGCCACCTGCGTTACGCAATAGATGTTGCGCTTCACGAACGTTTACGTTGGTCTTAAGCAGGATGAGTGCAATACCCATATTGTGTCCCGATTGACGCAGGGCGCGTGTTGCTTCGGCCACGGTTGCGCCCGAAGCTTCCGCCAAGATTCGCAGCCCTCTCGCCTGTAACTTTCGATTCGTCAGCGCCACGCCGATCATCCAGTTGTCATAGACTCGTCCTGCGCGAACCATCGTGGCGGTAGAGAGCATGTTGAGGACCATTTTCTGGGCCGTGCCGGCCTTCATTCGCGTCGATCCGGTAATCGCTTCTGGTCCCGTAGGGGCGACGATGCTGATCGCTGCAAGACGGGTAATCGGCGTCCGCGGATTTGCCGTTACGCCGATCGTGGCGGCGCCGCGGCGCCGCGCGAACTCGAGCGCCCCGAGGACGTAGGGCGTTGACCCGCTGGCCGTGATTCCGACGACGGCATCGTTAGGGCTCAAGCGGCGCGCCGCCAGGTCGCGCGCGCCCTGCGCGCGATTGTCTTCCGCGCCTTCGACGGCGTGCGTGAGCGCGCGGCGGCCTCCCGCAATGACGGCCTGGACCAACCGCGCCGGCGTGCCAAACGTAGGCGGAATTTCCGCGGCATCGAGCGCCGCCAGACGCCCGCTGGTCCCCGCGCCAATGTAGAACAGGCGTCCGCCGCTCCGCAGGGCCAGCGCAATGGCGTCCACGGCCCGTGCCATTGCGGGAATCGCGCGGGCGACGGCCTGCGCTACTGTGGCGTCCTCCCGATGGATCGCTCGCAGAATATCCAATGTGGATTTTGCGTCGAGGCCGCGCGTGTGGGGATTTCGCTGCTCGGTCGCTCTCGGTGTTTTCTTGGACATGGCGCACACCCATCTTCGCACGCGCGCAGCACATTTCGGTGCAGCGAATCCTCTGGCCATCGCTCATTCAGTAAGGGGGAAGGAGAGTGCTCGCGGGGCTACCGCGCAGCGGGAGCGAGGCCAAGCGCCTCAATCACGGCGTCATGCACGGCGGGGCGCACGCCCGCGATTTTGTCGTTTGCGCGCGTGGGATAAACACGGTTGGTGAGAAGGACGACGAAAAGCTGCCGGTCCGGGTCGATCCAGATCGAAGTGCCAGTAAAACCCAGATGGCCGAAGCTGCGCGAGGAGAAATAACGGCCGCTCGAGGAATCCTCCGTAGGGACCATCCAGCCGAGTGTGCGCGTATGGCCCGCAAGCGCCTCGGGAGTGATGAATTGCTCGAGCGTCTCGAGCGTCAGAAGACGCTGGTGCGCGTACATCCCGCCGTTAAGAAGCATCTGGCAGAACGCCGCCAGATCGGCCGCCGTCGCAAACATTCCGGCGTGCCCGGCTACGCCGCCCATCGCGAACGCGTTTTCGTCGTCCACTTCGCCCCGGAGCAGCCGCTTGCGATACGTTGTGTCGTCCTCGGTGGGAGCGATGCGGCTGGCAAGCGCCTTCGACGGCTTAAATAGGGTGTTCGCCATTCCGAGAGGCGTGAAAATTCTTTCTTTGGCGAGTTGATCGATGGTCCTGCCGGTGACGCGCTCGAGGATTTCACCAAGCAGGATGAAACCTAAATCGGAGTAGACCGTCTTCGTGCCCGGTTCGTATTCGAGGGCTTCCTGGGAAATGTTGGCAATGGCATTACCTTTCGAATGAATCGTGAGGAAATAGTCCTTGTGCGCGGGAAGTCCGGAGGAATGCGTCAGCAGGTGCCGGATCGTTACGCTCTTGCGCCATTCGGGGTTGGGGCCGCTATTCCACTCGGGGATGTACCGCCCCACGGGCAAGTCGAGTGCGACGCGCTCCGCTTCCACTTGCATGGCCGCGAGCGTCGTGGTGACGACGGCCTTGGTGAGCGAAGCGGTGTCATAAATCGTGTCGGGAGTGATTGCCGCGGAGGTCGCGTCATACGTCTGCCGGCCAAAGGCGTGTATCTGAAGCTCGCCGCGATAGCCAACCGCCAGCACGCCTCCCGGAAATGCACGATCGGCGACGGCGCGGTCGAGTACGGCATAGGCAGGTTTCAGCTTCGCGTCTGTACTCGCTTCGCTGGGACGCAGCTTCATGGGGTTCGCGGGGAGGTTGATTCCCGCGCCCAGTGTCGCTACGCCCGGAACAGTTACGGGCAGCCGCCCGGCGATGGGTGCTTGGCCAAACAGAGCTCGGCCCATGGCGTGCTGGGCGACGTCAACGGTGCTGAAGGCTGCGACCCAGGTCTTCGCGGCGGGGAAGCGCTCGGCGAGATAGGGACTTCCGAAGCAGGCGATGATGACAGGTTTGCCCGCGGCGAGTAACCGATCCACTACGGCGGCTTCGTCGTCCGGGAGACCTATGCTGCCCTTGCGATCCGCCACGCGGACAAAGATGGCGGCAATGGCCACATCGTAGGTATCAGCCGGGGGAAGCTTTGCGGTTCCGGCGCGCACGAAGCGCGCGTCCATGCGCACACTGGCGAGCGAATCTACGCGCCAGCGAATTTCATTTTCGAAATCCTCGCCCGGGTAGGCGTCATTGTCTCCCGAAACCGCCACGAGCAGCGCCCGCATCGGTTTCGTGGCATCGAGCGGAAGAATGTGCTGATCGTCGCGCAGCAGCGTGATGCCGCGATCGGCGATGTCAAGCGCGGCGCGTTCGAATTCGGGCCGGTGAAAATTCCGCGGCAGGGCGTCCAGGTCCACGAGCTTCGATTTGTTCAGGCCGAGCTTTGCCTTGGCGCGAAGAACGCGCGTGACAGCTTCGTCGATGCGCGACATCGGAATGCGGCCGGACGCCACGGCGTCGCGCACGGCTGCAAGCCCGGCGTCGAGCACCGGCGGGACCAACAGGACGTCGGCGCCGGCGAGAATCGAGCGCACAGCGACTTCGCCCGGCGGGTAGCGCACCGTTACGCCGCCCATATCGAGCGCGTCGGTGACGACCAGGCCCTCAAACCCCATCTGCCGCCGGAGCAGGTCCGTGGTGATCTTGGAGGACATGGTCGCCGGGACGTCGGGATCGGGATCGAGTGCGGGGACAGCGAGATGTCCGGTCATGATGGTGTTTGCGCCGGCGGCAATGGCCGCGCGGAACGGGGCGAGTTCGACTTGTTCCAGATGCGTGCGGTCGCTCGTAACGGCCGGCAGATCGAGATGCGAATCGGTGCTCGTATCGCCGTGTCCGGGGAAGTGCTTGGCGGTGGCCAGCCCGCCGTTTTCTTCGACACCGCGCACGAACGCGGCAACAAACTCGGAAACCCGCGCAGGGTCTTCGCCGAACGAACGCGTGTTGATGATAGGGTTGCCGGGATTGCTGTTGACGTCGGCATCGGGCGCGAAAATCCATGGAACGCCCGCCGCCCTGGCTTCGAGCGCCGTGATCTTGCCCAGGGTGTAGGCGTCTTCCGGGCGGCCGGCCGCTGCCACAGCCATGGCGTGCGGGAAGGAAGTCCCTTCGTCAATGCGCATGGCCGTGCCGCGTTCGAAATCCGCGGCAACCAGCAAGGGAACCTTGGCGTGGCTTTGCAGTGTGTTGATCAGGACGGCGGTCGGGTACACTTGGCTGCGCTCGATTCCCAGCGGCGAGCCTTGCGTCTGGATGGCGAACGCGCCGATATGTTTTTCTTCGACGTCGCGCAGGAGGTCCTTATATTCAGCGCTCTCGGTGGAAAGGAAGCCGCCGTAGCACCATACGGCAAACATCTGCCCGATTTTTTCGTCGAGCGTCATTTTCTTGAGGGTTTGCGCGACCCAGCGTTCACCCTCGGAAGATAGGTTCTTCCGGGAGGGCGCGGCGGGTGTGCGCGGAGATTTCTGTGTGCGGCCCGTGGTAGCCATTAAGAGAAGCGCGATGAGCAGGAGCCAACGGTTCAATTTCGCCACCGTGCGCATTCCAGAATTGACGCCTGCATGTCGTGGATATATATAGCACCCGGGTGGATTCGAGACAAATGCGATTGCAACCGCTGATGAACACAGATAAACATGGATGAAAGAAAGAAAAACACTCTTCGAATGCGGAAATTGCGGATGACAATGAGCAACGCGTCCGGATGCTCGAAGAAATTCGCACGTTCAGGCGCTGGCGTGTTTCTTTCATTCCTCTTTGCCGTACCCGTGTTCATCCGTGTGCATCCGTGGTTCCAGATTCCCGCTTACGCGGCGTCACCGGCTGCGCGCAATGCCCGCACGCTGACGGGAATTGACGTGCTCGAAGCGCAGGGGTTCGCGCCATTGGCCGGAAAGCGTATCGGGCTGATTACAAACCAAACCGGGGTGGATCGCAACCGCCGTAGCACGATTGATCTCCTGGCCCATGCTCCAGGCGTGAAACTTGTCGCCCTGTTCAGCCCCGAGCACGGGATTCGCGGCGTCGCCGATGAACGCGTCTCGTCCACAACGGATGCCGCCACGGGGCTGCCGGTTTATAGCCTTTACGGGGACGACCTGCGGCCCACCGATGCCATGCTTGCGGGTCTCGATGCGCTGGTCTTCGATATCCAGGATGCCGGGGTGCGTTTCTATACGTACATCACGACGATGGGTTACACGATGGAGGCTGCGGCAAACCATCACCTCGCTTATTACGTGCTCGACCGTCCCGATCCTCTTGGAGGCGAACGCATCGAGGGTCCTATGCTCGATCGAGGACGCACGAATTTCGTGGGCTACTTTCCCATGCCCGTTCGAATGGGCATGACGCTGGGCGAAATGGCGCGGATGTTCAACGCGGAGAATCGGATCGGCTGCGATCTGCGCGTCATTTCGATGCGCAATTGGCGCCGCCGCGACTGGTTTGACGACACGGGATTGCCGTGGGTGAATCCCTCGCCAAACCTTCGCTCGGCCAATGCCGGGTTACTCTACCCTGGCTTGGAGATCCTGCAAGCCGGCGGAGTATCGGTGGGGCGCGGCACCGACCGGCCGTTCGAACGGCTTGGCGCGCCGTGGATGCGGAGTGAGGAATTCGCCGCTGCCATGAACCGCCGCTCTGTGCCGGGCGTGCGGTTCGTGCCAGAGCGATTCACGCCGGATTCGGGCTTATACAAGGGCGAACTGTGCGAAGGCGCAAGAGTGGTTGTGACCGGCCGCGCATCGTTACAATCCATGCGTCTGGGGATTGAGATTGCTTCCGCGCTTGCGAAGCTTTATCCCGGCAAGTTCGACGTAGCCAAAATGATCGAGCTCGTGGGGAATGACGGAACAATCAGCAGGCTGAAAGCCAGTGACGCTCCCGCCATAATCGTTGCGAGCTGGAGCGGGGATCTCGCGGCCTTTCGCAAGATGCGCGCGAAATATCTGCTGTATCGCTAAGGCGCATTTCTTCCGAAGATGCGAATGGGTGGAACGGAAACTACAAATTAGGCGGCTGAACACAGGCTTTTTGTGGCGCCAGCGTCCCGCTGGCGGCTTTTGGGACTTTTAATGCGTCGCAAAAAACGCCGGCGGGACGCCGGCGCCACAAAACCGCGCGGGACGCATTCATTCAGACGAATTGCTGTGAAATAGCGAACGTTTTGTGAGAAATGGCGGCTAAGTCCGCCATCCACACACCTGCTTACTTATTGCGAAAGATGGCTTTCGGAATCGAGACGTGGACTCCTTTGTTTCCGTCCACAACCTGAGTGATGCTCAGGTCCGCGGCGACGCTGGAAAGCATGTAGGCGTCGTCGCGGCTGAGGCGCTTTGCGGTCGTCAGAAAATCAATCATCTCGCGCACGGCCATTTTCGCGGCCTCATTCAAGTCTTCATTAAATCCCATGGTGATGTAGTGTGAGGGTGTTTCGGCACGTGGCCAGCGAAGATGCAGGTCCTTGCGCACAATCAGTTGGAATGTGCCGATCAGTGAGGTTTCCATGGCCGTGATATCCACTTCGCCGTTGCCTTGGCCCGCGTGGCCATCGCCCACAAGCAGCAACCCTCCGTGAGCATGCACCGGGAGGAAGAGCGTTGTGCCCGCCACCAGTTCCTTATTATCCATGTTGCCGCCGTGGATCCAGGGCGGAGCGCTGCTGATCCTGCCTGTCACCTCGGGCGGCGCCACGCCGATGCTCCCGAAAAAAGGCGCCAGGGGAATCTCGATTCCCTCGGCGAAACGCGCGACCCCGCGCTTTTCATCCAGTGGAATAATCTTCGAACGAGTATAGGGAAAATCGTCGGGCAGAAACCCGAAGCCGGGCCTGAAACGGTTATAGGCAAAAGGCACAGCCAGCCGAATGGAAAGAATTCGAATTTCGAGGACGTCACCGGGCTGAGCGCCCTGCACGAAAATAGGGCCAGTCAGGATATGGGCGCCCGGGCCTTTGTTGGTCACTTCCTTGAAAATATCCCGCATGGATTGCTCGACCTGCTCGGGAGGCAAGCCGGCCGCTTCAAGCTGCGCGGGGCTGGCGCCCGCGGGGAGCGTCTGGATTTCGACCGTGTCGCCGGATTGCACGCGCAATGCGGGGGGCGTGCCCGCATCGTAGTAGCCCCAGGCGACAGTTTTCGGGGTAGGTTTCAGGGAGTATGTCGCGGGTGCTGGAGGCTGCTGCGCTCCAAACGCCGAACCCGTCAAGACAATCGTCGCCACAGCAAAAACAGCACGAATGGTTCGATCAAGTGTGCTCATTGGATTTCCTCTCTACAGAACGACGCGCCAGGAGTGTCGTGCGAACCGCTGGAGTTTAACTCAGTTCAGCGTTCGGTTGAGGAAGAATCACGTTCGAAGCTTGTTGGAAAGAGTTTCCTCTGCCAGTTGCGGTAGAAAAACAGGCCGGACAAGATCAGGGCGAGGCCGATGGAGGACCGCACGGGCCGCGCGAGCCACAGAGTCATCGTCAGTGCCGCCGCACCCATCACAAACGCCACCGGCACCCACGGATAACCCCAGCATCGGTATGGCCGCGGCAGGTGGGGTTCGGTGCGCCGCAGGCACATCATGGAAACGACCGAGAGGCCGTAGAAAATCCAGGTGGCGAAGAGGAATAGCGAAGTGAGTTCTTCGAACGTGCCGGTCAGCGCGAACACGCTGGCGAGCGCGCATTCGAACACGAGCGCGCCTCCCGGCGTTCGAAATTTCGGATGAATATCCGCGGTCTTGCGGAAGAAAATGCCGTCGCGCGCCATGGCATAAGGCACGCGCGCGCCGGATAGCGTGGATGCGTTGAGCGTGCCCAGCGCGGAGACGGCCATCGCCAGCGTGACCCAGAGAGCCGCGTTGCGGCCGGAGATGCGTGCGACAACATCCGAGGCGACGTGCTCCGATTGCGCGATTGCCGCAAACGGCAGGACCCAATGGGAGGCCGCGGTGAACAACATATAGATCACGCTGCAAAACAAAACGCCCAGGATCAATGCGCGAGGAATGTTGCGCTGCGGGTCTTCCACTTCCGAGCCCACCAGATTCAGATCTTCCCAGCCGTCGTAGGCCCACAGCGCCGCCGCCAGCGCGCCAAAGAATCCAGTGAGGGTGGCCGCGCCGTACCTGGAAGGGAAGAAGGGATGAAATCCCGCGCCGCCGGGCCGCGCCAGCGCGAAGCCGAGAACGATGATTGCGGCGACCGAGGTAACTTTGATGATCGTGAGAATGACCTGCACGCGTCCCCCGACGCGCACGCCAAGATAGTTGATGAACGTCAACGCTGCGAGAGCCACGATCGCCAGGGGTTGCGCCCGGGTGAAGACGAATCTGTAGGGCGCATCAGAGAACGGCATGGAGATTTGCCATGCGAAAATAGGCGCGGCTACCGCGGGCGTCAGGAATCCGCAGAAGCGGAGCAGTCCCGCGGCAATCGAGGCCATCGAGGCGGGACGCCCGACGATGGAATGCATCCACCCGAATAGGAAGCCCCACACGGGTCCGAAGCCGCGCCGCAAATAGGCGTATTCACCGCCGGCTTCAGGAATGGCCGCTCCGAGTTCCGCAAAGGCCAGCGCGCCGAACAGCGACAATATCCCGCCGGCAATCCACGCGGCGAAAACAAGGATGAGCGAGCCTGCACCGGCGGCCATTTCGGCGGGCTTAAGGAAAATGCCCGTGCCGATCATCGTGCCAACGACGATCGCGGCCGAGGTCCACGCCCCCAAACCGCGCACGAGTTCGAGTTTCTTGCCGTTGCTCATCGCGTTTGCTGAGCAGCGCTCGGGGAACCGCTAACGAAACTTGCCAGCGCGCCCGCCAGAAAAGTGACTCCCGCGCCGGCCAGAACGTACCACGTCCATAACAGCGGGGTATAAAAATGAATGTAAAGCATGGCGCCCAGTCCCGTTACCATGCCGGTCAGCACTCCGGACGGTGTGGCGCGCCGCAGCAGAAACGCCAGGAGAAAAAGCCCGAGCAAGCTGCCGAAAGTGATCGAAGCAATGGTCAACCCCGCTTCGAGCATCGGACCCCATTCGAACGTGCCGAGCACTGCGAGCACGACACCCCAAGCCAGCGTCATCCAGCGCGACAGGCGAAGAAAACGCTCGGGATTGTCGCCGCCCGGAACCGTTTCTCCGCGCAATTGCTGGAAATCAACCACGCTCGATGCCGCGAGGGAATTGAGCGAGCCGCTGGCGTTGGACATGGCCACAGCCAGGATGGCGGCGATGACCATACCGCGCGCGCCGGAAGGCATCGCGAAGACAATAAAATCGGGAAAGACCCAATCGTAGCTTTGCCCAGGGTGGATGGCCGGCGCGCCGTGCCACGCGTAAAGCATTACCCCGAGCACCAGAAACAACGCGAACTGGAAAACAATAATGACGCCGCTGGCGAGGAGCGCGATCTTGCTTTCCCGTTCGGATTTTGCGGCGAGGAGCCGCTGGACGATGGTCTGGTCGGTGCCGTGGCTCGCCATCGTGAGAAATCCTCCTCCGATTACGCCGGACCAGAAGGTGTAGGTTTTCGCGGGATTCACCAGGCTGAAGGAGAAATCGAAGACGCGGAATTTATTCGTCGCGGCGGCGGCGCGCACAACAGTTTCCCATCCACCTGGAATCCTGTGGAGCAGCAGAAAGAACGCGGCAAGCGAGCCGGAGAGATAGAGAATAAGTTGCACGACGTCGGTCCAGATCACGGCCTTCATGCCGCCTTCAAATGTGTAGACCAGCACAAGCGCCATGATCAGGAGGATCGAAGTGCGCTGCCCGGCGCCGAACGCCGCTTTGACGACGAGCGCGATGGCGGCGATGCGCACGCCCTCGGCGAGAGCGCGCGTGAGGAGAAATGTGGAAGCCGCGGCCGCCTTTACTCTTCCACCAAACCGTTTCTCCATCAGTTGGTAGGCCGTATAATATTCTCCGTGGAAGTAGTGCGGCAGGAACAGCAGCACGATGACGACGCGGCCCACTAAGTATCCAAGAACGAGTTGCAGGAACGTGAGATTTCCGGCGAAAGCCAGCGCGGGCGTGCCGATAATCGTGAGCGTGGAGGTTTCGGTGGCGGCGATGGAAAGCGCCAGGGCCCACCAGGGCGCCGCGCGGCCGCCCAGAAAATAATCCCGCACGGTGTGCTGGCCCCGGCGGAACGTGATTCCGAACAGAGTCACGCCAATCAGGTAGGCAGCAACGATGACGAGATCCAAAAAAGTCAGGCGCATGGGAAGAGCCAGGCGATCATAGGAGTGCGTCCATGCGGCGTCAAGCGCCGCACCGGAAGCCAATGAGGAACAGTGCGTTATTCGCTAGGATTTGACGGCGGCGGCACAAAGACGGAATGCGTCATTCTCAACGGCGATGGGAAGATCGTCGGCGAAGGACGCAGCGGCCCGTCCAACGCGTTGCGATCCGGATTCGATGCGGCATTTCATTCGCTCAGCGAAGCGGCTGCCGAAGCCCTCAAGGCCGCGGGCCTGCATGCGAACAGCATATCCGGTGTGTGTGCGGGCCTCGCGGGCGCGGGCCGGAAAAACGTTGTCCGCCGAGTGCTGGTTTTTCTGGCGAACGAATTCCCGCGTGGGGTCGCGCAGGTTGTCCCCGATTACGAAATTGCGTTGGAAGCCGCGGCCGGCGCGGGCCCTGGCGTGGTGCTGATTGCCGGCACCGGTTCGGTCGCGTACGGCCGCAATGCAGCCGGCGAGACAGCACGCGCAGGCGGGTATGGGCCGTGGGTGGGCGACGAAGGGAGCGCGTTCGACATCGGACGCCGTGCGGTGGGTGCGGTGGCGCGGGCCAGGGACCAGGCTGGTCCCACGACATTATTGGCGGAGATGATTCCCGCGGCGCTCGATTGTCCGGATTGGGACGAGCTTATGCTACGCATCATGAAGAGTCCCTACGAAATCTTCCCCGCCCTTTTTCCCGTGGTGGCGGAAGCTTCGGATGCCGAGGACAGCCCGGCGAAGGAAATCCTGTTCACGGCTGCGATCGGCCTGGGAAATCTCGCGATGATCGTCGTGCGCCGTTTGGGAATGCAGGACCAGGAATTCCCGCTGGTGAAATGCGGCGGAGTGTTCGGCCGCAGCCGAATGTTGGACGCGCTTCTGGATTCCGTCCTGGTCAGCGGCGCATTGCGCGCGAAAGTTTCGCGGCTTGAAATTTCTCCGGCGATCGGCGCAGCGCGCATTGCCGCCCGCCTCGCCGCATCCTCGGCCCAAGTCAACATTCATGGCGCCTGACGACACTTCCGCCCTGGAGGCTGCCCGCACGGCGGCTCCCGAAGCCATCCCCGCGTTGCTCTCGTCCGGGGATGAAAATATTCTCCGCGCTCTGATCGAAAATCCTTCGCTCGACGAGACGCATGTTTGTCTGCTTCTGGAGCGGAAGGACCTGCCGGGCACGCTGCTGGACGAAATCGCAAAACGAAAAAACTGGCGGACAAATTATCGCGTTCGCCGCGCCCTGGCTGGCCATCCGCACACGCCGCGCCTGACCGCCCTGCGGTTGCTGCGCGACTTGCACTTGATGGATCTGGTGCGGATCAGCCTTTTGCCAGCCTCCCCGGTGGAATTGCGGCGCCTCGCGGAGGAACGTGTCCTGGCAAAATTGCTCCAGTTGCCATTGGGCCAAAGACTGATGCTTGCGCGGCGAGCGTCTGCACGCATCGCAAGCGCGCTCATCGCGCAAGGGCCCGAACAGGTTGCGAGGATTGCTCTCAACAACCCGTTCCTGACCGAAGCACAACTTTTGAAAACGCTGGCGAAGGAAGGGCTTCCGGCGCAGATCGCCGCCGCCATTGCCATGCATGAGAAGTGGTCGAAGCTTATGAATGTCCGCATCGCGCTATTGCGGCATCCGCATTCGCCTCTGGAACGCGTGCTGGCCTTCGTGCCCGACCTGCTGCGAGGCGATATGGAAGACCTAATCAAGCTTTTGCGCCTCCGGGAGAGCGTGCGCGCCCGGCTGCGCCATGAACTTGCGCATCGCGAAAAGTGATCCGCGAGAAATGGCGCGGAATAGTCCGCCGCGCCGAACGGCGGTGCGGTTTTCATCCACGCAAGGCGATGGCTTTCGGCGCGGAAGTAAACAAACACGCGAATCGAATCCTTGACACTCTGCCGCGCGGCACATAGCATCCCCTGCATGGAGCGTAGCGAATGACATCCGAGCCGCTGGAGAACGCGCCTGACCCTGCCGAGCGCCGGCATTTTAATCGCCGAAAGGTTGAGGTAATGATCGAAATTGAATGGGGTTCTTCCACATTGACGGGCGCGGTCCAGGACATCGGGCCGAAAGGTTTGTTTATTGAGTTGACGCCGTCGCTTTGGATTGGTGCGACGTTTTTCGGGCGCCTGGTACTCGATCCTCCCCTCCGGCTGAATTGCACGGTACGCAGGGTCGAGCCGGGAAAAGGATTTGCCGTCGCATTCGAACTGCTGGAGGAAAGCGGCAAGGACCAATTGGAAAGACTTCTGGCCACGCTACCGATGGTATGATGCGATGTCTCGATTGCGGGGCCGACCGGACGGCTGATCAATGTCCCGCGTGTGGGCTGACTTCCGCAGCCGCCGAATTGGTGGTGCGGGGGCGGCTGGTGCGGCGCTCGGCGTTTTTTCTCGTCGGCGTGATTGTGTTCGTAGTGGCCAGCCAGATGTATCCCGCGCTCGAGCTGGATGCCATCCTGATATTTGCCGGCCTGGTCTTCTTCTTTTCCCTCGCACTGGGTTACTGGATCGACCATCGCGCCCGTCAACGGCGCGAAGTGGAACCCATCAAACGCATTTATTTCGGAATGATCCCGGTACCGTGGATTTTTGCGGCCACGCTCTTTCTGAATGGCCATCTGGACGCTTCGCGCCCGATTCGAATCCCGGCGACCGTGGTCGGGAAAGTTTCGACAGGGGGTCTGCCGCGCAGCCGGCGCCTGGTGGTCACTTCCTGGCGCCGGGGACGGCGAATCGAACGTATCGCTGTGGACCAAAATGACTACGACAGGTTCCAGAGAGGCGACGACATTGTCATTCAAGCGCAGAAGGGGGCCTTTGGCCTTCCCTGGGTCAACGGTGTGTACCGCCCATAGGCGTTTCGGCGCGGTGTGCGCCGCGCTTCTGGGTTAGCGGGTTCTCGGCTACCCGCGGAAGGACGCGCGGAGGAAATTGTCGAACACAGTGCTCGGCGCGGGAGGAATTGACCGCTCATGGGAATACCCGAATGGCTCAGCGAAAGATTCCCGTTTCTGGATGTGTTGCAGGAAGTGTGGGAGCCCGTGTCGCGCGGCGCTCTGATTGCGTGGCTGGTCTTTTACTTCATCTTGATTGGGAATGCGGTTTTTGGGGGGACGCTTTTCCAGTGGTTCGACCTTGTGTTCGTTCCCATTCACGAAGGTGGGCACCTGCTGTTCCGATTTGTCGGTGAATGGGTCATGGTCGCCGGAGGGACGTTTCTGCAGTTGTTCGTCCCGTTTGCCCTCGCGGTTTATTTCATGTTCCGGCGTCAATTGCCCGGCACGGCGTTCTGCTCGTTCTTTTTCTTCGAGCAATTTCTGCCCATCGGCATCTATATGTCGGATGCGCGGAGCCAATCCCTCCCACTGCTGACCGTGGGAGACCCGGAGCTGGCCGAGCATGACTGGTTTTATCTCTTCTCGCATGCGGGAGTGCTTGCGCATGACACGCAGATCGGCGGCTTGTTCCGTTTGCTGGGTTGGGGCGGAATGCTCGCCACTGCCGGATGGTTTGCGTGGCGTTCCTGGCAAAAGACGTGAAACCATGGCTCGCCGGGGGCCATGATTCAGTAGAGGCCGCGCAAATCGGGCATTTGCGGAATCTGAATATCAACCAGGCGGCCTTCCTCGGCCAGTTTCACTCGAATGCGCCACGCCGAACCGATATCGCGCGTGCTCCATTCCGTGGTTGGGAGAGGCTTTTCCGGTTTATCGGTTTCGCGCCACAATAGATCGTCACCTTTGTGTTCGAGCTGTTTGGGCGGGATGTCGTAGATCGCCTGGTTGCGCACGTAGATGACCAGGACGCGCGCGCCGAGCTGGAGAAGAAGCGGATCGGATTTTTTTCCGGCGCGGTAGAGACTCCATTGCTTTGGTGCGCGATCGTCAATGCGCAAGACCGCATCCGCAATCGGTTTCCACGTGACCTTTTCGGCGGCCCGCGCGCCCATGGAGAGGACGAAGAGCAGCGCCGCGAATCCGCCCAGTGTTCTTGCGCGCATCAGGCTAAGTCCCCGGCATTGATTTTCAAGGCCAGTCCACGGGCAACTGGCGCGACTTTACGACCACATACTTTTTTCGCCTGGCAAACTCCAGCAGGTCCACGAGCAATTGCACGTCGTTCTCGCAGTATTTGCAGACTTCCTCTTTGCGGCCCTCGCGCCACCACTGCACGATTTCCAAGCCATTGCCGGTTTTCTGATGTCCCAGTGTTTCCCGCGCCAGGTCGTCGAGTTTGATGCGGAATCCAAGCCTGCGGTGCAGGTCCGCGAGAAGATCGAACGATTTCGGAAACAGATGGGCCACCGGATGGTAGCCGCGAAGGACTTCGAAGTCGAAGCGGTCCCCGTTGAAGGAAACGATGCGCTCAAAACGGCCCAGCTCGGAAATGAGCGCCTTCACGTCCGGCTCGAACCACCGCCGGAAGCGGTTCGTCGCGTCCCAGGTCACGGCGACGGCCAGGCCGAAGCGCGCGATATTCGACCAGCCTCCCTCTACTTCGTGCGAAAGACGAAGGGTTTCGATGTCGAAGAAAATGTCCTTGTCGGTTTCAGGAAAAAGGCTGGGTGTGGTTGTCATCATGTGGAAATTATAGCCGCACTTCCGCAAGCGACCTATCAAGCAGACGCGCCGCTTCGTCCACGTCCGTCTTGGCTATATTCAGCATGGGCGAGAGCCGTATGACGTTGCTGTACAGGCCGCCCTTGCCGATCAGCAGCCCGTTGGCGCGCGTGCGTTCCAGAAGTTGCGCGGCAGCTTCCGGCGCGGGCTCCTTGGTCTGGCGGTCCTTCACCAGTTCGAGCGCCAGCATCAATCCCTTGCCGCGCACATCGCCAATCACGGGGTATTTCCGCTGGAGTTCCTCGAGCTTGCTTCGGAAATACGCGCCCACGGTGTCGGCATTCTCGAGAAGTTTTTCTTCTTCGATGAATTCGATGGTCGCCTTGGCGGCCACGGAAGTCACGGGATTGCCGCCGAACGTGGAAATCGTCAATCCCTGGAAGGATGCCGCAAGCTCCTTCGTCGTGATCGTCGCGCCGATGGGCGCGCCATTGGCCATGCCCTTCGCGCAGGTCATGATGTCCGGGGTGACTTCCCAGTGCTCGATGCCAAACCATTTCTTGCCTGTGCGCCCGAACCCGGTCTGCACTTCATCCGAGATGAACAGGCCGCCATATTTTTTCACGGCCTGGAAGACAATCTTGAAATATTCGGGTGGCGGGGTGATGAAGCCGCCCACTCCCTGGATCGGTTCGGCGATGAACGCGGCGATCTGGCCGCTGGTGCCCGTTTCGATCAGGTTTTCAACGTCCTTGGCGCAGGCGACTTCGCAGTCGGGATATTTCAATCCCAGCGGGCAGCGGTAGCAGTACGGGTTGATGGCATGCGCTACGCCGACGCTGATGACCCCGGACTTGCGCCAGGGTGCTTGCGCCGTCACGCTCTTGGTCAGCGCTGATCCGCCGGCATAGGCGTGCCGCAGGGCGACCACGTCATAACATCCGGTGGCCATGCGCGCCAGCAGGATGGCCGCCTCGTTGGCCTCGGTGCCGGAGCTGGTAAAAAAGCTGGATTGCAGCGCGCCCGGAGTAATCCGGGCAACTTTTTCCGCGAGCGCCACAATCGCTTCATTTGGGTAGAGCGTGGAAAGGTGTTGCAGCCGGTCCACCTGCGCTTTGACGGGGCCTGTAATTTTGGGATTGGCGTGTCCCACCGAGATGGTCAGGATGCCGCCGAAAAAATCAAGGTACTTGCGCCCCTCGACATCCCAGACGTATTGCATCGAGCCGCGATCGGCTACCAGCGGCTCCTGGTAGAAATTTGTGACTGCCGGCCAAAGGTATTCCTTGTGCTTGCGTAGAACTTCTTCGCTGCGCGTCGTTAGCTTTGGCTGCGTTGTCATGGAAGATCCCTTAAAGCAAAGAGCGTGACTGGTGACTAGTGACTAGTGATTCGTGATGCCTGTTTAGCGCATAAGGTCAAGACAAATACACAGATTGCGAGTCAAATTTGCAATTTCCAACTATCAGCTTTCCACGGCCCCCATCGCGCTGCTTCGTGTGGCCCTGGGCGGCTGATTCACGAATCACCAGTCACCATTCACCAGTCACGAATCACAACTCACGAATCACGTTCTGCAAGTGTACTCCGAGGCGGCGTCACGCGACAAGACTGTCGCGCAGCGGGCTCAACTCTCCTGTATAATCGCGCCGCCCAGCGATGAAACCGTTCCTCCATCGGTTCTACCGCGCCGTGCGGCGTGTGATGCCTGCCTGCATCACGCAGACGCAGGCCGTCGCGTTCAACATGTTCCTCGCGTTTTTCCCCATGTTGCTGGTGGTCCTCGGCGCTGTGGCGAGTTCCGCCGCCTTCCGGCAAGCTTTGCAGGGGATGATCGCGGGTTTGCGCCCCGTGCTTCCGCCCGGAAGCACCAACATTATCAATGAATTCATGTCGCGGCACAGTACGCACCCCTGGCAATGGGTCCTGTTGGGTTTGAGTGGCACGCTGCTCGCAGGCACTCAAATGATGAAGCTGATGATGGAAGGATTCCGCATGGTGTATGGCGACCGGCAGAGGCAGGAGTTTGTAGGCCATCATGCGCGGGCGCTGCTGTTATTGAGCGCAACCATTGTGCCTTCCATTTTCATCGTGAACCTGGTTGTGTTCGGCAGACAGGTGCGCGGTTGGATGCTGCACACTTCTTCCATGCCTGTCCTGATACGGATGGTTTCGAGCGTATTGTATGTGAGCGCTTCTCTTTTGATTGCGATGCTTGTGCTTGCCATCATTTATCGCGTGGGCCGGCCCGGTTCTCAACACTGGAATTCGGTCATGCCCGGTGCGGCTGTCGCTACGGTGCTTTGGTGGGTGGTCAGTATCGCGTTGGGTTTCTATCTGCGCCACGTGCCCTACAGCATCGTATATGGAGGGCTGGCCGTGACCATTGGCCTCCTGCTTTGGATGCAACTCACTGCCACGATCCTGCTGATCGGCGCGGCCTACAATGCCGAGCTGCAAAACTCCGCGAACTGACTTCACCCTTGAATTGGAGTAGACTAATTTTAGTAGAGTCCGGTCACGGGAGGCGGCGATGAGCGAACTACGCGTCGAATGCTACGCCGGGTATCGAGCCGACCAGCGCCCCATACGATTCACCCTGTGCGGGCGCACCTTCGAAATCACAGATGTCGAGGATCAATGGTATTCGCCTGGCGCGATCTATTTTCGCGTCCGCACGCAAGACGGCGATTACTTCGTCTTGCGGCATGACGAAGCGCAGGATATTTGGAGTCTGGACGCTTTTCGTGCGGCTGGCGAGCGGCAACCCTTGCCCGAATTCCCGCCAACGAAACCGAGTTAGTGGCACAGGCCCCGACCCTGTCGGGGCCTGTGCCACGCAAGAACATAGGCTGAAGCTTGTGCTGCGTAACTGAAATTGGGCGCTACCGTTTACGGGCATACGCCCTGGCGGCATCCTCGCTTGCGTTCGTCCGGAATATCCTCAAACTTCTGAGGAACGAAGCCGTTGCGGTTGGGCATTTGAACTTTCGGCAGCGTCTTGGCGTCCAGGACGTCGTCTTCCTTGATGATTTCGCTCTTGGCCAGGATAAACGCGGTGAGAGAGTAAACCTCGTTCGCGGTGAGCGTTCCGGTTTGACTGCGAGGCATGGCGCGATTGATAAAGTCCCAGACCGAGGTGGCATAGGGCCAGTAGCCGCCGATGGAGCGAACCGGTCGAAGCGTGGTGAGCGTCGCCGTGTCGGCCTTGCCTCCTATCACACGAGGGCCAAGCGCACCGCCTTGTCCAGCCGCGCCGTGGCAGACGGCGCATTTCGCGGCATAGATCGGCGCGCCTTCTTTGGCGGTTCCTTGTCCGGAGGGGAGTCCCTTCCCGTCAGGGCCGATAGCGATGTCCCAGGCCTGAATTTCCTCCTTAGTGGGCGCTCTGCCGACATTTGAATAGGAGGGCGTTTGCGCCCAGGAGGCGCCGGCGGCCAGCAAAACAATTCCAGATGCGAGTAGCTTAGAAAAGCGCATTTTGCACGCTCCCATCCCGGTTGACCTTCCAGGGTTGAATGGCATTGAAGTCGCCCACGACTTGCGTCGTTTGTCTGAAAAATTCCACGCTGTCCACGTTCCAGAGCTTGGCCACCTCGGCCATCGTCGGCTGGACCACGCCCTGATCGTCCGTGCAGCGGGATTGCAGGATGGTCTCCTCACCATCCCAAGTCCACGGGCTGGAGAATCGCGTGTGCGACTTGCTGGCTATGGGGTCGTGGAGTTGGGCGTCCTTCCAGGTGCGGCCGCCATCGGTGGAGATTTCGACGCGCCGGACGGCGCCGCCGCCGGACCACGCCAGGCCGGTGATCTCATGGAAGCCGCGGCCAGGGAGTTGGTATCCACCGGCAGGCCGGGTGATGACGGATTTGGGTCCCAATTCGAATTCAAACCAACGCGATTTCCCGTCTAGTCTCATGCTGGGGTATCGGCTGGTTTCCATCATGAACATGTAAGGCTCATCCACCAGATCAATTCGCCTGAGCCATTTGACGCTGTTGATCCCCTGCCAGCCCGGAACGACCAGCCGCAAGGGAAATCCCTGTTCCGGACGCACCGGCTCGCCGTTTTGCGCGTAAGCCACCAGCGCGTCGTCCAGGGCCTTGCCCAGGGGAATACTCTTGGAGTGTTTAGGCTCATCGGCGCCTTCGGCCACGATCCAGGTCGCGCTTTTCTGCACGCCGGCCTCTTTCAGCAACAGCGACAGCGGGACTCCGGTCCATTGGCTGCAACTGGTGAATCCGTGCGTTTCCTGAGGCGTGGCATTCACCGCAACCCGGGCATCCCCGCCTAATCCCCCCGTATTGCTGTTGCCGTGGCACTCGACGAAATGAAACCGCGTGACGAACGGCAGGCGCTTCAATTCGTCCAAAGTAAAAATCAAGGGACGATCGACCATGCCGTGAATCAGCAAACGATGTTCCTGGGGATTGATGTCCTTCGGCTCGAAACCGTGGGAAATGATGAAGTGCAGCGACGACGGCGTGATTATTCCCGCCGAATCCTGCAGGGGAGTTCGGAGGCCGAACACCGTCGGTTCGCCTTTGAGTCGGCGCTCTGGATTGTTGATGGAGCCATTCCGCACGGAGGTCACGAAACGAGAGCGCTCCCCGTAAAGGTGCAATTCATCAATGCGCTCCGGGGGCGGCGCGGCGGCCAGCGGCCGCGCGCTCGCCGAGGCCCCGACGGCCAAACCGGCCAGTGCCGCTCCATTCTTTAGGAACCGCCTGCGATCCGGTTGCTTGGGATGCATAAGATCCTCCTTTGATTACAGGATCGACTGCCAGAACATATGCTCATACTTCGAATTTATCGGGGACTCCTAAATCAATGATTGTAGGGGCGATTCTTAACTGAGGGGGCATTTAATGTCAAACACTATGGTGCGGACCTTGTAGGGGCACGGCATTGCCGTGCCCCTCTCGTGTTTGGCCAGGGGCACGGCAATGCCGTGCCCCTACAAGGCTTAATTCTTGGACTGGCGAATGCGCATTCCGTAGAACGATCTGTGCACGAACACGAACGACACGACGAAGAAGGCCGCCGAAAGCAGGTGTGTCAGGTTGCCTCCGGTCTGCGCGGTCAGTTTCACCGCCAGCGAGACCGCCAGCAGGCCGAACAGCGTGGTGAACTTGATGACTGGGTTCAATGCGACCGAAGAAGTGTCCTTGAACGGATCGCCTACCGTGTCCCCGATGACGGTTGCGTCATGCAGCGGCGTTCCCTTTTGCTTCATTTCCACTTCCACGATCTTCTTGGCGTTGTCCCATGCCGCGCCGGCATTGGCCATGAAGATGGCTTGATAGAGGCCGAAGATGGCGATGCCGATCAGATAACCGATGAAGAAAAACGGTTCGAGGAAGGAAAACGCCAGCGTGGCGAAGAACACCGCGATGAAGATGTTCAGCATGCCCTTCTGCGCATATTTCGTGCAGATCTCGACGACCTTCTTGCTGTCCTCGACCGAGGCTTTCTCGACGCCCTCGAGCTTGATGTTGGCCTTGATGAACTCGACGGCGCGGTAGGCGCCGGTGGTGACGGCCTGTGTGGAAGCGCCGGTGAACCAGTAGATCATCGCGCCGCCGGTGATCAGTCCCAGCACGAACGGCGCGTACAGAAGCGAAAGCTTTTCGACGTTGACGGTCAGTCCGTTGGTCAGCGCCATGATGATCGAGAAAATCATGGTGGTGGCCCCGACCACGGCCGTACCGATCAGCACGGGCTTGGCGGTGGCCTTGAACGTGTTGCCCGCGCCATCGTTTTCTTCCAGCAGATGCTTGGCGCGCTCAAAGTTGGCGTCGAGGTTGAAATCTTTCTTTAATTCTTCCTTGATGTTTGGAACTTGCTCGATCAAGGAAAGTTCGTAGACCGATTGCGCGTTGTCTGTGACAGGCCCGTAGGAATCAACCGCGATCGTAACCGGGCCCATGCCCAGGAAGCCGAACGCCACCAGGCCAAAAGCGAAGACGGGCGCGGCGATCATCAGTCCCCCGAGGCCCTGCATGGCGAACAGATAGCTGACCGACATCAGAGAAACCATAGCGAGTCCAAGATAGTAGGCAGAGAAATTGCCCGCGACGAAGCCGGACAAGATGCCGAGCGACGCGCCGCCTTCCTCCGCCGAGATGACCACTTCTCGGACGTGCCGGGACTCGGTCGAGGTAAACACTTTCACCAGTTCCGGGATCACGGCTCCGGCCAGAGTGCCGCAGGAAATAATCGAGGCCAGCTTCCACCACTGCGTGCCGTCGCCCAGGGTGGGAATAATCACGTAAGAGATGGCGTAAGTCATGGCAATGGAAATGAACGAAGTGAGCCAGACCAGGGAAGTGAGTGGCGCTTCAAAGTTCATTTTGTCGGCATTGGCGTAGCGCGCCTTGGCGACCGTGGCGTTGATGAAGTAGGCCGCGCCGCTGGCCACCAGCATGGCGATGCGCATCACGAAAATCCAGACCAGCAACTGCACCTGCACAGTCGGGTTTTTGACTCCCAGCAGGATGAAGGTAATCAGCGCGACGCCCGTGACGCCGTAGGTCTCGAAGCCATCGGCGCTCGGCCCCACCGAGTCTCCCGCGTTGTCTCCGGTGCAGTCGGCGATGACGCCGGGATTGCGCGCGTCGTCTTCCTTGATTTTGAAAACGATTTTCATCAGGTCGGATCCGATGTCGGCAATCTTCGTGAAGATGCCGCCGGCAATGCGCAGCGCCGCGGCGCCGAGCGATTCGCCGATGGCGAAGCCGATGAAGCACGCCCCCGCATACTCTCCGGGAATAAACAGCAGGATGAAGAGCATGATCAGCAGTTCGACGCTGATCAGCATCATGCCGATGCTCATGCCGGCTTCGAGCGGAATCCGATAGATCGGAAAGGGCTTGCCGCGCAGGCCGGCGAACGCCGTCCGTGAATTCGCGAAGGTGTTCACGCGGATGCCGAACCAGGCGACCCCGTAGCTTCCGGCAATTCCGATCACGCTGAACAGCAGAATAATGGGCAGCGTGGTGCTGACGGGCTGCACCGGAGACAGCACGCCGAAATACAGCACGATAATGACGGCGATGAAGACCCAGAGAAACATCAGGAACTTGCCCTGCGTGACCAGATACGTCTTGCAGGTCTCGTAGATCAGCTCGGAAACTTCGCGCATCGAGCGGTGCACCGGCAGATTCTTCAGCCGGTTATAAATGACCATGCCGAAAGTGAGTCCGAAAATACAGAACAGAATCCCGATCGTGAGCAGCTTGTGACCATCTATCCCGAGAAATGAAACCGAAGAAAGATCGGGAAGCTTCAGGCTGGCCTCTCCGCCGGCGGTATCCGCGGCCGATTGGGCCAGGGCGGACGTGGCGCTGACCAAAGAGAAGAGTAAGGCGGCGCATACGGCGCCGGCCTTGACGAATCGGCTTCGAAGCGAGCTTATGCCCGCGAGCCTGGTGCGCATTGGTGATCCTCCATCAAGTATTCTCAAGTTAAGATGACTGCCTTTTCTTTACTAGGGCTCCCCTTCGGAATTCAGGGTAAACAAGTAGATCCCGCGCCCGATTCTATCGGCCTAGACCTAGAGTCCGCGTCCCGCGTCAATCTTCCGGCACACCATTTGGCCCTGGAGGTCTTTCTTCAGGGTGTCCTGTGAATTGCCGTCCGGATTTCCCGCAGGCTGCTACTTCAAGACTGGACAGGTGTGCTTCCCTCAGCCGCAACGTACCTATTCCGCCCCGGCTTTACTGCCGCTCTAAACACCCAAAACCCGCAAAAGCGGTGGCACAAGGCTCATTTTTATAACATGCCCGAAGCAGGCGGTCAAACCGTTCCATCAGATGCGCCGGCCACTTTCGGGCCAGGTGTCAAGCAAGATTCCCGAGAGATGCGATGTCGGTGCACGTGGCGTGGTCCATAACGAGCTGTGGCAGCATTTCCTGGAATGATCGCTGCGCCAATCCCCGGGGAATATCTCTGATACAATTTTGGCGGGCTTCCCTTCGGAACTCAGGGTAAACAAGTAGAGCCCGCACGGTTCAAATCTTCGACCGCCCCTTATGGACTCGTTGCCTTCGAAAATTCACTTGCCCCACTGGCTGCAAGCCATTGTTGCCACGACGGGAGGGCTGGGCCTTTTCCTGATCGCGTTCCTGGACTCTTCGTTTCTCACCTTTCCGGTCATCAACGATCTGCTGGTGATTGACCTCTCGATCCGCAATCCCGCGCGCATGCCATATTACGCCGGGATGGCCACGCTCGGCTCCGTGGCGGGATGTTTGCTGCTGTATTATCTGGCGCGGAAGGGCGGCGAAGCGATGTTTCACAAGCATGCCGGCCGGCGCGCCCGGCACATACACGCCTGGATCAACCGCAACGGTTTTGTCTGCATCCTGCTGACGGCGCTGTTGCCCCCGCCGACCCCCTTCAAGGTTTTCGTCATCGCCGCCGGCGCATTGGAGATGCCTGTGCGCACCTTCGTGCTCGGCTTGACGTTTGCGCGCGGCTTCCGCTTTTTCGGTGAAGGTTACTTGGCCGTGCGGTACGGGGATCAAGGAACGCACTTCCTGTTGACGCATAAGCTCGAGGTCGCTGGAATTGCTCTCGCAGTCGTTCTGAGTCTCTATCTGGCGACGCGTCTGGCATTCAGACATCCGAAGCGTTCTTGACGAAAGCCTAGCCCCCATTTCTCACAAACGATTCGCCATCTCACAGCAATGCGCCCGAAAGAGCGCTTCCCGCGCGAATTCGTGGCGCCCCGACGCGTCGGGGCGGTTTTGCACGGTGCGGAAGGCCGGAGAAACCGCCGGCGAGACGCCGGCGCTACAAAGAATATGTGTTCAGCGACCAAATTTGTAGTTTCCGTTCCACCCACTCGCATCTTCGTGAGAAACGCGGGCTGGGCACAGAGGTCTCCAGTAGTACAGGCTGAAGTCGAAGATCCCAGCCTTGTCGGGGCCTGTGCTACTACGGCGCGGCGTCGAATTCGAGGTGTTCGCCGATGACGAGGCTTTGCGCGTTCAAATCAATCACAGCGATGATGCCGCGCCGGCCGGGTAATTCGGATGCAAAGCGCATATCTCGAAGCCGAACCTGATAACCGCCGCCCTCGGGCTGAACGCTTGCGAGAGGAAATCGCGCGTAACTCAAAAAATCTATGGCCGTTGCGCTGCTCACCGCATTCTTGAGCGCCTGCGACTGTTCTGGCTTGAAGTGCACGTCCGCCAGGTCCGGGTCGAAGAGGGAGCCGGGTCCGAGCGGCACGTCCACGTTGACTAGCGCGTTGTCGGTTTCAACTACGCCTGACCAGATGAGCGGCGTGGAGGGCCGCGGGAAGGCTGCTACCTCAAGCGGCGTCTGGCTGCGGTATTCGCGCGCATCGAGCAGCGCTACGGCTCGTTCATGCGCCACAGCCCGCCCAGCGATAAACAATGTTACAAGGCTCAGACCCACGATCGCCCCGCGTTGTCTCCCGCGTTTCCCGGGTTTCGATCCGATTTCTTCCAATACCAGGCGGAACAGCTCCGGAAGCAACAATCCCGCCAGCAAGAAAAAAATCATCCACGCGTCCACCGAGTCCGCCAGGTCCCACGCATACCACTTCGCGCCAAACGGCCACATCAGTTTTACGCCGTAGCCGTTGAGCAGATCCAGAAGCAGGTGCGCTCCCGCCCCGATACTGCAAATCAGCAGCGCGGGAAAAATCCCGACGGCGAGCTTCGCATACTTGCGCCCAGCCAGCCAAAAAGCCGCGCTGACGGTGGTAAGCAGTACAACCGTTCCCAGCAGTGAATGCGTTGCCGTGCGGTGACCATGCAGGAACGCGCTTGCGCCGCTCAGACGGGTGACCCAATCCACGTCGGCCGCGAGTCCCGAGACGAGCAGCATGGGAGTCGCCATCCGCGTGACTTTGTTCAGCCCGGCGCGTCCCAGAGCGATGGAAGTGAGCGCATGGGTTACGGGTTCCATAGGGAGGAAATGTGCCTCATTATTCAGGCGGGCTCCAAGTAGAGCCCGCACCCGATTCTGGCGGGTACGGCATGCCGCGCATTCTCGCCGCGTGAAATACTACACCGGATCAGGCATGGCGAGCGTGAGGGCGTCGGGCACGATACGGAATTCGGCCGGCAGATTCCCGGCAGGCTCTCCGTCAATTTGAATCAGCACAGGCGAGGAATCAATGGCGGCGCACTGAAGTGAAGTGGCTTTACGGAATTGCACGTGCCGGGCGCGCCGCAATTGGCCGGTCCAAAGCAAGGGCAGGTAGGAAAGGTAGCGCCAAGCGCTTCGCGTCGTCACGATTGCCAGCTCGAATTCAGAGTGCAGCAGATCCGCTTCCGTGGTGATCTTGAACGGTCCGCCATAGTGCTTCGTGCGTCCCACGATCACGAGCGTGGCGTCGATCGCGCAATCGTCCGTGGTTACTCGGAAGCGCGGGAAATTGTAGCGCGTCAATTGGCGAAGGCCCGCGTGCCAGTACGCCGCGGTTCCCGCGCGACGCTTGACCTCAAAACGCACTGCGGAGACCAGTGCGGCGTCGGGACCCGCGCCCGCAACGCTCAAGAAATAGCGAGGTTCGCCGCTCGATTTTTCCGGGATCGCAAGACCCAGCGCGATGCGGCGAAAACGCGCCCGCGTGATGCATTCGGCGGCGCGAGGCAGATTCCACGGAAGCGATAGCTCCTTCGCAAGGACGTTGGCGGTTCCGGCAGGCAGCACCGCCAACGGAACCTGGCTGCGGGCGAGACCGTTCACGGCTTCGTTCACCGTGCCGTCGCCGCCGCAGACGATGACGAGCTGCCGCGATTGTTCGACGGCGCGACGCGCCAGCGACGTTGCTGCGCCGGCAGAGGTTGTCTCTTGCAGCTCCGTCTCGATTCCAGCGGC
The DNA here is from genome assembly GCA_041480265.1 of Terriglobia bacterium. Lineage (GTDB taxonomy): Bacteria > Acidobacteriota > Terriglobia > Acidiferrales > UBA7541 > Palsa-360. Next base: position 8,231 of record JBGOZP010000006.1, on the reverse strand, counting down.
GCGGAAAATGCGCCGCGCCTCGTCAAGCTGCGGCCTTCGGCGGCCGCTACCCGCGGCGGGATTGACGATCAACACAGCATCGCGGACTTCCGAAGACACTTGATTCGCCGTGTTCTGCTGCAAGGCCGTATTTGCCGTGAGGTTGCGCATCGACAACCTGTTTCGAGGCTGATACGCACATTGTATACTAAACGCCTGTTCCGCTCGCTTCTCCGAGGCCGCATGGTAAAGAGCACTCAGACCGTCAAACAGATCGAGAAGTTGCGCGGCGACATCCGGCGGCACGAGTACCTCTACTACGTGCTGGATGAACCGGAAATCTCCGACGTCAAGTTTGACCGGATGATGGAGGATCTCCAGCGGCTCGAAGCCGCGCATCCGGAACTCGTCACGCCGGATTCTCCCACGCAGCGCGTCGGCGGCGTTCCACGCAAGGGATTTGAAACACGCCAGCACTCGCCGGCGATGATGAGCCTCGACAATACCTATTCCATGGAAGAGTTGGAAGAATTCGACCGCCGTGCGCGGGAACTTGCCGGGCGCGACCGCATGGATTACGTCACCGAGCACAAATTCGACGGCTTGAGTATCTCGCTCCTATACGAAAGCGGAATGCTTGTACGCGGAGTCACGCGCGGAGATGGCGCCACAGGCGAAGACGTCACGGCGAACGTGCGCACGATCCGGGCGATCCCGCTTCGCGTGGATGCCGCAGAGTTGAAGAAGCTGCGCCTGCCTCCCGACTTCGAAGTGCGCGGAGAGATCATCATGCCGCTCGGCGCCTTCGAAGCTCTGAATGAAAAGCAGGAGGAGCAGGGGGGCAAGAGGTACGCAAATCCGCGCAATGTTGCCGCGGGATCCGTGCGGGTTCTCGATCCGGAGATTACCGCGTCGCGGCAGCTCGATTTCTATGCTTATTTCCTGCTTGCCGGAGGGCGCCAGCCCATGCGCCTTCATTCGGAAGCGCTCGCAGCGCTGCAACGGATGCACTTCAAGGTTTCGCCGGATTGGCGCGTGTGCCGTTCGATTGATGAAGTGAAAAAGTTTATTGACCTGTGGGAAGCGAAGCGCGAGAAGCTGCCGTATGAAATCGACGGCATCGTGATCAAGGTCAACGAAATCGCGTTGCAGCAGGAATTGGGTTTCACGGCGAAAGCGCCGCGGTGGGCCGTCGCGTACAAGTACCCGGCGCGGCGGGAAACGACGATCGTGAACGATGTCATTTTTCAGGTGGGCCGCACCGGGACGCTCACGCCGGTTGCCGTGCTCGAACCGGTCGAAGTCGGCGGCGTCACGGTCAGCCGTTCGACGCTGCACAACATGGACGAGATCGCGCGGCTGGGATTGCGCATCGGCGATACGGTGATCGTGGAACGCGCCGGAGAAGTCATCCCGCACGTCATCCAGGTGGTCAAGGAAGGGAAGTCCCGGCGCGAGATCATCATTCCCGAGCGCTGCCCGGAATGCGGCGGCAAAATTCACAAGGACCCGGAAGAAGTCGCCTACCGCTGCGTCAATGCGAGTTGCCCGGCCAAGCGCAAAGAGTCGTTGCTGCACTTCGCCGGCCGGCACGCCATGAACATTGACGGCTTGGGAGAAAAAATCGTAGATCAACTCGTGGACAAGGGCCTGGTGAAGGATTTTGCGGATTTATACGAATTGAAGCTGGAAGAGGTGGCCGCGCTCGAGCGCATGGCTGAAAAATCGGCGCAAAACCTGCTCGATGAAATCAAGGCCAGCAAGAGCAACAGTCTGGCGCGGCTGATCTACGCGCTCGGCATACGCTTTGTCGGCGAGCGCACCGGGCAATTGCTCGCCGATCATTTCGCTTCACTGCCGAAGCTTGCGGCAGCCACCGTGGAAGAACTCGTGGAAGTCCCGGAAGTGGGCCCGAAAGTCGCGCAGAGCATCGCCGATTTTTTCTCTGAGCCGGCGAATCAAAAGCTGATCCAGCGCCTCCGGGACGAAGGATTGAAAATGGCGGAGAAACGCCAGGCGCCGGAGGATACGCGCCTGGCGGGGAAGTCCTTCGTCTTCACGGGAGCGCTGGCGCGCCGCTCGCGCGACCAGGCCGGCGCGGAAGTGATGCGCCACGGCGGCAAAGTGTCGGGCTCGGTGAGCAAGCTGACCGATTACGTCGTGGCCGGCGCCGACCCCGGCTCAAAACACGACAAGGCGCGTTCTCTCGGCGTTACCATTTTGAATGAAGATGATTTCGAAAAATTGCTGGAAGGAAAGCTGGCCGCTCCGGCGCCGAAAAAGCCAGGGAAGAAACCCGGCAAGGTCAATTCGAATGCCGCTCGGAAGCGCACTCCGCAGCGTTCCCTCTTCTAGCGCCTTCTTCCATTGCCAAACGGAGTTGCCACCAACGGTTCAGTGGTAACTCAGTTTGAAAACAAGCGTGCCCTCTCCGTCCCGAAGAACGCGGGACGGAGAGGCCTCTACAAAACCGTGATGTGTTGGTGGCAGTGGATTTTGTAGAGGCCGCCCGTTTTTGGGGCGGGCAGATGGTCGTTCCCTCCAGTACCAAACTGAGTTGCCACCAAAGATCCGTATTCATAGCCAGGATGGCGATTGAAAGCTATAATGTGACTGGCGGGCAAGCCGGGTGATCGCTGGGCGGGCCTTCGCAAGAAAGCCGGCCGGGAGGAAAGTCCGGACACCGTGATCCCTCGCGGAAACGTCGGGGATCAAAGGGCAACGCGCCTGGTAACGCCAGGGGGCGGGATCTTGCACGGCAAGCGCAAGCGAGCCGGGCGGGTTCGGCTACGGAAAGTGCCACAGAAAATAGACCGCCGGTGCAATCGCCTCGGTGACCGGCTGAAGGAAAACCTTCAGCAGGTCTGACGTTGGCCCACGTGAGTGGGCTGAAGCGGGCGGAAACGCAAGGTAAGGGTGAAACGGTGGGGTAAGAGCCCACCGCGTCCCGAGCAATCGGGACGGCACGGCAAACCCCGCGTGGTGCAAGGCCAAATAGGAGGGGAGAGCTGGCCCAGCTCGCTAGGACCCTCGGGTAGGCTGCTGGAGTCCAGGTGCGAACCTGGACCTAGAGGAATGATCACTGCGGCGCCTGGGCGTAAAAGCCCGAGCGCCGAACAGAATCCGGCTTACAGGCTTGCCCGCCATAAACTCTTTTGTTTTCATTGTATCCGTTCCTTCGGGCGTACCGACTGTGCCCAAATCGTGCCAGAAGTCTTCTCCAAGCCTTCGCCATCTTCCATTATACCCCGCCCTCTTTCGCGCAGTTCTCGGACGAATGGGGCATAGTGTTTCTCAATCGTGTCAACCGTATCCCCTAGCAGCTTCGCGACATCGTACGGTGAGGCACCGCGCGCGAGCGTATCCACCGCGAAGGTATCTCGGAAGCGGTGCGGGTGTGCCCGATTTACTCCAGCACGCCGTCCGAGCGCTAGGATTCGCTCGTAGAGTCGTGGTCGAGTGAGAGCCTTGGCGGTCCTGGGGTTCAACAGCACGCTGTCATCGGGCAGTGGTTTGCGGCGTTCGCGCTCCGTATCTAATGCAAAAAGCAACTCCTGATGAATTATAAGCAAAACTCGTTTCCGCACTTCTTTATGAATCCAAAGTAGAAGGAAATCAGAAATAACGCGAAGTGTATGAAGCCTCGTAATGCCAATAACTCCGAGGTCATCGTAAGTCCGAAGAAAGGAACACTGATGTGGTACCACGAAAGATACCAGTTCGCCCCCGCCGTGACAAAGAACGCGCCGGAGAGAAACTTTAAAACATCCTTCCAGTTGATTTTCATGATTAATCCGGAATTTCCGATTTGGACCTCTAGCTTGCGCATCCTACGCTCCTCCTGCCCTCGACACAACGAACTTGCCAGCTTACCTCTCCTCCACAAACGTCTTGCCATTGGGAGGGCTCCCTTATAGGCTCCCTGCTGCGCGCTTAGCCCTAGCACGCCAACGGCACTGCAAATCGGCGAAGAATGCCATGGCCCGAACGCGCCATGTTGTTTTAACCAGGGGCAAACGGAATGTTTTGGCTGGGCCGCCGATTCAGATGGAGAGTCTTTTCGGAGGAATTGCATGAAAAAAGTTTGTTTGATGTTTTTGATGTTGGTGATCGGCGTGACCGTCGGCGTCAGAATTTCCGGCAGGCTGTCGCCGGTCGAGGGGCAGGCGAAGCCTGGAACCGGATTCGCCGCCGTCCCAGGAGCGTTGGGCGGGCAGGATTTGACCGGTGCCTACGACGTCGTGAAGAACTGGCCGAAGGACATAAGCACTCTGCCCGGAAATGACAAGTGGACCTATGGCGCAGGCGAAAGCGTCTTCGCCGAAAGCCCCAATCGCATCTATGCTCTTTACCGTGGTGAATTGCCAAAGATGGCGCCGCCGAAGGCGATGTTGCTGCCACAAGCTGGCCCCAGCATCAGTTTCCCGGTAGCAGGCTTCTGGCGCGATGCCACAGTGGCCTCGCTGCCCGGAACGGGGGGCACGGATCAGGACACCAGGGAATGGTTGACTTCTTGGGAAGGAAAGTCCCCCGACCTCGGAATCAAGGGCCCGCCATACCGCGAGCTGGACAAGGACGCGAAGTGGGAGAACTGTCTCGTCGTATACGACGGCAGCGGAAATATCATCGAGACTTGGAAGCAGTGGGACAAGCTCTTCCGCCGGCCTCACTCCGTCTACATCAGCCCCTACGATCCGGAAAAGAACGTGTGGATCGTGGACGACAACATGGACACCATCTATAGATTCACGCATGACGGCAGCAAGCTGCTTCAGACGATCGGAACGCCGGAAATCCCAGGCGAGGACGCCAATCACTTCAACCGTCCGACGTACATCGATTGGCTGCCTGATGGCACCTTCTTCGTCTCCGACGGCTACACGGGAACGCGCGTCGCCAAGTTCGACAAGAACGGAAAATTCCTCATGCAGTGGGGCACGAAAGGCGGTCCGCGCCGTGGAGGCGATAACGAACCTCTCGAAACTCGTCCCGGCTATCTCAGCAACGTGCATGGGATCGCCATTGACCAGAAGACCCGCCACGTTTTCGTGAACGATCGGAACAATCACCGCATCCAGGTGTTCGATGAAAACGGCAAGTATCTCTACGAATGGAAGATTGACGCTGCGCCTTCCAGTCTTCACTTGCTCTACATCGGATCCGGAAACACCCTCTGGACCTTTGATCGCACCACCAACAAAATGATTGAGTACGACCTGCAAGGCCATCTGCTGTACACCTGGGGGAGCATGGGTTCCTATCCGGGCTACCTCTGGGGCGTACATGGGTTGAGCGTGGACCAGGAGGGCAATCTGTACCTCGCGGAAGTGGACTCAGGACGCGTACAGAAGTTCACGCCGAGAGCGGGAGCCAATCCCGCGTTTTTGCTTGCCAAGCCGGTCTATTCGGCCTGGAAGTAGTAACGAGACATAAGAAAGGGCTGGGCTGGCCGCGATTTGCTGCGACCAGCCCAGCCCTTAGTTTTTTCAGATGTCAGGACCTGGCAAATTATCGAAGAAACTCATTCGGCGTCTCATTCCGAGGAACGCAACGCGCTCTTTGCGTCCCGGCTTTGGCTGCGCCCGGCAAGGATTCCGCCTGATAAACGGTCTTATCGTTAAATGGAAATCTGGCCCATGAGGCCTCAAGGCCACATTCCGAGAACAGGACTTATCAGGACTTAGCCTCACTCGCGCTGGCGGATTTTGTTCAGCTTGCAATCGAGTCTATTTGAGCGGAAGATGCGAACCGTACTCGAACCCACCTAATCCGACTTCGGCCTAAAACAGTAACAAAAAGAAAAAGGAGGCAGATGAAATGGGACTTATTTACTGGATCGTTGTGGGGCTCATCGCAGGCTGGCTTGCGGGACAGGTGATGAAGGGTGGCGGCTATGGCGTTTTGTTTGACATTATCCTAGGCATCGTCGGCGGCATCGTGGGAGGTTGGGTTTTTGGAATGCTCGGAATTTGGCCGGGCGGGGGAATTATCGGCTCGATCATCGTGGCCTTTATTGGTGCCGTGATTCTCGTCTGGATCTCACGGCTCTTGAAGAAAGCCTAAAGCTTTCTACAAGAGAAGCTCCCTGATCCGGAGCAACACGTTGCTTGTTGACCTGGCCACATACCGAGAAGAGAACTTCTCGGGAGTTATGGGGGAATTGCAGAATACGCCGCAGGAGGAAATCCTGCTGCGCATTGGGCAATACGTCCGGCGCTGGAAGCGGTGGGTGCTCAGTGGGGTGACAGTGAGCGGTGCGTTCAACTGGCCTGTGGAAGGCCCCAAGCAATACGCTTTCGCGTCACCAACCCTAACAAACCCACCCCTGTCAGCAGGAGCACGCCTGATCCTGGCTCGGGCGTTGGAACCGGGCTGAACTGCAAAGTCCCGTAGACGTAATAGTCTGGCGTAGGTGGAAAAGCATAATCGATAATTGTCTCGTCAATATTTCCAGTTGGAGAGTTAGCGGGAAAATAAATTACAACCGAACCCGGAAGTTGGGGAATGTAAGTTCCGGTTAGCGGATACGGCGGATTACATCCAGCACAGAAATATATGGGATCGGTCTCTGCAGTTAAGAAATCTGGAATAGCCTCCGGAGCGGTGGGCGCTCCAATATCGGGAACAAAACTGTATTCCATAAACCCTGCCAGCGCACCAGATCCGAGCAGCGTGCCCACACCAAAGGATGGTAGGGGCGCGGGCGAGGTTTCCGCCAAGACGTCTAATGTTATCGTGTAGTACGAGTCCGCGTGAGCGTTGGGAGCAGCGGTGGCCACGAATAGTAAAGCGATGATCCACAAAGATTTTCGCATCTTCCAAGACCTTCCTCGCCGCTGTGAAGACTCGGTCGTGCAGGGAGATTGTTCTTTACCTGCACGACCGTTGCCAATCCAGCCATGCTGAAACGAAACGACATACCAACTCCGGGAACTGGACACACTGCAAATAATTGGAGATAATGAGAACAAGGATTGCATGTTTTAGTCCGTATATGCGGCGCGGGGCTAAAGCAACCGGACTCTCCGAATCGGTGGGCATGCACGAGTACCCGAACCGGGTAGGTCCCGAGAAACGGCGTTCTCGGTAACTGGGAATCTGGCTCATGAGGCCCCAAGAGCCACATTCCGATAAGCCGACTTCACAGGACTTGGCCCCCATCTTAGGGACTTGAAAATCTCTGCGTTAAGGTTCCGAAGGCCGTGGTATCAGCATCGATTAGAGCGGATTCAGCCCTGTTCGTCCTAACCGCTTTGGCGCACTCTTTTGTAGCGTGAGTCTTATTCCGGTTTCAAGAAGCGCGATTCAAACGGGGCGCCAGAGGCCTTTTGAAATGTCCAATTCAAACCGCGAACATGAACGAGAGTCACCTTCATGGCTGCGGTTCTTTGGTAATGTTTCGCGAGGCTCATCGACTGCGTATTGACCGTGCTGATCGAGGTGAACGTTCGAACAATTCCAAGGTCACGCGCGCAGTCGACTATGGCTGAATTTAGACAACTGAAAATCCTTCGACCGCGCCACTTGGGAAGAACGAAGTAATCATAACGGATGGCCTCGCCAGGGCCGACGATCCAAGTAACTCCGAATGCAAGTTCCACCACGCCACTCGTGAAGCTCAGCCATGCGTAACCGGTTGGTTCGTGGCCTACGTAGGCGATTGCCGCCTTGTCGCCCCGGTTGAATCGTGAATTGACATCTTCTGGTTCGAGTTGCCCCATCGAAACGATCTCTGCTTTAGCTCTTTCGAGATCCCCCGCGCCTGCATAGATCTTTACGTCGATTTTTTCGTCCGCATATGGTTCCGGAACAGGCTGACGAGTCAAGTCGATTTCGAAAATGTAAAAGACGTGCCAGTACACGAGCGGACGAAAGATTTCGCGCAGGCCTACTAGGAAGAAGACGAAGGGACCTCTCCAGCGCAACGTTTCTCCAATCGTTGACCACTTCCATGAAGGACGTTTACGCATGGGCACCCAAGTGAAGGGCCGTGTCTTGTCCTCAGTGTAAGCCGGAATTTGCGATTTGGACTTCTAGTTCGCGCATCGTACCCTGCTCCTGTCCTCGACGCAACGAATTTGCAAGTGGCGGCCAAGTCCTGATAAACGGGGTGGTCTCAATGGGTCGTCGCAACACTAGCCCGAAGTCAACTTTCAGGAGTCTCTAGCGGTAAAGTCGTTCGCAGGCGTAGATTCAAACGGAACACTGCTCTGTTTAGGTTCTGATTGAGTACGGCCAGACGGATCGGTTCT
>JBGOZP010000005.1:0-170629 GCA_041480265.1 Terriglobia bacterium | reverse complement strand
TCCCATGGCACTCGCCTCTCTGGTGAAATGTAACTGAACATGCCTTCTTGATGTTCGTCGTGTCCGCGCATGCCTGCTTAGATGCTCTTGGTCGAATCGCGTTGTGAAATTTAGACTTTTTCCGCAAGCTGTAAAGCCGCTGAAGTGCGGATGGTATCGTCACTCCAGGACCGGACTTTTCTCGCGGTCCCCGCCACGCCTTGCGTTGATGCTTTGATTGGCAGTAGCATGCTGAATCAGTAGTCATAACTCTGGCGGGATCCAAGTAGAGCCCGCACCCGGCTGTAGCAGGCGGCTGGTGAAACGGCGGCGGTTTCTGAGCCGTCTAGTAAGGAGCTACCCATGAGGCTCCTCGCACGCTTTTCGATCCTCCTTTTACTGATAGGCGCGAGCACGGGCAGGACATACGAGAAGGATGGCTACGTCGCGGAGTGGCGCGGAATGCGCGACGACCGGGGCCGCGTTATGGTGGCCATCTGCCACAACATGCACCTCGGCGACGCCTGGGAATGGGCCGACGATCCTCGTTATCCGGAGAAGTTCGCCTCGCTGGCTTTTCGGATAGGAATCAATTACGTCATGTATGGAATGACGCACTAACGGCGAACTTCGGGCCGCGATTCTAGCGTTCGATGATCCTAATATATGTTTGAGTTTCTTTTTAAGTATCCGCGCGCAGTTTTCTCGAAGGGCGAGTTTGTCCTGCTCGGCGCCTGGCCGAAGTGGGCTCTTGCCGTTCTTCTGCTCGCTGCCGCTGCCGGTCTGGCGTGGCTGATTCGTTCGCGACTCCCGCGGGCCTCTCCCCACGTGCGCAACTGGAGAGCGGCCGCCATCTGGCTGATGCAATTCGCGCTGGCGGCCCTGCTGCTTATCCTGTTGTGGCAGCCGGCGATCCTGGTTGCCGAGCTTAGGCCGCAGCAGAACATCATTGCGGTCCTGTTGGACGATTCGCGCAGCATGGCCATCTCGGAAAATGGCGCGACGCGCGAGTCCCAGGCCGTCACGGCGCTCCAAAGCGGCGTGCTCGGCGAGTTGCAAAAGAAATTTCAGGTGCGCATCTACCGCGTCGACGGCGGCTTGACGCGCATCTCCAATCTGGACGAATTGAAAACCACGGCTCCGGCCCCGGCCACGCGCATCGGCGATGGCCTGAAGCAATTGGCCGGTGAAGCAGCCGACCTGCCTCTCGGCGCGGTGGTGCTGCTCAGCGACGGAGCCGACAATTCCGGCGGGATGGATCTGGATACGATCTCGACGTTTCGCAGCCGGCGCATTCCGGTGCACACGGTCGGATTTGGCCTCGAACAGGCGCCGCGCGACATCGAAATCAACGACGCCATTGTCGCGCCGCGCGCATTGGCTGATTCCCGATTGGCCGCCAAGGTCAGCTTTCACCAGCGCGGCTATACGGGACAGAAGTCCATGCTGGCGGTTCGCGACGGCGAAAAATCGCTGGCCGCCCGCGAGATTACTTTCGCATCCGATGGACAGGTCCAGAACGAGACGCTCCTTTTCAACGCCGGCGCCGCCGGTTCCAAAACTCTCCAATTCACGATCGCTCCGCTTCCGGGAGAGGAGAACCGCGCCAACAACAGCGTTACGCGGATGGTGAACGTCGAATCGGCCAAACGCCGCATTCTGTATGTGGAGGGCGAGCCTCGCTGGGAGTACAAATTCATCCGGCGCGCCGAACAGGACGATCGCATCGTGAGTGTCGCCTCGATGCTGCGTACGAGCGAAAACAAAATCTATCGCCAGGGAATCGGCGATCCCAAGGAATTGGCTGACGGCTTCCCCTCGCGCGTCGAGGAACTTTTCGATTACCAGGCGCTCATCATCGGGTCGGTCGAAGCAACTTATTTTACGGCCGCGCAACAACAGTTGATCCAGCAGTTTGTGGACCGCCGCGGCGGAGGCTTGCTCCTGCTCGGAGGACGAGCCTCGCTAGGGGACGGAGGTTGGGGCGTTTCGAGCCTTGCGGACCTTCTTCCGGTCGTCCTCCCCAACAAGAAAGGCACATTCCACCGCGACCCGGCCACTGTGGCGCTTACTCCCGCCGGCGCCGACAGCATCGTCACGCGCCTGGTGGAAGATCCTGCGCGCAACGCGGAACGCTGGAAAAAGCTTCCGTATCTGATGGACTACCAGGAGGCTGGGGCGCCGAAGCCCGGTGCGGTGGTCCTGGCGGAAATGAATGCCGGCAACCGCAAGCTGCCGCTCCTCATCACGCAAAACTACGGCCGAGGCCGGACAGCCGTGCTGGCCACCGGCGGCACTTGGCGCTGGCAGATGAGCCAGCCTCTGGAAGACCAGACCCACGAAGAATTCTGGCAACAACTGCTTCGCTGGCTCGTCATGGACACGCCGGGCCGCGTCGTTGCGTCCGTCCCAAGCCAGATGTTGTTTGACGATGGCCGCGTCCGGTTTTCAGCCGAGGTGCGCGACAAAAATTATTTGCCGGCAGCCGACGCTCGCGTCCAGGCGCACATCCTCGGGCCGGGAGGCTCCGCCGTTCAAATCGAGATGACGCCCGATCCGAACACGCCGGGCACATTTCACGCAGATTGGATTGCCGACCGGCCTGGGTCCTATCTCACCGAGGTGACCGCCGCGCGCGCCAATGAAGAAGTGGGCCGCGACGTCCTGACCTTTGCGCGCATGGACGGCGTCGCCGAAAATTTCCGCACCGAGCAGAACCGCGAGCTGCTCGAAAAACTTTCTTCGCAGACCGGCGGGCGCTACTGGACGCCGCGGGAATTGTCCAAGCTGCCGGGTGAGATTTCCTATTCCGAAGCCGGCATCATCGTGCGTGACGCGAAGCAATTGTGGAACATGCCCGCCATCTTCCTGCTGATTTTGCTGCTGCGCTCCTCCGAGTGGCTCTTGCGCCGGAAATGGGGCGTGGTATGACAATCCGCGGGAAGGCCGCAATGTGGATGGTTCTGTGGCTCGGATATGCGTGTCTATGCGCGCTGCCCGCGCAGGCCGCTTCGTATTACGTTACGGTGGCGGGCCTGGGCGGCGAACCCGATTTCGAACAGCGATTCACCGCGCTGGCGAAAGATCTCGACAAGCTGCTGAAAGCTTCGAGCGCCGACGCGCATGTCTACACGCTGACCGGCGGCGACGCCACGAAGGCGCATCTAACCGATACGATGAATCTGATCGCGCGAGAGGCCAAGCCCGACGACGAATTCACTCTGATCCTCATCGGGCACGGCTCCTTTGACAGCGTCGAGTACAAGTTCAATCTACCGGGGCCGGACATCTCCGGTGAAGAGCTGGCGGCGTTGTGCGACCGCGTGGCCGCCAAGCGCCAATTGATCGTCAATACTACGAGCGCAAGCGGCGGCTCGATTGGCGCGCTGCAAAAGCCCGGACGGATCGTCATTGCCGCGACAAAGACCGGCACGGAGAAGAATGCCACGGTCTTTGCCCGTTACTGGGTGGAGGCCCTGCGCGACGCCTCCGCCGACGTGGACAAGAACGACGTGATCAGCGCTCTCGAAGCGTTCCAATACGCCGACCGCAAGACAGCTTCCTTTTACGAATCGCAGAAGCGGCTGGCGACCGAACACGCCATCCTCGAAGACACTGGAAAGAAAGAAGGCGTGCGGGCCCCCTCGACGGAGAATGGAGAAGGGCTGCTTGCTTCCAACTTCGCGCTGCTTCGCCTGGGCGCCGCACAGAAGGCGGCCAACGATCCGGCCAAGCGCGCTCTGCTCGAAAAGAAAGAGGAACTCGAGCGCAAGATTGATACCCTCAAGTACCAGAAGGCCGCGATGCCGGTGGAAGATTACAAGAAGCAGCTTTCCGGCGCGCTATTGGAGCTTGCCAGAGTCCAGCAGGAGTTGGATAAGTGACGCGGATGGCGCGCAGCTGCGTGGTGTGTTTAGCGGGCCTGCTGGGAGCAAGCCTGTGCTGGGCCGCTACGCCCGGCGATTGCCACGCCCTGCGCAAGCACGGCCATCGCGCCGAAGCTCAGAAATGCTACGAGTCGCTCAGCGCCGCGCGCGATCCCTATCTCCGCGCCGAGGGCGACTGGGGCTTGGAGATGTATCAGGAGGCCAACAACCAGTTCCGGGTCGCGGTGGCCCAGTCGCCGGCGAACGCGATGGTCCGCGTCCGCTGGGGCCGCTTGATGCACGAGCGCTTCAACAACACCGACGCCGCGAATCTCTTCAAGGAAGCCTTGCAGAAAGATGCGAAGAACGCGCAAGCCTATTACGGTCTCGCCCTGGTCAGCGCCGATGGATTCGACAGCAAGGCAGTCGAATACACGGCCAAGGCGCTGGAGCTCGATCCGAAACTTGTCGAAGCGCGCGAACTGATGGCCAATCTCTTGCTGGAAGACTCCGACGGAGCGAAAGCTTTCGCGGAGGCGGACGACGCCCTGAAGATTTCTCCCGAGGCTCTCGATGCGATGGCCATCCATGCGGCCATTGAAGTTCTGGCCGACCGCTCGCCCGATGCTTGGTTTGCAAAGATCCGTCAGATCAATCCCAGCTATGGCGAAGCTTACGCCCTCGTCGCGCATCATCTGGTTTTGAATCGCCGCTACGAGGAGGGCATTGCCTACTACCGCAAAGCGATCGAAGCGGACCCGCGGCTCTGGCCGGCGCGCTCGCAGCTGGGCATCAACCTGATGCGCATGGGCCAGGAAGACGAACCGCGCAAGCAGCTCGAGTTGTGCTACGACAACGGTTACCGGAATGAAGAGACGGTGAACAGCCTCCGCCTGCTCGACAGCTATAAGAACTTTGTCATCTTCAAGGACGATACGACGATCCTCAAGCTGCAGAAGAAAGAAGCTGAACTGCTCCGCCCGTATTTCGAAGCCGAGCTGAAGCGCTCGATGGCCACCTATGAGAAAAAGTACAAGATGAAACTGCCGGGCCCCGTGCAGGTGGAAGTTTATCCGGACCATGAAGACTTCGCTGTGCGCACGATGGGCATGCCCGGCCTGGGCGCTTTGGGCGTCACGTTTGGCGAGGTCATCGCCATGGACAGCCCGTCGGGCCGCCCTCCCGGTCAATTTCATTGGGCCAGCACTCTGTGGCACGAGATGAGCCACGTCTATATTCTTACCGCCACCAACCATCGCGTTCCTCGCTGGTTCACGGAAGGGCTGGCGGTCCACGAGGAAACGGAAGTCTCCCCCGAGTGGGGCGACCGCATGACGCCGGACATTGTGGTCGCCATCCGCGACAAGAAATTGCTCCCCGTCGCGGAGCTGGACCGTGGCTTCATCCGCCCCGAGTATCCCATGCAGGTGATCGTCTCCTACTACCAGGCGGGCCGCATCTGCGATTACATCCAGAGCCGCTGGGGCGCGGACAAATTGCTGGACATGGTGCACTCGTTTGCACGGCTCAAGACCACTCCGGAAGTGATCCGGCAGGATTTGGGCATGGCGCCGGAAGAATTCGACAAGCAATTCCTCGATTGGCTGGACAAGGACGTGGGCAAGACGGTCGCAAACTTTGACAAGTGGCGTACAACTCTGAAAGATGTCGTCGAGCAAGCCAAGAACAAGAATTACGACGAAGTTCTGAAGGAAGGCGAGGAAGTTCGCCGCATGTACCCTGACTACGTCTATCCCGCAAATCCTTACGAGTTCATGGCCGAGGCGGACTTGGCGAAGGGAAACAAGCAGGCCGCCAGCGCCGTGCTCACCGGCTACGAGAAAATGGGCGGGCGGAATCCGCAAGCGCTGAAGCAACTGGCTACGCTCGAAGAAGAACTTGGAAAACCCGCGGACGCCTCCGCAACTCTCGACCGCCTCAATTACATTTTTCCGGTGGACGAAGAGCTTCACCGGCATCTCGGCGGCCTCTGGCTCGCGCAGAACAATTACCAGGGCGCAATCCGCGAGTACAATGCCGTGATCGCCTTGCACCCGCTCGACAACGCTTCCGCGCAATTCAATCTGGCCCGGGCGTATTTCGCCGCGGGTCAGAAGGATATGGCTGAGGAGCACATCCTCGCGTCACTCGAGGCCGCGCCCGGCTTTCGGCCCGCTCAAAAATTATTGCTGCAATTGAAGGATTCCAACGAAGGGAAATGAACCCATGGCCTCCATCGCACAGCTCGACCCGGATTCGGCGGAACTGAAGAAGCGCATTGAGCGCTTTCAATCGGTGCGAGACAACATTCTCGCCCAGGTCCGCCAGGTCATCGTCGGACAAGAGGAAGTGCTCGACCAGATACTCATCTCGCTGTTTGTCGGCGGCCATTGCCTGATCACCGGCTTGCCCGGTACGGCCAAGACGCTCATGGTTCGCACCATAGCCCAGACGCTGGGTCTCGTCTTCAAGCGCATCCAGTTCACTCCGGATCTGATGCCCTCCGACATCACCGGGACCGATATCATCGAAGAAGATCCCACGACAGGTCACCGCCGCTGGACTTTCGTCCCGGGGCCGATCTTCGGCAACATCGTGCTCGCCGACGAAATCAACCGCACCCCTCCGAAGACCCAGTCGGCTCTGCTCGAGGCCATGCAGGAGTTTTCCTGCACGGTGCGCGGCAACCAGTACAGGCTGCCCGTCCCCTTCTTCGTGCTGGCCACCCAGAACCCCATTGAACTCGAAGGCACGTACGCGCTGCCCGAGGCGCAGCTCGACCGCTTCCTGTTCAACACGGTGCTCGATTATTTGAGCGCCGCCGACGAATTGAAGGTCGTGGATTTGACCACCGCCACGCACGTCGCGCAGGTCAATCCGGTCACTTCCGCGGAGGAAATCCTCGATTTCCAGAAGCTGGTCCGCATGGTGCCCATCGGCGAATCGCTTGCCAAGTATGTGGTGGAACTGGTGCGCGCCACGCGGCACAACAGCGGCTCCGCGCCCGACTTCATCAAGAAATACGTAAATTACGGAGGCAGCGTGCGCGCCGCGCAATTCATCGTTCTGTCGGCCAAAGCTCGCGCGCTTGCCCATCATCGCTATCACGTCGCGTACGAAGACATCACGGCGCTGGCGATTCCCGTGCTTCGCCACCGCATCCTGCTGAATTTCCACGCCGAATCGGACCGCATTGATTCGGACGAAATCTTGCGCCGGCTGCTCGAATACATGCCGCCGCCCGTGAAGGCTTGAGAAAACTGTATGCTGCAACGTTTCCTGGATCCGTCCGTGCTCGCCGGAATCTCCGGCTTGGACCTGGTGGCGAAGACCGTCGTCGATGGGTTCGTCGCGGGACTGCATCGCTCGCCAGATTTCGGTTTCAGCCAGGAGTTCGCCGAATACCGCGCCTACTCGCCCGGCGATGATCTCCGGCATGTGGACTGGAACGTATTTGCCCGCACCGAGCGCGCCTACCTGAAACGCTATCGCGGCGAGACCAACAGCATGCTCACCGTGCTCCTCGATGCCAGCAACTCCATGAACTTCTCGTCCCACTCCGTCAATAAAATGGACTACGCGCGGTTCACCGCCGCTTCGCTGTTTTATCTCGCGATTCGGAACCAGCGCGACGCGGCGGGCCTGATCGTCTTCGACGATGAGATTCGCTCGTACATCCGTCCTTCCACGCGGCAGGGACAGCTCGTCCGGCTGTTAAGCGGGCTCGAGCACGCGGAACCGCGCGCTCGCACCGACTTCGCCAAGCCGCTCCACCACTTCCAGCAGTTCCTGCGGCGCCGCGGAATCGTGGTCTTTCTCTCCGATTTTTACGATTCTCCCGAGCACATCGTTCGCACCATCGAGCCGCTGCGTTTTCACGGAAATGAAGTGGTTCTTTTCCACATCCTGGATCCCAAGGAAATCCGGCCTGAATTCAACGAACCGGCCACGCTGATCGATCTCGAAACGCAGGAGCGCGTCGAGATCACTCCTGAATATGTGCGCGACGAGTACCGCCAAAAAATGGACGCGCACATCGAAGCGCTGCGCGACAAAGCCCGCGGCTCCGGTATGGATTATCATTTGCTCGTCACCGACAGGCCGCTCGACGATTCCCTCCGGGAGTACCTCTCGATTCGCCAGGGGAGGGATTAAATGGGCCTTTTCGCTCCCTGGTTCCTGGCGGGCATCGCGGCGGTTGCCGTGCCCTTCTATGCGCACTTGCTGCGGCGCCACATGACGATCCCGCGCCCGTTCAGCTCGCTGATGTTTTTCGAGCGGCGCACGCAAAGCTCGATCAAGCATCGCCGCCTCCGCTATTTGCTCCTGTTGTCGCTCCGGACTCTCTTGTTTGTGTTGCTCGCGCTGGCGTTCGCGAATCCGTTCATCAACCGCGCGGCCGCGAACCTGGGCGGCGAGAAACTTTTGCTGCTGGTCATAGATAATTCCTCGAGCATGCGCGCCGGATCGCGTCTGGCCGACGCGCGCCGCGAGGCGCTTTCCGTTCTGTCCTCGCGGAGGCCGGCGGACCGCGCCCAGGTGATGGCTCTCGGTTCGCAGCTTCAGGTGCTCACGCAACCTTCGCAGGATGCCGGCGCGCTGCGCGCCGCTGTTGACAGCCTCCAGCCGGGCGACTCGCATGGAAATTTCGGCGAACTCGGCCGGGCGCTCCGTTCCCTGGCGGAAAGTGTGCGCACGCCGATCGAACTTCATCTCTTCAGCGACATGCAGAAATCCGCGATGCCCGCGAGTTTCGCGGAATTGGCCTTGCCCGCGAATGTTTCTCTCGTCCTGCATCCGGTGGTCAAGAACGCTGTGCCGAACTGGACGGTGGAAAGCGTCAATGCGCCCGGGCAGGTCTGGGACCCGAAGAAAACGCGCGTGCATGCGGTGGTCGCCGGATTTGGCACTCCCGCCGCCACTCGCTCTGTTTCTCTCCTCGTGAACGGCAAGACGATCGCCACCCGCACGGTCGACGTGCCTGCCGGGGGGCGCGCCACCGTCGAGTTCCCGTCGCTCGATGTTCCTTACGGTTTTACCCGCTGCGCGGTGAAAATTGATGCAGCGGACGCTTTTCCGGCCGACGACACGATCCTTTTCGCGGTCGAGCGTTCCGATCCCCGGCGCGCGCTGTTCGTTTATGAACCCGGCGATTCGCGTTCTCCGGTTTATTTCCGCGCTGCGCTGGCCTCGGCCGCCGAAACGGCTTTCACTCTCGATGCCGCTAGCGTCGCCCAGGCGGCCGGCCTTCCGCACTCCAAGTATGCGTTCGTCGTCCTTTCCGACGTCATGTCGGTGCCCGCATCTTTCGAAAGCGATCTGATGAAATACGTGCAAACAGGCGGCAGCGTCTGGATTGCCGCCGGGACCTCCGCGGCGCATAGCACCCACATCCCTGTGTTTGGCGGCAACATCCTGGAGTCCCGCTATTACTCGCGCACCGGCGACCGCTTCCTCTCCGTGGGTGACGCCGATCCTGCGTATCCTTCAGTGGCGAAGGCGGACCGTTGGTCCGGCGTGAAGTTTTATTTTGCGGTTCGCGTGGATCCTGGCGATTCCCGTGTCGCCGCGCGGCTGACGGATCAGACGCCGCTGCTGCTGGAAAAGAAAATCGGAGAGGGCAGCGTGTTGCTCTTCACTTCCGGCCTCGACAATCTCACCAACGATTTCCCGCTCCACCCGATCTTCGTGCCCTTCGTCGAGCAGACCGCGCGATATCTTTCCGGCACACAGAACCGCAGCGGCGCCCGCGTGGTCGATTCTTTCCTCGAGTTGCGCAGCTCGAAAGAGCAGTCGGTGAACGTGGAGGTGATCGACCCGGACGGACACCGGCCCCTGTCATTAAAGGAAGCCGCATCGGCACAGACCTATCAGTTGACGCGCGCCGGCTTTTACGAACTCCAGCTTGCTAAAGGGCGTCACGACTTGATCGGAGTTAATGCTGACCGCCGCGAATCCGACCTTGCCGTTATTCCGGATGATGTCCTGTCGCTTTGGCGCGGCAATCCGGGCGCAGGGGCTGCGCAGGCGGCGGCTGCCGGACAGGTGCGAGAACAGACCAAGCCCTACAGCGTGTGGTGGTATATTATGCTTCTAGTATTAGCGGCTGCGGTGGCTGAATCCCTGCTTGCCAATCAATACTTAGGGGCGCAGCAGCAGGAGGACTCATGAGCGTTCGCGACCAGCTCAACTCCTATATTCAGCGGCTGGAAAAGCGCTTGCGCCTTGGCGCATTGCTTCGCGGCGCTGCGATACTGACTTCGGTTGCCCTGGCGGCCACCGTTGTCCTCGTGCTCATCACCAACGCGTTCGCCTTCTCCCGCTGGAGCATTACGAGTGCGCGCGTCGCTCTGCTCTTCGCGCTTGCTCTCGCGGTGAGTTTTGGGATTGCCCTGCCTTTGAACGCCCTCAACCGGCGGCGCGCCGCCCGCCAGGCCGAGGCTATATTCCCCGAATTCCAGCAGCGTCTGGTGACTTTTGCCGAGCGCGATACGCCGGTTCGCGAACCCTTCCTCGAATTGCTGGCCGCGGACACCCTCGAGGTCGCGCGCGCGACCCAGCCTGCGCACCTGGTTCCCGACCGCAAGCTGGCAACTTTCCTCGGCGTTGGTCTCGCCTCGCTCTGCGTGCTCCTATGGATGATCCTGGCCGGCCCGGGATATCTGGGCCACGGCGCCGCATTGTTGTGGGCCGCATCGCCACGCGGCGGGTCCGCTCCGTTTTATGACATTCAAGTGACCCCCGGAGATATTTCCGTCCGCCGCAACGCGGACCAGATCGTCACCGCGCAAGTCATCGGCCTCCAGACAGACGCTGTGCGCCTCTACGCACGCTACCAGAGCACCTCCAAATGGGAGCAGGTCCCCATGCATCCGCAGGCCGGAGCCTCCGGCTTCCAGTTCGTTTTCGCAGGCCTCCCGGAAAGCGTCGAGTATTACGTCGAAGCCGGGCCGCTGCGCTCGCGCCACTTCAATATCCGCGTGCTGGATCTGCCGGGCGTGAAAAATGTCCGCGTGACGTACCGCTATCCCGAGTGGACGCGGTTGCAGCAAGTTGTCGAAGAACGCGGCGGCGATCTCCGCGCCGTCGAAGGCACGGAAGCCGACCTCGAAGTCGAAACCGACCGGCCGATGCGCGATGGCGTCCTGGTTTTGGAAGACGAACGCCAGATTCGCCTCTCGGGTGGCGAGGGCAACGCCTATAAGGGCACGATTCGCATCGAGAAGGACGGCGTCTACCATGTCGCCGCCCTCGATCAGGGCCAGCCCGTGCGCCTTTCGAATGATTTCTTCATCGAGGCGCGTAAGGCGGACCCGCCGAACGTCATCATCGCGCGTCCCGGCCACGACTACCGCTCAAGCCCCATCGAAGAGGTCACTGTCGCGGTCAAGGCGGACGATGAATTCGGCATCTATGACATGACGCTCCATTACTCGGTCAATGGCGGGGCCGAGCAGAAAGTCGGCCTGCTCAAACAGAAGGGCGTCAAACAGGCCGATGGTTCCACCACAATTTTCCTCGAAGATTTCAAGCTGG
This sequence comes from Terriglobia bacterium, assembly GCA_041480265.1. GTDB lineage: Bacteria > Acidobacteriota > Terriglobia > Acidiferrales > UBA7541 > Palsa-360. The sequence continues at coordinate 159,248 of JBGOZP010000005.1, read as the reverse complement.
TGCCCGGCGACGTGGTCAGCCTCTATGCCACCGCCAAGGATGCCCGCACCGAATCGCGCACCGACATATCTTTTATTCAGGCCGATCCGTTCGAACGCGAATTCTCCCAGTCCCAGCAGGCCGGTGGCGGAGGCGGGGGTGGCGGTGGCGGCCAAATGGATCAGAACGACATCTCGCAGCGCGAAAAGGAAATCATCGCCGAGACTTGGAAGCAGCATGGCGACAGGAAAGCAACCAAAGCGGAATCCGCCGAGACCGCCAAGTTCCTTTCCCAGGTTCAGTCCAAGCTGCGCGATCAGGCAAAGTCTTTGGCTGGACGCATGCAGAGCCGCGAGTTGTCTCAGGAAAACGAGGAATTCAACGGTTTTGTGAAGGACATGAACGCGGCCGCCGACGCCATGGGTCCGGCCTCCGAAAAATTGCAGCAGCAGAAATGGCAGGACGCTCTCCCCGACGAACAGAAGGCCCTCCAACACCTGCTGCGCGCCGAAGCCACGTTCCGCCAGATTCAGGTGGCGTTTGGCGGCAGCGGAGGAGGCGGCGGGGCGGGAGGGGGCGCGGGACGCGATCTCGCGAGCCTGTTTGATCTGGAGCTTGATACCGAAAAAAATCAGTACGAAACGGCGCAGACCGCCGGTTCGGCCAGCCAGCGCGATCGGGACATTGACGAAGCGCTTCAGAAACTCGATCAGTTGGCGCGCCGCCAGGAGGAGCTGGCCCAGCAGCAGCGCACCACCCAGCTAAGTTCGGAGCAGCGCTGGCAGCAGGAGATGCTGCGCCGCGAGGCCGAGGAGTTGCAGCGCCAGATGGAGCAGATGGCCCGCAACAATTCGCAGGGAAGCTCCCAGCAAAGTTCGCAACAAGGCGGCTCGCAGGGCAATTCCTCATCGGGTTCATCAGGCCAGTCGAGTGCCGGAGGAAAACCGGGCTCGGCCGACCCGCGCGTCCAGCAGTCTCTCGACCGGCTCCGGCAGGCTACCGACGACATGCGTCGCGCAACTTCTCCGCAGCAGAGCGAAGCCGAAGCGCGCCGCGCCGCCGATCGCCTGAGGGAAGCCACCGATTTGCTCGGCGGCATGCGCCAGCAGCAGGCTTCTTCGCGGCTGGGCGCGCTGGCCGATGAAACCAGCCGTCTGGGAAAGGAGCAGCGCGACCAGTCGGATCGCATCCGCCAGATGTTCGGACAGCCGGGAGCTCAGGCTGGGTCGCAGGCGGGACTCCAGGACAAACGAAAGCTCGCCGATGACCGCCAGCGCCTCGCCGAAGACCTGGGCCGCCTGGAAAAGGAACTGCAAGACACGGCGCGCGATTTAGCCACGAACAAACAGAATGCCGCGTCCACCAAGCTGCGCGAAGCTCTTGGCGATATGCAGCAGTCCGACCTTCGCTCCCGAATCCAGCGAGGCGCCGATTGGATGCGCCGCGGCATCGATCCAAACGCCAGCGGGGCGGAGCCGGAAATTGCCGCCGGGATGCAGCGCCTCGAAAAGGAAGTGAATGACGCGCAGCAGGCCCTGGGCGTCAATCCGCGGCAAGGAAACGATTCGCAACAAGGGCTGCAAACCGCGCTCGATCGCGTCGAGCGTCTTCGCAACCAGATGGATTCCCTCACCCGCGATAGCCAGAGTCGCCAGCCGGGACAACCAGGCCGAGGTCAGGGGCAAGGACAGGGCGGGCAGCAGGGTGGCCAGCAAGGCGGTCAGGCCGCGGGTGGTCCCGCCGGCGGGCCGGGCGCAAGACTCGGTGACGGCGTCTACGGTGGAGGCTATCGCGGAGGCGGTGGCCCCGGCTATTGGGGCTTCGATACAGGAAACTACACGCCGCCCGGCGGTCCTCCCGTTCAGCCCGATCGCTCTCCCATTCCTCCCCAGCGCGCTTATGAGGACAGCATGCGCGATCTGAACCAGCTTCGCCAGGCGGTTCAGGAAGATCCCGAAATGGCGCGCCAGGTTCAGGAACTGATCCGCCAGATGCAGCGCCTGGACCCGAGCCGTTTCCCGGGCAATCCGGCCCTGGTCGAGCAACTCCACACGCAGGTGCTCGCCGATGTGGACAAGCTTGAGCTGCAGTTGCGGCGTCAGTTGGACGACAAACAATCCGGCCAGGTGCGCAGCGGCGATATTCGAACAGTGCCGGCAGGCTACGAGGATTCCGTCGCGGACTATTACCGCCGTCTCAGCAAGAATAAGTAAGAAGTTTGGTGATCGTGCCTTTAGCTAAACCAGCCTAAATGCGGCCATATTTGACTAAGCAGCAATGATCCATCATGCATGGTTTGACCGCTAATTGGCATTCTGCTTGCCCAAGGAGGCTCCCACATGCGACGCCTTACTACTTTCGCGTTGATTCTCCTTTTTCTTGCCTCCGCCTCGGCCACGCCGAAGCAGGATAATCCTGCTAAGCAAATCATTGGCACCTGGCGCCTGGTCTCATTCGAAGGTGGTCCTCCCGGGCTATACGACGATCACCCCAGGGGCATTATTATGTATGAGCCGTCGGGGTGGATGGCTGCCCAACTCGCTCGCCATCGTGATCAGAAGCCATCGGCGCAAAACGGGAGTTATGGGCAAGCACTAGGAGTCGGTAGAACGCTTGAAGAAAAGGCGGCTGCCTTTGACAGTTACGTTGCATATTACGGCACTTATGAGGTCGATGCGAAGAAAGGAATTGTTACGCACCACATGGAGGACGGCCTAATTCCGAACCTTCGGGGCGCAAACAATGTCCGGTATTTCGAGTTCCAAGGAAACGACCGTCTCGTTCTTTTCGTCGCCGAAGGCCCCGGAGGGAACTTGCTCCCACGGAAGGATACTACCGTCAAAGTTGTTTGGGAGCGCATCAAATAGTGCCACGATTCAGATAGGTGCTCTCCCGGATGTTTCCGCGCCTAGCTACTGTTTGGCCAGAGGTTTGCGCGGAAGCTGCTCGTCCGCATTGGCCGTCATATACACGAATGACGCGACGATCACGGCCGCCTGTTTCAGGTCCGCCTCCTGAATCCGTTCATACACATCCATATTCGTGTGGTGCGTGCGCGAGTCGTATTCGACCGGATCCTGGATGAACTGGAAGCCCGGCAATCCCACTTCGTCGAAGGAGACGTGGTCGGTGCCGCCGGTGCCGCGAACCGAAAGCGTGGTCATGCCCATGGATTTGAATGGCTCCATCCACTTTTCGAAGATGGGGTGTAGCGCCTCGTTGCCCTGCAAATAGATGCCGCGAATTTTGCCCGTGCCGTTATCCACGTTGAAGTAGCCTGAAAGCTTCGCGTGGTCGGGCTTGAGTTGCATACTCTGCCGTTCGGCGAAGTGTTCCTTCACGTAAGCGCGCGAACCCAGCAGGCCCTCTTCCTCCCCCGTCCACAGCGCCAGGCGCACCGTCCGCCGCATCTTCAATCCGGACGCCTCCAGAATGCGCATCGCTTCCATCATGACGGCGGAGCCCGCGGCGTTGTCGGTGGCGCCCGTGCCGCTATCCCAGGAATCGAAGTGCGCGCCGAGCATTACTACCTCATTGGCTTCGTCTGTGCCCGGAATTTCCGCGACGATGTTGAACGAATCGAGATTTTCATCGTAAAACTTGTTGACGATGTTGACGGCGAGCGTCACAGGAATGTGTTTCTCGATCGTGCGGAAAATGCGTCCATAGTGTTCGATGGCCACCGCAACGCGCGGCAGCACGAGGGGCTCCTTGGGATCTCGCGAGCCGCCGCCCTGCACCGTAATCGTCCCGCCGTCGTGCGGCGAAGGTTCGAGCCACGCCGCAGCGCCTTCCTCCGTCAAAAACTTCACGAGCTTTTGGTTGAACTGCTGCTGCGCAAGAAATCGCTCGCGCGCGGCCCGGTCGGGGGGAGGCTGGCTGGGCGGCGCTTGCGCGCGGTCCGCCAATTCCTGGTCGGTATAGCGATGGCCCTGCGCCTCGAATTCCGCTTCGACGGTGCGCAAAGGCGCCGTCATCACAAACTTGCCCTTGAGTTTCCCGTGAAATGCGCCGAAGTCCTCGTCTTTTTCAATTTTTGCGTACACCACTTCCGCCGTCACCGCTCCATTTGTGCCGAGCGTCCACGCTTTCGGATACGCGATCAGCGGAAAATGCCGCGGGGCAATTTCATTGGCTTCGAACAGCTCATTCGACCAGCCCCGCCCAAATGGCCCCCACGGCTCCTCGCGGACATTCGCCAGCCCCCAGACGCCAAGCGTCTTCACGGCGTAGTCACCGGCTTCACGCATGTTCGGGGAATTGGTCAGGCGCGGGCCATACACGTCCGTCAGGTAGCCCATGACTTCCATGATGTGCGAGTGCTGGAGTCCTTCGTCTTCGAACTTGCCGATCGCGGCGGTGTCGGGTCCGCGCCAATCCATCTGCGCCGCCGAAGTCCATGCGGTCGCAAACACTAACAACAGCAGACCTGCGAATTTCACTGTTTTTCGCACATTCACCTTCCCCACGCCTCGAATGATTTTACCCCGGGAATTTCCCAAACACCGCTTGCAGTCGTCTGGAATGTGTCTATCCCCGTTGCGGCCCATGACCATGCACGCCGTTGGTGACGCGGGGCGGAGGGGTGTGGTATTCTTAAGTGTCCGGATGCACTTGTAATTCCTCTCGGAACTGACCGTGGGGGCTGCAAGGTCGCACTTGCAGCCATTTTTGTTTCCGTCGCTTATCTTGGCGGGCTTCAAGTAAAGCCCGGACCAGATTTCCGGCGGGCTCCAAGTAGAGCCCGGACCCGGGCACCGAACCGACAATCGAAAAGAAAGCAAGGTTTCCATGCCACAAATTCGCAATATCGCCATCATCGCCCACGTGGACCACGGCAAGACCACGTTGGTGGACGCCATGCTGCACCAGAGCGGCGTCTTCCGCGACAATCAGATCGTCGCAACGCGCGTGATGGATTCGAACGACCTCGAGCGCGAGCGCGGCATCACCATCCTGGCGAAAAACACGGCGCTGTTCTATCTCGGCACGAAAATCAATATCGTGGACACGCCCGGCCACAGCGACTTCGGCGGAGAAGTCGAGCGCGCCCTGAAAATGGTGGACGGCGTGCTCCTCCTGGTGGACGCGAGTGAAGGTCCGCTGCCGCAGACGCGCTACGTCCTGCAGAAAGCGCTGCACGCGAAGCTGCTTCCCATCATCGTGCTCAACAAAATCGATCGCGCCGATGCGCGCGCCGCCGCCGTGCTCGACGAAATCTACGATCTCTTCATTGACCTAGAAGCCACCGAGGACCAGCTTGATTTCCCCGTCCTCTACACCAATGCGAAGACCGGCGTGGCGCACCGCAAGATTGGCGACGACTCGACCAATCTCCAGCCCCTGTTTGAGACCATCGTTTCCGCCATCCCTGCGCCGAAGGGCGATCCGAACGGCGTGTTGCAGGCGCAGGTCATGAATCTGGACTACAGCGATTTTCTCGGACGCATCGCCATCGGCCGGGTTTTCAACGGCACGCTGCGCCGCGGCTCGGAAGTGGGCATTGCGAAGCGCTCGGGCGCGATCGAGCCTACGCGTATCACGAAGCTGTACACGTTTCGCGGCCTCGAACGCGATGAAGCCGAGGAAGTTCCCTGCGGCGACCTGGTCGCCGTCGCAGGCGTCGAGGGCATTCAGATCGGCGAAAGCCTGACGGATCTCTTAAATCCCGCGCCGCTCGAACCGCTCGTCGTGGACGAGCCGACGCTGGCGATGAATTTCACCGTAAATACCAGCCCGCTTGCCGGACGCGAAGGCCAGTGGGTGACCTCGCGCGACCTGCGCGCGCGTTTGCAGAAGGAATTGCTCACCAACGTTTCGCTGCGCATCACCGACTCGGAAACGACCGACGTATTTCGCGTGCTGGCGCGCGGTGAATTGCAGCTCGCCATCCTGATTGAAACGATGCGCCGCGAAGGCTACGAACTGATGGTCGGCAAGCCGGAAATCGTGGTGCGCGAGGAAAACGGCAAGAAACTCGAGCCGCTCGAACGCCTCGTAGTCGATTGTCCAGAAGCGTTTGTCGGGGTGGTCATGGAGTCGCTCGGCCGGCGCCGCGGCGAGCTTGCCAAGATGGTCAATCACGGCTCGGGCTGGGTGCGCATGGAGTTTACCGTGCCCTCGCGCGGGCTGATCGGCCTGCGCGGACAGTTGCTCACCGATACGCGCGGCACCGCGCTGCTGTACGCGTTGTTCGAAGGCTGGACCGAGTATGGCGGCGAAATGGCTACGCGGCCGACTGGCGCGCTGGTGGCCGACCGCGCCGGACACACGACAGCCTACGCGCTGTGGAATATACAGGAGCGCGGCGAGCTGTTCGTCGGTCCCGTCGAGGAAGTCTATGAAGGCATGATTGTCGGCGAAAACGCGCGCGACGCGGACATGGACGTCAACGTCACGAAAGAAAAAAAGCAAACCAACATGCGCGCCTCCAGCGCCGACGAGGCCATCCGCCTGATTCCTCACCGTCAGTTGAGCCTCGAACAGGCCATCGAATTCATCGCCGACGACGAGTTCGTCGAGGTCACGCCGAAATCCATCCGCCTGCGCAAGAAAATTCTCGACCCGAAAAAACGCCCGCGCCGCTGGCAACTGATTCGCGCCGCCGCCGAAGCCGCGCAGTAGCACAGCCGTTCGCAGTCTGCGGAAGAAACTTCCGGCTCTGTCGTTTGGTGTAATAGATCGAAGACAACCTCAAAGCCCGCCACCCTTCGCAAACGACGCGAAGGATGGAGCACCCGAAAAATCACTCGAAACTTCAAAGTCACACATCGCGATAGAGTTGCGAACTTGGTTTTCCGGGTGCCCCGTCCTTGCGGTTTTTGCAAGGGCGGGTTCTGAGGTGAAAGCGAAGGCATGAACTTCCTCACAATATTTGGATTGTTTGCCGTCACAGCGATGCTGGTTTGCTACGCACTCGAGCGGCGCAGCCGCTGGTTCATCCTGGGCTTTGCCGGAGCGTGTGTGCTCGGCTCGGCCTACGGATTCCTGCAAGGCGCCTGGCCATTTGGATTGGTCGAAGCCATTTGGTCCGCCGTCGCTGTCCGCCGCTGGTGGATGGCCAGAGCCGCAAATTGAGCCACAGCAACATCCCACGATCAATGCTGGTTGCTCTCTTCCATTTCAATACTGATTTAGTTGGATGGTTTACCCGCATTTCTCACGGAGATGCGAGTGGGTGCAACGGAAACTACAAAGTTGGTCACTGAACACGGACTCTTCGTGGCGCCAGCGTCTCGCTGGCGGTTTCTTATGTAACTGGCACAGTGTAAAAACGCCGGCGAGACGCCGACGCCACAAAACCGTGTGGGAAGCTCTCATTTGGGCGTATTGCTGTGAAACGGCGACGCTTTGTAAGAAATGCGAACTAACTCTCGTTCGAACTCATGCCGAGACTGGCGACGCGCTGTTCGAGGACTTGCGCGATCTGTTGCGGGTCCGATGCTGCGGGAAACTCCACGGGCTTGCCGATGTACACGCGGATGCGGCCGGGGCGGTTGAAACGGCTGTGCGCCTGGCGGACTTCGTAGGCGCCGTCAATGCGCATGGGCACGACGGGCAGCTTCAAGTTGTTGGCGAGCAGGCCGATGCCCGCGCGAAAGGGCTGCAATTTTCCGTCCGGCGTCAGGTCGCCTTCGGGGAATACGAGCACGCTCCAGCCGCGATCGGCCAGATCCCCGGCAAAGCGAAAACTTTCGCGGAAGCCAGAGCGCTTGGGCAGCGGGAAGACGTTGAACAGCGCAACGACCAGAAAATAATTCATGCGCTGGAGCCAGCGGCGCAAGAAAAACCAATCCTGCGGCGGCCGGCGCATTTCGGCGAGGCGTTCGCCGTCCATGGCGACCGCGAGCCGGCGCCGCATGCGCAGCGGCAGCGCGGCCAGCACAAACCCCACATCCAGATAGATCACGTGATTCGAGATGACGAGCGCCGGCCCCTTCACGCCGCGGAGATTCTCGCAGCCAAACACGCGCGGGTGGGCCAGCAGATGCGTCGCGGGCCACGTCAGCAGGTAATAGATGAACGCGCGAATCCAGGTGACCGGCCAGCGCTGCGCCCAGCGAGGAAAAACAAATGCGGAGCGCTCGGGGGATGACTCCCGCACCAGCCGCTCGAGATCGCCCATCGTCGCTGCCGACGTGAATTGCGTTTCGTTCAGATCAATCTGGTAGCGGTCTTCGATGGCGCCCAGCAGTTCGACGCGGTCGAGCGAGCTCAGATTCAAATCCGCCTGGAGGTTCGCATTTGCGCTTACGTCTCCGCCGGCATGCGGGCCGCGGAGCCGCGCAATCATCTCCGCGAGGCCGCCGCTTGTAGCCACTGATTGCGCGCCACCTTCCGCGGCGCCCCATTGCGCTTCGACCGCGGCGCGAATCTCATCCAGTTTCGGTTTCCCTGTCGCAGTGCGCGGGAAATCGGCCTCGGGCCACAGGAACCAGCACCGCATCCTCTGGTAATCGGCGAGGGAGGCGTTCACGCGAGCGACAATCCCGGCGGCGTGGCGCGGCTGCTTCACACTCCTGTCGTCGCGCAAGAGCAGCACCGCGCAGGGCTCGGCATTTCCTCCGCGCTCCAGCCCCACGACGACGGCGTCCTTCACTTCCGGTTCGCGCCGCAGCGGTGTTTCCAGGTCTTCCGGGTAGATGTTCATCCCCGCGGGCGTGACGATGACGTTCTTCTTGCGCCCCTTGAAATAGAGATTTCCTTCGGCGTCGAGAGCGCCCAAGTCGCCCGTGCGGAACCACCCGCCATCCTCGCCATCGCTCGACATGGGGCGAACCTCGCAGCCTTGCCAGTAACCCGCGGCGACGTTCTCTCCGCGCACCAGAATTTCGCCGTGCGCATCGAGCTTCACTTCGCGCCCCTGGAGAACTTTGCCGATCGAGCCGCGGCCGATCTGAAACGGATGATTCACGCTGACCAGGGAAGTCGTTTCCGTCAGGCCATAGCCCTGAATCGCCGCGAATCCGATGCGCTCCCAGAACAGTTCCGTCTCCGCGTCGAGGGCCGCGCCGCCGGAAATGACCGCCCAGAATTTCCAGCCGAAGCGGCGATGAATCCGGCGAAAGCGCCACATGCGGCGGAGGAATTTTTCATTCACCGCCGCGGCAAAATCGCGGCGAAATGTTTCGAGGCGGCCCTGAGCTTCCAGGTCGCGCTCGATTTTGTTCCGGAGCGCTTCGAGCACGCGCGGCACGGCGATCAATACCGAGACGCGCTCGTGCTGGATCGTGGAGATGATTTCGGTCGGGTTCAGCGTGTCCTGAAACAGGACCGTGGCGCCAAGCAGAGGCGGCACCCACACGCCGAGAAACTGGCCGAAGACGTGGCTGAGCGGCACCAGATCGAGGAAGCGCAGCGGATGGAACGGTCGCTCCCACTTCAGGTAGGGCTGCATGGCGGCTTCGAGCGGCTCGAGGTTGGCGAGGATGTTGCCGTGGGAGATGACGACGCCTTTGGGCTCGGCGGTGGTTCCGGAGGTAAAGATGATCTGGGCCAGCGAGTGGCGATCGAGAATGGGCGAAGGGTACAGCTCGGGCGAATGCCGCGCAACGGCCTCGCGGATCGAGTCAAGCAGCAGCACCGGCCGGGCCTCGCCCCCAAGAGCATGTTCCCGCGCCACGACGAGTAGTTTTGCGTCCACCTCCTGTGCCACGCGCCCTGCGAAATTCTGTGTGCTCCCCTGATCCAGGGGCACGGCAACCGCGCCGCGAAGTATGCAGCCGAAAAATGCGGCGACCCATTCGGCCGAGTTGCGTCCCCAAAGAAGAACGCGGTCGCCCGGTCCGATCCCGCGTGACTCGAGCTCCCTCGCGAACTGAGACGCCACGCCTGCCACATCGCGATAAGACCACCGCGCCATCCGGTAGCCGTGACGCTCACCGAAAGCGATGTCGCGACCGTGCTGGGTGTATCCGGCCAGATATTCGATCAGGGAGCGGCGAGGCATGGCTGCGGCGCTTTAACTCCTAGGGCGCGTGGTATCGAAACATAGAGTACCCCCATTTCTGCCAGTCCTGAAACCCTTGCCCCCGCGGCAGCACGGCCACAGGCTGGTTTGGGAGAAATTACCAGGGAAGGGCCGCAAGGTAGAACCTGCCAACGTGTGTGTAAGTAATTGAATATAAATAGGTTGCGCGTTGACAAAGAACGCCTTAGGCCAACATCTTCCTGCTGCGACCCAATCTAGACAAGGAATCCAGATTTTTGATAAAATGCCTCTGCGTTTGTTGCTCTTGTGATTCCTTTTGGCTCGTTCAATGGGGCTGCAAGTTCAACCTTGCAGCCATTTGTTTCTACGGGCTAGAGGTAGTCGAGGCCCCACGCCGTGAGAGGTGCGCGGGTCGGAACGAGAAGCGCAAATAGCTTACAGTGAGGTAGTAGCGGTGAAAGAACAAGGAACAGTGAAGTGGTTCAACGCCAGTAAGGGCTACGGTTTCATCCAGCGCCAGTCCGGCGAAGATGTGTTCGTCCATTTTTCAGCCATCACGATGGACGGATACAAGTCGCTTAACGAAGGACAAGCTGTTGAATTTGAAGTCCGCAAGGGCCCCAAGGGCCTGCAGGCGGAGAATGTGACCGGCCTCTAGTCTGAACGCGCGAGTCCGCCTCTCCCGCCCCGCGGGATGCGAGGGACTCGTTCCTCTCAAGAAGTGCTCCGAAGTTGCCGGTAGCAAACAAGGAGGCAGTTGTGCAGGTTCTTTCCGAAGGGCAGTGCATCAAGCATGAGCAGTATGGGCTCGGAATCGTGGCTGAATCCGATGTCGAACGCACCACCATTGATTTCGACAGCGTCGGCACAAAGAAATTCGTCACCAGCCTGATGATGATGGAGCTGGTCGGCGAGGCTCCCGAACGCCCCACGAAACCCCGGCGTCGTAGCAAGAAGGCGGGTGCCGCGGCTGCCGCACGCGTGGCGGCTGAGGGCAAGTAGACCGCACTCGAAGAAATCTTCCAGTCCAGGGTTTGGCAGACCACAACTTGTGTGCGGGAGCTTGCTGCCGGGGAAGAATTTCGCGCAGCGCCTTTCCCGTGTGGGCGGCTACCGCGCGAAATAGGCAGCAGGATGATCTCCGGGCGCGGAGCAGACTACATGCGTCCCATGGGCTGTTGCGCTGACGGCGGGGTGATCCCGTTGACACGCAGGTATATAGCCATGGTTGAATAGTGGTCGAACCAGTCTTCGGCCAGAATCACCAGCGCTCCACCGCGCGACATCATGTTCGGACCCAGTTTCCCTGCCGGTAGCCCCAACGTGGAATCGTCCAGGTCCTTGATCGCCGCGGTGCAGAAATCAAAGGATCCCTTCACTGCGGCCACTAGCTTGTCCTTGCTGTCGGTGTCCTTCAGATCCTTGATGTCCGGAGCGGTCATGCCCGAGACCCGGGCGCACATCATGTTGTTGAATTGCGCGACGTGCAAGATCAGTTGCCCGAACGTTCGTGTTTCCGGTGTGGACCTGTAGCTATACTTGTCGGCGGGCATCGCTTCGGCTCCCGCCACCTGCCATTGTCCATAGCGCACCGCTTGCTGCTTGATGAGCGACGTAATTGGATTCGGAATTGGAGTTGAATCTTGTGCACCTGCTGCGACCGGCAGCAACAGGGCCGCCAGCGCGAGCATTCCCAGATATTTCATCGATGTTTGCCTCCTCGGCAATCCGGGGAAAGAATAACGCCACATCGGCCCGGCAACAAGCTGGATTCTGAGCGGTGGGACGGCGACGTGACGATTTCCAGTTATCCCCTTACAAGATGCAGATATCGCAGGAAATAGCCCTTCGCCCGCTCAATGATCCATGCGGCCCAGGCGGCGTTGTGGCAGCGGCGTCAATTGCCTGGCTTCGGTTGGGGTCACAACGGCGGCATTATGTCGCAGGGGCCAAATTGCTGTCGAGACCCAGCCCCAGCCGGGCGGCCAGCTCCTGGCGCGCGCGCCACAATCGGGCCTTGAGCGTATTCCGCGAAACGCCCAGCACTTGCGCGGCTTCCTCGGAGGAGAGTCCTTCGATTTCCCGCAGCCAGAATGCGGTGCGCAGCAGCGGCGAGATTTCCGCAAGGTTCTTGCTCACGCGTTCGCCCAGTTCGGTTCCGGCGTAGATCTGCTCGGGATTGGGGCTGTCGTCAGCGAAGCGCTCGGCCAGCGGCATCTCTCCCTCGGGCGTCCAGTCATCCAGCGAAATTGCCGGACGGGCACGCTTGCTCCGGCGCCGCATCAAAGCCGCGTTGATGACGATCCGGGTCAGCCAGGTGGAGAACTGCGAACGGCGCTCAAACCTGGGCAGGTTGCGGTAAGCCGATAGCAGCCCTTCCTGAAGGGCTTCTTCCGCATCCTCCGGGTTGCCGAGAACTCGCAAAGCGGTCTGGTAAAGCGTGCGGTTGTTGCGGGCGAACAAGATGTCGAGAGCCCGTGCATCCCCATTCAGTCCGCGCTCGATTAATTGTTCCTCGCTTGGTTCAACTGGATCCAGACTTGGAACGGTTTCGCCGGTATGATGATGCCCCTGATTCATGGCTTTATCTCCCCTTCGCGCTGGATGAATTCTTGTATGAATCGCTTGCCTTTGTCTCGCCCCACTTATGATTCCTTGCCACTGCTAAAGAAACTGTCCTCTTTTTTAGTGGCGGCCTGCGTTGATCCGGCCATGTTCCGAGTCTCTTGATCTCTCACGATCTTTTCCACAACGGCACGGGTCATGCACTCACATCCACTAATTTTTGCGCCATGCGCATGCATCTCAGCCAGCAATTGCTTTCCGGCGGGATCAATAAAACTCACAGCCTTCAAATGAACCTCGGTCGTGACCCCGCGGCGTGGAGATCGTTCCTTCCATAGCCGGTCCAATTCCGTTACCCATTCACCCGAGAGCTTGCCCTCTAGCTCCCAGATTTCGCCGGAATCTTTCTGCTTGACCGTGATTTTAAGCATTGGGCCTTATCTCCTGCCAAATTCATCAGGTAGCATGTTGATTGCCAATCTGCCGAAATATGGACATATATTATAACTAGCTTATTATCAGTTGAATGGTCGAATTTAATCGAGGAGTATTAGAAAATTCACAGAATAATCGGCAAGCGATGTGCCGAAATGCGGGCATATGCCGAAATATCGGCATGAAGGCAATATTTTTAGCGGTTTCGATTGATGACTAGTTTTTGCATCCGGGATTGTAGGGTCGTTCGTTTCATTCCGAGTTTGGCGGCAGCCCCCTGCGGGCCAGCCAGAACCCAATGGGTGGCCTCAAGCGCCTTCAAGATGTGCTCACGCTCGGCAGCTTCGAGGGTAAGCAGATCCCCGGCGGCCGCTTCCGCAGGATGCTTCAATTCGCTCAAGGGCACGCGAAGCACGGGACCAGGCGAAACGATGACGGCGCGTTCGATGAGGTTTTCGAGTTCGCGGATGTTTCCCGGCCACGGATAGCGCACCAGCAGGTCGAGAGTCTCGGAGGGAATCGTTTCGACCGTGCGATTCATGCGCCGCGCGTGTTTCTGGGCGAAGTAGCGCACCAGCGCGGGGATGTCTTCCTGCCGGTCGCGCAAGGGCGGCATGAGGAGTGGGAACACGCGGAGGCGGTAATAGAGGTCGCTGCGAAAAGTGCGCGCGGCGACCATCTCGGCCAGGTTCCGGTTTGTGGCGGCGACCAGCCGCACGTCCACGCGGATTGTGCGGGTGTTTCCCAACCTCTCGAACTCCTGTTCCTGAAGCACGCGCAATAGCTTGGGCTGCAACTCGAGCGGGATGTCGCCGACTTCATCCAGGAAAATCGTGCCGCGATGCGCGAACTCGAACCGGCCGATGCGCTGCGCGATGGCTCCGGTAAACGCGCCGCGCTCGTGGCCAAACAGTTCCGATTCCAGCAGCCCGCCGGGAATCGTCGCGCAGTTCACCTTCACGAACGTGTGTTCGCGCCGGGGACTCAGATTGTGAATGGCGCGCGCGATCAGCTCTTTTCCCGTGCCGGTTTCCCCCTGAATGAGCACGGTGGAATCGGTGGGCGCCACGGTTTCGACCTGCTGCAGCACGGCGCGCAACGCCGGGCTTTCGCCCACAATTTCTTCGAAGTTCATCTCGGAGCGGATTTCGTCTTCGAGGTAGAGTTTCTCCTGCGCCAGCTTGTTTTTCAGTTCGGCGATCTCCTGAAACGCGAGGGCGTTTTCCACAGCGATGGCCACCTGCCCCGCCACCTGGACGAGCAGGTCCACGTCGCCCTGCTGGAATGCGGCGTCGTGAAGGCTTGCCAGACTCAGCGTGCCGAGCGCGCGATCGTGTGTGATCAGTGGCGTGGAGAGCACCGAGCGCACGCCCTCGTCGCGCAGCGCGCGCGAAGTTGGTGAATCGAATCCTTCCATGGCCGCGCGGTCCAGGACAATCGGCCGGCGGCTTCGAAAAGCGCTGCCGGTCATCGAACCCTCCAGCGGCACGAGCATTTCTTCGTGGATCAATCCTTTCCCTTGCGGGAAATCGAGCGCGAGCACGCGCATCTGATTGGTCGCCTCCTCGAACAGCGCGAGGCTTGTGTAATCATGGTGAATCACCCGGCGGAGCGACGCGGAAATGGCGTGGAACAAGGCGCGCAGATCGCGCTTCGAAACCATGGCGTTGTTGACTTCCAGCAGCACGCGCAGCCGGTCGCGCTCTTGCGCCAATTGCCGCTGGTAAGCCTGCACGCGCTCGAGATTGAGCGCGTTATCCACCGCCACGGCGACTTGCCGCGCCACCTGTTGTAGGAAGGCGACTTCGCCTTCGGCGTAATGGTGCGGCGTGCCTCGGCCAAAGCTCAGCACACCCAGACGCCGCTGCGCCGTCGTCAGCGGCACCGAGCAAAACGACCTGACACTGTTCTCGCGCAAAATCTGCACCAGCGCCGGGTAGCGCGTTTCTTCTTCCGTGTCATTCAAGACGAACGGCTGCTGCGTTTCCCATACCCACCCGGAGGCCGTCTCTCCGACCGGCAACTCAGCTCCGGGGCGAATCTTTCTAGGTTTTTCGGATTCGAGGATGTGCAGCCGCATGACGTTGCGTGACGCGTCATGCAGGGTCAGATTCAGGTAATCGAACTCCACCACGCCGTGCAGCCGCGCCGCCAGTTCGTGGAACAATTCCCCCAGGTCGCGGTGCTGCGAGATGGTTTCCGCCACTTCTAGAAGCGCCTGGTGCTACGCCTCCGGAGAAGCAGCCGTTAATCGGCGGGTAGGAACATCATTCATGCTATTAAGGGTAGCACCCTGCTTTGCCGAGGCTCAACTCGGCGGGACGCGGATATGGATGACAGACCGTTGCGCCACCCGGCCGAATCCTATTTTTCCGGGGCACGCATCACTTTGGCAGGTTGGCCGGATTGCGCACGGCCGCCATGAGCTTCTTCACTTCTTCGCGGTAGGGAGTTAAAAACTTCTCGTTTGCAGCGTTGACGCCGCTCAAACGCTCTTCCAGCGGCGTCGGAGCGTGATCGGCGCCCGGCTGCCGGCTTTTATCCGAGGTAATCGTCAGCGCCGGATTCTGGACGGCGGATTCAATGGCCTCGGCGATGCCGCGGTACATCCGGCCATCGATTTTCATTTCTTCGGCAACGATCTGGTCCATCGAGAGCGCCACCAGATTTGCCTGCTCCAGAGTTTTTACGTCGTCCTGCATAGGGACGCGCCCCGAGGCGCTGCCCGCGAGGATCTTTCTCGCGCCTTCGAGCGCGGCTTTGTCGCTTGCGGCGGGGTTTTTCACGCGCCCGGCCGCCGCGCGCATCACTTTCAGGTAGATCTCGACGTCGTCCCGGGTCAGGGGATCGAGCTTTTGTTCGGTTTGCTGTTCGAGCGGCGCTTCCGCGGGCCTGGCGCCGGGCGCCGCGGTGTAATTTCCTTCGCTCTCGGAGAGCGCGGCGGCCTCCTTGCGGCCGCAGCCGGCGAAGGACACAGCGGCGCCGAGCGCGATCCCCAGACACAGCGTTCGAACGAATCTTGAAGTGCGCATCGTGATTTTCAAGCGTCGAAATCTTACGGCGCGGGACGCCGCGCGTCAATCGGGGGGAGGGCCGGCGGCAAAACTTTTCGAATAGAAATAATGTTCGAAAAGATGAAAAAGATGAAAAAATTATTTGACAGCCCCGGATAGCTGCCGCATAATTATGCAGTTGACTGTATATTCTTGAATCCTATGGCACTGAACGTACACAAGCGGTTCCGGCAAGGACAGATCTTGAAACTCATCACCAGCGAGCCGATCTCGAGCCAGGATGAGTTGCGGCGGCGTCTGTCGCATGTGAAGGTTCACGTGACGCAGGCGACGCTTTCGCGGGACATGTCCGAATTGAAGCTGGTGAAGACCACGGCGGGGTACAAGCCGCTCCAGAACGGCGAGGAAGCCTCCGCGCCTCTGCCGCCGCTCGGCCGCGCCCTGCGCGAGTTTCTTGTGGATCTGCGCCCGGCGTTCAATCTGCTGGTGCTGAAGACGCCGCCCTCGGGCGCGCAACCTCTCGCTGCGGCGCTCGACGCCGAAAAATTCAAGGAAGTGGCGGGCACGATCGCCGGGGACGACACGGTGCTGGTTATCACGCCCTCGCGCCAGGCGCGCGCCGCCGTCCAGAAGCGCATGGAGGATCTGCTCCGATGAACGACCCGCAAAGGGTCGCCGTAGTCGGAGCAACGGGCTATGTGGGTTTCGAGCTGGCCCAGCTCCTCCTCCGGCACCCGAAAATTCAGAAGCCAACTTTTTATCTACGCGAAAGCTCGGCGCACGTGAAGTGCCTGACCGAGATTTTTCCGCGCCTGCGGGGCTGGGGCGAAGCGCCCTGCAAGACCTTTTCGGTCGACGCCGTAGCTTCAAGCGGCGCGGGGACCGTGTTTCTCGCGACGCCGCACGAAGCGTCGCTCGAACTCGTGCCGCAGCTCCTGAACGCGGGACTGCGCGTGGTGGACCTGAGCGGCGCGTTCCGCTTCCGCAATCCGGAAACGTTCGCGCATTGGTACAAATTGCCGGTGCCGCCGCGCGAACTGGCGGAAGAGGCCGTTTACGGCCTGCCGGAGCTATACGCCGGCAAATTGCCGGGCGCTCGCCTGGTCGCCAATCCCGGCTGCTATCCGACCAGCGTGATTCTCGGCTTGCGGCCGCTGATGGAGTCCGGCTGGATCGCGCGCGAGCGCGGCATCGTTTGCGATTGCAAGTCCGGCGCGTCGGGAGCGGGCAAGGAACTCAAGCGCGAGCTGCACTTTGTCGAAGTGGACGAGAATTTGCGCGCTTATGGATTGTTCTCGCACCGGCACACGCCGGAAGTGACCGATCATCTGGGCATCGGCGGAGAAGATATCGTTTTCTCGACGCATTTGCTGCCGGTCGCGCGCGGCATTCTTTCGACGCTGTATGTTTGGCTTGCCGAGCCGCATACGGCGGCGGAGGTCGAGGCGCTGTTCCGCCAGTTCTATGCGGACCGCCCGATGGTGCGCCTCTGGCCGGCCGGGAAGCTGCCGGAGCTGCAGCACGTGGCGTACACGAATTTCTGCGATATCGGATTTGCGCTGGATCCCGCGGGGCGGCGCCTCGCGGTGGTGAGCTGTCTGGACAATCTGGGTAAAGGCGCCGCGGGTCAGGCTGTGCAAAACATGAACGCGATGCTGGGCATCGAGGAGGCGACAGGACTCCGATGAGAATGGTCGTCAAGGTTGCGGGGGCATTGCTGGATGACGCGGCGGCGATGGAAACGCTGGCGCGGCAGGTGGCGCAGCTCGCTCACCAGGGCCACGAAATTTTGGTGGTGCACGGCGGCGGAAAGATTTTCACCGCCACGCTCAAGCGCCTGGGGATTGAGAGCCGGTTCGTCGGCGGACTGCGCGTGACAGACCGCGAAACGCGCGACGTCGCGGTGATGGTTCTGGGCGGCCTGCTCAACAAGCGCCTCGCCGGGGCCATTTCGGCCGCCGGACAGCCCGCGGTCGGCCTCTGCGCCTCCGATGGGGGTTGCTTCCGGGCCGAGCCGATGGTCCATAACGAGGTCGTCGGCGGTCTGGGTTTTGTCGGCTATTTGACCGGCGCGAATCTGGAGTTTATCGAGTCGTTCTGGAAGGCAGGCATTGTGCCGGTGGCCTCGTGCCTGGGCCTGGGCGCCGACGGGGAGCTTTACAACATCAACGCCGACCACATGGCGGCCGCCTGCGCCGAGTATATTCATGCCGACCGCCTGATCTATCTCACCGACGTCGCCGGCGTACTCAACGGCACCAAGGTGATTAAAGTGGTTTCCACCGGCGATGCCGAGGATTTGATCCGCCAGAATAAAGTTTCCGGCGGGATGATTCTGAAGCTCGAAGCGTGCAAACGCGCGCTTTCCGCCGGTGTCTCCGAGGTGCGCATCGTCGGCGGCTCTGTGCCCAAGGGGTTGCTGGCCGCGGCCAACGGCTCGCGGTTTCCCGGCACGCGGGTCACATCGGAATTCCCCGTCAGCGCCACAGGGGTGGCGCATTGAAAGCGAAAGCCAAAAAATTGAAGAAGAGCGCCCCTGCACGCGGAGCCGGCGCCGCGCGGAGTCCCGTCCTGCGGGACGCCTCGCGCCATTTGATGAACACCTACAAGCGGTCCAGCATGATCTTCACGCATGGGCGGGGCTGCTACATATTCGATCAGACCGGAAAGAAATACCTCGATTTTCTCGGCGGGATTGCCGTGAACGCGCTGGGGTATTCGTATCCGGACCTGGTGCGCACGATCCGCCGCGAGGCCGGGCGCGCGGTGCACGTCTCGAATCTGTTTCACAACCCGTTCCAGGGGCCGCTGGCGGCCAAGCTCGCGAAATGGTCGCAGATGGACCGCGTATTTTTCAGCAACAGCGGTTCCGAGGCCGTCGAGGGAGCGCTGAAGCTGGCGCGCCTCGCGGCACATCAGAAATTTCCCGCTGCGTGGAAGACGCGCTTCCTGGCGCTCGAACATTCGTTTCACGGGCGCACGTTTGGCGCCCTATCGATTACGCACTCGCAGAAGTACAGGGAACCGTTCGAGCCGCTCGTCCCGGGAGTGGAATTTGTCCGCTTCAATGACGTGGCGGACCTGGAAGCGAAATTCACCGCCGATGTTTGCGCGATCGTCATCGAACCGTTGCAGGGCGAGGGCGGAATTTTTCCCATCAGCGACACGTTCTGGAAACGCGCCCGCGAACTGGCGACGCAGCACGGCGCGGCGCTCGTCGCCGACGAGATTCAGTGCGGCCTGGGCCGCACGGGCCGGGCCTTTGCCTACCAGCGGCTGACGGGCCTGCCGGACATCGTCGTGGTTGCAAAACCGCTGGCGGGCGGCCTGCCGCTGGGAGCTTTCCTGGCGCGCGAGGAGTTTGCCGCGGCGTTTTCGCCCGGCCTGCATGGCTCCACGTTCGGCGGCGGCCCGCTGGTGTGCGCCACGGGTCTGACCTTCCTCGAAACGGTCGAGCGAAAGCATCTGCTCGCCAACGTGCGCACGCGCGGCGCGGAGTTGCGCGCGGGCCTGAAGAAACTCGCCGCCAAGTTCGATTTTATCCGCGAAATCCGCGGAGAAGGACTCATGCTGGGCATAGACCTGGACGTCGAGGGCGCTCCGTACGTCACCGAGGCGCTCCAACAGGGACTGCTCATCAACTGCACGCACGAACACATCCTGCGCCTGCTGCCGCCGTTCATCTTGACCGCGCAGCACGTGGAGGAAGGCCTTGCCAAGCTCGAATCGGTTTTTGCGAAAACGGAGCGGCCCGCCAAGTTGCCGGCCGTACCCACCAACACCGCCGCGGCCCAGATGCTTGCGGCCGCGAGGTGAACATGAATGCGCAGGCCCCTGCATTGAGTCTCGCCTCCGACCTTCTGACCGGCACGGAGTGGAACGCCGCGCAAACCCGCGAGCTGTTTCATCTGACCGCGGATGTCAAGGCTTACCCGGACCGCTATAGCAAGGCCCTCGCCGGACGGTTCCTGGCGATGATTTTTGAAAAAGCTTCGCTGCGCACGCGCGTTACTTTTGAAGTCGGCATTACGAGCATGGGCGGCTCGGCCCTTTTCCTCGACCACACGAACGCGCATCTCGGCGAGCGCGAATCGATTGCCGACGTGGCGCGGAGCCTTTCGCGCTGGGTGCAGGGGATTGTCGCGCGCGTGTATTCGCAGGAAGCGCTGGAGACGCTGGCGGCCCATGCGAGTGTTCCGGTCATCAACGCGCTGTCGGACCTTTACCATCCCTGCCAGGCGCTCGCCGATTTTTTCACGCTGGAGGAAAAATTCGGCTCCGCGCGCGGAGTGAAACTCGCCTATGTCGGTGACGGCAACAATGTCTGCCATTCGCTGATGATTGCCGGGGCGCGCGTGGGAGCGCATGTGCGGATTGCGGCGCCCGCGGGCTACGAACCCGGCGCGGCGATTGTCGAGGCGGCGCGGCGCGATGCGGCCGCCACACAAGGCACGATTGAATTATTCCGCTCGCCTGAGGAAGCCGTTGCCGGCGCGCAGGCCGTTTACACCGACGTCTGGGCCAGCATGGGCCAGGAAAGCGAGTCCGCGGCGCGCGCCGCCATTTTTGCGCCGTATCAGGTCAACGCCGCGCTCATGTCCCGCGCCGCGACCGACGCCGTTTTTCTCCACTGTCTTCCCGCGCATCGCGGCTCCGAAGTCACCGATGAGGTGATGGAATCGCCGCGCTCGATCGTGTTTGACGAGGCGGAAAACCGCCTGCACGTGCAGAAAGCCATCCTGTTAATGCTCCTAAACTGAAAGGACAACCGGTGCCGAAGAAAGTAGTTCTCGCCTATTCAGGCGGACTTGATACATCAATTATTATTCCCTGGCTGAAAGAGACGTACGGCTGCGAAGTGATTGCCATGGTCGGCGACGTCGGCCAGCAGGAGGACTTGAAGGCCGCCAAGCGCAAGGCGCTTGCGACGGGCGCTTCCTCGGCGACCATCGAAGACCTGCGCGAAGAATTCCTGACCAACTACATCTGGCCGACCCTGCGCGCGGGCGCCGTGTACGAACACAAATATCTTCTCGGCACGTCCATGGCGCGGCCTGTGATAGCAAAACGCCAGGCGGAAATCGCTCTGGAAACCGGCGCCGACGCGGTCGCGCACGGCTGCACGGGCAAGGGCAACGACCAGGTGCGGTTCGAGCTGGCCTACAAGGCCATCGCGCCGGGCGTGAAGATCATCGCGCCGTGGCGCGAGTGGACCATTAATTCGCGCGAGGACGCCATCGCCTACGCGCGGGCGCATAACGTGCCGATCGAGCAGAGCAAAGCGAATATTTACTCGCGTGACCGCAACATCTGGCACTTGAGCCACGAGGGTGGCGTGCTCGAAGATCCCTCCAACGAGCCGGACGAGGCCATGTGGCAGTGGATTGTTTCGCCCGAGAAAGCGCCGAATAAGCCGGCCGAAGTCGAAATCGGTTTCGAAGCCGGAACGCCCGTGTCGATCAACGGCAAGAAGCGGTCCGCCATCGCCCTGCTCGATGAGCTGAACGAAATTGCGGCGGCGCACGCGGTCGGGCGCATCGATCTGGTAGAAAACCGCCTGGTCGGCATCAAGTCGCGCGGCGCGTACGAAACTCCCGGCGGCACGTTGCTGGTGACTGCGCATCGCGAACTCGAAACGCTGTGCCTGGATCGCGAGACGGCGCACTACTCGGAGACTCTCTCGCTGCGCTATGCCGAGCTTGTCTATTACGGTTTGTGGTTCACGCCGCAGCGCGTGGCGCTCGACGCCTACTTCACCGCGGCGCAGCAGCGCGTCACAGGCACGATTGGCCTGAAGCTTTACAAGGGCAACGTCACGGTCACCAAGCGCGCCTCTCCCTATTCGCTCTACCGCAAGGGCCTGGCGAGTTTCGCCATGACCGGCTACAACCCGAAGGATGCCGAGGGCTTCATCAATCTGTTTGCGCTGCCCGTGACCATCCCCGAGCAAGCGAAGGGAGCCAAGGCACGGTGAGCGCCGCGCCCAAAGAGCAGCCGTCGAATAAATTATGGGGTGGGCGATTTGACCGCGCGCCCGACGAGCTGTTCTACCAGTTTCAGCGGTCGTTCGCATTTGACCGCCGCTTGCTCCCCTACGAGCTTGCTGTGGACCGTGTGTGGGCGGGCGCGCTCGAATCCGCCGGCATTCTTACGGTGGAAGAGATGCGCGACACGCTTACGGCGATCGACAAGATTGCCGAGCGCGCGGCGAGCGATCCGGCATGGCTGGATGCTTCGCCGGCCGAAGACGTGCATCATTTCGTCGAAACCGCGCTGGTCGAATATCTTGGGCCGCTCGGCTACAAGTTGCACACGGGCCGCAGCCGCAATGAGCTGGTGGCCACCGATTTCCGCATGTTCGTGAAAGAAGCCGCGCGGGAAACGCGCGCCACCCTGGCGCGGCTGATTTCCGCGCTGGTCGAGCAGGCCGGAAGCGCGCTTGGCGTAGCCATGCCCGGCATGACGCACATGCAGCACGCCCAGCCGATTTTCTTTTCGCATTTTCTGCTCGCGCATGCCGAGGCTTTTTTTCGTGATACGCTTCGCCTGGATGCGGCCGCGGCGGCCGCCGACTCTTGCCCGATGGGCTCGGGCGCGCTGGCGGGTTGCGCGCTCGATGTCGATCGCGGCGCCATCGCGCGCGAGCTGGGCTTCGCGCGTCCCACGGCGAACAGCCTCGACGCCGTGAGCGACCGCGATTTTGCTCTGGATTATCTTTACGCGCTGTCGGCAATCGCGACGCATCTTTCGCGCTTGGCCGAGGATTTTGTGCTGTTCGCTTCGCAGGAATTCGGCTTCATCGCGCTGCCCGATGAATTTTCGACGGGCAGCAGCCTGATGCCGCAGAAAAGAAATCCCGACGCGTGGGAGCTTCTCCGCGGCAAGACAGGCCGCGTCACCGCGTCGCTGCACACTCTGCTGACGACGCTCAAGGGGCTGCCGTCGAGCTACCAGCGCGATTTACAGGAAGACAAGGAACCCGTGTTTGCCGCGCACGATCAGGCCGTCGCCATGCTGTCGATTGCCGCCGGAGCGGTCGCCGCGACGCGCCCCAACGTGGCGCGGATGCGCGAGGCGGCGTCCGACCCGGCGCTGCTCGCCACCGAAGCGGCGCATTATCTGGTTTGCCGCGGAGCGCCGTTCCGCCACGCTCATGAAATCGTCGGCAAGATTGTACGCGAGGCCGAGCGCCTGGGAAAACCGTTCTCCACGCTTCCGCTCGAAACGTTGCAGAAATTGTCGCCGCTGTTTGCGGCCGATTTCTACGATGCGATGAATCTTGAGGCCGCGCTCTCCGGCCCCGATGTGGCCGGCGGCACTGCGCCGGGGCGCGTGATCGAGGCCATCGCCGCCGCGAAGCAGCGTCTGGCCGCTCTCGAGGTGAAGCCATGAGGGCCCGCACGGCGCGCGCCGCCGATGCTACCGCGGTGCACCGCATCATCGCGCACTATGCCGGCGAGGGTCTGCTGCTCCCGCGCACCGAGGACGAAATCCGCAAGCACATCAGCCATTTTCTCGTCCTCGCGGAAAAGCGCGACGGGGAAGAAAGGCTTCTTGGCTGCGTCGCGCTTGAGCCTTACGGCGCCGATCTCGCGGAAATCCGTTCGCTCGCGGTCGCTCCGGGCGCGCGCGGCCAGGGCCACAACGCCGGCGACCGCCTGATGAAAGCGGTGATGGAGACGGCGCGCCGCCGCAAAATCGCGCGGCTTTTTGCCGTGACGCACCGCCCCGAGTTTTTTTCGCGCTACGGGTTTACTCCCGGCCCGCGGCAGATGGTGCCAGAAAAAATCGAACGCGACTGCGCCACCTGCCCCAAGGAGCGCCGCTGCAAGCTGGTGGCTACCGTGGCGGTCGTGTGCCCGGAACGCGATGTGTTGCCCGTGCTGAATGGCGCGGAGAAGGCGCTTTCCGTCCTGTGAAACTCCTATGAGCGATCTCCCATCATCCCGCGCGCTGCCGCGCGGCTTTCGTTTTGCGTCGGCGTCCTGCGGCCTGAAAAAACGCGGCCACACCGGCTCGCTCGACCTCGCTCTGATCGTCTCGGACGCGCCGGCGTCGGCTGCGGCCGTGTTCACGCAAAATCTCGTGCAGGCGCCGTGTGTCGTGCTTTCTCGCGCGCACGTGCGAGCATCCGCGGACGCCATGCGCGCCGTCATCGTCAATTCCGGGAACGCCAATTGCTCGGTCGGCCCGGGCGGCATGGCCGCCTCGCGCGCCACCGCGCGGCAGGTTGCGAAACTGCTGGGTTGCCGCGCGAAACAAGTGGCGGTCTGCTCGACGGGAGTGATCGGCGTGCCGCTGCCGGTCGAGCGCATCCTGAAAGCCGCTCCGGTTTTGGCCGAGTCGCTCGAATCCTCGCCGCGCGCTTTTGACGGCCTCACGCGTGCCATCATGACCACCGACACGCGGCCGAAGCGTGCCGCGGCGAGCTGCCGCATCGCTGGCCGCACCGTGCGCGTCGCGGGTTGCGCCAAGGGCGCCGGGATGATTCATCCGAACATGGCCACGATGCTCTCCTTCATCGTTACCGACGCGGCCATCGCCCCGCGCGTGCTCGATCGCGCCCTGCGCGAGGTTGTCGCGCGCACGTTCAACTGCATCTCCGTCGACGGCGACACTTCGACCAACGACACGCTGCTCGTGCTTGCGAATGGGGCCTCCGGCGCGCGAAAAATCGCGCGGGCTGGCGGCGGCGATTACGCCGCATTTACCGCCACGCTCGAAAAAGTTTGCCGCGCTCTTGCGGTGGGAATTGTGGCCGATGGCGAAGGCGCCACGCACGTCGTGGAAATCGAAGTGCGCGGCGCGCCGAGCGACCGCGCCGCCGCGCAGGTCGCACGCACGATTGCCGGCTCATCCCTGGTGAAGACGGCGGTCGCGGGCGCTGATCCAAACTGGGGACGCATCCTCGCCGCCGCGGGCCGCGCGGGCGTGCTCTTCAATCCCGGCCGTGCGGAGATCTGGCTGGGCGGAATGAAGATGTACGGCCCGGTTGCGGGCGCGCCCGATTCGATCGCGCTCCCGCTTGACGAGCTCGCCGCGCATCGCCGCCTGCTCGAGAAGGACGTGCCGATTCTCGTCGATTTGCACCGCGGCCGCGGCACCGCGCGCGTCTGGACCTGCGATTTCACCCAGGAATACGTCCACATCAACGCCAGCTACCGGACTTGAGCGGTTCGTTTCGCTCTAACCCGCATTTTCCACAAAGCGTTTGCCGTTTCACCGCAATGTGCCTAAATGAGAGCTTCGCGCGGGGTTTTGTGGCGCCGGCGTCTCGCCGGCGATTTCGCACAGTGCTGAAGGCCGAAGAAACCGCCGGCGAGACGCCGGCGCCACAAAACCTTGCATGAAGCGCTCGTTCCAAGGTGCTGCTGCCAGATCGTGGATGTTTTGTAAGAAGTGCGGGTTAAGAAACCGCCCCGACGCGTCGGGCGCCACGAAGAGCCTGAGCTTCTGACCGTGACGAATTCCGCTTGAAGTGTTCAACCGCCGTAGATTTGCTGAATCTTTGCGGCCAGATCGAAATCGTTTTTCGTCAGGCCGCCGGCGCTGTGCGTGCACAAATCCACTGTGACTTTGTTCCAGGAGTTTGACCAGTCCGGATGATGATCCATCTTTTCAGCGGCGAGCGCGACCCGCGTCATGAAACCGAAAGCCTGAGTGAAATCCTGGAATTCGAACACGCGGTGCAGGTTTCCGTTCACCACGCTCCAGCCGGCGAGTTTCCGCAGCCCCGCCGCAATCTCCTGTTCCGCCAGCTTTGCCGTTGCCATGAAAACCTCCCTTGTCATCCGGCGCGTTGAGCCGCTCTCCTCAGCTGTTCCAGGCATTATCCGTCCATAGCGCAGGCCGGGCAAGTGAACCCGCGCTCGCCCGTAAATTTATTCCGAGTTTGCGAACGAAATCGGTTGAACGGGCCGCGCGATTGTTTTATGGTGATCGCTCCATTTTTCGTGTTCGGACAAACCGCTCCGCCGCGGCGGACCGGCGAGAACGATTGTTTGAGAAAGCGCGCTGCGCGCGACGGAGCCCATCTTGAAGAAGAAAATTCGTGCGGTGATGTACGGCGTCGGTCCCATCGGAGCCGCGATTGTGCGGCTGATGCGGGAAAAGAGATCCATCGAGATCATCGGGGCCATCGATTCCGATCCGGCGAAGGCGGGTCGTGATTTGGGCGAGGTGGTGGGCGCAGCCGACGCGCCGTGGCATGTGACGGTCACAAGCGATGCCGCCGCGATGCTGGGCGAATCCGCCGATGTGGTGATCCATTCGACCTCCACGCTGCTGCCCGGCGTGATGGAGCAGTTGATGGCGTGCCTGGCCGCCGAATCCTGCGTCGTCTCGACTTGCGAAGAGCTGGCCTATCCGTTCCGCAAGTATCCGGAACTAGCGGCGCGGCTCGATGCCGAGGCCAAAACGTGGGGCGTCGCACTGATTGGCACGGGCATCAATCCCGGCTACGTAATGGACAAGCTCTTGATTACGCTGAGTGCCGCGTCGCAGGAGATTGCATCGGCGCGCGCGGTCCGCATCGTGGATGCATCCCAGCGCCGCCTGCCACTGCAGAAAAAAATAGGCGCGGGCATGAGCGTCGAGGAATTCCGCGCGCAGGTTGCGGCCGGGCTCATCAAGCATCACGGCCTGCCCGAATCGGTGGCCATGGTCTCCGACGCGCTGGGCCTTGGCGTCGATGAGATTACGGAAACGATAGAGCCGGTCCTCGCGCGCGAGCGCGTTAAAACCGGTTTCCTGGAGGTCGCGGCGGGAGAGGTGGCCGGCGTGCACCAGATCGCGCGCGGTCTGGCCGGCGGCGAAGAAAAAATCTACATGGAATTACAAATGTTCGTTGGCGCGAAACAGCCCGGCGACACCGTCGAAATTACCGGCAATCCCAACCTGACGCTTACCATCCCGGGCGGCACGCACGGCGACATCGCCACCGCCGCGGTCGTCGTGAATTGCATCCCGGCGATTCTCGACGCTCCGGCAGGCCTGCGCACGTCGCGCGACCTGCCTATGTGCTTCCTTCCGCCCGGCGCAAAGCCGTAAGGCCGGCCGTTCAGCTTTTCTGCCAGAAGCTCGCGAGGGCGGCAAAATCAACATCTTCCTTGGCTGCGCCCTTCACCGCGCTCAAGACTTCGCGCGTAGAGGCCGCGGAGGGCAGCGGCACGCCCAGTTGGTTGGCGAGATCGAGCGCCAGGCCCATATCCTTGTGCATGAGGCGAAGAGGGAAGCTCGGCTTGTATTCGCCCTTCAGCATCATCGGACCTTTGATGTCGAGCAACCCGGAGCGGCCCATGCTCGTCTGCATGACTTCGAACAAACGTTCGCCCGGCAATCCCGCGCGCGTCACCAACGCCAGCGCCTCGGCGAACGCCTCCACCTCGAGCACAAGGAGCAAATTCATCGCCAGCTTCACCGTCTGGCCCGCCCCGTGCGGCCCCAGGTGAAACCAGCGCTTCCCCAGGACGCCGAGCACGGGCTCGATGCGCTTGAGCGTTTCCGCTTCGCCGCCGACCATGAACACCAGCTCGCCTTTTTCCGCTCCCCAGGTCCCGCCCGTGACGGGCGCCTCGAGAAATTCGGCGCCTTGCGATGCCGCCGCAGCCGCAATGCGCCGTTCCAGCGAAGGAGAAACCGTGCTGGAATCGACCAGAACGCTCCCGCGGCGCAACCCGGCGAAGACCCCGGTTTCGCCCCATAGGACGCTTTCCAGGGCCGGGGGATCGCTCACGATCGTGAAGAGCACTTCCGACGCTGCCGCCACCTCGCGCGGTGTGGCCGCTCGCTTGGCCCCTTGTGCCACCAAGTCGTCGGCGCGCGAGGCGGTGCGATTCCATACGGTGAGGTCGTATCCTGCCTTCAACAGGTTCGCCGCCATGGGGCGGCCCATCAATCCCAATCCAATAAATCCGACAGATAGTTTCATGGGGAAAAACCCTCCTGTGGGTTAGAGGAAAAAGTCTACAGGAGTTCGCTCAAAAATCGAGGAGAAATCGGTGGCTTATGAGAGGGACCGCTCGGGACGGGTTTTCAGTTGCACGGCGCCGGGCTCGCGAACAGGCTCGATGGTGGCTTCGCGCGGCGCATTCGCGGAATCGTGTAGCTGCGGCCCTTCCGGGCATTCATTCAATTGAACGATACACCGATAGGGAATTTCCCAGCGGAAGGTCTTTGCGTTGTCTTTTTGTTGGTAGCTCTCTTCGAGAAATATGGACTTTCCAGAGTCAGCGGCCAGATTGCCGGTGACGGGGAGGACAATATCTCCGTCGCGGTAGGTCACGTTGATTCGCTTTCCCAACAATGCTGAGTATTGGGCCACGTGGCAAGTATCGCGGGGGAGATGGGGGGGATCAATAGTACGTTCGGGGGGGGAGGATAGTACTAATGGTCTCTATCTGCTGCAAATGCGTGGGATAACAGCTCCGGCCGCATCCAAAACGTACCCCGAAAAAGGTCGTGCCCGTTTCTCGGTCTCTGTGCCCTCAGTGTCCTTTGTGTTAAGAGCCTTTCTTTCACGCAAACTCGGACCCTAGTGATGCCCGCCGCCATTTCCTCCACCGCCGTGGCCGCTCCCGGAATGGACAGGTTCCGGCGCCGGCAGCGCGGGCGCATTCCTCAGATTCGCGGTGAACATCAGAACGAGCGGCGAAACGACGCCGAACGCGAGAAACGCGTACAGAGTCGGCAAGACGCTGCCAAGATCTCCGGCCAAATCGCTCGAAAGCCGCCACGCAATGGCCGCCCCGCCAAGGCCGCATAGAGTGGCGATCGTCCGCGCGCCGGGCGCGACCTCCAGCCGCGTCTTGCACTGGGGACACTCGACGCTATCGGAATACGCAGCGACATTTGCGGCGGTAATTTCGGTCTTGCAGTGCGGGCAGATGCGAACGGCCACGGTTCACCTCTCAGTTCGAACGCCTAACAATAAACGAAATCACATCAAAAAGAAAACCGGGAAGCCTGCGAGGGGCACGACATAAAAGTGAAAATCAGCATGATCTTTGGAGGGCACGGCTTCAGCCGTGCCATAAACATCACGGAATCAGTGCGGCTCTAGCCGCTGAAGTGACGCAAGCGAGATTTCTCACTTTCTTGTTGTGCACCCAGCCAGTGGGCGTAGTGGTGTAGTTTGGTTTTGGCCCAAGCGAACGGCTGCCCGCCCATGAACCGGGCGGTTCACCGACAACGTTTACCCTGAACGCTTCAAGTGAAGGGTTCTCCGTGAACGGCCGCTACACAGGCAACAATACCAATCCATCGTGGCCTTGTAGAGGCCGCCCGTTTTTCGGGCGGGCAGAGGTTCGTTTTCTCCAACGCCAGACTGAGTCACTGCCATCCATCACTACGGTTTTGCTTTAGGTTTTTCGCCTTCCTTGCCGGCTGCGGGTGCAGGCTTCGCTGCCGGTTTCGGAAACCAGAAATCCGCATCGGCCCCGGCCATTTCCTTGGAGACATAGCTCATTTTCGGACTAAAAGCGAAAATGGCATTCTCCGAGCTCAAAGTGCCGGAGGAATTAAGTTCTTGCAGCTTCTTGCGGCCCTCGTCGCCGATAGCATCCTGGTAAGCTTTTCCATGCGTCTCAGTAAACGCGTCCACCTCCGCGAGCGATTTGAGAGGCTGCATGATCAAGTAGGTCCCGGCAGGCATGCCGGCTTCAACCTGGTACACAGCCCAGGCCTCGGGCACATTCGCTTTTTCATGAGCGTCACGGAGGAGCTTGCTGGCCTCGACGAATTCATTCCCGTGGCCCGGACGGACACGAACCGTCATGACGTAGAAATACCGGCTTTGCATGACTTTCACGTCGGCGGTTCGATAGCTCAACTCGTCCCGATGGCGGGCCACGACGCTGCGGACGCCATTTAGAAACTCGCCGTCTTTCTCACTCAGTTGATCGAGCGTGGCCGTGAGCGCGACATTGTTTTCGTTGCTCTTGGTGTCTTTTTCCCAGGCCGCCAGGGAATCGAACCCTGTGACGAACCACGCTTCACTGAGGCCGGTTTGCGACGTCATCGCGATGTAGTGTGTTGGCGACTTCGCGCCGGCGAATGCGCGGGGCCATCCGGCTTCATTTTTTTCATGCGCAGCCCCTTTCCCGGGCTTCACCTGCTCAATGAAGATCTGCAAAACCTTGGGCGGGCCTGACATCTTCTGTTCCTGCGCCAGGGTGACGGAGGCTGTTGTAAGGAACAAACTCACGGTCAACAATAGAACTAAGCTTTTTTTCACGGCGTCGAATCTCCTTTGGCTGAGAGTGCGAGGAGTAAGGAAGGAGCAGCGCGCGAGAAATTACAATTCGGGTCCGATGGGCTGTCTTTCCTTCAGGGCACTCTATTGTGGTGCGAGTGTACTGAAGCCGCAGTCTATGTCAAGTCAATAAAGCACCGGAGAAATGGTAGATCCTATTGCGGAACCTCCCTAAGTCATGGATTCCAAAGGATGGGAACAGGGTCTGTGCAACAGCTTATAGTGAGTGCTCGCTATGCTTGGTCAATCTCGCAATTCTGAACGTGGCGGGTCCGGCCAGCTCCGATAAACGACCTTCACAGAAACTGGGCCGAGTGCAGTAAGCAATATCCCGATCATCCGACTTCCCAAGACCTGCCCACTCGCAGCGAAAGAGATGCTCGCCTGCCAAGGGCTTCGGCGGAATTGGCAACCACCAATTGCGGGAGTGACCCAGACAATTGTGAGAGCGCAGTCTATGCGATTTATCAGGACGCGTTGGAAGCATGGTACTTACGTACCACCAAAGTAGCACCTATTGACTATTGAGCTGGGCGGGCCAGGAAGCGACAATCAAAACCATAGAAGAAGCAGCAGAAAACTCCTGAGGGGAGTACAAAATGAGCAAGATATTTGAAGCGCTGCGAAACGCGAATGCCGCGCGCAAGGCAAACCCGCCTGCCAAAAGTCCAGATATAAATTCAACCAAGAAACACGAGCGGCGCCGCAGCTTGCGGCGGCCATTCAATGAAATCATACGCGTGTATGGAAGCACATCCGACGGAAAATCCTTCTACGAAGAGGCGCGCACGATCAATGTGAGCGTGCACGGCGCACTTTTCGAAATGAAAGTTCCGGTGCAGGTAGGGCAGAAATTAATGCTTATCAACGAAGGTAATCAGCGGCAGCAGATTTGCAAGATCGTGAAAACTAAGGTCCTGGAAACCGAAGCCCTCGAGATCGCCGTGGAGTTTCCTGTTCCTCATGCCGAGTTTTGGAAGGTCTTCTCGGCGCGCCCCAAGAGCCGGTCTCACGAAAATGATCGCCACCCGCGCATGGCTGAGGCCGAGGTAACCGTTGCCGTCTGAGTGGTGCGCTAGGACCGCTCGCCCACGATCCGCCGCGCATTCTTTCCTATCTCCTGTTTAATGATTGTCTTACGGAGGGTTGCGCAATAGCTTCTAGATCCCTTCGGCCTCAAACCTTAAAAATCTTGATGCCTGCCGCGTGGGCGGCTTTTTGTAGCGCGCCGTCGAGAGTGGCTAGCGGTGCGCCGTGCCGGACAGCTACATCCAGATACGCCGCGTCGTAGGCCGAAAGATCGTACTCCCGCGCCAAGGGGAGAATATTGCTCACGGTATCGGCGAACGGTTGTCCGTCTTCGACAATGGTCAGACCTTTCAGAAGCTCGACAAAGCGCTGCACTTCCGGCTGCCGGATACGCTTCCGTCGTTCGCCCACGAGCAGGGCGTTTGTAATTTCCACCGGCCAGATGGCCGGGACCATGACCGTCCGGTCTTCGAGCGCCACCAGCACGCCGTCCGCGTAATCGCTTGCCACATCAGGGAAACACCAGGCCAGCGCCACCGAGGCATCAATGACGATCCCCGTGACGATCCGCGTCAACATTCTGGCTGGCTCCAAGCGGAGCCCGCACCCGATCGCCGCCCCGCATTGACCATTTCACGGACGCTCATCTTGCCGGGCTTGACCCGCTTACGCAGAGCCCGCATTCCCTGTACGACTTCCTGGTGCGTCAGTTTGGGCGCCGCCTCTGTAACAGAGACCAGCAACGCTGCGGGAACCCCGTGCCGGGTAATCGTGATTTTTTCGCCTTGCTCGACCCGGTCCAGCAGGTCGGACAAGTGCGTCTTGGCCTCAAAGGCTCCGATCGATTCCATCGGTCCTCCAATACAACCAGTCTAAACTAGTTTTATTATAGCCGCCGAAACATACTCGGGTCAATCGCCCTCCGCGCCTCCTGCCGCGGTTACATTTCAAACGGCGCGACAACCCCGGATACGTTTACGTCCTGGCATGGCTTGGCGCGTCCTTGCCAGCCGCTAGGCCAGCCGCTATACTTTCGCTCTAAATTCGGCGATTGACCTTCGAGGAGAGAGTTCCCTGTTGCCTTTTGAACCGCAAGACCAGTATCTCCAACGCCAGAAGAAGCTCGCCGAGATCGAAGAGCGCGGCCATGACGCCTACCCGCACAGGTTCGATTGGACGGCGACCGCGGCGGAACTGGTCGAAAAGTATGCGTCGGCTGACGCGGCGGCGCTCGAAGCCGCCAAGCCGCCCGTGCGCGTGGCTGGGCGCATCCTCACGATGCGCCTGCACGGCAAGGCCGGCTTCGCGCACATCTCCGGATCGGGCCAGCGTCTGCAGATCTACGTGAAGCTCGACATCGTAGGCCCCCCGGCGTTCGAACTGTTCCAGCGCCTCGATCTGGGAGATATCGTCGGCGTCGCAGGGCATCTGTTTCGAACAAGGACCGGCGAACTCACCGTGTGGGTCAACGAACTGACCCTGCTGAGCAAAGCGCTGTTGCCGTTGCCGGAGAAATGGCACGGCCTGTCCGACGTGGAACTCCGGTACCGGCAGCGCTATCTGGATTTGATTGCCAATGACCGCGCGCGCGGGATCTTCCTGCGGCGAGCGCATCTCATCCGGGAGCTGCGCCGGTTTTTCGACGCCCGTGGCTACATCGAAGTCGAAACGCCGATGATGCAGCCCATCGCGGGAGGAGCGGCCGCGCGGCCGTTCGTCACGCACCACAACGCGCTCGACGTGGACCTTTACCTTCGCATCGCGCCGGAGCTGTACCTGAAGCGCTTGATCGTCGGCGGCCTAGATCGCGTCTATGAGATCAACCGCAATTTCCGCAATGAGGGCATCTCCACCGCGCACAATCCCGAGTTCACGATGCTGGAGTTTTACCAGGCCTACAGCGATTACCACGACTTGATGACTCTGAACGAGGAGCTCTTCGCGCATCTCGCGAAAGAAGTCACAGGCTCCACAGTCGTGCGGTACGGCGAATACGAAGTTGACTTCGGAAAATTTCAGCGCATCTCGATGCGGGAAGCCGTGTGCCGCTTTTGGCCGGCCGGCGCCGCGCCCGCTCCGGACGTTGCGGAATTGGCCGCGCCAGGAGGACCACGCGCGATTGCGGAACGGTATAACGTTTGGACGCAGGCGCATGGCCGCGAGCCACTCAATTTAGCCGGCCAGACCGACGGCGAGATCACGGGCCTGCTGTTCGAAACCGTGGCCGAATCCCAATTGATTCAGCCCACCATTTTGTACGATTTCCCGACCGACATTTCGCCGCTATCGAAATGCCGCAAAGACGACCCGTCGCTCGTCGAGCGGTTCGAGATCTACGTCGCGGGCATGGAGCTGGGCAACGCCTTCTCCGAGTTGAACGATCCGGCCGAGCAGGAGCGCCGCTTCCGGCAACAAGTCGAAAAGGGCGGCGAGGAAGTGCCGCGCGAGGTGGACATGGATTATGTCCGCGCGCTGGCGCACGGCATGCCTCCCACTGCCGGCGAAGGCATTGGCATTGACCGCCTCGCGATGCTGCTCACCGACTCCCACTCCATCCGCGAAGTCATCCTGTTCCCGCTGCTCCGGCCCGAGGCGTCTGGCGAAGCGGCTGCTGCTGGAGCGTCCAATCCCACCGAACATTCACCCGAACGCGGGCCGGGCGAACAAAAATGAGGTTTGCCTGGCTGGTCGCGCGGCGGTATTTGCGGTCGCCTTATAAGCCCGCGGTGCTGCGGCTGGTGACGCTTTTTTCGGTCATCGGAATCGCCGCCGGCGTGGCGACGCTGGTGATCGCACTGGCGATGAATACCGGCTTTCGCCGGACGATCCAGGACCGCCTGCTCGGCGTATCCGCGCACGTCAATCTCACGCGCCCCGGCGCCGAAGGGATCGCGGACTACCGCGCGCTGGCCGAGCGGCTGAGCCACGTTGACGGCGTGCGCAGCGTGTCTCCGGCGATTTATCTGACCGTGCTGCTTTCCGGCAGCGGCCACGCGCGCGGCGTCGTGATCAAGGGGATCGACCCGGAACTCGAGCGCCGCTCGGATGAGGCTTTGCGCCGCATCGTTTCCGGCGCGGCCGAGTTTGCGCCGGATGCCGACGGATTCGATTCGATTGTCGTGGGGCGCCTGATGGCGGAAGAACTCAACATCCACGCAGGCGATTACGTCACGCTGACCAGCCCCGAAGGGCGCCTCACGCCCTACGGAATGGTTCCGCGCTCGCGGCGATTCCGCGTGACCGGCGTATTCGATTCCGGCTTCTATGATTACGACGCCAACTGGGCGTTTGCCACGCTGGCCGCGACGCAAAACCTGGCCGGCGTCGGCGATGTGGCGAGCGTCCTCGAGTTCCGCGTGCAGGATGTGGACCGCGCCGCCGATGCCGCCCGCGCCATTGGCGCCGCCGCCGGCCCGGGCCTCGCCACGACAACGTGGCAGGACGAAAATCGCGCCCTGTTCCGCGCGCTGCGTCTGGAAAAGCTTGTCACCGCGCTATTTATCGGCCTGATTACCTTCGTCGCAGGCCTGAACATCCTGGTCGTGCTGGCCATGACGGTGACCGATCGCGCCCGCGACATCGCCGTGCTGATGTCGCTTGGTTCCTATCGCAATCAGGTTCGAAACATTTTTATGTTGCAAGGATTCACGGTGGGCGTGATCGGCACCGTTGTAGGACTCGTGGCCGGCTACTCGATCTCCTGGGCCGCCGGCACCTATCGCCTGATCCCGCTCGACCCGCAAGTCTATTCCGTACCTTACGTCCCGTTTCAGGTGAACGCGCTCGACGGCGTATGGATCGCCGCCGCCGCTCTGGCCATCAGCGTCGCCGCCACGTTGATCCCCGCGCGCGCCGCCTCCCGCATCCTGCCCGTCGACATTCTCCGCTACGAGTAGCAGATGATTGTTGTGGTGTTGCAGCGAACACCGATTTCCCTTAATCGAAATTGAGAGATGGAGGATGACGCAATTAGCCAATGAGCGCCAGAATTTTCGCGCGCACTTCCGCAAGCTCTTCGAGGGATACCGTGCCCTTCCGCGTGGCTTTTCGAACGCGCCAGTCCAGGCTCTTCACCTGATCGGCCAGGACCACGCTGGCTGGCGCGCCGGCAATCAGGACCTCGAACGGATAGTTCTTGATCTGCGTAGTCATGGGACAGCAGATCATCAAGCTTGTCTTGTCGTTATACCCGGCCGGGCTAAGGACCAGGGCGGGCCGGTGCCCCGCCTGCTCATGGCCCGCCTGCGGCGTGAAGTCCAGCCACACGATATCCCCGGCCTCTGGCACATACCGTGCCATCACCACGCCTCTTTGCCCACCGCCGGGCCGAAATCAACGGCTCCGTGCTGATTTTTTGGTGTGATGGCTTTCAGCAGCTTGTCCAGGTCGTACGTTTTTTGACGGACTGGTTCAATCACGATCCGCCCGGCCTCTTCGCGCACGTCCACTATTTCATCCAGAACAAGACGCGTGGCCTGCATCACGGAGGCCGGAATCCGCACCGCCGCGCTGTTGCCCCATTTCTTCACCGTCGCTCTCATAGCCCGCCTCGCATGTATATACGATGTATCAATAATATGCCAGATGACGCAATTAGTGTCAACAATGTATATACACGCTCCATGCAAAACGTCAGGAGATTACTTGATGGCGGGATTCGAATCGATGTTTTCCGTCGCGGGTTCATCACGGAAGGGCAGCTTGAATTTGTGGGAGATCTCCGGCCAGAATTCGCGCAGGACATCGAAACCCATGTCGCTAAGAACGCTGTAACTTACTCCTCGCGCGGATGGTAGGAAGCCGCGTTGGTTGCCTGGGTGATACATATTACTCAGGCTGACCGCGCTCGCTGTCCCGAGCCATTCCGAAAAATTGAACATGCGATTGCCATTGTCGCGGTGAGCCACGAACGCGTGCTCGATCGCATGGAGGAAACGCTTCCCGCCGCTGCCGTGAATCAGACGGTAGTATCGTGGGTCCTCATAAAATATCGAGGGATACGCAAAGTCCTTGAAAAATCTGAACGAGGCCTGATCGGCAAAGCTGGCGCTAAACCGCTTGCCATACCCAGCGGCGCCCTGCCCAAAAGTGGGGTCTTGGTTTTCCGCCTGATTGAGTCCCGCGTTGAAACCGGAGTTAAGAAATGTTCCGGGATCAAATGAGCCGCGAACGAACAAGAAGAATTTATCTTTTAGCTCCAGAGAGCACAGGACCACTCCGGGCTTGTAGTGTGGCGGGTGCACCGACTTGCGTTCCAACTGCCCCGTAAACAATCCAACCGTCTTCTTCAAGGGCCCTTCATAATCTTGCAGCCTCACCGTTGGCTGCCGCTGCATGCACGGGACCGCCGCGCTGTTTATCGTTGCGCTTTGTGGAGAGGCAGGTTGAGCGGGTGGCGTCGGAGCCGGCGATTCTTGCGCACATAACGCGCCGGCGCATGCCACTACAACCAGTAGAGCCGTTCCTGCCGAGCTTCGGAGGCGAGTTTGGATCTTCACGGCTTAGCTACTGCTTCATTCCCCTTTGGCAAAGGCTGATAGCGCATCCTACCACTTACCATGTGCTCTCCTGCGGCCCGCTAGTCAATTCCGCGTTGTTCGTTCCGTTTCAAGCCAGAGCGCTTGACGCCGTGTGGATTGCCGCCTGAATATGCCGCGCCCGTAGGGTGGGTTCACCCAGCTGCCCATGCTCCTTGTTCCGAACAATGCTAAGTATCCTGTTTTCATATCACAGAACGCTGTATATCGAAATGCACAAACGAGTATTTTCTTGCGCTCTTATATGCCATTATGGCGTATAGGTTGCTCTTTATATGTATGAGAGTGGGCGGCGTGAAAATTGCGCCTGGAGGGCGCGGGAGGGCGTCGGACCCATGCTATAATCGCCGCTGTTTCAATGACTTGGGAGATGGGGCGGAAAGAGCAAGAATGAGTCAATTCTTCCACAGGTACTCACTGGGCGATTATGTGAAATGAATTGTCCCAATAAGTCCCAATCTCCGGATGGCACACAGCAACACAAACGCCCTGGAGAAAATGGCATCTAATCTAGTGTGATGAAGTTGTGGTTTTAGAGTACGGCTGAACGGAAACGCGACAGATCGAAATTGAGTCATGAAGTGAAAAATATGCCGGCACAGGCGACAGCAACGGCAACCCACACACAGCAAGGCGCCAGTGCGCGCACCGGCGTGTTGATCGAGGCGCGCGACCTTTGCAAGACCTATGCTGCCGGCGCGTCCGAAATCACTGTTTTGTCCGGCGTGAATGTGCGTGTCGAAGCGGGGGAATTGATTGCGGTGGTGGGCGCTTCGGGAGCGGGGAAAAGTACGTTGCTTCACCTGCTGGCTGCGCTAGACATGCCGACGAGCGGTACAGTATACTTCGAACAGAAAGCGATAGATTCGTTTCGGGAAAGCGAGCTTGCGGATTATCGCAATCGCTCGATTGGTTTTGTATGGCAGCGGCACCACCTTTTGGCCGATTTCACCGCGGCCGAAAATGTGGCGATGCCTCTGCTGATGCGTGGTGCGGGATATAGTGAGGCGCTCGAAACCTCTGCACGCTGGCTCAGGGAAGTTGGTCTGGAAGCGCGCGCGAAACAACGTGCGGGGGAGTTGTCCGGAGGGGAGCAACAGCGCGTGGCGATAGCGCGTGCGCTGGTGCAGCAACCGGCCTTATTGCTGGCCGACGAACCCACCGGAGATCTGGACGAGCGAAACGCAATGGCCGTCTTTGAGTTGATGCAGCGATTGCATCGTGAGCACCGGCTGACCTCCATCCTGGCGACGCACAACACAGTTCTGGCGGGGCGCGCGGATCGCGTGCTGCAATTGGAGCACGGATTGCTCCTGCCGGTTGTGGATAGACCAAAGCCCTGAAGGTTGCACTGAGGGAGAAACGAGTGACCCGTGTTTGAACGCTACACAGAGAAAGCACGCCGCGTCATATTTTTTGCGCGGTACGAGGCCAGCCAGTATGGATCCCCGTACATCGAAACGGAACATCTGCTGCTCGGCCTGATGCGCGAGGATAAGGCTCTGGCCAACCGTTTCTTGCGTTCCCACGGCTCCATCGAGTCCATCCGCAAGGAGATCGAACAGCGCATCACCATCCGTGAGCGCATTTCCACGTCGGTCGAGGTGCCCCTCAGCCAGGAATCGAAACGCATCCTGAACTATGCCACGGAAGAGGCGGAGCGTCTCGGGCACAAGCACGTCGGCACCGAACACCTGCTGCTCGGCATTCTTCGGGAAGAAAAGTGCTTCGGCGCGGAAATTCTGCAAGAGCGCGGTCTGCGGCTTTCCACGCTCCGCGAGGAACTGGCGCGCAGCGCGGGCGAAAAATCTCCCGCCGCACGTCCTAAAGAGACCTCCTTGCTTGCGGAATTCAGCCGCGACCTCACGCAAGCGGCGCTCGAAGGCCAGCTCGACCCGCTGGTCGGCCGCGACCGCGAAGTCGAACGGGTCATCCAGATTCTCTGCCGCCGCACGAAGAACAATCCCGTGCTGATCGGCGAGCCCGGCGTCGGCAAGACGGCGATCGTCGAGGGCCTGGCGCAGCGTATTTCCGATAGCGAGGTGCCCTCTTTTCTCGCCGACAAGCGCATCCTGTCTCTCGATCTCTCGCTGATTGTGGCCGGCACGAAGTATCGCGGCCAGTTCGAGGAGCGGCTGAAGACGATCATGAAAGAGCTGATGGAGAGCCAGAACTCCATTGTGTTTATCGACGAGCTTCATACGCTGGTGGGCGCCGGCTCGGCCGAAGGTTCTCTGGACGCCGCCAACATTTTGAAACCGGCGCTTTCTCGCGGCGAAATTCAGTGCATCGGAGCGACCACGCCGGGCGAATACCGCAAGTCGGTGGAGAAGGATCGTTCGCTCGAGCGCCGCTTCCAATCCGTCAAAGTAGGCGCGCCTTCCGAAGATGAAGCCATTCAGGTCCTCGAAGGCGTGCGCGAGCGCTATGAAAAATTTCATGCGGTCAGCTACACCGACGAAGCGATCCGCTACGCGGTCTATCTCTCCAGCCGGTACATTCCGGACCGCTTCCTGCCGGACAAGGCCATTGATCTGATCGATGAGGCGGGCGCGCGCGTCAAGCTCCGCCAGGCCATGCTGCCGGACGAAGTGGCCGAGGTGCAGAAGCGCGTGAAGTTCATCACGCACCGTATGGAAACGGCCATCGCCAACCATGAATTCGAGAAGGCGCGTTTCTACTCCGAGGAAGAGCGCAAGGAAAAAGAGAATCTGCGGGTGGTGCGCGAGCGGCTGAAGATCGATGACACCAACACCGGCATCGTCACGCGCGAGGACATCGAGGACGTGGTGGCGCGCTGGACCGGCATCGCCGTCACTTCCATCAAGGAAGACGAACAACAGAAATTGCTGCGCATAGAAATAGAGTTGCACAAGCGCGTCATCAGCCAGGAAAAAGCGATTACCGCGCTGGCACGCGCGATCCGCCGCAGCCGCGCGGGACTGAAGGCGCCGGGGCGGCCCGTGGGCTGCTTCCTGTTCCTGGGCCCCACCGGAGTCGGCAAGACGGAAGTGGCGCGGCGCCTGGCGGAATTTCTGTTCGGCAGCGAGAAGTCCCTGGTGCGTTTCGACATGTCGGAGTTTATGGAGAAACATTCGGTGTCGAAGCTGATCGGCGCGCCTCCAGGATATGTGGGCTACGAGGAAGGCGGCCAGTTGACCGAGCGCGTTCGGCGCACGCCGTATTCGGTGATTCTGCTCGACGAAATCGAAAAGGCGCACCCGGACGTGTACAATATCCTGCTGCAGGTCTTTGAGGATGGCCAACTCACCGACGGCCTCGGCAACACGGTGGACTTCCGGAATACGATTGTGATTATGACTTCGAACCTCGGCGCGCGGCATCTCCAGAAACGTTCCACGCTGGGATTCCAATCCGACCATGAAGAAGGCAATGTGAAGAACCTCGATGAACTCGTCCTCAGCGAGGTGAAGCGCGTATTTAATCCGGAATTCCTAAACCGATTGGATGAGATTATCCTGTTCAACTCGTTGGGTGATGCGGAACTGCTCCGCATCATTGATTTGCTGGTCGGCCAGATCAACGACACTTTGATCCATCGCCAGGTGCAGATTGTTCTGACGCCCGAAGCGCGCCAGTGGGTCCTCGAAAAAACGTGCGGGGATCGCAACTATGGCGCGCGGCCGCTCCGTCGGGCTTTGCAAAAGTACGTCGAAGATCCGTTGTCGGAAGCGCTGATTCAGGGGGGCCTGCAGCGGCCGGCGACGCTGGAAGTCTACGTCTCAACTGACGGGCTCGGCTTTCGACCTGTGGTCGAAGCAACCCCGGTATCCCACTAGCGAATCCTACGCGCACAGGCCGGCCTTAGCTGAGCCCGGCGGGGGAGCGTACAATTTTGTTTCGGGGGAAGCGGCCTTGACTTGTTCTTTGGCCGCGAAAAAGCATTCTTGTCTTGTGTTCGTACCGTGCGCGAGTGTGGTGTGTCTCCTCGCGATAGCCTCCGCATGCCTGGCGCTTCCGAGCCGGGCACTTCCTGCCGCCGGGCCGCAGCAGTCCCCGGCGCAGGCAGCCACTTCCCAAGAAGCGCCCGTCATCGAACGCATCGAATTTCAGGGAAATCGCAGAATTCGCAGTGAGACGCTTCGCGCGCGCATCTTTTCTCATTCCGGCGACGCGCTGAACGAGGATGCGCTTCGCCGCGATTTCCATGCGCTCTGGAATACCCAGTTTTTTGAAGACATCCGGCTCGAGATTCAGGACAGTCCCGACAAGCCCAACTCGAAGATTATCATTTTCTTCCTCACGGAGCGCCCGATCATCCGGCGCATCGAATACAAGGGCAATAAATCAGTTTCCGAATCCGACATCCTGGACCGGTTCAAAGACCGGAAGGTGGGCCTGTCAATCGAAAGCCAGTTTGACCCCACGCGGATTAAGAAAGCGGAAGTGGTCCTGAAAGAGCTGCTGGCCGAGCATGGCAGGCAATACGCCACCGTCAAGCCCACCTACGAGCGAATTCCCGGCACGAATGCGGTAAAACTCACCTTCAATGTCGACGAAGGCCCCAAAGTGAAGGTCGGCAAGATCCTCATCCAGGGCAACACGGCGTTCTCAAGCGGCCGCATCATCCGCACGATGCACAATTCGCGCCCCATCGGGGTTCCACTCGGTTTCATCGGCTTCGTTCCGGTGATGTCCAAGACCTTCGACCGGCCGAAACTGGATCA
Organism: Terriglobia bacterium; assembly: GCA_041480265.1. Classification (GTDB taxonomy): domain Bacteria; phylum Acidobacteriota; class Terriglobia; order Acidiferrales; family UBA7541; genus Palsa-360. Next base: position 117,819 of record JBGOZP010000005.1, on the reverse strand, counting down.
AGATCTTGAGATCGGGATCCGCGGCCTGTACCAGGACAACGGGTATTTCAAGGTGCTCGTGAAAGACCCCGTCATTCAGAACGTCGATATAAATCACGGTGGCGTTCCCGGTCCCTGGCCCCTGGTGGGCGCCAAGCACGGGAAGGCCACGAACATCACGATTCCCATCGAAGAAGGCGAACGCTACCGCATGGGCACGCTGCACGTTCGCAGCGCGGATCCGGACAAGGGGCTTTCGCTCAAGACGGATTTCCTGGAATCGATTTTCCCGATCAAGAAGGGCGAAATCTTCAGCGTAGGCAAGGTGCGCAAGGCGATTGAGGACTACACGAAACTCTACGGCAACTACGGTTTCATCGATTTTACCGCCGTGCCGGACACCGATGTGCATGACGATACCAAGACCATCGATCTGACGTTTGCCTTCGACGAGCAAAAGCAATTCTTCGTCCGGCGCATCGAGTTCAGCGGCAACACGGGCACTCGCGATCGAGTCATCCGCCGCGAACTCCTGCTCAGCGAAGGCGACATGTTCCGCAATAATTTGTGGGAGCTCAGTCTTCTGCGCCTCAACCAGCTCGATTACTTCGAGCCGGTCAAGCCCGAGAATGCCGAAATCAAACGCAACGTCAAGCAAGGCACGGTGGACATCCTCCTCAAGCTCAAGGAAAAGGGCAAACAGTCCATCAGTTTGACCGGAGGCGTCAGCGGCCTCTCCGGCAGCTATATCGGCCTGACCTATCAGACTAACAACTTCCTGGGACTTGGCGAAACGCTCACCCTTTCCGCCAACATCGGCGACCTGCAGCGCAACATTTCGTTCGGCTTCACCGAGCCCTACCTGTTCGACCGGCCGATTAGCACCGGCTTCACGATCTTTACGAGCCGTTACAACTTCGATCAGGCGCGGCAGTACTCGCTGATGGTGGGACGGCAGGTGCAACTGAATCCCAACACGGTGCAGAACTACACGCAAAACAGCGATGGCTTCACACTTTTCGCGAGTTATCCCATACGCCATCTCGGCTTTACCCGTGTGGGCCTCACCTACGGCTTGACGAGCACGAACATCAAGTCGCTGAGCACCGCCGCAACGGCCCTGTTTAGCGTGCTGCAGTTCCAGGCGCTGGCGGGCCCTTCGTCGCTGTCGGGGATCCATTCCAGCCGCCTTGTTCCGAGCGTGACTTACAACACCGTGGACAATCCGGTGAACCCGACCCACGGAAAGAGCCTGTTCACTTCGTTCGCTCTCGAGGGCGGGCCGATCGGCGGCAACGTCAACAGCATCACTGACATTGTCGAGGCCAAGTATTTCCGGCCAAACTATCACCGGCGCAATGTGATCGCTATACGCTTCATGGGGGCGTTCACGTCGGGCTTCAGCGGCAAGGTCGTCGCGCCCTATAGCCGTTTCTACCTGGGCGGCGAAACCGATTTGCGCGGGTTTGATATCCGCACCATTTCTCCCGTCGTCTTTATTCCGACGCTCTCGTCGACTGCGGTCTCTTACTCGAATCCGTTTGTGCTCGATGGGAACGGAAACCCGACTATCGGGGCGGTCAGGGTTCCCACACTGGCCTATCAAACTTCATTTCCCGGAGGGGACACGGAAAGCGTGGCGAATCTCGAGTATCGCATTCCCATCGCGCCCCATGTGAGCGCTTCGCTGTTTGCCGATATTGGAGCGACGGGAGCGCTTCGCCACGATCAGTTGCAGCTCAATTCCGCCGATCTGGCCTCGCTCCAACAGCAATTCGCGAGCACGAACGCGATAAGCTCCACGCTTCCGTTTCAGCCCGGCACAAATTTCAAACTGCGCAGCACGACAGGTATCGAGCTTGTGGTGCAGCTGCCCATTGTGCAGGCGCCGTTCCGGATTTATTGGGGCTACAACTTAAACCGCATGGCGCAGATCATCTCCGCGCCCCAGACCAAGTTTCCGGGAGATCCGAATAATCCGAATGACCCCAATTGGGACCCCTATAAGGCAGGGATCCCCTCGCAGGTGTGGGCGTCTCAAGTGATACCCTCGATCCTGAACCAATTTAACAACCCGCAACGCACCAATTTTTTCGATCCGGTGCGCACGTTCCGGTTCACTGTGAGCCGGACATTCTAAGCGCGCGGGTAGGACATGGAATGGCAGAAAGAACTTGATGCGAAGAGGAAACACGGGCCGAGGGAAGATCGAATGTCGAGTCTTCTTGGGAGGATTGGAATGAGTCGGTGGAAGTTTTGTACATTACTCATGCTTACGCTGGCGCTCGGCGCCCTCGGGTGCCATGGAGGAGGCAGCTCCACTTCAGTTACCTTGACGATTTCTCCTACCGTCGCCAGCGTCATTACCAATACGACCCAGCAATTCATTTCCTCGATCAGCGGAAGCACCGATCAGGCCGTGGCGTGGACCGTGACCTGCCCAACTGGGGTGACCGCTCCGGCATGCGGAACCATTGATCCGAGCACCGGCCTGTACACGGCGCCAAAAACTATCCCGACTGTCCCTTCTACGACGGCCGGAACACCACCCACCGTTACTCCCACCGCCACAATCACAGCGACTGCGCACGCGGATGCGAGCAAGACGGCCGTTGCCAAGGTCACGATCGTCTCGGGTATCCGCATAGCGATTACGCCGGCCAATGCGACGGTCGGCACTGGCGAGACGTTTGACTTTGCCGCCAACATCAGTAACCCCGGATGCAACCAGTCTCTCGCCGGCAACACCTGCTTGAACGTCACCTGGTCGCTTCCCACCACTCCAACTGGCATCGGCTCGATTGACGCTAACGGCGTGTACACCGCGCCAGGCACGGCTCCCTCCCCGAGTACCGTCACAATCACGGCAACATCTGTGAATGACACAGCGGTTACCGCCACCGCATCGGTAACGGTCGTGACAGCTACCGATCCAACTCTGACTTCCGTCAGCCCGAAAACCGCGGCCCGGGGTTCGCTGTTTCAGGACATCTACATTACCGGCACGAATTTCATTTCGACGAACAAGGTGTTCGTGAATGGCGTGCAAGTAGACCCCCTATTTGTTACTGACGTTTCGAGTTCCGTGATCAGCGCGCGCATCACAGACACCACTCTGGCCGCTTCGGGCACGCTCCAAGTCACTGTCTCGCGACAGAGCGGTCAACCCCAAAATTGCACACCCGATATTACGCAATGCCAGGTTGCACTTGCCAATGTGCGGCCTGCCATCGTGGGCCCTTCGCCGGACAGCATCCCCCAAGGCACAGCGGGCGCGCTCAGCTTCAACGTCAATGGCGGCTTCTTCGGCACGGCCGGCAATCCTGCCGTGAACGCTTTCTATGATGGTCAGTCCCGCGCGGCACAGGTTAGTGGGACTCCGAATAGCACGCGACAGCTTTCGATGATTATCGGCGGCGCCTCCAATCCGGGTGATTTCGGTATCTCAGGACTTCATCAGGTCACCATCAGCAGCATTGCCGACCCCACGAAATTCGCCGCTACCAATATCGCCGTTCAACCGGACGTCGCCAGCTATCCCCCAACGCCAGTCCCCTCATCGCCGCTTGCGGTGGGCACAGGGCCCAGCGATGTCGCGATCAATCCGGCCACAGGCATGGCGGTGGTCGCCAATACCGGCTCAAACGACGTGACCTTGATTGATATGACGGCTGCGTCCCCCGCGGTGATCGCGGCGTCTATCTGCACGGCGGCCGTTGGCGCGGGCGCGCCTTGCCCATCGTCAGGTCCCAAGACCGTCGCCGTGGCGCATCTACGCACCACGAATCAAGATATCGCGCTGGTGGCGAATTCGGCGTCAAAGACGATTGCCGAAATTGATCTCAACGCCAGGGCCGTGATCTGGGTTTCTCCGCCGCTCCAGGATTCTCCTGTTGCGGTCGGTATCAACCCGGTTACCGGACGCGCCCTCGTGGCCATGAATACCAAAAACTATGGAATGCTGTTGGACCTCACCCCGACCACGCAAACTTCTCCAGTCATTCTCGGTGCGGTTTCCATGAGCACAGGCCCGAACTCTCACATTGCCGTTGAGCCACACCTGAACTGGGCCATCGCCACGCCGGGCGGGCTCGGCTCGATGACCATCGTGGATCTTAACCGTCATACGACCAACAACATCGTGAGCGTTTCCCGGAGTGCGGGCCAAGTGACTGTGACGGTGCAGCCCTCCACCGCGTCGGTTCCGCAATCGCCCCTGGCAGTTTCATCTGGGGATGCCGTTCAGATCCAAGGGATTTCGGACAACAGCTTCAACGGCATCTACACCGTGAATATCGTGGGACCTGGAAATTCACAATTTGGGTATTCACAGGCGAATGCACCGATTCCTCCTGATAAAACCACCTTCAATACACCGGGAACGGTGAACTACGCGGAACCCATTGCGACGCTCGCTCCCAATACCATCCAAACGCAGGGGATCGCCATAAACCCGGAAACGCAACAGGCCATCTTGCTCGATCCCAATCCCAACACACCGACCAGCGGCGTTTCATTCTTCAGTTTGCTGGATCAGTCTGTCTCTTCGGTGGCTCTGACGCTCTCAAATGGCGCGCGGGAAACGGGAGCCGCCGCGGGCGCGTTTAATCCGCTCACCAACACGGCGTATGTCGTGAATACCACCGACAGTTCGCTCTCCGTAATCGATCCGGCGAACCTCACACGCCTGCCGACGAAGACCAGCGTGTTTCCCACCGGGCACAGCCCCGTGGCCGTGGCGGTCGACCCAGCATCGAATAGTGTGATCGTTGTGAATCAAGCAGACAACACCGTTTCGATTTTTTCGCTGGGGAGCAACACGCAACAGGTCGCCATCACCGAAACCAGTCCCAAAACATTTACCACGTATTCGACGCTTTCGACCGCTCCAACGCCAGCCGCGCAGACACTAACCGTCATTGGGAAGGGCTTCACCAGCACTTCCCAAGTTCGCTTGGACGGCGTTCCGCTTCCTACAAGCCTTGTCAACGCCGCCAGTGACCGCCGATTGGTGGCCACCGTGCCTCCATCGCTGCTCATGAACGCGCGGCGTTTCGCCGTTGACGTCCAAAATTCCTCCGGACCGCCTTCCAATGCGTCCGATTTTACGGTCATTCAGAGTGTGGATGTCTCCGCCGGGACCGGATGTACGGCAGCTCCGCTTCCCGCGGGTGTGGCGATTGATGCGCAGCAAAACATTGCTGTGGTCAGTCTGGCAGGGTGCAATACGGCGGCGCTGATCAATCTTTCGAACGGCACCGGCCAAACGGTCGGCGTGGGCTCGAGTCCTGTGGGTGTTGGCGTCATCTCGCGCCTGCACAAAGCTGTCGTAGCGAACAACGGCAGCGGAAACGCTTCCGTCGTGGATGAACTCGGGCCGTCGGTTACCAACACAATTACGACGGGCGCGGGCTCCGAGGGTGTCTCTGTCGACCAGACCACCGGAGAAGCCGCCGTCGCCAATACTGGAGCCAACACCGTCTCGCTAGTGAATGTCGCAACAGCCGGCTCCAGCAGTATTTCGACGGGCAGCATGCCGATCGCCACTGCCTTCAACTACCAGAACCATCAAATTGCCGTGGCCAATTCGGGCAGCAATACGGTGAGTGTTACCAGCGGTACGGGCAGCGGCGCGTTCGGTACTACCTTCAACGTCAGCCTGCCCACGTCGCTGGTGTACGATCCGTCGCCCAATGACTGCGGCGCTACCAATACGGCTGGGTGTTTTCTTGCAAACTCGAGCACAACCAATTTGGTCGAAATCCTTGACCCGGTCGCACAGTCCCAATCTGGTTTTCGCGTGGGCATCAATCCCACGGCGATCGCGTACAACTACTTGACCAGCACCCTGATCAGCACCAATACAGGCAGCCACACGGTGACGGTTTTCGATTTCATCGGGCGCCGGATCCGCGCGGTATTGACACTGCCGGCGCCGCTTCTTCCGAATTCAACCCTCGCTCTGACCGGAACATTGCAATTCGCCGTGGATATACATCCGCTGACGAATCTTGCGGTCATTGCGGACATGGCGAATGGGCGCGTGCTGTTCGTTCCGGTGCCGCGCTGAGTTTCCGCGGGCTGCCGGGAGCCGGTGAAAATCGGGCCTGCCTCCAGCCAACTCCGGGGGCGTTCCGGCGCATCGGTAACGGGTAAGTGGCGGGGGCTTCCGGGCGCAGACCCGGCGAGGGCGGGTCCAAGCATTTGTGATTGACGCCCGTGAAATTAGGCCGCTATAATTTGCGATTTGTGATTTTCGATTGAGAGCATAAGGAGCGAGGATGAACGTCAATTTACGTTTCACAGGCACTTTGGCTGCGCTGGCCGTTATTCTGCTGGCGCCGCTTGCGGGGATCAGGGCACAGAGCACCGGCGGCGCCGCAGCGGCCCCGGCAAAGATAGGTGTGCTCAATGTCCGGAACGCCATTGTTGCCACGGCAGAGGGAAAGCAGGCGCAAGCGCTGTTGCAATCGCAATTTGCACCGAAGCAAAATGAGCTGCAGAGCACGCAGAAGCAGATCGAGGATCTCCAGCGCCGCCTCAGCGAAGGCGCCCGCACGCTCAGTGACGATGAAAAGGGCAAGCTGCAGCGTCAGGGCGAACTCCTTACCCGGCGGCTGCAACGCGACAACGATGGTTTGACCGAGGAATTGAACGCCGCACAGGGCGAACTCGTGGATGGCATTGGCCGCAAGATGCTCGATGTCCTGGATCGCTACGCCCGCGAGAGCGGTTACGCGGTCGTGTTCGATACCTCCGCGCAAGGCAGCCCGGTCGTCTACGGGTCGTCTCAAGCGGACATCACGCAGGACGTCGTGCGGCTCTACGACCAGGCCTACCCGGTGAAGGGCGGCGCTCCAGCAGCATCTGCGCCGGCTTCGGCACCGAGGCCTGCTACTCCCGCGCCAGCCAAGAAACCCACCCCGTAACGCCTTCGGGGCAACTGCGCCTATCACCGCGGGAAGGAAATCAAAAGCCCCAGCCTTCAATACCGAAGGCTGGGGCGCCCGCCGAACCGCGCTTCAAATTCTGGGCCACCCGACCTTCAAAATCGCTCAAGGCTTGGCGTACCCCGCACGGGCGATCTATGGCCACAGATGACACGTGGTACATTCGGTTTTTGCGTTATTCATCTGATGGCAATTAATGCACGCGGCCATAGCCGTGACGCTGGTGACCATCGCCATGGCGTCCATTTCCGCAACCGGACCATGGCAGGTCTCGCACTTCGTGCCGGCTTGTATGTGTTTGCGATGGTTCCATTGCACGCCGGGCATGACGCTGTAAACGCGTACCCAGGGGATGGGCTGTTGTGATTTGGCAAACGCTGCAAGCTTCACGACGGCGGGCTTTTTCTTGGCAACTATGTTGTGGCAGTTCATGCACGTGCTGGTAGCCGGGAACGTCATCAGGACGCCAGGCTCGGGATTGGTGTGGCACGTCTGGCATGACAGGTTCAGCGCCAGATGCGTCTTGTGGCTGTAGGGGATCGGCTGAACAGGCGGTGCGGGGACTGCCGGGTTGTTCGGCACCTGCTGTTGCTGGGCGCCTTGCGACTGTGCCGGCACGCTAAGCGCAATGAAAAGGACCGCCAGGATTGGCACGGCGACGACCGCTGCGAAGATTTCTTTTTTTCTCCTCACCAGCATATCTCCTATTTCCTGCAATATTTTCTTCAGGTCCGCCGCAAGGTTAGTTGTTCCGCTTATCCCTTTTTACTTTCGGGCTTGTCCACCACTTGCTCGATGCTGGTGCCAAAATCCTTGAGCATCACCATCGCCGCATTTCGTCCCGGCAGCCCGGAAATGCTTCCGCCGGGAGCCGTGCAGGAGCCGGTCTGATATAAGCCGGTGATGGGCATGCGATATTGCGCCCATCCGGGCGCCGGACGCATGGCGCCGGACTGAGCGGCGCCGGCGGCTCCCGCGTGAACGCTGCCGCGCCAGAACGCGGGGTTCATGCGTTCGATATCCAGCGGAGTCTGGATGTGCTCTCCAAGGATCTTGTCATCGGTCAGATTGGGTGCGAAGCGCCGCAGATAGTTCAGTTGCGCGTCGGCGACCTGCTTCTTGATCTTGTCCCAGTGTTCGGGCCCTTCTTTCAAGCTGTAGGGCTGGCAGCTCATGAGCTTGAGCGTGTGCATCCCGGCCGGTGCGCGCGAGGGGTCGGTCACGGTTAAGCATTCCGATAGCAACGGTGGCTCGTCGAAATTGGCATTCCCTACGGAGATATCGTAACCGTTTTGCAAGATGCGCTCCGCGCTCGGCGAAATCAGGGCTGCGGTCGCGAGCTGTGTTCCTCCATACTTTGGAGGTTCCTTCAAAGCGTAATTCCCGGCGAAGATGGAGCCTTGTTCTTCCTTCCACGTATCTACGCCATCCAGGAAACCCTGGCCCCACAACTCGCGCGGCGCCATGTTCACCAGGTGCTTGATGTGGATGGTCGAGAGCACCGCTTTGTCCGCGTGAAAAGCGCTGCCATCGGCGCATTCCACTCCCGTACATTTTCCGTTTTCAATAATCAGCCGCGTTACGGGCTTGTTGACCTCGACCACGCCGTTATGCGCTTCGATGAATCGCGCCAGCGCCTGCGTCAGTTGCCCGGCGCCGCCTTTTGCGCACGGACGGCCCCACTTGAGTAGCGCAGCCGTTCCGAAGGCCGACATTCCGGTCCCTGGATATTGTGGATCGGTCAAAGGCGCCAGCAACGCCAGGGTGACCAGAAAATTCCGGATGTTCTCATTCTCATAGTTATCGCAAATGTTGTCCCACGCGGACATCGCCATGCGGCGCTGCCAAAGGCCGGCGCGCGGAACGCCCGCCATCAACTCATTCATGGGCTTTCCCCAGCCGACCGGCAGAGACTGGTTTGCCTCAAGCGCCGGCCGAACGGCCTGAAACTCCGCGTAGATGCGCCGGAAAGCGGCCTCATCTTTTTTCGAAAACTTGCCGAATTCCGCGGCGGTGCGATCCAGATCGCGCCGCATCGTGAGAGAACTTCCGTCGGGAAACAGCATCAGGAAAAACGGATCGGGAAACAGATACTCGAGTCCGTAATCCCGCAGGCTGAGTTCGTGTAACATCGGGTTATCCTGGATCGCGGTATGGCCCGTGGAGCACATATCGTCTTTGAACCCGGCCATCGTCGCGGACGCCGTTTTGGAGCCTCCGCCGACCACCGGACGGCCCTCCAGGACGAGGACCTTGTAGCCCGCCTTGGCCAGATAGGCGGCGGTAACCAGGCTGTTGTGTCCCGCGCCGGCCACCACAATATCGAAACGATCGCCGGGCGCCTTCGCTGTTTGCTGCGCCATAGTGCCGAGGGAAGTCAGGCCCAGAGGTGTCAGAGCCGCGCCTTGTACGAATTCGCGTCGCGTGATGGGAGTCATGGACTTTTCTCCTCAAGTGAGCGGGCGCTCACTAACTAAGGAGCGAACGCTAACACCAGAATTGCGCCGCGGTCAAGAAAATCGTGCGCCACGGAGATGTTTCATCGCTGCTCACGGCCCTAGAGGCTTCCGCTGCTTGCATTTGTAACAACGGCTGACTATACTCTAATAGCCTAAGCCGGACGTAATCTTCAGTGGGCGAGAGCCCACTTTTTTGTTGGGCGCGGACCGGAGCGCCGGGGGCCGAGGCATCCCCGGTCGTCGAACCAATTCTGGGGGCAGCGAGAAGGCGGAGATGGATCTGGAGCGCATCCGCGAAGCCGCCGAGCGTGTGACGCGCTCGCTGGGCATGGAAGTGGTGGACGTCGAATGGAAGGTTGGCAAGGAGCGCTTCCTGCGGGTTTATATTGATAAGCCCGAAGGGATCAGCCACAACGATTGCGAGGCCGTCAGCAATCAGTTCAGTGTGATCCTGGACGTGGAAGATCTGGTTCCCGGACCGCCTTATACTCTTGAGGTCAGCTCGCCCGGGCTGGACCGCAAGCTGACCAAACCGGCCGAGTTCGAGCGGTTTGCCGGGCGGCTGGCGCGAATTTCGACGAACGAACCGGTGGAGAATCAGAGATTTTTCGAGGGCCGTTTGGCGGGAGTCGCCGACGGCAAGGTGCGGATCGAAGTGAAGGGCCGGGTGATTGCCCTGCCGATGGAAGGTATTCGCAAGGCGAACCTGGTTGTGGAATTTTAAGGTGAGAAACTATGGCCAATCTGCTGTATCAGACGATTGAGCAGATCAGCCGGGAAAAGCACATTGAACCGGAAGTGATCGTCGCGGCGATCGAAGACGCGATGGTCGTTGCCGCGCGGAAGTATTACAAGACCGAGGAAGATCTCCGCGCCAAGTTCAATCCAGAATCCGGCCAGGTCGACGTGTATGCCGTGCGTCCCGTGGTCGAGGAAGTCACCGACCCCAAAAAAGAATTCACGCTGGCGGAAGCGCGGAGGATCGACCCCAACGCGGAAGTGGGCGGCGAGGTCGTGATTCCGAAGCCGACTGCCGTGCTCGGCCGCATCGCGGCGCAAACCGCCAAGCAGGTCATCATGCAGAAGGTGCGCGAGGCCGAACGCGACACCATCTACAACGAATACAACGGCCGCGTCGGCGAATTAGTGAACTGTGTCGTCAAGCGCACCGAAGGTCCGGACGTGATCGTCGATCTGGGACGCGCCGAAGCGCGCATGCCCAAGCGCGAGCAATCGCGCCTGGAAACATACAATATCGGCGACCGTCTCCGCGTGGTCATCCGCGCGGTGGATCGCTCGGCCAAGGGTCCGCAGGTGATCATCTCCCGCGCCGATCCTATCTTAGTGCAACGCCTGTTTGAGATGGAAGTCCCGGAGATTTACGACGGCACCGTGCAGATCCGCGCGGCCGCGCGAGAGGCCGGCGAGCGCACCAAAATCGCCGTGCAGAGCCGCGACAAGGATGTGGATCCGGTGGGCGCGTGCGTGGGCATGAAGGGTATGCGCGTGCAATCGATCATTCGCGAGTTGCGCGGCGAGAAGATCGACATTATCCCGTACTCCGAAGATACCGTCACTTTCGCCCAGAAGGCGCTTTCCCCGGCCAAAGTCACGCGCGTCCAGATCATTGATCCGGAAACGCGCCATCTCGAAATTATCGTCGAGGATACACAGCTCTCCCTGGCCATCGGCAAAAAGGGCCAAAACGTGCGCCTGGCCAGCAAGCTGATCGGCTGGAATGTGGACATCAAGAGCGAGGAAGAGAAGCGTCAGGAGATCGAGGCGCAGATGGCGGCCCTGACCGCGCCCGGCACGCCGCTCTCCGAACTCAAGGGCGTAGGACCGAAGACGATCGAACGCATCGAAACGCACGGCGTCACGACGATCGAAAAACTTGCCGATATGACTCCCGAGCAACTTACGGAAATTCCCGGAATCGGCGAGAAAATGGTTGAGAAGATCCAGCTGGCGGTGGCCGCATACTTCCAGTCGCTCGAGAATCCCCAGCCTGAAACGGAATCCGTGGAGGCCCTTGCGGAGCAAGAAGCCGCAGAGGCCGTTGTGGAAGAAGCGGAAGTCGCCGAACAAGTAGCCGAGGCGGCGGATGTCGCCGCCGAACGGATCGAGGCTCCGACCGAAGCAGAAGAAATCGTTGCTGCTACGGCGGCGGAAGGCGCAACTGCGACGACGGAATCTGGTGGTTCTGCCGAGGCTGCGGAAGCGCCGGAAGACAGTGGCAAGCAGTAATCCCGGAGGGCAATGACAGATCTGAATCAAATCCGCATCAACGAATTGGCGCGCGAGCTCGAGGTCAAGGCGAAAGCGATCATTGACGTTTTGCCTGAAGTCGGCGTTACTGAGAAAAAGACGCATTCGAGTTCGATTGATGTCGCCGCAGCCGAAAAGGTGCGCAAGCACTTTCGCGATGCCGCCGAAGCGGAAGCTGCCGCCGAGGGAAAGGCCGCAGCCGAAAAAACAGCGAAAGAAGCAGCCGCCAAAGCAGCTCGCATGAAACCTGCCGTGGTGGCGCCTCCGCTCGCGCCTCCTGTGGTCGCTGCGCCTCACGCTCCTGCTGTGCCCGCGCCCGCTCCTCCGCCGGCGCCCGCTCCAGTTGCAGTCGTAGCGAAACCCGCTGCGCCCGCGGTCGTTGTTGCAAAGCCCGTTTCTCCCGCACCACCTGTGACCGTAAAACCAGTATCCGCGCCACCTGCGGCGCCGGCCAAGCCGGCCGCCCGGCCTGCGCCAACTGTTCACGCCCCTTTGAGGCATGTTACATCGCCAGCGCCTGCGGTTACGAAGCCGGCTGCGGCACGGCCTGCTGCATCCGCGCGTCCAGCGGTTTCCCCGGCGGCGTCAGCAAGACCAGGCCCGACAGGGCGTCCAGCTCCTCCGGCGAAGGCTGCTCCCAAACCGAATTGGAATCCTCTGCCACCCGGCGCGCGTGTGAATCCTCCCGCGCCCGTACGTCCCACGGCCGCCGTGCGGCCCGGCGCTCCACGCCGCCCGGGACAACCAGTTCCAATGCGTCCCGGACAGCCGATGCCCGGACGCCCCGGTGCTCTGCGTCCAGGAGGACGGCCTGCTCCCTCCCTGCCTTCGGACAAGATGCCTCCAAAGGCGGAGCCCGGCAAACCAATCTACGAACGCAAACCCGCGGCGCGCGCCCGGCCTACGATGGAGAAGCGCTTCGAGGAAGGCGAACGCAAGCTGCATCCCGTCCGTGCCCGAGTGGGTCCTGGCGAGCGGCGCACCGCGCATATTGAGCGCGCGCCCGCACCGCCTCCGCGCGAGCCTCGCGAAATTACGATCACCGAAGGGGTGACGGTCCGTGATCTGGCGCAAAAACTGGATGTCCGCGCCAAGGAAGTCCTGAAAATTTTGCTGGATCGCGGCATCTTCGCCAGTATCAATCAGGCGCTTGACACGCCCACGGCTGTCAGCCTTGCGGCGGCATTCAACGGCACCGTCAAGGTGCTTACGTTCGAACAAGACGTCGTTCAGGAAGTCGCCAGGGAAGAAAAACCGGAAAATCTTGAGCCGCGCCCGCCCGTGGTGACCGTGATGGGCCACGTCGATCACGGCAAAACCAGCCTGCTCGATGCCATTCGCGAAACCGAAGTCGCCGCGGGAGAGGCCGGGGGCATCACCCAGCATATCGGCGCCTCTGTCGTTCACATTGATGGCCGCAAAGTCGTATTTGTGGACACGCCGGGCCACGAGGCTTTCACGCGCATGCGCGCGCGCGGCGCGAAAGTGACCGATATCGTCGTTCTGGTCGTCGCCGCCGATGACGGCGTGATGCCGCAGACGCAGGAAGCCATCGATCATGCCAGAGCCGCCGGCGTGCCGATTATTGTGGCCATCAACAAAATCGACAAGCCGGAGGCGCAGCCCGAGCGCGTCAAGCGCCAGCTTTCCGAGCGCGGCTTGATGCCCGAGGAATGGGGCGGCGATACCGTGATGGTCGAGGTCTCGGCGAAGCAGAAGAAAAACCTGAGCAAGCTCCTCGAAATGATTTTGCTGGTGGCCGATCTCCGCGAACTGAAATCCAATCCGAAATCTCCCGCCGCCGGCACTGTGCTCGAGTCCCGCGTGGATAAAGGCCGCGGCGCGGTCGCGACGGTCATGGTCCAGACGGGAACGCTGCACACCGGCGACGTCTTTATCTGCGGCGCCGTCTACGGCAAAGTCCGCGCCATGTTCGACGACCACGGCCGGCCGGTCAAAATCGCGGGGCCGTCGACCCCCGTCGAGGTCCTGGGTTTGCAAGGGGCCCCGGAAGCGGGCGACCAGTTCCAGGTAGCGGACGAGGCGCGCGCGCGCCACATCGTCGAATTCCGCCAGAGCAAACTCCGCGAGGCAACTCTTGCGCGGTCAGCGGGCGCGCGCATCACTCTCGACCAGTTGCACGAGCAGCTCAAGGCCGGCGACGTCAAGGAACTGCCGCTGGTCATCAAGGCCGACGTGCAGGGCTCGGTCGAGGTGTTGAGCGAGATGCTGCCGAAGCTTTCCGACGACCGGGTGAAGCTCAAGATCATTCATGCCAGCATCGGCGCCGTCACAGAGAACGACGTGCTCCTGGCATCGGCGTCGGGTGCGATCATCGTGGCTTTTAACGTTCGTCCCGATCGCAAGGCTTCCGATCTGGCCCAGCGAGAAGGCGTCGAGATTCGTCCGCACACGATCATTTACGAAGTCTCCGACGAAATCAAAAAGGCCATGACGGGGCTGCTCGAGCCGGTCTTCAAGGAAATGCATCTGGGCCGCGCCGAAGTGCGGAATACGTTCCGCGTCAAGGGCATCGGCACGATCGCGGGCTGCTACGTGCTGGATGGCGTGCTCAAGCGCGACGCCGAGGTCCGCGTGCTGCGCGAAGGCGCCGTGATTTACACCGGACGGCTCAGTTCGCTGCGCCGGTTCAAGGAAGATGCCAACGAAGTGCGCACCGGCTTTGAATGCGGCGCCAGCGTCTCCAACTTCAACGACGTCAAGGTCGGGGACGTTCTCGAGTGCTTCCATATGCAGAGACTTGTGCTCGCGGAAGCTTCGGCCTGATCTCCGCTGGGCCCCGAAGGCGGAGCCCATTCGCAGGGATGACGATGCCCATTGGTTTACTCACCCTGGAAATTTATATCCCCGAGGCACACTCGCTCAAAGACAAGCGGCAGGTGCTGCGCAGCCTGAAAGACCGGCTGCGGGGAAAGTTCAACGTGGCTGTGGCGGAACTCGAAGGGCAGGATTCCTGGCAGCGTTCGGTGGTCGGCGTGGTCAGCCTCTCCAACAACAACGCCCACCTCGAACAATCGCTGCGCACCGTGCTCGATGAATCTGAAAAACTGCTTGGCCGCGATCTGATCGGTCATGATCTGGAAGTGCTTTAGTGACGCAAGAAAGTTGCAATCATTAGAATCCCTGATACCAGTGAGATAACGATGCCGATCCCGGGACACCGCCACGAACGCGTCGGGGAGGAAATTCTCCACGAGCTGGGCATTATGGTCGCCGGTGAGTTGAAGGACCCGCGCATTGCGGCGCTGGTCACCGTCACCGAAGTCCGTGTCACGCCCGACCTCAAGCACGCGCGCGTGTTCGTCAGCGTGGTGGGGAACGAGGCCGAGCAAAAGAGCACGATCCGAGGCCTCGCGGCCGCCGTCGGCTTCATTCGCTATGAGCTGACCGAGCGCCTCCATCTTCGCCGCGCTCCGGAAATCCATTTCACCCTCGATCACTCCGAGGAATACGGCCAGCGGATCGATGAACTTCTGCGCCAGGCGAAGAAGTCCGAGTCCTGATCCGCGGCCACCGGCGCGCGAAATAATATCATGGCGGGCTCCAAGTAGAGCCCGCACCCATCCCATGCCACGAAAACCACAGCCTGCGTCGCTCGACGGCGCTCTGGTCATAGACAAGCCGCGGGGCAGGACGTCGCACGACGTCGTGGACGCTGCGCGCCGCATCCTCGGATTCCGCCAGATCGGACATCTTGGCACGCTCGATCCGCTGGCGACCGGCGTGCTGGTGCTGCTTCTGGGCCGCGCCACGCGCCTCGCGCAGTTTTACGCGGGACGCCGCAAGCGCTACACCTCCACGTTCCGGTTTGGCTTTGCCACCGACACCTACGATGCCGACGGCACGCCTCTTGGCCCGGACACCGCTCCCGTGCTCGACCGCGCCGAAATCGAGCGCCTGGCCGCGGCGCGCGTCGGGGTTTTTCCGCAAATGCCGCCGCCTTACTCCGCGAAAAAAATCCATGGGCGCCCGGCGCACGAACTGGCGCGGAAGAAAAAACCTGTCGAGCTGAAAGCGGTTGAACTCGAAGTGTACGATTTTTGCGTTAATGAAGTGGCGGGGTCGCTGGCCAAGTTTTCCATCGAATGCGCCGCGGGCACGTACATTCGCTCGCTGGCTCACGATATGGGCGCGGCCTTGGGCTGCGGCGCGCACCTGGCGGAAATCGTCCGCACCGCGGTCGGCGAATTTACTCTCGACCAGGCCGCAAAACTCGAAGATCTCGAGCGCGCCGCTGCCGAAGGGAACCTGGCGCGCTACGTGATTCCGCTCGAGCGCTTGCTGCCGGAATTGCCGAGCGTCACGGTGCCTCCTCTTCTCGAACGGCGCGTCCGCCACGGCTCAAAATTCACCGTGCAACTTGCGCAGATCCAGCCCGGCCGCGTCACCGTGGCCCAGGGCGCCACCGCCGAGCTTAATTCCGGCGAATGGAAGCCCGCGCGCCTCCGCGTCTTCAGCCAACAAGAGCGCCTGATTGCCATCGCCCAAGCCGTCGTCCCGCGCACCTACCAGCCCGTCGTCGTCCTCGAAGCCGAAGCCTGATTCGTGCGTCCAGAAGTAATCATCCCTCAAAGAACTTCCGCAGCCGCTGCGCGCCTTCTTGAAATTGTTGTTCGGGCGTAATCAGGCTGAGCACGAGGAAACCATCCCTTGAGAAATTGAAGAAGTGTCCCGGATGCACCAGGACCGCACAGTGTTCGAGCAGCGCGACGGCTAGCGCTTCGTCCGGGCCGGTGGCGGGCACGCGCAGGATCGCGTACCAGCCGCCCTCTCGATCGAGGCGCGTGAGAAGTTTTGATTCGCGCAGCACGCCATCGAGGACCGCAAGATTCGTGGAAATTCTCCGCCGCAATTGCTTCTGAAGCCCATGCCGCAGCGCAAGAAACTTCGCCAGCGCGAGCTGCACCGGCGCGCTGGGCGAAAGATAGGTGTCGGCGATGATTTCCAGGCGCTCGACGGCGGTTTGCACGAGCGCCGGCGGGCCGCTCACGATCATCCAGGCCAGCTTCATCTGCGGCAGCAGGGAAATTTTCGAAATTCCGCTCAGCGTGAACGTGAGCGCCGCATCGTGAAACGCGAAAGTCCGCGCCGGGTCTTCATTCTGGCGGGCTCCAACGGGTGTGGGCTCTACTTGGAGCCCACCAGAAATAGGAGCCCGCACCCGACCGCTCGTGTAATCGAGGAACACTTCATCGGCGATCAGGGCCATCTCGCGCGCCGCGCAAATCTCCGCAAGCTCGGCGGCCTCGCGCGGCTTGACGAACGAGCCTGTCGGATTGTTGGGATGCACGACCAGCACCGCGCGGGAACGCGGGGTGAGCGCCGCGCGCAACGAGGCGAAATCAATTTGCCAGCCGTGATCGTAGAGCAGCGGATACGGAACCAGTCGGATGTCGGCGAGGTCCGCGAGAAATTCGAACAGCGGGTAACTGGGCGCGGGAACAAGAATCTCGTCGCCGGCCTCGCACAACAACCGAAAAATGTGGCTGTACCCTTCACTGGTCCCGGAGGTGAGCAGGATGTGTTCGGGATCGACGCGCTCTCCCGGCTCCGCAAACCCCATGCGCCCGCTATAGTATCCGGCGATGGCTTCGCGCGCCTCGCGGAGCCCCTTGCTCTCCGGTGAGTATGTAAGCGCGCGCCGGTCGGCGAGCGCCGCAAGGATTTCTTCCGAGGGATACGAAATGCCGCATTCGGTGGGGTTCGAAACCGTCAGGTCCAATAGCTCTTTGCCGCTGCGCTGGTGCTCTTCGAGCGCCTGCGTAAACCGGTTCGTATCCAACCGCCATTTTGTGCGTGAGGCAAACATGTGATTGGGTCAGCAGCAAACCAAGTTGAGAGTTAACAGTTCACAGTCGAGAGTTCGAATAGGAGGAATCGCGCGCCAGGATGAATCTTGGCTCTCAACTGTCAACTCTCAACTGTCAACTCTCGACTATTCCAGAGCCAAACCATCACGCGCGCATGATAAATGCGGACTAGCGCTTCACCGGCTCGTCGGATTCCACTTTGCCGTCGCGGATGTGGATGACGCGGTCGGCGTGCCGTGCGACGTCGTTCTCGTGAGTGACCAGGATGATCGTATTGCCCTGTTCGTGCAAGCGCGCGAACAATGCCATGATTTCGTCGCCCGTCTTCGTGTCCAGGTTCCCGGTCGGCTCATCCGCGAGCACGATCGAAGGCGAGTTCACCAGCGCGCGCGCAACCGCGACGCGCTGGCGCTGGCCACCGGATAGCTCGTTGGGCTTGTGCATCATGCGCGATCCCAGGTCGACGGCTTCGAGCGCGCGTTTCGCCCTGGCGATGCGTTCCTCGGCGGGGGTGCCACTGTAGATCAGCGGCAGCTCGACGTTGTGCAGCGCGGTGGCGCGGGGCAGCAAGTTGAACGTCTGAAAAACAAATCCAATTTCCTTGTTCCGGATGGCGGCAAGTTCGTCGTCGTCGAGCGCGCTGACCAGCCGCCCGGCCAGCCAGTATTTACCGGAGGTCGGTGTGTCCAGGCACCCAATCAGATTCATCAGCGTGGACTTGCCGGAACCCGAAGGTCCCATGATGGCAACATACTCTCCCCGGCGGATATCCACGCTGACGCCGCGCAGCGCCTGCACCTGTTCCGAGCCCATCTGGTAGGTTTTCCAGAGGTCTTCCGTCTTGATGGCAAATCCCTGGTCCACGAGGTCCTGGCGAAACGAATCGGGCGAAACAGTTTCCACGGGCATCACTCAACTCCTCGAACTTAGATGCGTCTCAACTCCGATTGTCATCGGTCGCTTTTGGCGGGGAGTTGTCAATCTTCACGCGGGCATCCGGCTTCAACGTCCGCAGCGCCTTATAGTTTCCGGTAATAATCTCGTCGCCCTCGTTGACGCCGCTCATGACTTCGATGTCCGTGACGCCCATGATGCCGGTTGTCACGGCCACAAACTCCGCCCGGCCCCGGCGGATGACGAAGAGGCCCTGAATCTCCGTGTTCTTTGATGCGGAAGAACCCGCCGAGGCAGCATCCGGCGCGGGGCGGCTCGCTGCCAGAGTAATGGATTCGTCCGGCTTGCGTCCGGACTGCTTCGCGGCTTCCTCCAGGTCTTTTTTCGTCCGTACGGCGAGCGCCTGAATGGGAATCGTCATGACGCTCTTCTTTTGCGCCGTCGTGATCCTGGCCGTCGAGGAAAGTCCGGGGCGCAGCCCCTCGGGCGGATTTTCCAGAGTCACCACGACTTTGAAGTCTTTTGCTTCCTGGTTGCCGGTGGTGGATTGCGTGGAAGCCAGCCCCGAACTGCGCAGCACGGCTTGCGTGCCGACTTCCGTCACCTTGCCCTTGAAGTACTTGCCCGGCAGCGCGTCAATCGTCACGTCCGCGCTCTGCCCCAGCTTCACGCTGGTGATGTCGGTTTCGTCCACCATCACTTCCGAGGTCACCACGGACATATCGGAAATGGTCATCAAATAACTCCCGGTGGCATTCTGGATTCCGGGGACCACATTTTCACCGACGCGCACAGCAATGTACGTCACCATGCCGTCGATCGGAGCCGTATAAGTGGTCTTGCGCAGCACATCGCGCAGGCGGTTCAGCATGGCGCGATTTTGTGACAACGCGGAATGCGCCTGAGCCAGCTGTGCGCGGGCCTGTTCGGCGCGCGCTTGCGCCGAAGCCAACGCCGCCACTGCGCTGTCGTAAGCGGCTTTCCTCGAATCGTAATCCTGCTTGGGAATCAGGCCCTCTTTGAACAATTGCTGGCCGCGCTCCCACTCCAACTTGGCGTGTTCCAGATCGGCGGCGCGCGACTTGATGTCAGCATCCGCGGAGACGTTGTTCGCTTCCGCCGATTTCACCCCGGATTCCGCCGACTCAATGCCGGCGCGCTGCGCATCCACATCCGCCGACGGTTGCACGCTCTCGATGCGTAGCAGCACGGCGTCCTTTTTGACGTGATCGCCTTCCTTCACAACAATGTCAGTAATCTTGCCGATGCCCTCGCCCAGCACGTTCGTGTATGTCAGCGGTTTGATTTCGCCGGACGCGGTGACAATCGAGGTCAGATCCTGCCGCGTCACCCCCGCGGTCTGCACCGTCGCGACGTTCTTATTGACCTGCCAAATAGTGAGCCATACCGCCCCAGCCAATACGGCAGCCCCGCCGGCGCCGATCCCGATTTTTTGCCAGGTATTCATATATACGGGGGCCTTGTTTCTCTTGCCTGGGTGACTCCCTCCACCCAACACTAGTGTAACGCGAGGAGTCCCTCAAAAGTTTCCCGGCGGCACGCGCGATTTCCCAGCTCTCAGGAGAGTCCGGCTAGCGAGCGCGCTGCGAAGTGTGTTTGAGCGCGAGGCCAATACGCTTCCGGTCCAGGCAGGCGCCCGGACCGCACCCCACGCCACATTGAATGTTACCGTCATTTCGAAACAGAACAAAGCGATTTACTGAAGGTGTCTAATGGGTCTGGTTAACAGAAGTATCGGATTGCCGCCTCAAATCGCGGGGGTTAGCACCTTCAATGTGTCCAATGCTTAATAATGTCGTCCTGCGCTCAGCAAACCAAAACGGCGTGGACGGCCTCTAACTGAACCTGTAAGGAGCCAAAATCATTTAGGAAAGGGAGTCCTATCCTTGAGACACTTCGTCCGTGCTTTTCCTATGTTTCTCGTTCTTTTGTTCGGCACCGTGAATTTCGCTCACGCGCAGCGTGGCAGCGCTTATTTTGGACTTGGCGGCGCCAACGACAAATCATCGAATCAGTTGCTCGACCCATTTGGCACCGGCAACCCCATAACCACACCTGCGATGACAGGAGTATTCGGCACGTTCGGCGGTGATGTCATGTTTAAGCCGCATCTGGGGTTTGGCGGAGAAGTGTCCATGCGATTTGGCAAGGGGGCATACTCCGGTTTGACTTACAGGCCCGTTTTTTACGATTTCAACGCAATCTGGCAGCCACTTTCCGTCACCAAACGCGTGGCGCCGGAGTTTCAGGCGGGCTTGGGCGGAGTCAAGATCAGCTTCTATGACAGCTCCTCCAATCCGTTGACCGGGACTTCCAGCGCCCTGTTGGGAGCCTCCAGCCACTTTCAGCTGCACGGCTCCGGAGGAGTACGCTTTTACGTTACGCCGAGCGTCTACATCAGGCCTCAGCTGGATCTGCGCTATGTGCCTAATTTTTTCCAGTTCGGCAGGAATACCGTGCTGGAATACTCAGTGGCCATCGGCTACAGCTTTGGCCGCTAGAGCGACACCTCACTTAATTCCGAGTTCCTGGCGGAGCAGTACTGCGCCGTCCGCCAAGTGGCGCAGCCTTTTGGGTTGAACTTGCGGGTGCCCCAGTCTTTGTCTTTTTGAAGGCTGGGGCTTTTCCTCTACTCTTCGTTTTCTGGGCACGGAAAATCAGACCAAGAACCCCGCCCTTGAAAAGCGTCAAGGACGGTGCACCCGCCAAACCCGGTATCGTAACTCCATATTGACTTATGGGAGTGGTATTACGAGGCCGTGATGTGCGTCAAGAGGGAACGAAAGACCGGGCCAGCCGCCAGCGGGCGGGGCCCGGTCTTTGGAGTGTGGCCTTTGGCATCATGTGGTGTATCGCCTCTACTGCGAAATCTTTCCAAAGCACCGTAATCAGGACCCTAAGCAAAGCTGGGTGCGCGCTTCCGGCAATGCGTTAGAAACCGCAGTAGAGCTCCTTTGTATTCCCGTGCTCGCCCCGCAAGGGATTCAGATTCAGACGCTAATCAGCCGTGAGCAAAAGAGTACGGCACTGACATAAGCACCCTCAGTCTGCGACGATCATTTTCATTGCCATGTCATCGTGGCCTTTTCCACACTTGATCGTACAATCGATCTTGTATTCGCCCGGCTTGCTGGGTGCGACCAGGACAAATTCATTCATCCCTTCCTTCAGCCTCACGTCCCAACCCTGATCCTTCAGTTCCTTGACGCTGAAGCTGTGAACCCCGCCGTCTTTCTCTATAAACTGGGTATCCCTGGCATGCGCCGTGATCTGAAACTTAATTACCTCCTTCGGTTTCACCGTGATGACGGGTTGCTTCGCCTTCTGCCCGGGAATCTTAAACAAGTTATCTTTATCGGCGGTTATCTGGATCACGCGAGGCGCCTGCGCCAGTGTGTATAGCGACGGAACGATCATCGCGACCAGCAGGAGCAGCAAAACCCAGGGAATGAGCCGATATTGCCCTCCGGGCCGCGCGAGCGATGTGATTTCTGCCGCATATCTTTGCGCTTGCTCTTTTCCTTTGCCATTCTTCATTAGAATCCTCCCCTATCTATTAGATTGCCACTACAGCACTCCAATGTGCAAATCCTGCTGACCTTACCTAAAGCAGTGATATGCGTTCCCCTTGAGCTTGAGCATGACACAGAGCACATGATGTCATGACAGCGGTCACTGACGTTAGTGTTCGAAACAAGCCCCCAGCAAGCCAGTTCTGGCTTGCTGGGGTAAAGCCCGCCTTCCTCACGTTTTCTCTTCTACTTAATAAAGATGAGCCGGATCTGCACCGTATCGTTTTGCCTATGGTTGGTAGCATCCATCCGGAAATCCCGGTGCGAGTATTCGGCGATCACCTGAACGCCGTTCCACAGCGGAATATTCACGTATGGAGTGACAGCCCACTGCGTGTTGAGCTTCACCATGTTGGGGTGGTACCAGTCATACCGGATCCCGGAAGTGACGTATCGGTTTAGGTAAAAGACGCCGTCGACAAATGCACCCTTGCTGTCGAACTTGGTGTGATTCGAATTGGTGTCGCGTCCGTAGTCGAATCCGGCCATGGGCAGAAAATACTTGCCCAGCGGATACGACGCATATGCTGACATGCGATCAAAATTGTTCCGGAACAGAGTGCTTGGGTCTGAAAAGTCCGTCTCCGCGCCGCCGCAGGCCGTGGTTGTCCCAGGGTGATTTTTGCCGAGTAGGGTGCCGTCGACACACGACGTCGGCGTCGACACATTGCCCCGGTAATAGAGAAGCGAGATGCCGCCGCCGTCCTTATGGAGGATATAGGTGGCATTCATCGAGAAGTCAGGTGTGCTGTGCGCTACGGAATTAACGGGTTTGCCCAGCGCCGCCACCGCCTGGTTTGCGCCCTTCCATGGTCCGGTCTGCGCCGGGAAGGCCAGAAAAGTCTGTGCTTCCTCATCCCACCGGATGATGGTGCCGCCCAACACGGCCGCGCGCAGCGACAGCCTCTTGACGTCAACCCCGACTTCGAGGCCCGCCTCATCCAAGCCCCAGGGCTGGAAGAGGTAGGGGATCGCAGTGCCCTTAGCTGATTGCGGCGCGGTCTGGAACAAAGTGCGCCCGTTGGAGTACGGACGATCCGAGGCGCCGAAGCCTTCCCATGGGTGGAAAACGCCGGCGCGAATGGTAAGTAAACGATCCACCTTACACTTATCGCCTTCGCAAATCGGCTTTCCGAAGACGACGCGGGCGTAAGCGTTCTCCACTTCCATGAAGTCTTCCGGCGAAAACGATGCCTCGACCATGGAGCCGAAATACTTCCCCCAGGAGCCGGTAAGGGGGTACAGCGTCAGTTCCGAGAAGCTGAAAGTGTTCGTGCTAGTGCGGGGGCCGGGAGCACCGTTAGACAGGAGGTTGGGGGCGCCGACACCGTTCGGCTGGTTCGTGATCTGGAGGTCGTAGCGTGGCTGTATGCGGGCGGAGAAATAATCGCCCAGCTCGAACGCCTTTGGGTCCGACTTGCCAAGCATTTCCGGAAAGCGGAAACCGGCGGCCCGAAATTTGTAGCCGGTCTCATTCAGCGTCGGGATGGTGATGTGGCAGGTATCGCAAGGAGTGTTGTATTTGCGCGCAAACATCGGCATCGCCTCTACATTTGTACTCCCCACACCGATTAGGACAACAACTGTCAGGACAAGAAAAAAAGAGAATAACCGCATTCGAGGCTTCATGTACCCTCCACACAAAAAATTAGCAGTCAGTTACTTCCTTCTTAGATTAGAGTCCTAAAGATCCGGGCCCAAAACAAAATAATTTTCGGCTGGTTTAACTTGATTCAACCGCGCCCACCGACGACCCCGAATAAGAGCGCAAGCGCCATCACAGCACCCAATAACCACAGCAAAAAGGTCTTTCGCCCATTTAAGTCAGCCTGGACGTCGCTCCTACTCGCATTACTCAAGCTACAACACCCCTTGCCTGCGGAAGGAAAGAGCATGAGGCGGGCCACAATTGGCTGGATACCTGAATCTCGCCCTAACTCATTGTGCCGACATAAGTTATTGCGCCAGGTCACAGGCTTCGGAGACTGGACGAACCAGTGCTTTTCTTGTGCTAAAATTGCACAAGTGGACTCTTCAGGCTGCTAAACGATTCAAAACAAAGGGAAAATGGAGGAATTGCCCAGGTGTTCTATTTTTGAAGAGAAAACCATTGTGGGAATGTCAGTTGGAACGTGGCGCCTCATCGCTTCGCAAGGGTTCACTCTCCAAACCGTGGCGGGCGGCGCACCCTTTGACGGGGTTGAAGTTTCGGGTGCCCGACCCCTCGCGGTTTTCGATGGGTCGGAAGGTTTGGCTTGTCATCCGGAGAGTCCAGCAAGCGAGCGCGCTGCAAAGTGTATTGGAGTGTAAGGCCAATACGCTTCCGGACCAGGCAGGTGCGCGGCCCTGGACCGCCGTTTCGATCAGTCACGCAGAGCGAACACGAAGAGGCCGTTGCCGGCAGCGATCGAGACGTACTGCTTGCCATCCACCTGGTAGGTCATCGGGCCGGCAATGATGTCTCCTCCGAGGTTTTCCTTCCAAAGCAGCGTGCCTGCGCGGGCATCGAGCGCCTGGAAATAGCCTTCCCGTCCGCCGACAAAGAGCAGGTCCGAAGCGGTCGTCAAAATTCCGCTGGTGTTGACGTCGTGCATTTCGAACTTCCACTTGGCCTTTCCGGTCTCCGGATCAAGGGCCGTGACGGCGCCGTGAGCGAGCGCCTCGGTGTAGGTGTTGATGGGCCCCTGGCGTGTGCCCTGGGGGTTTTCAGCCCCGGGAATGGGGCTGGTGTTTGCGCCGCCGGTGTACCTCTGGCCTTCTCTATACTCGGCATTCACGCCGGAGAAAATCGTAGCGTAATCTTCCCAGGAGGAAAGGTAGAACAGTCCAGTGCGCGGGCTGTAAGAAGGCGAATACCAGTTTGTTCCGCCCTGAATGCCCGGATAGGTCGGGCTGCCGGAGGGCTGCGGCGTGATGATTGGCCGGCCGTTGGCGTCGAGGCCGCTGGCCCAGTTCACCTTGACATATGGGTGGCCGGCGAGAAATTTGCCGGTCGCGCGGTCCAAGACATAGAAGAATCCATTGCGATTGCCCCAGAGCATCAATTTGCGCGGGCTGCCGTTCCAATTCGCATTCACTAAGACGGGAATTTGCACCGAGTCGTAGTCGTAGGGATCGCCCGGCGAGAATTGGAAATACCACTTGAGCTTTCCGGTGTCCGGATCGAGGGCCACGGCCGAATCCGAGTAGAGGTTATCGCCGGGGCGTTGTTCCGGGTTCCAGTCCGGACCTGGATTGCCGGTACCCCAGTAGGTCAAGTTGAGTTCGGGATCGTACGAACCGGTGAGCCAGACAGCGCCGCCGCCATGCTCCCAATCGCCACCGCGCCAGCTTTCGTGGCCGGGCTCACCAGGCTTGGGGATCGTGTCAAACCGCCAGGCTGGCTTGCCGGTGCGCGCTTCGAAAGCGGCAATGAAGCCGCGAACCCCAAACTCGCCTCCAGCGACGCCCACGATCACCTTTTCTTTGACCACCAGGGGCGCCATGGTCATGGCATAGCCGGCAGCAGGCTCAGCCAGCTTTACGTCCCAGAGGGCGTGGCCGTTCTTGGCGTCAATGGCAACCAGGTGCGCGTCAACGGTGGCCATAAAGAGCGAGTCGCCCAGGATGGCGACGCCGCGATTCACGATCCCGCAGCAGGGCCGGGCGGCCGGGGAAGTCACGTAGTGGTAGACCCAGAAGACGCGGCCCGTTTTGGCGTCGAGCGCCACGACGTCGTTGGGTGACTGCGTGAGATACATGATGCCGTCGACGACCAGCGGGGTAGCCTCAAATTTCTGCAGCGATTGGGCCTGGAAGACCCACTTAAGCTCAAGATTCTTGACGTTTGCGGGAGTGATTTGTTGGAGCGCGCTATAGCGCTGGCTGGCATAGCTGCCTGAATACGTCAGCCAATTCTGTGGTTCGTCGTTCGCGTGGAGCAGCCGCTCGGAAGTGACTTGGGCGTTCAGCGAACAGGGAATTAGCAAAGCTAGAAGCAGCAGATAGGGCGCCCGCCGCGAGTGATTCATTTCACACCTCTCAAAGAAAGAAGGTAGGCTTCCAAGTCGGCAAGCTCCTGGGTGCTGAATTTGTCTTTATAGGATGGCATGGGAGTGCTCTTGAGGACGGTGTATTCGCGCAGGTCGGCTTTCGTGAGCGAGACCAGGCGCTCTTGCTCGTCGATGAGCTGGACCGTGTACGTGTCCTCGTTAAGGCGGCGGCCATTGATGGCTTTGCCGTCGCGGGTTACCGCGCGCACCGGCCGATTGGCCGGCAGCATCGTGCCGGCTGGATCGAGCATGGTCCTGTGAAGCAGGTCGGCAGTTCGCAGCACGCCGATGTCGCCTAGATCGGGAGCGACGCGCGGACCTTTGCCGTTGACGGCATGGCAACTCGCGCAGTTACCCGCGCCTTCGAACAGGCCCTGGCCGCGAGCGGCGTTGCCAACCAGGAGGCCGCGGGCGTTGAAGCTGCTCATGTTGCGAAGATAGGAAACGATGCCGGTCAGCTCCGACGCTCCAAATGTGAAGGGCTGCATGGCCGTGCCGGGGACGCCGGTGGTGATGGTGGCGCGCAGGTCATTGTCGGAGATAACGCGCTTAAACTGGCCGGCGCGGAAATTGACGCCGGGGATCATGTCGCCGTTCTCACCGTGACACGCGGTGCACTGCGAAACGAAAATCTGCGCGCCGTACTGAATGTCGGCCTGATAATACTGCGGGGCGCGGTCCTGCCCCTGGGCGTATGCCGCAGGCCCTCGAAGCACCAAAACGGCGCACACGATGGCGCACTGCAACAGCGCGCCTAGAGATAGCCACCGAAGTCTCACTAAGCCCTCCACGTAAGCCTGAGTTCTCCGCTTGCCAGGATGAGTGTGAATTCCTAGGCGGAGAATATACACCTGCCAGGCTCTGTTCGGAAAGCTTGTAATTCGATGGTGTCTTAGCTCCATAATTCTGTCACCCCATAGCATTCGCGGAGACGCGGGGCGAGGGGGAAACTCGGCGACCATCGCGGGCAACCCGGCAAGGCGTGCTCGATTCTTACTATGCGCCGGTGTGCGCGAAGTGCTCGGGGTGCGGGAATCAGGCGCCGGCAATGGGGAGATGCAAAAGCGGAACTCGGACTCATGCGGGAATCGTTCATGCCGGGAGTCGAGGCCGGCGATCCTCGCTTCACCGCATTCCTGCTGGGCATTCGTGCTGACGAAGGGCCGGCTAGAACAAGAATGGCGAGCATTCATTGATTGACGGGTGCACTATCGGGGGCTAGAATCAGACTTCCGAATCAGGGCGAGGTGTATGCTTATGAACCGTTTGGGCCGCATCCTATTCTTTATTTTTGTTGGCGGAGCGTTGCTCGCGCCATCCGGGCTGCGCGCCCAGGACAAGGAAAAGCAAGATACTCCCGCTGACAATCAGCAGGATTCCGGAAAGAAAAATGGCGATAAGCCGCCGGACAAAAAGAAAAATCTGAAGAAGCTCCAGAAGGAGCTTGCCACCCCCTACAAGAAGTGGCTGCAAGAAGAAGTCCCCTACATCATCAGCGATGAAGAACGCGCCGCGTTCCTGCAATTGCAGACCAACGAAGAGCGCGAGCAGTTCATCGAGGCGTTCTGGCAGCGCCGCGATCCCACTCCGGACACGGTAGAGAACGAATTCAAGGAAGAGCACTATCGCCGCATCGCCTACTCCAACGAGCGGTTCGCTTCGGGAATTCCCGGATGGAGAACCGATCGCGGGCGGATGTACATCATTTGGGGCAAGCCGGATAACATCGAATCTCATCCGACCGGCGGCAATTACAATCGTCCAGCGTCGGAAGGCGGCGGCCAGACGTCAACCTATGCATTTGAGCAGTGGAACTATCACTACATGGAAGGGATCGGAGGCAACATCACCGTCGAATTTGTGGACCCGTCCGGCACCGGCGAGTACCACCTCACGAATGATCCCGGTGAAAAAGATGCCCTGGCGAAGATCCCTGGAGCCGGGTTGAGCACGATGGAACAGATGGGCATGTCCAGCAAGGCCCAGCGTTTCACCCGCACGGATGGTTCCACCGCGCCGAGAACTATGAGCGGTGGCGGACAGGAAATGGATGACGAGTTCACCCGGCTGGAGCGGTTCGTGAAGGTGCAACAAGCGCCTCCGGTCAAATTTCCGGATCTTGAGGAAGTCGTTAGCTCGCGCATCGTCCGCAATCAGATTTCGTTCGACTACCGCACGGACTTCTTGCGTATTACGGGCGATTCGATCCTGGTGCCCATGACCGTTCAGATTCAGAACAAGCAAATGACCTTCCGCAATCACGGTGGCGTGCATTCCGCGACCTTGAATCTGTTTGTGCGAATTACCACTCTTACAGGACGAATCGTTCAGACCTTCGAGGACGTCATTCAGCGCGACTTCCCGGAATCGCTGCTCGAGCCTTCGCTCAAGGGATTTTCAATTTACCAGAAGGCCGTGCCTCTGCGTCCCGGCCTCTATAAGGTCGACTTGGTGCTCAAGGACGTGAACAGCGGAAACGTGGGTGTGCTGAATACACGTTTGGCGGTCTCCTCGATTCCGGATGACAAATTCGAGGCCAGCTCGTTGATTCTTGCCGACCAGATCGAGCCGGTCTCCTCCAAGGATGTGGGCGTCGGGCAGTTTGTGCTCGGCTCCACCAAGGTCCGCCCCAGGCTCAATGCGGATTTCCATGAGGACCAGCCGATGGGCATCTATCTGCAATTCTACAATCTGAAAGTGGATGAAAAGACGCACAAGAACCTCATGTCTGTGGATCTCAAGGTGAGTCAAGGGCAACAGACGGTCTCCCATGACGTCAAAACAGGTGAGCAGATGAAGCAGAGCGGCGAGCAGGTAACGTATGAGCAGGTGATCGCGCCCAAAGCTTTGCCACCGGGCAAGTATAAGCTGGAAATCCAAGCAACTGATCTTCTGACCAAGCAGACTGTTTCTCGTTCGGCGGATTTTACTGTGACGCCTCCGGCTGTGAATAATGCGGCGGCGAGCAGCGCCACCGGGAGGTAACCAGTCCTTATGAAGCAGACCAGCAGGACCCTGGGCTGGGTGATGATCATCACTTTGGCACTGGCCGGCTCGACAGCGGCCAAACCGGGTTACGGCACGATCTCCGGCGTTGTGTTGGATCCCTCCGGCACACCGCAGATGGGCGCGACAATTTGGCTCATTTCGGAAGATGCAGGCGGCCGGACCGTCTCGCAACTGCTTTCCAATCAGCACGGCGCCTTCTTCACAAATCAACTCAAACCTGGAAAATACTCGCTCCGTGTATCGCTGCCGGGATTTCTTCCGGCGATGGAGCGGCACATTGGAGTGATCGCCAATCTCACCACGCTGCTGCGTGTGCAGATGGATTCGCTCTTTGCTTCACTCGACGCATTGCGGCGCCCGGCGGATGTGTCGGCGGAGCCCGACGACTGGAAATGGGTTCTGCGCTCTTCGTCCGCGACGCGCACCATCTTGCAATGGCGGGACGACGATGGAGACCTCGCCGAAAACACGTCTGGCGCGGATTCTCCCCGGGTACAGCGCCCGCGCGGATTGCTGCGAATGACGAGCGGGGCGTTGCGGCCCGGATTTCCCGCGAATCTTCCCAACTCCCCCGCTACCGCCGTCTCTTACGACCAGGGCCTCGGCGCCATCGGGCGTCTATTGCTCGCCGGCCAGGTGAGCTATGATGACGGCGCCGCTTCCGGCACATTCGCAAGCGTTTGGCTGCCTACCGGCTCCTTGGGCAGCGGGCCAGAAACTACATTTGTCATGCGCCATGCAAAGCTGGGCCTCAACAACCTGGCGTTCCAAGAGATGCGCTTAGACCATTCCGAACAGTTTGCGCTGAGTGATCGCCTCACCTTGCATGCCGGTGCCGAGTTCCTGCGTGTGGGGATCGTGTCTTCGGTTTCCGCATTGCATCCGCATGCCCGCCTTGACGCGAATCTCTCGTCCGGGTGGACGGCCTCTTTCCTTGTGGCCGCGAGCCCCTCCGACGTTCAGTTAGGACAAGCCGAAGCACTGCAATCGGTTATTGGGGAGCTGGATAGTCTTCCGGCGGTGCTCTTCCGGGATGGCCGGCCGGTCCTGGAAGGTCGCTGGCATCAAGAGGTCTCTGTTAAGCACAAATGGGGAGGGCGTGCCAGCCTCGAGACTGCGGCATTTCATGATTCCGCGCGGCACCAGGCTATTTTCGGGTCTGGACCCACGGCAAGTCCTGATTTCTTCCAGGATGGCTTATCGAACGCTTTTCTCTACGATGGTGGTGGAACGAATTCCTGGGGGGCGCGGTCTGCGTACCGCCAGAAGCTTTCATCCAACCTGGACTTTACGGCTGTCTATTCGTGGGCCGGCGCTCTCTCTCCCCAAGGAGAATTCAATACGACGGTGGCCAATCTGCGCGATTGCTTTGCAACGCGCAACCACCATAGTCTTGGCGCCCGAGTTTCCGGGAAATTTTCGCATACGGGCACCCAGTTGGCCACCAGCTACGTCTGGATTTCCGGTCCGGTGCTTTCGCGCCTCGATGCATTCGGCGAGGCCGCTTACCAGATGGATCCGAACCTCCATCTTTCTATCCGTCAGCATCTGCCAGGATTCGGGTTGGCGGGCCGCTGGGAAGCGTTAGCCGATTTCGGCAACCTGCTAGCGCAGGGATATATGCCAGTAAATGGCCAGGACTCTCGGGTCATGCTTGTTCCTGTTTTCCGATCGTTTCGAGGTGGGGTGAGTTTCCAGTTCTAGCTTTTGCAGGATTTGCTGAAATTAGGAATATGCCTTCCATAAATGGAAGGCTAGAAATGCTCCCCGCCCCTGCACGGAGAATATGCCTTATTTTTCAGGCAGTTAGACTTTATAAAAACTTATTAATTTTGGAATCAAACTTGCACCAGCGTATACTTACCGAAGCATAGCCGGGGAATCTCGTGAGCGCGCCAATCAATGACAGTTTGAGGATTCGGTTGGGCGCAGCCGTCCTGGCCTTGACAACCCTGTCCGCGATTGTCTTTGGCATCATTAATTTTCAGCAGCGCACCATATTCAGCACCCCAGACGACGGTGCGTCCTGGCTCGACACTTCTGGCGGGGTCCTGGCTTGGCACATCACACCAAATTCTCCCGCCGCCAACGCAGGCATTCGAACCGGTGACCATGTTCTTGCAATCAATGGGGCGGAAGTCCACGGCGCCATTGATGTAACCAAACGCCTCTGGCGAGTTGGACTGTGGTCGCAGGCTCACTACCGGATCGACCGCGGTGGCCGGCAGTTCGAGACACAACTGGTAACCCAGCCGGCCGAGAAGCCCTCTTCCATTGAAAACTATCTTCGCATTGTCGGCCTGCTCTACCTTTTCATCGGTTTATTCATCTTTGCGCGCCGTTGGAACGCCACGCGCGCCGTGCACTTCTATATTTTTTGCCTGGTCTCCTTCGTTCTTTATTCTTTCCAATACACAGGCAAGCTGAGCACTTTCGACTGGGAGATCTATTGGGCGGGGATCGTGGCAAGACTGTTGCAACCTGCTCTGCTGCTTCACTTTGCGCTGGTGTTTCCGGAGCGCCGTCCGGCCGCCAAATGGCCTGGAGCGAGACTGGCGGCGATCTACGGACTGCCGGGAGTCCTCCTGCTGGTGCGCGTGCTCGTTGGACTTCGACAACTTGGCTTCATGCCTTCGATCGGGGCGCGGATTCTGCTCGATCAACTCGACCTGGCCTGCCTGGGCATCTACTTCTTGTTCGCCGCGGCCGCCTTCGTGAATAGCTACCGCCGCGCATCTTCGGGCATCTTACGGCAACAGCTCAAGTGGGTCACCGGAGGGGCGCTGGCGGGCATTTTCCCCTTCTTGCTTCTGTATGTCGTGCCCTTTTTCCTGGGCATTGTGCCGCGGCCCTGGATGAACTTCTCCGCCGTATCCCTGGCGCTGATCCCGCTTTGTTTCGGATACGCCATCATCCGCTACCGGCTGATGGACGTGGACATTATTTTCAAGCGAGGCCTGGCCTATACGGCCGCGACCGGCGGCGTCGTCGCCGTATATATTTCTTTCGTCGCGCTGGTCGGCGCGTTATTCCATACGGCCTGGCCTTCCGGCAAACTGGGTGAAATTATCGCCATTGTTGTCGCCGCGTTCTTGTTCCAGCCGTTCCGCGACTGGATTCAAGCGCGTCTGGACCGTTTTTTCTACCGGGACCGTCTCGATTACCGCCGGACACTCATTGAGTTCGGGCGCACGCTTACTTCCGAAGTGCGGCTCGATCCCATGCTCGCATCGGTGATGGATCGCATCTCGCAGGCCCTGCTGGTGGATCGCCTGGCGATTTTCATCGAAGAGGCAACCCATCCCGGCGCATACCGGCTGGCGCGGTCCGTGGGTGTCCGCTATGCGGGTCCGCTCGACCTGAGTTTTCTGGACGCGGAGAAAAACCCCTTCGCGCGGCGTGTGTTGTTCAACGAATCGGCGCGTGCCGCGCGTGAATCCACGCCCTCGGTCCGCCAGACGCTGGAACAGCTCGACCTGAATTACTTCATTCCCTGCCAGGTCCGCGACCGCACCGTCGCCGTGCTCGGATTGGGGAAAACCGTGGACGGAGACTTCCTGTCGAGCGAAGACGTGGAACTGTTGCTGACTATCGCCGGCTATCTGGCCATCGCTCTCGACAACGCCCAGCTCTACACCTCCATCGAGCAAAAAGCGGTGCAAATCGAACGGCTGAAAGACTTCTCGGAAAACATCGTCGAATCGCTCAACGTGGGCGTGCTTGCCGTCGATCTGGACGGCGCGATTGAATCGTGGAATACGCAGCTCGAGCGCATGATCGGCGTGCCGCGCTGCGAAGCCGTCGGCCGCAAGCTG
This sequence comes from Terriglobia bacterium, assembly GCA_041480265.1. Taxonomy (GTDB): domain Bacteria; phylum Acidobacteriota; class Terriglobia; order Acidiferrales; family UBA7541; genus Palsa-360. Next base: position 84,990 of record JBGOZP010000005.1, on the reverse strand, counting down.
GATCAGGTCCTTCCTTCCGATCTGGCGGCTGAACTTTCCGCCAGAGCCAGCGATGAACGGGTTGCCAGCCTGTACAAGTTCCCGATGCGGAATCGCGGCGGACGCAGCCTGGTCGTCAACGTGTCCATCGCGCCGCTGGTTGGGAAATCCGGAGACCGAATCGGGCGGCTGATCCTGATGGATGACATTACACAGCGCATGCGCCTCGAGGAGCAACTGGTCCAGAACGAGAAACTCACGTCGCTCGGCCTGCTCGCCGCCGGCGTCGCGCATGAAGTGAATACACCGCTCGCCGTCATCTCGAACTACATCCAGATGCTCGCGAAACAGCTGCCGAGCGGCGACCCGCGGCACCATTTGATCGACAAAGTCGTCAAGCAGACTTTCCGCGCGAGCGAAATCGTCAACAATCTGCTGAATTTTTCGCGCACCGGCGCGGTCGAGTTCACGGAAGTGAACCTGAACTCCGTGGTGGAAGAAACGCTTTCGCTCGTGGCGCATCCCTTCAAGACCGCGCATGTGCAGGTGATGAGGAGCCTGCAACAGGAATTGCCTCCGGTGCTGGGTTCGAACAACAAGCTGCAGCAGGTCTTCCTGAATCTCTTCATGAATGCGCGCGATGCCATGCCCTCGGGCGGCATGGTCGAGGTGCGCACGGCATCGAACAACGGCACGGTCGAAATCGAGATCACCGATTCAGGCTCGGGAATTCCCCGCGAAAATCTGCACCGCATCTTCGATCCCTTCTTCACCACGAAGTCTTCCGGACGCGGCACGGGCCTGGGTCTTTCGGTGAGCTACGGAATCATCAAGGAACACGCCGGGAGGGTGGACGTGCGCTCGACACCCGACAAGGGGACGACCTTCCGGCTCGAATTTCCGGTCGCGCGGAAAGCGGTTCATGTCTAAGGGCTCCATACTTATCGTTGACGACGAATCGGAAATTCGAGAAGGATTAGAGCTGCTGCTCACGACGGAGGGCTACGCCACTTCGAGTGCGGAGACCGGAGAAGCGGGACTCGCCCGGCTCGAAGAAAAGCCGTTCGATCTGCTCCTGCTCGATGTCAGCCTGCCCGACCGTAATGGACTCGATCTGCTGCGCGAAATCCGGCGCCGCGACCCGCATCTCGCCGTCGTGTTGATCACGGCCTACGGGTCCATCGATATGGCGCGGGCCGCGTTCAAGAGCGGCGCCCAGGATTACATCACCAAGCCCTGGTCCAACGACGAATTGCTCGTCCAGGTCGCGCAGGCCGTCGAGGGCCGCCGCCTGCGCGAGGAAAACGTCCAGCTGAAGCGCGCGCTGAAACAGCGCTACAACTTCCCCAACATCATCGGCAAGAGCGACAAAATGCTTGCCGTGCTCGATCTGGTCAGCCAGGTGGCGCCGTCGCGCTCGACCGTATTGATTCACGGTGAAAGCGGAACGGGTAAGGAGCTCATCGCCAAGGCGATTCATGCCGCGTCCACGCGCGCGGACAAGGCCTTTGTGCCCATCAATACAGGCTCGATTCCCGCGGACCTGCTTGAGTCGCAGTTGTTCGGCCACGTCAAGGGCGCGTTTACCAGCGCGATAGCCTCGAAAAAGGGGCTTTTCGAAGTCGCCGATCAGGGCACGATTTTCTTCGATGAAATTTCCACGATCAGCCCTGAAACGCAGGCCAAGCTCCTGCGCGTGATTCAGGAGCGGGAGTTCATGCGGCTGGGCGGCACCGAGACGATCAAAGTGGACGTGCGCATCATCGCGGCCTGCAACGTGCAATTGCTCAGCCTGGTGCGCGAGGGGCGCTTCCGCGAAGATCTCTATCACCGTCTGAATGTGATTGCCATTCCGCTGCCCCCGCTTCGCGAACGAAGAGAAGATGTTCCGCTGCTGCTCGATCACTTCTTGCGTAAGTTCTCCGAGGAAAATGGCCGCCCGCTCACGCGGTTCACTCCGGCGGCGCTCAAGTTATTGATTGACTACGACTGGCCGGGAAACGTGCGCGAGCTCGAAAACGTGGTCGAACGCGCGGTCGTGCTCTCCTCGCAGGGTTTGATGGACGCCGATCTGCTGCCGGAAAGCGTGCGGACAAAGGAGATTCTGGGCGGCATGCGCTTGCAACTCTCCGAATTCATTCCACCTCTTCCAGGCGAAGCGGGTGCGCGCACCGGCGCCGACGGTTCTACGCCCTCTTTATTTCAGATCATGGACGAAGTCGAGCGCGGCATTATCTCCGAAATGCTCGAACGCACGGGATGGAATCAAACCGAAGCGGCGGAACTGTTCCAGATTCCGCTTTCCACGCTGAATCAGAAAATCAAGCGCCTGGGCATTGACGTGCGCCGCCGAGGCTCGGGCCGCGCAGGCGGCGATGAGCCCATCGCATCCGCCGCCGGGCAATAATTCCCGCAGCTCAGGCCGGTAGGGGCACGGCATGCCGTGCCCCTACTCGGATTTATTGTCGCGGACGACGGCGTTGCTCAGGTCTGCGCCATCCAGTTTGACATCGGTCAAGTCAATTTCGCGGAAGCTGGCGAGCGTCAGATCGGAACCGGAAAAATCCGCGCCGCGAAGGTTGGCTTGCCGGAGCACCGTCCCGCGCAGAATCGTTTTGTGCAATTTGGCCGACCGCAGGTCTCCGCGGAACAGCTCTGTCCCGCTTAAATCGGCCTCGCTCAAATCCGCGCCTTCCAGCCTGGTTTCCGTAAAATCGCAATTCCGCAGGTCCGCCTTGCGAAGATCCGACTTGCTCAGGTCCGCGAAGCTGAGTTTGGCGCCGCGAAAATCAGCGCCCTTCAGGCGGCATCCCACCAGAATCGCGCCGGTCAAATCGCGTTTCTTGAAATCCGCGCGAGATAAATCGGCGCCGGATAGGTCGGCGCGCTCGCCGCCCGGCTGTCCTTTATGGAATTTCGCATGCGCATCCAGAATGTCGCTTAGCTTCTTGCCCTTGTGTCGAATGTTCGTCGCCTTTCTCAGCCCTACTGCGCCACCCGGCAAGAGATTGCGTAACCCTATCGTCCTGCTCTGCAACCTGCGGTGTGGGCTTCTATTCTACAGAAAACGCCGGGTCGAGCAAACTTGTGATAACTTGAGCGTGGAATGACTCTGATCGAAAAGCTGAAGGCATTTGCGCGGCAGGGAAAAGTCTTTGCAACCACGGATGCACACGGATAAACGCGGATAAGGAAAGAAAAGTTTCTTATTTCCTGGACGGCAGTTATGGCCAGCAGAAAATACAGTCGCGGTTTTTCCCTCTCTCCATTTCTTCAGGTTTTATCCGTGTTTATCTGTGTGCATCTGTGGTTTCTACTCTCTCCCGCATTTGCACAGCAAGACGCGGCGCAGGAAGTTGCCGTGAATCTGGCCGAAGGTCGCGTCGTGGTTTGCGCCGCGCAGGACGGAATCCTCGTGGCGGCGTTCGATACGCACGGCGAACCCGGCTCGCGGCAGCCGGTCGTGGCATCGCTTTCGGCGCTTCGCGCAGGGGTGTTGCTCGGGGCGGTCGAGTGGGTGCAGCCCGAATCCAGCGATAAACCCGTCCGCCTGGACAGTGAACTCGCGCGCTTGGCCGGCGCGGTCCTGAACAGCGCAGCCCGGCCCAAATCGGAGGATGCCGCAAGCGACATCGAAGCCGTTGGCGTTGCGTTGCTCGAACGCATCCGCGAGTTGGCCGGCCTGTTGCATCACAAGATCAACATGGGTGAGGACGAGCCTCTCGTCCGTCTCGTGCTGGTCGGTTACGTCCCCAACTACGGCCCGGAAGCCTGGACCATTGATTACCGCATCCGCCAGGATGCGCTCGGAAATGACTACTGGAGGACGCGCGTCCTGCGCCCGAGCTACAACCAGCTTTATCCTCCGGAAAAGGGCCAGCCGCGCACTCTCGTTGAGGTTCGCTACCCGCCCGCCAACCGCGCCACGGCGGCCCCCGAGCTGCTCGACCTGCTGCGGCAGAATGATCCGCGCCTAGCGCAAATTCGCGCGGCAAATGAAAAATTGGCAAAATCCGTGGCGCTCGTTGTCGGCGGAGAAAGTCAGAAGTCCCTGGCTGCTTCCGACGCTGAGTTCCTGCGCGCCGCGCTCCCGGCCGTCACCCCGCCGGAAACGAAAATGACCATGGCGCTCATTGATTTCGACAGAGGTTTTCAATGGCTGATCGAGCCGCCCGCGGCGGAACGCCCGCCCGCGGATACGACGCCGCGCGAGCCGGACGCGCCCACGCTGCGGCACAAACCCTCAAATTGACGAAACGATCTTAAACCGCATTTCTCACCACGATCCGAGTAAGTGGATCGTTGGTCCCACAGTTTGCTGCGGAGTGCGGGGTTTTGTGGCGCCCCGACGTGTCGGGGCAATTCTTGTATTTCCATCGCGGCGCAAAACCGCCGGCGAGACGCCGGCGCCACCAATCCGCGCTCCCTACGCAAGATAGGACGAGAGCGGAGTTCACGCTACATTGGCTGTGAGAAATGCGGATTAAGGCGGTGATTCACTACCTGAAGTCTGACGCCGCAAGGAAAATTCCAGCCAGCCACGAATTCTTCTTGCGCGATTCCAGATTCCCGGTCAAGGCTTCTCTCGGCGTTGCCTAACTGGTCTTCCCGGCGTACTGCAGCTTCACACGCGCGCTCTTTTCGGCGACCGATTTCGCCATCTCTTCCTTGTACGCGGTGAGCCGCTGTGCGATTTCCGGGTCCGACGTGGCCAGGATCTCCGCCGCGAAAATCGCCGCATTGATCGCTCCGGGCTTATCAATGGCCATGGCCGCCACGGGAACTCCGGCGGGCATCTGCACGCTCGAGAGCAGGGCGTCAATGCCGGAGAGCACCGTGGTCGCCATCGGCACGGCAATGACCGGCAGCGTCGTCACGGCCGCGACCACGCCCGCCAGGGCCGCCGCTCCGCCCGCCGCGACGATCACCACTTTCAGGCCGCGAGAGACCGCCGTCGAGGCGTACTCGTGCGTGCGCGCCGGCGACCGGTGCGCCGACGTCACTTCGATTTCGTATGGCACGTGAAATTTTTCAAGCATCTTCGCCGACTCGCTCATCACAGGCAAATCGGTGTCCGAGCCCATGATGATGCCCACTAATGGCTTGCTACCCCGCTTCGATCCCTCTGGCGTGCTCACTCGGCCGCTCCTTTGACTCTCTGTAGCGCCCGCCTTTAGGCGGGCAGGTGATTAGATCTATAATGCCGCTCTTCACCGCACCAATTTCAAATTAGGCGTGTGCCCGCCTAAAGGCGGGCGCTACAAAAACATCTCATATCGCACTCATTGCGCAGTCTCTTGATCCCTCGTCCCCATTTTTCCTGGCGCTTGCCCCTCGACGATTTCAATCTGGTCGCCGTGGCGAATTCTTCCAGCCTCCACCACGCGGCAGAGGACGCCGCGCCGCCCGCGCATATCTTCCTGAAGTCCCTGCCGAATCGCATCCATTAGGTGGCACACTTCGCATTCACTTGTGACTTCGAGCAGCGCTTCGCCCACGCGCAGGCGCTGCCCCAGGTGCAATCTGTCGAGCTTGATCCCGCACGTCGTGATGTTTTCCTTCACCCGTCCTGGGACAATCCCGAATTCCTCGAGCGTCTCAACATCCATCAGCAACAATTGCCGGGCGCTGCCGGGCTGTCCGTGGACGCAGTCCTTGAATCCTTTGTTTTCGACAGCGAAGACGTCGTCGAATTCGCGGACCGGCTTGCCGTGCTCGAGCGCCTGAAACAAGTGCGAGACTTCAGCCACGGGGGGCCTCCACGGCGGCGCGCAGTTTGGCGATTCCTTTCGCGCCGATGTCGGTGCGGTAGTGCGCGCCTGCAAAATGAATTTTATCCACGGCGTTGTAGGCCTTGCGGATCGCCTGTTCGAGATTGCCGGCCGTTGCCGTAACGCCCAGCACTCGTCCGCCGCTGGTCACGATGGTATCGCCGTCGCGTTTCGTGCCCGCGTGAAAAATGGCGACCTCCGGCAACGCGCCGGCCTCGGCCAGTCCCTCGATCTTCTTTCCGGTCTCATAATGCCCCGGATACCCGCCCGAAGTCATCACGACGCAAACGCTCGCGCCGGATTTCCACGCGGGGTTGAACGCCGCGAGCTGCCTGGAAGCCACCGCGTCCAGCGCCGCGGCAAGATCGAAATCCATGCGCATCATCAGCGGCTGCGTTTCCGGGTCGCCCATGCGGCAATTGTATTCGAGCACCAGAGGACCGTCGGCAGTGAGCATCAGCCCAAAATACAGGAAGCCCGTGTAGGGCAGACCTTCCGCCGAAAGCCCGGCGATCGTGGGCTGCACGATTTTGTCCAGGATAACCGATTCCAGTTTCGCCGGAATCATTCCATCCACGGTGTAAGCGCCCATGCCGCCGGTATTCGGGCCCCGGTCGCCATCGAAGACGCGCTTGTGGTCGCGCGTGGGCGCCATCGGCAGGAAGGACCGCCCATCGGTCAGCACGATGAAGGAAAGCTCTTCGCCCTTGAGCGCCGTCTCAAGCAACACCCGCGAGCCGCCCTGGCCGAGTTCGTGTTCCGCCATGAGCCGCCGAATGAAATCTTCGGCTTCCTCGCGCGTTTCCGCGACCAGGACGCCTTTCCCGCCGCACAGGCCGTCAGCCTTCACAACCACGGGCCAATCCACCGCGTCGAGCGCCCGAACCGCCTCCGTGGGCGAATCAAACGTGCCATAGAGCGTCGCCGTGGGGATGCGATACCGCTCCATGAATTCCTTGGCGAAGATCTTGCTCCCTTCGAGGCGCGCATCCTGCTGCGAGGGTCCCACCAGGCGCATGCCGCGGCATTCGAATTTGTCGCGTATGCCCGCGACCAGCGGGCCTTCCGGCCCCACCACGGTCAGATCGGGTTTCAGGCGTTCCGCCAGAGCCACCAGAGCATCCACGTCGTCGGCGTTCACGGACACGCATTCCGTGCCGCTCTCCGCGGCATTCCCCGCGGCTCCCGCCATGCCGCCATTGCCCGGCGCGCACCAGATCTTTTCGACCAAGGGCGATTGCCGCAACCGCCACACCAGCGCGTGTTCGCGCCCCCCACTTCCGATCACTAGAATTTTCACAGTATGGTCACGATAATCGTAGCTCCGGCCACTGTCAACCCTCGAACGCGAATCGCGGGTAGTGGCTCGCTTTCCGATAAGGTCATTTCTCGGGACTTGGCCCCCGGAATCCTTCGATCTTCGCCGGAGCCAGCTCTGGTGCGAGTTTGTTGTGTCGAGGGCAGGAGAGGTGTACGATTTTGCGAGCAAGAGGTCTAAATCGGAAATTCCGGTTGCGCTGCATCAGCGAGGCAAAATGCAAGCAGACCATCAATCCAGCACGTTCCAAAACGACCAAGCAGATATCCAGAAATCGCACCGGATTTAGCTCCGGACGGGCGCACGGGGGAAGAACCGATGACTGACTGGAGTTGCCCTTCTTGCCACGCACAAATAGCCGCGAGCGAGGACAAATGTTTTTGTGGCGGAGAACGACCTTGCCACCAGGATGCAATCAGTACCTTGAAAAAAGGGGACAATGGGGACCAACAAGCGAGGCACGACGAAGTGATGGCCAGCGGAGCGGCGTCCAGTGAGGTCCGGACAAATCAAAATGAAGACCAATGGATTTTGGGGGAAGTCAAAAAGCACAAAGAACGTGCCCGTCGATCGGGAATTATCACTAGCGCATTTAAGTTGTATCGAGACGACTTTCCCTACTACGATGCCTGGGCCACAAATTGCCCTCGCCTTATTCATCCGGAAGTTAAAGTTAGCAACATAATGGGAAATAAACTAGGGATACACAAATTTTGCCCCATCGAGGCCACGATTCGAGGGCACAGTTACGTCTTCACATTTCGTCAACGAACAATACCCTTTCCAGATGGCGAGCAATTTACTATTGGAAATCTTGATGTAAATTTTCAGGGCCAGCGGGTCATGACGATCGATTGCGGGTGCTCCGACGATGAATATACGGGGAGAACTTGGTACACAAACGATGTGTCTGCTTTTATTGAAGGGCCGTGGATCGATGAGCTAAATTCCATTTTCGCTGATGTGACGCATTTGCACGAAGAGGACCGTAAGAGGAGCGGGGAACAGGACAAGAAAGAAGAAATAGCGAATCTGAAAAAGAATTTTGATCTTTGAGCTGGCCGGACTTAACACTCTCGACGTGACCGTATTTTGTACCAGCGGGAGCAAATTATCGGAGCGTGGCCTTGGAACCCATGACGGACATCGAGTCGTATGGAGCCAAGACGCCCAAAAGACGTACGGTCGCGGGTGGGGGTTTTTTATCGAGTAGCCGCGCTGGCTTTCTTTTTCCGACTGAACCACCTGAATTGGATTCTCGATTTCCAATGCCTGAACAGCGACGCCTCTTGCAGTTTGTACTTCCTTCCATGCGAGTCATGCGCTACCCAATAGTCAATGGTCGGGAGGTTGATCTCCGCCTGATTCAGTATGGTCGTGGTGTACTGGCCCTCGGTGATTTCATGAGGCAGCGTGGGCTTAGTGTCCATGGCCACAAAGTGCAGGCGTGGATAGAGACCAGTAGCTCCGACCGTCACGATGGTAACGGGTCTTCGGCCAATGTTGACCACATCTACGGTGACTATGGTCATGCCTTCGTACTCGGGAGCGTTATGTGTTTTCATATTGCGCATCACTTTCAACTTAACCTTTACCTGGTCGCTGAAGTACTGTGTGGCTATGGCAATCGTGGACAGAATGGCACCATACGCAGCGATGATTAAAGTGATGATCTCCGACTTTGCCATGGCGGGATTGTACCCCTCGCGCAACGGTCTAGGAAAGGAACAGGGCGGGTGGTCGATCCTCTTAGGAATGCCCTGGGAGCATTTCAATAGACGATGTGTTTAGGGTGGATCCTACACGACAAAAATGGAGAGTACTTGATTCAATGAATCTTTGGCTCCGGCAATAGTTGTAATCAGTTTCCAAGTCCTGAGAAGTCCCCTTACCGGAAACTGCTCACCAAATCGCCACAAGCCTTGCAGAATTGACGAAGCCGGGTCGCCAGACTACCATGCCGCCTGCTATGCCGGACACAACGTCCCGCCGTTTTGCCCTTGCGGGTTTGCTCCTCTGCTTCTTTTTTTCAGGCGCTGCCGGCCTGATCTATCAAGTCGCGTGGAGCAAGGCGCTCGGGCTGATTTTTGGGCATACGGCGTATGCCGTGGCCACCGTGCTCGCCGTATTCATGGGCGGGCTGGCCGCCGGCAGCGCGTGGCTCGGCCAGTGGAGCGAGCGCAGAGACCGGCCCGTCGCGCTGTATGGCTGGATTGAGCTTGGCGTGGCGGCAACCGGTGCGGTTTCCCTTGCAGGTCTTGCGGGCGTGCGGGCCGCGTATGTTGCCGCTTATCCGTATGCCTCGGGGCATGGAGCGGCGCTTCTGGCGCTGCGGTTTGTGGGAGCGGCCATTGTGCTCTTCGTTCCAACGTTTCTGATGGGCGGCACGCTGCCGGTGCTTGTGCGCGGGCTGGCGCGGAATTCAGCCGGACTTGGAACTCGTCTCGCGCGCCTCTACTGGATCAACACAGCGGGGGCCGTTGCCGGAACATTCGCCGCGGGCTTCTTGCTCTTGCCTGCGCTGGGGCTGCGGAAAACACTCGGCGTCGCCGTCGGACTTAACCTGCTCGCCGGAGCGCTCGCGCTCCGGCTCTCGCGTCACGAGCCAGCCGCCCTGCCAGCGGCTTCACAAGTCGCGGAAAAAGCCACAAGTTTTGTGGGTCGTGCCTTTAGGCACGACGAAAAAACTGCGTTTCCTTTAGGGGTTTTAACCCCTGAAGGTCCGAAGACGCATTTTCCCGTAACCTCTTCAGCAGTTGCGGCGAAAAACGAAGCGGCGCCCTCCTCCTTGCCTTCCCGCTTTCTCTGCGTCTGTTTTGGGATCGTCGGCGCTACGGCCATGGCTTACGAAATCGGCTGGACCCGCTTGCTCTCGACGCAGCTTGGCAGCTCCACGTATGCATTCACGTTGATGCTCGCCACGTTTCTCACCGGAATCGTCCTGGGCAGCGCCATCTTCGAGCGTTGGAACCGCCGCCATGCAGTGAGCCAGATGACCTTTGCCCTCACGCAAACTTTCACGGCGGCGGCCGCGCTGGCATTCCTGATTTTCTTCCCGCGTTTGATCGAAGTGCTGCCGCCGATTCTGCGCGCGACGCATGAATCATTTCGCGGCCTGGTGCTGGCGCAATTCGCCGCGAGCGCCCTCGCCATGCTCCCCGCCGCAATCGTTTTCGGATTCAATTTTCCCGCTGTGACGCTGCTGATTGCCGGACGGCAATCCTCTTCCGGTTCCGGCAACGCGGGGGCAGTAGGCCGCGCCTATGCATGGAACACGCTCGGTGCAATCGTGGGAGCCACAGCGACCGGTTTCTGGCTAATGCCGCGCCTGGGAAGTTTTCATCTCCTTGCAGCCACCGCGGCGGCGAATCTCGTCCTCGCCGCCGTGCTTTCGGTGGCCTCCACTCCACGGCGAATGATCGCGTTTGCCGCGAACGCCGTCTTGTTGATCGTGGTCGCCCTCATCGGCTTCTCAAACTATTTTTACGATCCCGCCGTGGCCTCGTTCAATACCGTGATGTATTGGAATCTGTATGACCGGCCCCTAACGCTGCGCGAAAACGCGCACCTGGTGGACATCGTGTATTTCGCTGACGGGCTGAATTCCACGATTTCCGTGGCACGCACCGACGACTATATTTCCCTGCGCACCAACGGAAAAGTGGACGCCTCGAACCACGACGTCACCACGCAGCTTCTGCTGGGGCATCTCGGCGCGCTGGCGCGCGCGCCACGCCGTGTGCTTCTCATCGGATTTGGCAGCGGCATGACTGCTTCCGCCCTGGCGGCTTATCCGGAACTCGAGCGTTTGGATGTCGTCGAAATCGAACCGGCTGTTATAGCCGCCGCGCCATTGCTCACGCAGCTCAATCGCAATGTGCTCCGCGATCCGCGCGTGCGCGTCACGCTCGACGACGCCCGCAATTTCCTTTTTACCACACGCGAACGCTACGACCTGATCGTCTCCGAGCCTTCGAATCCATGGATTGCCGGGGTCGCCACACTGTTCACGCGTGAGTTTTATCGCGCCGCGCAGGCGCGTCTGGCACCCGGCGGCGTATTCGTTCAGTGGCTACAGGCCTATTCGCTGTATCCCGATGACCTGCGGATGGTCCTGGCAACGTTCCTGTCGGAGTTTCGCGGCGCCACGCTCTGGCACGGCGACGCGCCGGACCTCATCCTGATGGCGCCGAGCGCTCCTCCGGCGGAAATTCTGAATCGCGCGTGGGATCTGTATTCCAATCCTCTCCTGCATGACGATTTCAAACAGCTCGGAATGGACGAACCCGCCGGATTGTTCGGGTTTTACATGCTCGACGATGCGGGATTGCGGGATTTCTCCTCCGGCGCGCGAATCAATACGGATGACCTCACGCTGCTCGAATACCACGCGCCCCGGTCCCTGCTGGTTCACGGCCTGGAAGACAAAAACCGCGGCGCAATCCTTCTCGCGCAGAGGGACGCACTGCCGGAAAACTTATCATCCGGCCTGCGCGATGCGGCGCTTGCGGCCGCCGCCGCAACCTCTCTGAATTTGGAAGACACGGAGGCATCCGACCATTTCCTGCGGGCGCTGGAAAACCGCCCCGTCAGCGCGAGCATTGCGATCATTCGCGGACGCGCGGCGCTTGCCCACTCCAATTTCGAGAGCGCCTATCACGCATTTGACGCGGCTCTGGTCCTCGATCCGGATTCCATTCAGGCCGCCTGGGGCCGCGCCGAGACGGATCGCCGCTTCGGAAACAATGAGAAAGCGCGGAAAGAATTGCAGCGGATTCTGGAGCGCGATCCCGGGAATTTGCAGGCCCTCGAATCTCTCAGGCAGCTCGCATCGGATTTTTCCCGCTGGTCTGAAGCGGAGGATATGCAGCGTCGGCTGATTGCGGCAGATCCACATGCAAGCGCCGCTGCCTACGCGCAACTCGCGGAAACGCTCCTGCGCGCCGGCGATTTGGACCACGCCTACAGCGCCATGCGGTATTGCCTGGCGCGCGACCCGTACAATTTCCAGACGCGCCTCAACCTTGGCGGGATGTTGCGCAGCCAGAAGAAGTGGGCCGAAGCGCGGCAGCAACTGGAATTCGTGAGGCGCTATTTCCCGGATGGCGACGCGGGAACTTACACTCTCCTCTTCGAAGTCGATAATGCGCTCGGCGACCCGCGCGCTGCTACGGAAGCAGTGCGCTTCGGCCTGCGAATGTTCCCGGACAATTCGGACCTGCGGCGCTTGAACCTGATCCACTAATTCCCGAAGGAGACTGGAGACACGGGAAGAAAGAAAAAGGGCCCCCGAAGGGGCCCTCTCTCTGGTCGCGGTATGCTACGGTGCAGAATGGGTTAGCTTCAGTTGATCTTCGCGGAGGTCGCCGCGCCCTTGGGAACACTCAAATAGCCGGCGATTTTCTTGTCGCTGACCTGGTTGACCACCAGTTCGAGCGGCTGTCGCGATCCGCCGGCGTAGAAGTAGATGGGTTCGTTGACGGCTTTGTTCTTCTTCTCGAGCCGCATGTCGTCCACATAGAGCGCCACGGTGAACTGATGTTTCTTCGCGCTGACGCCTCGCAGTTCGACCTGCATTGTGCCCACTTTCTGCTTCTGGCCCTTGCCGGTCAGTGTGAATTCATAGAAATCCCGCTCGCCCATGCGGCGAAGCTGTTCGATTTCCTCATGGTTGCGGGCGATCAATTCTCCGTGTTCGCCGCGCAGTGACTGCAGGTTGCCCTTGGTGGCGTCGAGATCGGTCTTGACGCCGTTGACATCGGTGCCCAGCGCCTTCACATCATCGGTGCTGGCCTTCGTTGCCAGTTCGCCGTTGACGGTCGTCTGCATGTCGGTGAGTTTCTTTGTATAGTCGGCGCGCGTCTGCTTTACCTGATTGCGCGCGGTGGCCACTTGGCCTTCCGTAAGCTTCAGCTTGTCCCCCACCAGGTTCAACTCGCCCTGCATCTGAGCGTTTGTCTGCTCAGCCTGGGCCAGTCGCTGGGTAATTCCGTCTTGACTCTGCTGGAATGTCTTTGATTGTGCTGCCAACGCCTGTTCGGCGCCCCGCGCGTGGCTCGTTGCGTTCCACGCCATTCCCACTCCCACAAGAGAGAGTATCGCCAGCCCAACCACAGCTAGTCCCATCCATCGCGGCGTACCCTCTGTTCCCGGTTGAAAATTCTCGCGTTCCTCGGTCATCGTAGTCTCCTTTGCAATTGCCCTTGCAGCTATGAGAACTGCACGCTGCGAGCCAAAGTGGGCCTCTTCGAGAAAATCGGCGTAACGTGAACTAAATGCGTAGCTTATTATTGTTTGTCCTGCCGATAGGTCGTTCCGAGCGCTCGCCTTGGCGTGTAAGTTTTACGCGCCTGCGGCAACTCGGATCCGTTAACTCATTACGTACAAAGAGCTTGGATCGCTGACAGACTTCGTGGCTGAAAGTTCACGGGAGCCGAGCAAAAGGGATGAACCTGGAATTGGGATGCAGCTAGGCCACGGGGGATTGATCCGTTGCTTGAACTTGTACTTCGCGGTCAAAGTAGACTTCGAGGGTGAGAGCTGCGGCGTCAAAAACGGTGCGGCAGTTCGCGCATTGCCCTAAATGATGCTGAACTTCGCTTGCCACCTGGGGAGTGAGGCGTCCTTCCAGATATTCACAGATCAATCGAATGGTGGCCTTACAGGTGATACTCATGACTCAGTCCCCTCAGAACTTGCTCTTACCTGCCGTAGGTTTTAAAGCACGCGATCCACCAAAGCATCAAAAGTATGCAAATCCGCGCATCCTACAGATTCAGCGTGGCTTAAATGAAATGCGGGAATAATCGTTTTTCTGGGACACAGCAGGGAATTGGGAATTTTTTCCTTCTCGGAACCATTCTTACCGCTTACATCCAGGATGACCTGATGACGGACATCTCCAGGGCAATCGCCCGATCGTTCATCGGGTCTACAAAGCAATGATCGGTAAGGACTTACCTGGTTACGGTCATGTTGCGGAGAACGGCAATGCGTTCGGAAAGAGGTGGGTGCGTGCTGAACAAGCCGGTGAAGACCTGGCCAGCGCTCAGCGGCGCCACGATGAACAGCGAGGCCGTCGCAGGAGGAACGTCCATGGGGATTCGTTTGTTATACGCGCCCAGTTTTTCGAGCGCGCTGATCAGCCCGAATGGATGCCCCACCATGCGCGCTCCCGAGGCGTCGGCGGAAAATTCGCGCTGGCGCGAAATCCCGAGCTGGATCAACATCGCGGCAATCGGCGCGAGGATCAGCATTAGAATCGCTGCAAGGCCTCCGCCGCCGCGATCATCGTCGCGCGAACCCCCGAAGCCGCCAAAGATCATGGCCCAGCGTCCCATGGAAGCGATCCAAGTAATTGCGCCCGCCAGTGTGGCGGCGATCGATGTAATCAGGATGTCGTAATTGCGCACGTGGGAAAGCTCGTGAGCGATCACACCTTCGAGCTCGTCATCGCTCATCAATTCCATCAGGCCCGCGGTGACCGCGACCGAGGCGTGCGACGGATTGCGGCCCGTGGCGAATGCGTTCGGCGCCGGCTGAGGAATCACATACAGCTTCGGCATCGGCAAACCCGCTTTTCCAGTTAGCCGCTCCATCACGGCATAGAGCCGCGGGAGCTGCTCACGCGAAACCGGCTGCGCGCCGCTCGACATCAAAGCAATCTTGTCGGAGAAGAAATAGGCGCCCCCGTTCATCACGACGGCCATCAGGAGGCCGAATGTCATCCCGTTCTGTCCCGCGATGGCTTGCCCGCCCAGAACAAGCAACATCGTCAGCGCCGTCAGCAATAATAATGTTTTGATGGCTCGCATAAATTTTCCAATGATCCTCTTTAGTTAGTCTAGAAGCATGCACGGGGTGCGTCAACTCTCGAAGCGCCCTGCGCAAATCCGTTCAGCGGCGACGGGTGGATTTTGCCGCCGTCGCCGTCGTCGCAGGCGTCTCTGCTTGGGCCGCGGGGGCAGGCGCCGCTTTCCCTTCCACCCGCTCGAATCGCATGGAATCGGACTCCGGTTCCACGTCCACGCGCACCAGATCGCCCGGCAAGACGCTGCCGTCCAGAATGCGCATGGCGAGCGGATCCTGCACCAATCGCTGCACGGTGCGGCGCAGCGGCCGCGCGCCGTAGGCGGGATCGTAGCCTTCGCGGAGCAGCCGCTCGCGGGCCGCGGGCGTCAACTCGATGCGTAGATTGCGTTCGGCCAGCAGGCGCATCACCTTCGTCAATTCCAGGTCCACAATCTTGTCGAGCTGTTCGTGTCCCAGGGGATTGAACAGCACAATGTCGTCAATCCTGTTGATGAACTCCGGGCGGAACGCCTGCCGCAACGCTTCCAGAGCTTCCTTGCGCGCGCGCTCCGGGTCGCGCCCGGCCAGATCGAACAGCGCTGTCGAGCCGACGTTGGACGTCATGACGACCACGGCGTTGCGGAAATCCACAGTGCGGCCTTTGCCGTCGGTCAGGCGGCCGTCCTCCAGAATCTGCAGCAGCACGTTGAACACGTCCGGATGCGCCTTTTCGATTTCATCGAAGAGCACAACCGAATACGGATGGCGGCGCACTTTCTCGGTGAGTTGCCCGCCCTCTTCGTAGCCTACGTATCCCGGAGGTGCGCCGATCATGCGCGAGACCGTGTGCTTTTCCATGTATTCGGACATGTCGAGCCGGATGATGGAGCGCTCGTCATCGAACATAAACTCGGCGAGCGCCCGGGCCAATTCCGTTTTCCCGACCCCGGTGGGGCCCAGAAAAATGAACGAGCCGATCGGCCGGTTGGGATCGGAAAGTCCTGCGCGATTGCGCCGGATCGAGTTCGCCACGCGCTCGAGCGCCGTGTCTTGCCCGATCACGCGCTGGCGCAAGCGCGATTCCATCGTCACCAGCTTCTGCGCCTCTCCTTCGAGCAAACGCCCAACCGGAATCCCCGTCCACTTGCTCACGAGCTTGGCGATGTCTTCCTCGCCCACTTCCTCCTTGAGCATCCCGCCGTCCTTCTGCACATCCGCGAGGTTCTTCTGCGCGGCGGCCATTTCCCGCTCGACGGTCCCGAGCTTTCCGTACCGGATTTCCGCGACACGCGCGAGGTCCCCGGCGCGCTCCAGGCGCTGTTCTTCGGCCTTGAGCTGTTCGATCTGCTCGTTCAGCTTGCGAATCTTCGCGATGGCGTCCTTCTCGACTTGCCATTGCGCCTTGCGCGCGGTCGATTCCTCACGCAGCCCGCCCAGCTCCTCTTCGAGCTGTTTCAAGCGTTCCTTGGAGTGCGCGTCGGATTCGCGCAGCAATGCCTGGCGCTCGATTTCCATATGCAGGATGCGCCGCTCGATTTCGTCAATTTCGATGGGCAGGGAATCCATCTGCATGCGCAGGCTGGCGGCGGATTCATCAATCAGGTCAATGGCTTTATCCGGCAGGAAGCGGTCGGTGATGTAGCGGTGGGAAAGAGTCGCCGCGGCCAGGATGGCGGCGTCTTTGATGCGCACGCCGTGGTGCAGCTCGTAACGCTCCCGCAAACCGCGCAGAATCGCGATGGTGTCCTCGACCGAAGGCTCGGCAACCAAAACCGGCTGGAAGCGGCGTTCGAGCGCGGGGTCCTTCTCGATGTACTTGCGATATTCGTTGAGGGTGGTGGCGCCGATGGCGCGCAGCTCTCCGCGGGCCAGCGCCGGCTTCAGCATGTTGGACGCGTCCATCGAGCCTTCGGCGGCGCCCGCGCCCACCAGCGTGTGCAACTCGTCGATGAACAGGATGATCTGCCCGTCGGACTCGGTGATTTCCTTGAGCACGGCTTTCAGACGGTCTTCGAATTCGCCGCGATACTTCGCCCCGGCAACCAACGCCGCCAGATCAAGGGCTACGACGCGTTTCGGACGCAGCACCTCGGGCACGTCGCCCGCAACGATCCGCTGCGCCAGGCCCTCCACGACGGCGGTCTTACCGACGCCGGGCTCGCCGATCAATACAGGATTATTTTTTGTGCGCCGCGCAAGAATCTGCATGACGCGGCGGATTTCATCGTCCCGGCCGATCACGGGATCCAGTTTTCCGCGCCGCGCCAGCTCGATCAGGTCGCGGCCGTACTGTTCCAGAGCGCGAAACGTCGCTTCGGGATTCTGCGAAGTCACGCGGTGGCTGCCGCGCACGGTGGTGAGCGCCTGCAAAATGGCTTCGCGGGACGCGCCATGTTTGGCCAGCAATTCGGCGGCGTCATCTTTGCGGATCGAGGCGATGGCGAGCAGGATGTGCTCGGCGGAAACATATTCATCCTTGAACTGCTCGGCTTCGACGAACGCGCCCTCAAGCACTTTGTTCGATGCCGGACTCAACTGCTGCTGCGCCACGCCCGTTACTTTCGGCAGACGCGCGAAACCGGCCTCAATCTCGCCGGCAAGAGTTTCCGGGCGCACTCCCAGGCGGGCCAGCAGCGGCGGCACGATCCCGTCGTGCTGCGCCACCAGCGCGCCCAGAAGGTGCAGCGGTTCGATCTGTTGATGATCGTGCCGGGCGGCAATTTCCTGCGCCGATTGGACTGCTTCCTGCGCTTTCAGCGTGAGTTTGTCGAAGCGGAACATTGTTTGTTACCTTCCCTTTTTAGAAACCCTGGGACCGGTTCAGCGCCGGCCCCAGGGCAACATCACAGTCATGGATGCTTTGCCGGAAGTTTACTTCCCGTTGCCTGAAATGTTCACCTTGACCTGGCGCGGCTTGGACTCCTCGCGCTTCGGAACTTTCACGGTGAGCACGCCGTTCTTGTACTCCGCGTTAATGGACTCGGCGTTTACCGTGTTGGGCAGCGAGAAGCTGCGGCTGAACGCGCCATAGCTTCGCTCGACTCGCAGGTAATTGTCCTCCGAGATGTTCTTCTCGAACTTGCGCTCCCCGCTGATGGTGAGCAGGTTGTTTTCGACACGGACGTCAATGTCTTTCTCGTTCACGTCCGGCAGGTCTGCCTTCACCACCAATTCATTTGGGGTTTCGTAGATATCCACGGCCGGCGCCCAAGTGGTCAGGGCTGCCCCTTCACCTGGGCCGCGGAACATGGTTTCATTAAAAAGGCGATTGACTTGGTCATGAAGAGTGGAAAGCCCACCGAAGGGCTCCCATCGTGTGATTGTGTTCATTGGATGTCCTCCTATAAAATTACGCCATACTCACTGCATGCAAATCATATAATCTGCGTGTCTCTCTGTCAAGTATATTTAAGGGTTTTTCGCAGGTCGCTACCACTCGATTATTCCGTTGTATTTAAATCACTTAATCCACTATCACCTTGCTATTTGCGCACCCCGCCTCATCTGGTCTATAGTGATATTGTGTGGCAATGAGACTCGACGAGTTCAGTTACGAGTTACCCTCGGAGCGCATTGCGCAGCGCCCTCTGGATGAGCGCGATGCTTCCCGCATGCTCATTCTGGATCGCGGAAGGCAAGACTGGGAGGACTCCGTATTTCGATCGCTGCCGGAGCGTTTGCGGGGCGATGAACTCATCGTGGTAAACAACGCGCGAGTCATTCCCGCGCGACTGTTTGGACGGCGCATGGGCGTCCGCGCGGAGAAACCGGGCCGCAACAAACGGGTGGTACGCGAGTTCCTGTCCTCCGAGATCGAAGTTTTGTTGACGCGGCAGGTCGCCGCGGAAGAATGGGAAGCCCTGGTTCGGCCGGGGAAAAAGATCCGAGTGGGTGAGCGCGTGGAGTTTGGAGAGGGAGCGCTTTCCGCGGAGGTAATCGGCCGCGGCGATTACGGATTGCGCCGGCTTCGTCTCACCGCTCCAGGCGGCGTTCACCAAGCGATCGAACAGCTCGGCCACATCCCTTTGCCGCCGTACATCGCGCGGGGCGATGAACCCGCCGACCGCGAGCGCTACCAAACGATTTTTGCCGAGCGGCCCGGCGCCATCGCGGCCCCCACCGCGGGGTTGCATTTCTCGCCCGCGGTGCTCGACCAGATCCAGCGGCGGGGTGTCGAGATCACGGCCATCACACTGGAGGTGGGTCTGGGAACCTTCCAGCCGATTCACGAGGAAGAAATCGAGCAACATCAGATTCATTCCGAGCATTACGAAATTCCGGAGCAGGCGGCGAATGCCATCTGCAAGGCGCGGCGCGACTCCCGCCCCATCCTTGCCGTGGGAACAACGGTGGTGCGAGCTTTGGAAGATGCCGCCGCAAAGTTTTCCGCCAAGCGCCGCACGAACCCCGGCGATCAGCGCTCGGAGTTCCTCGTCGAACCCGGGCGGGCAGAGGCCGGCATTTTTATCAAGCCGGGCCACCAGTTCCGCATGGTCGACCAGTTGCTGACGAATTTTCACCTTCCGCAATCCACTTTGCTTGTGCTGGTCAGCGCCTTCGCGGGGCGCGAGTTGATTCTGCGCGCGTACCATCATGCGGTGGAGGCGGGTTACCGCTTTTACAGCTATGGAGATTGCATGTGGATTTGCTAACCTTCCGAGCCGGCATGCGCCCTGATCGGATCGGGGCGTGCGGCGCCGCGGATTTCGACTATACTCACAGGCGGCCCGTAATTGTGCCTAACCGATGCGATTTCTAGTGCTGAGCGATATTCACGCCAATTCCACTGCGCTCGAAGCTTCTCTCGCCGCTGCCGAGGGCCGCTGGGAACGCGTGATCTGCCTGGGAGATATAGTCGACTATGGACCGGATCCCAACGAAGTGACTGAGCGGGTGAAGGCGCTTGCTCCCTTCATCATCCGAGGCAATCACGACAAGGCTGTGACGGGACTCGCGGATCTGGACGACTTCAACCCGGTGGCGCAGATTGCCGCCCGATGGACCCGCGAGCGGCTCAGCCCCGAGAACTTAACTTACATCGCACAATTGCCTGCCGGACCCGCCCATGCCGATGGCCTAACGGTGGTTCACGGCGCCTATCATGACGAGGACGAATACGTTTTTGCGCCGGTGCAAGCGATGGGTGGACTGCTCGAATCGCCCAGCGCGGTGACCTTTTTCGGGCACACACATCACCAGGGCGGCTTTTCCTACCGCTCCGGCCACATCGGCGTAATTCACTTAAGACCGGAGCCGGGCCCGAGCTTTGCCGCCCAGCGTCTCGATCCGGGGACGCGCTATCTGCTCAATCCCGGATCGATCGGCCAGCCTCGGGATGGCGACCCGCGCTCTGCATTTGCCATCGCCGACCTGGACCATCAGGTGATCGAATTCTGGCGCGTCCCGTATGATATTGCGGCAGTGCAAGGCCGCATGCAGACCGCTGGCCTTCCCTATCCGCTGATTGAGCGGCTGGCGGCAGGCCGTTAGCGGAAGACGAAGCACTGACGAACCGGCCAGGCATGTAACGGAGGATGGACCACGTGATCCCTTCAGCAGAACGCAGCCGGCTTCCCGTCGCCTTCGGGGCGGGATTGGTAATCGTGACGCTCCTGATCGGCGGCGCCGTGCTCCTCAGCCGTTACTCGACACCGTCTGGGCCGGAAGTGTTGAAACCGCTGCCCATGGGCCCCGCCGAGCAGGCCTACGCGCCGCAAATTCATTTTCTCGAACCGAAGATGAGCCGCGCGGCCAACTTTTTGAACCAGGAAGTGACATTCGTGTTCGGGACGCTCGAGAACGCGGGCAACCGGCGCATTCAGCAGATTGAAATCACGCTCGAATTTCACGATCCATTCAACCAGGTGGTCCTGCGCGACAAGCAACGTCTGTTTGCGCCCGGCCAGGCGCCGCTCGCGCCGGGGCAGCAGCGCGATTTTCAGGTCGGCTACGAGCACGTCTCCGCGCAATGGAACAACGTGTATCCTACGATCCGCATCACCGGGCTCGATTTCGACTAACCCCCACTTCTCACAAAACATCCACGACCGGCAGCTGCACCTTTGAATGAGCATTTCCTGCAAGGTGTTGTGGCGCCCCGACGCGTCGGGGCGGTTTCTCTAGCCTCAAGCACACTGCAAAACCGCCAGCGAGACGCCGGCGCCACGAAGAGCCAGCGTTCCGCAGCAAGATAGGTGGCTCACGCACTACCCATCCCTTTATCGTGAGAAATGCGGGCTAAGCACGGACCTCCAGCGGGAACCCCAGCAAGAAAAAATCGCATCGCCCCTTCTAATTACCACTCTCTAATGGTTATATAATCGGGATTCATGGAACTGGCTGCCGAACTCGAGAGCGCTCTGGCGGGGGTATGCGCCACGGGCCCAGCCGAGGTGCGTGAAAACGGCGAGTGGGTCGCGGCCCTGGACAGCCGGCAATACAACGTGCGCGCGCAGGGCGATGCCGCGCTGCTGCACCTCTGGGGCGAGCGGCAAAGCCTGGTGCGGCGAGTCGTGCGCGTCGCCGAGCAGTCGCCCACGCGTGTTGTGCTCGAAGTTGCGCGGTTCGGCCGCACGCGGCACGCGAAGCTCGAGTTCCTGGCGGCAGACGCGGGCCGCGAGGACAAGCGCTGGAGCCGGGAACAATTCCGCAGCCAGTTGCGTCAGCTCCTGACCGACCGGTTCCCTGACGAAATCGTGGATTCTCTAACCGCCGGCGCGGATTTGCATCATTCCATTTCGGGTTCCTACACACGGGGTCTGATGCACCACGGTACGGAAGCCCATGCCTTGCTGAGCGCCGCTCCGGAAGAAGATTCCACGACCATTGACGGCATCCTGACGTTCGGGCTGATCTGGCTCGACCGGGT
Organism: Terriglobia bacterium; assembly: GCA_041480265.1. GTDB lineage: Bacteria > Acidobacteriota > Terriglobia > Acidiferrales > UBA7541 > Palsa-360. The sequence continues at coordinate 63,263 of JBGOZP010000005.1, read as the reverse complement.
ACGCGATCGCGCAAAACGTCCATCGGTTCGCGGACTGCGTCTCTTCCTGCCGCGCGGCAGCTCCGCCATTACAGCGCACCGTCTGACCGCGCTCGCCTCCCCGCAGGAAGTCGAATTGTACGAATACGACCCGCTGCATTGGCGCGTGCGCCGCATCGCCATTTCGGACGCCGGAAATCTGGCGACGTGGCTGGTGCCGCGCCGCGAAGTGGACCAGGCGCTGGCCACAGCGTTGCCGGAGGCGGAACGCATCCGGCGCCTGGCTCCAGAGGCCATCCACGTGGCCGTGGCCGCCCCAGCACAGGACGTGGCCCTGCGTTTCCGCGGGTTGGAGTTCGCGCGCTGGCGGCAGAGAATGATGTGGTTCGGCCTGGGCGACCACCAGGAAATCCTGACTCCCGGGAGATGGCCCGCCCTCGAAAAACTAGTCCATGAGCTGGAAACCTACCGTCACCCGCTGGCTACCGACACCAAACACCGCTATTACCGCGCCCAGCCGGAGAGGTGGCTGGAGACGATGGTCGCCGCCGATCCGGCGCGCATTGACGCGCGCCTTGATTCTCGCCACATCTACAGGCAGGTTCCCGCGTCTTCCGCGGGCGACCGCGGGATTATTGATCTGCTCGGGGTAACGCGGGATGGCCGTCTGGCGGTGCTGGAGCTGAAAGCCTCCGAGGACATTCAACTGGTGATGCAGGCTGTGGACTACTGGCTGCGGGTTCGCTGGCATCACGCACAAGATGACTTTCGCAGGTATGGATATTTTCCGGACGTGGCTTTGCAGCCCAGGCCGCCGCTGCTATTTCTGGTTGCGCCCGGATTCCAGTTTCATCCTTCGAGCGATATCGTGCTGCGCTATTTATCGCGAGAAATTGAAGTCGTGCGCATTGGGTTGGGAGAGAACTGGCGACGAGCATTGCGGGTGATCTTCCGGCAGTAAAGCGCGACCGTCGAAGGCGCCGGATCCGCACCAAAAATCGGCACAAAAAAAGAGAAGCAGCTTTGGCAGAGCCGCCGCTGCTTCCCGGGGTGTGTCCTTGAAGTGGTTTGTATAGTTAGACGCCGGGAATTTGAAAAGGTTGCATAAATGAGAAAAAATTTAGGAAAGACCGATGGCGGCGATTTTCCGGCCAACCAAAAAGATGAGGGCGGGAACGTAAATCTCAGTAGAACAAATACTTACGCCACTTCTCGTCCTTGTTGCCGATCAGGCGCATCAGTTGCCGGGAGGTATGCAGGGTGAACGGGCGGGGGCGACGCGTCAGGGCAATCCCGGCTTCTTCCGGGGTGCGGTCGCCCTTGCTATTATTGCAATGGTAGCAGCAGGCGACGAGGTTCTCCCAGGACGACCGTCCGCCGCGAGATCGCGGCACGACGTGATCCAGGGTCAGTTCGGAGGCTGGCAGCGTGCGGCTGCAGAACTGGCAGGTGTTACGGTCGCGCAGCAGGATATTCTTCCGCGAAAGCGCCCGAGTCTGCTGAGGAATATGGCGATAGGCGAGAAGGCGAATCACCGAGGGTACGGGCAGCGCTCTGGAAGCCGAGTGCACCTGGGTGTGATGGATTTCCTCGGCTTGCGCCACGCCCTTGATCATCAGGACCATCGCCCGCCGCACCGCGGTGACATTGATCGGTTCAAACGTCGCGTTTAGGACCAGGACCGGCTCCTGCATAATAGCCGGTTTGCGCGCAGCCGGGGGCACAGCGCCGGGCGGACGTTTCTCACCCCGCGCTTCCGGCAAAGTTTTCGGCCGGGGAGTCCTGCCGCCATGGCCAAACGAGTTCATTCCACTGGATCCTGGAACCACTGCGCCGCGTCGGGCACCCCCGAAGAAGGCAGCGCTCGCGCGACTGTCAGACCCGCCACCCGGACAGCGCCGGCCCCATGAAGGGCCCGGGAGCAGGCATCAAGCGTCGCCCCGGTGGTCAATACATCATCTACCAGTATAACCCGTAACTTGTCAACTTTAGCTCCCTGATGCATAGCATAAGCGCCACGTACCGTCTCCCAGCGTTCCCGATGCGTCAGCCGCAACTTGTCTGGCCGTGGCCGCGTGCGGACCAGGAGATAGGATCGATACGGGATGCCGAGAATCCGAGCCAGGGGCCGCGCGATCAGCTCGGCTTGGTTGTAGCCGCGCTCACGCAGGCGGCTTGGATGCAGGGGTACCGGTACCACAGCGTCCGCGGCAAATGATTCCGGAGCGTGCTCCACCACCCGAGCCAGAAGGCTCGCAAACCAGCCTCCCAAGGGAGTGATTTCGCTGTACTTCAGCATCAGGATGGCGCGAGCCATGGACGGCGTGTAGGCGCCGAAACTTCGCACGAAATCAAAGTCATACGCACCCAGGCGGCAGAGGTGGCATTGCGCCGGCGCATCTCCTCCGGTCACCGCGCTTGAGGAGATCGGACGGCCGCAGCGTGCGCACAGCGGCTCGGGAAGTGTTTGCGTCAGTGCTTCGACGCACGCGTGACAGAATGGGACGCGATTCCCTGTGTCCAGCATCCGCGCACAAATCCGGCACGGCGCGGGAAACACCAGCGAGGTGAAGGCCTCGCACATCCCGCGCAACTGGGACAGCAGCGGAGCCGAAAGCCTGTCCATCTTGCGCCAAGCCTACTCCTATGGCGCAAGTATTAAAAGAGGTAAATAACCACAATGGTTATCGGCCCGGCTTCCTTGAGGTGTATGGGACTCGCTCGTATTTCTCGCCACAAACGGGGCGTGGGTAGAGCGGGAGCCAAATATCTTGTTGCGGAAAACTGGCTGTTCGTGGCGCCGGCGTCTCGCCGGCGGTCTCTCTGTCCTCAAACAAAGTGCAAGAAACGCCCCGACGCGTCGGGGCGCCACAACACCGGGCAGGCAATGAAACGGGCGTCCCGGCCGAGCCGGGACGCCCGTTTCCGCGGAGGCGGAATTTCGACTAAAGCAGGCCCTGTTCTTGCTTCTCCTGGCAGGTGACACAATGTCGCGCCCACGGCACGGCTTCGAGACGCTTCTGCTGCAGTTCAGTTTCGCAGTTGATACACGCACCGAACTTGCCTTCCCGGATGCGCACGAGCGCTTCGTCGATCAACTGCAGCATGGACCGGTCGGTGTTGGTCTGGCCAAACAAGAATTCTTTCGTGTACGAGTTGGCCGCCTTGTCGGCGAGATCTACGGTCGGATCATCGTCCGCCGTCCGGCCTTCCTCTTCGGTCCGGGCGATGGTCTTCAACAGTTCCTCGCGCCGGGCGAGGAGCTTCTTCTTGTAGTATTCGAGACGCTTCTTGTCCATAGTCGCGGCCCCACGGCCCATTCCCTGTGCCATAGTACAAATGCGTGATTCTAGGCTTGCGCTGCAAAACTGTCAAGGAAAGTGCGCGCATGTGCCAGAATCGTTGCCCTAACCGATCCCGGGGATGTCGAACCGTTACCCTAAAAAACTCGCAGGGGAAACCTAGCTCGGGTGGACGGTGGCAGGCGGAGCGGGCCAGTCGGCGGGGACGAAATCGACGCCCCAGAAATGCGGCGCAGGGGTGAGGAACTCGAGGCCCACGCGTTGGCCTTTGTCAGTGGCGTCGCCGAGAAAAACGATGCGGGATTCCAGCTCTTCCTGAGTGAACGGGTTGGTGAGCACGAGCATCGTGTCCAGGCGCAATGGCTGGTCGAGATAGAGCAGACCGCCGTGCGCGCTGATCAGGATGGTTTCGCAGGCCTCGCGGAAACGCCGGCCGTCGGAATTCTTCCCTGCGACGACAATACGCACGCGCATAAAGACTCGCGTGCTGCGTCGAACCTTGTCGAAATCCTTATTCGGCATGACAACTTCATGCTGCGTTACATCCCCTTCGCCGTCAACGAAACTGTCAAACAGGTGTTCCCGCTTTGTAACCAGGACGCGGCCCTGTTTAGAATCCGGCGGGCGCTCGTGTTTCCATATGCCTATGGCTGGGTTACGAGTTATGATTCGGCAGGTCGTTTGATCGGTAGTGTGCCAACAAATCTCTGGCGGGCTCCAAGTGGAGCCCGCACCCGAGGGAGCAGCCCATGAACCTGACGGAATACATCGAAGCGAAGCGCGAAGATCACCTGAACGATCTGTATGAATTTCTGAGGATTCCCAGCGTCAGCGCGCAATCCGAACACAAGCCGGACATCGAGCGCGCGGCCCAATGGGTGGCCGGCCGGCTGGGCGCGGCGGGCCTGGAGAACATCGAGATCGTTCCGACGAAGATGCATCCCCTGGTCTATGCCGAATCGCTGCACGCGCCCGGCAAGCCGACCGTGCTGTTCTACGGCCACTACGACGTCCAGCCGCCGGAGCCGCTGAACCTGTGGACTTCGCCCGCGTTCGAACCGGCGATCCGCGGCGGAAACCTGTACGGCCGCGGCACGGCCGACGACAAGGGCCAGGTGCATATTCACATCCGCGCGCTCGATGCGATTCACAAAACCGCGGGCAAGCTGCCCATCAATCTGAAGGTGATCATCGAAGGGGAGGAAGAAGTCGGCAGCGTGAGCCTCTGGGATTATGTGAATGCTAACCGGTCGCGGCTCCAGGCCGACGCGCTTGTGGTCTCTGACACTTCGATGCTGGCGCGGGGCGTGCCTTCGATTACCTACGGCCTGCGCGGCCTCAACTACTACCAGATCGAAGTCACCGGACCGGCGCAGGACCTGCACTCGGGCGTATTCGGGGGCGCGGCGCCGAACCCCATCACGATTCTGTGCGAACTGTTCGCAAAACTGCATGACAAAAATTTCCGCGTGACCGTGCCGGGGTTTTACGATGATGTGGCGAAATTATCGAAGGCCGAGAGCAAGGCGCTCAACACGTTGCCGTGGAAGGCCAGCGAGTTCCGCAAAACCGTGGGCGCGCCGGGCCTCGCTGGAGAAAAAGGATTCTCGATTGTCGAGCAGCTCTGGGCGCGGCCGACGCTCGAAATGAACGGGATCTGGGGCGGCTACACGGGCGAAGGCTCGAAGACCGTGATCCCCTCCAAAGCGTACGCGAAATTTTCAACGCGCCTGGTGCCGGACCAGAATCCGGACAAGATCACGCGCCTGCTCGAGCGCCACATCCGCAAGCTGCTGCCGAAGACGGTGAAGTTCAAGCTCGATGTGCACAGCCAGGCCAAGCCCTGGGTCGCGCCCTACACGCACCCGTTCTTCGAGGTGGCGCACGGGGCGCTCGAGAAGGGGTTCGGCAAGCGGGCCGTATTCATCCGCGAGGGCGGGTCCATCCCGTTTGTCACGCAGATGCACGACACGTTCAAGGTACCGTGCATCCTGCTGGGCTTCGGTCTGCCCGACGAAAATGCGCACGCCCCGGACGAACACATCGCGCTCGAAAATTATTTCGGCGGGATCCATGCCGTCGCCCAATTCTATGAAGGGTTGGGAAAGCTGTAGCGAATTCCAGGAATCGACCGTAGGGGCACGACATGCCGTCGTAGGGGCACGGCATGCCGTGCCCCTACTGCAAAATCACCCAAATACATCAATTTTGCCGCGTTCGTGAACAATTTTCGGCGGACTCGTGAAATATCCGGCCTAGACGGTTGAAAGAGAGTCCTGGCGGCCGCGTGCGTATTCTTCGAGCGCCGTGTTGGCGGATGCGATGACGTCCAAAGCCTGGGAGACGGATTCGAGCTTAGCGCCCGACACGGCGACGTAGAGTTCGTCCGTGCCAATGCCGGTGTAGACGCGGTTCCCGATGCAGCCCAGGCTGGAGACTGTGCCGTGCAGCATCGCTGCGGGAAGCGCCATGCAAGTCGGCCGGCCAAATAGCGGCAGCGTGCCGCCTGCGCCCGCGCGGATGGCGGCTTCGTTGAGGAGCATCGCCGAAGATATTTTGCACGCAAAGAGCACGACGCTGGGCGCAACCGGCGCGTCCCCCAGCGGCGCAAAGACAATCGCGGCGGGCTCCTTGGGCAATCGCGGAATGCCGGGCACTTCTTCAGGGCGCACATAGCCGAGATTGAACATCATGCCGAGCGTGGTCTCGGTTTCCTGGATGCGTTCGGGGGGCAGTTGCACATTGTGCGTATAAGCTCCCACCGCGCAGTTGAAGTGATCGGCGGGCACCGTGTAGAACGTGCCTCCCGCGGCGGCCAGCCGCCAGAAGCTGCAACCGGCAGGTTCGCTGCCGGAGAACTTCCTAATTCCCGCGGGTTCCGCATCCAGGAATGTGACGGCCACGGGCCGGCGGTTCAACGACAGCCGGGCTGCAAATTGATTTTCGAGTTCCTTCCAGTTCGCCATGCGCGCTCCTCGTAAGAAATGAACTGCAAGGATAGCACATGGCATGCGCACGCCGTTGCCGTCGTCCGATGCGGAGCCGGCGGAGCGCAGGCGCATCGCGCGGCATTTTACGCGCCGCTCGGAGTCGCTCGGCGCTTATGTTTATGGGGGGGCCGGGAAGGCGCACTGCTGGAAGCCGCATCAATTCTGGCTTTTTGATGTTTTTTCTTGCGTTGCGCCCACTCTGCCCTTATAGTGCTGGCCGTGCGCGGCTCGTACTCTTTGAGGCTGGCCGACGCGCCGCAATACCAAATTCTGAGGAGGAAAACGAAACTCGATGGCAAAACCAATGAGCAAGTCCAAGATCGTCGCGCACATGGCCGACAAACTCGGGACGTCCAAGAAAGTCGCCGCGCAGTTTTTCGAAGAACTGTTCAAGCTGGCGGTTAAGGAAGCCAAGGGCAGCGCGGGTAAATTCGTGATTCCCAACATCGGACGCGCGGTGAAGGCGCACCGCAAGGCGCGCATGGGCCGCAATCCGCAAACCGGAGAAGCGATCAAAATCAAGGCGAAGACAGTTGTGCGTCTGCGCGCCGCAAAGGCTTTCAAAGACGCCATTCTCGGTTAGGCGCCTCTTCACTAAAAAGGTTTCTCGAAACAAAGAGCGGGCTGGGTGTATTGTCGTGGCTCCGCAATGGCTCGCGTGTTTGCCGGAAGCGTGGCAGGCGCTGGCAATTCACCCAGCATCGCTCCAACTTTTATTCTGGCTGGCTTCAAGTAAAGCCCGCACCCGTATTCTGGCGGGCTCCACGCTTCACTTCGAGCGTTCAGCGTAAAAGTAGCGTCCGCACCCGCTACAACGCTTCCACCGCTGCATCTTCTGCCCCGGGTCCCCGACCCTCCGGTTTTTTTATTTCTCTCCAGCCTGATGGGATTCCGTTCGAATCGCGCGGGGGCTTGAGTAGCACAGGCTTCAGTCTGTGGGGGTTTGGTTTGCCGAGCGCAGCGCAAAACCAAAACCAAAACCGCACAGGCTGAAGGCCTGTGCTACTGGGAGCTGTTACGAAGTTCTTGTGAAAAACTCCGGTCAGTCGAATTCGCGGCGCGGCGGTGTTTGGTCAGGGCCTACCCGGCCGGCTGCAATTTCCGCGCGGAAATAATTCTCAGCGCGCACTGGTGCGCCGGCCATTCTGCGCAGAATGGCGATTTGTCCTACGTGCGTGAGCGCGTCCGCAATGGGGCCCTGGAAGAGTTTTTCCACGGGAGCGGCGAGAGGTTCCCCAGATGCCAAAAAGGCATCGAAGGCCGCAAGGGCGGCGAAAAACCTCTGCGAATCCATTTCCCAGGATTGCGGCGGGGAATTGCGCCACTCTTGTTTTCCCTGCGCGATCGATAGCGCCCAATCCAGCAGGTCGCCGATGTGAGCCAGAATCTGTCCCGGAGTTCGCGTGGTTTCCGATCCGCGGAACGCCGAAAATTCTTCCGGTGCGCCGCGAATCGCCTTGCCTCCGCGGTAGGCGAGCGTGGCGACGGTGTGGCGCAGCACTTGGCGTTCCGGTGCAAGCGCCGCCGGGCTTTCGCTACCCATATTTTGAGAACCTCCTCGGGTGGCATTATATGCCGTGCGGGGAGATCCGCGGTCCTCTCGCAACTGATTTGGCGTCGCTGGCGCCGGACTTGAGGCGAGTGGCATAATGGCCGCGGACATCGCATGACTTCCAACCCCAAGTATTCCGGCCTCCTCACCGACCTGTACGAGCTGACCATGGCGGCCGGCTACATCGAGACGGGTTTCGACGCCCGCGCTACGTTCGAACTGTTTGTGCGCTCCTTGCCCCCGCGGAGAAACTATCTGGTTGCCGCGGGGCTGGATCAGGCGCTCGATTTTCTCGAGAATGTGTGTTTTTCGAAGGAAGAGATTGCCTACCTGCGGCAGCAGCGGGTGTTTGCGCGCGTTGGCGGCGATTTTTTCGAATACCTCGCGCGGTTCCGTTTTTCCGGCGACGTCTGGGCGATGCCGGAGGGCACTGTATTTTTCCCCGGCGAGCCGATCCTGCGTGTCACTGCGCCGATTGCGGAGGCCCAGATCGTGGAAACCTCCTTGCTGGCGGCGATTAATTTTCAGACGATGATCGCCAGCAAAGCAGCGCGCGTGACGCAGGCAGCCGACGGCCGGCCCGTGATCGAATTCGGCACGCGGCGCGCGCACGGCGTGGAATCCGGTGTGCTCGCGGCCCGCGCGGCGGTCATCGGAGGTTGCCAGGGAACTTCCAACGTTGCGGCGGGCTACCAGTTCGGCATACCGATCTACGGCACACAGGCGCATTCCTGGATTATGGCGCACGAAGACGAAGAGGAAGCGTTCCAAAACTTTCTCGACGTTTTCCCGGACGATTCCGTGTTGCTCGTGGACACCTACGATGTGCGCGTGGCTGTCAGCAGGATCATCGCCAGGGGCCGGAAGCCACGGGGTGTGCGCCTGGATAGCGGTGACGTGGCGGCCGACAGCATCTGGGTCCGGGAGCATTTCGACCAGGCGGGCTGGAAAGACGTCACCGTGTTTGCTTCGGGGGACCTGGACGAAGACCGCATCGCTTCTTTGCTGGCCGAAGGGGCGAGGATTGACGGCTTCGGCGTCGGCACGGCGTTGGTCAATTCGAGCGATTCGCCGACGCTGGGCGTGATCTACAAGATCGTGGAGACCGAGATCGGCGACAAAGAGCGCGCGGTCGCAAAGTTCAGCGCCGCCAAAGTGACTTATCCCGGCAAAAAACAGGTTTTTCGCTTCAGTCATCCCGACGGACATTTTGCAAATGATGTCATTGGCCTTGCGGAAGAGAACTTCCCGGGCGCGGAAACGCTGCTCGATCCGGTGATGATGGGCGGCCAACGAAGCGCGCCGCGCACGAACCTGAACGCCGCGCGCGAGCGCTGCCTGCAACAAAGGGCGCGCCTGCCGGAGGCGTTGCGCAGTCTGAGCGGGGAAGAGGTTTCGTACTCTGTGCGGCACAGCGAACGCCTGGAGGGTTTGCTCGAGCAAGTGCGCCGCCGTGTGCAACGGGCGGCGCGCATCTAACTCCCGAAGGGATGAGGCGCATGGTTTCGCGGTCGGTGATTTTCTGGGATGTGGATACGCAGGCGGATTTCATGCTTCCCGGCGGGAAGCTGTACGTTCCGGGCGCGGAAAAACTCATCCCGAATTTGAAGCGGCTGACCGATGCGGCCCGCCAGGGGCGCGTTTTCATCGTTGGGGACCGGGATGCGCATGCGGCGGACGATCCGGAGTTCGAACGTTTCCCGCCGCATTGCGTGCGCGGCACGCCCGGCGCGGAACTCATTCCCGAAACGCTCGCGGACAAGGTGCTCGTAGTTCCCAACCGCGCGGGCGCGGCCATTCCCGCGGACCTCTCCCCGTTTCAGCAGGTCATCCTCGAAAAACAGACACTCGACGTGTTCGACAATCCCAATACGGAGAAGGTGCTCGAACGCGTCTCCGGATTCACCGGCGCGGACGCGGAGTTTTTTGTTTTTGGGGTGGTCACCGAGTACTGCGTTCGACTGGTGGCGAAAGGATTGCTCGAGCGTGGCTGGCGCGTCGCGCTTGTACAGGACGCCATCGAGACGCTGAAGGCAGAAGACGGGCGGAAGGCAATCGAGGAGCTGATTTCGCTGGGTGCGCGTCAAGTCACCACCGGCGAGGCCCTTGCAGCACTCGATCGGCCAAGAACACTTTCCGCGTGATTCGCGGGCCCAATCATTTCCTCTCTGTGCCCTCAGTGTTCTCTGTGTTGAAAATTTCTCTTGCGCAAAAAAAAGATTTAACACGGAGGGCACAGAGGGAGAGATGAGGATTAGAGAGTCTTGAGGTAGGAGATCAGGTCCTGAAGCTGGCCGGGGTTCAGGACCGGCTTGAACGGCGGCATATCCTTGCCGCCATTCACGATCCATTTCAGCATGGAAGCGTCGTCTATTTTGTTGCCAGCCGCGAATTTCCCGCGCTTGTAAATCCCTTTGAGTCCGGGTCCTATCTTCCTGGCGTCGGATTCGCTGAAGTGGCAAATCTCGCACCGGTCGTGGTACACGATGCGGCCTCGCGCAATCGCGACGGCAGGCTGTGAAGCGGTGTTCGCGTTCTTGCCGGCGGACGCCTTCTCCTGTGCGATAGCCGGTGCAGAGAAAATAGCGGCTAACGCGAGCGCGAAGACGAGGCGATGGATTCGAATGTGTTGTGACACGCGCCTTGTCTTTCCGTTACTTCAAAGTCTTACCTGCGATCGATTCTTCACTGGGGTTTTTCGCCAATCTGAGATTGGCGTTCCGATTGTATCCCAGACCCGGGGAAAATCAGGCCGGAGGCGAGGCGTCCGCAGCGGGCATGCCGGTCTTCACAATGATGTGGTAAAGCCACATCAAGAAGGTTGTGGCGATCCCGATGCACGAAATTACCCACCAAACCTGGGATGGTTTGTGGGCGACCTCGCCGAAATAGTGGACAAGCCGCCCGCCAATCCTTCCGGCGATCAGGAAGCCGATCGCGACAGGAAGAAACGCGAAGCCCATGTAGGTCCCCTGCTGCCCGGAGGGAGCCAGGCGCGAGATGTACTCGTAATACCGCGCGGCCTGTGTCATTTCGCCAAGCGCCAGAATTGCCAGCGCGGCGACCGCGGTCCATACAGCGGGATGAATCGCCAGGACCAGCCAGGACGCCGAGGCCAGCAGAATGCCGAGAGTCATCGCCGGAAACGCGGGAATCTTCCGCGTAAGATAACTCACCAGCACTTGCAGAAGAATCACGCTGATCGCTTCGGTCGAAAGAATGCGCTCGATGTTCGCCCGCGGGTCCACATAGGAATGCAGGAAAAGCGGCAAAGCGATGTAGACCTGCCAGAAGACAATGTAAAAGCCGGAAAAAATCATGAGGAAGGCCATGAAGCGAAAATTGGACACGACGGTGAGAAAGTTCCGGAACACCTCTTGCAAACTGGCCGCCTTCGTCTCGCCCGCCTGGCTTGGTTCTTGGAAAAAAAATAGCACCACGAAGAACATCAGGAATACGAACAAAGCCGCGAGTTTGAAGACGTTGGCGGCTCCGGCGCGCGGCCGGATGACGGAGGCCAGTAACGGGCCCAACGCGCCGCCGATATTCACCAGCGTGTAGTAAATCGAATAACCAATCGAGCGGACGTTTTCTGTCGAGGCTCGCGCCGTGGTTCCCACGACGCAGGGTTTCACGATGGCCGGGCCGAGCGCGGGAACAAGAAGAATCAACAGGAGCAGGTGCGGCAGAGTCATCACGGAACGCATGGGCGCCATCCAGGGCGCCGCGAGTGAGCCCAGCAGAAAATATCCCAGCGCCAGCGTGAGATAGGCGAACGAAAGCGAGCGGCGAAATCCGAACAGGTCGGCCAGCGTCCCTCCCAGGATCGGCAGGAACCACACGACAGCTCCGAAATAGCCGATCAGGTCGCCGGCCTGCGCTTGGCTGAAGTGAAGCGTCTCGTACAGATACAGCGCGAGCACGGACTGCACGGAGTAATAGGAAAGCCGCTCGAATAGCTCCGTGAGGTTGGCAACCCAGAAAGCAGGTTTGAACCCTGTGCGGATTTCCTGCAGGCGCTGGCCGAAGCTCACGCGTGCCTCCTCTCCGGCCCCTGCGCAAGCCGGAGCAACCGGACCGGGCGCGATTGTAGCGGAAGCGCGGCCGCTGCGCCAGAATACACAGCGGCTGGCCTCGACCTCCAGCTTGTGCAATGCTATAGAGATGCGGGATTCGATCGGATCCTCACAGCAGAGTGTCCCAAATCTGGTATTCTGCCTGTTCTGTTTTGGAGAGACATCTGTCATGACGCTACCGAGTACGAGATCATTGGCGGCACAGACTTCAGTCTGTGCGCCTTTTGCAATGGCGAACTCTGACAGGCACAGGCTGAAGATTCCGTGTGACAATCCGCACGTGAAAAGCCATTGTAGCGTCGGCCGGAACCTGTCCCGACTCGCTCGGGAGGCCGACACTGTTGATTCAGGCACATGCCCGTCCCGCATGCGGAACGGGCGCTACAAAGACCAAAGTTTTCGCGAAAGATGCGGGTTAGGACTTCCCCGATGCTGACGATTCGTGCGATCAAAGATGCCGCGGAGCGCATCCGGGGCTCGATTGTCGTCACTCCCTTCGCGCACTCCGAGAAATTTTCCCAGCTCACGGGGAACTCGATTTTCCTGAAGCTCGAGAATCTGCAGATGACCGGCGCGTTCAAGGAACGGGGCGCGCTGAACAAGATTCTGATGCTGACCGAGGAAGAGCGCCGGCGGGGCGTGATCGCGGCGTCGGCAGGAAATCACGCGCAGGCGGTCGCTTATCATGCGACGCGGCGGGGCATTCAAGCGCAAATCTGCATGCCGCTGACGACGCCGCTGGTGAAAGTGTCCGCCACGCGCGGATACGGCGCCGAAGTGATCCTCGTGGGAGCCAACTACGAAGAGGCGTGCGAGGAGGCCCTGCGCCGGTGCAAGGAACAGGGGCTTACGTTCATTCATCCGTTCGATGACGAGGCTGTGATCGCGGGCCAGGGAACACTGGGAATCGAAATGCTCGAGCAGCACGGCGACCTCGATGTGCTCGTCATTCCCGTGGGAGGAGGCGGCTTGATCGCCGGCGTGGCTTGCGCGGTGAAGGAGACGAACCCGAAAATTCAGGTGATCGGCGTGCAATCGTCCAAGCTGGCTTCGATGAAAGCGGCGCTCGAAGAAAATAGGCTCGTCACCTTGCCGGCAAACAAGACCATCGCGGATGGAATTGCCGTCCGCTGCGCGGGAACGCTTACATTTCCGCTGGTCCGCAAGTACGTGGACGAAATCGTGACGGTGGATGAGGAGGAGATCGCCAGCGCGATTCTCCAGCTTCTCGAGAAAGAAAAGACGCTCGCCGAGGGCGCCGGCGCGGCTGCAACCGCCGCCGTGTTGAACAAGAAAGTTCCAAACCACGGAAAGAAAATCGGAGTCCTGGTCAGCGCCGGGAATATCGATGTCTCGCTGCTTTCGCTGATCATCAAGAGAGGGCTGGTCAAGGACGGACGGCTCGTCCGGCTGCGCATCCATCTGCCCGATCATCCCGGAGCGCTGCAGAGGCTTGCCCAGGTCATCGCCGATCATAAAGCGAACATCGTGGAAACGGTGTACGACCGGGCCTATTATGGCGTCGTGCTGGGTGACGCCGTGATTGACATTACCATGGAAACGCGCGGGCCGGAGCATGTTGCCGATCTCACCGCCGCTCTCGACGCGGCGGGCTATTCATTCGAACGCGTGCAATAAAGATTATCTGCGCCGCGCATTCCGGGCGCACGGTGCCGGAGAAGCCGTCCATGACCGCCACAAATCCGAATCCGCTTTCTTTCCTGCGCGATCAGCTTGCGGACCTGCAGGCCAAAGGCGCGCCTTTCCGCATGCGCGTGCTCGAGGGAGAGCAGAAGCCGGTTGCGAAGTTCGACGGCAAGGAAGTCATCAATCTCAGTTCGAACAATTATCTCGGGCTGACCACGCACAAGGCTTTGCGCCGCGCGGCCATCAACGCGATTCGAACGCACGGAGTCGGCGCCGGAGCGGTCCGCACCATCGCCGGCACGATGGACCTGCACATGGCGCTCGAGGAACAAATCGCCAAATTCAAGGGAACCGAGGCCGCCGTCGTTTTCCAGTCCGGCTTCACGGCGAATGCGGGCACGGTCGCGGCCATCCTGGGAAAAGACGATCTGATTCTTTCCGATGAACTGAATCACGCTTCCATCATCGATGGCTGCCGTCTTTCGAGAGCGGCCATCAAGGTTTTCAAGCACAGGGATATCGCCGATTGCGAGCGCCTGTGCAAAGAAACCGAAAACTGGCCCGGGCATAAATTGCTGATTACCGACGGCGTGTTTTCGATGGACGGAGACATCGCGCCGCTGCCCGCTCTGTGCGGCCTCGCGGAAAAATACAATTGCATCATGATGGTGGACGACGCGCACTCTTCCGGCGTGCTCGGGCGCAACGGCCGCGGCACCGTGGATCATCTCGGCTGCCACGGCCGAGTGCACATTCAGGTCGGCACGCTCAGCAAAGCGATCGGCGCGATGGGCGGGTACGTTTGCGGTTCGCGGGACCTGGTGGATTTCCTGTATCGCCGCGCGCGGCCATTTCTGTATTCCACCGGGCATCCGCCGTCGGTGGTGGCCACATGCCAGGCCGCTTTTTCGATACTCGATTCTCCCGCCGGCGAAAAGCTGATTCGAAAACTCTGGTCGAACACGAAATTCTTCCAGCGCCGCGTGAAAAAACTCGGCTTTTCGATTGGAGCAAGCCAGACGCCCATCACTCCCATTCACGTTGGAGAGGCCGCGAAAGCCGTGGAATTCTCTCGCCTCCTGTATGATGCCGGCGTGTACGCCCCGGCGGTTGGCTCGCCCACAGTCCCCGAAGGCAAGGCCCGGCTGCGCGCCATCGTCACGGCCACGCACCGGCGCGCGGATCTCGAGCGCGCCGGTGAAATTCTCGCGGAAGTTGGCCGAAGCCTCGGCTTGGTTTAACGTGCCCGCCTGCCGGGGCTGGCAGTGTAGTAGCACAGTCCCCCCTAACGGGACTGTGCTACTGGCCCTGCGGAATGATCTAGGCGGAGACAGCCGCGGACTCTGCGCGAGACATCCTGTAAAACCCCAATAGGATTGCGCCCGTTCCCCATAGCGCAACCGCCAGCCACACTAACGGTCCGAGGACGGGAATAAGCCCCGCCAAGTGCAGGATCAGCAGACCGAGAGCGATCCGTCCGACGACTGCGCTTGTGTTGTTCGACGCCTCACCCAGGACCTTGTTTCCCAGCCAGGCGCCGACAAAGACTTGCGCAACATACAGAATCGGAGCATAGCCCAGCACACCGGCAATGCCGGCGCCCACGCCGACAAACAGCAGCAGGACCCCCAGGATCAACAGGACGATACCTGCGAGTAGCGCCAGCGCCCCCACGCCAATCGGGAGGCCGATGCGACCGGCCTCACGCAGCGTGGCGCGGAAAAAGCCGGGTAAGACGGTGACCAACAAAACGCCGAGCAGCAGCGCGGCAACGTAGCTGAAGATTTGGCGGATCGCCAGCCGCTCCGCGGACCTTCTCCGGAAACGGCGAGCTTCTTGCGTGATTTCCACGCGAATGGGGCTTGCCAGCTTGGCGCCTGATGCGACTGTGGGTTGCTGGGCGCCCAAAAATATGGCCGGGCCTCCTATCTCTGCCGTGGAAGTCACATCGAGAGAGCCTCCCCGCAGCCACAATTGTCCGCCAATCGCGCCATGCAGATCCGTAGTGCCAATGATACCGAGCAAGTCGCGATGAATGTGCCCGTCAAGATCGGCATCAGCGCCGAGGGCGATCAGGCCGCCGCCCACTTGTCCTTTCGAGGTCAGATCCAGAGTGTTCGCGAGCACTGTGACATTTTTCCCCACGGTCCCTTCGATGGTGACCTGGTTCGCAGCTACGCGGAGGTTGCCATCCACGATTCCATCCATACGCATTTGACCGGCGAACGCGATGATATCGCCGGTGACGTGGCCGGTGACGGTGAGGTCTCTGGTGAAGGCGATCAGGTCGCCTTCCACCGTGCCGTCAATCCGCACGATTGGTCCGGTGACGATTAAATCGTTGTGCACCGTTTCCGTAGCCGGGACGAGAACGGATCGCCCCCGGCGAGTCTCCGCCGCGCCAGCGGGCTGCGGCAGCGCCAGGAGCAGCGCCAGCGCGGACATCACCACCGCTATGGCCGCGGAGCGCCGAAGCCACCGCCGAAGCAGGCCGATGGCCGCTATCCCTAGAATGAAAAAAAACGTGATTTGCATGGCGTCAATCATGGAACTCCATCCTTTCCAGAACGCTCCGCTGAACAAAACCATGCTCAGGAGATCCGTTCCACCAAAGCCTGCGTTGCTCAATTGTTGCAGCCAGGGATCGACATTGTCGGTCCACAGCCAGTAGGCGCCCGCCGCAAAAGCTCCAAAGGCGAGCGTCCAGACCCAGGACGGAACGCCCCAACCGCGCGTGTTGAGCAGGCGCGCGGGCATGGGCTCGTTGTCCTCGGTCAGGGCCGCGGCCAAAACACTTGATTCGCGTTCGAGCGCGTGAAGCAGAGTGCGGCACGCGGCGCATTCGTTGCTGTGCGCGGCCAATTCCCGCGCGCGTGGCGGATCGAGCTGCCCTTCGAGATACAGCAGGCACGCCATCTCATCGAAATGATTCATGCGGTGTCTCCTGCCGCCCGCCGCGGCGCGCTCGTGGCGCCTTTTTCAGTCAGGACGTCGCGCAATTCGTGCCGCGCGCGCAACAGCACAACGCCCACGAAGGCGCGGCGCACCCCCAGAGTCGCGGCGATATCGTCATAACTCATGTCCGAGTAATAGCGCAGCACAAGCGCCATGCGCGCCCGCGCGGGAAGCTTGTCCAGCGCGCGCCGTACTTCCTGGCTCGTGCGTCGCTCGATCAACTGCTCAAGCTGGCCGGGATCAGGGTGTTCGAGAGGAATATTCTCGATCTCGCCGGTTTCCAGGTCCTGCCGCCCTTTTCTGCGGCGCAGCAGGTCCCAGCAATGGTTCGCGGCCACGCGGTAGAGCCAGGCGCTGAACAAGTGGCTGGAATCGTACTGCGCCAGTTTCTGGCGAACCTTAACAAAAATATCCATGGTGGCGTCTTCCGCGTCCTCGCGCGTGGGCATCACCCGGCGGCAGAAACGGAAAATGGCCTGCGCATATTGGCGATAGAGTTCACCCCAGGCCTCCGCGTCGCCGTCCTGCGCCCGGGCGATCCGCTCCCTCTCGCCGGCCTGTTCCGCGGGGTTCATTCCCTCGGGATGTCTTTGCGCATCCATTAGTTAATACGCAGCGGGATGAAGAAATATTTCATGCGGGAGCCACATTAGTTTCTGGCGGGCTCCACGCCCCGGCCAGGCCGGGGCGTTCAGCGTAAAAGTAGAGCCCGCACCCGGTTCTTGCGGGCTTCACGCTTCACCTAAAGTGTTCAGCGTACAAGTAAAGCCCGCTCCCCGTTCTGGCGGGCTCCAAGTAGAGCCCGCACCCGGTAGAGTCCGCCTCCGGAACTCACGATGGCTGGGAGAACTGTAACAAACTTCGAGTCCCGCGGGGCGCATTGCTTTGGGGGAGAGTGATCTTTCCGCTGGGTGGAGCAAAATCTAAATTGGCTGACCGTTCCGCGCCAAATCCTGGAGCGCCACAACGCTCCGCAAAGAATCACTCCGCGGTTATTTCTGGAGGTGGTATCATCCGCCCGTCAGTCACTCGAAACGCGAAAAGCGGGAAGTGACTTCATCGAGTTCGAACTATGTTTCTGCAATCGAGCACCGCGCCAGCTACGTTTGGCGGCGGATTCGGAGAAGGAGAGTCTATGTCGTGCCGAAATGGCGTGGGTAAAATAAAGGTAATTGCGCTGCTACTTGCAGGGGTGCTTGCGGGAATTGCTTTGCCCGCCGCGGCCCAGAAGCAGCCGGAAGCGAAAAATATGGCGCTGGTCGGATACAGCGACTTGCAGGGCCGGAGCGCCTATCAGCCCAGCATCCACAAGCAGGGTAACCGCTGGATCGCGTACATCGGCCATCACGGCGGCTCAGCGATGAACCCGCTTACCGGACAAATGGAGGACAACGGGACGTCCATCGTGGACGTCACCGATCCCAAGCAGCCCAAATATCTGGCCCACATTCCGGGCGATCCGCGCGTTCCCGGGCCGGGTGAAACGGGCGGGGCGCAGATGGCGCGTCTCTGCGACGGCGCCGAACTCCCGCACGCCGACAAGAGCAAAGTGTACTTGCTGCGCACGAAGGGCACCGCCTCTCATGAAATGTGGGACGTGACCGATCCGGCGCACCCGAACCGGCTGACCGTCGTCCTCAGCGGTCTGGTTGATACGCACAAGAGCTGGTGGGAGTGCGACAGCGGTATCGCGTTTCTAGTCTCCGGCAAGCCCGGCTGGCGCGCCAAACGCATGATGCAGGTTTATGACCTCAGCGATCCGTCCGAGCCGCTTTTCGTCCGCGATTTCGGCTTGCCCGGACAGCAGCCCGGCGCGACCGGCTTTCAGCCCAGCGATCTGCACGGCGCCATTTCCACCGGGGCCAAGGCCAACCGCGTCTATGCCGGCTACGGCACGTCCAAGGGCGGCGTGATCGAGATCATTGATCGCGAGAAGCTGCTCAAAGGACCCAAGGACCCCTCCGAGGCGAATCTGATGTATCCGGTCGTGGGGAGACTCGATCTCCCGGAAGAGGCCGGAGCGCACACGACCTTCCCGCTGATCGGGATGGAAGTGCCCGAGTTCGCCAAAAACGGCGCGCAAGGCAAGCGTGACATTCTCGTCACCGTGGGCGAGACCACCGACAACGAATGCCACGCACCGAGGCAGATGATGCGGATTTTCGACATCACCACCGAATCCAGAATTCTGGGCATCTCGACGTGGACCGTGCCGGAGGCCAGCGGCAACTTCTGCACCCGCGGCGGACGCTTCGGCACGCATTCGACGAATGAAAGCATGACGCCGATCTACTACAAGCGCGTAGTCTTCATCGCGCATTTCAACGCGGGCCTGCGCGCCGTAGACATTCGCGACCCCTATAACCCCAAGGAGATTGCCTATTACATCCCGGCCATCACCGACAAGACCGACCAGCGTTGCGTCGGCACGGGCGCGGACCAGAAATGCAAGACCGTGATTCAAACCAACAATGTGGAAGTGGACGACCGCGGCTATATCTACATCGTTGATCGCTCCAACACGGGAATGCATATCCTGGAACTGACCGGCGACGCGCGGAAGGCCGCCAATCTGCCTTAAAGCGGCTGCCGCCTCTCTAGGTGCCTAAGAGTGCAGTAAATGCCGAATTTACCGTACTACGTGAGAGGTCTGGCGCTTGGCATCATCGCCATCCTCGCAGGTCTGCAGCTATCAGGGTGGCTGTTCATCATTCCGGCCATCAGAGACGGCCATTCCGACTTCCGGCAGCTTTACACGTCTGCCTACATGGTGCGGACCGGACATGCGCACGAGCTTTACGATTATCAGGCGCAGAAGGCTTTCCAGGATCAGCTGGTCTCTTCGGAGGAAATCGCTCTGCCGTTCATTCGTCCGGCGTCGCAGGCATTGTTCTTCGCGCCAATTTCCGTGCTGCCGTATCGAACCGCGTACGTCGTATTCCTTTTCGTCAACTTGTTGCTTCTTGCCGCAGCGTATCGGTTACTTCGCCGGCGAATGGAGAATCTGGCGAAAATTTATCAGTGGCTGCCGGCGGCCATGTTTATGAGTTTCCTGCCCGTAGCGGCCGCGTTGATCCAAGGTCAGGATTCGATCCTGCTCCTGTTCCTTTTCGCGGCGGCAGCGGTTTCGCTCGAAAGAAACCGGGATTTGACCGCCGGAGTCCTGGCCGGCTTGGGGCTATTTAAATTTCAGATCGTGATACCGATCGCTGTGTTGTTTTTCTTCTGGCGACGCTGGCGTTTTTCGGCCGGTGTTGCAATCTCGGCCGCGGCCACTGCGTCGGTGTCTCTCTGGCTTGTGGGCCTCGCGCAAATCGGAACGTTAGAGAAGTCGTTGGTTTCTCTGAGCACGGGTTCCACGGCGCGGCTTGGTGCTTCTGCGGCGAGCCGGATTCCGTTGAGTTACGCCACGTATGCTACCGGCATGGCCAACCTTCGAGGGCTCATTTTCTGTTTGACGGATTCATTTCTGCCCGCGTCCTGGGTTCAGGCGATCACGATCGTGGCTTCAGCAGTCGTGTTTCTGATTGTGGCGATAATTGCGCCAAGAAAACAGAGCGGCGCCGAAGCGTTTCTGATGGCAATAGCTACCAGCGTGTTCGTCAGCTACTACCTTTTCATTCACGATCTAAGTGTGATGCTGATTCCGATTGCTTTTACGCTGAACCGATTTACAGAAGCGGAAGCTGCCGGGGATGCGGCCGGCCGCCGGATGGCGCGAGTCTCCGCGCTGATGTTCACAGCGCCCGCGATGATTTCGTTTCTCCCTTTTCATTTTTATTTGGTAGCGCTGCCTCTTGGCGCTTTCTTGTTTGTCATGTTACAGCGAATGCGCGCCGAAGGGGTCCGGGCTTTCCTTAACGCGGATTGCCTCGTAAAACGCTCGACATGAGCGCGGGTAGAGGGTGCGGGAAGCTTCGGAGCTTCTGTTTCGGCCGACAGTAGGTTAAAATACAAGCTTCCGAGCCACTGACTTAAGGTTCGTTGTGTCCCCCATGATTGGAAAAAATGCCTGAAAAATTGCCATCTGTAGTGATCGTCGGCCGCCCCAATGTGGGCAAGTCCACGATTTTCAACCGGCTGACCGGCACGCGGCGCTCGATTGTCACCGACGAGCCGGGAATCACGCGCGACCGCATCTACGGCACCGCGACGTGGCAGGGCCGCACGTTCGAAGTCGTGGACACGGGCGGGATCGTGCCGGACGACAAGGCCGCCATCCCTCGCGAAATTCTTCGCCAGGCGCAAATGGCCATCGAGGGCGCGTCGCAACTCCTGCTGATCGTGGATGCGCGCGAGGGACTGACGCCTCTCGACGCCGAACTGGCGCGCCTGCTGCGCCGCACAGGCAAGCCCCTGGCAATTCTGGCGAACAAAGTCGACACGCAGATGCAGGAATCGCTCACGGCGCCGTTTTACGAGCTGGCGAAGGAAGTTTTCCCCATTTCGGCGGAACACGGCTATGGCTTCGACGCTTTGCTCGAAGCTATTACAACTTCCAGCGGGCTCAAAGTAGAGCCCGCACCCGCGCACCTCGAAAGCGCCCCGGTTTCGCAGGAAGAGCCGGGAGCAGCCAAGCGGATCAACGTGGCAATTATCGGCCGGCCGAACGTTGGGAAATCAACGATGCTCAACCGGCTGGCGGGCGCGGAGCGCTCGATTGTCTCCGACATGCCGGGAACGACGCGCGACGCCGTGGACACGCTGGTGCAGCACGGCGAGCGCACCTACCGGTTCGTGGACACGGCCGGAATTCGCCGCAAGGGCAAGACGAAACTCCTGGCCGAAAAATTAAGCGTGGGGATGGCGCGGCGGCACCTCGAACAGGCCGACGTGGCCTTGCTGATCGTTGATGCCAGCACGGGCGTGAGCGCGGGCGATGCCAACATCGCGGGCTATGCGGAGCAGTCCGGCCGGTCCGTCATCATTGTGATGAATAAGTGGGATCTGGCGCTTCAGGCGGCCGCGGAACAAGCCGAGCGCGAACTGGAAAGCGAGACTTCGCGCACCGGGCACGTGGCCGTGTCCCGCAAACGCAAGCACACTTCGGTGACGCGCAAGAAGGCCGCGACGGGCCGGGTCAACGCCGCGCAGTTGCTCATTGATTACGAAAAAATTGTGCGGACGCGCTTCAAATTCCTCGATTACGCTCCCATCGTGTTTGTCTCGGCGCTGACGGGCGAGCGTTCGGAAAAACTGTTCGATCTGATCGACCGCGTGGCCGACGCGCGGCGCAGGCGCATCACGACCGGCGAGCTGAACCGCTGGCTTTCCGAAGTGGACCTGGACCGCGGCACTTCGCCCGCCGCGCGCAAGGTGAAGATCTACTACGTCACGCAGGCGTCCACCTCGCCGCCGACGTTTATCCTGTTCACAAACCAATCCAAGCGTCTGCACTTCAGCTACGAGCGGTTCCTCGAGAACCAGCTTCGCAAGAGTTTTGATTTCCTTGGCGCGCCGATCCGCTTCCTCCAGCGCATGAAGGAAAAGCGCGAACGGAAGTGATTCCCGGACGAGACGAACCGCTGCCCGCCCAAGAACCGGGCGGTTCACCGAGAACGTTTATCCTGAACCCTTCAAGTGAAGGGTTCTCCGTGAACGGCCGCTACAACATCAATTCCTCGATGCGGGAAGGTGTTGTAGCGGCCGGTCCGGCCGTATCGGACCGGGCAGATTGCAGCAGCGACTATGGCGCGGGCAGGCGTTGACACGCGCCAGAATCGGGATAGGATAACGGGTGCGGGCTTTACTTTTACGCTGAACGCCCCGGCCTGGCCGGGGCGTGAAGCCCGCCAGAAAATCTATGGAAGGTAACGGACACACCGAATCGGCCCTTCCGGCCAAGAATCTGTTCCGGATCGGCGAGGTCAGCCGCCTGACCTCCACCAAGCAGTTTGTCCTGCGGTATTGGGAGACGGAGTTCCCCACGCTCCAGCCGGAGAAAAGCCCGAAGGGGCACCGGCTCTATCGCCGTCAGGACATCGAGACCGTCTTCCAGATCAAGCGGCTTTTGTACGACGAAGGTTTCACGATTGCCGGAGCGCGGCGGCACCTGCGCGAACAAGCGGAAGAACCGAACGGTTCGAATGGCGCCGCGGCGTCAGAGGCGCACAGCGCGCCACCCTCCTTGTCGCTCAACCGCAAGACGTTGCTCGACCTGCGTGACTCGCTCCGCTCATTGTTGACGGTTCTCGAATCTGAATGATACGCTGAAGTTCCCCGTCGGGACGTAGCGCAGCCTGGTAGCGCGCACGCTTGGGGTGCGTGAGGTCGCTGGTTCAAATCCAGTCGTCCCGACCATTTTCCCCTCGGCCAGTTCGATTTCTTCTTCATGGGCGTTTTCAATCGCGCTTATCGCGTCCGCTCTCTGGCAGGCTCAATTTCAGGCGGGCTTTAAGTAAAGCTCGCTCCCCGTAGAGCCCGCACGCGTTTTGACCACTTGGGATGGGAGACATCCCTACCCAGCATTCTAGGAAACCGCATTGTCTGGCTGGCTTGTTGGGCCGTCACCGTTGCTGTTAAACTATTAGTGTGGGGTGGAACGAAGCTAGGTTGGCCGGTGCCGTATCTTTTTGGCCGACCACCCGGTGTTTCGCGCACGCAAGGAGCAGCTTCCGAGAACATTGTTCAAGCGGGCTCCAAGTAGAGCCCGCACCCGTCCCCAGCCCATGCGGGTACGGCCGCCCCTCAGTCGAAAGCCACAGATGGCGCACATTCTGATTACCAACGACGACGGCATTCAAGCGGAGGGCTTGCGCGCGCTGGTCCATGCGATGGAGGGTGCGGGGACGATCAGCGTTGTCGCCCCCAGCCACGAGCGCAGCGCGTCGGCGCAGTCGCTGACTCTGCGGCAGCCGATTTTCTGGGAGCAGGTGGCGGAGCGCGAGTGGTCGGTGGAAGGCACGCCGACCGACTCGGTGATCCTCGCGATCCACAAGCTATTGCCCAACCGGCCCGACCTGGTGATTTCCGGAATCAACCGCGGCGGCAATCTCGGTGAAAACGTATTCTACTCGGGTACGGTGGGCGCGGCGATGGAAGCGGCGATCAACCATGTGCCGGCCATCGCGATTTCGGTGGCGCACAAGGGAAGGGCGTTTCGCTACGAGCACGCCGCGAAATTCGCGCGCGAGTTGGCGCAACTGGTTCTGGCGGAGGGCATGCCGCAAGGCGTTCTGCTCAACGTGAATGTGCCGCTCACCTGGAATGGCAGCGTGCGTTTCACGCGCCAGTCCAAAAAAGTCACGCGCAATGTTCTCCAGGAGGGCACCGACCCGCGCGGCCGCACGTTCTTCTGGCTCAACGAGCAAGAGCACATCGAAGGGCTCGATCCGGAAAGCGATTATGCCGCCATTTTCGACGGAGCGATTTCGATGACCCCGCTCCAGCTCGACCGCACGCACGAAACCTCGCTCAATCATCTCTCCCACTGGGCGCCCATGCTCGCAGCTAATTCTCTGGCAGGCTCCAAGTAGAGCCCGCATCTTTTTCCGTCGGGCTTCACGCTTCACTTGAAGCGTTCAGCGTAAAAGTAAAGCCCGCACCCGTGGCCCGCTAGTTCAACTCGGCTTTCGGTATCGCATCTCTTCCCCACACAGTGTTCTATGAATCACCACGGATTTGAAAATAGTTGCCGCCGGTTCCCAGCCGGCTTAGAATCAGAGCGGTAAGAGTATTCCAGCGGGCTTTGCGATTTTGGCCGGGTTCCTGATTGTTTCGTCCGGCTCTTTCTCGCTCCCCCTTCCTGTCCGCTGGTTCAACTCGCGATTCAGAGTATCGGGATGGCTGTGTCTTTGGACGGACGCTCCGTTCGCGGGCGGCAGCTTTGCAAAGTCGAAAACAAATTGCCTATTATAGAGGAGATAATATGAAGCATCGCATACTAGTGGTGGAAGAAGATCCTCTGTTTCGCGAGTTCCTGGGTCGCTGGCTGGAGATCGAAGGCCATGAGGTCTTGCGCGCAGACAGTCTCGAGGCGGGATTCGTAAACATTGCCGCGGAACCCCTTCCGGGAATCGTGCTCCTGAACATTCATCTCGCGACGAACCACGGTCTCACGTTGATTCATTGGGCACGCAGGCAAAAGCATTTGGCCCATATCCCGGTCGTGGCCGTCACTGGGGATACCTCCTTGCGGGGCAAGAAGAAAGCCCAGGATGCGGGATGTGACGCTTGCCTCACCAAGCCGATCGATTTCCGAGTCTTGCGTGAACTCCTTGCCACTTTACGGGTTCATCCCGTCAGTTAGAAATCCATCACCTGTGGCCACGGCGCTTCAGCGTCGGAGTTTCCTTCCGTGGCGAGGCGTGCCCAACATCGTTGGCGTTCATTTTTATCCGAATGGTTACACGGCAACCCAGAAGCCAAGGTTTTAGAATTTCTTGGTTGGCTGCTGACGCAAAAATTCAATTTGGTCAACGTCTTCCGGATTGGTAGTGACTCAGTTTGGGGCTGGAGAGAACGAACAGATGCCCGCCCCAAAATCGGGCGGCCTCTACAAAATCAACTGCTACCAACAGATGACGGATTTGTAGAGGCCTCTCCGTCCCGTGTTCTCCGGGACGGAGAGGGCACGCTTCTTTTCAAACTGAGTCACCACCCCCGGATTGGTTTCTTTGCGAACTCCCCACGAACCACATTACCAAATGGCATGAGTTCCGGAGCAGATTGCATCGCAGGGGCAATCTTGGCGCCCAAATTTGATACTATGTCGCACCGGAGTGAGAACAAGAGCTAGGTCTAATCCGAGTCGTCTCGTTGCGCTCTTGGACGCCGCCCTAGTGGAACGCGCCCGCTGCCGGCGCGCAAGCGTATTTGGCATTGCCTATCCTTCTGAAAGGGGAACTTGAAGATGAATCGCTGGGGCCGACTCATTGCCGCCGTGTTCGCGATGATTATGATCGCGAACCTTCAATATTCATGGACTCTGTTCGTAAAACCGATTATGGGTGCGACAGGATGGAAGCTGTCCCAGGTTCAGCTGGGATTTACGTTCTTCATCGCCTTCGAAACCTGGATGATGCCGCTTTCGGGATGGTTTATGGACAAGTTCGGCCCTCGCCTATTTACGTCTGTTGCCGCGGTGCTTTGTGGTGTGGGATGGGCTGGAATGGGCCGCGCATCAACCCTGACGCAACTTTACGTAATGTATTCCATCGCCGGATTTGGGGCGGCGCTGGTCTATTGCGGTGCGACGACCGTGGGACTCAAATGGTTCCCGGACAAATTGGGGTTTGCCTCCGGGCTTATCGCCGCCGGGTTTGGCTCCGGCGCGCTATTGTTTGTCCATGTCATGGCTTACGTGATTCGCGTGCAGAACTACCGGGCCGCATTCCTTTATACAGGCATCACCGAAGGACTCGTGATTTTTTGCGTTGCGCAGTTTCTGATCAATCCTGATCCAAATGATCCTCTAATCGCCGGCAAGAAACCTGTGAGCCGGTTCAAGCTGCGAAGCGGTGCGGAGCAATTCACCTCTTTCGAGATGCTGCGAACCCCCCAATTCTACATGCTCTACGCAATCATGCTGATGATGGGCGTCGGCGGGCTGATGGTGACGGCGCAGGTTAGCTCGGTGGCCGATACGCTTGGAATCAGCAAGGCCGCGCTTCCCTTAGCAGTTACAATGTTCCTCCTCGCGAACGGCGGCGGCCGCATTTTCTGGGGCTGGGTATCAGACCACATCGGCCGCGAGCGGACCATGATCACCGCATTTATGCTGCAAGCGCTTGCGTTGGTGAGCCTTCTAAGAGTTGGGCGCGTGTCTCCGATTGGGTTCATCGTTTGCCTGGCTGTCGTGTTTTTCACTTATGGAGAGATTTATTCGCTCTTCCCCGCGGCGTCGGCGGATTTTTTTGGCGGGCGTAACGCCAGCTCCAACTACAGTTTTCTTTATAGTTCAAAAGGCGTGGCGTCGATCCTGGCGGGCTGGGTCGCCGCGCTCCTGTTCGAGAGGACCGGCACCTGGACCGTTGTGTTCTATGGCAGCGCCACGTTCGCCTTCCTTGCGGCGCTCATGACTTTCGGACTGATGGCCATGCCGCTACCGACCAAGCGGCGCCAGGTTTCGCCAGCCGCGGCTGCCGTCAAGAGTGTGGAGCCGTAACCTGCGGCACACTCGCGATGAGCGTACGATCACGGCCGCAATCGGTTGCGCTCCAAAAGGGTTTCGGATTTCAGGTCGAGGTCCGATAGATTGTGTGCGAACGATTCGATGGCCTGGGGGATCAGTAGTCATTTCCCGGGACGCTTCGAAGAAGACCAGCGAAGGCGGCCAGCTTTCGCCATTCTAGAAAACGGGAGTAACACGATGACGCGACGACTTCTTTTGATTGTTCTTTCCGCAGTGGCCTTCCTCGGTCTTGCCAAATGGGCCGCGAAAAGCGCTGCCGCAGCCGGGGAAATCAAGGACGAGGTGCTGAAAATCGAAGAGGAGAGGAATCAGGCCCTTCCGAAAGGGGACGTGGCTGCGCTGGCCCGCATTTATGCGGACGATCTGGTTTACACGAATGCGACGGGCGCGCTTCTTACCAAGGAGCAGCATCTGGCGGATCTCAAGGGAAGGACCCTGAATTTCCGCTCCTTCAAACATGACAATGTTGAGGTGCGCGTCCATGGGAACACGGGCATCGTGACGGGGATTAGCACGTCCGCGGTGGATTACCAGGGAACCGTCTCCAGCAGCCCCCGAAGATTCATGAATGTCTATGTCAAACAAGACGGGCGCTGGCTCTGCACAGCGCATATGGAGACTCCCGTCACTACTAAGTAGCGCACGGAATCGCGGGGGAGTGCTTCGTGTGCGGCAATAACCCACGTTGGGGGTATTGCCGCAGCTACCCCAGTGCTCCCAGGCCGGCCTTGGCGACTTGCTCGTCCTCAAATGACTTCACACCGGAAACGCCAACGGCGCCGACACACTCGCCCTGGTGCATGATGGGGAGTCCACCCTGAACCGCCACCCGGCCAGGAAAAGCAACCGTTGCAGGCCGTTCCTTAACCACATCTTCCAGGGCCTTGGTGGGAGTGCGTGTTGCCGCGGCAGTCTGCGCCTTCATGGTCGCAATTGTGGCGCTCTGGCCCACGGCGCCGTCCAACCGTTCGAGGTGCACCAGGAATCCCCCGTCATCGACGACGGCAATGCTGACATTCCATTTGTTCTTCTCGGCCTCAACTTTGCAAGCGGCCACTATTTTTTGGGCGTCCGCGGCGGTCAAGCACACTTTATTGCGCACAGTTTCTCCTTTTTTTGCAAAGGCTAGATTTTAAAATGACAAACGACACGAGCAGGTATTCGGAATTTCTACTTCATTCGATTGCCTGCCCTCGATTCGAATCCCGGGAACGCCAATCTCCTGATTGGCGGGCTACGAAACGCCATTCAGGAGAATGGCGTTCCCGGCGAGAGATGATCAGTTACCCGCCTTCTGCGGACTGGGAACATTCCCTTCCGGCTTGAAGGCGGTCAGGGTATGCATGGCGATGCCTGCATACCAGAACGTGCCCTGCGCATCCTGTTCGATCTTAGGAGGATAGAGGCCGCCCATGCGGGTGCCGTGCGGCCCAGGGTGTTCCCGCCCCATGATGTCCGGGAACGGTTCCGGGTAGTAGGTATACTTCTTCGTTTTCTGGTCGAATTTGGCCAGGACGCCGTAGCTTCTCAAGGTCACCCAGATGTTGTCTTGCGAATCGGCATAGCACTCATATCCGCCGAAGTACGCGTACGGGTCCTTGTATTCGGTGATCTTTCCGGTTTCCGGGTCGAGCATCCCGAGCGCCTGCCCGATGTGTTCGGAGAACCAGACCTTGCCTTTGGAATCCACAGTGGGACGGCGGGGGCCGGAAGGCTGGGTTGGCGTTGGGTAGACCGACCATTTGTCGGTCTTTGGATCGTAGCCCACGATCTTGTGGGAGGTCATACCCACGGCCCAAACCCGGTCCTTGCTATCGACCGTCATGCCGTAATAGTGGGCATTGGCGTCACTCGGCGAGGGGTCGTATTCGGTGATCTTCTTGGTAACCGCATCCAGTTTGCCCATCAAGCTTTTGCCCTGCATCTCGGTAAACCAGACGTTGCCTTTGGAGTCGGAGCGGATCGTGTGCGGCGTGCTCCGGGTCGGCGTTTCGTATTGAATGACCTTCCCGGTTTCCGGATCCAATTCACCGATGCTGCTTTCGTCGATTTCAGCCGTATACACATGCCCGTCCTTGGCTTGTGTGATGCCATGCGGGCCGAGGATCCGACGCCCAAGATCAGGATTCGGAAGAACGAAGGTCTTAAACCGCCCCGGATAATCCAGCCTGCGGGTGTCCATGCCCTGAATAGCGTCCATCCCCATTTCGGCTACATAGACCGTCGGGGTAAACCGGCTCGGCCAGACATCGTGGCTGGAAATTTCATCGTCTTTCTTTCCAGGCAGAGCTGGAGGCAGGTCATATTCGATATTGATGGAGCGGGAAAGGGCCGCTTCGTCCAGCGGAAGATCGTCCAGCTTCAGTTCGTGTGGCTTCCCATCCAGGGGAAAGATCTTCGAAAAATACTTGATGATATGTTCGCGCTTTTCTTCAGGGATAGCATCGGGATTCACTTGAGGAACGCCGGTGTACCTGCTGGTTCCATTCCTGTCGAACATCCGGTTCACGGCGGCTCTCCAGATATCCTCATCCCGGCCTCCATCCCGGCCTCCCATGCGTTGCCAGGGAATGTGCTCCAAACCGTGGCACCCCGCACATTCTTTCATGAGGTAGTCGCGAGTCGGGCCGGGAGGATACAGCGTATCGTAGTCAACCAGTTCAGCTCGAAGCTTGTCAGGCCTGACTTTCAGCGCCACGTCGGCGGTTTTTGTCTCTCCGGCCTTTAACTCCACGCTCGGCGTGGCCGAATCAAATCCGTCCTGGAGCGCGGACATCTGATAAGTGCCCGGCGGCAGATTGAAGATTTGATAATGACCCTTATTTGTAAAAACGGTGTAGGTGATATGCCGCTCCGCGTCTCTGGCTCTGACCCGCACGGCGTACAGAGCCGGAATATGCTTTCCGGACGCCTCGCTGAGCGCATAATCCCTGTTGGCAGTGACCGTTCCGGAAATTACGCCTCCCGGCGCGTTCGCGGTTTGCGCCCGCCCGCTCGAAGTCCACAACAGCAACGCGGCCACAATCAAGAATCCGCCTGCCAACACTCCCTTTATCCACCTGTTCATAAGCGAACTTCCCCCCTCTATTGGAGAATTGCCTTGATGAGTAGGAATCGTGCGGCACCCACACCGCCGAATCATTTCAATTCGTACAACAAGACGTCCTAGTGTGTCAACTGTCTATCGGCGCTGGAATTGGGAAAACGCATTCTAGCACTCTCGGCGGGTGGCCCACCTTTTGAGACCGTCTTGAATTTCCGGGTGGCCGCTCCTTCGCGGTTTTTCGAAGGGGCGGAAGGTTTAACTTTTTCCGTTTTTGTTTTCGACTCAGCGGACGGGGTCGACGCGGATCAATCCGTGTTTGGAATTCGAGTAGAACGAAAAACTGCTCCACGGCCAGTCCTTAGGGTGAACGACCAATTTTCTTTTCAGTGGATTCATGTGCATGTAATGGAGCTTTTCCACTCTCTTCTTCAAACTCCACACATTGAAATCATAGAATCTGCGCTGCCAGAAACGCGGCTGCGAAGGTTCGCCACCTTCAAAGGTCAAATGCAACTGTCCGCTGATCGCCCGCTTTTTGCGACGCAAGCGGCGCGAGACGCGCTGTTTCAAAACCTGAATCACAACAGAAGGCGTTCCCTTGGCCGGTGCGCCAATCAGCAAGTGAACGTGTTCCGGCATGACGACGCAGCCTACAAGTGAGAAGCCGTAACGGTCCCGGACTTCGCCGAGAATCTGGACGAAAGCATTCTTGGCGCGAACGGAGCGCAGGAACGGCACGCGCCGGTAACAACTGAACGTGATGAAATGAAGATGGCCGCGCCCGTAAATCCGAATGAGTTTGTTAGCCATGGAACGGAGAGAACACCAAAACCCCCGACCCTTCCAAAACCCGAAGGGTCGGCCACCCTGAAAAGCAAAACCAGTCCCTCGGCGTTGACGTACTGGAGTGGTATCATCCAACCGTGTGCGTTCGTCAACAGAAAAAACGCGAAAGGGTGGGCCACCCGCCCTTCAAGGGCTTAATGCGTTGAATCACCACTCAAGCGTGACGGCATGTGGTGCAGCAAATCCATTAGTGAATCTGGTACCCTAGCCTTATAGGAGTGACAATGGCTGTCAACACGTTGCAAACTGGAGCGGAATTAAACTCCTCTGTGAAGTTGACGAGATTGGTTTACGCTGTTCTTTTGCTGGTCGCCACGAACGCCTTATTCTACTTTCTTATGCTGAATTACAGTATGCGCCTGATGACCAGGAATCAGTTTGCACTGGCGCGGACAATCGAGGAATATTTACCACCTGCACGATTAATTTTCTTTTTCATGCAACTGCTGCTGACTTTGTTCTTTCTCCGTCCGATCGGGATGATGTTTGGTTCTGGAGCAGTCCTTCGTCGATCCCCGTCGCCGTTTGGAAAAGTTTGCCTTGGTGTTTCTGCTGGATTCGTCGCGTTATTGGTAGCAACTCCGGGTCTTATCGGAATTTTCCGAACGTCTGGAACCGCTATTTTCCTAGCTGACCACCTTTCTGCTGTGAGTGGAATTGGATTAATGCTACTGCTGGTAGTTTTGCTTCCGATTCTTCAGGCAGTCTTTTTTCAAGGTATCTTGTTAAGACAGCTTCTGCAAAGTATTTCGCTGCTGTCCGCTCACATTGTGTCGACCTTGGTGTTCATGCTTTGCTGGCCCGCCTTCAACATGATCGCTGGTGCTGCTCTTGGTATGGCAGCGGGTATTGTCTTCTGGCGGGCTAAGAGCATCCTTGCTTGCGCCGTTACCAACTCTATATTCACAATTGGCGCCATCGGACTGCAACTCTGGCGATTGCCGTAGGTTTTACTGCACGAGAACCTGCTGGCGGGTGGCGCAGCCTTTGACGTTGAATTTTCGGGTGGCCCACGCTTGAGGTTTTAAGCGTGGATCTTTCGGTCGATCTTTTCTCCGTGGCACCTCGCATCTTAGGCCGAAAGGAGCAACCGCCGATGTCGTGGTTTTACGAAATTCGCAGTTCAAACAACGCCGTTCACGGAGAATGTTCACGGTGAACCGTGCTGAAGCGAGATGGCGGTTTTGCTACCCAAGACGCCGCGAAGACTGCCGGACGCGAAGACGCCAAGAAAATGAAAAACATGCGGCAGCCGGACAGGCCGGATGTTGGACGCATCCTGGTAGGACAGAATGCGGAAAAGCCTACGCGGTATTGATCCCACAGGTATGGCAAGCTAGCTTTATCTAACGTACTATTTACACATCCAACGGCATAGGTATACTGAGCGCGTTATGCCCCTCTAAACAGGTGGCAAGGCACGCTGCGACGGCCCTACCCCCTGTAGACTAGGGGTATAGCTACCAGCCTTACAGCGACGCGCCGTCGTACCCTCGCGAAGTTAAAGCGTGTGAGTTCGAATCGCCGCCTTCAGTTGCTTGCCGGTCCAACGAGCGTGTACAATTCTGCTCCGAATTCCTTTGGAGTTAACATGATTCATACAGGTCGCCATTTTCTGCAGATTCCCGGTCCAACGAACGTTCCGGATCGCGTACTTCGGGCCATGGATCAGCCGGTCATTGACCATCGCAGCGCCGAGTTTGCGGCGCTGGGGCTGGAGGTCCTGGAGGGGATGCGCAAGATCTTCCAGACGGCCAGTCCGGTCGTAATGTATCCGGCTTCGGGGACGGGCGCCTGGGAAGCAGCACTTGTAAACACGCTGTCACCGGGGGATCGCGTGCTTTTGTTCGAGACGGGACACTTTTCGCAACTCTGGCGCCAGGTTGCCGAGAAATTCGGTATCCAGGTCGAATACGTGCCCGGGAACTGGCGCAGGGGGGCTTCCGCTGCGGAACTCGAGGTCCGGCTGGCCGCGGACCCCCATCACACCATCAAGGCTGTCCTGGTAGTTCACAACGAGACCTCCACGGGAGTGACCAGCCGCATCCCCGATCTTCGCCGGGCCATGAATCAGGCGCATCATCCCGCCTTGCTCATGGTGGACACAATTTCTTCGCTCGCCTCCATTGACTATCGCCACGATGAATGGGGTGTGGACGTCACCATCGCCGGGTCGCAGAAGGGGCTGATGCTTCCTCCCGGGATGAGCTTCAACGCGATTTCGGAGAAGGCGCTGCGCGCGGGCGCGGGCGCGCGGCTGCCGCGTTCCTACTGGGATTGGCAGGAAATGTTGAAGCCGAACCGCAGCGGCTTCTTCCCGTACACGCCGCCCACCAACCTTCTGTACGCGCTGCGAGAGGCTCTGCGGATGCTACAGGAAGAAGGGCTGGCCAACGTTTTCCGCCGGCATGACCGCCATGCGGAAGCGACTCGCGCCGCGGTGCGGGCGTGGGGGCTGGAAATCGTTTGCGAGGACCCTCGCGAATACTCCAGTGCGCTGACAGCGGTTTTTGTGCCCGAAGGTCATGACGCGGACAAGCTGCGAGCAGTCATCCTCGAGAATTTTGATATGTCCCTGGGAGCGGGCCTCTCCAAGCTCGCGGGAAAGGTGTTCCGGATCGGGCACCTCGGCAGCTTCAACGACCTGATGCTGGCCGGAACGCTCTGCGGAGTTGAGATGGGTCTTCGCCTGGCAGGCGTGCCACACCGGGAAGGCGGTGTCCTGGCCGCGCTTCATACCCTCGCCCCAGCCGCCAAGAAGGTCGAATCCGCGCCGATGGGCAAGTGACGCACCCCCACGGGTTTCGCGATTGTGGCTTGCTACGCGGCTGTCACTAAAATACGGCCCGTTCTCCCCGATCTTGGCCTGCGGCGGATGACGATGTCTACGTCTCGGTCCAGCGCGGTGAGAAAATTCATCAGTCGTTCGACGGAGAATCCCTCCAGCCGGTAGTTCGACAAAGCCGAGATTTTCGGCTGGTTGATTTTCAGCCGCCGCGCCGCGGCTCCTTGGGACAGTCGCTGATCTTCAATGATTCGGTTTATTGCGACGGCCAGGCGCACTTTGGTTTGTTTCTCTTCCGCGCTGGGTAGCCGAAGATCCGCAAACACATTGCCCGAACTTCGCGCCACCGGTTGTTTCCTGTTTTTCTTAATTGCCATGCCGCGCCTCGTAGCAGAAGCCTTTCTCCCCCGGTCCATTGATTATCCCAATTCTGGGATATGCAATCAACACCGTTCAGTCCGCACAGGGGTGGGCAAGTCTTAGCAAATTTCGAAATTTGCGGGGCCGCATCCTTGCGGTGTTTATTTATTGGGATGCGCTTTCCTCGAATCCCCGCCCTATCGATTTCCCGAAACTACGGGAGTAGGGACGATGCCGACGACCTGGCTCGGCGTTCCTTCGCCTTTGTCGATGACCGACTGCTCTGGATCGATCCAGAACGCCCAGATGCCCGCGCCGATGAACAGCAGGCCCGCGGACACGACGAACGGAGCGACCCAAGACCCATTGGACACAAAGATTCCAAAGATGGTCGGCGACAGCGCCCCGACGATTTGTCCGCCCATGTTCATCATTCCGGACACGGTGCCCGAGAATTCTCCTCCGATATCCATCGGAACAGCCCAGGCGGGTCCGATGTTCATTTCCAGGAAGAACATCGCGCCCGTGAGGCAATAGACAGCCGTGTAGGGATTGGCCGACAGCGCAGCCAGCAGAGTGGACCCTCCACATCCGAGCATGGCCACGATCGCCACTGACCGGCGGGAAAATTTGAGGTTATTCGTTTTCACCAGTAGTTTGTCGGTCAGCCAGCCGCCGAACGTATCTCCTACCACGCCGGCCAGAAGCGGCAGCGAAGCAAAGAATCCCATCTTTATCAGGGTGAACTTGCGGTATTCGACCAGATAGGTGGGTAGCCACGAGAGAAAAAACCACAGGGAGTAGATGTAAGCGGCGTAAGCGCACATCACGGCCCACATATTGGAGTGCTTGAGCAGGACGCTCCAGGGCACCTTCGGCCGCTTCTGGATGTTGGCCTGCTTGATCTCGCCCTTGTCGTTTACGCCGCGAATGCGGGCAAGCTCCGCGCGGGCTACCTTCCTATGCTCCTCGGGCATGTTGCGGTAGACCAGCAAGTAGAGGAGGGACCACATCAAACTCAGAACGCCGATTACGTAAAATACCGAGCGCCAGCCGTAATGAATCATGATCGCCACTGCCAGAGGGGGGCCGATCGCGGCGCCCAGGCGGCTGGCGGCGTGGCTGACTCCCTGCACGAAGCCGCGTTCGTCCCGCGGGAACCACATTTGCATAGCGCGCGTGGCGGTGGGAAACGCGCCCGCCTCACCCACGCCCAGCGCGAAACGGATGCCCCAGAACGACTTGAAGCCCAGGGCGAACGTTGTAAGTACAGCAATCACAGTCCGGTAGGCCATGATGACGGACAGGACTTTCCGGGGTCCAAACCGGTCGCCCAGCCAGCCGCCTGGCACCTGGAAGAGCGCGTAGGCCCAGATGAAGGCGCTGAAAACAATCCCCATCCGGACCTTACTGAAGCCATACTCCTTCATGATCAGGGGAGCGGTGTTGGCGAGGCTGACGCGATCCAAATAGGTGACCAGATACATCAGACAGAGAAGCAGCAGCACCACCCAGCGCACATGACTTCCCCTGGACTCGTTCGAATGATCCATTTCCGCTCCCCTTATGCTCCTGGGCAAGCACTTAACTACATGCATCCTGCCGAGGCGATGTTTTCCTTGGCCCAAACAGCGTCCCGGCACAGAAGACGTAAGCCTGCGATGTGCAAATTTCCGCGGGTTAGGTATACACCCTGCTCCCGCCCCCCAGCAATAGGTTTCGGGGCATTTGCCTCAAGACGGGCATGATGTGCTATCATGCGCCTTTTCAGGGGGGGCATGGGAGCTTCGCGCACCGAACGTGCCGGCCAACGCTCACGTACCGTGGGTGAGGACTGGGCTGCCTTTCTTCCGCCGGAAATGGACCAACTTTTCGACGCCACCCGAAACGCACTGGAATGTTCGAACGTAGTTCTGAGTGTTGTCTTGGACGAAGCGCTTGGCCTTTGCGAGCAAGAACAGTTCACGCTCGGCGAGGAAAGGGCCATGGCGTTTGGGGAGTTGTTTGACCTCCTGGCGATTCGTCTCCGGCGTGTCATCCGCGCGATCAAACAACACGGCTCCCACTATGGAACTTTGCCTAATGTGAGCGCCCTGGTTCCGGCAAATTTCCGTGGGGCAACCGCACAGAGAATCTCGTTCACGAGCAGCTTGCTTGCCAAAGTCGTTTTTGGCAGCCGTATGCGTTTCTTCCACAAGTTAAATGCGCTCGAAGAAATTATCGAGCGATTGCAAGAGGAGACCCGCGTTATCGTGGAGGATGTTTCCGATAAAGCGCAGGTGTCGCCGGAGCGGGCCTGGAGGCAGATGGAAGTGCTTGGGTACGACCTGAATACATGCATGGCGGAGACGACGGTTGTCCTGAAATCATTTTTCTGCGCCTTGCCCGCCGAGGAACTGGAAACCTTTCGCCAGAAACTCGTGTAGCTTGTTCCAGCCCTGCTAACAATAAGCCGTAGACGGACATAGCCTTTCCAGAGAAAATGGGGTTATGAACATGGCGCTAGCGCGCCGCAGAGCTGGGCGCATGCCCGGCCGGGAGCAGTGGGCGGCGGCACCAAGCCGGCACCAGAATTTCACATGAGTGCAACTCAAGGAGCCAGGGGTGCATCCCACAGACCGGATGCGTCCCGACGGGTACGGTGACCCGCACGAGACAAACTGAATCCAGCGAGATGACTGAGGCCGAGGCCATACGCCTCGCCCAACAGGGCGACGCTGGCGCGTTTGAACGCATCTACCGGCTACATAGCCGGCGGGTCTATGCCTTGTGCCTGCGCATGGTGGGTAATCCGGCCGAGGCGGAGGACCTTACCCAGGACGCTTTCTTGCAATTGTTTCGCAAGATCGCGACGTTTCGCGGAGAGTCCGCGTTTTCCACCTGGATGCATCGGCTGGCGGTCAACGTCGTGCTGATGAAGTTGCGCAAGAAAACGCTGGCGGCAACTTCGCTGGAGGAGACGAACGATCCTGACGATGAATCCAGCGGGCCGCGAAGAGAACTTGGCGCGCCCGACCTGCGGTTGACAGGCTCGATTGACCGGGTACACCTGGAACGGGCCATCGGGCAATTGCCACCGGGTTATAAGCAGGTTTTTGTGCTGCATGATATGCAGGGTTTTGAGCATAATGAGATTGCCGGGCTTATGAAATGCTCGATCGGGAATTCGAAATCGCAATTGCACAAGGCGCGGATGCGGCTGCGGGAACTCTTGCAGGAAACTTTGCGTAACCGGGCGCGGCAGGAGCGCCAGGCGGCCAAGACAGGAACGGCCGGGACAGATTGAGCGGCAGTGACGGGAAGATAGCCAGGTTGGCTTAAGTCTTGGGCCAGGCAAGTTTCCGCCAGGCTCGGTGAAGTTAAGTCCAGTGAAGCTAGTGAAGAAGGGCAACGAAGATGCAGTGCGATCAATTCGAACAGATTCTTGAGCAGCAAGTGGATGGCCCCCTGCCGGAGCCGGCGGTTGCTCATATCCACGGATGCGAGGCTTGCCGCGCTCTTACGGCGGATCTGGAAGCAATCCAGAGTGCGGTGATCGAACTGGGTGCTGAGGGGGTTGCTCCTCCCGAGCACGTGTGGGTCGCCCTGCGCAACCAGCTTGAAGCCGAAGGAATCATCCGTGAGGCGTCCCCCGCATCTCAGAGCTTGCAGCGCGGCTGGTGGTTTGCGTTCCAACGGCCGGCGCTGGCCGGCGCGTTTCTGTCAGTCGTACTCATTGCGGCCGGCCTGATCAGCTACCTGGGCAATTCCACGCAGATGGCGGTACATCCGCAATTGGAACTCAAGCAGGAATCGTCGGTGGCACCCTCGGCGGAGAGCGTATTCCAGGAAGAAGTGCTGACGGTCAGCGAGGCGAATGCTCCGGGCCTTCGGAACGACGCCGCCGTGGCGGATTCCATTCGCCGCAATATGAACATTGTTGACAACTTCATCGCCATGTGTGAAAAGGACGTACGCGAACAGCCTGAGAATGAGATGGCGCGGGAATATCTGTATGGCGCCTACGAGCAGAAGGCGGAACTGCTGGCCACGGCCATGGACCGCAGCACGATGGGAGGATTGCAGTGAAATCAACATGCAATGCTGTAAAGTTGTTCACCATTGGCGCCGTGCTGGCGGGGTTTGCCCTCGCCGCCGCTCCCGCGCATGCCCAGCGCATCGAAAAGCGCTTCACCGTGCAGAGCAAGCCGATGATTACGGTGCGCAATGCGAGCGGGCGGATTCAGGTGAAGGCGTGGAGCAAGAATGAAGTGCAGGTAGCGTGGACGAATGCGAGCGGGAAGGCCGTGGTGGAAACCGAGCAGGCTGGGAATCGCGTTGAAGTCGAGACGCAAGTGGCCACGGAGAAGGCCTCCGCGGAGGATCTCAAGACAGATTTTGAAATTACCGTTCCTGTGGAGAGCGAGTTGAGTGTGCGAACGGATTCGGGCAACGTGACGGTCGAAAGCGTGCACGGCGACATGACTTTCGATACGGTGGGCGCGAACCTGCAGCTATCGGACGTGGATGGATATATGGTGATCAAGACGATTGATGGCTCGCTGATGTGCACGCGGTGCGCGGGCAAGCTCGAGGCCACCTCGATCAGCGGCAACATGCAGATGCTCCAGCCCGCGCTGAACAGCGTGCGCGTGCAGACTTCTTCCGGAAATATCCTGTTTGACGGGAGTTTCCTGAACCGCGGCGTTTACATCATGAAGAATTTCAGCGGCACGATTGAAGTTCACTTTACCTCCAGCGATTCCTTCGATGTGAACGCCACTTCGCTCAAGGGCAACGTCATCAACCAGGCCTCCTTCAAGCCGGATACGCATGGCAGCAAGCATGTGCCTTCGAAGTGGGGGCAGAGCCTGTTCGGCACCATGAATGAGGGTCATGCCAAGGTCGAGCTGTCTTCCTTTAGTGGTACAATCAAGATTCTGAAGCGTGACTAACGCACTCGGAATCTCTTGCAGCAAGATAACTCCCAACCGAAGAAGTCCGCGACGGGGCCTGTCCCGGAATGCCGTATGGTGTGCCTGACGGGTTTCATGGGCTCGGGCAAGAGCACCGTGGGACGGCTGCTGGCCGCCCAACTGGCCTGGCATTTTGTCGACCTCGACACGGAAATCGAGCGGCATACCGGCATGCCAATTTCACAGATCTTCGAGCAGAAGGGTGAGGCGGTATTCCGCGATATCGAATACGAGCGTCTCGCGCATGTGCTCGGCTGGGCCTCGGAACAGGACGCGCGCGTGGTCCTCGCGCTTGGGGGCGGCACGTTCGCGCAGCCCCGCAACGCCGCGTTGATCCGCAATTTTGGGTCCTCACAACGCGCCGGGGCCGCGGTCGTCTGGCTGGATTGCCCGTTCGAAAGCCTCCTGCAGCGGTGTGTACTGATGGGAGACAGGCCGCTCTTCCGGGACGAAGCCAGTTTTCGTAAACTCTACGAGGAGCGCCTGCCTTACTACCAGCAGGCGGATTATCGTATCGAGACCAGCGGCGAAGCCATGCGCGTGGTCGAGCAAATTCTGGCGCTCGGCATCTTTGACCCATCGGCACGCGTTTCCGCGGATGGAACCGCGCCGGGGCGCCCGCTGCTATGAGCCGCAATCGGCAAATTATGAAACAACTTTTCATGCTTGGATTCGTTTTGTGTCTTGCACCCGCGATTGCGGTCATGGGGGCAACTCCTCCCGCGCGCCTGGCGGCCCAGAAGGATGCGGATAAGAGCGCGAAGGCTGCCAATGCCATGACGGCGCTGGCGCCCGATAAGGGGAAATTCCGCATCGTGCTCGAAGGCCGGGTCGTTGGAAACGAAGAATTTGAAATCTCGCCGTCGGGCGAAACGTGGATGGCGCGCGGTTCGACGACCGCGCACGTGCCGGGCGGCGCGGACATCAAGGCCACGGGGCAACTTAAGCTGGCCGCGGACGGCACACCCCTTCACTATGACTGGTCGGCGCAATCGCAGAAAAAGGGTTCCGGCGCGGTGGACTTTGCGAACGGCACAGCGAAAAGTGCGATCGATCTGGGCGGCAAGTCACCCTTGCTGCAGGATTTCACGTTTACGTCGCCGCGCATCGCCGTGCTCGACAACAATCTCTACTACCAGTATGCCGTGCTTGCCCAACTGTACGATTGGAAGGCCGGCGGCAAACAGGTGTTTCCTGTCCTGATCCCTCAGGATATGACGCCGGGAAGCATATCGGTGGAAGCGATTGGCCCGCAGCAGGTCGAGAGCGCGAAATATGAAACCCTGCGCGTCAGCTCCACGGACCTGGAAATTCTGCTCTACCTGGACGCCGGCCGCCGCCTGATGCGCGTCGACGTGCCCTCTTCTAAAGTGACCATCGAACGCGAATAGCATAGGTGCGGGAAGGATTTGTTTCAGCAGCACGGACTTCAGGTTGTGCGGTTTTTGCCGCATGCAGCGCAAAATAAAATCTAAAACCACAAACCAAAACCGCACAGACTGAAGAGTCTGTGTGAGAACTCATACGTGGAATGCTTTTGTAGCGTCCCGACCCTGTCGGGACACTGTAGATTCAAGCACATGCCCGCCTGAAGGCGTGCGCTACATAGAGCGAAACCGGGTTGCCACACAGACTCTGAAGCCTGTGCTACTGGAACGCTACGGGAGTTCGCCGGGGATCAGTTGGCGGAGTGCGGCCGCGCTTTGCATGCGAATGTAGTTATTGGGGTCGTTCCGCAGACGGTCGCGCAACACGGCGATAACGTTGGGATCGGCCGCGCCGGACGAACCCTCCGCGCGGAGAGCATTGAGGAGGAGGTTGATAGCCTCGACGCGCACACCGGAATTGCTGTCATTCTGCAACGCCCCGAGGAGCGTCTGCCAGACCGTGGAGTCCTGTTCGAAACCCTGCAGAGCTTCGAGCGCCTTGATGCGTACTCCGGGATTGCCGTCCGATAGCGCCGCGGTGCATATGGCGCGGCGCACTTCGGGGTCGGCACAGCGCGTGCGCAGCACATCGAGCGAATCCATGCGCGCTCCGGAATCGAACCGCTGGCCATTCGCCAATACGAAGGTCAGCGCGCGCTGCACGTCGGCATCCTCCGGCGGGCCCACGATATTCAACGGCGCCTGCGACATCAGTTGCACCTGCACGGTGGGCGTGCGCGAACCGGACGGCGTCACCCAGGCGACATTGGCGCTCCCGGCGCTCTGGAGTTGTTGTTCGGTCACCTTGGGCGTGGCCGAGACCATCGTCACAGGGGGCGGCGAAGCGGGAGATGTGACGCGCAGCCTCTGGCCCGCCACGCCCGCCAAAAAGCCCGCCACCACCAGCACGGCCATGCTCATCGCCGGGTGGCAGACCAGCGTGTCGCGAAGCACCGTCCACCACGCCACCGGCGAAAACACGGCATGCCAGCCGGGGGGATTCGCTCGCGTGTATTCGTCGTCGAGAGCTTCGGCCAGCTCGCTGCGGCAATGCGCGAGCAACAGGCCGGAACGGTCGAGCGTTTCGGCCGGCTGGTCGAACGAAGCAATGGCCTGATGCAGCCGGGCCTCACGCGAAACCACGGCGGCGCAGCTTGGACATTGCGTGGTGTGAGCTTCGAGCGTCGCGCGCACGGCGGGATCGAGTTCGTCGCAGACGTAGAGGAGGGCGAACTGCTCGATTTCTTCGCAGCGAATCATGGTCTCGTGGTGGTCTTGTTCGCTCACAGCAATCCTTCCAGTTGCGCGCGCAGCTTGCGCGTCGCGCGAAACAGCGCATTCTTCACCGTCTCTTCGGTTGTGCCGAGGGCTTCGCCAATGGCGCGCAATTTCAGGCCCTGATAGTGCTTCATTTCGAACACCAGGCGTTCCCTGGGCGTCAGCCGCTCGATCGCAGTGGAAATTCGGCGGCCGATTTCCATACCCATTAGACGCCGTTCCGGGTCCGATGCCGCGCCTCGCTCCGGTTGCCGGTCGAAAAAGTCCCCTGCGGAAGTGTCACCACGCGCATGGAGCGCGGTATCAGGCGCCTGATCTTCGGGCCGGCTGCTCCGGCGGCGGAGCTGGTCGAGACAAACGTTTGTTACGACGCGATACATCCAGGTATGAAAACTGCACTCGAAGCGGAAGCGGGGTAAATTCTTATAAATCTTCAGGAAAGCTTCTTGATAGACGTCGCGGGCGTCTTCGGGCCTGCGCAAAATGTTCAGTGCGATTCGCAGGACGTCGCGGTCATACCGGTGCACGAGCGCTTCAAACGCTTCCCGATCGCCTGCTTGCGCGCGTTCGATCAGGACTCGGTCGTCGGGCTCGCTCAAGGATCGCCCCGGTGTTCCGGCGGTTGCGGCGTCTTCTCTGTATTTTCCGCCGCCGTCTCCAGGCCATGTGATCGTCATTCCGTCCGCTGCCATCTTCTCGCTTTCTCTTAGCGCCAGGTCAGGATGAACATACCAGAGAATTCCATTCTATTAGACGCATTCGAGAAGCGAAAGGTGAGCCAGTGTGGCTAGTGACTGGTGACTAGTGACTGGTGACTGGTGGTTTGCCCACCTTGGGCCTAAGCCGGGAGTGGGGGTGATTCGTGATTTGTGACTCGTGATTCGTGGCACCCCTCCTACAAGTTCTACGAATCACGAATCACCAGTCACCAGTCGCTAGCCACGAACAGCGCCTAACCTACTGCAATACCATGATATAAAGCACAACGGAGACAAGGCAAGTGGAAAGGCCCTATTGAGACAAGCTCGCAAGAACGGGTCGAAAGCCGGCGCCAGCACGGGGCCACGAAAGATTTCCGTCGTACCCATGATCGCGGCGACCTATTTCATGGTGGCTGGCGGCCCCTACGGCCTTGAAGAAATCGTCCAAAAGACCGGTTACCTTGCAGCGCTGCTGATTCTCCTGGTAACGCCGCTGCTCTGGAGCTTGCCCACGGCCTTGATGGTCAGCGAACTGGCGACGGCCATTCCCGAGGAAGGCGGGTTTTACATTTGGGTGCGGCGGGGCATGGGACGTTTTTGGGGATTTCAGGAAACGTGGCTGACGCTGGCAGGCAGCGTGTTCGAAATGGCGTTGTACCCGAATTTGTGCGTGGCCTACCTATCGAGATTCTGGCCCAGCTTGCAGTCAGGGCATCGCGGACTTTTTCTCGGCTTTGCGATGATCGCGCTGTGCACGGCGTGGAATATCCTGGGAGTGCGCGCGGTCGGGGAAGGTAGCGTGTGGCTCAACATTGCGTTGCTCGCGCCGTTCGCCGCGCTGATCGTTCTAGCGCTGGGAAGCGGCCGGAGCGGCACGAGTGTCGCGGCCCCATTACGCCACGTTGATTTGCTCGGCGGCGTGCTCATCGCCATGTGGAACTACATGGGCTGGGACAATCTCTCGACGATTGCGGGAGAAGTCGAAGCGCCGCAGCGGACGTATTCGCGCGCCATGTTCGGCGCGGTCGTGCTGGTGGTCGTGACGTATGTACTGCCTGTGGCAGCCGTGGCGCACACGGGGATTAACCCGGAAAGTTGGACAGAGGGCGGCTGGGTGGATATCGCGGAATTGATCGGAGGCGGGACGCTCGCGATGGCCATTGCGTTTGCTGGAGTGATCGGAGCGATCGGATCGTTTAGCGCCTTGATGCTTTCCTTCACCCGGTTGCCGGCGGTGATGGCCGAGGATGGCTACCTGCCGCGGGTTGTTGCGCGGCAACATTCCCGTACGGGAGCGCCGTGGGTTGCGATTGTGGCCTGCGCAATTGTTTGGGCCGTGTGCTATCCGCTGGGGTTCGAACGCAACCTCATCCTTGATGTGCTGCTGACGGGCCTGAGCATTCTGCTGGAATTCTGGGCGCTGGTAGCGCTGCGGATTCGCGAACCGGAACTGGCGCGGCCGTTTCGCGTTCCTGGCGGGATTGTGGGCGCGGTCGCTGTTGGACTGCCTCCGCTGGCCTTGATGATCGTAGTCGTCGTGCGCAACCGCAAAGAGTTTGTGGGCGATACGAACGGACTCGTCATTGGGAGCGTTATCATCGCCGCCGGGGTATTGCTTTATTTTCTCAGCGGGATCCTGCGGAAAAAGAAGGGATCGCGAGGGGAGCATGCCTGATGCAATTATTCCAGAGCAGCTCTGCGGCGCCAGGACACGAGAGGCCAGGCCAGGAGCGCAATGGCAAAGACGACGACCGCGTAACCGTTGGCGCGGAAGTATGCGTTTGGCTGCGCGAGCAATTCGACTGCGCCGGGCAGGAGCACGATCATTGAGGCGAGCAGGAAATAACCCATCACGTTGAATTTAGCGATGCGCGTTATGCCAAGCCACACCGCGACGATGGTCACTACGTGAAATGCCGCATCCCGGAAAAAAGCTTCGGGCGTCGCTACGTTGGTTGCCAGTAACGCAGCAACCAGGACTACGAGCCCGGCGCGCATCCACCGCGGGCGAACATAGGCGGCGACGAGACCGATGGCCACGCCGGCGAGTCCTAAGAAAAAAAGACCGGCGGAGATTCCGAAGGCAATCGTCTCCGCGGCTGGGTTGAGCGCGTCCAAGCTGCCCGGCAAGGCCGAACCCAACGCGTGCCGCCAGAGCGGCCAATGCGCGAATAATCCCGGCAGGCGGTTGAGGCCGGCGAGCGCCGCCGCGCCGAAGATCGCGACGCAAAACGCATCGCGGTAATAGGCCGCGGGCATGGCGGTCCATGACGGGATGCGCCCGCGGCCGAATGTCCGTTCGATGAAGAACCACGCAAGACCCAACAACATGAATGCAGCGGCAAGATAGACCGCCGTGATAAATACCATCGAAATGAAAAGAATGATGTAGTAGGTCCTGAGCGGCATTGTAGTGGTGTAGCTGGCCAGGAACTGCGGCGCCCGATTTACATAAATCACAATCGCTGCCACCAGCGCCCAGACCGACCAGTTGCCGAGGCGGCGCCAGGGAACCTGCGCGATTTCCGGATGTTTCAGGCTGCGCAAGAAAATGACCAGCACGGTGATCGCCGCCACGCCAAGAAGGAGCGCCCTGCCAAATGTCTGCGCTATTTGCACCGCGGTGGCGCGGCTTTCCGCATCGCGCCAGGCTTCGGGAATCTTGATGAAGACGCGGTAACCGGAGACCTCGTCGCCCTGCACTTGCACTTGCATGCGAACGTGAGCGCCCGCGTTCGAACCGAGCTGCCCCGG
Source organism: Terriglobia bacterium (assembly GCA_041480265.1). Classification (GTDB taxonomy): domain Bacteria; phylum Acidobacteriota; class Terriglobia; order Acidiferrales; family UBA7541; genus Palsa-360. Next base: position 18,478 of record JBGOZP010000005.1, on the reverse strand, counting down.
CGGCGCATCGAGCGCAGCCTTCCGCTCCCAGATGAAGGTGTGGTCGGTTCTGGCGGGGCGCTTGTCGGTGTTGGTCTCGACCAGAGTCCACGATGTGAGGTCGAGTTTCTTCAGGTCGCGCAGATAGACTTCCGCGCGCGCCAAGGCTTCTTCCTTGGCCAAATTCGCGCCCGGAGTTTTTTCATCGAGCGTGTGGTGAAGGGCATGCAGCGAGCCATCGGGCCGCAAGACGGCCAGGTATTCTTCATTCTGCGAATCGCGGAAGTAGCGAACCGTCCAGAAGGCGGAAGGAACCTGGTCACGATAAATGCGGTTGGCGGCGGCGATGCCGATGGTGCGGCGCAGGTATTCGTTGGTGTAGCCGTCGAATGTGTAGGCGATGGTAGCGGCGTGATGGTAGCTTGCGGGATCGACATTGTGATCGCGCAGGACCTGGTCCGCGCGGGCAATGGCGCCGCTCGAAGGGATTTCGAAACGCACGAAGTCTCCGATGGCCTCTCGTTTGACGCCCGCCAGCAGCGCGACGCCCAGCACGCCGCAAACGGCCAGGACGGCGAGCGCGCGGGAAGACATCGGCGCATATCCCGGTGAAACGTTTGTGGCGGCGCTCCCGGAAACTATTTCAGGCGCAGCTTCGTGCGCGGGCGCCAGCGGCGTATCCACGTGCGGCGCGGCAACAGGGAGAGCGCTGTTCAGCAGTCCCGGGTCCGCCGCAAATCCTCCGCGCGACAAATAGGAAATGGCCGCGATGGCGAGAGGGATCAATGCGGCCCCGCCCACAATTGCGCCGGAAATGCGAAGATAAGCGCCACTGGAGCGCAGCAAAGATGTGCTGATGAGGAAAGCGTCCACGGTATAGTGCCAGAGCAGCGTAGCCCAAATCCCCCAGCGCAGCATCACCAGCCCCGCGACGATGCCGATCAGGCCGACCTCGATGCCGCGAATATAGGCGGGCTCTTGCGGGTAGTTGCTGTGCAGAAATCCCCAGGCGAAGGCGGGCAGCACGACGGCCAGAAATTTCGATTTCGTCGTGCGCAATAGAAATGGAATGGCGAACAGGCGGAACAGAAATTCCTCGCTGGTGGCCGCATAGATTCCAATCGTCAGGGGGTAGACCCAGGGCAGCCAGGTGCTGATGACGCCGGTGTAATTCAGGTCCTGCGGCGCCCACGCGCCGAATTTTCCGCTCACGATATAGAAAACCGTGATGTAGCCGATGTGCGCCGCGGCCAGGCATATCCCGATGACATTGGCGGTGAAAAATTCCTTGGTGCGAATTCCGGGGAGTCGACATCCAACGCCCAGCCGGATCTTGCCGGGTTGCGAAACGCGATAGAGCGGCTCTCCCGGCACCACGGCCAGCACGACCAGCAAGGCGCTGACAATGCTGAGCAGGGCGGCCTGGCCGACCTGGCTCAAGAAAAAACTGGAGTAAGGCGTATTCGTGTCGTAGGCGGCGCGCTCAAGAGGCCACTGATTCATGGTCATGATGAAAAACAGGACAGTCAGGAATGCGCCGAGCGCCAGGCCTTCGCGCCATTCGAGCAAGCCGCGGCGTCCCAGCGAGAAAATGACGTAGAGACAACCGCCGAACAGAAATGCGTAGGGAATCAGCGCGACATACTCGAGGAGGTTATTTGAGGACCGGAGAAGGTTGTAATCGTGCTCCCAGGCTTCCGGAACTTTCAGGAATTCCGAATACCCGGAAACGCGGTCCCCGGCCAGCGCCACGCTCAGCCGGTACGGCGCATCCTTGGCGCGAAAACCGCGTTGTTCCCAGGAAAAGGTCCAGTCGCGGCGATTGGGCCGCTCCGTGAAGTTCGCTTCCTGCTCGCGGAAATCGTAACGGGAGAGGTCCGCGTGCAAGGTGTCGCGCAGGAACGATTCGGCGGCGGTTCGCGCGGCGGCGCGTTCGGGCCGCGCGCCGGGAGCGGTTTCCTCGAGTACGTGCGCATAACCGGCGACGCTTCCGCCCGGGTCGACGCGCACATCGAATTCTTCCTTCTGCAATGGGCGAAAGAAACGTATCTGCCAAAACCAGATGTGCACATCGTGCGCCATGACCTGGTTGGCCTGTTTGAGCCCTACTTCACGTTCCAGGTAGGTCTTTGCCGTGTCATCAACGTCAAACACGATGCTCGACTGGTACCCGTCGAGTTGCGCGCCCTGCGCCATCGCGAATTGTCTGGCCTGCTCGAGCGCCGCCGCGCGAGGAACCTTGAATTCGACGGAAGCTTCGGGGAAGGCCTGGAAAAAATACTTGTGCGCCACGCCCGCGCCGAGCAGTCCGGCGAGAACCCAAATCAGCAGAACTTTCTTGTCGTTCCCGTTGAGCCGCTCTTGCGACAAACACGCCTCCCGCAGTCCGGGCACAGGGTGCGGGCTCTACTTTCTGGTGGGCTCCAAGTAGAGCCCACGCCCGTTGGAGCCCGCCAGAATAACGATCCATCTTTTCCTATGCCGCGTGGGATTGCAAGCCTCGGCGCAAGTGGGCGTGCGGTGATATAAAGATATGGATGCGCGTTACGCCCTCAACCGAAGTGATGTACCTGAAAGGCGTGGGACCGCGCCGCGCGGAGTTGCTGGCGAAGCGCGGCATCCGCACGTTCGAGGACCTGCTCGGTTACCTGCCCTTCCGCTATGAGGACCGCATACGTTTCGCGAAGATCCGCGAGATCGCGCCGGGGCAAATCTACACCGTGCAGGCGCAAGTCTTGAGCGGCAGCCTGGTGCGCTATACACGGGCGCGAGGCGGCGTGTTTCATCTGCTTGTCCAGGACGACAGCGGGCCGCTTTCCTGCAAGTTTTTTCATGGCGGCTATCTCGAAGCGCGATTCAAGCCTGGCCAGAGGATCGTGCTTTACGGGAAGGCGGACGTTGACCCTTACAGGCCGGGCCGGATTGAGATGATCAATCCGGAGTATGAACTGCTGGGCAGCGGGGAAGCGGACTCGACCGAAGTTGGCCGCATCGTACCGATTTACGAAGCAATCGGCGGCATCAGCTCGCGCATGATGCGGCGGATCGTCTATACAGCGCTTGAAAATCTTGGGGGAATGCTTCCCGATCCGTTGCCGGCGGAGTTGCTTGCCCGGTACAAGTATCCTTCGCGGAGCGAGGCGATTCAGTTTGTCCATTTTCCGCCCCGTACGGAATCGGTCGAAGCGTTGAATGCATTCCGTTCGCAGGCGCACCAGCGCCTGATTTTCGAGGAGTTTTTCTTTTACCAGCTGAGCGTGGCGATGCGGCGGAAGGCGGCGCAGCAGCAGCCGGGCATCGCGTTTCGCGTGCGCGAGGCGGGCATCCGCGAGGCGATCAAACGCGTGCTGCCCTTCAAGCCCACCGAGGCGCAGAAGCGCGCCCTGGGCGAAATTGCCGCGGACCTGGAGCGTCCCGTGCCGATGAACCGCCTGCTGCAAGGCGACGTGGGAAGCGGGAAAACGATTGTGGCGCTCGAAGCGGCCACTATTGTGATTGAAAATGGGCTCCAGGTGGCGCTCATGGCGCCGACCGAAATTCTTGCCGTGCAGCACTACCTGGCCGCGCGGAAAATATTCTCACGCGCGGGTTACGCCGTGGAGTTGCTGATCAGCGGAATGAAGCCCGCGGAGAAAAGAGCGGCGCTGGAGCGCGTGCGCTCGGGCGCCGCGCAGCTCGTCGCCGGCACGCATGCGCTGCTGGAGCCGCAAGTGGAATTCGCGCGGCTGGGACTGGTGATCGTGGACGAGCAGCACCGCTTCGGCGTGCTGCAACGCAAGGAATTGATGGAGAAGGCCGCCGCGCCCGACGTGCTGGTGATGACCGCGACTCCCATTCCGCGCACGCTTTCGCTTACGCTCTATGGCGATCTCGACATCTCCGTGATCGACCAGATGCCGCCCGGCCGCGTGCCCATCGAAACACGATGGTCGTCGGATGCGCATCTGCCGGGCGTGTGGGAATTTCTCCGGCGCGAAATTGCCGCGGGGCGGCAGGCCTACGTTGTCTATCCGGTGATCGAGCAGTCGAAGTCGGCGGAATCGCAGCGCTCGCTCAAAGCAGCCATCGTGGAATACGAGCGGCTGCAGAAGACGGTCTTCCCGGAACGGAAAGTCGGCCTGCTGCACGGACGCATGAAAAGCGATGAGAAAGAAGACATCATGGAACGGTTCCGCCGGCGCGAGATCGACATCCTGGTGGCGACCACGGTGATTGAAGTCGGCGTGGACGTCCCGAATGCCACCGTTATGGTGATCGAGCACGCCGAACGATTCGGCCTCTCACAGCTCCATCAGCTGCGGGGGCGCATTGGCCGCGGCGGCGAAAAAGGCACCTGCATTCTGATCGCGCCCAAGACTCCGGGAGAGGATGCGCGCGCGCGCCTGGAGACGATGGTGCGCACGACCAACGGGTTTGAAATCGCCGAAACCGATTTGAAGCTGCGGGGCCCGGGCGAATTCTTCGGCACGCGGCAGCATGGACAGCTTGGTTTCCATATTGCGAATCCGCTTCGCTACTTCGAGTTGCTGGAACTGGCGCGCCGCGAGGCGCTCACCCTGGTGGAAACTCCCGGCGCGGAGCCGGCGCGTCAGCGCCTGCTCGCCCAGCTTCCGCAGGAATGGCAGCGGCGGTATCGGCTGGCGTCGGTGGGGTGAGGGTAGTGACTGGTGACTAGTGACGAGTCGATAGTTGAAAGTCAGGAGTTGAATGGCCGATGATGGCAAAATTGATGATCGGGAAAAGTTCTAACTCTCAACTCTTAACTTTTGACTCAGGATTGTCTCCGGTACTCGGGCGCCGCCCAACACCAGTCACCAGTCACCAGTCACTAGTCACCATTCACGGCTCCCCATGCGCGTAATCGCGGGAAAATACCGGAGCCGGACGCTTCGCAGCCTGAAAGGGCAGGCGCTGCGGCCCACGAGCGATCGCTTGCGGGAGACGCTGTTCAATATCCTAGGTCCGACTATGAAAGACTCCCTGTTCGTAGATCTGTACGCGGGAACGGGGGCGGTCGGCATCGAAGCGCTGAGCCGGGGCGCGCGCGCGGCGATTTTTGTCGAACAGCATGCGCCCGCGGCGGCTTTGATCCGCCGCAACCTGGAATCGCTCGGCATAAGCGGCGAAGCCGAAATACTAGGTGTGGACGTTATGCGCGGGCTCGAGCGGCTCGAAGCGCGCCATGTCCACGCGCAATTCGTTTTTCTCGATCCACCCTACGCGGCAACCGAAGAATATGAGAGCGTGCTTGCATTTCTTGGCGAGTCGCTGCTGGTGGCGCCCGGCGGGCGCGTCATCGCGGAGCACTCGCGCAAGCGCGCGTTGCCGGAGCGTGTTGGGGAACTCGAACTCGCTCGCGTGGTCGTACAGGGCGATGCCGCGCTCAGTTTTTACAGGCTTGCGCTGGCGGCGTGAAGGCCAGGCAGCAGTCTGTTAGTGTCCTGAGTCAGAAGTTTGCTGACAAAGTCAACCACTCGCGACAATCGTTGTGGGTCGGACCTTCAGGTCCGACAATACTGGTGGGCCGGGAGGAGGGCTTTTAAGCCCTGAAGCTTCAGGGGCTGAAGCCCTGAACGTCGCTGGCGTTGCATGTCGGAGCTAAAGCTCCGACCCACAAATCGAGTTAGGTATTTGTCGAAGGATTTCTGACTCAGGGCATTAGCAGGCTGCGGAAAAACTCTCTGCATTTCCCTCAGGGGTTAAAACCCCTGATGGAAATGCAAGCTTTATGTCGCGGCTGAAGTCGAAGATCCCGACCCTGTCGGGGCCGCGACCCACAAGGATTCGACCCTTTTCCCGCAAGCTGTTAGTGTTTCTTGAACAAGTCTTTCAGGGTATCGATCGGATTTTGCGGTGCTGTGGGTTGCGCGGCGGGCGCCGTAGCAGGCGCCGAGCCTGAAGCCGGCGCAGGCGCTGCAAAGCTTGGGACGCCTTTGCCGGGCTGCACTTTCGGGCTGTCGATTGTGCCGCCGAGCGCGAGAGGCACGGTAATTTTGCTCACGCGGCTGCCAATCAGCCCGCCTACGATGCTGCCGACGGCACCCGATCCGGCCACCGCGCTGGGATTGATCGAAACCTGGCCCTGATAGTCGAGCGTGCCGTCGAGGCCCACGCTGCCGCGCAAATCCACGATTCCGCTCGGTGAGTCGAGATGAATCTGCTTGCTGGAGACGCGCTCTCCGGCGATGTTGATGTCGCCTTCGAGAACCGTGAACGGCGTGTCTCCGCCGACGCCGGACAATTTCGCCAGCGATTGCGCCGCGCCGGCGAGATTCACTCCCGGCAAGTGTCCGTTGCGCACCGCAAACTTTCCCGTACCGGACAGCGATTTCTTCCACGCGTCGCTCAGATTGCCGAGAAGCTGCAGATCGAGTTCGCCGATGCCGCCCATTTTACCGCGCGCAGCGGGAGTCACGTCGAGCACCTGGGCCACATCCAGATTGCGCATCTGAACGTTGGCGGTGAAGCGCGCGGGATCGGTCACACGGTCCACGCGCGAAGAGATCTGCAGCGTTCCGCCATACATCCCGATGGAGATCGGCCAGAGCTCCGCGCGATCGGTGTACACCCGGATTTCGACGTTTGCGGGACCCACGGTGTAGGGCTTGGTCGTAATTTTCTCGATGTTGATGTGGCCTCGCGCGACCAACTCGCTCTTGCCGGCCGGCGGATCGGCCCGTTTGGAGGGAGCAGAAGCCGCCCCGACCGGTCCACTGCCCGCCACGGCCATCAGTTTGTCGATGTCGAGCTGCGATGCGCTCATTTCAAAATTCAATTGCGGGTGCTCGAAATCGGGCACACTGAGCGTGCCCTTGATGTCGGAGGCTTTTGCAAGGTCGGCGACAAATTGCGAGTCCAGTTTTCCGCCCGAAAGCGTGAATTGTCCGGAGCGGAAGGCGATCGGCTCGCTCCAGCCGCTCAGCGCGAGCGTCACTCCGGATAGCTTCGATTCCGCCTGCCAGTCGTGGACGCGCACGGGACTCACGACGAAATTGTGCAGGGTGATGTTGATGCCCTTTGTGTCCGCCAGTGGCGCGACGGCTCCTCGAACGATGCCGCCCACCAGCACCTCCGCGCCGGTCAGGTTGATGCTGTCGATTTGATCGAGCGACACGCCCGAGGAGGGCTGCTCGGTTTTCGCGGGCCCGCCGGCCGCCGCCGGTTTTTTTTGCGCCGGGCTGGAAGAGGGAAATGTGTAATTGTCCTTCCCGTTGGGCTCCGTGAGGAGCGTCAGCTTCGGGCGCACCAGCTCGAGGGAGTTCAGATGGATAATTCCGTGCAGCAGCGGCCCAATTGCCAGATTGCCGCGGATTTCACTGGCGGAGACAACATCGCCCGCCGGAAATCCCTCCGGATTTCCGATATGCAAATCTTCGACGACGAATCCGATTCCCGGCAAGAACTGCGCGCGAATCTTGCCGAGTGTGACATGCCGTCCAGTCTGCTGCTGGATCGCATCGGCAATCGTGGCGCGATAGCGGTCGACGTTCAGAAAGTAAGGCGCGGCCAGCGCGACTACCAGGAGCACAACGAACAGCCCCAGCACAATCTTGGCCCAAAGCGGAAACCGGCGGGCAGCTGAGTTTGAAGGAACTTTTGTCGCCATAAAGACTCTCATTCCCCCCGGCGCTCGAACAGTAGCACCCTCAGCCGAGCGCTGAAATTGAAAGCTTATCGTTGCAAATCGCACGGTGAACGGCAAGCCATTACTTCGCATTACCGGGCCGGACGAGGGGCCGGAGGCGTATACTTTCTACAGGATGATGCAAGCGCGCGCCGCTGGTGATACGCAACCGGGACTAGGTCTGACTTCCACGGCCCGCCTCGCAGGGAAGCCGTATTCCCCGCACTTTGCAATTGCGTGGGTTGGCTGGCGGGAAGAGTTCATCTCCAGCGTTGTGGCTTTGCTTGGCGGGCCAGCCCCGCCAAAAGAATTTCTTGGCGCACCCTACTTTCGCGATTGCTGGATCGAGCAGAGTTTTCCCAAGGCTGCGTTTGTTGTTGCGGTGGCCTGTCAGGCGCTCCTCATTCTATTTCCTCCGCCTATCTGGAACATCCGGCCCGCCCGCGCCGAGGGTCTTGCATTACAAATGGAGTTGACGTGGTATGGCCCCGTGAAAGATTTTCCAGCAACCCTGCCAGCGGCGCCTGCGCTAAAGGCTGCTCCCCCAAAAGACGCTTCGAAGATTTCACCCGATCGTGGCGCCGACGCGTTTCATCCTCGGCAGACGATCATCTCCGAAGTGTTGCACCCGACGCACCCTCGGCAGACGCTGATTCAACCGGCGGCGCCACCCGAGCCGCCCAAGATCCTCCCCCAGCTTCCGAACATCGTGCGGCTTGCGGGATCCGAACCGGCGCGTCCGAAGTTGCAGCTGACTGCTGAGCAACTGGCGGCGATGAGGCCGAAGGCCCCTACGCTGCGCGTGGAGCAGGCTGCCGTCGCCCCAGAAGTGTCCACGCCGGAAAAGCGTGTGGGTGAGATCAACATCACTTCATCCACGCAGGCGCCGCCCAAACCGGTTCCGCCGGTCAGCCCAATGGCGACGCCACGCGCGGCACAGCAGAGGGGCGACACCAACGCCGCCGCTCCTGAAATTGCACAGCCGCCAGCTGGAGATAGCGGCACGCTGATCGCGCTGTCCGCAACGCCGGCGCCCGTAGCGCCGCCTCCCTCTGTCCCGGCCGGGAATCTTTTGGCGCGCATCTCGATCTTGCCGGAAGGACCGCAACCCGGTGCGCCTGGCGGGACAACGGAGGGCAGGGGCGCGCATGGGGAATCTGCCGCCGGGGGAGGAGGTCATGGTCCGGAAAGCATCTTCATCAGCGGCGGGAACAGCGCGAACACGGCTGCCGCTTCCGGGCCCGGCTCCGTGTCGCGGAGCCCGGGGAATCGGCCATCCTCGCTGGCGATTCCGCGCGTGAGCGTTCCCCCTCGGGATTCGAACACTCCTCCGCTCAATTCCGGTTCCGCGCAGCAGAGTCCCAAGCTGGACGTGCCACCCGAGAAGGTGCTGGGTGCGAAGCGCGTCTACACGCTGCACGTGAACATGCCGAATCTGACGAGTGCGTCCGGAAGTTGGGTGCTGAATTTTGCCGAAATGGAAGAGAGGGATGCCGGCCCATACGCAAGAAGCGTGGCGTCAGAGCTCGCGGGGCCGGTCGCGTTGCGCAAGGTAGATCCGAAGTATCCGCCCGAGCTGCGCACGGCGCATGTGGAGGGAGAAGTGGTGCTCTACGCCGTGATTCGCAAGGATGGCAGCGTGGACAGCATTCAATTGGTGCATGGCGTGGACTCTCATCTGGACGCCAATGCGATGGAGGCTCTCGCGCAATGGAAATTTCAGCCGGCGGAAAAACACGGCGAGCCCGTCGACCTCGAAGCCGTCGTGCACATCCCGTTCCGCTCCCGCGCGCCAACATTCTGATCGCCACGCAGTGTTCGCGGCGCAAGCGCGTCGAAACGAGTCACGCGCGCATGTTGGGAATTGTTCAGATCAGAAATGTTCGCGCAGATCGCGGAAGCTCGACAAGATAAGCAAGCGGCCCGCCCCGCTGCGGACTTCATCATGCTCCAGAGCCCAGGTGGCCGGATGCGGGATGAACACCGCATTCAACCCCGCCTCGATCGCCGGGTTGATATCGCTGCGCGGGCTGTTGCCGACCATCCATCCGCGCGACTTCACGACATGATGCCGGTTCACCAGTGAGCGGTAGGTCGCCACATCTTTTTCCGGCACAATCTCAATCGCTTCGAAATGAATCTGCAGCCCGGACCGCTCGACCTTGGCCGCTTGTTCGGCCGCTTCGCCCTTCGTGAACAGGATCAGGCGATGCCGTTCGGCGAGATAATCCAGCGTTTCGACCACTCCTTCGAGAATGCTGGGCGGGGTGCGTTCGAGTTCGGTGACGCGAAGCTGGATGGCCTCGACCGTCGCGCGTTCGGCCAGGTGCCCGGCAAGTTTCATGTAGGCGTCCTCGAGCGACCGGCCGAAGCTGCGCACGCCGTAGCCGTGCTGGCGGATATTGCGGCGCTCGGTTTCGTTCAGGATGTGGCGCGCGTACTCTCGCTGGTAGCCGAAGGGCTCAAGCAACGTTAGAAATTCTTCGATGGTTTGCTCGAAGAAGACGTTGTTTTCCCAGAGCGTATCGTCCGCATCAATCAGGATTGTTTCTCGCGGCATGATTCTGGTTCGCCTCGGCGGCCGGCCCCGCAGGGGCAGTCCGCATTTCTCACAACATGGTGTAGCAGTTCCCGGCCGGCCTCATTGCAAGCAGCCGCAACGCAGGCCCAGTAGCACAGTCCCGCTGAGGCGGGACTGTGCTACTAAAACCGCGGGCCTGACGGAGATTCTTACGAATTTCCCGGAACGCCGGCGGCGATTTTTTCCAGTATTTCGAGCGCAACTTTTTGCGTCTCGCCGTAGTGCAACAGATAATTCTGAAACTCGCGGTTCATCTCGATCGCGTCGCTGGCATTGAGTTGCGTGCGCAGGATCATGTCGCGCAGGCGAACCGGGTGCGGCAACATCGCATCCTCCCTCAACTCGTCAAGCGCCGATTTCGCATCATAGTGATCCATCATTCCTCCAGACCATGCCTGCAAGAGATAATTCTACTGCATAAACGGGGGAAAAGACCGCTTCAGGATAGAAATAGGGAAGGCTTGCTTTGGATGGACCGCCGCGATCAGGCCGTGGCCGGAAGAAATTCGTAGCGGTCGATGCGAGCCGCGAAGCCTCGTTCATTGTTGTGAGGTTCGGCGCGCACGACCTCCGCAAAGCAGCGGATATGGACATCGCCGGCCATGGTGATCTCTCGCGGCAGGGTCAGAATAAATTCTATGGACTTTCCAGCCTCAAAATCGGCGTCGAGCAAAAAGTACAGGCCGCGGAAACTGACATCCCGCGTGTGTCCTTGCTGTTCGGTTCCGCCGCCCGGCCCGCTGGTGCGGATCGTCAGTGGAAGCGTCATTGTAAATCGCCGCGCGGTTCGCCGTTCGATGGAATTTGCCATTTCTCCCCCCGGAAGAGGGTGTCCCAACTTCTCCCCCACCGTAGCATTGCTGGATAGAAATCGCAACGAGAAACGCGCGCAGGGGAGTAATCAAATGTTTATCTCGAATTCCGGCGAAACGGACGTTTGTTCCGCGATGCGCGTTTGTGTTCTCATAGGACTGGGTATGCCACAGCCTCTTCATCGAACGGTTTTCTTGCCGGGGCCGGCGGGCCGGCTCGAAGCGCTCGTGTGGTCGGTGCCGCAGCGCGCGGCGGACGCGCGGCCTGCGCCGGCGGCCGTAGTGTGCCATCCGCATCCGCTGTTCGGCGGGACGATGCACAACAAAGTGGTCTATCAGACGGCGAAAACGCTGCATCGTTTCGGCCTGCCTGTTCTGCGATTCAATTTCCGCGGCACGGGATTGAGCGAAGGCGCGCACGACGAGGGACGCGGGGAACAGGACGACGTTGCGGCGACGCTCGATTTTCTTGCCGCGGAGTTTCCCGGTGCGCCGCTGCTGGTTGCGGGTTTCAGTTTCGGTTCGTGGGTTGGGCTGCGCGCCGGTTGCAAGGATTCGCGCGTGTCGGAACTGATCGGCCTGGGCCTGCCCGTGGGCAATCTGGGCAACCGGGAGTTTTCCTATTTGGAGGCATGCGACAAGCCCAAGCTGTTGGTGTCGGGTGAACTCGATCGCTACGGGCCCCCGGAGAAATTAGAGGCCATGGTTGGGGAATGCCCTCCGCAGGTGAAGGAGCGGACCAGGATCGCGATTATTTCCGGCGCGGATCATTTCTTCGCGGGACACCTGCCGGAGTTGGACCGGGCGATCGCGGCATGGCTGACGGCGCGGCACCCCGATCTCGTTTCAGACAGGGAGTGACCATTCAGGCCTTCCTTCCGCGTTCGAACAATCTTGAGAATTCATCCTGCGAGGCCGGAGAGATGGCGGCGAGCGAAAGATTTGCGCGCACGTGCTCGATGCGGCTCATGCCCACCAGAGCCGTGGTGATTCCCGGCGTGGAACGCACGAACTGCAGCGCGCGCTCGGCGTCATTTTGCAATCCCAAGGCTGCGGCTACGAATGGGGGCAGGCCGCGCGACAACTGCCCTTGCAGCATCGCGGCGCTGGCCACCAGCGTGATGCCGAGCTTGTTTGCGGCTTCGACCACCGGCGCCCGGCGCGCGTCGAGCGGCTGGTTGGACCGCGTGAGCGCTTCGGTCATGCCAAGGTTGCACGGGAGTTGCACGAAGCGGAAGTGGTGCGAGCCCCCCGCAACGTCCCGCGCGAGCGATTCCATGGCGGCGAGCGAAAGGAAATCCTGCTCGTTCTCGCCCTGGCGAAACGCGTTCCATGTGGCCATTCCGTAATAGTGAATCTTCGCGGCGGCCACGGCGGATTCCAGAAACTCAAACGCGGCCCGCACGCGGCTGTTGAACATCTCGCGCGGCACCTCGCCCAATTGCGTTTCCGGATTGTGCAGGTAATAGACGTCGATCGTTTCGACGCCGAGGTTGCGCCGGCTGCGCTCGACCTGGTCGGCCAGGAATCGAGGCGCCATGGAGTGGCACCCCGCGGCGACGTCCCCTTCGCGCAAAATGTCCGTGGCCACGTATTCGCGATTGAAGTATTCGCTGGCGTCCGCGGGCATGTCGCCGTCGGGCGTCAGGAATCCTCCCTTAGTGCAGATTACTAATTCCTCCCGCGCGAACCCGCGCCGCGCGAGCTCTTCGAGCGCCGCCCTGACGGAGCGCTCGGAGCGCTGGAAGCGGTAATTGATTGCAGAGTCGATCACGTTTGCGCCCGCTTCGACGGCGGCTACTATCGCATCGGTATAGGCCTGGTCGGTGGGCGCATCCGGCTCGCCCAGATAGGTGCCGATGCCGAGCGAGGAGAGCCACAGGCCCTGTTGTTCGCGGAAGTGTCCCGCAGCGGCGCGCCCGGCAAATCGCGCGGCGTATTTCGTTGTTCCTTCTGAAGTCGCAAACGGGCTCATTTCACCTCGCAGGATAGAAAGCGGCAATTATATGTGAATCTGCGAGTCGAGAGTTAACAGTTAAGAGTCGAGAGTAAGAACTCTCGCGGAGAATGGCGCTATTTCACGGGTGTTCACTTTGGAACTCTTGACTGTCAACTAAGAACTCTTGACTGCCTCTCCGGGCGGGGCCAGCAGGCGCGAACAGGCGCGGAGGATTCTGCGTCAATCGGAACTTCGCTCTTGCGCCAAATCCGCAACGGTAACAATCGCGTCCAGCTTCTCGCGGACTTCAGAATCAAGTTTGTCGATAGGAACTAGGAAAGCGAGTTCGTGGAAGTTTCGTTTGGCCATAAGATTGGGAATTCCAAGTTTCTTGAAGTAATTCTGGAAAAGAGGTGCTAGGAAATCGTCACTCACCTTCGTTTCGGAGTCCCAAGGAGATCCCTTGCCCAGTGTTATTAGAGCATTTTCAAGTTCGGTTATAGCTTGCCGCATTGCGTCGAGGCGGTGCTGGGCCTCCGCGGCGCTAAAGAGTGGTCCTGCAGGAGCAGAAGCAGCACTCTGCTGAGCGTAGGCTTCTAGAGTTTCACGATAACAGAAGTAGTTTTCAATTTCCCTCTTGCGCCAGGTGAGTCCGGTGGCTCCCAAATCAGGTGGTAAAGGACGTTCTAACAGGTCGAAGATGGCCACTCCGCCAAGATTGTCTACCGCTTCACGAAGTCCATGAAAATGCTTTTTTACATCAGCGGCTTGGTTGCCGACGTAATGAACAAAAGGACGGCTTAGGCACTCTATTGCTTTCTTGTATCCCAACCGTTCGGCGAAAGCTCTCAAGATCGCAAGGTCTGTTGCTCCTTCCAAATATAGGACCCATCCGGTCTGCTCCGCCTGATAATAGTGCTCAAAACCGATTTCCTCTAATGCCTTCCTTACCTGGCTGCCACGGTCAACAATTGGGTGGGGCTTACCAATGAAGGCAATTACAAGATCTCGGCCAGCCGCCTCGTTGAGAAGAACTTCGCTATGGCTTGCGGCAATAACCTGGTTGCCGTTCGCCCGCGCAACATCAGTCAGGATTTGGTAAATCTGACGTTGTCGCAGGATCTCCAAGTGCGCGTCAGGCTCGTCAAGTAGAAGAACCGAGTTCGGATTGGCATACATATAGGCGAGAAGCAGTAGCGTTTGTTGCAGACCCCGGCCGGAAGATGACAGATCAAGGCGAACATCTTTTTCGATATACGTCATCTCCAGATCACCACGTTCCGGTATATAGCGTGGAGTTTCGAGCAGCGAACCGAAGAGCTCCTTTATTTGCTCAACCAGCTTATTCCATAGTTTTGGCTTGCTTGTGTGAACGACGTAGCACAAGTTCCTGAGGACTGCTGCTGTCTGGCCTTCTCCGACCCGAACGTTTATGGCCCCTTGGTCAAGTCGCGTTTCACTGGCCGCCAAGCCAGACATTGGAGGCAGAAAGGCAACTAGTACATCCATTGCATCCTGAGGTATGGACATCCGTTTCCCTGGCTGATCACCTGGAACACGGAGGGGACGACAGTAGAAGGACTCTTCGTTAGCGTAGTCAAATTCCAAACCACAATGCCAAGGTTTATCACTTGTAATGCCCTCAACTATGATGTCAACTCTCACGTTCTTCGTAACTTGACCCGCTTCGGTCTTTTTTACATCCCGGACATGCAGATTTCTCCAGAGAAGATTTGCGTCGGGGACCGGAACTGCAACTAGATCACGTCGGTTAATTGTGACTCCTGGCCTCTTCTCGGGAAGACCCTTGCCTTTTCTCTTCTCGTTCCACCTACTGAGTCCCACTTGCCACAATGAGAGGGCCTGTAGTGCGGATGTCTTTCCCGAATTATTGGGGCCAATGAAAACAACGGGGTTTCCAAGATCAACCTCAACGCTTCCAAAACGTTTAAAATTTCGAATTTTGATCTTGGTCAGCATTGTTGTATCCCCTAAGCAAATTCGCGCTGAGCGAATCCTAGCCTACATCTAGCGGTATCTTCAAACACTGTTATCACATGGACTCACTTTTTTCTTTTTCTCAAGGTTCTCCGGGCGGGGCCAGCAGGCGCGAACAGGCGCGGAGGATTCTGCGATAGGGCCATGCGGTGTTGCGGCGCGCACTTTCCGATAGGGTCGGGGCAAGGGAGACATCCAGCGGTGCGGCGGCAGAGGAGCGAGATGTGCCTTCGCGGAAGAATATTTCGCCGGCGCGCGGTTTTCCGTAAAACCAGCGCGCCAGCAGGCTTAACTGATCTTCGAGTTCACGATAGCTTTGTTGGGGCGTTCCCGGCTGCCTGGAGGGCGGGTTCACCTCTGCTGTCGGCTCCAGCCATTCGCGAAGGATCAGCTCGACCGAGCGTGGCTCGCTGGCCATCTGCGCGAAGCGCAGCATCCGCGGCTCCTCGATGCGCCCGGCTCGCTCCAGAAACACAGCCACCGTCTTTTCCTCCGCGGCTTGCTGGAGGACGACGGCGTGCAGGTTGTCGACCTGCCGCGCCAGTTCGGGCAGACCGCGCAACGCATCGGCAGTTTTTTCGATACGGCGATGGGCTGCGGCGGCGCGTTCGAAATCAAGCGCTGCGCTTGCCGCCTCGCGTTCGCGCTCCAGTTCCACGGTGAGCGAGGCGCCATTGGTCGCCAGAAACGCGGCCACGCGGCCCACTTCGGCGTCGTAATCCTCTTTCGTGCATCCCGCAAAGCACGGCGCAAGACACATCTTCATCTCCGAGTACATGCAGCCGGGGTAGGCCGGATCGCGCCGAATCTTGATCTGGCAACGGCGAATCTTGAACAGGTCCAGGAATCCGGAGGCAAAAGCATCCGCGGCCCGGCGGGAAGGGAAGGGGCCGAAATAGAAGCCGCTCGCGCTGATGCGCCGCGTGGCATAGCAGCGCGGATAAGCGTTCGCCAGGCTGACCTTGAGAACGGCGGGCGGGCGCAGCCGCAACCGCTCGCGATATCCGGCGGGCCAAAGCCGCTGCGCGTGCTGCCAGTGCAGGAAACTCAACTCAAATGGCGAGCCCACGATGCGGTAGCGAATGCGCGCCGCAAATTCTCGCAGGTTCAGCCGCTTCGAGGCGGGCTCGGGCGGACCCAGCAGCCGCGCGAGGCGCTGCCGCAGATTCGCTGTGCGCAGCAGATAGGACTGCGCGCCGGTGAGTTCCTCGCGCGGCTCGACGGAAAACACAGCAGGCCGCGCGGGCAACGATGCGAAAAAATCGGCGTCGCGCGCGGCGTCAAATTCGGCGCTCGAATCAAGTTCCTGCATGAAAGGGGCGTGTCCCTTAGACAGAATACGATGTGGCGGGGAGAGTTGAAAGTTAAGAGTTATGAGTCGAGAGTTAAGAGTTCAGAGTCAGAATTTCCTGCTGGCAAACGCCAGCTCGAATCCTACCTGAACTCTCGACTCTTAACTGTCAACTCTCAACTCGGGTTCTCAGTACGTCTTCAACACCCACGCGGCGATCACCAGCCGCTGGATTTCGCTGGTGCCTTCATAGATTTCCGTGATGCGCGCGTCGCGGTACATGCGCTCGACCGGATATTCGCGGCTGTAGCCGTTGCCGCCGTGAATCTGTATGGCCTTGTGCGTGACGCGCGTGGCCAGCTCCGAAGCGAATAGCTTGGCTATGGAAGCCTCCATGGAGAAGCGCGCGCCGGTGTCCTGCTTCCACGCCGCCTTGCGCACCAGCAAACGCGCCGCGTCAATCTCCGTGGCCATGTCTGCGAGCATGAACTGAATCGCCTGAAAGTCCGCGATGGGGTGGCCGAAAGCCTGCCGCTGCTGCGCGTAGACCAGCGCCTGTTCGAACGCGCCTTGCGCGATGCCTGTGGCCTGCGCGGCGATGCCGATGCGCCCGCCATCGAGCGTCGAGAGCGCGACCTTGTATCCTTCGCCTTCGTTTCCGATCCGATTGCTGACGGGCACTTCGCAATCCGTGAATGACAGTTCCGTGCATGCCGTGGCTTGGATGCCGAGCTTCTTTTCTTCCTTGCCCACATGGAAACCGGGCGTGCCGCGCTCGACCAGCAGCGCCGTGATGCCTTTTTCGCCCTTTGCCGGATCGGTGCTTACGTAGACGATGGCGGCGTCAGCCACGCCACCGTTGGTGATCCAGGCCTTGGCGCCGTTGATGACGTAGCAACCGCCCTGGCGCACCGCATTGGTGGCGAGCGCCGCCGCGTTCGAGCCGGCCTGAGGTTCGGTGAGCGCGTAGCAGCCGATTTTTTCGCCGCGCGCGAACGGCAGGAGGAATTGTTTCTTCTGTTCCTGCGTGCCGAACCGATGAATCGGATCGCAATAGAGCGAGTTTTGCACCGAGAGGATGACGCCGGTGGAAGCGCAGACGCGCGAAATTTCTTCAATGACGATGGAGTACGAGATGTGGTCGAAGCCCGCGCCGCCTTCGGATTCCGGCAAGGCCACGGCGGTCAGGCCCAGTGCAGCCGCCTTGCGGAACGTTTCGCGGGGGAAATGGCCGGTCTCGTCAATCTCGCGCGCCAGCGGCTTCACTTCGTTTTCGGCGAATTCCCGCACCGTGCGCTGCAACATCTTCTGTTCTTCATTCAGATCGAGGTTCAATGGTCCGCTCCGAGGAACGATTGCGGCGGATGCGCGCCGCAAGTCGTGAAGAATTTTAGCGCACACTTCTCACAAAGCGCCCGCTGTTTCACAACAATGCGCTTACATGAGAGCTTCCCGCGCGGGCTTTGTGGCGCCCCGACGCGTCGGGGCGGTTTCTTAAGCAGCTGGCACAGCGTAAGAACGCCGGCGAGACGCCGGCGCCACAAAGCCTGTGTTCAGCGACCAAATTTGTATTTTCCGTTTCACCCACTTGCACCTCTGTCAGAAATGCGAGCTAGCGCGCGGCGCAAGCGATTCCAAAAATCCGGAACGAGGAAATCACGCACTCAGCGCCCGACGGAGTTTTTCGTATGTGGTGGAGAGATCTTCCGGCTGCAAGCGCGTTTCGCCGATGGAAGTCATAAAGTTTGTGTCGCCAGTCCACCGCGGCAGCAGGTGCAGATGCAGATGATCGGCGATGCCCGCGCCGGCCGCGCGGCCGAGATTCATGCCGAGATTATAGCCTTCCGGATGGTAGACCGCATCGAGCGCCGATTGCACGCGTTGCGCAAGCTGCATGATCTCGGCCGATGTCTCGGGATCGAGGCGCGCGAAATCGGCGGTATGCGCGTACGGGACAATCATGACGTGGCCCGCCGTATAGGGGTAGCGGTTCAGGATGACGTAGTTTTTCACGCCGCGCAGGACGATTTGCGTTTCCTCGTCGCGATTGGCAGCCGCGGCGTCACAGAAGACGCAGCCGGCAAGTTTCCCGGCTTCGGCGATGTAGCGGTAGCGCCAGGGC
This sequence comes from Terriglobia bacterium, assembly GCA_041480265.1. GTDB lineage: Bacteria > Acidobacteriota > Terriglobia > Acidiferrales > UBA7541 > Palsa-360. The sequence goes on along the minus strand of JBGOZP010000005.1, from coordinate 132 downwards.
GTCCAGATGTAATCCATAAGGGATGTTGGCCACTCACTGCGGGAATCGGGTGCGGGCTCTGCTTGGCGCCCGCGGGAATCGGGTGCGGGCTCTGCTTGGCGCCCGCGGGAATCGGGTGCGGGCTCTGCTTGG